>NZ_JACYVA010000004.1 GCF_014842075.1 Sphingomonas sp. CFBP 13720
CGGTAGCTCGTCAGGCTCATAACCTGAAGGTCACAGGTTCAAATCCTGTCCCCGCAACCAACACCAAGCCCCGCATCCAACAGGATGACGGGCCTTTTTGCGTCCTGCATATAGCTAACGGCTGCACTGACGTGCTCCCCAGAATTCATGCCATTGGTAAGTTAGCTCGTCAGATGAAGACGAGTGATGCGGCGAGGCCGATTTACTGAGGATCAGATCATTGGCGTGCTGCGCGGGCATGAGGCCGGCGTGAAGACTGCCGAGTTGTGCCGGAAGCAGTGACGCGACGTTCTACAACTGGAAGGCGAAGTACGGCGGGGTGACCGTGTCGGAAGCGGCGCGGTTGCGGGCGTTCGAGGACGAGAACCGCCGGCTGAAGAAGCTGCTGGCGGAGTCGATGCTGGACGTGTTGGCGCTGAAGCATTCGCTGGGAAAAAAAACTGACCCAGTCTGGAGATCGCTACGCTGCGGTGAAGAAGCTGATGTCTGAGCTGCTGCCGGTTTCGCGGACACGAGGTTAAGCTACCTGCGCCTGCCGCTCGAAGTCCATGGGGCTGAGGTAGCCCAGGGTCGAGTGGCGTCGCGTCGGATTGTAGAAGCGCTCGATGTAATCGAACACGTCGGCCTTTGCCTGATTGCGCGTGCGGTAGGTTTTACGCGCGATCCGCTCGGTCTTCAGCGACGAGAAGAAGCTTTCCATGGCCGCGTTGTCCCAGACGTTGCCCGACCGGCTCATCGAGCAGGTCACGCCGTTGTCGGCCATCAGCCGCTGGAACTTCTCGCTCGTATATTGGCTGCCCTGGTCCGAGTGGTGCACAGCAGGGCGTCGGGCTTTCCGCGCCGCCAGATCGCCATCATCAGCGCGTCGGTGACGAGCTGGGCGGCCATGGTGTCGCTCATCGACCAGCCAACGACCCGGCGCGAGAATAGGTCGATGACGACGGCGACGTATAGCCACCCTTCCGCGGTCCAGATGTAGGTGAAGTCGGCGATCCACTTCTGGTTTGGTGCCTCGGCCGTGAACTAGCGGTCGAGGAGGTTGTCGGCGATGATGGACCGCAGACCGTCGTCCTTCGGCAGACCACGGCGCCGGGGTCGAGCCTTCAGGCCATGAACACGCATCAGCCGCTCGACACGATGCAAGCCACATGAGAGGCCTTCGGCCAGAAGGTCATGCCAGACACGACGCGCACCGTACGTCCGATAGCTGGAGATGAAGCTGGCGCGGACCCTGGCGCCGAACTCCTCATCGCTGCGGGCACGGGCACCTGGTGCTCGAACCAGCCAGGCGTGAAAGCCGCTTGCCAAGAAACACCGAGCGCTTCGCAGATCCACGACACCGGCCAGATCCCTCGGTGCTTCGCGATGAACTCGAACCTCATATCGAGTCCCTGGCGAAGTAGGCCGCCGCTTTTTTTAAGATGTCGCGCTCCGCCTTCATCCTGGCAAGCTCGCGGCGAAGCCGCTCAATCTCCTGCTGCTCCGGCTTCATCACGCCGTGCCCGGGAAACGCTGATCCCGGATCTGCCGCCTGCTCGCGAACCCACTTGCGCAGCACGTTCTCATGCAGGTCCAGATCGCGGGCCGCCTGCGATACCGACACCCCGCGTTCCCGCACCAGCTTCACCGCCTCGAGCTTGAACTCGCGGCTGAACTTCCGTCGTTGCATCTCCATCCTCCGGTTCCAAAAACACCTTATCTCGGTGTCCACGAAACCGGCAGCAGCTCAGGCCGACAGAGTTGGTTCGGTTTGTCTGCACAGGCTCGCGGCTTTGATAAGTGGATCGCCGTTGGTTGATCATGCCGCTGCAGAAGCGGCAGGTCGAAGTATATCTGGTCTGGCGTGCGACCGCCAAGCGCGGAATGCGGTGTAGAACGCCAGATAGCGGCCGATGCCTGCACGGGCCTCGGGGACCGAAGCATAGGCGTTGAGGTACACCTCCTCGTATTTCACCGAGCGCCAGAGGCGCTCCACGAACACATTGTCGCTCCAGCAGCCTTTGCCGTCCATGCTGATGGCGATCTTCTCGCGGTGGAGGGTGGCGGTGAACGCCGTGCTCGTGAACTGCGAGCCCTGGTCGCTGTTGAAGATGGCGGGCTTGCCATAGCGGGCCAGCGCTTCCTCCAGCGCCTCGATGCAGAATTCGGCATCGAGCGAGATCGACACGCGCCATGCCAGCACGCGCCGAGTGAACCAGTCGACGATGACGACGAGGTAGACGAAGCCGCGCGCCATGGGCACATACGTGATGTCCATCGCCCATACCTGGTTCGGCCGGGTCACCGCCAGCTTGCGCAGCAGGTATGGATAGATCTTGTGACCCGGTGCCGGCTTCGACGTGTTCGGCCGGCGGTACAGTGCCTCCAGCCCCATGCGCTTCATCAGCGTCGCGACATGCAGCCGACCCACCGCCGTGCCCTCCTGTCGAAGCAGATCACGCAGCATCCGGCTACCGGCAAACGGGTAGAGCAGGTGCAACTCGTCAATCCGCCGCATGATTGCCAGGTCGGCTGCGGATATTGCCCGCGGCTGATAGTAGATACTGCCGCGGCTGATGCCGAGCTGCCGCGCCTGGCAGGCCAGCGGCAGCGCATGATCGCGGTCGATCATCGCTTTGCGCTCGGCAACAGACCTGCCTTCCCGAGCGCACCGGCCAAAAAATTATTCGCCAGCGTCAGTTCGCCGATCTTGGCGTGCAGCACCGTCACGTCGACTGCCCGTTCTAATGCGGCCGGCTCCGACCCGAACACGTCAGCCGCCCCTTCCAGCAGCCGTGCCCGCCACTGGTTGATGAGGTTCGGGTGCACGTCATATTGCTGTGCCAGCTCGGCGAGCGTCTTCTCGCCCTTCACGGCAGCCAGTGCCACTTTCGCCTTGAACGCCAGGCTGTGGTTCCGACGCAGTCGCTTGCTCATCTTGCCTCCTCCTCGCGGCCACCATGGCCGCTGGCAGATCGGCAATCCACTTATCCCCGCTGTTCAAAAATTCCCCGAGCCACCTCTGACTCCCGTTCGTTCGGATAGGCCTCCACCAGATTGCCATCCTGCCATCGTGATACGCGATTGGTCCGGCGTTCAGCGCCGGTTCCCTTTGGGAAGCACCGCTGAACGACCACCGTAAGGAATAAGGTTTCCCGCTGGACATCTTTCGACCCGACAGCCACGCTTTCGAGCGAAGCGACGATCGAGATCGGCGAGGCCGGTTGCGACAAGCGGGTTTGGAGTTCAGTTAGGTGGGCGAAGCTTTTCTCCATGGCACCGTGCACGAGGCCGGCGAAGACCTTCAGGCCGCTGTGCAATCGGACCAGACAGTGCTTGCGCTGTGGCAACGCCTGACGCCTCTTGGCCGGAACGAGTTCATCTGTTGGATCGATGACGCCAGGCAGGCTGCAACGCGTAAACGACGCATCGCCCGAACTTGCGACGAACTACTGGAGGGAAAGAAGCGGCCGTGCTGCTGGGCGGGTTGCATCCACCGCGCCGACAAGGCGCCAGGCCAATGGCAGCAGGCCGTACTGATCGACGCGAAGAAGAAGATCGGGGTCACGAAATGACACTTCGCTGGCAACGCGCGATCCTGAACCAATGTCCGCTTGAAAAATGCGCGGATCACACCTCGAATGGCCAACGTCGACTCTCTGGCGCTTTGCTGTTGGCCATATAGCTGCCAGAAGCGATCAGGCCGTTCGATGACGGTTTACCGAACATCGGTCCGTTCATTGACTGCCGAGGTCAGCGCATTCCCCGATTCATCGCGACCGCCGAGCCGGTGGTTGAAAGAAGCCTGGCGGAAACGGAGCCTGTTCCGCTGCGCCCGGTTTGCGAAGGTTCGCGCGGTAGCCGGCATCGGCGCTCAGCGGAATCTGCATCCCGTCGGTCTGCTCCAGTAGCGTGAACAGTTTGCCGCTCAGCCGCTCGGCCAGATCCTCGTGCCCCGGTCGTGCCAGCAGATTATCATTCTCATGAGGGTCGGCGGCGAGGTCGTACAGTTCGTCCAGATCCCAGATACCGTGAAAATGCATGTATTTGTACCGGTCTTCGCGGATCGCGTGGACGGTCGGGGTCTGGGGGAAATTACGTTCCCAGTAATATTCGTAGAGCAATTCCTTGCGCCATGGCGCGGCTTTGTCACGCGCGATCGGCAGCATGTCGGAACCTGCCATATGGGCAGGTGGCTGTAAGCCAGCGGCAGCAAGCATCGTCGGCGCGATATCGATATTGGCGACCGCCGCATCGACCTGACTGCCCGGCGTGAACAACGACGGACAACGTGCCAGCATGGGCACTCGCATCGATTCTTCGTAGGCTGTCCGCTTGTCGATCAGGCCGTGTTCACCGAACATGAAGCCATTATCACCCATGTACAAGATCAGCGTGTCATCCAGTTCGCCGCGTTGTTCGAGCAGGTCGAGAATGCGCCCAGTCCCTCGTCGACCGCCAGCAACGTTTCCATATAGCGTTTGTAATAGTCGGCGATGTCCAGATTGCCGTGATAGGCATAGTCCACACCACGCCAGCTGTTGCGTTGGTTCTCGACCCACATCGGCCGGCCAGCCACGTTCTTGCGCATGTTGTCGGGGTAGCGGAACGTCTCGTTCGCATAGCGGCCCTTGTGACGTTCGGCGGGAATGAATTCCGAATGCACCGCCTTGTGGGCCAGATGCAGCATCCACGGCTTCTTGCCATCGCGCTTGCCGATCCAGTCGATCGCGTAATCGGTCAGTTCGTCGGTGATGTAGCCTTTTTGCGGTACCCGTCGGCCGTCGACGTTCAGCCCGTCGGTACTCGGCAGATAGCTGCCCTGACCCTTGAAGCTGACCCAGTGGTCGAAACCCGGCTGCGGATTATCGCCGGTATCGCCCATATGCCATTTGCCGATGAACGCCGTGTCGTAACCAGCTGCTTGAAGATATTGCGGGTAATAGATCAGGCCCGGCGGAATCGGGTGGTTGTTGTCGACCACAACAGATAGGGATTCCAGCAAGCTTTGCTTGGGTCGACGTGTGTCGTTCGTTTGCCGGATGCCGAAAGCTGCGACTTAACGCGGGTGCAGGTGGGCGCCGAACGTAACTGGTCGACGGTCGGCCTGTAGTACTATCGTCGCACGACCGTGAAATTCCGCGTGGTCCGCGCGTTCTGATCCCTGTCGTCAAAGTGGCTGGGTAGCGCTCCGAGCATGTCGCATTAACTAGATCACCAGGCTGAGCAACAAGGTGAACCCCAGACCGCAAAGGCCGACCACGGTTTCCATCAACGACCATGTGCGGAACGTCTGCTTCACCGTCAGGCCGAAATATTCCTTGAACATCCAGAAGCCCGAATCATTCACGTGGCTGAACATCAGGCTGCCGGCTCCGATCGCCAGCACCATCAGGCTGCCATCGGCCTGATGCGTGGCGACCATCGGCTGCATGATGCCCGCTGCGGTCAGCCCGGCCACCGTCGCGGATCCCAGCGCGACGCGGATCGTCATCGCCAGCAGCCACCCAAGCAACAGCGGTGGTAGCGGCACGCTGTTCAACTGCGCCGCCAGCGCGACATCGGCGCCGCCGGCGACGAACACCTGCTTGAGCGCCCCCGCACCGGCGATGATGAGCAGAATCCCCCCGATTTCGGTCACCGCCTGGACCTGCCCGACCCCCACTTGCGCCAGCGTCCGCCCCCGCGCGGTCGCGAGCAGGACGGTCGCGACGATCAGCGCGAACAGCATCACGAGCGCCGGACTCCCTAGCATGGCCACAGCAGCGGCGGCAGGACTGCCGGCGGTGCCGCTCTGGACGATCGTCGCGAGCGTCAGCAGCGCCACGGGCAACAGCGCGCAGGAAAAGCTGCGCCACGCACCGGGAAGGGGAGTGGCATCCGTGTCGTCTACCGGGGTGAACAGCGCTGGCGGGCGGGCCACGACGCCGCGCGTCGTCAGCGCAAAGACCGGCCCCGCGATCGCGAGGGTCGGAATGCCGACCAGCAGGCCGAAGGTCAGCGTTCGGCCGATATCGGCGCCGAATTGCGCCACCAGTGCCGTCGGCGACGGATGCGGCGGCAGGAACCCGTGCGCGATCGACAGTCCGGCGAGCATCGGAATGCCGAGATACACGACCGGCATCTGCGCACGGTTCGCAATCGAGAAGATCAGCGGCACCAGCAGCACGAACCCGACATTGTAGAACAACGGGATGCCGACCAAAAACCCGGTGGCCGCCATCGCGACGCTGATGAAGCGTGGTCCCGACCAGCCGAACAGCGTGTCGGCGATCGTCCGCGCCGCGCCGCTGTCCGCCACCAGCTTCCCGAACATCGCGCCCACGACGAGAATGATCGCGATCGGACCGAGCATTGCACTGATACCGGCCTCGATCGTCGGAATGATCGAGGCGAGCGGCAGGCCCAGCAACAAGGCGGCAAGGATCGATGCCGCGATGAACGCGAGGAAGGGATGCACCCGGCCGACTGATATTGCGAGGATCAGCAGCGAAACCGCCGCAAGGATCGCGATCGTCGTCATGATGCCCCGGTTCCTTCAATACAATCGACCTGCTACCGGCACCGTCATGCCATCTGGTCGCGGCCTGACAAGAGCGGGAGCGCAGGTTTGAGGAACGAGCCGTTCGACGATTGCCGTGATGTCGTAGCATGGCATCGAAGGACGGCCCCGTTTCGGCGCTGGGCATCCGACGGGAAGTCGTTTCCCGCCCGCGTGCGTGACCCTTGACCCCGTCGGGGCCTCTCCGGCATGTCGGAGGCGTCGTCAGGCGGGGTGATCGCAGAATGAAGTCGTTCGTACGAGTGCTGGCCTTGGGCCTGCTGACGTGTACCGTTCCCCTTGGCGGTGCCGGCGTCTCGCATGCGCAGCTTCCCGGGCGGACTGCCGAAGCAGCCGCGCCGACCGCGATCTCGGCACAGCGGCTCCAGCGGCTGCGTGCACAGCTTCAGCGCTATGTCGATGAAGGCAAGCTGGCCGGTGCGGTGGTGCGCGTAGAGCAGGACGGAAAGCCCGTCTTTTCCGAAGCGGTGGGTTGGCGTGATCGGGAATCGCGCGCGCCGATGCGCGAGGACAGTATCTTCCGCATCGCTTCGCAGACCAAGGCGCTGACCAGCGTCGCCGTCCTGATGCTGATGGAGGAGGGCAAGCTGCTGCTGGACGATCCGGTCGGCAAGCACCTTCCCGAATGGAAGACGACAACGGTTGCGGTCGCGACGCAGGACGGCGGCTACACGGTGGTTCCCGCCAAGCGACCGATCACTATCCGCGATCTGCTCACGCACACCGCCGGTATCTCGTATGGCACCGGTCCGGCGGAAAAGGCATGGCGCGATGCGGGGCTGGCCGGATGGTATTTCGCGGACCGTCGCGAACCGGTAGCGCAGGTCGTCGCCCGGATGGCGGCGCTGCCGATGACGGCGCAACCGGGCGAAAAGTTCGTCTATGGCTATAATACCGACATTCTCGGCGTGGTTGTCGAGAAGCTGGGCGGCATGTCGTTACAGGCGTTCTTCGACGAGCGCCTCATCAAGCCGCTGGGGATGAAAGACACCTCCTTCTACCTGCCGCGCGAGAAGGCCGGACGCCTTGCGGTGGTGTACCAGGCTGGCAAATCGGGACTCACCCGCGCGGCGGATGCGGATACCGCGACGGCCGCCGACCGGTTCGGTCAGGGCCACTATCTGAATGGACCACGGCTCGCCTATTCGGGCGGTGCGGGATTGCTTTCGACCGCTGCCGATTACAGCCGGCTGCTCGAAATGCTGCGTCGCGGTGGCGAGCTTGACGGACGACGGTATCTCAGCCGCAAGTCGGTCGAGTTGATGGTTTCGAACCATCTGGGGAGCATCGAATACACGCCGGGCATGGGCTTCGGCCTCGGCTTTTCCATCCGCACCGATCTGGGGGCGGCGGGGCTGCCGGGGACCGAGGGAGAGTTCGGCTGGGGCGGGGCCTATCACAGCCAATATTGGGTGGACCCGAAGGAAAGGCTGACCGTCACCTATATGACGCAACTGCTCCCGGCCGGCGATGTCGACGATCATGGCAAGCTGCGGGCGTTGATCTATCAGGCGATCGATTAAAGGTCGGCGCTCGCCGGCGGCTGCTAGCGGACGCGAGGATCGCCGGTCTCCACTGGCCTGAGCGATCGATCCGCCGGTGCGGTCGCCACCGACTTGACCTCGGCGAACCAGCGTCCCGGGCGGTGAACATGCCGGCGATTGAACGGTTGGCATTGCAGGACCGGCGGCAAGCAATCGTCGGATGCAGGGCGGAAGGCGTGAATCGGGGCTATCCCCACGGTTCTCCACAACTGGTATCCAGGTTCCCGTCCCAAAAGGAACGAGGTCGGCCGAACCGTCAAACCAACCGGATTCGGTTCCGAAAAAACTGCTCACTGATGCGCGAACGAGGGCGTAACCTGCGATCGTACTTCGAGACGCGACTGCCCGGGCGGTTGCCGATGGATTGGGTGCTGTGTCGGGACCTGCCGATTATGCGCAACCTTTGTGGGACGGTGCTGGATCGGTTGGCCGGTTGAGCAGCGCGACGCATTGGCAACAACCTGACGCACAGCGCGATAGTCTTGGTGCAATCCGGCGCATTGCTGTATCCCGGTACTATAGTTTCCGGAGGACGCGATGATCTGGATGATGTTGCTGGCGGTTCAAACCGTTCCTGCGAATTACGACGCCGTCGCCGTCGCGCCCGGCAGTCACCATATATTGATGGAGGACGAGCGGGTCCGGGTGTTGCGCGTGGAGATTGCGCCCGGCGCAACCGAACCGGTCCACGATCATCGCTGGCCCAGCATCATGTATTTCGAACAGCCTCAGCCGATTACCTACGTCGTCTACAAGCTGGTGGACGGGAAACCGGTCGAAACGCGCCGCATCGATGCGCCGCCGATCAAGGTCGGGCAAACGGTCAGGGCGGAGCCGGAAAGCCTGCATGCCGTATCGAACCGTGGATCGGCACCGTTCGTGGCGGTGCGCGTCGAGTTCAAGGACGGCAGGGCCGTCGGTGCGGGCGGTCCGACCCCATAACGTCGCTCGATCGTTTGCGACGTCGGGGCGCGAACCGTTCCTACGACCGGGGCCACGCTCGATACCACCTGCTTTCCCAACCGACTGGCGAAGCCGTCGACCGAACGGCTTGCGCGCGGCAGTGAAGCGCGACACGTTGCGCCACGGTAACCAAATGTTATCATTTGTTGCGCCTAGTTTCGGTAACGGGCGCGGTAGCGTGACGGATGGGAGAGCAGCCGATGTCGATCGGATCACACGGTCTGTGGGAATGGATCGGCCAGTCCGACCAGTCGCCCATCTGCGCCTTCGACCACGACTTTCGCCTCATCGCGTTCAACAAGGCGCACGGCGACGAGTTCGCCCGTATCTATGACTACCAGGTGCAGATCGGCGACGTGTTTCCCGACCTGTTCCTGCCCGAGCAACGCGGCGTGATCCGTGGCTTCATGGCCCGGGCGCTGGCTGGCGAAGTCTTCAACGTGACCGAGGAGTTCGGCGATCCCGACCTGTTCAAACCCTATTGGGACATTGCCTATGCGCCCCTGCGGGATGCGGATGGACGGATCGTCGGCGCATTCCATCATGCCAAGGACATCAGCGACCGGCTGCGCACCGAAGCGGCGCTGCGCACGGCGGAGGACGCCTTGCGGCAGTCGCAGAAGATGGAGGCGGTCGGTCAGTTGACCGGTGGCGTGGCCCATGATTTCAACAACCTGCTGACGATCGTCAAATCGGCGGTCGAGATGCTGAAGCTGCCGACGCTGAAGGACGAACGGCGCGTCCGCTATATCTCTGCGATCGACGAGGCGACGATACGCGCATCGAAGCTGACGCAGCAACTGCTCGCCTTCGCCCGGCGTCAGGCACTGAAGCCCGAGCTGTTCGACGTCGCCGGCAATATCGGATCGGTCGCCGAAATCATGCAGACGCTGGTCGGCCCGCGCGTCACCATCGTCCGCGACGTGGGCGACGATGCGCTGTGCGTCAGCGCCGATACCAACCAGTTCGACACCGCGCTGATCAACATGGCGGTCAACGCGCGCGATGCCATGTCGGGGGAAGGAACGCTGACGATCGGCGTGCGGCAGGTCGAACATATCCCCCCGTTGCGCGAGCGCGGGGCGGTTTCCGGGTCGTTCGCCGCGATCAGCATCGCCGATACCGGCACCGGCCTTCCGATCGGGGACCGGGAACGGATCTTCGAACCGTTCTTCACGACCAAGCCGGTCGGTTCCGGCACCGGGCTGGGGTTGTCACAGGTGTTCGGATTCGCACGGCAATCGGGCGGGGACATTCAGGTGGAAAGTGAGCCGGGCAGCGGTAGCCGATTCACCTTGTTCCTGCCAATCGCCGGTAATGTCCGCGCCATCAATCCGGTAGTGACCAACGCGGTCGAGGCCCAGCCGACCGGCACTGCGCCCTGTGTGCTGGTGGTCGAGGACAATGCCGAGGTCGCGGCGAGCACCGTCGATGCGCTGGACCAGTTGGGGTTCAGGACGGTGCTGGCGGTGAACGGGGTCGAGGGATTGCGCGAGGTGTCCGAAGACGCCGACCGCTTCGACGTCGTCTTTTCCGACGTCGTGATGCCCGGCATGACCGGGATCGAGATGGGCTGCGAAATCCGGCGGCTGCACGGTGGCCTGCCGGTCGTGCTGGCCAGCGGCTATAGCCACGTCCTTGCGGTCGACGGCACCAGCGGCTTCGAATTGATCCACAAACCCTATTCGATCGATCAGGTGTCGCAGATATTGCGCCGGGCCGCCGCCGGACGGCTCCGGTCGATCGCGGCCTGAACCGGTCGACCGGTAGAGAAAGCACCGGGTGCCGCGCCGATCATGGCGCGACACCCGGTCCGTCATCGGTCAGGCGTCGATGCCGTAATAGTAATAGGTCACGCCGCCGACATTTTCCTCGAACAGGAAGTCGAGCGACAGGATATCGCCGGTCGCGCCGTTGACGTCGATCTGACCGCCCGGGTTAAGCTGTCCGTCGGTCGCCTTCGGACCACCTTCGCCCGACAGGTCGAGCACCTTGTTGCCGCCGAATTCGATCGAGGCACTGTCGTTGCCATCGTAGATGCGACGGGTCGTGACGATCCGGTCGTCCGCGCCGAAGCCATTGATCGTGTCGAACCCGAGGTTCAGGCCGAGGGCATTGTCATAGAAATACGTCGTCGCAGCGGAACCTGCGTTGAAGCTGTCGTCGGTCACATAGCCTTCGGTGAAGCCGGCAAGGCGAACCGATGCGTCGGCATAGGCAAAGCCGCCATCCTTTGTTCCCAGATACCGCAGCGTCAGAACCGAATCTCCATCCGCACCGATGATCTGGATGTCATCGGAACTCGCGGCACCGGGGCCGTCGACCGCGATCGTGCCGTTGGCACCGGGAACCACGGTATCGCCCAGCGCGCGATAGTTGATGAGCGAGTCGTTCTTGCGGAAGGTCAGGATCGTATCATCCCCGACAGTGCCATCCGTCACCACGAAAGCGGTGGCCATGCCCTGGCTGACGAACACGTCGTCGGTGCCGTTCGCCACGAGAACGGTCGACGCAGCCGTCGTGATGAGCTTGTTATTGTTTGCCAATTCTATTCCCCCCATTGGTACGTTGCCGGACGGACCGATCGGTCATCGCCGGAACGCAACTTTCATTGCCGGATCATGTCGATCCTCGCGGGCTGAACACCGAACGGACCTGCCGGTTCCGCAGAAAAATACTTAATCTGTTGATAACTTTGACTTATATTTCAAAGTATCGGCGGCGGGGCCGGTGCTGTCGCGCACGATCAGTTGATGGGGCAGCGTGACCTGATCGACCTGTGGATGGTTGCCGTCCAGTATATCGACCAATAGTTCCACGGCGCGACGACCGATCATGTTCTTCGGCTGTGCCACGGTCGTCAGCGCGGGATCGAAGAAACGCGCAAGCGGCAAGTCGTCGAACCCGACGACCGAAATATCGGTGGGGCAGGACAGGCCCGCGCGGCGGATCGCGTGCAGCGCGCCGATCGCCATTTCGTCGTTGAAACAGAAGATCGCGGTCACGCCCGCCGCGATCAGTTCGCGCGCGTGTCCGAACGCCGATTGCGCGGAGTAATCGCCGATGCGCACCATGCACCGGTCGTCCACGCCGTGATGCCGTGCCGCGCCCATGGCACCGGACAGCCGGTCGCGGCTGATCGGGCTGTTGAGCGGGCCGGTGACGATGCCGATATCGTGATGGCCCAACGCCACCAGATGCGCGATCGCATCTCCGCCCGCGGCGGCATTGTCGATATGCACGCTGGGGACGCCGGTTTCCGCGCTGTATTCGCAGCCATTGACCACCGGTGCCGCCGTCCCCCGTGCGGCCAGCTGCGGAATCAGCCCGGCGGGCAGGCGGTGGTCGAGAAAGACGAGCCCGTCCACCTCGCCCCGGGTCAGCATGTCGGCATAGCGATCCTCGATCGCCGGATCGTGCCGTGTGTCGCCGATCACCACGGCATAGCCCGCGTCGCGTGCCGCTTCCTCCGCGCCGCGAATGACGCTGGCGAAGAACGGGTTGGAGATATCGGGCACGGTGACGAGGATCTTGGCCGACCGCCGCGTCCGCAGGCTCCGCGCCGCGACGTTGGGCCGATAGCCCAGCGACTGGACGACCGTCATCACCCGTTCGCGGGTGTCCGCCGCGACCCGGTCGGGCTGGCTGAGCACGCGCGAAACCGTGGCGGTCGAAACGCCCGCCTGTGCGGCGACCTGGATGATCGTGGCCATGCCCATGTCATGTCGCCTGCGACGAAGCGTGTCGACCGGTTTCGATGTAATGCTTTACATCATGAAATGCGCTGCATAGTCTGACGCTTAACAAGCAGGGCAACTGCAATCGGAGAGGGAGCGCGCATGGTCGCTGCGGAAGGCGTATATCCGGGATCGGCGCGACCGGTGTCGAGCATGCTGACGGGGCGGCTCAGCGCGCTGATGTTCATGCAGTTCTTCATCTGGGGGTCGTGGACCGTCACGCTGGGGCTGGTCATGCAGACCGTCGGCATCGGCAACCTGATCGCCAACGCATTCTCGGTCGGACCGATCGCGTCGATCGTCGGATCGTTCCTGCTGGGCATGGCGGCGGCGCGGTATTTCAGCCCGAAGCTGTTGATGGTCGTACTGCACCTGATCGGCGGCGCGATCCTGTTCCTGCTGCCCTCGCTCGTGACGCCCGAACATGGTGACACGTTCGTATGGCTGCTGCTGGGCTACATGATCCTGTACATGCCGACGGTCGGCCTTGCGAACACCATCGCGCTGAAGAGCTTCGGCGACCGGGTCGACCGGTTTCCGTTCGTCCGCGCGTTCGGCACGCTCGGCTGGATCGCCGCCGGCCTGCTGATCGGCTGGGCCGGATTGTCGGCCAGCGCCACGATCTTTCACGTCGCGGGTACGGTGTCGATCGCGCTGGGCCTGTACAGCCTGACGCTGCCCAACGTCGCGCGCGATGCGCCGCGTGGTGGCAGCGTGATCCGCGAAGTGCTGTGCGTCGAGGCGTTCGGCCTGTTGCGGCAACGGTCGTATCTGGTCTTCATCGCGTGCGCGACGCTGATCTCGATCCCGCTGGCGATGTATTACGCCTATGCGTCGCCTTATGTCGGCGCGGCGGGTATCTCGAATGTCGGCGGCACGCTGGCGATCGGGCAGATGTCCGAACTTGCGTTCATGTTCTCGATGCCGTGGCTGTACCGGCGCTTTGGCGTGAAGCCGCTGCTGCTGGTCGGGATGGCGGCATGGGCGTTGCGCTATGCGCTGTTCGCGATCGGTGACGGCGGCGCGTCGCTATGGGCGGTCTATGTCGGGGTGGCGCTGCACGGCATCTGCTACGACTTCTTCTTCGTCGCCGGGGCGATCTATACCAGCAACATCGCGACGCCGAAGGGAGTCAACGCGCAGGCGCAGGGGATGCTGACGCTGTTCACCTATGGCGTCGGCATGCTGCTCGGATCGCAGATCGGCGGGTTCCTGTATGCGCAGCTCCCCGCCAATCCGGGCATCGCCGACTGGCAGGCAATGTGGTGGTATCCCGCCATTGCCGCCGCGCTGATCGCGTTGCTGTTCCAGGTCAGTTTCCGGGACGACAGCCGGGCGGAGGCACGGGCATGAGCGGTGGTATGAAGGGTCCGGCGATCTTCCTCGCGCAGTTCGTCGGGGATGCCGCGCCGTTCGACACGCTCGACCATCTCGCCGAATGGGCGGGGGGGCTTGGCTATGTCGGGGTGCAGATCCCGTGCGATCCCAAGCTGATCGACATGCGACAGGCGGCGGAGAGCAAGGATTATTGCGACGACCTGCGCGGACGCCTCGCCCGGTTCGGGGTCGAGCCGACCGAGTTGTCGACGCATCTTCAGGGGCAGTTGGTCGCGGTGCATCCGGCCTATGACACGCTGTTCGATGGGTTCGCCCCGGCAGCGGTGCACGGCAATCCGGTCGCGCGACAGGCATGGGCGGTCGAACAGGTGAAGCTGGCGGCACGGGCCAGCGCCAATCTGGGCCTGAACGCGCATGCCACCTTCTCCGGCGCGTTGGCATGGCCGTACGTCTATCCATGGCCGCAGCGTCCGGCGGGACTGGTCGAGGAAGCGTTCGCAGAACTCGCGCGCCGCTGGACCCCGATCCTCGACGTGTTCGAGGACGCGGGCGTCGACTGCGCGTTCGAGGTGCATGCGGGCGAGGACATTCACGACGGCGCGACATGGGAACGGTTCCTCGACGCGGTGGATCACCATCCGCGCGCAAGGCTGCTGTTCGATCCGTCGCACTTCGTGCTGCAACAGCTCGACTATCTGGATTACATCGACCGCTATCACGACCGGATTTCGTGTTTCCACGTCAAGGATGCCGAGTTCAATCCGACGGGGCGTTCGGGTGTGTATGGCGGATATCAGAACTGGGTCGACCGCGCCGGGCGCTTCCGGTCGCTGGGCGACGGGCAGGTCGATTTCGGCGGTATCTTCAGCCGGCTGGCCCAATATGGCTATGACGGCTGGGCCGTGCTGGAATGGGAATGCGCGATCAAGCGCGGCGACGACGGCGCACGCGAAGGGGCGCCGTTCATCCGCGATCACATGATCCGCGTCACCGACCACGCGTTCGACGACTTCGCCGCCAGCGGGGTCGATACCGCCGCGATCCGCAGCATCCTGGGACTGTCCGGGTCATGATCCGGCATCCGTTGCGACTGGCGATGGCGGGCGGCGGGGAAGGCGCGTTCATCGGCGCGATCCACCGCATGGCCGCCGCGCTGGACGGCGACTGGCGGCTGACGGCGGGCGCGTTCAGCACCGACGCCGGTCGCAACGACCGCACCGGCGAGGCGCTGGGCCTCGACCCGCAGCGCGTCTATGCGAGTTTCGACGCCATGCTGGCCGGCGAGCGTGCGCTGCCCGACGATATTCGCGCCGATGCGGTGGCGATCGTGACGCCCAATCATCTGCATGCCCCGATGGCGATCGCCGCGCTGGAGGCCGGTTTTCACGTCTTCTGCGAAAAGCCGATGGCGGTGAACCTGTCGGAAGCGCAGGCGATCGAGCGCGCGGCACAAGCGAGCGGACGGCGGTTCGCGCTGGCCTTCACCTATAGCGGCTATCCGTTGGTCGAGGAGGCGCGGCAACGCGTCGCGCGCGGCGATCTGGGCGCGATCCGGCTGGTGCAGGTCGAATATCTGCAAGGGTGGTTGAGCCAGCCGATCGATACCGAAGGCAACCGGCAGGCCGAATGGCGGACCGATCCGTCGCGCGCTGGGCCGGGCGGCTGTCTGGGCGATATCGGCACGCACGCATTCCATCTGGCCGAACATGTGTCGGGACTGCGCGTGGAGTCGCTTTGTGCCGACCTGTCGACCCATGTTCCCGGCCGCCGGCTGGACGACGATGTCAGCGTGCTGCTGCGGTTCGACGGAGCCGCGCGCGGGACGCTGAAGGCCAGTCAGGTCGCGGCGGGCGAGGAAAACGGGCTGGGGCTGCGGATTCATGGCGAGCGCGGCGGGCTGGAATGGGCGCAGATGGAGCCGAACACGCTGACGCTGCGCTGGCTGGACCGACCAGCGGAGATCGTTCGCGCGGGCGGGCCGGGGTTGGGCGAGAGTACGACGCGGTTGCTGCGCACGCCGGCGGGCCATCCCGAAGGCTATGTCGAGGCGTTCGGCAACCTGTACCGCGCCTTCGCCGCCAACATTCGCGGCGACGACGTCCACGGGCCGGGCGTCGACGACGGACTGCGTACGACGCGGTTCGTCGAGGCGGTGATCGCGAACGCGACGTCGGACATTAAATGGACGGATATCGATCCGGGAGAGACTGCATGAGAATTGCCATGTTGACCGCAGGCGGGATCGCCGCCGCCGCCGGGATGATCGCGCTGGGTGCGCCGACGGTCGCGCAGACCCCGTCGCCGCCCGCTTTCGCCGCGTGCAAGGCGTGTCATACGGTGCAGAAAGGTGGCCGCAACGGTATCGGTCCCAATCTGTACGGCGTTCCGGGCCGCGCCGCCGCGTCGGTGCCGGGCTTCAACTATTCGGCGGCGCTCAAGGCATCGAAGCTGCGCTGGGACGATGCGACGCTGAACCAGTTTCTGGCGGCACCGGGCAAGAAGGTGCCGGGTACGCGCATGCCGATCGGCATGGCCGATCCGGCGAAACGGGCCGCGATCATCGCCTATCTGAAATCGGAAAGCGCCAAGTGACGGGTGCCGGGGCATGACCGTGTCGCGTCGATCGATCCTGGCGGCAGCGGCGTCCGCGCCGCTGGCGGCCGGACTGGCGAGGGCACAGGGCGCGGGATCGAACGCGGCGCGCTTCTCGCTGGGCTATGCCCCGCACGAAGGCAGCTTCGCCAGCCGTGGCGGGCGGATCGAACAGATCGCCTATGCCGCCGACCAGGGGTTCACCGCGTGGGAGGATAACGAGGCGGCGGGTCGCTCCGTCGCCGAACAGACGCAGATGGCCAAGGCGCTGGCGGATCGCGGCATGACGATGGGCGTGTTCGTCGCCAGCATGCCGAAATGGGCGCAGTCCCGCCCGATCCTGGGGGCGAACGACGATGGCGACCGCGAGGGGTTCCTTGCCGACATCCGCAAGTCGATCGACGTCGCCAAGCGGTTGCGGGCGAAGCACATGACCGTCGTGACCGGCTTCATGGACCCGAAGGTGCCGGTGGAGATCCAGACCGCGCGGGTGATCGACGTGATGCGCCGCGCGGGCGATATCGTCGCGCCGCACGGGCTGACGATGGTGATGGAGCCGCTGAACACCCGTACCAACCATCCCGGCGTGTATATGCAGAGCATCGCGCAGGGCTATGCCATCGCACGCGGCGCGAACGCGCCGGGGGTCAAGATCCTCGCGGACCTGTATCACGAACAGATTCAGTCGGGGAATTTGATCCCGGTGCTCGACGCGTGCTGGGCCGAGGTCGGCTATATCCAGTTCGGCGACAATCCGGGCCGCAAGGAGCCGGGCACCGGCGAGATCAACTATGCCAATGTCGTCAAATGGCTGCGCGGGCGTCGCTATGCCGGGGTGATCGGCATGGAACATGGCAATTCGGTCGATGGCCGCGCGGGCGAGGATCGGCTCGTCGCCGCCTACCGCCGGATCGATCGCGCATCGGGGGAGGACGCATGATGCATCGCAACCGGATCGCATTGATCGCCGGGCTGGCACTGGCCGCACCGGGGGCTGCGCAGGATCGGCCGGGGTTCACCGACACGCCCGTGCTGCCCGACGGCAAGTGGCGCGTGCACGACGCCGCGCGACCTGCGCCGGTGGTGGTGACGCCCGCCGCGCAACCCGGCGGCGCACCCGCCGACGCGATCATATTGTTCGACGGAACATCCACCGATCAGTGGCAGGGGCAACGCGGCGCATGGCCGGTCGCGGACGGCGCGATGACCGTTCCGTCGCGCGCCAGCAGCGGCGGCGAGAATAATCTGGTGTCGAAACGCAGCTTCGGCGACGTTCAGCTTCATCTCGAATTCCGGTCACCGAACCCGCCGACCAAGGCGTCGCAGGATCGCGGCAACAGCGGCATCTGGTTCATGCAGCGCTATGAACTGCAGATCCTCGACGGGTATCGCAACCCGACCTATGCCGACGGGACGGTCGGCGCAGTCTATGGCTGGAAGCCGCCGCTGGCCAACGCGGCGCGCGCGCCGGGCGAATGGCAAAGCTATGACGTGGTGTTCGAACGTCCCCGTTTTGCGGCGGACGGGAAACTGCTGCGGCCCGCCTATGTCACCGCATTCCTGAACGGCGTGCTGGTGCAGAACCATCAGGCGATGCTCGGCACGACCATCTGGAAGAAGGTCGCGACGTACGAAGCGCATGGCGATGCCGCCCCGATCCAGTTGCAGGATCATGATTCGCCCGTGTCGTTCCGCAATATCTGGGTCCGTCCGTTGCCCGATGCGGCGGTCGGTTCCGCTTCCGCCCCCGCCGGAGAAGTCCGATGATCGACCGCCGTACCGCCCTTGCCGGGGTGGCCGCCATGTTCGGGACCAGCCTGTTCGCGCCGATCGCGCGCGCCGCCAACGCTGCACAGGCGTCGCGCGTGCCGGTCATCAGCGACGGTCCGGCCAGCGTCGCGGTGTTCACGCCCGCGCAGCGCGCGCTGATGACGGCGCTCAGCGAACGGGTGCTACCGACCACCGATACGCCCGGCGCGATCGCCGCCGGGGTGCCGGCCTTCATCGAAAAGCTGCTGGCGGACTGGGCCGCGCCGGAGGATCGCAAGCCGATCCTCGCGGGGCTGGACGCGATCGAGGCGCGCAGCCTGAAGGATTACAGGCTGTCCGCCAGCCGCGCGACGGCCGCGCAGCAGGACGCGTTGCTGACCGTCGCGATGGAGAACGGGATGCCCGGCGGGTCCGCCTTCTTCGAAGCGTTCCGGCAGATGGTGATTACCGGATACTACACGTCCGAGATCGGCATGACGCAGGAGCGCGAATATCTGCCCGTTCCCGGCGAATATAACGGCGAATTTCCCTATTCCTCCGTCAACAAGGTCTACAGCGCATGATCAGCCGTCGTACCGCACTGGCCGGGGGCGGCGGCGTCGCCGCGCTCGCGCTGTTCGACCGGATCGTCCCGCCCGCATCGGCGGCACAGATCGGGCCGATCGGCCTGCAACTCTATACGATCCGCGAAATTTTCCAGAAAGACCCGGTCGCCGCGCTCGAACAGGTGGCGCGCATCGGATATCGCGAAGTCGAATTCGGCGGCGGCGGCTATGACACCATGGATCATGCGCTGCTGCGGCGGACGATGGATCGGCTGAAGCTGCGCGCGCCGTCGGTGCACATCGGCTATGACGCGCTGCTCGGCCAGTTCGACCGGTCGGTGCAGATGGCCAAGACGCTGGGCGCGGACACCGTCGTACTGCCGTACATGACCGACGAGCATCGCACCGGTCCGGCGTGGCAGGCGGCTTTGCCCAATTTCAACCGCTTCGCGACCGGATTGAAGCGCGCCGGCCTGAGCTTCGCCTATCACAATCACGACTTCGAATTCACGATCAAGCCCGGCGGCGTCAGCCTGTACGACCAACTGCTCAAGGCGACCGACCCGGCGCTGGTGAAGGTCGAGCTGGATATCTTCTGGGCGGTCCATGCGGGCGAGGATGCGGCGGCGTGGATCGATCGGTTGGGAAGCCGGCTCTACGCCTATCACGTCAAGGATATGCGCGCCGATCGTTCGATGACGGCGGTGGGGCAGGGGACGATCGATTTCGCCGCGCTGTTCCGGCGCAGGGCGGGGGCGGGCGTGCGGCATTTCTATGTCGAGAACGATCAGGCGCCCGCGCCCTATCTGCCCGATATCACGACCAGCTTTGCGACGTTGCGCGCGTTGCGCTTCTAGACGCCTGACGAAAGGGTAGGAACATGGCTTCGACCAACAGGTTCGATGCGATCGTCATCGGTTCGGGCGTCAGCGGCGGTTTCGCGGCGAAGGAACTGACCGAAAAGGGGCTGCGCGTGCTGATGCTCGATCGCGGCGTGATGGTCGAGCATGGCGAGGGCTATGCATATGACGGCAAGCCCGCATTCGAGGTGCCGGCGCGCAACATGATGCCCGAGCCGCTGATCGACAGCGATTATTTCATCGCGCGCCACGGATATATCGCGCCCAGCAACCAGCGGTTCTACAATAACGACCGGCTGAACCCCTATGCGTATGACGAGGGCAGCAAATTCTACTGGATCCGCCCCGGCGCGGTCGGCGGCAAGTCGCTGATCTGGGGCCGGTGGACCTTCCGCTGGTCGCCCCAGGATTTCGAGGCGAACCAGCGCGACGGGATCGATGGCGACTGGCCGATCCGGTATGACGACGTCGCGCCATGGTACAGCTATGTCGAGAAATATATCGGCGTGTCCGGCTCGCGCGAAAACCTGCCCTATCTGCCGGACAGCGAATTCCAGCCGCCGATGCCGATGAACGCGGCAGAGAAATGGTTGAAGCAGCGGCTGGAAACTGAATTTCCCGGGCGCAAGCTGATCCACACCCGGCTGTCCAACATTACCGAGGACAAGCCCGAACAGAACCGCACCAAATGCCAGTACCGCAACCAGTGCAGCAACGGCTGTTCGTTCGGTGCCTATTTCTCGACGCAGGCGGTGACGCTGCCCGCCGCGCGCGCGACCGGGCGGCTGACGCTGCAGTCGGATGCCGTGGTCACGAACCTCGAATATGACGCGGCGCGCAAGCGGGTGACCGGCGTGCGCTATGTCGACGCCAATACCGGGCAGGCGCAGGTGGTGAACGCCGATATGGTGTTCCTGTGCGCGTCGGCGATGGGGTCGGTCCAGATCATGATGAATTCGCGCGATCCGGCGACGGGGCGCAGTCATTTCGACAGCAGCGGCACGCTGGGTCGGTATGTGATGGACCATATCTTCCGCGTAGGTGCCAGCGGCGAGATTCCGGGCATGACCGACCTGATCGAATATGGCCGGCGTCCCGGCGGGGTCTATGTCCCGCGCTTCCGCAACCTGCGCGATGGCGAGGATGTCGGGTTCAAGCGTGGCTATGGCTATCAGGGCAGCGCGCGGCGCGAACCGGCCGCCCCGGTCGGGTTCGGCGCATCGATGAAGCAGGGCATGCGCGCCTATGGCCCGTGGAAGTTCAGCATGGGCGCGTTCGGCGAATGCCTTCCCTACAAGGACAATCGCGTGACGCTGGATACGGCCAAGGTCGACCGGTTCGGAATGCCGTTGATGCGGTTCGACGTCCGCTTCCGCGAGAACGAGCTGAAGATGATGGCGGACGCGCGGGTGCAGGGGGAAGCGATGCTGAAAGCCGCCGGGCTGCGCAACGTCACCAGTTCGGAGGGTGAACATGTGCCGGGCGACGCCATCCACGAAATGGGCGGCGCGCGCATGGGCCGGGACCCGCGCGCCTCGGTCCTGAACGGCTGGAGCCAGGCGCACGACGCGACGAACCTGTACGTGACCGATGGTGCCCAGATGGCGTCGGTGTCGTGCGTGAACCCGTCGCTGACGTTCATGGCGTTGACCGCACGGGCGACGGACCATGCGGTGCGGGCGCTGAAACAGGCATAGGCCGACCATCGTTCGAACGGCAGCTTTGCAGGAAGATACGGTAATGCGTTTCACGAAGACGATCGTCGCGGCGCTTGCGGCGACGGGTATCGCGGTCACGGCGATCGCCGCCGCACCTCCGCCCGCACAAGTGCAGGCCCCCGCGGCGCAACGGCTGGTGCTGGTCGACGTTCCACGTGCCACCGGCCCGAAACGCGACCTGTTCAACGCGCGCGACCTGAGCAACTGGCAACCGTGGCTGGGCTATGCCGATCCGTCGCAGACCTATCTCGAAAAGCCCGCCGCCGACGCGATCGGGCGGCGCAACGCGGGCGACTTCGCGGTGCGGACGGTCGACGGTCGCCCGGCGCTGTGGATCAAGGGCGAGACGTGGGGCAGTCTGGTCAACGACCTGACGCTGTCCGACTATCACCTGCGGCTGGAGTATAAATGGGGGGCGAAGCGGTACGCGCCGCGCGTCGGCCTGCCACCCAATAACGGGCTGCTGTACCATACGCACGGCACCCCCGGCACGGTGTTCGGCACTTGGCAGCCGGCGATCGAGTTCGAGATCATGCAGGGTTCCACCGGCATGGCGGTGATGGTGGGCGGCGAGACCCGCGCGCGCACCACCACGGTCGAGGACCGGTCGATCATCGCCCCGCACCTGCGCTACCGGCTGAACGGCGCGCCGGTCGAACTGGCCAATCCGGGGCGGCTGTGGAACGTCGAGAATGCGCGGGACGTCGAACGCCCGGCGGGCGAATGGAACGTCGTCGACCTGTACGTTCTGGGCGACCGGGCGGTCCATGTGCTGAACGGTGTGCCGGTGATGGTGTTGACGGGTATCTCGACGGTCGGCGCGGACGGGACCCGCCGCCCGTTGACCGCCGGTCGCATCCAGCTCCAGTCCGAAGGAGCGGAGACGTGGTTCCGGTCGATCACCGTGGAGCCGATCCGCTCGCTTCCACGGGTGGTCGCGCGGTAAGGGGTTCGGCACTGCCACACGATCGTCATCGCGACGTAGCGCGTCTGTAAGACCGCATCGTCATGCCCCCTGCATCACGGGCAAGGGGGCTGACATGAACAGGCGCGAATTTACACGACGGGCAAGCATGCTGACGATCGCGACCGCCGGCGCGGGAATGGTCGCGGCGTGCGACGACGGCAACGGCGCGGTCGCCGCACCCGAACCGACGCCAACCCCCACGCCGACCCCCACCGCCGCACCGCTGCCGACCGCGATGTTCGCGGGCGAACCGCTGGTGCTGAGCGAACCCATGCTGCAACTGCCGACGGCGGACAGCGTGCGCGTGGTGTGGTTCACCGAGTTCAAAGGGCGCGATCATGCCGTACGCTACGGCACGAACTTCGCGATGCAGGTTGTCGCGACATCGACACCGCTGTCGCGGATGTACGAGGATGCGTCGTCGACCGTCGGCGGCCGCAGCTATACCGGCCTGACGCAGCGCGACGTCTGGAAGCACGAAGCGGTCGTGCCCGCCCTGAAGGCCGGGGAGCGCGTTCCCTATGTCGCGGTCAGCAACGACGGCGTCAAACCGATGCGCAGCGGCGAAGCGACGCTCCAGCCGCTGCCGGCGGCGGGGCAGAAGACCCGGATCCTGCTGACGTCCGATCTTCAGCTCAAGAAGATGGCATCCGCCAATTACGAGCGCGTGTTCGAAACGCAGGGGCCGATCGACGGAATCCTGTTCGCGGGCGATCTGGTCAACGTGCCCAACCGCGCGTCCGAATGGTTCGACAACAGCGTCCTGAACCTGCCGCCGTTCTTCGCCGCGTTGCAGGGAACGATGCGCAAATGGCAGCCCGCATCGACCTATACCGGCGGCGCGCTGCTCCAGAACGGGTGGATCTATCCGATCCCGGGCAATCACGAATATTCCGGCCGGTGGAACACCGCGAACGATCTGAACACCATGTTTAACGATCCCCAGCCACGCTGGTATGCCGAGATCGCGTATGAAAAGGTGAAGGCGACGGTCAATCCGTCGGACGACGCCGCGATCCGCGAACGCTGGATCACCGACAATTCGTTCGAGCTGGTATCGTACGAGGAAATCTTCACCCTGCCGCAGGGACCGGAGGGCGGACGCTATTATGCCCAGCGGATCGGCGACATGTTCCTGATCGCGATGGACGGCAACCGGATCTGGCGCAACTGGAGCGCGACGTCGGAGGGCAAGCTGTCCGAAGCGCCCGCATCGATGAACAATCCGGCCGAGTGGGGCTTCGGCGATTTCCAGTTCCATCCGTTCGCCCGGGGATCGCGCCAGTACCGCTGGCTGCAGGAAGTGCTGGCGAGCGAGGCGTATCGCACCGCGAAGTACAAGGTGGTGATGGTCCACCAATCGGTCTTCGGTCTGGGCGACAATGCGACGCCGGTGATGGCGCAGACGCAGGCCAGCTTCGAATATACCGATGCGGCGGGCGCGGTGCAGGTGCTGGGACCCTTGGCGTTCCCGATCGATCCGGCGACGTGGAACGCGCAGATCCAGCCGATCATCGATGCCAAGCGGATGCGGTTCGTAAAATATGACTATCCGCTGGCCGCCGATCTGTGGCGCAACGACATCGAACCGTTGCTGATCGGCGCAGGCGTACAGCTGGTCCACGTCGGCCATTCGCATTTGTGGTGCCGGTCGAAGGTCGGAACGCTGAATTACATCGAAACGTCGAACGTCGGGAACAGCTACGGCGCCTATGTCGAAAATCTGACGGCGCGGCGTACGGCAGTGCCCGCGCCGAACGCGCTGACTGCCGTTACCGGCTTCACGTGGAATCAGGACGATTATCCGCGCGAAGGCGATCCGCACGACCGGGTGATGTTCACGCCGACGCTGCGCAATCCAATGGTGGAACTGGCCGGTGCGGCCGCGCCGGTGCCGTTCGTGTCCAGCAACGACATCACGGCATACAGCATCTTCGATACCGCGACGGGTATGATCAGCAGCTATGCGTTCGATACGCGCTTTCCAGCGCGCGATCCGATCAAGTTCGACGAGTTCGCACTGATCTGATCGCCGCGCCGCCATCCCGGACGCATCCGGGATGGCGGCGACGGTCATTCCGCTCTGGGAGCAGTCCGGCCATCCGTTCGCGCCGGCGGTGCTCCGTCGGGATCAGGAAGCGGAGCTGGCATCCTTTTCCGCCGCCTTGCCGGCACGTTTCTGGGCCTTGCCACGTTCGCGCGCCGCGTCGTCGCCCATCAGCGTGCCGATCGCTTCGTGCACCGACCCTTTGGTCGTGCGGTCGGCGGCGTCCTTCGTCGTGGCGTTTGTCGTCGGTCGCGTGGTCATGCTGCAGTTTCCCGTCTGGGTCGTTCGGCCACGACGCCGCTGCCGTCGAAGCCGCGTGCGCGTGCCCATGCGACGGCGGCGATGCGGCGGTTGACGCCGATCTTGGAATAGATTCGGGCGACATGATTGCGCACGGTATTGCTCGCGACGTTCAGCGTCCGCGCGATCGTCTTGTCGTCGCACCCGCGACAGATCAGCGCCAGCACCTCGCGTTCGCGTATGGTCAGGTCGTCGAGACCGGGGCCGTCATTGTCCGCCTGTGGCGCACGCAGCCGAGCCAGCTTGTCCATAATCGACCGGCTGAACCAGCTCGTGTCCTTCATCACCGCCTCGATCGCCTCGACCAGTTCGAATTCGGTCGCCTTGCGCCGGGTGATGTCCTGAAACGCCCACAGGACGCAATCGTCGTCGCCCAGCCGGATCGATTCGGTCGACACGACGCAGTCGATCGGCGTGCCGTCGCGCGCCTGGATGCGTGCTTCGTGCCCGCGCAGGTCGTTGCCCGTGTCGATCGCTGCCTCGATCCAGCGGCGGGTCGGTGCGTCGTCCCATAATTTCACATCGCCCAGCGACCGCCCGACGATCTCGTCGACGGCAAAGCCGGTCATCCGCAAGAAGCTCTCGTTCACCTCGCACAGGACATGTCCGTCGCGCGCACCGACCGCCATCGCCACCGGTGCCATCTGAAACGTCCGGGTGAAGCGTTCCTCGCTATGACGCAACGCCTGCTCCGCCGTTTTGCGCGGTTCGAGATCGGCGAAGGTGAACAACATGCACGCCTGTTCGTGCAGGTCGATCGGCTGCCCGGCCACGATGACCAGCCGCGTACCGCCACCGGACAGCTTCAGTTCGGCTTCCATCTGCGGGATCGTCCGGCCTTCCGACAGCCGTTCCTTTGCCAGATCGCGGTCGGTAGCGTCGCGCAGCACGTCGATATCGTACACCGTCCGCCGCAACACGTCGTCGCGGTCATGCCCGGTCATGTCGAGAAAGCCCTGATTGACCTTCACGAACCGGAGGTCGCTCAACCGGCAGACCAGCGCCGGAGCGGGATTGGCATCGAACGACTGTTCGAACCGGTCTTCCGCTTCATACCGCGCCGACACGTCCTGAATGATGAGGACGAGGCAGGCAGGCGCGTCGTCGTCGGCATCGTTCAGCACGAGGCTGCGCACTTGGTGCACCCAGCGAGGATTGTCATCGCCCGCCGCCGTCACTTCGACCACGACTTCCGAGAAGGCGTCGCCAGCGACGACCCGATCGATGGGATAGTCATCGGCTTTGAGCCGATGATTGTTGCGATAGCGCAACTGGAATCGCGACCGGTATTCGTCGACGGTCGCGCCAAGTTCGGCGAGCCCCGCTACGCCGTGCATTTCCAGTGCCGCGTCATTCGCCCATAGCAGGCTCTGGTCGGGATCGATCAGGATCACGCCTTCGTCCAATCCGCAGATAATCTGGCGGAGATGCCGCAGGTCGACGGTGTCGCGCATGGTTTTGGGATGCATCGTCGTCACGGCGATCAACCGTGCCGCCGGTGGGGACGGTGAATGCGGCAAAGGTCACCGCCATGCCGGTCGCCGCCCGTGGTTCGAACATCGGTCATGTCGTTTCCTTTACCCGGCCGTTACGAAAGGACGCCGCAGCCCGCCGCGGCCTTGCCCATTGCCAGCGCGATGGCCGGATCACGCAATTCACCCGCGACGCGCAGCAGATCGCCCGCCGACAGGACCCCCGGATCGGTGTCGCCGTTGCGATAGGCGGCGGCAGCACGTCCAAGCCGTTGCAGCTGCCCGATCGACAGATCGCCCTGCAGACGCGCACCGACACAATCCGCGCGTTGCGTATCCAGACCATATCGTTGCAGTCCGGTCGAAATACGCGTTGCGGGCGCAGCACACGCGGTGAGTGCAAACGCGCCCGAAAGGGCGACCGTCAAGATTTTCATGCAATGCTCCCGCCCGGTTCGGCGAACTGGTGGCCGGGTTGCTGGCATAACCCACATCAGTCCGGCGTGTTCCTCGATTTTCACGACCGCATCAATTCGGGAGTGTTGTCGCGATCGACCCGGCCTGTTCCTCGTATAGTTGCTGGAAACGGAGGTGAATGTTGCGCGAAGTCGTTTGCACTGTACTATCAGCAAGTTGGCGGTGCTGTTCGGCTCGCCTTTCCAAATATTAGCGTTCTTCCGCTGCGGAGCGCGGAACGGGTTCCGGGCCGGGTTCGATCGATTTGCTCATGATCGAAAATATAGCATTGCGTACACCGCAACCATATCGTGCCGATCTACCCAGTGATGGGTAGAATTACCTGGTGATTATATCGTTCGCGGGGTTCCCGCACGCACTCGGTGCCCCCGCATCCTCGTCGTTGCGCTCCGGCCGAATGCGTCGCGGCAGCGGTCGGCATTTCCGAAGTCTGCATCGTATTCGACGGTCGATCCGCTACATTGTCGGCGATGCACCTTAACGCCCCTGCGATCCTGCTGTCCGCGCGCCCGCATGGCGAACATGGTGCGGTCGTGCGGGCGTTGACCCAGTTTGCCGGGGTGCAGCCGGGCTATGTCCGGGGCGGACGCAGCCGCGCGATCCGGCCGATCCTGCAACCCGGCAACCTGATCCTCGGCGACTGGCGGGCGCGGACCGATACCCAATTGCCCGCGCTGACGCTCGAACTGGTCGCCAGCCGCGCGCCGCTGTTCGCCGAACCGGTGGCGGCGGCGGCGATCGAATGGATTTGCGCGCTGGTCGCGTCGACCCTGCCGGAGGCGCAGGCATATCCGCGTATTCACGCCGCCGTCGACGGGCTGTTCTCCGCCATCGCCGCCGCCCCCGGCGCGCGCGACTGGGCGGGGGCGCTGGTCCGCACCGAATTGCTGATCCTGTCCGAACTCGGTTTCGGCCTGTCGCTCGACGAATGCGTCGCGACCGGCGTTCGCGACGATCTGACGCATGTCAGCCCCAAAAGCGGGGGTGCGGTCAGCCGCGCCGCCGCCACCGGCCTCGAACACCGGCTGCTGCCGCTGCCCCCGTTCCTGCGCGACGGCGGGCGGGCGTCGTGGGACGCGGTGCAGGACGGGCTGGCGCTGTCGGGTCATTTCCTTGCCCGCGATCTGTTGACCGGCCGCAGCGCGGATGTGCTCGCCGGGCGCGCGCGGCTGGTCGACCGTCTGAAAAGGGCGGTTGCGTGACCGGGGCTGCCTGGGGCAAGCGCAGCGCGGACATGAATCGGCGCAACATCCGTGCGCAAAAGGGATAGGATACGCATGGCGTTGATCGCGATACTGCCCGGTGACGGCATCGGACCCGAAGTAGTGGCGGCGGCGCGTCGCGTGCTCGACGCGCTCGATTGCGGACTGACGTTCGACGAAGCACCGGTGGGCGGAACGGCGTACCGCCTGCACGGCCATCCGTTGCCGCCGGCCACGCTGGCGCTGGCGCATCGTGCCGACGCGTTGCTGTTCGGCGCGGTCGGCGATCCCGAATTCGACAATGTCGAGCGCGCGCATCGCCCCGAACAGGCGATTCTCGGGCTGCGCAAGGCGCTTGGGCTGTTCGCGAACCTGCGTCCGGCCAAGCTGTTCGCTGGGCTGGAGGATGCCTCCGCGCTGCGCCCCGAAGTGGCGGCGGCGATCGACATGGTGATCGTGCGCGAGCTGACCGGCGACGTCTATTTCGGTGACAAGGGCCGGCGGACGACCGATACCGGACTGCGCGAGGGGCACGACCTGATGCGCTATGACGAGCGTGAGATCGAACGGATCGCGCGCGTCGCGTTCGAGACCGCGCGCACCCGTCAGCGCCGGCTGTGTTCGGTCGACAAGGCCAATGTGCTGGAAACCTCGCAATTGTGGCGCGATGTGGTGATCGAGGTGTCGGCGGACTATCCCGACGTCGCGCTGACGCACATGTACGTCGACAATGCCGCGATGCAGCTGGTGCGCAATCCCGGCCAGTTCGACGTCATCGTCACCGGCAACCTGTTCGGCGACATCCTGTCGGATCAGGCGAGCATGTGCGCCGGATCGATCGGCATGTTGCCGTCGGCGGCGATCAATCAGGACCGCAAGGGGCTGTACGAACCGATCCACGGATCGGCCCCCGACATTGCGGGGCAGGGCAAGGCCAACCCGCTGGCGACGATCCTGTCGTCGGCGATGATGCTGCGCCATTCGCTGGACCGCGCGGCGGAAGCCGACCGGGTCGAGGCGGCGGTGACGGCGGCGCTGGTCGCCGGGCACCGGACGCCCGATCTGGGCGGGGCCGACACGACCGACACCATGACGCAGGCGGTGCTGGCGGCGCTGTGACCCGGACGGGCGCGAGGGGACGGTCATGACCCGGCTCGACCTCGCCGTCGTCGTGCCGGTCTTCAACGAGCGCGCCAACGTGGCGCGGCTGGTTGCCGCACTGGACGTGGCGCTGGCGGGGCGGTCGTGGGAGGCGATCTTCGTCGACGACGACAGCCCCGACGGCACCGCCGACGCGGTCCGCGACATCGCCCGCATCGATCCGCGTATCCGCGTGTTGCAGCGGATCGGCCGGCGCGGCCTGTCGACCGCCTGTATCGAAGGGATCTGCGCGACTGCCGCCCCACTGGTCGCGGTGATCGACGGCGACCTGCAACATGACGAGGCGCTGCTGCCGCGCATGGCCGATGCGCTGGCCGCCGATCCCGCGATCGACCTCGTCATCGGATCGCGTTTCGTCGCGGGCGGCGGCACGGGCGCTTGGGATCAGGACCGGGTGGCGAAATCGGCGCTGGCCACCCGGCTGTCGCGCCGGGTGCTGAACGCCGACCTGTCCGATCCGATGAGCGGCTTCTTCATGATCCGCAGCGACGTGGTGCGCGGCATCGTCCCCCGGCTGTCGGGCATCGGGTTCAAGATCCTGCTCGATATCATGACCGCCGCGCCCGCGCCGCTCCGGTTCGTCGAACTCCCCTATGTGTTCCGCACCCGTGCGGTGGGCGAAAGCAAGCTCGACCACGTCGTCGCGCTCGAATATCTGATCGCGCTGTACGACCGCATGTTCGGGCGGGTGGTGCCGGTGCGCTTCGTCATGTTCTCCACGATCGGCGCGATGGGGGCGATCGTCCATCTGGCCGCGCTGGGCCTGTCGCTCGAAACGGGGGCCGGGTTCATCGTCGCGACGATCGTGGCGACGATGGCGGCGATGACGTTCAACTTCTTCCTCAACAACCTGCTCACCTATCGCGACCGGCGGCTGCGCGGAGCGCGCGCGCTGCTCGACGGATGGGTATCGTTCTGCCTCGTCTGTTCGGTCGGTGCGGTCGCCAATGTCGGGCTGGCGGCGTTCCTGTACGATGTGCGGGGACAGGCATGGGCGCTGCCGGCGCTGGCCGGTATCGCGGTCGGCGCGGTGTGGAACTTCGCGCTGTCGTCGCGCTTCACCTGGGGCCGCTATGGCCGGGCGCGAGGGTAGCGGCTCACCGCCAGCTCCCGAACCACATCCACCGGTTGAACGATTGCGGCCCGTCCAGCGGCGCGGCGGACAGGATCGGGTGGAAATACACGAACAGCGCGATGGCGGGGATCGCAAACCATTCGTCGGCGTGCCGCCATCGACCCCGCGCGTGCGCATGAAACGCGGCGGCCAGCGCGATGCACAGCCAGATGCCGGACAGGTGGTAGTAGTAATAAAAACCGAGCGACTTGGGGATCACGGCCCATACCGCGACCGATCCTACCCATAGCAGCCCGACCCCGACCAGCGCCGGCACCCGCCGCCGCATACCGGTCCACAGGCATGCCCCCACCGCGAGCAGCCCGGCCCACATGATCGCCGGATTTCCGATCAGCAGCACCCCACGCTGGACCCCTTCGTCGGGTTGGTAGAAATACCACATCGGCCGGATCAGCAGCGGCCATGTCCACCATGCCGATTGGTAAGGATGCGCCGGCAACACCTGGGTCTGCCGCTGGTACATTTCCCACTGGAACGGCAGCAGGCGCGCGAGCGTCAGCGGGTCCTGCGCATAGAAGAAGGCGGGCGCGAAGGTCGCGAAATAGGTGGCGATACTGACGCCGAACAGGATCGCCAGCAGCGCGATCGTGCCCGCCCCCGGCCAGTATCCGCGCCGCCGCCCCCACAGGATCAGCACCCCCGCACCCGCGACATAGGGGGCCGCCGCCCATTTGACCCCGACCGCCAGCCCGAACAAGATCGCCGCCAGCGCCATCCGCGCCTTCGGCCACTCGCCGCGCATCGACCATAGTAGCGCCGCGACCGCCAGCGTCACGAACGCGCCCAGATACACGTCCAGCATCGCAGTGCGTGCCTGTACGAACAGCGTCTGGTTCAGCACCGCCATCGCCGCGCCGAACGCGGACACGTGCGTGCGCCGGAACAGCAGTTGCAGGCACGCGAACACGCCCAGCACGGTCGCCGTCGCGGCCAGCGTCCCCATGATCCGCCAGCCCCACGGATCGTCGCCGAACAGCGCGATGCCGATCGCGATCAGTTCCTTTGCCACCAGCGGATGTTCGGTATTGGCCGGGTGGGCGAGCGATAGCAGCGTGCGCGCGGCGGGCACGTAATGCACTTCGTCGAACGACAGCGTGCCCGGCCGGCCCAGCCCCCATGCGAACAACAGTTGCGCCGCGACCGCGATCAGCGCGGCGGTGGTCCATGGTCGATCGCGCAGGCGGGAAAGCATGGGGCGGCGGTGTAGCGGAACTGCGTCGTCCGACAAGCACCAGTTGCGCGGTCATGCCCGTTAAGTCGACCGGACCGGCAACGCGGGGTAGGCATCGACCATCCCGTTTCCTAAGTTATTGCGAATGGCGCTGATCGATCATTTCCTCGCCCGCACCGTTCGACGTGGCGAACTCGTCCTGACCCATGCCGATGGCCGGCGTGTCACCTTCGGTTCGCCCGACCCGGCCTTCCCGTCGGTCGCGATCCGCTTCGCGCATGCCGGGGTCGCCGGACGCATCGTCCGCCATCCGGCGCTGGGTGCGGCGGAAGCGTATATGGACGGCGACCTGATCCTCGAACGCGGCGACATTCGCGATCTCGTCGAACTGCTGACCGCCAATACGCCGTGGGGCCGGGGCGGGGGGCTGCGCCCGTCGCTTCCGATCCGCTGGTTCGACGCGGTGCGTCACCGGTTCGACCGGATCAACATGGCCCGCCGGGCAAAGCGCAACGTCGCGCATCATTACGACCTGTCCGACCGGCTCTATGCGCTCTTCCTCGACCACGATCTGCAGTATAGCTGCGCCTACTTCACCGATGCCGGCGCGAGCCTCGAACGCGCGCAGGCCGACAAGAAGGCGCATATCGCCGCGAAGCTGGCGATCCGACCGGGGATGCGCGTGCTCGACATCGGCTGCGGTTGGGGCGGCATGGCGTTGTACCTGCACGAAAAGACCGGTGCGGAGGTGTTGGGCGTCACCCTGTCGGAAGAGCAGCTGAAGGTCGCCCGTCGCCGCGTCGAGGAAGCGGGCGTGGCGGACAAGGTGCGTTTCGAGCTGATCGACTATCGCGCGGTCACCGGGACGTTCGACCGGATCGTGTCGGTCGGCATGTTCGAACATGTCGGACCGCCGCAATACCGGACCTTCTTCGCCAAGTGTCGCGAATTGCTCAGCGCCGACGGGGTGATGCTGCTCCACACGATCGGGCGGATGGGCGTACCGGGCGTCACCGACACCTTCACCACCAAATACATCTTTCCCGGCGGCTATAATCCGGCGTTGTCGGAGATCGTGCGCGGGTACGAAGGCACCAAGCTGATCGCGAGCGATGTGGAGGTGCTGCGGCTGCATTATGCGCTGACGATCGACCAGTGGTACGACCGTACCGTCGCCGCCGAAGCGCAGATCGTCGCACTGTACGATGCCCGTTTCTATCGCATGTGGACCTTCTATCTGGCGGGCGCGGCGGCGGCGTTCCGGCATGGCGGAATGGTCAATTACCAGCTGCAACTGACGCGCGATCGTCACGCGTTGCCACTGACCCGCGACTACATGTTCGAAGGCGAACGGGCGTTGCGCGACTAGGTCGTAGACTCATAATCGCGCAGCCACAGCCGCATTGACGCGAGCTGGACCATGGCGAGGAAGTTGGCGGCGAGCTTGTCGTAGCGGGTCGCAACGCGTCGGAAGTGCTTCAGCTTGGAGAAGAAGCGCTCGATCAGGTTGCGCTCGCGGTAGAGCCGCTTGCTGAAGCACGGCTTCCATTTGCGATTGCTCTTCGGCGGGATGTTCTGCGTGGCACCCGGGTCTTGGATCAGCTCCCGGATGCGATCGGCATCGTAGGCCTTGTCGGCCAACACGATGGTGCGTGGGCCGAGGTGATCGAGCAGGCGGTCTACGATCTGCCCGTCGTGCGCTTGCCCTGCCGTCAGGCCGAGCCGGATCGGGAGGCCTTGCGCATCGACGACGACGTGGATCTTGGTCGTGAGCCCGCCTCGGCTGCGACCGAGACAATGATCCGGACCCCCTTTTTTGCCGTCGCAGCCTGCTGGTGCGCCCGGATGGAAGTGCTGTCGATCATCTGTATCTCGCCGTCGTGCGCGGCGCTTATGGCGTCCATCAACCGGTCCCATACACCTGGCTTCCGCCATCGCACGAAGCGATTGTAGCAGGTGGTGCGTGGACCATAACGCTCCGGCAGGTCGCGCCACGGCGCACCGGAACGTAGCGCCCAGAAGATACCGTTCAGTACGCGGCGATCATCGACGCGTGGCACGCCTCGCGGCTTGTTGGGCAGCAGCGGCTCGATCACGCGCCACTCGAAGTCGGTCAGATCATATCGGCTCATGCCGATGCTGAATCACAATTCGGGCTTCCGCAAAAGCAACAACCTGCGGTAGCCTCTGAATATGGCCGTCCTGCGCATCATATTTGTAAGCACCCTTGCTGCGGTTGCAGCTTGCGCCATCGCGTCGCTGATCCTTTACGGAAACGTTGAACGGGCCAGCTTCATTCCCCTGATATTCGCCTTGCCCGGCTCGCTCTTGCTTCTCGCAACAGCATACGCTGCTCTCGCAGAACGAGGTCGACCGATGGTCTGGCGCTACGCGGCGCTGATTCTGATCGGCGCTATAGGCGGCGGCTTGTTGCTGGCCTTCATCTCCAGCGCAGACGGCAAGTACACCGCGATGGGCAGCTTCTACGGCATGACCACAGCCCTATGCTGGATCGCGCTGCACGCTCTAACTCGACTGCGGACGCGCCACACTATTAATGAGTTCACGACCTAGAGGAGCGACGTTCGTACCGTCGTGCGGGTCGCGAACGCGCACTCCCCACTGGAAATCGGCGTCGCGAACGCGCAAAGGCTGACCCATGAAGCGCAAGACCGGACAGGACCGATCGATCACCGCCAACTGGCGTCCCGCAACCCTTGCCGTGCGGGGCGGCACCGCGCGCAGCGAATATGGCGAAACGTCCGAGGCGTTGTTCCTGACGTCCGGCTACGCCTATGACTGCGCGGGCGATGCCGCCGCACGGTTCGCGGGCGAACAGGCCGGCATGACCTATTCGCGGTTGCAGAACCCGACCGTGGAGATGCTGGAACACCGCATCGCCCTGCTCGAAGGGGCGGATGCGTGCCGTACCATGGCGTCGGGCATGGCGGCGATGACTGCGGCGTTGCTGTGCCAGTTGCAGGCGGGCGATCATCTGGTCGGCGGACGCGCCGCGTTCGGATCGTGCCGCTGGCTCACCGACACGCTGCTTCCCAAATTCGGGATCGAGACGACGGTGGTCGACGCGCGCGATCCGCAGGCGTTCGTCGATGCCAGCCGTCCGAACACGAAAGTGTGGTTTTTCGAAACCCCGGCCAATCCGACGATGGACGTCGTCGACCTGCGCGCCGTCTGTGCGCTGGCGCGCGAACGCGGCATCGTGACGGTGGTCGACAACGCCTTTGCCACCCCCGCGCTGCAACGGCCGATGGACTATGGTGCGGACGTGGTGGCGTATAGCGCGACCAAGATGATGGACGGACAGGGCCGCGTGCTGGCCGGTGCGGTGTGCGGCACCGAAGCATTCGTCAACGACGTGCTGCTGCCCTTCACCCGCAACACCGGCCCGACGCTCAGCGCGTTCAACGCGTGGGTCGTGCTGAAAGGTCTGGAGACGCTGGACCTGCGCATCCGGCGGCAGTCGGAAAATGCGCTGGAGGTCGGACGGTTTCTCGAAGGCCGGGTGCCGCGCATCAACTTCCCCGGCCTGCCTAGCCATCCGCAGCACGCGCTGGCCATGTCGCAGATGGCGATGGCCGGACCGATCTTTTCGTTCGAGGTCGACGGCGGACGGACTCAGGCGCACGCGCTGCTCGACGCACTGGAACTGGTCGATATCTCGAACAATATCGGCGATTCGCGGTCGCTGATGACGCATCCGTCGTCCACGACCCATTCGGGCGTGGCGGAGGAAAAGCGGATCGAGATGGGGATCGACGAAGGCATGATCCGCATTAACGTCGGCCTGGAGGACCCAGCCGACGTCATCGCCGATCTCGACCACGCGCTGGGCGTCGCCGGGCTGTGATGAAGGCGCTGTTCCCGCACGAGGCAACGACCGCCGGCATCGCGGTGCGGGTATCGGCGACCTACCTGCCCGAACAGTCGCAGTCGGCGGCGGGGCGCTGGTTCTGGGCCTATCACATCCGCATCGAAAACGGGTCGGACCGCACGGTGCAGTTGTTGACGCGCCGCTGGATCATCACCGACGGTCGCGGCGCGCGCCACAGCGTCGAGGGCGAGGGGGTGATCGGCGAACAACCAGTGATCGAACCGGGCGGCAGCTTCGACTATGTGTCTGGCTGTCCGCTGTCGACGCCGACCGGCGCGATGCAGGGCAGCTATCACATGGTCGGTGACGATGGGGAGACGTTCGACGTGACGATCCCGAAGTTCCAGCTTTCCGCCCCGGCGGTCGGCGTATGAGCGCGGGGACCACTCGATGAAGCGCACGCATCTTCCCCTCAACGGCCTGCGCGTGCTCGATGCCGCTGCCCGGCACCTGTCCTTTACGCGCGCCGCTGACGAACTGGCGGTGACCCCCGCCGCCGTCGGGCAGCAGGTTCGCGCGTTGGAGGATACGCTGGGCGTCGTGCTGTTCCGCCGCACGACGCGCGGGCTGGAACTGACGCCGGAGGGCGAGGCGGGTCTTGCTGCACTGCGCGGCGGCTTCCTGCAATTCGAGGAAGCGGTGCGTGCGATGCAGGCGGGGCAGTCGTCCAAGTCGCTGACCATCGCCGCGCCGCGCGACCTGACCCAGAAATGGCTGCTGCCCCGGCTGGCCCGCATCGCCGCCGGGGACGCCGACCTGCGTTTCGTGCTGATCGCCGCCGACGACGCGATCGACTTCACCGAAGCGAATATCGACCTCGCGATCCGCTGGGGCGAAGGACCGGGCGCGCATGAGGGCGAGGCGCTCGAGTCCGACGGCATGGTCACGATCGAACGTGGCGGCGGCGCGGACACGCGGATCGGCTGGCCCGGCTGTTCGCCCGAGGATGCTACCGCGCTGGTACGCGTTGCCGATGCCGGTCTGGCGATCGATGCGGCGGCGGCGGGGCTGGGCCGCGCGACCGTCCCCGAACTGATCGCCCGCGACGATATCGCCGCCGGGCGGGTCCGGGTGGTCGGCGATCCGAAGGCCGGGCGGCTGGGCTACTGGTTGGTCGCACCCCTGCCGCAATGGCGTCAGGCCAAGGTCCGCGCGCTGGTCGACGCGCTGGCGGGATGACGCTGCCCGGGCGGGGTAGCGCAGGTTCGTCCGCCCATATCCATTCTACGCCGCGGGCCGCTTGTCCGGTTGCGGCCTTGAGGCCATCTTGACGTCATGCACATCGCTCCCGACACGCTCGCCCTGATCGGCAATACGCCGCTCGTTCGCCTTGCCGGTCCCAGTGAGGCGGCCGGGGCGGAAATCTTCGCCAAGTGCGAGTTCGCCAATCCGGGCGCCAGCGTGAAGGATCGCGCGGCGCTGTTCATCGTCGAGGACGCGGAGGCGCGGGGCGCGATCGATCCGGGCGGCACCATCGTCGAGGGGACGGCGGGCAATACCGGCATCGGCCTCGCGCTGGTCGCCAATGCCAAGGGGTACAAGACGATCATCGTCATGCCCGAGACGCAGAGCCGTGAAAAGATGGACACGCTGCGCGCGCTGGGGGCGGAGCTGGTGCTGGTGCCGGCCGCGCCCTATTCGAACCCGGGTCATTTCGTCCACACCAGCCGCCGGATCGCGGAGGAGACGCCGAACGCGATCTGGGCGAACCAGTTCGACAACACCGCCAATCGCCGCGCGCATATCGTCGGCACGTCGGCGGAGATCTGGGAACAGATGGGTGGCCGGATCGACGGCTTTACCTGTGCGGCGGGCACTGGCGGCACGATCGCGGGCGTCGGCCTAGGCCTGAAGGAAAAGGACGAGCGGATCACGATCGCGCTGTCCGATCCGCATGGCGCGGCGCTGTACGACTATTACGCGCATGGCGAATTGCGGTCGGAGGGAAGCTCGGTCGCCGAAGGGATCGGGCAGGGGCGGATCACCGCCAATCTGGAAGGCGCGCCGATCGACACGCAGTTTCGCATTTCGGATGCGGAGGGGATGGAATGGGTCCGCCGCCTGCTGGCGGAGGAGGGACTGTGCCTCGGCCTTTCGTCGGGGATCAACGTGGCGGGCGCGGTACGGCTGGCACGGCAACTCGGGTCGGGCAGCCGGGTGGTGACGATCCTGTGCGATACCGGTTTCCGCTATCTCTCGACGCTCTACAATCCGGCATGGGTGGCGGAAAAGGGGCTGGCGGTCGACACCGGCGTCTAACCGGTGTAACCGCACGGTGCACATGCTTCCCCGTTCCGACCAATCGCAGATATTGCAACGACTTCGTGTCGGGGCCACCGGCCTCGTCCTAGTCGTGCTGCTGATCGTGCTGGCGAGCGCGCTGTTCCGCTCCGCCATCGATGAGGCGCCGGTGGGCGAAAGCCCCGTGCTGGCAAGCGACGCCGCCAACGCCGAACTTGCCAATGCGGCACTGGCCGACGAACCACTTGCCGAACTGGGCATATCGCCCGGCATCGCGCCCGAAGGCAACGGAACCGCCGCGCCCGCGCGCTGAATTCGGCCGTTCGTAGGAATTATCTTAGATCAGCTTTGGAAAATGGTGGCGCTGCCCAACGTTAGACAAGGTTCTGGCAAGAACAAAACAAGTACATCCTATTAATTCTGGTACAAGTGGTGGTTTCTCCCATTCTCACCCAACTTTGCCCATTGTTGCCCAATGCTGTTTTTGGTACGTATCGGACGTCGCAGGGGGCAGGTCCTGAGATCGTCTGATTCAGACGCGCCGCGGGTATTTGGCGGCGTGAGGCGGGTGTCCTGCGAGACCGAACAGGGGCTATGTCGGACAGGGAACTCTACCTGAGCTATGGGCTGCAGGCCGTCGATGCGAAGGGTCGCGTCGCGGTGCCTGCCAGACTGCGCTCGGTGCTGGAGAAGAACGCCGAGTCCCGCGATCTCCTCATCAAGCGGCATGGTCGGCATGCGTGCCTGAGCGCGTTCGACGCCGCGTGGCCGAAAATCCTGTACTCGCGCCGGCCGCAGGGCAGCGACGAGGATGCCGACACCGACTATAACGTCGCGGGCAAGGCGTTCGGAAACCTCGAATCGGCGCCGTTCGACAGCGCGGGGCGGTTCGTCCTGCCGACCTTCTATCGCAAGCGGGCGAAGATCGACAAATGGGCGTTCTTCCACGGTCGCGGCGACACGTTCAACATCTGGGACCCGTTCGTTCTGATCGCCGATCTGGAGATCGACGCGGATACCCGCGAATTGTGCGAATTTCTGATGGAAGAGAAGGGGCTGGCATGACCGACGCCCCGCACGTCCCCGTCCTGATGGCCGAAGCCGTCGCCGCGTTGGCGATCCAGCCGGGGGAAACGCATGTCGATGCGACCTTCGGCGCGGGCGGCTATACCCGTGCCATGCTGGCGCAGGGCGCGCGCGTGATCGCATTCGATCGCGACCCGACCGCGCATGCCGCCGCTGCCGGGTTGCAGGAACAGGCCGGGGACCGGCTGGTGCTGGTGCAGGCGCCGTTCTCCGCAATGGCGGGCGAACTGGCCGCGCGCGACATCGACATGGTCGATGGCGTGGTGATGGATATCGGTGTGTCGTCGATGCAGCTCGATCAGGCGGATCGCGGGTTTTCGTTCCAGAACGACGGCCCGCTCGACATGCGGATGAGCCGCGAGGGACTCACCGCGGCGGAATGGTTGAACGAGGCCGACGAAGGCGAGATCAGCGACGTGCTCGATCGCTATGGCGAGGAACCGCGCCACCGCCGCGTCGCGCAGTTCATCGTCAGTTCCCGGCCGCTGTCGCGCACGGCCGAGCTCGCCGCCGTGGTCCGTCGCGCATTGGGTCATCGCCCGCACGAAAAGAAGGACCCGGCGACCCGCGCGTTCCAGGCGATCCGCATCCACCTGAACGACGAACTGGGCGAGCTTGCCGCCGGGTTGAACGCGGCGGAACGGGTGTTGCGGACGGGCGGGCGGTTGTCGGTGGTAAGCTTCCACAGTCTGGAAGACCGCATCGTCAAACGGTTCCTGCGCGAACATGGCGGCGCGATGCCGGCCGGATCGCGTCATCGTCCGGTGGCGGTGCAGGGACCGGCGGCGACCTTTGCCGACATCGCGAAGGCCGCACGGCCTTCGGATCAGGAAATTTCAGTAAATCCCCGCGCGCGTTCGGCGACGTTGCGCGCGGCGGTACGGACGGCGGCGGCGCCGTGGCCAGTGAACGGGAGTGCGACGTGATGGGGACGTTCGGGTTCGGAACGCTGGGCAAGCTGGTGATGCTGGGGGTGATGGCGCCCGGCTTCTACCTCGTGATCTCGCAGGGCGCAGCGGAACGCGCGCGGGTCGAGGCGGTCGAGCGATCGATCGTCGCGGCGCGCAAGGATATCCGCGAGCTGGAAACCGAATTCGATACGCGCGCCAACATGGCACAGCTGGAGCGGTGGAACGGCGACGTGCTGGCGCTGGCCGCGCCGCGTGCCGAGCAATATGTCGGCGGCGAAACCCAACTGGCGTCGCTGCCGGGTCGGACCGAGGGCGGCAACGTCGCGCTGGCCTATGTCGTGCCCGCCGCACCGGTCGAGTATGTGCCCGCCGCCCCCGTCCCGGCCGTGGCGACGACACCGGCAACGACCGCTCCCGTCGCGCCGTCCGCTCCGACAGCGAAGCCCGCTCCGGCGCGTCCGACCGGGCCGGTACAGACCGCACAGGCCCGCGGCGCCCGGCCGCAAGCGGTGGCGATGCTCGATCGTACGCTGCTCAGTTCTTCGACGATGGGCGATCTGGCCCGTTCCGCACGCAAGGAAGCATCGCTCCGGTGATCGTCGTCGTCGCACCCTCGCTGCATCACCAGCGTCCCGACGGGGCGCGACAGACGTTGGTCAACATCGCCCATTTCCGGCTGATGGTGCTGATGCTGCTGTTCGCGGCGGGCGTGATGGTGATCCTTGGGCGGCTGACGTTGCTGGCGATCGCCGCTGAACCGCGCTCGGCAATCGCGGCGGAGGCGGCGCTCGTGCCGTTGCGCGGCGATCTGGTCGACCGTAACGGAGCGCCGTTGGCACGCACGATCGATGCATGGTCGATCGCGGTGCGCCCGGACAAGGTGATCGGCGACAAGCGGATGCTGGCGCAGCGGCTGGCCGAACTGATGCCCGAACACGACGCGGCGCATTATTACGGCCAGCTGACCGCCAAACGTGGCTTCGTCTATCTCAAGCGGCGCGCACTGCCCGAACTGGTGCAGCAGGTGAACGCGCTGGGCGACCCCGGCATCGCGCTGGGTCGCGAACCCGAACGCCTGTATCCGCAAAGCGCGATGGCGGCGCATGCGCTGGGCTATCTCGACATGGACGGGCGCGGCGTGCGCGGCATGGAGCGGTTCCTGAACGCCCGGCTGACCGACCCGGCCGAGCGCGGCCGGGCGGTGGCGCTCAGTCTCGACCTGCGCGTGCAGGCGGCGCTGGAGAGCGAACTGGCCAGCGCGATGGCGACGTTTCAGGCGCGCGGTGCAGGCGGGGTCGTGCTCGACAGCGATACCGGCGAAGTGATCGCGATGACCTCGCTGCCGACGTTCAACCCGAACCGGGTGACCGCGAACACGGGGCAGATGAATTCGGTGACGCAGGGCGTGTACGAACTGGGGTCGGCATTCAAGCCGCTGACGATGGCCGCCGCGCTGGACAGCGGCGTGGTGCCGTCGCTGGCGAAACGATATGACGCGACGAAGGCCCTGCAGGTCGGCGGATTCCGCATCCGGGACGACCATCCGCAGAACCGGTGGCTGAACATCCCCGAAACGCTGGTACATTCGTCGAACATCGCGACCGCGCGCATCGCCGATGAAATGGGGCCGGAACGGATGGCCACGCTGTTCCGGGCGTTGGGTTTCGATACCGCGCCCGACATCGAACTGGAGAAAAGCCGGCCGATCTGGCCGCATTTCTGGGCGCGGACCACGACGATGACGACCGCGTTCGGCCATGGCATTGCGGTCACGCCGCTGCACCTTGCCAGCGCCTATGCCGCGCTGGTCAATGGCGGCATCTGGCGGCCGGCGACGATGATGAAGCTGAACCCCGGCGAAGCGCCGCGCGGCCGGCGGGTGTTCACCGAAGCGACCAGCGCGAAGATGCGCGGGCTGCTGCGCCTGATCGTGACCGACGGCACCGGGCGCAAGGCGGAGGCACCCGGCTTCCGCGTCGGCGGCAAGACGGGCACGGCGGAGACGGTCGGCGCGGGCGGCGGATATTCGAAGAAGGTCAACGTATCGACCTTCGCCGCCGTGTTCCCGATGGACCGGCCGCGCTATGTCGTGATCGCGATGCTCGACAGTCCGAAGGGTACGAAGGAAACGTTCGGCTTCACCAGCGCTGCATGGACCGCCGCGCCGGTGGTGTCGCGCGTGATTTCGCGGACCGGACCGTTGTTGGGGGTGATTCCCGACGCCAATGCCGATATCGACGTCGCCGGGTTGCGCGGGCTGTTGTGGCACGCGCCGGGCGATGCGAAGAAACTGGCGAACGTGGAATGAAACTGGGTGCGATTACCGGCGGCGACGAAACGGCAGCGATAACCGGCTTTGCGATCGATCATCGCAAGGTCGCACCGGGTACGATCTTCGGTGCGTTCGCCGGGGCCAGGGTGAATGGCGAGGATTATATTCCCGCCGCGATCGCCGCCGGTGCGATCGCGGTGGTCGCCCGCCCGCAGGCCGTGGTCGAAGGTGCGGTGCATATCGCCGCGCACGATCCGCGCGAACGCTTCGCACGCGCCGCCGCACAGTTCTTCGCACCATTTCCACCGCACGCGGTGGCTGTCACCGGCACCAACGGCAAGACCAGCACGGTCGAGATGGTGCGGCAGCTGTGGCGGATGCAGGGGCACCACGCCGCGTCGATCGGCACGCTGGGCGTCACCACCGCCGACGAGCGTGCGACGACGGGGCTGACGACACCGGACGTCGTCACGTTCCTGTCGAACGTCGCCGGTCTCGCCCGCGAAGGCGTGACCCATCTGGCGTTCGAGGCGTCGAGCCACGGCCTGTCGCAATACCGTACCGAAGGGCTGCCGGTCGAAGCCGCTGCCTTTACGAACCTCAGCCGCGATCATCTGGACTATCACGGCGACATGGCGACGTACCTGACCGCCAAGCTGCGGCTGTTCGCCGAAGTGCTGGGCGATGACGGGACGGCGGTGGTGTGGGCCGACGACCCCCATGCCGACCGGGTGGTTGATCTGGCGCGGGTGCGCGGCAACCGGCTGATCACCGTCGGCGAACATGGCGATACGTTGCGGCTGACGGCACGCGATCCCAGCCTGTTGGGACAGGCGCTGACGATCGAGGCGGAGGGCGCGACGCACAAGGTACAATTGCCGCTGATCGGCGCCTATCAGGCCGCGAATGCGCTGACTGCCGCGGGTCTGGTATTGGCGACCGGTGGCACGCTGGCGGCGACACTGGCCGGGCTGGCGCGGTTGCAGCCGGTGCGGGGACGGCTGGAACGTGCGGTGATCCTGTCCACCGGCGCGCCCGTCTATGTCGATTATGCGCATACCCCCGACGCGCTGGCGGCAGCGATCGCGGCGCTGCGTCCGCATGTGACCGGGCGGCTGATCGTCGTGTTCGGTGCAGGCGGCGACCGCGACACCGGCAAGCGCGCGCCGATGGGCGAAGTCGCGGCGGCACAGGCCGATTTGGCGATCGTCACCGATGACAATCCCCGCACCGAAGACGCAGCAGCGATCCGCGCGCAGGTGCTGGAAGGCTGTCCGCACGCGACCGAGATCGGCGACCGGCGTGAAGCGATCCGTGCCGCCTGCGCGATGGCGGGACCGCAGGATATCGTGTTGATCGCGGGCAAGGGGCATGAACAGGGACAGATCGTCGGCGACATGGTGTTGCCGTTCGACGACGTTCAGGTGGCACGCGAATGTGCGGGCTGATCCGCCGCGCGCCTTGTCCGCTGGCGGGAGGATAGCGTGACCCTCTGGACCTCCGCCGCGATCGCCGCCGCTACCGGAGGCGTCGCGTCCGCTGATTTTGTAGCAAACGGCGTAGCATTCGATTCGCGCGAAGTCGGTCCCGGCGACCTGTTCGTCGCGCTGTCGGGCGAGGCGACCGACGGCCATCGTTTCGTTGCGCAGGCATTCGCGCAGGGGGCGGCGGGTGCGATTGTCGCGCGGCCGGTCGACGGGCCGCACGTGCTGGTCGAAGACACCGTCCGCGCGCTCGACCTGCTGGCCACCGCAGCGCGATCGCGAACGGCGGCGCGGGTGATCGGCGTCACCGGATCGGTCGGCAAGACGGGAACCAAGGAAGCGCTGTTCGCGTGTCTTGACCGCATCACCCACGGTCATGCGCATCGATCGGTCAAAAGCTACAACAACCATACCGGCGTCCCGCTATCTCTCGCGCGCATGCCGGCGGACACGCAGGCGGCGGTGTTCGAAATGGGCATGAACCATGCGGGCGAACTCAGCCGCCTGACGCGACTGGTCCGACCCGGAGTCGCGATCGTCACGACCATCGCGCCCGCGCACACCGCGTTCTTCAGCGGTGAGGATGCGATCGCCCGCGCCAAGGGCGAGATATTCGAAGGTCTGGTTTCCGGCGGCGTCGCGATCGTGCCGTTCGACAGCCCGCATCGCGATACGCTGATCGCCGCCGCGCGGTCGCATGCCGCGCGGATCGTGACCTTCGGGCTCCGCGACGGTGCGGACGTCCAGGCGGTCGAACATGTCCGCAGCGTCGGCGGCGGCAGTTTCGTCACCGCTCGGGTCGGCACGCACGAAGTCAGCTATACCATCGCACCACCGGGCGAGCATTGGGTCGCCAATTCGCTCGCCGTGCTGGCGGCGGTCGATGCGATCGGCGGCGATCTGGGCATCGCCGGACTGGCGCTGGCCGATCTGGAAGGGCTGGCGGGGCGCGGGGCACGGCAATCGATCGCGGTCGGCGGCGGCGAAGCGCTGTTGATCGACGAAAGCTACAACGCCAACCCGGCATCGATGCGCGCGACGCTCAAGGTACTGGCGGCGGAGCGCGCCACGCGACGGGTCGCGGTGCTGGGCGAGATGCGCGAACTGGGCGAGGCGTCGGACGCGTATCACGCCGCACTGGCCGTACCGGTCGACGAAGCGGGGGTTTCGCGGGTCGTACTGGTGGGGGCGGGGATGCTGCCGCTGGCCAAGGCGCTTGAGGGCCGCATCGAAACCGTCCATGTGGCCGACGCCGCCACCGCCGCCGCTGTCCTTACCGACATGCTGGCGCCCGGCGACGCGGTACTCGTCAAGGGATCGAACGGGGTGGGGCTGGCGCAGGTCGTCGCCCGGCTGTCGGGGCAGGGCTGAATGTTGTACGAAATCGCCGAATATCTGGGGTTCCCCGGTATTCTGAACCTGTTCCGGTATCTGTCGTTCCGCACCGGCGCGGCGACGGCGACCGCATTGTTCATCGGGTTGCTGATCGGACCGCGCTTCATCGGGTGGCTGCGCGTGCGGCAGGGCAAGGGGCAGCCGATCCGGCTCGACGGACCGCAGACGCATCTGGCCAAGCGCGGCACGCCGACGATGGGCGGGCTGATGATCCTCACCTCGCTCGCCTCTGCCGTGCTGCTGTGGATGGACCTGTCGAACCCGTTCGTCTGGGCGTGCCTGTTCGTCACGCTCGGCTTCGCCGCGATCGGGTTCCTCGACGATTACGACAAGGTTACGAAGGCCAGCACGGCGGGCGTGTCGGGGCGCACGCGGCTGCTGTTGGAGTTCCTGATTGCAGGCATCGCCAGCTGGATCATCATCCAGCAGACCGGCACGATGCTGTACGTGCCGTTCTTTTCGGGCGTCGCGATCGATCTGGGACCGTTCTACGTCGTGTTCGCCGCGTTCACGATCGTCGCGTTCGGCAATGCGGTGAACCTGACCGACGGACTGGACGGACTGGCGACGATGCCGGTCATCATCGCATCGGTGGCGTTCATGCTGATCGTCTATATGGTCGGCAATGCCCGGTTCGCGGCGTATCTGGGCATCCCCCATGTGCTGGGCGCAGGCGATCTCGCGCTGTTCTGTGGTGCGATCGTCGGTGCCGGGCTGGCGTTCCTGTGGTACAATGCGCCGCCCGCAGCGGTGTTCATGGGCGATACCGGCAGCCTCGCGCTGGGTGGCGCACTCGGCGCGATCGCGGTGTCGTCGCATCATGAAATCGTGCTGGGCATCATCGGCGGGCTGTTCGTGGTCGAGGCGCTGAGCGTCATCATCCAGGTGTTCTGGTTCAAACGGACCGGGCGGCGGATCTTTCGCATGGCTCCGATCCACCATCATTTCGAACAGCTTGGCTGGGCGGAGGCGACGGTAGTCATCCGCTTCTGGATCGTGGCGTTCGTGCTGGCGCTGGCCGGCCTGTCGACGTTGAAGCTGCGGTGATCATCGCCGGTGCCTGGGCAGGCAGGCGGTATGCGGTGCTGGGCCTTGCGCGGTCGGGCGTGGCGACGGTGCGCGCGTTGCTTGCAGGCGGCGCCAGTGTCGTCGCGTGGGACAGCGATGCGGCGAAGCGCGCACAGATACTGGCCGGGGCAGGAACCGGCGAGGGACTGACTATTGCCGATCCGTTGGCGATCGACCTTGCCGGGTTCGACGGCGTGGTCGTGTCGCCCGGCGTGCCGCTCAACCGGCATCCGATCGTCGCCCATGCCGGCGACGTGCCGGTCATCGGCGACATCGAATTGTTCGCGCAAGGCCGCAGCAACCTGCCGCCGCACAAGGTCGTCGGTATCACCGGCACCAACGGCAAGTCGACCACGACCGCGCTGATCCATCACATCCTGACCACCGCCGGCATAGCCGCGCGGATGGGGGGTAATATCGGCCTGCCGATCCTCGAACAGGCACCGTTGCCGGCGGGGGGCGTGTACGTGCTCGAACTATCGAGCTACCAGATCGATCTGACCTTCACGCTGGATTGCGATGTGGCGGTGTTGCTGAACATCACGCCCGACCATCTCGACCGCTATGCCGGGTTCGACGCTTATGCCGCGTCGAAAGCCCGGCTGTTCGCGATGCAGTCGCCGACCCACGCAGCGATCGTCGGGATCGGCGATGCGCCGTCCGCCGCCATCGCCCGCAGCCTGTCGGCGCGCGGCGAACATCTGACGAAGATCGCGCCCGGCGTGTGCATGGTCCAGCCCGGCCCGGCTCTGGCCGGACCGCACAACGCGCAGAACGCGCTGGCGGCGATCGCGGCGTGCGAGGCGCTGGGCGTATCGGCGGACGCGATCGCGGCGGGACTGCGCAGCTTCGGCGGCCTGCCGCACCGGATGCAGCGGGTCGGCGAAGTCGCGGGCGTGACCTATGTCGACGACAGCAAGGCGACCAATCCCGAATCGACCGCACCCGCGCTGAACGCGTTCGGGCGCATCCACTGGATCGTCGGCGGCCTTGCCAAGGGCGACGATCTGGAAGCGTGCCGGCCCGGTTTCGGCAACGTCGTCCGCGCCTATACCATCGGGACGGCGGCGGATCGCTTCGCGGAGCTTCTCCGGCACGACATGCCCGTCGAGAATGCCGGTACGCTGGCGGCGGCAGTGACTTCCGCCGCGACGCATGCCGTCAGCGGTGATACCGTGCTGTTGTCGCCGGCCTGCGCGTCGTTCGACCAGTTCAGCGATTTCGAGGCGCGGGGGCGCGCATTCGTGGCGGCGGTGGAGGCTCTGCGATGACCGATATGATGCGCGGGCGGGATCCCCGGCGGCTGCGCCAGCGGGTCGAAACCCTGCAGGGGCGCAGCGCACGATCGCCGGTCGCGGCATGGTTTCGCGACGTCGACCGGGTGCTGTTGCTGATCGCGATGACGCTGATCGCGATCGGGCTGGTCGCGGTCGCCGCCGCCTCGCCCGCATCGGCGGTGCGCTATTCGGGCGGCGACGTCACCGTGCCGCCGATGATGTATTTCTGGCGGCAGGCGGGGTGGATCGCGTTTTCCTTCCCCGTGATGATCGCCGTATCGATGCTGCCGGTCACGATGGCCCGCCGACTGTGCCTCGTCGGCACAGGGGTACTGCTGGTCGCGCTGGCGCTGACCCCGGTGCTGGGACACGAAGCGAACGGTGCGCGCCGCTGGGTCAACCTCGGCATCGGCCAGTTCCAGCCGTCCGAATTCCTGAAGCCGATGTTCATCGTGACCACCGCATGGCTGCTGTCGCTGCGCGCCAAGGACCCGCAACTGCCGATGCTGTGGGTTACCGGCGCGCTGACGGCAGTGATTGCCGCATGCCTGATGCTCCAGCCCGATTTCGGACAGACGGTCATTTTCTGCGGCGTGTGGGTCGCGCTGCTCATGATCTCCGGCGTGCACGCGCGGACGATGGGGGTGCTGGCCGCCGCCGGGGTCGGACTGATCGTCGCGGCCTATACCTTCTACGGCACGGCGCGGGTGCGGATCGACGGGTTCCTGTTCCCCGATCCGGCGGCGGCGGCGACCGACAGCTATCAGGTCGACATGGCGCATGCCGTCCTGACGGCGGGCGGGGTGGTCGGTGCCGGTCCCGGCGGCGGTCGCGTCAAGTTCAAGCTGCCCGAAGCACATACCGACTATATCTTCGCGGTGGTGGGCGAGGAGTTCGGGCTGATCGCGTGCGCGATCATCGCGCTGATCTTCCTTGCGATCGTGGTGCGCGTGTTCGTGCGGCTGCTGGATGAGGAGGACGCGTTCAGACTGCTCGCCGCCGCCGGTCTGGCGGTGCAGTTCGGGGCGCAGGCGCTCATCAACATGGCGGTCAATGTCGGCATCGCCCCGTCGAAGGGAATGACGCTTCCGTTCATCAGCTATGGCGGGTCGTCGATGATCGCGCTGTCGATCGGCATGGGACTGCTGCTCGCCTTTACGCGGCGCAACCCGTATCTGACGCGCTCACCCTATGGCCAGCAACGCTGGAGCGGAGCCAAATGAGCAAGCATTACGTCCTCGCCGCCGGTGGAACCGGGGGACATATGGTCCCCGCTGCCGCGCTGGCGAGCGAACTGACCCGGCGTGGGCATCGCGTGGCGTTGGTCAGCGACGAACGCGGCGTGCGGTTTCCCGGATTGTTCGACGGTATCCAGACGCATGTCCTGCCCGCCGGACGGCTGGGCGGCGGACCGATCGGCTGGATGCGTGCCGGGCGGCAGATGATGGCCGGGCGCGGCATGGCCATCGAACTGTTCCGTACGTTCCAGCCGGCGGCGGTGATCGGTTTCGGCGGGTATCCCGCATTGCCCGCGCTGCTGGCGGCGTTCGCGCGCAAGGTCCCGACGATCGTCCACGAACAGAATGCGGTGCTGGGCCGCGTCAACCGGCTGGTCGCGGGCAGCGTGGCGGCGATCGCCACCAGCTACGTCAAGGTCGACCGGCTGAAGGACAAGCACGTCCCGCGCACGCATCTGGTCGGCAATCCGGTGCGCGAGAGCGTGCTGGCGCTGCGCGACCGTCCGTATCCGGTGCTGGACGAGGACGGTATCTTCCGCGTTCTGGTGACCGGCGGCAGTCAGGGGGCAAGCATCCTGAGCCAGGTCGTGCCCGACGGGCTGGCATTGTTGCCGATCGCGTTCCGGCAGCGGATGCAGGTGACCCATCAGGCCCGGATCGAGGATATCGACGCGGTGCGCGCCAAATATGCGGAACATGGCATTCCGGCGGAGATCGCGACCTATCTACCCGACCTGCCCGACCGGCTGGCATGGGCGCATGTCGTGATCGCGCGCGCGGGGGCATCGACCATCGCCGAACTGACGGCGGCGGGACGCCCCGCGATCCTCGTGCCGCTGCCCGGCGCGACCGACGATCACCAGACCGCCAATTGCCGCGAAATCGTCGATGCCGGCGGGGCGCGCGCAATCGCACAATCGCGGTTCACCGCCGCCGAACTGGCCAAACAGATTCAAAAGCTGGGCCTCGATCCCGCCGCGCTGGGCAATGCCGCCGCACGCGCGCGCAGTTGCGGCCGGCCGTTCGCGGTGCGCGACCTTGCCGATCTGGTAGAGAGCATCGACGCGCCGAAGGCACGGATCGGCCGCGTCGCCCCCGCCAAACCGCGGGAGGCGTTCGCATGAAGGGCGTCGCGACCGACATCGGCACGATCCACTTCGTCGGCATCGGCGGCATCGGCATGTCCGGCATCGCGGAAGTGATGCACAATCTGGGCTACAAGGTGCAGGGGTCCGACGTGGCGGAGGGCTATGTCATCGACGGGCTGCGCGCGCGCGGTATCGACGTAAAGATCGGGCATCGCGCCGAAAATGTCGAAGGCGTGGCGGTGGTCGTCACCTCGACCGCGATCAAGCCCGGCAATCCCGAACGCGACCACGCGCTGGCCAGCCGTATCCCGGTGGTGCGGCGGGCGGAAATGCTGGCCGAACTGATGCGGCTGAAATCGACCGTCGCCGTGGCGGGGACGCATGGCAAGACGACGACGACCTCGCTGATCGCCGCGCTGCTCGATGCGGGTGGGGTCGATCCGACCGTCATCAATGGCGGCATCATCAACAGCTACGGATCGAACGCCCGGCTGGGCGCGTCCGACTGGATGGTGGTGGAAGCGGATGAGAGCGACGGCAGCTTCCTGCGGCTGGACGGCACGATCGCGGTGGTCACCAACATCGATCCCGAACATCTCGACCATTATGGCAGCTTCGACCGCGCGAAGGATGCGTATGTCGAATTCATCGAAAATGTGCCCTTCTACGGCGCGGCGGTGCTGTGTCTCGATCACCCCGAAGTACAGGCGCTGATCCCGCGTATCCGCGACCGGCGGATCGTGACCTATGGCTTTGCCGCGCAGGCCGATATTCGCGGCGTCGACGTCGTCGCCGGACGTGACGGCAACCGGTTCGACTGCGTGGTGCGCGATCGGGAAGGAACTACGCGGACCATCGCCGGCATCCATCTGCCGATGGCGGGGCGGCATAATGTCCAGAACGCGCTCGCCGCGATCGCGGTCGCGGTCGAGCTGGGGCTGGACGACGCGACCATTGCGCAGGGCTTTGCGAAGTTCGGCGGGGTAAAGCGCCGTTTCACCCGCGTCGGCGATGTGGCGGGCATGACCGTGATCGACGATTACGGCCACCACCCGGTCGAGATCCGCGCCGTGCTGTCCGCCGCCCGTGAGGCGACCGGGGGCCGGGTGATCGCGGTCGTGCAGCCGCACCGGTTCTCCCGGCTGGGCGCGTTGATGGATGAGTTCGCGCAGGCGTTCAACGATGCCGACGCGGTCCATGTCCTGCCGGTCTATGCGGCGGGCGAGGCCCCGGTGCCGGGCGTCGATGCCGACGCGCTGGTCGAGGGTATCCGCCTGCGCGGCCACCGTTCGGCGCAGGCCGCGGCCGATCGCGACGCGCTGGCGCAGGCGCTGGCGGATGCGGGGCAGGACGGCGACCTGATCGTCTGTCTGGGCGCGGGCGACATCACCAAGATCGCAGCGGGCCTTCCCGCCGCGATCGGCGAGCGGCTGGCATGAGCGACTGGTTCTCCACGGCCGTCGAGATGCAGCGCGAGATCCTGCGCGCGCAGCAGGCGCAGATCGACGCTGCGCAACGACTGCTGGACGGCGTCGAGACCAGCGACCTGACGGCGATCGGCCAGCAGGCGGCGGATGCGCAGCGCGCGGCGTGGACGGCATGGGCACGCTTCTGGGGCGTCGGCAAATGACGATCGCCGCGCTTCCCGCAACCACCGGACGGCTGACGGCGAATGCGCCGCTGGCTCCGCTCGTGTGGTTCAAGGCGGGCGGCGCGGCGCAGTGGCTGTTCGAACCTGTGGACGTCGGCGACCTGTCTACGTTCCTGCGCGCGCTCGATCCGGCGGTGCCGGTGATGGGGCTGGGACTGGGATCGAACCTGATCGTGCGCGACGGCGGGGTGCCGGGCGTCGTCGTCCGGCTGGGCAAGCCGTTCGCAAAGGTTTCCGCCGATGGCGGCACGCTGACCTGTGGCGGCGGTGCCAGCGGTATCCTCGTCTCCTCGACCGCGCGCGATGCCGGGATCGCGGGCGTCGAGTTCCTGCGGTCGATTCCCGGCACGGTCGGCGGGTTCGTGCGGATGAACGGCGGTGCCTATGGTCGCGAAGTCGCCGACGTGCTGGTCGCGGCGGAAGCGGTGCTGCGCGACGGGACGCGGGTGACGCTGTCGCGCGACGACCTCAACTATCGCTATCGCCACAGCGATCTGCCGGGTGGTGCGATCGTGGTATCGGCGACGTTCCGAGGGGAGGCGGGCGATCCGTCGGCGATCCAGTCCGAAATGGACCGCATCGCCGCCGCGCGCGAGGCGTCGCAGCCGCTGCGGTCGAAGACTGGCGGCTCGACCTTCAAGAACCCTGATGGGCACAAGGCATGGGCGCTGGTCGATGCCGCCGGGTGCCGGGGGCTTCGCAGGGGCAACGCGCAGGTATCGGAAAAGCACTGTAATTTCCTGCTCAACACCGGCAACGCGACCAGCGCCGATATCGAGGCGCTGGGTGAGGACGTGCGGGCAAAGGTGCTGGCGCAGTCGGGCGTGACGCTGGAATGGGAAATACAGCGGGTGGGGGTGGCATGATGTCCTGCACCGCCATGCCTAACCCGTCCGCGTCGAGCTCGAAGCTGCTCGAACCGAACGGCTTTGTTTGCCTGGGATATGATAAGGAACCGAACGCGTGACCGACCCCCTGCACATCGTCGTCCTGATGGGCGGCTGGTCGTCGGAGCGCGAAGTGTCGCTGATGTCGGGTGCCGGCGTCGCCGCCGCACTGGAGTCGCTCGGTCATCGCGTCACCCGCATCGACATGGACCGCAACGTCGCCGCGCGTCTGACCGAAGCGAAGCCCGATCTGGTGTTCAATGCCCTGCACGGGTCGCCCGGCGAGGACGGTACGGTGCAGGGGATGCTGGACCTGATGGGGCTGCGCTATACGCATAGCGGCCTCGCCACGTCGGTCATCGCGATCGACAAGGTGCTGACGAAACAGGCGCTGGTCCCGGCGGGCGTGCCGATGCCCGGCGGACGGATCGTCCCGACCGCCGAACTGTTCGAACGCGATCCGCTGCCGCGTCCCTATGTGCTGAAACCCGTCAGCGAAGGGTCGTCGGTCGGCGTCGCGATCGTCACGGACGAGAGCAATTACGGCAACCCGATCTCGCGCGATGCGAAGGGGCCGTGGCGCGACTTCGACGAATTGCTGGCCGAACCGTTCATCCGCGGGCGCGAACTGACCACGGCGGTGCTGGGCGACCGGGCGCTGGGCGTCACCGAACTGAAGCCCAAGGGCGGGTTCTACGATTACGACAGCAAATATACCGACGGGCTGACCGAACATGTCTGTCCGGCGCAGATCCCCGACGATATCGCCGACGCTTGCCGGGCATGGGCGGTGACCGCGCACCGCGTGCTGGGGTGCAAGGGGGCGTCGCGCACCGACTTCCGCTGGGACGACGAACGCGGGATCGACGGCCTGTTCGTGCTGGAAACCAATACCCAGCCGGGCATGACGCCGCTCAGCCTCGTCCCCGAACAGGCGCGGCATGTCGGCATGAGCTACGAAGCGCTGGTCGCGTGGATCGTGGCGGAGGCGATGCGATGACGCAGACCGGCAAGCGCGTCGTCCAGTCGCGCACCGTAAAACCCAAGCGCCGCGTCCAGCCGAAGCGCCCGGTGCGGGTATCGGTGCTCGATCAGGCGGTGGCGGCGTTGCCCGGTGGTGCGGCGACGGCGCGGCGGATCGTCGGATGGACGCTGACCGCCGGGGCAGGCGCGATCGCGCTCGCGCTGGCCAACTGGTTCGGCCTGTTCGGCGCGGTCGGCGTCGCGGCGGCGGAAGCGGTCGGGGCCGCCGGATTTCGGGTCGAACAGATCGAGGTGAGCGGCCTGAAGCGCATGGACGCGACGTCGGTCTATGCCGTCGCGCTGGACCAGCGTTCGCGGGCGATGCCGCTGGTCGATCTGGACGCCACGCGGCAGAAGCTGCTGGAATATGGCTGGATCGCCGACGCCCGCGTGTCGCGGCGCTTGCCCGACACGCTGGTGGTCGACGTGGTCGAGCGCGATCCGGCGGCGGTGTGGCAGAACAAGGGCCAGTTGATGCTGATCGACGAGGGCGGCGTGCTGCTCGACGGGGTCGAGGCGTCGCAGATGCCGCGCCTGCCGCTGGTGATCGGCGACGGGGCCAATGCACAGGAACCGGCGTACAAGCGGCTGATGGCCGCCGCGCCGGCGCTGAAACCCGTGGTCAAGGCGGCGGTGTGGGTCGGCAACCGGCGCTGGGACGTGGTGTTTCGCACCGGCGAACGGCTGGTCCTGCCCGAAGGCGAGGACGCGTCGGCGCGCGCGCTGGTCAAGTTCGCGCAGCTGGACGGCACGGTCGGATTGCTGGGCAAGGGCTATGAACGGTTCGACCTGCGCGATCCCAACCAGTTGGTGGTAAAGATGCGGCGCAGTGCGCAGGGTCTGACCGACGACGGAACCGACGATGGCGACGCTGGCGCCGATATCACCGCGACGAACATGACCGCGACGAACGCCGCGGATTAGACGGGGGGCACGACCATGGCGAAGACGGCACCGGAAGGACTGATTACCGCACTCGATATCGGCACGTCCAAGATATCGGCGTTGATCGCGCGCAAGGGCGACGGCGGCGAACTGACCGTGCTGGGCACCGGCCAGCGCGAGAGCCGGGGCGTCAAGCGCGGCTATATCGCCGACATGAAGGCGACCGAAACGGCGGTGCGCGAGGCGGTGGAACAGGCCGAACGCATCGCCGGCTTCAATATCGAGGACGTCTGGGTCAGCTTTTCGGCGGGCGGGCTGGTGTCCGACATCGTCAAGCTGGAGGTCGATCTCGGCGGCCACCGCGTCGAACAGTCGGATATCGATGCGCTGTTGAAGGCCGGTCGCAATGCGATCGATCCCGGACAGCGGATGGTGCTGCACGCCCATCCGATGCGCTACACGCTCGACGGTCTTGGCGGGGTGAAGGACCCGATGGGACTGCACGCCGACCGGCTGGGCGTCGAGATCCACGTCGTCGCGACCGAAGGCTCGCCGGTGCGCAACCTCGACCTGTGCGTCCGTTCGGCGCACCTCGAAACGCGCTCGATCGTCGCCGCACCGGTGGCGACCGGGCTGGCGTGCCTGTCGGAGGAGGAGCGCGAACTGGGCGTCGCGCTGGTCGAGATCGGCGCGGGAATCACCAACGTATCGGTCTTTGCCAACGGCGTGCTGACCGGGCTGGCGTCGATCGCGATGGGGGCGGCGGACATCACCGATGACGTCGCGTCCGCGTTCGGCACCAACCGTGCGCAGGCCGAACGGCTGAAATGCTTCTATGGTTCGGCCAACATGAGTCCGCGCGACAATCACGACATGATCGACGTCGCGCCGGTCCGCACCGACGAGGATTCGGAAACCACGCCGATCACCCGCGCGCAGTTGATCGGCGTGATCCGCCAACGGCTCGACCGGCTGACGGCGGAGATCGGCAAGGAACTGCGCCGGTTGAATTTCGAGGACCCGGTCGGGCGACAGGTGGTGCTGACCGGCGGCGGGGCCGAATTGAAGGGCATCGCCGATTACGCGCAACAGGCGCTGGGCCGCCCGGTGCGCGTCGGACGTGCACGTGGGCTGAGTGCGTTGCCGGAGGCGCATTCGGGACCGGGTTTCGCCACGCTGGCCGGGCTGGCGATGTTCGCCGCGTCGGACCCGGTCGACCTGCGCGCGCTGCAACCGACGCAGCAGATGGTGTCGCGGCCGAGCGGCGGGGCGTTGTTCCAGCGCTTGCTTACCGCCTTCCGGACAAACTACTGACGATATTGTTACCATTACGGCGCGCGGGGACTAGGATCGCCCGGCGGCTTGATGCACAACCCTTTTTAATGAATTGCGCCCGGTGACGACCGGGTCTGGGAGACCGAGTGATGAGCATCGAATTTCTGGCCCCCGAAGTGGACGAGCTGACCCCGCGCATCACCGTGATCGGTGTCGGCGGGGCGGGCGGCAACGCCATCGCCAACATGATCCGGGCAGAAGTGCAGGGCGTCGAGTTCCTCGTCGCGAACACCGATGCGCAGGCGCTGAAGCAGTCGGCGGCACCGCAGCGTATCCAGCTGGGTGCGAAGATCACGCAGGGTCTGGGCGCGGGCAGCCGGCCCGAAATCGGTCGTGCGGCGGCCGAAGAGACGATCGAATCGGTCCAGAAGAGCCTTGAAGGCGCGCATATGTGCTTCATCGCCGCCGGCATGGGTGGCGGCACCGGCACCGGTGCGGCCCCGGTCATCGCGAAGGCCGCGCGCGAGATGGGCATCCTGACCGTCGGCGTCGTCACGCGTCCGTTCGCGTTCGAGGGCAAGCGTCGCGCGAAGTCGGCCGATGCGGGTATCGAGGAACTGCAGAAGTACGTCGATACGCTGATCGTCATTCCGAACCAGAACCTGTTCCTGATCGCCAACGCCAACACGACGTTCAAGCAGGCGTTCGAAATGGCGGACGAAGTGCTGCAACAGGGCGTGCGCGGCATCACCGACCTGATGGTCATGCCCGGGCTCATCAACCTCGACTTCGCCGACGTGCGGTCGGTGATGCAGGAAATGGGCAAGGCGATGATGGGCACCGGCGAGGCCGAGGGCGATAATCGCGCGATCGAAGCGGCGCAGCAGGCGATCGCCAACCCGCTGCTCGACGGCGTGTCGCTGAACGGTGCGAAGGGCGTGATCGTGTCGATCACCGGCGGCGACGACATGCGCCTGCTCGAAGTCGACGAGGCCGCGAACCATATCCGCGAACTGGTCGACGACGACGCGAACATCATCTGGGGTTCGGCGTTCAACAGCGAGCTGGAAGGCAAGATCCGCGTTTCGGTGGTCGCCACCGGGATCGAGGACGAAATGCCGTCGAAGGCGGTGGCCCAGCCGGCCCAGCCCGAACCGACCCGCGCGTTTTCGTTCAATGCGCAGCGTCGCCCCGCTGCGCCGATCGAACCCAGCGGTGCCGCCGCCGAATATCTGGAGGAAGCCCCCGCGCCCGCACCGCTGGACCGGTTCCCGCAGGGCGCCAGCCAGCCGTCGGCGTCCGAACGTGTCGTCCCGCATTCGACCTATGACAAGCCCAAGCCGGCCCCGGCCGACGAGGACGAACTGGTCCTTGGTGCCGACACCGCTGCGCCGGCACCGGCACCGGTCCCCGCCAGCGATTTCGGATCGACGCCGGGCGATGGTCGTCGTCGGTGGCTGAACCCCGAAGCGCCGGCCGAACCGGCGCGGGCCGACACCGCGCGTGACGACTCGGCACCCGCGCGCAAGCCGGGCGGGACGTTGTTCGAACGGATGGCCAATGCCGGTCGTGCCCCGGCGCGCGGCGGCGAAGATGCGAAGGAGCCGCTGGATATCCCGCGCTTCCTGCATCGGCAGAACAACCAGTAACCGATACGGTCCGCTGGACGTAGGGGCGCATTGCCGGCAACTGCCGGGGGTGCGCCCTTTCGTTTGCGCCGTGATCGCGGACGCCTGTCGTGCGCTATGCGTCGCGCGAAGCATATTCTATCGTAACGGTCCTCCGGTCGTCGTTGTCGTCGCCCGCTTCGTCGTTCGACCGGCGGCGCGTCGTTCCCCGCCCTGTTCCTTCGTGGTTTAGCGATCCGGCCCATGACCCGACTCCTTCCGCCCTCCGCTTTGCTGTTGCTGCTCGTCGCCGCGCCGTTGCCGGTGGCGGCGCAGTCGGGCGCGATCGTCCAGCCGCTGACCCCCAATGCCGATCGCCTGTCGGAACAGATGCGGATCCTTGGCCGCAGTCCCAACGACCTGTCCGCGCTGGTCGAGGCAGGGCGGTTGAGCGCGAAGCTGGGCGATGCAGAGGCGGCGATGCAATTCCTCGCGCGTGCCGAACGCGTGTCGGCGGGCGATCCGCGCATCGCGGCGGCGCGGGGCGCGGCACTGGTGACGATGGAGCGGCCGGGCGAGGCGCTGGCGATGTTCCAGACCGCCGAGCGCGCCGGGCTGGCGATGGCGGGATATGCCGCCGAACGCGGGCTGGCCTATGATCTGCTCGGGCATCCCGGCAACGCGCAGCGCGACTATCGGCTGGCACTGGCGCAGGGCGATGATGACGAAGTGACGCGGCGGCTGGCGCTGTCGATGGGCATTTCCGGCGACGTGGCGGGGGCGACTGCGTTGCTCGACCCGCTGTTGCGCCGCAACGACCGTGCGGCGTGGCGCGTGCGCGCCTGCGTGCTGGCGATGTCGGGCGACGCGGCGGGGGCGGACCGGATCGCTGCCACGATGCTGCCCGGTTTCGGAGCGAGCCTCGCGCCGTTCTTTCGCAGGTTGCCGCAATTGGCGGCGGCGGATCGCGCTTTTGCCGTGCATTTCGGGCGGCTGGCCCCGACGCCGGAACGCCTCGCGGATGCCCGGCTTGCCCCGGCGGTGACGCCGCTGCCGGCAGCGGTCGCCGCCGCGCCCGTCGCGGTGGCGTCCGTCGCAAGGCCGGCGCAGACCGTCACCGCCACGCCAGTGCGGCGTCCGACCGCATCGCAGCGTCGCGCCGAACAACGCCGTCAGGCCGAAGCTGCGCAAGCGACGCAACTGGCCGAGACGCGCCGGATCGCCGATCAGAAGGCGCAGGAACTGGCGAAGGCACGCGCCGACGAAGCCGCCCGGCTGACCGCTCTGGCGCAGGCGGAAGCCGCACAGGCGCAGCGCGATCGCGACGCCCGCCTGCTCGCGGCGCAACAGGCCGAAAAGGCACGGCTGGACGAAGCGATGCGGATCGAGGCGACACGCGTCGCCGAACGACAGGCGGAAGAACGCCGCGTCGCCGCCGCCGCGCTGGCCGAACGCGATCGCTTGGCACAGGCTGCGGTGCCGCCCGTCGCGCCGCCGACACAGGTCGCGTCCGCGCCCCCGCCACCAACGACCCCGGCGGCCTCGCCCGCCGCTACCGTCGTCGCGGCACGTGGCGATACCGACGAAGTCCTCGCGCGCATCATCCGCAATCTGGACATCCCTGCCGCCGAACTGGGGGTGATGCCGCCCACGTCGGCCGCCCCGACGCCGGCCGCCTCGACGCTTGCGGCGGATGCCGAAGCGGCCCGTCGGACCGCACAGGCACGCGAGGACGAGGCGACTGCGGCGGAGGCAGCCCGCGCCGCCACCGCGCGCAAGGCGGCGGAAGCCCGCGCCGCGACCCTGAAAAAGGCAGCGGATGCAAAGAAGCTGGCCGACGCGAAAAAGGCCGAAGACGCCGCTCGCGCGGCTGAAGCGAAGAAGGCTGCCGACGTGAAGCGCGCTGATCCCGCGCGCCACTGGGTACAGGTCGCGGGCGGCGCGAACGTTGCCGACCTGCCAAAGGCTTGGCGCGCGCTCATCGCCAAGGCACCGGCATTGAAGGCGAAGCAGGCGTGGACCACGCCGCTGCGCGCGACCAATCGGCTGCTCGCCGGCCCGTTCCCGACCGATGACGCCGCACAGGATTTCGTCAATACGCTGCGTCGCGACGGACTGTCGTCGTTCGCGTTCACCAGTGTCGCGGGACAAAAGGTCGCGCGGGTTCCGGTTAAATGAAGGCTCCGCATGCCGCCGACCCGCTGAGACATGGCGGGCGGCTTCACGCCGAACCCGGCGATGCCAGTCGCGGACCGCGCGACGCGTTTCAGCGCGACCGCGACCGGATCATCCATTCGATCAGCTTTCGTCGGCTGCGCCACAAGACACAGGTGTTCATGGCGCCCGACGGCGACCATTTCCGCGTCCGGCTGACGCATAGCCTGGAGGTCGCGCAGATCGGCCGTGCGGTCGCGCGGACGCTGGGGCTGAACGAGGATCTGACCGAGGCGCTGTGCCTCGCCCACGATATCGGGCATCCGCCGTTCGGCCATGCGGGGGAGGACGCGCTGGAAGCGGCGATGGCGGCGCATGGCGGGTTCGACCATAATGGCCAGACGCTGCGGACGCTGACCCGTCTCGACAGCCCCTATCCGCGCTGGCGTGGGCTGAACCTGACCTGGGATACGCTGGAGGGGCTGGCCAAGCATAACGGCCCGATCGCCCGCCCCGGCTGGGCGCTGGCGGCGGCGGATGCGGCGCATGGACTGCGGCTGGACGAATGGCCGTCGCTGGAGGCGCAGGTCGCGGCGATCGCCGACGATATCGCCTATGACAATCACGACATCGACGACGGGTTGCGCGCCGGACTGCTGACGCTCGACCAGCTATTGTCGGTGCCGTTCGTCGCGGCGGGATGGGACGGTGTTCGCGCGCGCTTCCCCGATGTTGCGCCAGAACGACTGGTCGGCGAACTCACCCGGTCGCAGATCGGGACGATGGTCAACGACCTGATCGCCGAGACCCGCCGCCGGGTCGCGGCGGCGGGCGTGGAAACGGTGTCCGACGTCCGGGCGGCTGGTACGTGCCTTTCGCACTTTTCCGCAGAGGTGGCGGAGCAGGAGCGGGTGCTCAAACGGTTCATGTACGCCAACCTGTATCACCACCCGCGCCAGCTGGCGGCGGCGGCAACTGCCCGGCAAGTGGTGGCCGGGCTGTTCGCGGCCTATCATGCCGACCCTGCGCTGATGCACGAGGGCTGGCGCGGCGATCTGCCCGATGCGGAACCGGATCGCAGCCGCCACATCGCCGACTATATCGCGGGCATGACCGACCGGTTCGCGGTGCGGTGCTACCGCGATGTCGTCGGGCCGATCGACCTGCCCGAAGGGTTCTGACGGGCTGGCCCGGGCATCCGACATATTTTGCACCCCCGTCCTAACTCGGCTAAGCGGCGCGTTCCTATCGACTGACCGGAATTGCCATGACGCTCTACCCCCGTTTCTTTGCCCATCTCGACCGCGCGCTGGATGCGCTGGTCGCTCGCGGCGATCTGCCGGCGGGGCTGGAACGGCGCGCGATCACCGTCGAACCGCCGCGCGATACCAGCCATGGCGACCTGTCGACGAACGCGGCGATGGTGCTGGCGAAACCGGCCAAGACCAATCCGCGCGCGCTGGCCGAACTGGTCGTCGCCGAACTGGCGGGCCTGCCCGAAGTCGCCAGCGTTTCGGTCGCGGGTCCGGGCTTCATCAACCTGACGCTGACCGACGACACGTGGCGTGGCGAACTGACCGCGATCGCGGAGGCGGGCGACGCCTATGGCCGATCGACGGCGGGGCAGGGAAGCGTCGTGAACATCGAATATGTCTCGGCAAATCCGACCGGACCGATGCACATGGGCCATTGCCGCGGCGCGGTGGTCGGCGACGCGCTGGCCAGCCTGCTGGAATGGAACGGCGCGCGCGTCATCCGCGAATATTACGTCAACGACGCCGGGGGGCAGGTCGCGGTGCTCGCCCGTTCGGTGCACCTGCGCTACCGCGAGGCGCTGGGCGAGCACGTCACGATCCCGGAAGGCCTGTATCCGGGCGATTATCTGGTGCCGGTGGGTCAGGCGCTGGCCGCCGAATTCGGCGACCGCTATGTCGCGGCCCCGGAGGACGAATGGCTGGTGCTGTTCCGCACGCGCGCGGTCGCGGCGATGCTGGACATGATCCGCGCCGACCTGAAGCTGCTGGGCATCCGTCACGATATCTTCTCGTCCGAAGCCGAGTTGCAGGCGGCCAAGAAGCCCGAGGCGGCCGAGGCATGGCTGCGCGCCCGCGACCTGATCTATGACGGCGTGCTCGAAGCGCCGAAGGGCGAGACGCCCGACGATTGGGAACCGGTCGAACTGCCGCTGTTCCGCTCGACCCGGTTCGGCGACGATCAGGACCGCCCGATCCGCAAGTCGGACGGGAGCTGGACCTATTTCGGGGCCGATCTCGCCTATCATTTCCAGAAGGCGGAGGGCGTCGACCAGCTGATCGACATATGGGGCGCCGACCATGCCGGCACCGTCAAGCGCATCGTCGCGGCGGTGCAGGCACTGACCGAGGGCAAGACCCGGTTCGACGTAAAGCTGGTCCAGATGGTGCGCCTGCTGCGCGGTGGCGAACCGGTCAAGATGTCGAAGCGCGCCGGCAATTTCGTCACGCTGGCCGACGTCGTGAACGAGGTCGGCAAGGACGTGGTCCGCTTCACCATGCTGACGCGCAAGGCCGATGCGCAGATGGATTTCGACTTCGCCAAGGTGGTCGAGGCGTCGAAGGACAATCCGGTCTTCTATGTCCAATATGCCCATGCCCGCGTGCATTCGCTGGTGCGTCGCGCGGCAGAGGCGGGGATCGTGACGACGGCCGATGTCGATCTGTCCCGTCTCGATACGGTCGAACTGGCGCTGGTGAAGCGTGCGGCGCAGTTTCCGCGCGTGGTCGAAAGCGCGGCGGCAGCGCGCGAACCGCACCGTATCGCATTCTATCTCTACGACTTGGCGGCGGAGTTTCATGCCGCATGGAATCTGGGCAACGACGATCCGTCGCGCCGCTATCTCCAGCCCGACGATCCGGCCCTGACGCACGCGCGGCTTTTCCTCGCGCGCGCGATCGGGCAGATCATTCGCAACGGCCTTGCGATCATGGGTGTCGAGGCGGTCGAGGAGATGAAATGATGGCCGATACGATGGCCCATGGCGATGCCGATCACGATCGCCTGCCATGGCTGGAAAGCGCCGACCCGGACCCCGAACCCGCCGGGCCGGTGTGGCGGACGGCGTTGATCGTGCTGGTCGGGCTGCTGACGATCGCCGCCATCGCCTTTGCGCTGCTACGGCATCAGGGGTCGCCGACCGCGAGCGGGACCGGCGCGATCATCAATGCGCCCGAAGGTCCGTACAAGGTCCGGGCGCAGGGCACCGACGGGATGCAGGTCGCAGGGCAGGCCGATACCGCCATCGCGACCAGCGAAGGCGCGACCGGCAACGCGTCGGTCAACCTGAACGCCGTACCCGAAACCCCGGTCGATGCCCGCGCGGGCGCACAGCCCAAGGCGCAGGCAACCGGCGCGGCGGGTCGGGTGGAAACCGCCGTGCCGACCTCTACGACGCGGCTGGAGGCACGTGCACCGGCATCGGCCGCACCGGTTGCGGTGCAGCCGGGCGGCGGCGGATCGGTGGTCCAGCTCGGCTCCTTCCCCAGCGAGGCATTGGCCAACGTCGCATGGAACCAGTTGTCGCGTCGGTTCGCGTATCTGGCACCGCTGGGTAAAGCGGTGCAGCCCGCGATAGTGAAGGGCCGCACCGTGTATCGCCTGCGCGTCAATGGCGGCAGCGCGGGGCAGGCGTCCGAACTCTGCGCCAAGCTGAAGCTGGCGGGCGAAAACTGTTTCGTCGCGCGGTGACGGGGCGGGGGCCGGTGGACGGCCCCCGTCGCTTGCGATAGCGCGATGCCGATGAAGCCTGTGATCTTCGGCCTTTCCGGCCCCGTCCTGACCGCGACCGAAGCGGCGTTCTTTCGTGAAGCCGATCCGGCCGGCTACATCCTGTTCGGGCGCAACTGTGTCGACCGCGTGCAATTGCGCGCGCTGACCGACAGCCTGCGGTCCCTGTCCGGTCGCACCGACCTGCCGATCCTGATCGATCAGGAAGGCGGACGGGTGTCGCGGATGCGTGGACCCGAATGGCCGGACTTCCCCGCGCCCGCTGCCTTTGCAGCGTTGTATGCCAGGGCACCGTCGTCGGCGATCGCGGCGGCGCGGGCGAACGCCCATGCGCTGGGTCTGATGCTGGCGGAAGCGGGGATCACCGTCGATGCGCTGCCGCTGCTCGACGTAGCGCAACCGGGAATGACGGCGGCGATCGGTGACCGCAGCTATGGTGCCGATCCGATGCAGGTCGCGGCGCTGGGCCGTGCGACGCTCGACGGACTGGCGGCGGCGGGGGTTGTGGGCATCGTCAAGCATATGCCCGGACATGGCCGGGCGACGGTCGACAGCCATCTGGAACTGCCACGGGTATCGGCGTCAGCTGACGAACTGGAACGCGATATCGCGCCGTTCCGTACGCTCGCGCGCTATCCGATGGCGATGACCGCGCATGTCGTGTTCGACGCATGGGATGCGCGGCGCCCCGCCACGCTGTCGCCGACGGTCATCGCCGACGTGATCCGTGGACGCATCGGCTTCGACGGGCTGTTGATGACCGATGATATCGACATGAAAGCGTTGTCGGGGTCGCCGGCGGACAAGGCGGCGGCGGCGATCGATGCCGGCTGCGACATCGTGCTCGATTGCTGGGCACGGATGGACGAGATGGAAGCAATCGCCACGCGGCTGGGCGGCATCGCGGCACCGTCGCGCGCGCGGCTCGACCGGGCGATGGCGACGATCGGGACGGCCGACGACGCGGCGTTCGCCGATCTGGTGGCAACGCGCGACCAGTTGCTCACACTGGCATGATCGATACGACATCGTAACGTCTGGCGGCTATCGCACCGGAGATCGCCGGAGAACCACGTTGCTGCCCACTGAACCGTTACCGCTGCACCATAGCTGGCCGCTGTTCGAACGCGGCCAGCGGTTCGATCACGGCCTGCTGCTGCCCGCGAGCGGACAGCCATGCCCCGCCATGTTTCGCTGCGACCTTTCGGACGACAGCCTGGCATGGACGTCGCCGGTCTATCGGCTGTTCGGCATGGCGCCGGGGACGGTGCCCGATCGCGGTCTTACCCTGTCGTTGTACGAGGATCTGTCGCGGTCGGCCGTCGAACGCCTGCGCGCACACGCCATCCGTCACCGGCGCGGCTTCACGATCGATGCCGAGTTACGCCCGCTCGATACCGCGCGGCGCTGGGTACGGATCACGGCGATGCCCGAATGTCGCGACGGGCGGGCCGTGATGCTGCACGGCTGCAAGCAGGACGTGACGCACGAATATCGGTGACGGCACGTCGGTCGGTTCGATAGGACGGGCGCAATGGACGCCGATATTCCTGCGCTAACGATCGAACTGGACGGGTGGGAAGGGCCGCTCGACCTGTTGCTGTCGCTGGCGCGGGCGCAGAAGGTCGACCTGCGGCAATTGTCGATCCTGTCGCTGGTCGAACAGTATCTGGCATGGATCGATCGTGCCGCGACGCTGCGGCTGGAGCTTGCGGCGGACTTGCTGGTGATGGCCGCATGGCTGGCCTATCTCAAATCGGCACTGCTGCTGCCGCGCACGCCGGACATGGACCCGGACCCGGAGGAACTGGCGCTGCGGCTTCAGCTGCGGCTCGAACGGCTGGGCGCGATGCGGGAAGCAGGCGCGCAGTTGATGGCGCGGGACCGGATCGGGCGCGATGTCTTTCGGCGGGGCGATCCCGAAGGGCTGGACAGTATCCGCACCACGGCATGGCAGGCGGGGCTGTACGATCTGATCGCGGCCTACGGACGCGTCAGCGCGCGCAGCCGCCCGGTCCTGCACGTCGTCGCGACGCGACCGGTCATGACGCTGGACGAAGCGCTGCGACGCGTGGAGCAATTGCTCGGTAGCCCGATCGAATGGACCGCGATCGAACGCTTCCTGCCGGTCGATCGCGACGCCCTGTTCCGGCGATCGGCGCTCGCATCGACCTTCGTGGCGACATTGGAACTTGCGCGACAGGGGCGGGTCGAATTGCGACAGGATGCGCCGTTCGCGCCGATCGACGTCCGGCGGATCGCATGACCGACCCGTTCGTCCGCGCGGTGGAGGCGGTGTTGTTCGCCAGCGAGACGCCGCTGACGCCCGCTCAGGTCCGCGCGCATGTCGGCGAAGGCGACGTCGCCGGCGCGCTTCGCACGATCGAGCGGACGCAGGCCGGGCGGGGTTTCGTGCTGGTACGGCGCGGCGATCATTGGCATTTCGAAACCGCACCCGATCTGGCGCACCTGCTGCGTCGCGAGCGCGCCGGGCCGCGACCCCTGTCGCGTGCGGCGATCGAGACGTTGGCGATCATCGCGTATCACGAGCCTGCGACACGCGCCGATATCGAATCGATTCGCGGGGTCCAGATATCGAAAGGGACGATCGACGTGCTGCTGGAGGCAGGCTGGGTCCGACCGGCGGGGCGGCGCGAGGTGCCGGGGCGTCCGCTCACGTACGCAACCACACCGTCGTTCCTCGACCATTTCGGGCTGACAAGCCGGCGCGACCTTCCCGGAATCGACGATTTGCGGGCGGCGGGGCTGCTCGACCCAATCGACGACGCGGTCGCGAGCGCGCTGGAAAGCCGCGACGATAGCGACTAAGGCACCCGAATTCGAGTTTCCCGTGGAGTATGGTCGATGGGTGGTCTTAGCATCTGGCACTGGCTGATCGTCGGCGTCATCATTCTCTTGCTGTTCGGCAAGGGGCGGTTTTCCGACATGATGGGCGATGTCGCCAAGGGGCTGAAGAGCTTCAAGAAGGGAATGGCCGAGGACGACGATGTGCCGCCGGCGCGTCCGCGCGAGCGGATCGAGCAGCGTGCGGCCGATGCGGCGTACGATGCCGATCCGGTGCGTCGCGAGCCGTTGCGGGCAGAACCGCCGCGCGACGCCGATCGTCCGCGCGACGATCGCTGATCCGCTATTCCAAACCCCGGTGCGGGGCGGGTTCGCCCGCCCGCGCCTGAATCCGAGCGCCGATGTTCGATATCGCTCCTACCGAATTGATGGTCGTTGCGCTGGTGGCGCTGGTCGTCATCGGTCCCAAGGATCTGCCCAAGGCGATGCGTTTCGTCGGCCACTGGGTCGGCAAGGCGCGCGGTGTCGCGCGTCAGTTCCGATCGGGCTTCGACACGATGGTCCGTGAGGCGGAGTTGGCCGAAATGGAAAAGAAATGGGCGGAAGAGAACGCCCGGATCATGCGCGAACATCCGGTGGAGGACCAGGCCGCCGGATCGATGCATCCGGTCGACGCGCCTTCGCCGCCGCCGCCCGAACCATTCGTACCGCAGGACGATGCCGATGCTTCGCCACCGCCATCCGATGCCGATCCGTCGGCACCGGTGATGGTGGAGCGCCCGGAAGTGCGTGAAGGGCCGTCCGACCAGCCCCCCGCCGCCGACACCAAGGCCGCGTCATGAGCGAGATCGACGAGAGCCAGGCCCCGCTGCTCGACCATCTGATCGAGCTTCGCCGTCGCCTGCTCTATTCGGCGGTGGCGCTGGCGCTCGCGTTCGCGCTCTGCTTCTATTTCTCCGAACAGATTTTCGCGTTTCTGGTTCAGCCGCTGCTGGCGGCAGGGCAGAAGAAGGTGATCTTCACCCAGATTTTCGAGGCGTTCTTCGTCCAGATCAAGGTCGCGTTCTTCGCTGCCATGATGCTTGCGTTCCCGGTGATCGCGAACCAGTTGTGGCAGTTCGTCGCACCGGGACTGTATCGCAACGAACGCCGCGCGCTGTTCCCGTTCCTGCTGGCGACGCCGATCCTGTTCATTGCGGGCGCGTCGCTGGCCTATTACGTGACCATCCCGGTCGCGCTGCATTTCCTGCTGGGATATCAGGGTAATTTGGGCGGCGTGCAGCAGGAGGCATTGCCGTCGGTCGCGAACTACCTGTCGTTCGTCATGCAATTCCTGTTCGCGTTCGGGCTGGCGTTCCTGTTGCCCGTGCTGCTGATGCTGCTGGAGCTGGCGGGGATCGTCACGCGCAAGCAGCTGGTCGGTGCGCGGCGCTATGCGATCGTCGGCGCGTTCGCCGTCGCGGCGGTCGCGACCCCGCCCGACATCGGGTCGCAGTTCCTGCTCGCGGTGCCGTTGATCGTGCTCTACGAACTGGCGCTGATCGCGATCTGGTTCACGGAAAAACGGCGGTCGAAGCGCGATCCGAAAACGGCGGACGCCGAAGCCGAGTGACCGGCCTCGCCGGGACCGGCTAACGTTTCCGTCGTATCATGAACGGGTAATGCGCGCGGTAGCGGGTCGCCCTTCGTCATCGCCCGGGCGGTCAAGCTCGGCACCCGGCACCCGGCACCCGGCACCCGGCACCCGGCACCCGGCGCCCGGCTCGCGCCTAGCGCCCATAAAGAAAGGCGGCCCGGACATCGTCCGAACCGCCTGTTCCACCCGTCCTGGACGGCTTACTTCGTTTCGTTGGCTGCGCCCGAAACCGCGTCGCCCGCCGACGATACGTCCTTGCCGACGCCTTCAACGGTGTTGCATGCGCTGACGGCCAATGCGCCTGCGACTATGACCATGCTGAAAATCTTGCGCATCATAACCTCCATGTGCTGCGGGTCGCCCCGCGGTCGGCAAAGGAATGTACGACGCGGCGTTTCGTTCCGGGCGACCAATGACCTGCCACAACGAAAAAGGCTCCGCAGGTCGGGGGAAGGACCTGCGGAGCCTGTATTCTATACGGCAAATGTGGGCCCGGCGGTGTTACCGGGGGGGGGAGGGTTCACACCCACCGGGCCCTGTCTTGGATAGCGAAAGCGGGGGGGGCATAAGGTCGCTATCCGCATTGCATAACGGGACTTCGGCGGGTTTGTTCCGAGAATTTTAAGCATTTGGTCCGGTTTCGGATTCATCCTCGGAACGCCGTCGGTCAGATCGGAAACGCCCCGCAGCGCTTCGTCTGCCACACGCCCTTGCGCCAGCATTTGCGGTTTTCGAACTGGTACAGCCGGACCGGGCGGACATAGCCGAGGTTCCGGGTGAACTGCTGTTCGCTATAGGCGGTCAGCGAATTGCGCATCTTGCGCATGCGAAGCTCGGCGAATTCGCCCAGATACCCGCGGGGGATGAAAACCGCTTCTTGACCGATCTCACCCGCAGCCTGACAGAAGCCCAGCTGCGCCGACACGGTGGAGAAACTGGAATATACGCGCGTCCCGAACTGGTCCAACGCGGTCTGCCCCGCCCGCCCCTTGCCGGCCGTCCGCTGAAAATAGCCGGCGATCAGATCGTAGCTCTTCTTCAGTTCGTCGGCGTGGTTGAAGAGCAGCGCATTGTAGCTGGACAACGCTAGCAGCGTCGGTTCGAACTGGCACTGGAGCGCGGCGACATTCAGGCCGGCGCGCAGGTTCCACAGCACCGCGGCACGAAGCTCCTCGGGCGTGGCGCCAGGCAGCGCCTGCGTGGTCACGCCCGGTTCGGCACCGGTTACGCGCGCACCGTCGAGGTCGAGCGGCTTGAGGAAAAACTGGGCCGATGCGGGCGTTGCCGCGATCGAAAGGGTGGCTGCGGCCGCCGCCGCAAGGATACGCACTACGCTCATCAGAACCTCTCTCAAGCGCGGATCGGCGCTTTCGCAAGTCGTGACGGTTACGGAGTTTTCGCGGTCAGCCCAAGCCCAATCTTGCGCATTCCGCCCACGGTTCGGCGCATGCAGGCGTAACGATCGCAAACCGGATTCGGCGCTCCGGTACGACCGACGTGAAAAGGGCCGCCCGGTCGCCCGGACGGCCCCTTCATAATCACCGAAGAACGGTGGATTACATCGCGTTGGTCATGCCCATGTCGTTCGACATCATCATGCTGTCATTCGACATCATGCTGTCGTTCGACATCATCATGGTGTCATTGCCCATGGTGCCGTCAACGGCGGTCATGTTGTCCGACATCGTGCCGTCCATCATCTCGGTCGAGTTCAGGTCGGTGATCGTGGCGTTGTCAGCTGCGGTTTCGGTGTTGCCACCGCAAGCCGACAGGGTCAGTGCCGCTGCAGCGACGAGCGAACCGGTCAGCATCTTGGAAATTGCACGCATAATAGAAGCTCCCTAAGCAATGGATAAGGCGGCGTTGTATCGCCGTTAATACCCAATCCGCTCTGGACGTTAGTCGAACGGGCCACCCGCCTCAAGTGTCGTTTTCGCACACGCGTTCAAACTGTGGAGAAAAGCGGGCAATCCTGTGGCAAGAGCTTGATCGAAGTTGCTAGGATAGATCGTCTTTCCCAAATCCCGGGCGCTCGTGACCGGGTATTCGGCAATGCCGCATGGCACAATTCCGCCGAAATGCGTCAGATCGGGCGAAAGATTGATCGAAAATCCATGCAGTGTGGTCCATCGCCGCACCCGCACGCCGATGGCGCCGATTTTTGCTTCTTTGCCGCTATCGGCTGTCCATATTCCAATCCGGTCGGGTACGGCATAGGCTTTAATACCCAGGATCGCCAGAGAATCGATGACCCAGGTTTCGACCGCGTGGACGAATCGGCGCACGTCGCGGCCGCGTTTGTTCAGGTCGATCACGAGATATCCGATCCGCTGTCCCGGACCGTGATAGGTATAGCGTCCGCCGCGTCCAGCGGCGAATACCGGGAAGCGGGCATCGAGCAGTTCGGCCGGATCGGCGCTGGTTCCGGCCGTATACAAAGGCGGATGTTCGAGCAGCCAGACCAGTTCGTCCGCCGTCCCGTCGGCGACGGCGGTGGCGCGCGCTTCCATCTCGGCCAACGCCTGTGGGTATTCGACCTGACCGTGGGTCACGCGCCATTCGATACGCTCGGCAGTGGCGCAGGGTGGGACAAAGGGAGAATCGGGGGCCATTTTCATTCTATGACACTATGGGTACAGCACGGCCTTCGGACAATCGTGGAGCGAGCGCAACGATGGTGAGTATCGGCACGACATGGGACCGCACGGTGGATTTCGTGCGCAGCCATCTGGGCACCGTGATGCCGGTCGTCATCATCACCCAGTTCCTGCCGGGCGTCGTGTCCGGCAGCCTGGAAGGGCTGGGGCAGGACGGCGCGACGGGTACGCGTATCGCGCTGGGGATACTGACGCTGGCGGTGTCGATCGTGTCGCTGTGGGGTGGGCTGTTCATCACCGCGCTGGCCGCGCTGGAGGGGGGACGCGCCACCGGCGCGATCGCACGCGATATCGCGACCCGCCGGTTTCTGCCGCTGGTCGGGGTATCGATCCTGCTGCTGCTGATCGTCGCGGTGGCGATGCTGCCCGGTGTCCTGATCGCGATGGGCAGCGGGTTCGACTTCGCCGGCCTCGCGGCGGGAGCCGAACCGGCCCCGGAACAGTTCGCCGCGCTGGGCCCGGCCGCGCTGTATTTCGTATTGGTCGGCCCGTTCCTGCTGTGGCTGTTCGCACGATTGTTGCCGGTGACGGCGGTAGTGGCGCTGGAACGGCGTGGTGCCGGTGCGATCCCGCGCGCCTTCGCCCTGACGCGCGGAATGGCGCTGAAGCTCATCGGGGTGCTGATCCTCTATGCCATCGTCGCAGGCGTCGCGATGATGGCGGTCAGCGCGGTGTTCGGCGCGGTGTTCGCGCTGTTCAGCGATGCCGAATCGCCGGTCAGCATCGGTGCGGTCGTCATCGCCATCGCCATCTCTGCCGTTTCGGCGGCGCTGGCGCTGTTCCAGTCGGCGTTCATCGGCAAGCTTTATCGCGGGATCGTCGGAGAAGAAGACAAGGCGGCCGTGTTCGAATGAAAATCGATTCTGGCGCCGCGTGCCGCGAGGCACTCGGCATCTGGCGCCGCGACCGCGACGTGATCGTCGCGGTTGCCGGCGTCTTCTTCTTTCTGCCGACGCTTGCCGCCGCGCTGTTCATGACCACCGGCGGCGGGCCACCCGCCGGCGACGTCGCGCCCGAAGAGGCGATACGCGCATATGCGGACGTCCTTTCCGCGAACGCGCACTGGTTCATCCTGCAACTGGCGGCGGAGTTGACCGGCATCGGCGTGTTGCTGGCGCTGCTGCTCGATCCGGCGCGGCCGACGGTGGGGGCGGCATTGCGCGACGCGCTGCGGCGCCTGCCGATACTGATCGCGGCGATGGTCGTCGTCAGTCTGGCGAAGGTAGCCGGATTCTTCATGCTGTTCGTCCCGATGCTGTATGTCATCGGGCGGGTGTTCGTCGTGTTGCCGGTGCTGATGGCGGAACGGGAACGGTCATTCGGCGATGCGATCCGCCACGCTGTCGCGCTGACGCATGGCAACGTCCTGCAACTGCTGTCGCTGTCGGGGCTGATCTTTTTCACCGGACAGATGGTGGTGCTGTTGCTGAGTGCGACCGCGCGCATCGTATCGTCGGGCGGCGGCAATCCGGTGACCGCCGCGATGCTGGCGGCGGCGGTCGCGGCGGTCGGATCGGCGATGACGATCGCGTTCACGCTGGTCCGCGCAACGGTCTATCGCGCGCTGTCCAGCAAGGGGTAATGCGGCGCGGCGTCGTTCGGCAGGATGCCGGTGACACGCGGATCGGGGAAGGTTTCCACCGTCCGCTGATACGGGACGAACCCCGAGCGCCGATAGAATGCCAGCGCGCCGGGATGGTCGAGCGTACAGGTGTGGACCCATACCCGCACGACGCCCGGTCCCCATGCCAGTGCGAGGGCGTTGGCCATCAACCAGCGCCCATGACCCTTGCCCGCCAGTTCGGGGACCAGCCCGACATAGGACAGTTCGCACGCGCCGGCATGCCGCCCGTCGAGTTCGAGCATGCCGACCTCGATCCCGGCACGGTCGACCACGGCCCAGATGCGAACCGCCCGATCATGGATGATCGCGGTCAGGGCATCGTCGCGCATCACCAGCCGCGAGAACCACAGCCATGGTCCGCCGACCCGCCGGAACAGCGCGCGATAGCGGTCGGGCGCGGGGCGTTCCCACCGCACCAGCCGCAGCGGCGATTCGGGCAGCGGGGCGGGCCGGGGGCGTGCGACCATTTCCAGCGAGGTGACGACCGTCGCGACTTCGCCGTCCGCCACCGGGATCAGCGCCATATCAACTCCACGTCGCGAGCGGCGGCAGGCTCATCAGGATCGCATCGATATTGCCGCCGGTCTTCAGCCCGAACAACGTACCGCGATCGTAGACGAGGTTGAATTCGGCATAGCGTCCGCGCCATTCGAGCTGTCGCGCCTTGTCCGCAACGTCGAACGGCTGGTGCATCCGCCGCCGGACGAGGTCGGGATAGATGTGCAGGAACGCATCGCCGACGTCGCGGGTAAAGGCGAAATCGGCGTCGAAGTCCCGGTCGAGATGGTCGTAGAAGATGCCGCCCACGCCGCGATGAACCTGCCGGTGCGGAATGTAGAAATAGTCGTCGGCCCATGCCTTGAACCGCGGATGAAAGGCCGGATCGTGCGCGTCGCACGCCGCCTGCATCGTCGCATGGAAATCGGCGGTGTCCTGTGGATACGGGATCGGCGGGTTGAGGTCCGCGCCGCCGCCGAACCAGCGCTTCGTCGTGACAAGGAACCGCGTGTTCATATGGACCGCAGGCACATGTGGGTTGGCCATGTGCGCGACGAGGCTGATCCCGGTCGCGAAGAAGCGCGGGTCTTCCGCCGCGCCGTGGATCGATCGGGCGAAGTCGCCCTCGAACGTGCCGCCGACGGTCGAGACGTTGACGCCGACCTTTTCGAACACGAGTCCCTTCATCACGCCACGCACGCCGCCGCCGCCGGGTGCGCCCGACGGGTCGATGCGGTCCCATGGGGTATAGTCGAAGGCGGCATCGGAGCCGGCTTCGCGTTCGATCGCTTCGAACGCGGTACAGATGCGCGTGCGCAACGATTCGAACCAGGTGCGGGCGGCGGATTGCTGTTCGTCTAACGGAGCCATGGCGCGCGGTGTGGCGGGCCGGGGCGGGGGGGTCAATGGGACGGAATGTCCCGTTCGATCGCGACGGGCACGATCATCGGCCCGGCCTCGCTCTTGCCGAACCACGCCCGCACGCCGAACACCGACGCGAGGTTGCCGGGCGTCAGTACCTCTGCCGGGGTGCCGTCTGCGACGACGCGTCCCCCGTCGAGCAGCAACAGCCGGTCGCAGGTTCGCGCGGCGAGGCCGAGATCGTGCAGCACCGCGATCACCAGCCGTCCCGCGTCGGCCTGCGCACGCAGCAACGCCGCAACCTCGATCCGGTGGCGGGGGTCGAGCGATGCGAGCGGTTCGTCGACGATCAGTGCCGATGCCCCCTGCGCCAGCGCGCGCGCCAGCAGGACGCGGGCGCGTTCGCCCCCCGACAGCGTCGTCGCATCGCGCGTGGCCAGCGCGGTGACATCGACCTGTGCCATCGCGTCGGCGATCGCGGCGCGGTCGATGGCGGTCATGCGCGACAGCGGGGCGAGATGCGGCAGGCGGCCGAGCGCGACGACGCGTTCGACCGACAGCGACCAGTGCAGCGATTGTCCCTGCGGCAGATACGCGACCTGTCGCGCGATCGATCGCGGGCTTGTCGCCGTGATCGGCCGATCGTCGATCGTGACGCCGCCTGCGGTCGGGACCAGCCCGAGCAGCGCGCGGACGAGCGTGGATTTGCCCGCGCCGTTGGGGCCGAGCACGCCGACCATCGTACCGGGCACGAAGCGGGCGGTGACGTCCGCCAGAACCCTCCGGCCGCCGAGATGCACCGCCAGCCGGTCGCATGCGATCGTCACCATTGCCGTCGTTCCCGCAACAGGTGGATGAGGAACACTGGCACGCCCAGTATCGCGGTCACGACGCCCAGTTTCAGTTCGGTCGGCGTGGGGATAGCGCGGATGGCGGTGTCGGCCAGCGTCAGCAGCACCGCGCCGGCAAGCGCGGACGGCAGCAACGTCGCGGATGGCGACCGGTCGGTCCATGGCCGGACGAAATGCGGCACGATCAACCCGACGAAGCCGATCGCCCCCGACACCGCCACCGCGCCGCCGACACCGATCGCAATCCCCAGCAGCAACCGGATGCGGACGCGGCGAAGGTCGACGCCCAGCGCTCGGGCGCCATCCTCCCCCAGCGTCAGGGCATCGAACGCCCGGCCATCGACGAACAGCAGCGCGCCGCCGATCGCGACGCAGGGGAGCGCGATCCAGACATGCTGCATCGACCGGTCGGCAAGCGATCCCATCAGCCATGTCGCGATCTCCATCGCGGCGAACGGATTGGGCGACAGGTTGAGCGCGAGGCTGATCCCCGCGCCCGCGAGCATCGACACCGCGATGCCGCCGAGGATCAGCGTCAACGCGCTTTCCCCCCGTCCCGCCAGTGCGAACAGGAGCAGCAGCGCGACCAGCGCGCCCACGATCGCGAGCAGCGGCAGGGCGAGCGGCTGGACGGCGGCGAGACCGAAGTACAGCGCAACGACCGCCCCGAGCGCCGCGCCGTTCGATGCGCCGAGCACCGCCGGTTCGGCGAGGGGGTTGCGCAGATAGCCCTGCAACGCCGCCCCGCCGAGGCCAAGCATCGCCCCGACCAGAAGCGCGACCAGCGTGCGGGGAAGACGTAGCTGGAACAGGATGGTGGCGGCGACGTCGTCGGTATGGGCGAAGGCCGCGAGAATGCGGGCGGGGGCGAGCGCGACCGGCCCGACCGCCAGCGATACGGCGGCGACGACGAGGCAACCGAGCAGGAGAATGAAGACGGCCCGGGTCACGCCAGTTCCTTCCCGACATGGGGAAGGGCATTGGCCAAAGGCTGGTAGAGGGCGGCGTTCTCCTCCGCAGCGGTTGCGTGCCGGGCATGCTCCCCCCGCCATCGTTTCGCGACGGTCCCCGGCATCGGGTCGACCATGCCCCGCAGGCCCGAGGATCGTGCGGGGGGCGATCCGGCCCGACGCTCCAAGCCGGGGCGGAACCCGGACCCGCCGAAACCGCTTGCCCTCCGACGAAACTCCGGCCCATTGGCCCGATGCGCCGTCTGCTCCCGCTGCTGTTGCTCGCCGGTTGCGGTCCGGCCGTTACCCGACCTGTGCCCGAAACCGTGCGACCGCAGCGGATCGTGTCGCTCAACCTGTGCGCCGATCAGCAGTTGCTGGCACTGGCCGACGACGATCAGATTGCGGGGCTGACGCGATTGTCGCGCGATCCGTCGCTGTCCGCCGGGGCGGCGCGCGCCAGCCGGTTGCCGGTGATCGATGCGTCCGCCGAAGACCTGCTGCATCTTGCCCCCGATCTGGTGCTGACCGATGCCGGGTTTCCCGCACCGGCACTCGCGGCGCTGCCGGACCGGCAGTTTCGCACCGTGCCGCTGAACTGGGTCGCGCGCTATGACGATATCGTCGCGCAGTTGCGACAGGTGGGCGATGCCGTCGGCCATCGTCCGCGCGCCGACGCGCTGGTGGCGCGCATGGACCGGGCGCTGGCGCGGATCGACGGCGCGGCGGGCGGGGGCCGGGTTGCCGCCGATTATCAGCGGCGTGGATATCTGACCGGGTCGGGGACGCTGGTCGACGAATTGATGGGCCGGGTCGGGCTGGTCAATCTGGCGACGCGGCTGGGCAAGCCGGCGCTGTCGCAACTGTCGCTGGAGGAAATGGTCGCGGCGCGCCCCGACCGGCTGCTGCGCAGCGAGGATGCGGCGGTGGTCGATCGGGGCACGGAACTGCTCGCCCATCCCGCGATTCGCCGGATCGGCCGGATCGACCTGCCACAGGCGTGGACCGTGTGTGGCGGCCCCGCCTATGTCCTTGCCGCCGAACGGCTGGCCGACGCGATCGCGCCCGCGCACTGATCGGCGGCGGTCCATCAGAAGCCGGCGCGGATGCCGGCATAGGCGGCGCGACCCGGCGTGCGATAGGTGAACACGTCCTCATACCGTTCCGCGAACAGGTTCTCGACGCGGGCGAACGCCTGTAACCGGTCGGTCAGCTTGGCATCGGCGGCAAGGTTCACCAGCACATAATCGTCCAGTCGCACCCGTGGTCCCAGCGGCAGGTTGGTGAAGTTCGAATCGAACGTCTTGCCATTATAGCGTGCGGTCAGCGTCGCGCCGAACCGGTCGGCGGGTGCGCGCCACGTGACGTTGGCCGATGCGATCTGTGGCGGGCGGCGGACTTCCTCGCGTTCCGCCTCGATCGCGTCGAGATAGGTGTAGGCGAGGTCGATCAGGAACCCTGCGCCGACCGGGGCGTGCGCCGCGACCTCGATGCCGCGCTGGCGCGACCGGCTGGTGCGATTGGCGGGGGACGAGACGAAGGTCGGGCTGAACGTCGTGAAGATCTCGTCGCGCAGGACCGATCGGAACAGCGTCGCGCCGATCCGCATGCCGGGGGCGGGGACGATGTCGACGCCGGCTTCGATGCCTTCCGACTTTTCGGGCTTCAGGTTCGGGTTGCCGATGAAGCTGCTCGGATCGAAGCCGAACAGTTCGTAATTGGTCGGGTTCTTGATGCCCGATCCGGCGGCGGCGCGGATGCGCAGGGCGGGGACGATCGCATAGCTGCCGCGGACCCGCCACGTCGTCGCATCCTCGAACCGGTCGTTCAGGTCGCGACGCAGCGATGCGCCGAAGCCGATATCGTCGCCGACGCGCAGGTCGTATTCGCCGACGATGCCGACATTGTCGGTGCTGCGTCCGTCATTGGCGGGGGAGGGGGCGAAGACCGCGACCGACCGGAACCGCTCGCGTTCGAAGTCTGCGGCCAGCGTCACGGCGTGGCGCAGCGTGCCCCCGGTGAAGCGGGCGGTGCTGTCATAGGCTGCCTTGAACCGCTCGCCGCGATTGTCGGAGGTCAGGTCGCCGCCCGATCGTGCGCTGCGATGGGTGTCGTTCAGCTGGACCGTCGCCGCCTGCGTCCATGCGCCGTCCATCAGGTCGAGCTCGGCGCGGACGAGGCCGAGGAAGCTGCGCGATGTGGTGGCGTCGTCGCCGTCGACCACGAAGCCATAGGTGGGCGAGGTGAAGTCGAAATCCTGCGGCGCGGTATCGGCCTGCAACCGGCCATAGCGGCCGGTGGCGAACAGCCGCAGGTTGGGGGCGATGCTATAGGCCAGCTTGCCGGCCAGTTGCCGGTTGTCCGCGCCCAGATCGTCGTTGCCGATGCCGCGACGTGCCGCCGGGGTGCCGTCGGTCGATTGCAACGCGCCGGACAGGACATAGTCCAGCCCGCCGGTCACGCCCGCGACGCGTGCCGCCCCGCCGACCGTGCCGAACGACCCGCCCTCGATCCGGCCGCGCACGCCGGGTGCCTCCGCGCCATTGGCGGTGATGTAGTGGATCACGCCGCCGATCGCGTCGGAGCCATAGGTGGCGGATTGCTGACCGCGCAGCACTTCGATCCGGGCGACGTCGTCGGCGATCAGCGTGGCAAAGTCGAATTCGCCGAGGAACGGGTCCGATGCCTCGATCCCGTCGATCAGCACCAGCGTGTGGTTCGCTTCGGACCCGCGCAGCCGCACCTGCGTCAGACCGCCGGTGCCGCCCGACCGGCTGACGGCGACGCCGGGCACGTCGCGCAGGATGTCGGAGACGACGCGCGTCTGGCGATCCTGCAACGCCTTCGCATCGAGCAGCGTGAACGACGATCCGTTCAGATCGGCGGGAGTCCCGTCAAGCGAGCGCGAGCCGGTGACGAGGATCGTGTCGGCATCGCCGGTCGCTGTCGCTTCGCCCGGCAGCGCCTGTGCAAAGGCGGAGGTGCCGGCCAGCAGTGCGGCGACGGTAACTATGGTCTTGAACATCGGTCTTCCCCGGGGTGCCGTGACGGAGCGCGGCGGCGGGGACGTGCCGTGACGAACGGTCGGTATCGCGTTCCCGGCGGCAACCCCGCGCCCGGCTCACGATCCCGATGCGGCCCCCGCCGCCAGGTTCGTCGCTCCACACGGAGAACCGGCCTCGGCCTCCTCTGGGCCAGGGCAAGAGCGACCACGCGCCGGCAGGTCTCCTGGCTCGCGGGTCGTCGCTCGGCCAGCGCCTTCCCGGGAATATCCCAGTGGCTGCCGGTCCAGGGACCGGCGTGCAGGCTTCGCTCACCGCTTACAGTTGCAGGGACAGCCGCGGCATAGGGGCAAACCCCGCACCGCATTCCCGTTTCAAGCCCCGAGGGGCACCGGCGTGCTTCGGACCCGGCGTGACACCGGAACCGAGGCGGCCCCTAGCCGCCGCCACGAAACGTGGCAAGGACGGGTTGAACGGATCGTCAGGAAACCGGTGTCAAACTCAATGTATGATCGGAGGTCGCTGCTGTCTGGTATCTCCCATCATGTGAACACGCAATTCAGCCTTCGGAACCTGCGATGCTGAGCGAATACGGGAGGAAACGCGGCTTTTCCCGTCACGCCGCCGGTTCGCAACGAAAAACGGGTCGACGGGCGGGGCGCGTCGCTTTAGGAACGCCGCAGACCGTTTCGCACTGAACGACCGGCGCCGGGTCCACTTGATCCTGATACCGGTTACCTGATGGAGAGAGCCATGTTCGACCGCACCTATTACGCAACGCATCCCGATATGATGGAATGCGTTTCCAACGAGGAACTGCGCGACCGGTATCTGATCGAGGGGCTGTTCCGCGAAGGCGAATGCGTACTGAACTACACCCATGCCGACCGGTTCGTGATCGGTGGCGTCGCAGTAGGCGCGACCCCGGTGAAGCTGCCCGCACAGACCGAGCCGAAGTCGGCGGCGGGGCATCCGTTCCTTGAGCGCCGTGAGATGGCGGTCGTCAATGTCGGTGAGGTCGAAGGCACGCTGACCGTCGACGGCGAAGTGTTCACGCTGGGCAACAAGGATTGCGTCTACGTCACCATGGGTGCCAGCGACGTCGAGTTCAGCGGCGCGGGTGCACGTTTCTACATCGCGTCGTGTCCGGCGCATAAGGGCTTCACCACCCGCAAGCTGGGCATCGCCGATGCGAACGCGCTGGAGCGCGGCAGCCTTGAGGAATCGAACGAGCGGACGATCTATCAGCTCGTCATTCCCGGCGTGTGCGATTCGGCGCAGCTGGTCATGGGCCTGACGGTGCTGAAGCCGGGCAGCGTGTGGAACACGATGCCCCCGCACATCCACGAGCGTCGCAGCGAAATCTATTTCTACTTCGAACTGCCCACCGACAACGACAAGGTGTTCCATTACATGGGCGAGGGCGAAGCCATGCGTCACATCGTGATGGGCAACGAGGAAGCGGTCATTTCGCCGCCCTGGTCGGTGCACATGGGTTCGGGCACCCGCGCCTATGCCTTCATCTGGGCGATGGCGGGCGAGAACCAGGATTACACCGACATGAACGTGCTGGATATCTGCCAGCTCGCATAAGGCTGCGTATCCCCGCGCAGGTGGGGATCCAGCGCCGCATGCGCGACGCCCGTGACACTGGATCCCCGCCTGCGCGGGGATACGAGGAAGTACGACATGAACCCCTTCGACCTTAGCGGCCGCGTCGCGGCCATCACCGGCGCGAACACCGGCATCGGACAGGCGATCGCGCTGGCGCTGGCCGCCGCCGGTGCCGACGTGGCGCTGATCGGCCGCACGCCCGCCACCGACACCGCAGACAAGGCGCGCGCGCTGGGCCGCAAAGCGGAGATCGTATCGGCGGACCTGTCGACCATTGCCCCGGTCGCGGGCGTGGTGGAACAGACGATCGACACGCTGGGTGGCCTCGACATCCTGATCAACAACGCGGGTATCATCCGTCGCAACGACAGTCTCGATTTCACCGAGGAAGATTGGGACGCGGTGATCGACACCAATCTGAAATCGGTGTTCTTCCTGTCGCAGGCGGCGGGGCGGCACATGGTGGCGCAGGGTCGCGGCAAGATCGTCAACATCGCATCGATGCTGACGTTTCAGGGCGGCGTGCGCGTGCCGAGCTATACCGCGTCCAAGTCGGGCATCGGCGGGCTGACCAAGCTGTTGGCGAACGAATGGGCGGCGAAGGGCGTGAACGTCAACGCGATCGCACCGGGCTATATCGCCACCAACAATACCGCCGCGTTGCAGGCCGACGAGACGCGCAACCGCCAGATCGTCGAGCGGATCCCGGCAGGGCGCTGGGGCGATGCCGGCGATCTGGGCGGTGCGGCGGTGTTCCTGTCGTCGTCCGCGTCGGATTACGTCAGCGGGCATATCCTTGCGGTCGATGGCGGGTGGCTGGCGCGATGATCCTGTGCTTCGGCGAACTGCTGCTGCGCCTCACCGCGCCCGGCCGCGAACTGCTGATGCAGACCGGGCGGTTCGACGTGCATGTCGGCGGGGCCGAAGCCAATGTCGCGGTGGGCCTGAGCAATCTGGGACATGCGACGGCGATGGCCAGCGCGGTGCCGGACAGCCCGCTGGGCCGGGGTGCCGTGTCGGCATTGCGTGCGCAGGGCGTCGACTGTTCGCGCGTCGCCACGCGCGACGGCCGGATGGGTCTGTATTTCCTGAGCGCCGGGGCGGGGCTGCGCGCGTCGGACATCGTGTACGACCGCGCGGGGTCGGGCTTTGCCATCGCGCCGGAGGATGCGTGGGATTGGGACACGCTGCTGGACGGCTGTACCCGGCTGCACCTGTCGGGCATCACCCCGGCGCTGGGCGACGCCACGGCGCGCGCCGCGATCGCGGCGGCTGAAGCGGCGAAGGCGCGGGGACTGACCGTGTCGTTCGACGGCAATTACCGTGCCCGGCTGTGGGACGCATGGGACAGCGATCCGCGCGCGGTGCTGACCCGGCTGGTCGGGCTGGCCGACCTGTTGTTCGGCAATCATCGTGACGTGTCGCTGTTGCTGGGCAAGGAATTTTCGGGCGACGGCGAGGATCGTCGGCGCGAGGCTGCCGACGCCGCGTTCGCCGCGTTCCCGAACCTGAAGCACATCGCATCGACCGCGCGGCATGTCGACGATGCCGATCGGCACCGGCTGTCGGCGCGGATCGATACTCCCGCCGGGTCGGTCCAGACGCAGGAAGTTGCGATATCGGGAATCGTCGACCGGATCGGCGGTGGTGACGCCTTTGCCAGCGGCGTGCTGCACGCGTTGATGTCGGGACAGGACGAAGCGACCGCCGCCAGCTGGGGGCTGGCCGTTGCCGCCCTCAAACATTCGCTGCCCGGCGACGCCAGCCTCTTCCGCCATGCCGATATCGAGGCGTTCCTTGAGGGCGGACTGGACGTCCGTCGGTAAGGCGCCGCGAAACCATCCGCGCCGACCGGTGTTGAACGCGCCGGGGAAAACAGGGTTCGGTCGTATGACCTTCCCCGGATCGGTACGCATCGCTCCGTTCGCCCGATGATCGCGCCGCTTGCGCGCTCATGGTGCGGCGGGCAAGGTTGCGACATAGGATGAGGGCAAGCGGTAGGATGACGTCGAACGGCATGACCGATCAGGCCGCGAGCGACGACCGCCGCATTGCCCTTGAAATTGCCGGGATGGAAACGGGCACCGACCCGTTCGTGGCTGCGGTCCGCGCCACGCGCATGCCGATGATCATCACCAATCCCCGCCTGCCCGACAATCCGGTGGTGTTCGCCAACAATGCGTTCTGCCGGCTGACCGGATATGATCGCGACGAGATCGTCGGGCGCAATTGCCGTTTCCTTCAGGGCGAGGATACCGATCCGGTCGCGGTGGCCAAAATTCGGGAAGCGGTCGAGGAGGTGCGATCGGTCGAGGTCGACATCCGCAACTATCGCCGGACGGGCGAGCCGTTCTGGAACCGGTTGTTGCTGGCACCGGTCCATGACGCCGACAACCGGCTGGTCTATTTCTTCGCCAGTCAGGTGGACGTGACGCTTGAGCGCGAACGGCTGGCCGGGCTGGAGTCGAGCAATACCGCGCTGATGGCCGAGCTTGCCGGGCGGTTCCGCGAACAGGAAGAGCGCGAGCGCGAGATGCATTTCGCGCTGGAGGCCGGCCGGTTCGGGACATGGACGCTGGACCGCGCGACCTGTGTGCTGACCACGTCCGACATCTGTCGCACCAATTGCGGGTATCCGGCCGATTATCCGCCGTCGCAGGCCGAGGTGCTGGGCATCGTCCATCGCGACGATCGTGCCGCGCTGATCGCGGCGGTCGAGGCCAGCTTTGGCGGCAAGGGGCTGGAGATCGAGTTCCGCATCCGCACGGCCGGTGGCGAACGCCGCTGGATCGCCAGCCGTGGGCAACCGACGCGCGACCAGTCGGGGGAGGTCGTGCGGTTGACCGGCGTGTCGATCGACGTCACCGATTACAAGCGGCTGGAACAGATGCGCGGTGCGATGTCCGATCTGAACGACACGCTGCGCATGCTGGACGACCCGATCGAGATGGGCGTCGCGGCCTCACGGATCATCGGCGAGGCGCTGGGCGTCGACCGGGTCGGCTACGGTCTGGTCGATCGCGAGGCGGAAACGATCACGATCGAGCGCGACTGGAATGCGCCGGGCGTGACGACGATCGCGGGCGTGCTGCATTTCCGCGATTATGGTAGCTATATCGAGGATCTGAAGCGGGGCGAAACCGCCGTGGTCGCCGACGCGCGGACCGATGCGCGGACCGCACATGGCGCGGCCGAACTGGAAGCGATCAACGCGCGGGCGTTCATCAACATGCCGCTGACCGAACAGAGCGGAATCGTGGCGCTGATCTATGCCAATCACGGGGAGGCACGGACGTGGCGCGACGACGAGGTCGCGTTCATCCGCGAGGTCGCGGAGCGGACCCGTGCCGCCACCGAACGTCGCCGGGCCGAGCGCGAGCTGGCGGCGCTGGCCGCGTCGCTGGAGGAACAGGTGGCGGACCGGACCAACGCGCTGGTCACCGCACAGGACGCGCTGCGCCAGAGCCAGAAGATGGAGGCGATCGGTCAGCTGACCGGCGGGGTCGCGCATGATTTCAACAATTTGCTGACGATCGTCCGGTCATCGGTCGACCTGTTGCGCCAGCCGACGCTGACCGACGCGCGGCGCGAACGCTATCTGGGCGCGATCAGCGACACGGTCGACCGCGCGGCGCGACTGACCGGGCAGTTGCTGGCGTTCGCGAGGCGATCGGCGTTGCAGCCGACGGTGTTCGACGCCAACGATGCGATCGCCGCGCTGGGCGATATCGTGCGGACGCTGGCGGGATCGCGGATCGACGTCGTGCTGCGTCCCGGCGATCGTCCCGCGTATGTCGATGTCGATCCCAACCAGTTCGACACCGCGATCGTCAACATCGCCGCCAACGCCCGCGATGCGATGGCGGGGGAGGGGCGGCTGACGATCTCGGTCGACCGGATCGACGCCATTCCGGCGACCGCCACGCAGCCGGCGGTGCCGGGTGGCTATGTCGCGGTATCGATCGCCGATACCGGGTCGGGAATCGACGACGACACGCTGGCACGGATCTTCGAACCGTTCTTCACGACCAAGGGGCTGGGCAAGGGCACCGGGCTGGGGCTGAGCCAGGTATTCGGATTCGCCAAACAGTCGGGCGGCGAGATTCGCGCGACCAGCGTGCCGGGCGATACGGTGTTCACGCTGTACCTGCCCAACGTCGCCGCCCCGGAAGCACCTGCGCCCACGACGCGCGACGCCGACGGTGCGGTGGAGGGCGACGGGTTGCGCGTGCTGGTGGTCGAGGACAATGCCGACGTCGGATCGACGACGTGTCAGGCGCTGGAGGCGATCGGTTTCGTCACGACGTCGGCCGGGCATGGACAGGCGGCGATCGACCGGATCGAGGCGACGCCGGATGCTTTCGACATCGTGTTCTCCGACGTGGTGATGCCGGGCATCGGCGGGCTGGAGCTGGGGGCGTATATCCGCGAGCGGTGGCCGGACCTGCCGGTGCTGCTGACCAGCGGCTATAGCGACGTGATCGCGCGGCACGGCACGATGGGGTTCGAACTGCTGCACAAGCCCTATACCATCGCGCTTCTGGCCGCCGCGCTGCGCCGGATCGCGGGACGCTGACCCACGCGACCGTTCCCGCGCGCGGGTTCGTGCCGCTGTACGTGCTCGCCTATTGCGGGCTGTTCGTGGCGTTCATGCCGTTCGTATCGATCCTGTTGCCGGTCAAGGTCGCGGCGGTCGATCCGGGGAACCGCGTCACGTTGCTGGGATGGGCGGTGCTGGGCGGCGCGGTGGTCGCCAGCATCGCCAATATCGCGGCGGGGTGGTTGAGCGACCGGGGCTGGCGTCGCCATGGTACGCGCCGGCCATGGATCGCGCTGGGCCTGATCCTGATCGCGCTGGCGTTTGGTGCGGTGCATCGGGCGACGACCCCCGCGACGCTGCTGATCGCCGTCGCGGCGTGGCAGGTGGCGCTGAACCTGATGTTCGCGCCGATGGTCGCGGTGATCGCCGACGAGGTGCCCGACGACCGCAAGGGGCGGGTATCGGGATTGCTGGGCATGTCGCACCCGGTCGGCGTGCTGTCGGCGGCGGTGGTCACGCTGCCGCTGTTCGCCGGAGAAGCCGCGCGGTTCGTCGTCAACGTCGCGTTGTGCGTGGCGATGATCGCACCGTTCCTGCTGTTCGTGCGCGAACGCGGCGGCGGGGACGGGGGGAGCGCGACTCCGGTACGGGCATCGACGCCGCGGTCGCGGGCGGACCTGTGGCGTGCATGGATCGCACGGCTGGCGATGCAGGCGGCGGGCAACGGGCTGACAGCCTATGCCTTTTTCCACTTCGCCGATCTGTGGCGCGGCGGCGGCGATCCCGCCGGGCCGGTCGCGCGGGCGATGGCGGTGGTAACTGGCGTCGCGATGGTCGCGACGATCGTCGCCGGGCGGATGTCCGACCGGGCGGGCGGGCGCAAGCCGTTCCTCGGTGGCGCGACGGCGGTGGTCGCGGCCGGGCTGGTCCTGATGGCATCGGCCAGCGGGTTCGGCATGGCGACGGTCGGCTATGGCATGGCGATGACCGGACTGTCGGTCTTCCTTGCACTGCATACCGCGCTGGCGATGCAGTTGCTGCCGTCGCCCGCCACGCGCGGACGCGATCTGGGCATATTGAACCTGACCAACACGCTGCCCGCCTGCGTGCCCCCGATCCTTGCCGCGATGGTGCCGGCGGGAACCGGGCTGGGCGCGGTGTTCGTCGTGCTGGCGGTGCTGGCGGTGGCGGGCGGGGCCGCCGCGCTGTCGATCCGGACGGAGCGCTGAGCGCGGTCGCGCGTTTGCAGCTATTCGTATTTCCGGGGAGCCGTTCATGATCCGCCTGTTCCATGTCAGCGACGTTCATTTCGGCGCGGAGGACAAGGCGGCGCTCGCATGGTTCGGCGAAGCGGTCCGCCGGGAATTGCCCGACGCGATCATCATGACCGGCGACCTGACGATGCGCGCGCGCGCCGCCGAGTTCGAGGCGGCGGCGCAATGGTTGGAAAGTCTCGACCGGCCGGTGACGGTCGAAGTCGGCAATCACGACCTGCCGCTCTACAATCTGTTCGCGCGGTTCATCCGGCCGTATCGGCGGTACAAACGGCTGGAACGGATGATCGAGCGCCCGCTGGACATCAAGGGCGTCGCGATCGTGCCGCTGAAGACCACCGCGCGGTTCCAGTTACGCTGGGACTGGTCGAAGGGCTATGTCGGCAACAGCGGACTGGCGCGTACGCTCAAGCTGATCGAACGGGTGCCGGAAGGCGACCTGATCTTCATCGCCGCGCATCACCCATTGATCGATGTCGGCACCAAATCCAGCGGGGAAACGCGCAACGGCGCACGCGCGCTGGACGCGGTCGCAGCGGCCGGGGCGCATGCCGTGCTGTCGGGGCATGTCCACGATCCGTTCGATGTCGCGCATCGTAATGGCGACGCCACGCTGCGGATGATCGGCGCAGGCACGCTGTCGATGCGTACGCGCGACGATCCGCCGTCGTTCAACGAAATCCGGATCGAGGGCGGCAGGTTCGAGACGATCGCGCGCCGGATGGGTGCGCCGGACGAGGCGGTCACGGAACGGGCGGGGTGAGGGGCACAGCCATCGTAACCGTGCGTGCGAGGTAGGGGCTTAAGGTAGCCGAAGACCGTATCGAAGCATCCCGCTACGGTCCTTCGATACGCCATTTCGACAAGCTCAATGGCTACTCAGGATGAACGGTGGGATGCGATCTTTCAACAGCGTGACCGGATGGACTTGAGGCCTGACCGACTTGGCACCGGACCGACTTGGCGCTGCCTGCTATCGGATGGCCCGATCCGCCGTTTACGACAGACGCTGTCCGATCAACGTGCCCTTGGTCCCGCGATTGACGAGTTCGAAGCGGAAATTCGGCCAACGCTTCCGCCAGCGTTGGGCGACGATCCGCTCGCCGGGGCGTGCGCCGTCGTCGAGCATCACGATGCCACCAACCGGCAGCCGGTCGAACAGCGTTTCCGCCGCGCCGCGCACGAACGGATGGATCGTCCATGGCGGGCCGTCGATCAGGAGCATGTCGACCTGATCGGGCAACGAGTCGATGTCGTACCAGACCCCCGGCCAGTCGCCCGGCGACTCGACCAGTGGCGCGGCGCGCAGATCGGCCTTCACCCCATGTTCGGCGAGCCATTCGCGCGTCGCGTCGACGAAGCCGGCATGCTGGTCGAAGCTGATAAGCTGTCCACCGCCATGTTTGGCCAGTGCCGCACCGGTGACGAGACTGGACGCGCCGGTGCCAAGTTCGACGACGGTGCGCGGACGGTCGGCGGCGATGCGATCGACGATCAGCGAGAGATAGCCGGTATCGGCCTTCCAGCTACCCAGATTGGGCAGCGCGTCGGGGGCGAGGCCCAGATCGGCGATCAGCTTCGCCTTCACCGACCGCTTGCCGCCGGACAGGCTGCGCAACAGCCATGGCCACTGGATCGCGCCGAACGCGATGGTGAACAGCCGGTCGGACATGCTGCGCCGCAGTTCCTCGGGCCAAAGATCGGCATCGGCGAGGGGGAGCAGCGAAGTCTTGGCGCGCGATGTCATTATGGTCTCGTTCCAGCGGCCGCCGGCGTGGCGGACCGGCCCTGCTACCCGGTTGCGCGCGAAACGAAAAGGGCGGCCCGTAACCGGACCGCCCCATTTTTCGGCAGTTCGACGCAAAGCGGGAACTTGCTGCCCCGCCAGACGTGTCCTGTCGCCTTAGCGCTTCGAGAACTGGAAGCTGCGACGGGCCTTCGCCTTGCCGTACTTCTTACGCTCGACGGCGCGGCTGTCGCGGGTCAGGAACCCGGCGGCCTTCACCGGCGCACGCAGAACCGGCTCGTAGCGGGTCAGCGCCTGGCTGATGCCGTGCTTGACCGCGCCGGCCTGACCCGACAGGCCACCGCCCTTGACGGTGCAGATCACGTCATACGCACCGGTGCGGTCGGCGACGCCGAACGGCTGGTTGATGACGAGACGCAGCGTCGGACGTGCGAAATACACTTCCTGATCGCGGCCGTTGATCGTGATCTTGCCCGAACCGGGCTTCAGCCACACGCGGGCGACGGCGTCCTTGCGGCGGCCGGTCGCATAGGCGCGGCCATAGGCGTCGATTTCCTGCGCGCGCAGCGGCATGGTCGGACGCGGCGGTTCGACCGGTGCGACGGGAGCGTCTTCCCCGGCGACGTCGATCTGCGGCGCGGCCTGCGGAGCAGGCGCCGGTGCCTGCTGGCCCGTCAGGCCGGCGAGGTCGGAAAGGGACTGGCGGTTGTCGGACATTATGCGCCCACCTTGTTCTTGCGGTTCATGCCGGCGATGTCGAGAACCTGAGGGTTCTGCGCCTCGTGCGGATGCTCGGTGCCCTTGAAGATGCGCAGGTTGCGCATCTGGTCACGACCCAGCGGGCCGCGCGGGATCATCCGCTCCACGGCCTTTTCCAGAACGCGCTCGGGGAAACGACCCTCCAGCACCTTCTCGGCGGTGATTTCCTTGATGCCGCCGGCATAGCCGGTGTGCTTGTAGTAGACCTTCTTCTTCGCCTTGTTCGACGTGAAGCGGATCTTGTCGGCATTGATCACGACGACGTTGTCACCGCAATCGACATGCGGGGTGAACGACGTCTTGTGCTTGCCGCGCAGGACGTTGGCGATGATCGACGCAGCGCGTCCGACCACCAGGCCGTCGGCATCAACGATATGCCATTTCTTCTCCACCTCGTGCGGCTTAACCGACTTGGTGGTCTTCATGAGCGCCTTCATGGGGCTGACCTTTCGGGATAACTACCGCAGCCGGTCCGTGACGGACCGGTGCGAACGAAGGCCAATTGCCCAACGCAGCCCGATAAGTCAAGTAAACCGCGGCTTTGCTGACGGGTATTATGATACCCGGTTGCGGCGACCGGCGGCGTGCGCGCCCCATGTCGTGGCGACGACCAGCAATGCACCGACCAACTGGTGCAGCGCCGCGACCTCGATCCGCATGCCGGTGACGACGGTCGAGATGCCCAGCAGGATCTGGACACCGAAGGCGATATGGATCGCGCGGGCGACCTTTGGGTGGCCGGCGCGCTTCGCGGCGCGCGCGAGGATCACCAGCGCGGCGACGGCGACCCACGCCCACCACCGATGGATGAAGTGGACCACCCATGGATCGTTGACGATCGCATCCAGCGGCCGTCGCGCCGCCCATTCGGCAGCCGGAAAGAAGCGCCCGTTCATCAGCGGCCATTCGTCGGTGACCAGTCCGGCATTCAGCCCGGCGACCCATGCGCCGAACAGCAGCTGGACGAACAGCACGAGTCCGGCGACGGCCCCGATACGCGTCAAGCGCGCCGGTCGCGCCGCCCGGTTCGCTGCCAGTTCGCGCAGGTCGAGCGCGGTCCACACGATGCCCGCAAGGATCAGCATCGCGTTGAGCAGATGAACCGACAGGCGGATGTGCGACACGTCGGTACGATCGGAAAGGCCCGACGCGACCATCCACCAGCCGACCGCGCCCTGTAGTCCGCCGAGCGCAAGCAGCGCCAGCAGCCGCCCCTTATATCCGGTCGGGACCGCCCGCCGGACCCAGAACCACAGCAGCGGCAGGGCAAAGGCGAGACCGATGATCCGTCCGAGCAGCCGATGGACATATTCCCAGAAGAAGATCGCCTTGAACTGGGTCAGGGTCATGCCTTGGTTCAGAAGCTGATATTCGGGAATGCGCCGGTAGTTGGCGAATTCGGCTTCCCATGCCGCAGCGGTCAGCGGCGGGATCGTGCCCGACAGCGGCTTCCATTCGGTGATCGACAGGCCGGATTCGGTCAGGCGGGTGATGCCGCCGACGACGACCATCGCCACGACCAGCACGGCGACGAACCATAACCAGCGGGCAACGGCGCCCGGACGGGCGAGCGGGGACGGGGGGGGCGCGAGCATGCCGTGTTCCTAGACCAAATCAGTCGCGAACAGAACCGTTCGCATCGGACCGGGCATCGTTCGTCGCCACGCAATTACCCGAGACGGAACAACGGGTTGGTGCACCCACGCGCACTGGACCGTTCCACCAACTCCGCTACTGTAGGCGGATGCAGGTCGTCCGCCCATGACGATCGAGATTCTGATCGCCCGATACGGTCTTGCCGCGCTGTTCCTAGGCGCGGGGCTGGAAGGCGAGACGATGGTCGTGCTGGGCGGAATCATGGTCCAGCGCGGCACGTTTCCATTCGTCGGCGCGGTGCTGGCGGCGGCGGCGGGGTCGTTCGTCGCGGACCAGCTGTTCTTTGCGGGCGGGCGCCGTTTCCGCGACCATCCGCGCGTGCGGCGGGTGTCGGCGCGACCTGCCTTCGCCCGCGCGCTGCGGGCGTTCGACCGGCATCCGACGCTGTTCGTGTTCGCGTTTCGCTTTCTCTACGGGCTGCGGACGGTCAGCCCGGTCGCGATCGGGACCACCCGTCTGCCGACCGCCCGGTTCATGGCGCTGAACGGGACCGCCGCGCTGGTGTGGGCGACGGTGTTCGTGTCGATCGGCTACTGGTTCGGCCACGGGCTGACCGCCGCGATCGGGCGGTGGCTGCCGTCGTGGCAGGTGCTGGCGGGCGGCGGCATCGCGGTCGTCGCAGCGCTGGTTACCGGATGGCTGGTCCGGCGACGGTAGGGCGTTTTGATGTAAGCCCGTGACCGCGTATCGTGCGTGCCATGTGCTTTCGGCTTCGGTCAGTCGCCCTTGCGGCCGAGGCGTTCGACGCGGGCCGTGACGTCGTCATGGACCGTCGGAGTCACGAACTTCCCGATCGCACCGCCGTACATCGCGATTTCCTTCACCAGCCGCGACGCGATCGGTTGCAGCGAAACGTCGGCCATCAGAAAGACCGTTTCGATGCGGTCGTTGATCTGCTGGTTCATGCCCGCCATCTGATATTCATACTCGAAATCGGCCACCGCGCGCAGGCCGCGCACGATCACGCTGGCCCCCTGCCGCTCGGCAAAGGTCATCAGCAGCGCGTCGAACGCGACCACGGTGATGTCGCCATCGACGCTGGCCACCTCGCGCTCGACCATCGACAGGCGTTCGTCGAGCGTGAACATCGGCGACTTCGACGGATTGGTCGTGACGCCGATCACCAGCCGGTCGACCAGCTTCGCGCCGCGCCTGATGATGTCCATATGCCCCAGCGTCACCGGATCGAACGTGCCCGGATAGACGCCGACCCGCGCGCTCAACGGTCGCGCTCCAGCACGTAGCGGGCGATGGCGCGCAGCAGATCGGCCTCGTGCCCGAAGTCGCGCAGATGCTCGATCGACTGTTCGACCAGCAACCGGGCCTGTTCGCGCGCGCGGTCGAGGCCGAGCAGCGACAGGAACGTCTCCTTGCCCGCCTCGCCGTCCTTGCGCAGCGCCTTGCCCACCGCCGCCTCGTCGCCTTCGACGTCGAGAATGTCGTCGGCGATCTGGAAAGCGAGGCCGATGTCGCGGGCATAGCCGTGCAGCCCGGTCCGCTGATCTAGCGGCAGGCGGCCGAGGATCGCCCCCGCCTCGACCGAACAGGCGATCAGCGCGCCGGTCTTCATCGCCTGTAACCGGGTGACGGTGTTCAGGTCGAGCGTCGTGCGTTCGGCCTCCAGATCCATCGCCTGTCCGCCCGCCATGCCCGACGGACCCGACGCCTTCGCCAGCGATGCGATCAGTTCGATACGGACATGCGCGTCGGGATGCGTCGCCTCGTGCGCGAGAATCTCGAACGCCAGCGCATGCAGGCAGTCGCCGGCAAGGATCGCGGTCGCTTCGTCATAGGCCTTGTGGACAGTCGGCTTGCCGCGCCGGACGTCGTCGTCGTCCATCGCGGGCAGATCGTCATGGACGAGGCTGTAGACATGAATGCATTCGATCGCGGTCGCGGCGCGGGCGGCGCGGATTCGGTCGACGTTGAACAGCCGCGCGGTGGCGAACACCAGCAACGGACGCAGCCGCTTGCCCCCGCCGATCGCCGCGTGGCGCATCGCACGGTACAGATTGGCGCGCGGATCGCCGGGGATCGGCAGGAGCGCGTCGAACTGACGGTCCATTTCGGCCGAAATCTCACGCAGCGCGGCGTTCAGCGAAACGGGGGGCGGTGACGATCCCATCACTTGGCGTCGAACGGCTGGGTGGAAGCACGGCCTTCGGCATCGACCCGGATCGCTTCGATCCGCGCCTGCGCCGCGTCGAGCCGCGCGGCGCATTGTCCGCGCAACAGGTCGCCGCGCGCGTACAGGTCGATCGCGGTCTGAAGGTCTTCCTGTCCGGTTTCCAGCCGGCTGACGATCCCTTCCAGTTCACGCAGCGCGTCTTCGAAGGAGAGGGCGGACACATCGGGTTCGTCGGACATGGCCACGCTATGCGGCAGCACGCGGTGGTTTTGCAACCGCTTGCACACGCAATCGGTCAGTCGTGCAGATACGCGCCGATCGCATCCCATGCCGGTTGCTTGGCCGCGACGCCGATCGTGTGCAGCGGGCTGCTGGACGGAAGCGCCAGCGTCGGCACTCCGGGGACGAGCCGGTGTCCCTGCCGCCACGCGGTGCCGCCGTTGAACGCGACCAGCCGTAATGCGGGCAGGGTCGCGACCAGCGCGGCAAGGTCGTTGGCGGCGACGTCGCGGATCGCCGCGTCGCTGCTGCCCGGGCGCGTCGCGCTGGCGACCACGTCCCACAGGCCGATGCGGGATGCGCGCAGCGCGTCCAGCCGGTCGGGATAGGGCAGGGCAGGCAGGTCGGTGCCGACGACCGCCGACAACAGCCGCCAAAACTGGTTCTGCGGATGCGCGTAATAACGTTCGGCCCGCAACGACGCATCGCCGGGCAGGCTGCCGAGGATCAGGACGCGCGTGGCGGCATCGACGACCGGCGCGAACGACGCCTTGCGCGTCACACCGCCTGTCCCGCCGCCCAGCCGCTGGACCATGCCCACTGGAAATTATAGCCGCCCAGCCAGCCGGTGACGTCGACCGCCTCGCCGATCGCATACAGGCCGGGCAGGTGCTTTGCCGCCATCGTCCGCTGGTTCAGCCCGTCGGTGGCGATGCCGCCGACGGTGACTTCGGCCTTGGCGAAGCCTTCGGTGCCGCTGGGATCGAAGCGCCAGCCCGACAGGGTCCGTTCGATGTCGGTCAGGGCCGCATCGCGCTGGTTGCCGATCTCGCCCGGACAGGCGATGCGTTCCGCCAGCGCCTCCGCCAGCCGGTCGGGCAACGCCGCGCCCAGCACCGATCGCATGCCAGCGCGGGGCCGGGCGCGCTTGGCGGCAAGCAGCCAGCCCGGCGGCTGGTCGGGGACGAAATCGATCGTGACCGGCTCGCGGTGCCGCCAATAGGACGACACCTGAAGGATCGCCGGACCGGACAGGCCGCGATGGGTGAACAGCGCCGCTTCCCGGAACCGCGTCCCCGCCGCCGTCGCGACGACGTCGGTGGCGACGCCCGACAATTCGCGGAACAGCGCGTCTTCGGGCGGGAGCGTCAGCGGAACCAGTGCGGGGCGCGGTTCGACGACCTTGAGGCCGAAGCGCCGGGCAAGATCATAGGCGAAGCCGGTCGCGCCGAGTTTCGGGATCGACGGTCCACCGGTCGCGATCACAAGCGTCGGGGCGGTCCCGATGCGATCGCCATGGGTCACGGTGAACATGCCGTCGGCATGGGTCACGTCGTGTACGGGTCGGCCCAGCGCGATCTCCGCCCCCGCCGCTTCGTGCAGCAGCATGTCCACGATCTGTCGCGCCGATCCGTCGCAGAACAACTGGCCGAGCGTCTTTTCATGCCATGCGATGCCATGGGTATCGACCAGCGCGACGAAATCGGCGGCGGTGTAGCGCCCAAGCGCGGATCGCGCGAATTGCGGATTGGCGGAGACGTAGCGGTCCCACGTCGCGCCGACATTGGTGAAGTTGCACCGTCCCCCGCCCGAAATGACGATCTTTCGTCCCGGTTCGGGTGCGTGGTCGACGACCAGTACGCGCCGCCCGCGCTGTGCGGCGATGCCGGCGCAGAACAGCCCCGCGCCGCCCGCGCCGAGTATTATGACGTCATGGGATGGTGCCATGGCTGCGCCATCGCATGGACCGTCGGCGGGGTGAAGGGGTTGCGCGACGCCGGTCGCCGGTGGCGCATCGCCGAAGCGGTCAGGCGAACCGCGAGATGCTATCCACGCGCAAACGCGATCGGGGCCGGACCTGCGCACCGTCGGTGCGGGGCCGGTCCGGCTCCGAAGGTCGTTACCCGCGTACCACCAGCTTCACCAGCCGGCCGGGGACCAGCCGTTCGCCCGCCGTCAGTCCGTTCAGCGCAAGGAAGCGCTCACGCTGGAAATCGGGATACGCCATCTGCCGCGCCAGCGTGTCCACCGTGTCGCCTGCACGCACCGTGGCAATCCGGATACGCTTGCCGGTGATCGCCTGCGCCTCTGCCTGGTTCAGCGGCGCGAGGCTGTTCAGCAGCGATTCGAACGGGCCGATGCCACGTCCGGCGGGGGTGACGATCTGGAAGTAATAGGTTGCCGAGGGATAGCGGAACGCGGCGATGGTGACGTCGACCGCCTGCCGGTCGGCGGTGGCGCGCACCGTTGCCAGCGCCACGTCGGTGCCGTTGATCCGCGTCGTCTGCGGCGTGACCGATCCGGTCGCGCCCAGCGCGGTCAGTTGCTGCCGGACGAAGCTGCCGAGGTCGGTGGTCGCGCTGCCCATACGGAACTGCGCCTGCCCGCCGCCGCCCGCAATCGTCACCGCATCGGTGCCGTTGGCGAGCGTGTAGCCGGCGGGCGCGGCGAAGCGGATGCGGAGGCCGGGATGGCGGAAGGTCGTTCCGTCGACCACGCCCTGCGCCGGATCGTCGTCATAGCGCAGCCCGTCGAGCATGCGCAGATATGCGACGTCCTGCACCGGGCGGGCCGCGTTTCCGGTCGCGAGCGCACGGGCGCGCTTTACCCGGTCGGCTCCGTTGGGATGGGTGCTCATCCACGTCGGCACGGCGTTCGCTTCCCGCCCGGCGGTCTGTGCAGCCAGCGCCTGCGCATCGTTCAGGCGAGCGAGCGCATCGGCCATACCCGTTCCGGGATACCCCGCAGCGGTGGCATAGCGGACGCCGAACTGATCGGCCTGATATTCCTGATTGCGGCTGTACGACAGGGTATACAGCTGCGATCCCACACCGGCGATCCGGCTGACGATGTCGCTGCCGGTCACTGCGCCCAGCAGAGCGGCGCCGACCGACCCGATGGTCGAACGCGTGTTGCGCGAATTCGAATGGCGGGCGGCGACATGGCCGACTTCATGGCCCAGCACCGCCGCCAGCTCCGCCTCGCTGTTCATCAGCGCCAGCAACTGCCGCGTGACATAGACATAGCCGCCGGGGATCGCGAAGGCGTTCTCGACCGGCGAATTGAGCAGCGTGACAGTGAAGTCGCCCGACGCGTTGGACAGGCCCGACTGGACCGCGACGCGTTTGCCGATGCGTTCGACATAGGCGGCCTGCGGCCCGGCATAGGCGCCGCCATATTGCGCGAGCAACTGCGGATTGGCCTGTTCCCCCTGCGCTCGGTCGCGTTGCGAGATCGAGCGGGTCTGTGCCGACGCCGACGCCGGTGCGGCGATCAGCGATGCGCCCGCCGCGACGCCGGTCCAGAAACGTGCCTTCATAGTCCCCACATCCTCCATGTTCCGCCAAGATACGTTGCGGGCGGGTAACGGTTCCGCGCCTAGCCGAACAGATCGCCTTGCGGTCCGGCAGGCGGACGGAACAGATCGGCGCGAACCCGCATGCTGGTCCGGTTCAGGCCGTGGCGGCGACACGCGGCATGGAACCGCGCCGCCAACAGGTCCGCCCAAGGCCCCTGACCCTGCATCCGGCGAAAGAAATCGGGATCATTGTCCCGCCCGCCGCGCAGCGACCGGATGATCGCCATCACCTTGCCCGCACGGTCGGGAAAATGCGTATCGAGCCACGCGCGGAACAGCGGTGCGACCTCGTGCGGCAACCGGACCGGCAGGAAGAAGGCGGACCGCGCACCCGCCCGCGCGGCGCGTTCGATCAGATGCTCGATCTCGTGATCGGTGATCGCGGGAATGACCGGCGAGATCGAGACATAGGTGGGAATGCCCGCCGCCGTCAGCGTCGCCACCGCCGCCAGTCGTTTTTCGGGATGCGGCGCGCGCGGCTCGATCGTCCGCGCGATCAACGGGTCGAGCGAGGTGATCGAGATGGCGACCGACGCCAGCCCCTTTGCCGCCATCGGCCCCAGCAGGTCGATGTCGCGCGTCACCCGGTCGGATTTGGTGGTGATGGTCAGCGGATGGTTCGTTTCCGCCAGTACTTCGATACACTGACGGGTGATGCGCCAGTCGCTCTCGATCGGCTGATACGGATCGGTGTTGGTCCCGAACGCGATCGGACGCGCGACATAGCCGGGCTTGCCCAGTTCCGCGCGCAGCAGCGTCGCGGCATCGGGCTTGGCGAACAGCCGCGTTTCGAAATCCAGCCCGGGCGACAGGTCGTGATAGGCGTGGGTCGGACGCGCGAAGCAATAGATGCAGCCATGTTCGCAGCCACGATACGGATTGATCGACCGGTCGAACGGAATGTCGGGCGACGCATTGCGCGCGATGATCGTCCGCGCGCGCTCGACCGTCACCGTCGTACGCAGCACCGGCTGCGCACCGTCGACCGTATCGCGCCAGTCGAGCCAGTCGCCGTCGTCGGACCGTTCGTTCAGCCCGAACCGCCGGCTGGCATCGTTGATCGTCGCTCCACGGGTCGGCCGGCGCTTGTCCATTGCATCGGACTACCGCTTATGCCAGAACGGATCAAGAACAAGGGGGCGGGGCAATGGCACGATTGAACTATCTGGAACTGCCGGTCGCGGCGACGGGGCCGGCGGCGGCATTCTATCGTTCGGTGATGGGATGGGACTTCGCCGAGTACGGTCCGGACTATGCCGCGACGACCAGCGGCGATACCGATGTCGGGCTGGACGCCGATACGACGCTGACCGTGATGCTGCCGGTGATCGAGGTCGACGACCTTGAAGCGACGCTGGCGGAGGTCGAGGCGGCGGGCGGGACGGTGGTGCAGCCGATCTTTGCGTTTCCCGGTGGACGGCGGTTTCACTTCCGCGATCCCGACGGGCACGTTCTCGCGGCGATGGTGCCGGAAGGATGATGGCGTCGCGCCGGGCGGGGCGATAGGCTGGCGCCGGGTCACACAGGGGGGAACGGATGATCGGATGGGTATCGGCGCTTGCGATGGTCGCGGGCGTGCAGGGTGCGGCTGCGCAGGCGGACCTGCGGCAACCGGGCAATGTCGTGACGGCGTTGCAGACGGCCGGGTACAAGGCGCAGTTGAAGTTGAACGACGATGGTGAGCCCTATATCATCAGTGCGACCAACGGCGAGCCGTTCACGGTCGACTTCTACGAATGCACCGGGTTGAAGGACTGCAAGTCGTTCCAGCTATCGGCGTGGTACGAGAAGGAAGCGGTTTTCACACCCGCCATGGCGAACGAGTGGAACGCGAAGCGCCGGTTCCTGAAAGCCGCGATCGATTCGGAAGGCAACCTTCGCGAATATCTCGACGCGACGGTCGTCGGCGGTATGACGCAGGCGCAGTTCGAAGAGATACTGCAATGGTATTCCGACATGGACGGCGTGTTCAACACGTTCGTCGCGGAGAAGCGTGCCGCAGCGAAAGGTGCGGCACGCGTCAAGTGACGGGGCGGGGCCAGCCGGAAACCGGTTGCCCCGACCCTTATCGTTCCAGCAGCCTCGGCATCAGTTCGACGAAGTTGCACGGCCGGTGGCGGATATCGAGCTGATCGGCGAGGATGCCGTCCCACCCGTCCTTCACCGCGCCGGTCGATCCGGGCAGCGCGAAGATATAGGTGCCGCGCGCGACGCAGGCGGTGGCGCGCGACTGGATGGTGGACGTCCCGATCTTCGCGAAACTCTGCCACCGGAACAGCTCGCCGAAACCGGGGATCATCTTGCTGGCGACCCGTTCGACCGCTTCGGGCGTGATGTCGCGACCGGTGACGCCGGTGCCGCCGGTGGTGATGACGCAGTCGATGGCGGGTTCATCGATCCACGCGTGCAGCCGCGCGACGATGACGTCGATATCGTCGCGGACGATGCCGCGATCGGCAACGACATGGCCCGCGCCCTCGATCCGTGCGACCAGCGTGTCGCCCGAACGGTCCTCCGCCAGCCCGCGCGTGTCGGACACGGTCAGTACCGCGATGCGGACGGGCACGAACGCCCGGGTCGTATCAACGGGCACCGGCGACCCGCGTCGAATTGCGTCCGTTCACGACCCGGACGGCGGCGGCACCGGGCAGGCCGGGGAATTTCGGCCACATGCCCTGCGCCAGCGCAGCCCGGCTGGCGGACGGCTTGCCCGCCTGTTTCTCGTACATCCAATAGTTGCGCAGCACCGTCATCACATAGCCGCGCGTTTCCCAGAACGGGATCGATTCGATGTACAGCAGCGGGTCGCCACCGTCGCGCGATTGCAGGTTCCATGCCTCGACCGGGGTCGGTCCGGCGTTATAGGCCGCGATGACCTTCGGCAGCAGTCCGCCGGTGAACGGGCGGTCGCGCAACTGTTCCAGATAGCTTTGCCCGACCGCCATGTTGAGCTGTGGTTTCGACAGTGCGGAACGGTCGACCGTCAGCCCGTGCGCGCGGGCATAATCGGTCAGCGCGCCGGGGCGGATCTGCATCAGGCCCGTAGCGCCTGCCGGGCTGACCACATCGGCGTCGAACCGCGATTCCTGCAACGTGTGCGCGAACACCAGCGCCTTGTCGACGCGCCATCCGCCTTCCGGCGTCCAGTCAGGCGCGGGATAACGCGCCTCGGTCAGCGGACGTGCGCCCTGCGGGCCGTTGTGCGACAGCCATAGCTGGGTCGCGGGCAGGTTCAGATTGCCGCACAGCCGGGTCAGCGCGGCGTAATCGGCCGCCGTTCCGATTCGTGCCTGATAGCGCAGCACCTTGTCGGCCAGCGCGTCCTCACCGATCTCGACCAGCGCAGCGGCGACCTTGACGTTGGGGCGGCGTTCGAGTTCGCGCCAGTCGGCGCTGACCGGTGCCGACAAGCGGGGCACCGCCCCATCGACGACGCCCAGCGCCTGTCGCGACAGCAGGCCGTAATAGGTTTCGCCATATTGCGACGCGGTCTGCAGACGAGACTGGACCAGATCGGGCCGGCCGCACGCGATGTCGGCACGCGACGCCCAGTACAGCCCGGCGGAGCGGAGTTCGGTATCGGTCGCACGCTGTGCCACCCCGGCGAAGGCGACCTGTGCCGCGGTGCAATCCTGTTGCCGCCACGCCGCCAGCCCCTGCGTCCAGTCGGCCTGTGCCGCCCATTCGCCGGTGCCGCGCTGCGCGGTCGCGGCGACCCGGCGGGCATTGGCATCGTCGCCCGCGACGAAATAGATCCACGCGACCCGCCCGCGCATCTCGGTCAGCGCTTCCGGGGTCAGATCGGCCTCGCGCGTGGCGACCAGCGCTTCGGCACCGGCCCCGTCGTCGACCTTGACCATCGGCTTCATCGCTTCGAGCAGTTGCGCGGCGGCGGTATCGCTGCGCGCGGCGCGGGCACGGACGCGAACCGGCGCGGCATCGAACCAGATCAGCCGTTGCTGCGTGGGCAGCGCCGGCAGGGCATCGGCCCCGCGGGTCTTTGCCAACCGGGCCAGATCGGGCGCGTGCGGCAGATCGGGCGCTTCGGTCAGCAGCGCCATCAACTGCGGCAGTTCGACCCGGGGCGACCCCTTGGCCAAAAACAGTTCGGCGCGGGCGACGGCGTGGAGCGGGCCGGGGGTCATCGCACTCAGCCGCAATTCGGCATCGTTCCAGCGCGCACCCCGGATCGACGCGAACACGGCGCGATAGGCGTCGCGCGTTTCGGGGGTCAGTTGCGGCGGCACGCGGGCATCGACCGCAGCGGTGGCGGCGGACCCGCGACCGGGCGCGTCGTCCCCGGCGGCATGGGCGACGGCGGGCAGCATCAGCGCCGCGAACAGGAGGGTGACTGGCTTCACGCTTCGGTGTCCCTGATAAGCAACTGCAGGTGGCGCCACGCTTCCGCCTTCATCCGGGGTTGCGCCAACAGGAAGCGCGGATGGAAGGTCGCAATCGTCGGGCACGCTATCCCGCCATGTTCAAGTATTTGTAAAGCCCCCCGTTCTACCGGCTCGCCAAGCATCGCCAGCCGTGGGGCGTCGCCGAGCAGCAACAGCCGGCGCGGGCGGGCCAGCGTGACGTGATGCCGCGCGAGCCGATACAGCTCGGTCGCGCTGGCCGGTGAGACATGGCCGGTCAGCGGCCGGGCGGCGGCGATGGTCGCCACCGCGATCTCCGCCCGCGACAGCCCGATCGCCGCGAGCATTCGGTCGAGCAGAACACCGACCGGACCGGTCAGCAGGCCGGCTTCGGCGGAGTCGTCTTCCTCGGGTATGTCCGCCAGCACCATCAGCGGCGCATCCGCGACGGCGGCGAACGGAATGGGATCGACGTTCCATGTCGCTTCGGGTGCGGCGTCCGAAGCACGCCATGCAACGAATGCGTCGAGCGTATCGGGCAGCGCGTCGACCGCCGCCAGTGCGGCGGCGGCACGCGGCGACGCTACGGCAACGGGCACGGCGGTCGGTGGCGGTACAGCGAACCAGTCGCGCGGAACATCCTCGACCAACAGGTCGACACCCGCATCGTGCCACCATTCCAGTGCGCTTGCGGCCTGTCCGTGCCAATCGATATGTTGGTCCGCCCCCATGCATCCCCTAAGACGCCGCCTTGACCTCCCCGTCAATCTGCCCAAATCGGGGCAAGGACAAGCCGTTGCAGCGGCGCGACGACATGGGTCGGCGCGGGCGGGCGGCAGAGGGAATGATGATGAGCGAGCGGGAATCGATGCCCTATGACGTCGTGATCGTCGGGGCAGGGCCGGCGGGCCTGTCCGCCGCGATCCGGCTGAAACAGATGGCGGCGGAGACCGGCGACGAGATCGCGGTGTGCGTGCTGGAAAAAGGGTCCGAGGTCGGCGCGCACATCCTGTCGGGCGCAGTGTTCGATCCGCGTGCGATCGACGAATTGTTGCCCGATTGGCGCGACATGGGCTGTCCGATGGCGGAAGTGCCGGTGACGGAAAATCATCACTGGTTGTTGACCGGCACCGGCCAGAGCGAGGTGTCGCACCGCATCCTGCCGCCGTTCATGCAGAACAAGGGCACCTATACCGGGTCGCTCGGCAATCTGACGCGCTGGCTGGCCGAACAGGCGGAGGGGATGGGCGTCGAGATTTTCCCCGGCTTCGCCGCGGCGGAAATCCTGTATCACGACGACGGATCGGTAAAGGGCGTAGCGACCGGCGACATGGGCGTGGCGCGCGACGGCACGCGCAAGCCCGACTGGCAGCCGGGGCTGGAACTCCACGCGAAATACACCTTCCTTGCGGAGGGCGTGCGTGGCCATCTGTCGAAGCAGCTGATCCGCAAGTTCGATCTGGCGAAGGACAGCGATCCGCAGGTCTATGGGCTGGGCATCAAGGAATTGTGGGACATTCCGGCGGACCAGCATGTCCCCGGCCGGGTGATCCATACCCAGGGCTGGCCGCTCAGCGAAACGCGCGGGTCGAACGGCGGCGGGTTCCTGTATCATCAGGCGAACGGTCAGGTCGCGCTGGGGTTCGTGACGTGGCTCAACTATTCGAACCCCTATCTGTCGCCGTTCCACGAAATGCAGCGGTGGAAGACGCATCCGGCGATCGCCGCGATCCTGAAGGGCGGCAAGCGCGTGTCGTACGGCGCGCGGGCGATCAACGACGGCGGGTGGCAGTCGGTGCCGAAGCTGGTGTTCCCCGGCGGCGCCCTGATCGGATGTTCGGCGGGGTTCCTGAACGTGCCCCGGATCAAGGGCATCCATACCGCGATGAAATCGGGGATGATGGCCGCCGAGGCCGCCTTCGCCGCGATCCGCGACGGGCGCGGCGGTGATGAACTGGCCGCCTATCCCGCCGCGTACGAGGTCAGCTGGGTCCACGAGGAACTGCGCACGGTCCGCAACGTCGTCCCGCTGGTCAAGAAATTCGGCGATTTCGTCGGGTCGGGTATCGCGAACGGCACGATGTGGGCGGAACATTGGGGGCTGCGCATGCCGTTCACGATGAAGCATCGTCCCGATCATGAAAGCCTGTGGCGCAAGGATCAGGTGTCGCCGATCGCCTATCCAAAGCCCGATGGCGTGCTGAGTTTCGACCGGCTGTCGTCGGTGTTCCTGTCGAACACCAACCACGAAGAGGACCAGCCGGTCCACCTGACGCTGAAAGACCCCGACGTGCCGGTCACATACGACCTGCCGCTGTACGACGAACCGGCGCAACGCTATTGCCCGGCGGGCGTATATGAGATCGTCGGCGAAGACAGCGGTAATCCGCGCTTCGTCATCAACGCGCAGAACTGCGTCCATTGCAAGACGTGCGACATCAAGGACCCGACCCAGAATATCGTGTGGGTCGTGCCGGAAGGCGGCGGAGGACCGAATTATCCGAACATGTAGCATCGCGCTGATCGTAGCGGCGACCCTTGCCGGACCGGCGTCGGCGGCGGACACGCCGTTGACGGCGTATGTCCAGGCACGCGCGGCGGATGCCGACGGTGCGGTCGACGCGGCGGCACGCGGCTATGCGGAGGCGCTTGCGGCGCGTCCCGACGATGCGGTGATCGCCATCCGCGCCCTGCGCGAAGGGTTGGCAAGCGGCGACCTGACGCTGGCAAGGCGCGCGGGCGACGTGTTGCGCGCGGCCGACGTGTCGCCACCCGATATCGAACTGCTCGCCTTTGCCGACGCGCTGGTCGCGAAGGACGTTGCGGGACAGCAGGCAGCGCTGGAACGGTTGAAGGACACGCCGATCGCGTTTCTGGGGCCGATGATGGCGGCGTGGACCGACCGCGCGGCGGTCGCGACAGAACCGGGCGCGGGCGGGGCGATCGCGCGGCGCTATGCCGCCGAAAACCGCGTGCTGTTGCTGCTGGCGGACCGCAAGACGCCGGAAGGGATCGCGGCGCTGCGCACGCTGCTGGACATCAATGGCGGCAATCTGGATCTTCGGATGAACGCGGCGCAGTTGCTGGCGCGTGGTGGCGACCGTCGTACGGCGCGCGCCGTGCTGGCGGGCGACGATCCGGTATTGATGCGCGCGGCGGCGACGCTGGGGCGTGGACGAACCGGCGATGCGCGGTTCGGGGTATCGCGCCTGTTCGCCCGGATGGCGGCGGACCTGTCGGCGGACGGGACCGAGCCGCTGGCGATCCTGTTGACGCGCGCCGCGCTGGTGCTCGACCCCACTTATGCACGGGCACGCCTCGCACTGGCCGATGCACTGGCGCGCGACGGCGCGACGGCGGCGGCGTTGACCGCGCTGGCGGCGATTCCGGCACGCGACCCGTTTGCGCCGGGTGCCGCGGCGTTGCGCGTCACGGTGCTGCACCGTGCGGGCGACCTCGTACAGGCGACCGCATTGGCGCGCAGCCGGGCCGATGCGCGCGATGCCGACAGCGGCGCGATCGCTGATTATGCCGGGCTGCTGGTCGATTCGGGACGCGATGCGGACGCCGCCGCCGCCTATGGCCGGGCGATCGACCGGGCGGGGCCGGCAGCGAGTTGGGTACTTCATTTGCAACATGGCGGTGCGCTGGACCGCGCGGGGCAGTGGGATGCCGCGTTGCCCGAGTTGCGGCGGGCGGTCGAACTGGCCCCCGATCAGCCGGCGGCGCTCAACTATCTCGGCTATGCGCAGGTCGAACGCGGGCTGAACCTGACCGAGGCGACGGCATTGATCGAACGGGCGCACAAGCTGGCACCCGACGACGCGTCGATCGTTGATTCGCTGGGCTGGGCACGGTTCCGTCAGGGCGATCTGGCAGGCGCGCTCAAGCTGGTCGAACGGGCGGCACGTGCCGAGCCGGACGATCCCGAAATCAACGAGCATCTGGGCGACATCTATTGGCAGGCCGGACGTCGGTTCGAGGCCCGCTATGCATGGCGCGCGGCGGCCAACGCGGCGACCGGCACGGCGGCAACGCGGATCGCGACGAAACTCGCGACCGGTCCCGCGTCGCCACAGGGTTGATCCGATGATCGTCGAACGCGCTCCCGCCAAGCTGAACCTTGCGCTGCATGTCCGTGCGCGACGGGACGACGGCTATCACGAACTGGAAACGCTGTTCGCGTTCGTACGCGACGGCGATACGGTGACGCTGGCCGATGCGGCGGTCGATGCCTTCGCGATCACCGGGCCGTTCGCGACGAAGCTGTCGGGGGAGGGGGACAATCTGGTCACCCGCGCCCGTGACGCGTTTCGCGCGGCGTTCGGCGGCGGGCCGTGTGCGATCACGCTCGACAAGCATCTGCCGGTCGCGTCCGGGATCGGCGGTGGATCGGCCGATGCCGCCGCGACGCTGCGGGCGCTGGCGCGGCGGCACGGGGTGGCGACCGACGATCCGGCACTGATGGCGGTGGCGGACCGGCTGGGATCGGACGTGCCGGCGTGCCTTGCCGGGGTCACGTTGATCGGGCGCGGGCGTGGTGAGCGGCTGACGCCGGTCGCCGGGCTGACGATGCCGGTGCTGCTGGTCAATCCCGGCGTGGCGGTATCGACGGCGCAGGTCTTTGCCGGTTGGGACCGGATCGATCGCGGACCGTTGCCCGACGGCGATGCGATGACGATCGTGCGGACCGGTCGCAACGATCTCGAACCGCCGGCCCGCGCGCTGGCACCGGCGATCGATGCGGTGCTGGAATTGCTCGGCGCGCAGTCCGGTGTTCGAGTGGCGCGTATGTCCGGGTCGGGTGCCACGTGCTTCGCGCTGTTTGACCATGCGGCGGACCGCACGGCGGCGGCTAAGGTCGTGGCGGCGCGGAACGGATGGTGGAGTCTCGAAACGGCACTGGCGTGACACCGGTTTGCGTCATCGCGGGACATTGGTCACCGGCGTCCTCTGGAGAACGGGGTTGGCACGTGACTTGCTGACTATCCCGTGCGGATCACACGCCGGGAGCGGAACGTCCGTGGACGGCCCTTGCCAAGGGCCGTCCCCCCAACCGGGCATGGCGCAATGGTCTTGCGCTGCAACGGCGTTTCGCGACATAGGCTGTCGCCATGACCCATCAGTTCGATAAAGCGCGGCTGCCCAGCCGCCATGTCTCCGTCGGCCCCGAACGTGCGCCGCATCGCAGCTATTATTACGCGATGGGCATTGCCGAAGAGGATATCGCCCGGCCGTTCGTCGGCCTCGCGTCCGCCGGCAACGACAGCGCCCCGTGCAACACGATGCTGGATTTCCAGGCCGATGCCGCCCGCGCCGGCGTGATCGAGGGCGGCGGGATGCCGCGTCGGTTCAACACGATCACCGTGACCGATGGCATCGCCATGGGACATCAGGGGATGAAGGCGTCGCTGGTCAGCCGCGAAGTCATCGCCGATTCGGTCGAACTGTCCGTGCGCGGCCATTGCTATGACGCGCTGGTCGCCTTTGCCGGGTGCGACAAGTCGCTGCCGGGCATGATGATGGCGATGCTGCGGCTGAACGTGCCGTCGATCTTCGTCTATGGCGGGTCGATCCTGCCCGGCCGATTCGAGGATCGCGACGTGACCGTCGTGGATGTGTTCGAGGCGGTGGGCCGCTATGCCGCCGGCACCTGTCCGTTGCACGACCTGACCGCGCTGGAAAAGGTCGCATGCCCCGGCCATGGCGCGTGCGGCGGGCAATTCACCGCCAACACCATGGCATGCGTCGGTGAGGCGATCGGGCTGTCGCTGCCCAATTCGAACATGGCGCCCGCGCCCTATCGCAGCCGCGAGGAAATTGCGGTCGCAGCGGGACGGCAGGTGATGGAGCTGGTGGCGCGGAACCTGCGTCCGCGCGATATCGCGACGCGCGCCGCCTTCATCAACGCTGCGCGTGTGGTGGCGGCGACCGGCGGATCGACCAACGCCGCGCTGCACCTGCCGTCGATGGCGAACGAAGCCGGCATCGATTTCGACCTGTTCGACGTAGCCGAGGCTTTCAAATCAACGCCTTACGTCGCGGACCTCAAGCCCGGCGGCAAATATGTCGCGAAGGACATGTACGAGGCCGGTGGCGTGTACATGCTGATGAAGACGATGCTGGACAACGACCTGCTCGACGGCAATTGCATGACCGTGACCGGCCGGACGCTGGGCGAGAACATCGCCGAGGTGACGTGGAACCCGGACCAGAAGGTCATCTATGACGTGAAGACGCCGTTGTCGCCGACCGGCGGCGTGGTCGGTCTGCGCGGGACGCTGGCCCCCGATGGCGCGATCGTGAAGGTTGCGGGGATGAAGCGGCTGCAGTTCACCGGCACCGCGCGCGTCTTCGATTGCGAGGAGGAGGCTTTTGCCGCTGTCGAGGCGCGTACGATCACCGAAGGTACCGTGCTGGTCATCCGCTACGAGGGGCCGAAGGGCGGGCCGGGCATGCGCGAGATGCTGTCGACCACCGCCGCATTGTACGGGCTGGGACTGGGCGAGAGCGTGGCGCTCATCACCGACGGGCGTTTTTCGGGCGGCACCCGAGGATTCTGTATCGGTCATGTCGGTCCCGAAGCGGCGGAAGGCGGTCCGATCGCACTGGTCGAGAATGGCGACATCATCACGATCGACGCCGAAGCGGGGACGATCGACCTCGACGTACCGGCGGACGTGCTGGCCGAGCGTCGCGCCCGGTGGCAGCCGCGTACCAATGATTACCAGTCGGGCGCGCTGTGGCGATATGCAAAGACGGTCGGGCCGGCGTATCAGGGTGCAGTGACGCACCCGGGTGCGAAGATGGAACGCCATGTTTACGCGGATATCTGACACAGCGATGAAGCGGGACGACCGGTCGGCGGTGTCGATCGGGACGAACGGCATGGGAATGGCGGCGGCGTTGCTGGCAGGATGCGGCCCCGCCGCCGCCCCGCCCGCAGACGTGGCGGACGGCGTACGGATCGCGTGTGCGATCGGTGAGCAGGCGTTGGCGCCGACGTGCAGCGTCGATCAGGCGGTGACCCCGGCGGGCACGGTACTGACGGTGCGCCAGCCGGAAGGTGGCTTCCACCGGCTGCTGATTGCGACCGACGGACGCGGCGTGATCGCGGCGGACGGCGCGGAGGCGGCCAAGGTGACGATCGTCGGACAGGACGGGGTCGAGGTCGCGATCGGCGATGCGCGCTATCGCCTGCCCGCGACGGTCGGCCCCGTCGCGCGACCATGAACCGTCTGCCCCCCGGCGCCCTGATCGTCGGAGCCGCGACGATGCGCTCCGCCGAGGAGGCGGCGTTTGCCGGTGGCGCATCACAGGACGAACTGATGGAACGCGCCGGTCGCGCGGTGGCGCAGGAGGTGGTTCGCTTCGCGGCTGGTCGTCGGGTGCTGGTGCTTGCAGGTCCGGGCAACAATGGCGGCGATGCCTTTGTAACAGCACGATATTGCCGCGAACATGGGCTGGACGTGACAGTCGCGGCGTCAGGCGCGTCGAAGGATGGCGCGGCTGCGCGGATGCGCACCCGTTGGACGGGGCCGACGGTAACACTGACGGAAGCGGCGGCGCATCCCGTCGTGGTCGACGGACTGTTCGGCATCGGCCTGACCCGGCCGATCGATCCGGTGATCGTCGAACCGCTGGTCCGACTGACGACCGATGCGTTCGTGATCGCGATCGACGTGCCGAGCGGCTGCGAAGCGGACGGCGGGTTCGCCGGTCCGTTCCGCGCTGACGCGACCGTTGCGCTGGGGGCGTTGAAGCCCGCTCATGTCGTGGGTGAGACGGCAGGGCAGTGCGGGATTGTCCTTCTCGCCGATCTCGGCATTCCTATTATGGCGGAAGCGACCGTCCTTGCCCGACCGCGCATCGATCCGCCTGCACGCGATGCGCACAAATATCGGCGTGGTCTGGTAATGGTGATCGCGGGCGAGATGCCCGGTGCGTCCCGTCTGGCGGCACGGGCTACGCTGGCGGGTGGCGCGGGCTATGTCGTGCTGGCGGGAGGAACGGGCGGGCCGGATGCGCTGGTCCACCGTTCGATCGACGACGCGCTGGCCGACGATCGTTCGGCGGTACTCCTTATCGGGCCCGGGCTGGGCCGTGGCGAGCGCGCACGGCAGTCGATCAAGGCGGCAATGGCGACGAAGGCGACGCTGGTGCTTGACGGCGACGCGCTTTCCACGCTGGGGACGGACGGCGTATCGCGCATCGCACGGCGGGATGCGCCGACGATCCTAACTCCGCACGAAGGTGAATTTTCCCGCATGTTTCCAGGTGGCGACGGCAACAAGATCGACTGTACCCGCATCGCCGCCCGCACCGCGCGCGCGACGATCGTACATAAGGGGCCGGACACGGTCATCGCCGATGCGCAGGGGCGCGTGGTGGTGGGCGAAGCGACCTCGTGGCTGTCGACGGCAGGAACCGGCGACGTGCTGGCCGGGCTGATCGCGGCACGGGTGGTCCCCGGCGGCGACGCGGCGGCGGCGGAGGGAGTGTGGTTGCACGGGCGTGCGGCACGGCTGACGGGACCGGCGTTCGTCGCCGACGACCTGATCGGGAAACTGGGCGAGGCGATCGCGGAATGTCGCTGATCTCCGACACGATCGTTCGCGTCGCGGCGCGGGGCGACGGCATCACCGGCGACGGTCGCCATGCCGCGCTGACGGCACCCGGCGATCGGCTGTTGCCCGATGGCAGCATCGAACACGGCCCGCATCACCAACAGCCCCCGTGCCACCATTTCCCGACCTGCGGCGGATGCCAGCTACAGCATCTCGATTTGGTCAGCGAAACGGCGTTCGTCGGCGAACGCGTGGCGGGCGCAATGGCGGGGCAAGGGCTGGACGCGCCGATGCGCCCGCCGATCCTGTCCGCCCCGCGCACTCGCCGTCGTGCCACGCTGCATGCCGAACGGCGCGGGCGGCAGGTGTCGCTGGGGTTCACGGAATCGGGATCGCATCGGATCGTCGACATGACGGAATGTCATGTCCTGCGTCCCGAATTGTTCGCGGTTGTCGGGCCGTTGCGGACGATGCTTGCCACCGCGCTGAAGGATCGTGCGCGCGCCGATGTGCATCTGACTTGGGTCGATCAGGGCGTCGACGTGCTGATCGTGGGGCCGATCGCCGACGGATTGGCATCGGCGGAGGCGGTGACGGGGTTCGCCAAGCATAACGGGCTGGCGCGACTGTCGGTCGATGACGGCATCGGCCCCGAAACGCGGTGGGAACCCGATCCGGTCACGGTGACCATGGGCGGCATCGCGGTCGGTTTCCCGCCCGCGGGGTTTCTGCAGGCGACGGGCGATGGGGAAGCCACGCTGGTCGCGGCAGTCGACGAAGCGACGGCCGGTGCCGCGATCGTCGCCGACCTGTTCGCCGGTCTGGGCACCTTCACGCTCACCCGCCCGTCGCGCAGCCGGACCTATGCGGGAGAGGCAGGGCGTGAGGCGATCATGGCGCTGAAACTCGCCGCCGCGCGCGCGGGTCGCCAGGTCGCGGCGGACCATCGCGACCTGTTCCGCCGGCCGCTAACCCCGGCTGAGATCGACCGGTTCGACGCCGTCATCCTCGACCCGCCGCGTGCAGGTGCGCGGGAGCAGGCGGCGGCACTGGCACAGGCCAATGTGCCGATCATCGCCTATGTTTCGTGCAATCCCAGCAGCTTCGCACGCGATGCGAAGATGCTATGCGAACATGGCTACCGGATCGATTGGGTCCAGCCGGTCGGGCAGTTCCGATGGTCAACGCATGTCGAGCTGGTCGCGCGGTTGTCGCGCGGATAGTCAGGCGGACGCTTCTGCCGGATAGTCCGCACCGACGAAGAACAGCCCGTCGGGCGGCGCATTCAGCCCCAGCCTTGCCCGGTCGCGCGCCGCCAGCGCGTCGGACAGCGTGTCGGCGGTCCACTGCCCGCGACCGACCATCGCCAGACATCCGACCATCGATCGGACCTGATGATGCAGGAACGAACGCGCGGCGGCATGGACCGCAATCCGGTCGCCGTCCCCCAGTACGTTGAGCCGGTCGAGCGTGCGCACCGGACTGTCGGCCTGACAATGTGCCGACCGGAAGGTCGTGAAATCATGCCGCCCGACCAGCCGCTGCGCCGCGTCCGCCATCGCCGGAACGTCGAGCGGCTGCGGAATGCGCCACGCCAGTCCACGTTCGTGGGTCAGCGGGGCACGGCGTAGCACGATGCGATACTCGTAGCGTCGTTGGATGCAGGAAAATCGCGCATGCCAGTCGGGCGCGACCTCGACGCAATCGAGGATCGCGACCGGATCGGGCCGTAATCGCGCATTCAACGCTTCCATTAGTCGGAACGGCGCGATCGGACGCGTAACATCGCAATGCGCCCGCATCGCGGTGGCATGGACCCCCGCATCGGTACGACCGGCGGCATGCACCGCAATGTCTTCGCGCGTGATCTCGCGCAGCGCGCGTTCGATCGATGCCTGTACGCTGGGACCATGCGACTGACGCTGCCATCCCATGAACGGGCGACCGTCGAATTCGACCGTCAGCGCGAACCGCGTCATGACAGGATCGAGCCCGCCGCGATCGGGAAGCCGTTGAGCAGGTCGCCCGGTGCCATCGCACCGCGTCCCGCGCGCTGGACCATTGTCGGGCGGATCGCACCGTCGGCGCAGGCGATCGTCAGCCGATCGTCCAGCACCTCGCCCGGCAGGCCACCGGCATCGATCCGGTCGGCGGCCAATATGCGGACCCGCTCACCCGCCAGTTCGAAGAACGCGCCGGGGGCGGGGTTGAACGCGCGCACCTGTCGCTCGACATCGACCGCTTCGGCATCGAAGCGCAGGCGCGCCTCGGCCTTGTCGATCTTGGGCGCGTGGGTGACGCCCTCTGCGGCCTGCGCGACCGGGGGATAGCGATCGGGATCGGCTAGCACCTCCACCATCAACCGCGCGCCCATCGCCGACAGTTCGGCGGCAAGCTGGCCCGCCGTCTTGGCCGCGATTGGCGTCCGCCCTTCCAGCCGCACCGGGCCGGTGTCCATGCCCGCCGCCATCTGCATGATGCCGACGCCGGTTTCCGTGTCGCCGGCAAGGATCGCCCGCTGGATCGGGGCCGCCCCGCGCCAGCGCGGCAACAACGATCCGTGGACGTTCAGGCAACCAAGCATCGGCGCGTCCAGCACCGTGCGCGGCAGCAGCAGGCCATAGGCGGCGACGACCGCGACATCCGCCGCCAGCGCGGCGAAATCCGCCTGAACCTCGGGATCGCGCAACGACACCGGCGTCCGCACCTCGATCCCCAAACCTTCGGCCGTCCGGTGGACGGGGGAGGGGGTCAGCGCCTTGCCACGGCCGGCACGGCGGGGCGGCTGGCTGTACGCCGCGACGACCGTGTGACCGGCATCGACCAGCGCCTGCAAGACTGGCACCGCGAAGTCGGGAGTTCCCATGAAGATGATCCGCATGATCGCTTCTCGACACCGTGGCATCGCGCCGCGCAACCCCCTATCTATCGTCGTGATGGCATCCCCCGAAATCGACGCGCTGACCCAGGCGCTTTCCCGCCTGCCCGGACTGGGACCGCGATCCGCACGGCGGGCGGTGCTGCATCTGGTCAAGAAGCGGGAAACCGCGCTCGATCCGCTGCTGATCGCGCTCGACCGGGTCGCGCGGACGTTGACGACCTGCGGCGTGTGCGGGAACGTCGATACGACCGATCCCTGCGCGGTATGCACCGATCCGCGCCGCGACGACCGGTCGCTGTGCGTGGTCGAGGAAGTTGCCGATCTGTGGGCGCTCGACCGGTCGCGGCTGTTTCCGGGACGGTTCCATGTGCTGGGCGGACGGCTGTCCGCGCTGGAAGGCGTGCGGCCGGAGGATCTGGCGATCGAATCGCTGATCACGCGCGTCGCGAAGGGCGGGATCGACGAGGTCGTGCTGGCGATGAACGCGACGCTGGAGGGACAGACGACCGCGCACTATATCGCGGAGCGGATCGAGAAGTTTCCGGTGCGGCTGACGCAGCTGGCGCATGGGCTGCCGGTCGGCGGAGAGCTGGACTATCTCGACGAAGGGACGCTGGCGCAGGCGTTGCGCGCGCGTCGTCCGGTCGCTTGACCGGGTAAAATATGCTACCTAGCTAGACGCCATGGCCATTCTTCCGATCATCGAGATCCCCGATCCGCGTCTCCGCCTCGTGTCCGAACCCGTTGCCGGGGTGGACGACGACGTTCGCCAACTGATCGACGACATGTTCGAGACGATGTACGACGCCCCCGGTATCGGCCTTGCCGCGATCCAGGTCGCGGTGCCCAAACGGGTACTGGTCATCGACCTTCAGGAGCAGGAGGACGAGGAAGGCAAGCCGGTCAAGGCACCGCGCGCGTTCGTAAATCCCGAGATCCTTGAAACGTCCGACGAATATTCGGTCTATCAGGAAGGGTGCCTGTCGATTCCCGAGCAATATGCCGATGTGGAGCGCCCCGCGCGCTGCCGCGTGGCGTGGATCGATCGCGACGGGGAACGTCACGACGAATGGCTCGACGGGTTGATGGCGACGTGCCTGCAACACGAGATGGACCATCTGAACGGCGTGCTGTTCATCGATCACCTGTCGCGGCTGAAACGCGACATGGTCATCAAGAAGCTGAACAAGGCGCGCAAGGCCGCCTGAGCGCGACGCTGCGGTGAACCGACGCGCTGCCGCCTTGCCGGGGCGCGAGCGCGGGGCTAGGTTCCGGGTCCGTTCCCCCCGGAGTATCGCATGGACCCGATCGTCATCCTCGTCGTCGTCGCGGTATTGCTCGCCGGCCTAGCGCTCGGCTGGTATGCCGCCAGTCGCCAGAGCGCGGCGCTGCGCGAGGATCGCGACCGGCGCGAAGCCGACTTTAAACAGGCGATCGCCGATCTGGCGCTGGCGAGCGAGCGGGCGAAGGAATTGCCGGCGGTGCGGGCGGAACTGGCCGAGATACGCGCGGACCGCGACGCCGTGCTGCTCGATCATGCCGCGCTGAAGGCCAATGCCGCAGCGTTCGAGGAACGGCTGGCCGAATTCAAGGGCGCGCGCGACGTGATGACGGCGCAGTTTCGCGAAACGGCGCAGGTGATGCTCGACGGCGCGCAGCAGGCGTTCCTGCAACGCGCCAACGAACGCTTCGCCCAGGCGGGCGACACCAACGAAATGAAGCTGAAGGCGCTGCTCGCACCGGTCGAGATGACGCTGAAGCGTTATGAAACCAGCCTGACCAAGGTCGAGGGCGAGCGGCAGGAAGCCTATGGCACGTTGAAGGGCCTGATGGACGCCATGCGTATCGGGCAGGAATCGGTGCGCGGGGAAGCGGCCAAGCTGGTCAACGCGCTGCGTTCCGCGCCCAAGGCGCGCGGGCGGTGGGGCGAACAGCAGTTGCGCAACGTACTGGAAACCTGCGGCCTTGCCGAACACACCGATTTCCGGATGGAGGTATCGGTCGATCACGGCGAAGGGCGGCTGCGCCCCGATGCGATCGTCAAGGTGCCCGGCGGCAAGAGCCTCGTCATCGATGCCAAGGTCTCGCTCAACGCCTATCAGGACGCGCACGGCGCGGTCGACGAGGGCGAACGCGCGACGTTCATGACCGCGCATGTCGCATCGATGAAGAACCATGTGAACGCGCTGGGGGCCAAAAGCTATCAGTCGCAGTTCGAGGATACGCCCGATTATGTCGTGATGTTCGTGCCGGGCGAGCATTTCCTGTCGGCCGCGCTGGAGCATGCGCCCGACCTTTGGGACTATGCCTTCGACCGGCGGGTGCTGATCGCGACCCCGACCAACCTGATCGCCATCGCCCGGACGGTGGCGGCGGTGTGGCGTCAGGAAAAGCTGGCCGGGGAGGCGCGACAGATCGGCCAGCTGGGGCGCGAGTTGCATGCGCGGCTGGCGAAGATGGGCGATCATGTCGCGAAGCTCGGCAAGAACCTCGAAGGCGCGAACACCGCTTACAACGCGTTCGTCGGCAGTCTGGAATCGCAGGTCATGACGTCGGCCAAGCGGTTCGAGGCGCTGAACGTCGATACCGGCGGCAAATCGATCGATCCGTTGCCGATCGTCGAACAATCGCCCCGGCCGTTGACCAAGCTGGCAGTGGCGATCGCGGCGGCGGAGGAATCGGAGGCGAACGCAGCGGTAGCGGCGGAAGCCGTGGCGGAGTAGGACTCCGCCCACGCGTCACCCCGGCGCAGGCCGGGGTCGCTTACGGTGGAGCGCACCGCTGAACGGGAGCGGTCCCCCGGCGCTCACCCCTCGCCCAGTATCAGTCCCATCGTCACTGCCGTGATCCGAGCCGCCATCGTTGCGCACAGCCGGTGCGGATCGTCGCGTGCGGGGACATATTCCGCCAGCACCAGCCCGGCGATCGTGCCGCGTTCGGCAAGGCCGCGCAGTAGCAGCACGACTTCCTCGTACCGCATCCCACCGGGGGTGGGCATTGCCACCGCCGGGAACGCCGCCGGGTCGATGCCGTCGCAGTCGATCGATATCAGATAGCGTCCGCCCGCCGGCACCTGTGCGATGGCGGCGTCGATCCCATGCCGCAACAGGTCATAGCCGGTGACGATCCGGCTGCCCCAATCGTGCGCGTCGGCGATCTGCCATGCGCCACCGCTGCCAAGGCCACGGATGCCGACCTGTATCATGCCCGTGACATGCGGCATTTCCGCCAGTCGCCGCATCGGCGAGCCATAGCCCAGCGGTTCGTCGCGGATCACGTCGCCCCAATCGACATGCGCGTCGATCTGGACGATGGTCAGCGGACCGGCATCGGCAAAGCCTGCCGCGACCGGGATCGGCACCGAATCGTCCCCGCCCAACACGATCGGAACTGCGCCGGCCGCCAGCACGGTGCGCGTCGCCGCTTCGATCCGTTCCCGGTTCCCCGGCGCGTCGTCCGGGGATGTCGCGATATCGCCGACGTCAACCACGCCGCGCGCGTCGTCGGGATCGGGAAACGGGACAAAGCCCAGATCGAAATCCAGCTGCCCCAATTGCCGCGCGAATTCGCGCGACGCGATACGGATCGCAGCGGGGGCGTCGGCCGAATGGCTCGGTTCGGCGGGGTCATAGGGCGTCGCCTCGCTCGCGCCGAACAGGACGATGGTCGGCGATCCGAGCGAATCGAGGTCGGCGGCGGGCAGGGCGGCGAAGGTCGGGCGGGTCATCCGCCACAGAATGCTTCGCAACCGTAATGGTTCAGGAGCCGTGCTGCGCCAGCACGGTGTAGGCCATCACCGCCGTCGCCACCGCCGCGTTCAGGCTGTCGGCCTTGCCCAGCATCGGGATCTTCACCAGCAGATCGCATTCGGCCGCCATGAAATCGGGCATCCCCTGCGCCTCGTTTCCGGTCAGCAGAAACGTCGGGGCAGGGTATGTCGGGGCGCGGTAATCATGATTGGTATCGAGGCTGAGGCCGACCAGCGTACCGGCACCACTGCGCAGCCAGTCGCGGAAGGCGCTCCATTCCGCCCGCGCCACGGGCACTGTGAAGATCGCGCCCATGCTGGCACGCACTGCTTCCACGGAGAACGGGTCGACGCAATCGTCGATCAGGATCAGCCCGCCCGCACCGGTCGCATCCGCCGTGCGCAGGATGGTGCCCAGATTGCCCGGATCGCGCAACCGTTCCGCCACCAGCCACAACGACGCCGCCGACCGGTCGATCGCCGTCAGATCGGTCGCGAATTCGTCGTACACCCCGACGACGGCCCCCGGATTGTCCTTTCCCGACAGTTTCGACAGGATATCGGTCGTGGTCGAAATGGCCATGCCGCCCGCCGCTTCGGTATCGGCGATCAGCCGTTCGAGCAGCGGATGCCGTTCATGCCCCGCGAAGAACAGTTCGGCGGGCAACCGCCCGGCCTCCCGCGCTTCGGTCAGTATCCGCAATCCTTCGGCAAGGAAGCGGCCCTGTTCACGGCGATGGCGTTTTTCGCGCAGCAGGCGCGCGGCCTTCACCAGCGGGTTGGAATAGGCGGTAATCTCACGGGGCATGGGCAGCCGTTAGCGTGCCGCCCGCTCCGCGTCGATCGAATCGATGATCCGCACCCCGGCCATGAACACCGCGATCGGGCAGATCGCGAACATCACCCAGCCCGCCGGGCCGGGATATTGTTCGACGTAGTGCACGCCGCGTTCGGCCGCGCCGACCCCAAGACCATAGATGACGAGGAACGCCTCGAACTTGGTCTTGATCGTGAACAGGCTTTTGAGACGGGTCAGCATAGGCGTCCTCTCGCAAGGAACGGACCAATGGCGGTTTTGCGCCATTGCTGCGCCGCCGCCATGGTTAGCTGTCAATTAACCCGACAAGGTCGAGCGTGTCCAGCAATGCCGCCCGAGCGCCTTCGATCCGCGCGATCAGGGTCGGATCGCCGATCGCACCGGGGGCGATCGCTTCGGGCCAGTGCGCCTCGATCACCGCCGCGATCCGGTCCAGCCGATCGGCATCGACGAGGAAGCGCGGATCGATCGTCGCGGGATCGGCGACAATGCGCAGGCGCAGACACGCGGGACCGCCGCCGTTCGCCATCGATTCGCGCACGTCGACCACCTCCAGCCGCCGGATCGGGCCGTTGCCCGCGACCAGTTCCTGTAACCATGCCCATACCGCCGGGGTCGCCCGCGCCTCGCCCGGCAGGATCAGTGCCATGCCGCCGCCGTCGGGCAGGGTGACGAGCTGCGCATTGAACAGATAGGAGGCGATGGCATCGGACAGGCTGACGCGGTCGGCGGGTACTTCGACGATCTCGACCGACGGCATCGCGGCGCGCAGATCGGCGAAGAAGCCGTCGCGGTCGTGGAACGCCTGTTCATGCGCGAACAGCACGCGTTCGTTGGCGACCGCGACCACGTCGTTGTGGAACGCACCCGCCGCGATCGCAGCATCGGACTGGCGAACGAAGAACGTGCGTGCGGCGTCGAGGCCGTGGCTGCGCGCGATGGCTTCGCTGGCGTCGCGATGCTGGCGCGCCGGAAAGGGGCCACCACCGATGCCATAGACGAAGATTTCGACGCCCGGCATGTCGTGCGTATCGCACAGCCGCATGTGATTGGCCGCGCCCTCATCGCCGAACGGGGCGGGGACGGGGCCATGCACGGTGAACGCCGGATCGGCGAAGGCGAGGCGTAGCTGCGCCAGCGTTCCCGGCCATTCGTGGCTGCGATGCGGCATCGTCACCAGATTGGCGACGGTCAGGTGACAGCGCCCATCCCCGCAATCGGCGGCGGGCGAAACGGTGGCGGCGTTGGCCGCCCACATCGCGGACGCCGACAATGCCTGCGCACGCAGATGCGCCGGTGCGTCCGCATATCGGGTGGAGAGGCTGTTCAGCCAGCGATGATCGGGTCGGGCATGCGGGAGCAGGATACCCTGATGCAGCCCCAGCGCGAGATTGGCGCGCATCTTCGCCACGCCCTGCAAGGTCGCCGCGCGCGGGTGCGATACCAGACCGGCGTTGCGGGTAGCGGCAAGGTTGCCGTGGCTGAGGCCGGCGTAATTGTGGCTGGGACCGATGATCCCGTCGAAATTGATCTCGACCATGTCAGCGCGCCACATGACAGATGGATTCGCCGATTTCGACATCCAGCGCCGCCGCCGCCGCCGCATCGATCGCGATGCCGTCGTCGCGCACCGTCACGTCGCCCAGACAGGCGCGGAACCCCGCCAGCCGCCCGGTCGACAGCAGCGACGGGGTGCCGCCTTCGGCGATCGCGACGATCGTGCCCTCGCGCCGGCCACGGATCGTCGCGATCTGGTCGGTCCGCGCAGTCATCGACGGGCCGCCGTCAAAGATGTCGACATAATTCTCGAACGCGAAGCCTTCGTTTTCCAGCATCCGCATCGCCGCGCGGCCATTGGGGTGGGGCAGGCCGATCACCGCCCGCGCGCTGTCGGGCAGCATCGCGATATAGACCGGGTGGCGCGGCATCAGATCGGCGATGAACTGGTTGCCGTGGATCGCATTGAACTGGTCCGCTTCCTGAAAGGTCATGCCGAAGAAACGGCCGGCGACCCCGTCCCAGAACGGCGATCCGCCCGCTTCGTCGATGATGCCGCGCAACTCCGCCAGCACCCGGTCGGCGAAGCGTCCGCGATGCCGCGCGATGAACAAATAGCGCGACCGGGCGAGCAGCAGACCCAGCCCACCCGCGCGCTCACCGGGGTGCAGGAACAGCCCGCCGACCTCGCTCGATCCTTCCAGATCGTTGACGAGGTTCAGGATCTCGGCGCGAAACGTGCGGCCCAGCGCTTCGCTGTGCTTGGTCAGGGTCGCCATGCGATAGGAATAGAAGGGCCAGCGCTGCCCGACCTTGGTAAAGATCTGCGACGTGCCGCGCACCTCGCCGGTCGCGGTGTTTTCCAGCACCAGGATGAACGCCTCGTCCCGCGGCGTATCCGCGTCGTGGCTGAAGGCAAGCTCGCTGCGTTCCAGCCGGGTGGCCAGCGCGCCGCGATCGGGCGGCAGGTTGGTGAAACCGCCCCCGGTCAGCTTGGCCATTTCATACAGATATTTGACGTCGCTTTCGCGCGCCGCACGGATTCGGAACGTCACAAGCCCCCCCGTTGCGCGATCCTTGCGATCGCCAGTGCCGACAGGCTCGCGCGTTCGGCAAGGCTGTCGACGATCATATATTCCTGATCCGAATGGATCGCGCCGCCCCGCACGCCCATCGTATCGATGACTGGCACGCCGCAGGCGGCGATGTTGTTGCCGTCGCACACCCCGCCGGTATCGCGCCATCCGATCGTCAGGCCAAGGTCGGCACCGCTGGCCCGCACCAGTTCGAACAGCCGTGCCGCGCCCGCATCGATCGGCTTGGGCGGACGATTGAAGCTGCCATGCACCGCGATGCGGACGTCGTGCTGCGCCGCGACCATCGCCACCGCCGCGTCGATATGCGCGCGGGCGCGTTCGATCTCGTCGGCACCGTGCGGGCGGAAATTGACGCGCAGCACCGCATGGTCGGGCACGACATTGTTGGGGCCGCCCCCTTCGATCTTCGCCGGATTGACCGCCAGCCGGGGGCCGCGCACCGCCGCCAGCCGCACCGCGATATCGGCGGCGGCGACGATCGCGTTGCGGCCTTCCTCCGGGTTGCGCCCGGCATGCGCGCTGCGGCCGGTCACGACGATCGAGAAATTGCCGGTGCCGCCGCGCGCGCCCGCCAGCGTGCCGTCGGGCAGTGCGGGTTCATAGGTGAAGGCGGCGACCTTTCCCGCCGCATGCCGTTCGATCAGCGCGGCGGAGGCGAACGATCCGGTTTCCTCGTCGGAATTGAGCACCACGTCATATCCGAACCGTGTGGCATCCGGTCCCGCCTCGACCGCCGACAGCGCGGCGAGCATTACCGACAGCCCGCCCTTCATGTCGGCCGCGCCGGGGCCGTTCAGCGCGCCGTCGTCGCGCCAGGTCGCGTGCTGGAACGGATGATCGACCGGGTACACCGTGTCCATATGGCCGGTGAACAGCATCCGCACCGGCGCGTCGGGCCGGACGCGCAGCAGCAGGTGGCGGCCATGATCGATCGCACGCACCACGCCGTCGGCGCCGACCTGTTCGACCGGCACCGGATTGATCAGCGCGATCTCGCCCGGCAGGACCGCGAACGCATCCGCCAGCAGCCCGGCCATCGTCGCCAGCCCGGACAGGTTGCGCGTCCCGCTGTTCACCGCGACCCAGCGTTCGACCTGCGCCAGCATCGCGGTCTGGTCGATATGGGCGATCAGGGCGTGTTCGGCGGGCGTCAGTGGCTGCATAGCCCGGTGTAGCGCCGCCGCGCCCGATCAGAAAGCGTATACGAGCGAGGCGCGACCGGTGGTGTCGGTATTGACCCGGCCGACCGGCGGCAGGCTTTCATACTGGATGTTGTACGAGAACCGCGCGGACAGCGGCCCCAGCAGCTTGGCGTCGACCGCGCTCAGGCTGGTCACCGTGCTGTTCGCCGCCTGGACATAGGCGGACGTATCCTGCCGGAACGTCAGCGCCGGGGTCAGTTTCCAGTCGAAATCGACCGATCCGCGTGCCGCGAGATTGCGTTCGGTATTGCCGCCGGTGAAGGCGGTATGCCGGAACGCCGGCCCCAGTTCGAGTTCGAGCGTCACCGGCCCGCGTGCGATCGCGGTATAGCCCGCGCCCGCCGACGCGGAATAGCGGTTGGTGTAGCCGAAGAACCGGTCCGATTCATACTGCGCCGCGCCATAGGCGTAGAGCCGGTCGTCGACCTTGTAGTTCGGTTCGAACGCCGCGAGATAATGTTCGCGGCTGCTGACGCCCTCGTTTTCCTGATAGTCCGCCTGAAGCTTCAGCTTGTGACGCCAGCGATAGCCCTCGCGTGACAGGTCGAGCACGCCGGTCAGGCCCATATTGTTCGAATTGCCGCTGTTGATCCAGCCGCCGATCTCGGCACGCCCCTTCAACAGCGCGCCGAACGACGCGGTGCGCAACTGTCGCACCGTCTTTTCGGAGCGTTCGGACGTGTAGTGCGACGCGAGGTCCGCGATCTTCTGCGAATGTTTCGGCGCGGCGCGACGGGCATATTTGACGATCGTCGCCACGTCGGCATCGTTGCGCGACGCCATCGCCTCTTCCAGCATCGTGCGGATCTCGATCGGCAGATCCGGCTCGGGCGGGGGTTCGGCGAAGAACAGGCCAAGCGGCAGGAGGATCGGATTCGGCATGTCCGCTACCTATCACCGATCGGTACGCGGGCGCACCAACGCACCGTCCGAAATTCGGCGCGGTTCATCGGCGCAGGTGATCCGCGAAACCGGCCAGCACCGCTTCGTACAGCGACCGTTTGAACGGGACGATCATCGACGGCAGGTCGGCCGGATCGGACCAGCGCCACGCGCGGAATTCGGGTTCAGGCGTGACGATGTCGATATCTGCATCGGTGCCTTCGAACGCGAACAGGAACCAGCGCTGCCGCTGTCCGCGCCATTTCCCCTTCCAGATCCGCCCGATCATGTCGTCGGGCAGGTCGTAGAGCAGTTCGTCCGGCAGTTCGGCGACCAGCCGCACCTTGTCGGCGGCGATGCCGGTTTCCTCCCGCAATTCGCGCACGGCGGCGTCGATCGGGGCTTCGCCGGGATCGATACCACCCTGCGGCATCTGCCATGCCTCCAGCATCGAATCGAGCCGTTGCCCGACGAAGACCCGGCCTTCGCGGTTCAGCAGCATGACACCCGCGCAGGGGCGATAGGGGAGCAGGGTCTTGTCCATGCCGCTTCCTAACCCCGCCGCCGATAAAGTCGAGGCGTACGGAAGCTTTGAAGGGGCGTGCCGGCAACCTATCTGTCCCACCGTGATCCCGGTCGTCCACCATCCCGATTATGTCGCCGAGGCTCCGGCGGGCAGCCGCTATCGCTGGGGCAAGAACGGGCTGGTCCGCGACCTGCTGCGCGAACGCACCGATATCGACTGGCACGACGGCATGGCGATGCCGCGCGCGTGGATCGAGGCGGTGCACGACCCCGACTATGTCGCGGAGGTGATCGAGGTGCGGGTGCCGCCGCACAAGGAACGCCGCATCGGCTTTCCCGTGACGCCGCCGATGGCGTTGCGCGCGGTCGCGGTGCCGGGCGGCACCTATGCCGCCGCGCGCGTCGCGATGGAACGGGGTTATGCCGCGAATACCGCCGGGGGCAGTCACCATGCGCTGGCGGAAACGGGTGCGGGCTATTGCGTGTTCAACGATCTGGCGATCGCGGCGTACCGGGTGGTCGAGGAGGATGCCGGGGCGCGGGTGCTGGTGATCGACGTCGACGTGCATCAGGGCGACGGCACCGCATCGTTATTGGCGGGGCGCGAGGATCTGGCGACCTATTCGATCCATGCCGAAAAGAATTTTCCGGTGCGCAAGGCGCAGTCGACGCTGGATATCGGCCTGCCCGACGGAGTGGGCGACGACGAATATCTGACGACTCTGGCCGCGACGCTGGTGCCGCTGATCGATTCGTTCGGGCCGACGCTGCTGCTGTATCAGGCGGGGGTCGATCCGTTCGCGGGTGACCGGCTGGGGCGGCTGGCGTTGAGCGAGGCGGGACTGGTCGAGCGCGACCGGTGGATGGGCGGGCTGGCGCGGGCGCGCGGGCTGCCGATCGCCAGTGCGCTGGGCGGCGGCTATGGCGACCTGATGGAGGTATCGCACCGCCACGTCGCGTCGATCGTGGCGGTCGCGCAGGGAACCGGACTCGTGCCGCCGGCGTAACATGCCGCGATGACCGAACCCGTCCTGCTCTGGCTCCGCCAGGACCTCCGCCTGAACGATCAACCCGCGCTGGTCGCCGCCGTGGCGGAGGGTGCGGTGATCCCGGTCTATATCCTCGACGACGAAACGCCGGGCGACTGGCGGATCGGCGGGGCGCAGCGCTGGTGGCTGCATCACAGCCTTTCCGCACTCGACGCGGCGTTGCGCGACAAGGGATCGCGGCTGATCCTGCGGCGTGGGGCGGCGACCGACGTGTTGCGGACGCTGTGCACGGAAACCGGCGCGGTCGCGATCCATGCGATGCGCCATTACGAGCCATGGTGGGTGAAGGCGCAGGACGCGCTGGGCGATGCACTGACGCTGCACGACGGCAACCAGTTGCGCCCGCCCGAAAGCGTCCGCACCGGATCGGGCGGCATGTTCAAGATCTATTCCAGCTTCTGGAAGGCACTGAACCAGATGCTGCCGCCCGACGAACCGGTCGCTGCCCCCGATCGCATTCCCGCGCCCGCAAAATGGCCGAAATCCGACGACCTCGCGGACTGGGCGCTGTTGCCGGCAAAGCCCGACTGGTCGGCGGCTTTCGGCGAGACGTGGCAACCGGGCGAGGCGGCGGCGGCGCGCACCCTCGACGATTTCACCGACAACGTCGACGACTATGAAACCGGTCGCAACCTGCCCTCGATCGACGGCAGTTCCAGCCTGTCGCCCTATCTCCATCATGGCGAGATCAGCCCGCGACAGGTGTGGGCTGCGTTGGACGGGCGGGGCGACGGGCTGACGACGTTCCGCAAGGAGCTGGCGTGGCGCGACTTCACCAGCGGCGTGGTGCTGGCCATGCCCGATTATGCCGACGCCAATGGCCGTCCGCGCTACGACCGGATGCCGTGGCGGACGGGGCCGGATGCCGATGCCGATCTGAAAGCTTGGCAACGGGGGCGCACCGGCTATCCGATCGTCGACGCCGGAATGCGGCAATTGTGGCAGATCGGGTGGATGCACAACCGGGTGCGGATGATCACCGCATCGTTCCTCATCAAGCATCTGCTGATCGACTGGCGCGCGGGGGAGCGCTGGTTCTGGGACTGTCTGATCGATGCGGATTACGGGAACAACGCGGTCAATTGGCAATGGGTCGCGGGCACCGGGGTGGATTCGAACATGTTCGGGCGGATCATGGCCCCCCTGACCCAGTCGGAAAAGTTCGACGCGGGCGACTATATCCGCCGCTGGGTGCCCGAACTGGCCGGGCTGCCGGATGCCGCGATCCACGATCCCGACGCGGCGGGGTGTCGGCCGGACGCCTATCCCGCGAAACGGATCGGCCACCGCGAGGCGCGCGAACGCGCGCTGGCAGCGGCAAAGGGGGTCTGAGCGAGCCGTCGCGCGCCGCGACTCAGGGTAGGATCACCCGCACAGCGGCTTGCCCCGAGGATCGCGCAGTGCCTCCGCTTCGGACACGCTGTCGCTCAACCGTTCCATCGCGATGCCGGCCAGCGATGCGCGTCGGGTACACAGCATCTCGCACGCCGCCGGGACGGTGCCGGCAAAGCGCAGGTGATCGCCGTCGAACGCCGCATCGAACGCGCAGCCCCGGCCGAAATCGATGCGCAGCCGTTCGCCGGTCTGCGTAACGCCGCCACGTCCGGTGCAGCCGATGCCGTTGCCATAGTCGATGAACGTGCCGATCCGCGTCGCGCCGCCGCGCTCGATCACGCACAGCCGGTCGCCTTCGCGCGCATACAGACCGGTCAGCGTCCGTGCCGCCGGATCGCGGATCACGCCGCGTTCGATCGCGGCATCCTCCAGCCCCGTGCCGGGCGGGGCGGGGGCCGGTTCGGGCGAACAGCCGGCCAGCAGCAGCGCCGGCACAAGCGCCGCCCATGCCTTCATTCGGCGGGCACCAGCGAATCGCCGTCGATCCGGCGGAAGAAACAGGTCCGCGCGCCGGTGTGACAGGCGGGGCCAGCCGGTTCCACGCGCAGCCACACGGCATCCTGATCGCAATCGATCCGCGCCTCCACGACGCGCAGCACGTTGCCCGACGTCTCACCCTTCTTCCACAGGCGGGCGCGACTCCGCGACCAGAAGGTCGCTTCGCCGGTTTCGATCGTCAGCCGCAGCGCGTCGGCATTCATATGCGCGACCATCAGCGGTTCCAGCGTCGCGGCGTCGACCGCGATCGCGGTCAGCAGGCCATCGGCATCATATTTCGGGTTCAGCGTCAGGCCGGTATCGCGTGGGGTCATCGCGAACCCCTATCGCGCAAACCGGTTCCGCCGCAATCGACGAACGGAGGGCGACAAATGTGAATCGCGTCCCTATATGGCGGTCGTGTGACACACGAACCCCCGAAGGGCCGATGCTGACCACCCATCCATTCGACGACGACAAGCTGCGCGAAGAGTGCGGCATTTTCGGTGTATCCGGCGCGGACGGCGCGGCGGCGCTGGTGGCCCTCGGCCTCCATGCGTTGCAGCATCGCGGGCAGGAGGCGGCGGGCATCTGCAGCTGGGATGGGGCGATGTTCCATACCCAGCGGGCGCAGGGCCATGTCGCAGGCAATTTCGACCGGCCGGAGATCATCGAATCGCTGCCGGGCGCAACCGCCTGTGGCCATGTCCGCTATTCGACCACCGGTGAAACGTCGAACCGCAACATCCAGCCGCTCTATGCCGAACTGGCGTCGGGCGGTTTCGCGATCGCGCACAACGGCAATCTTTCCAACGCCATGCGGCTGCGGAAGGATCTGGTGCGCACCGGATCGATCTTTCAGTCGACCAGCGACACCGAAGTCATCATCCATCTGGTGGCGACGTCCAACTACCGGACGCTGCTCGACCGGTTCATCGATGCGCTGAAACAGGTCGAGGGCGCGTACTCGCTGATCTGCATGACGCCCGAAGGGATGATCGTGTGCCGCGATCCGCTGGGCATCCGTCCACTGGTGATGGGCAAGCTGGGCGAAACCTATGTCTTCGCGTCGGAAACCGTCGGTCTCGACGTCGTCGGCGCGCAATTCGTGCGCGAAGTCGATCCGGGCGAACTGGTGATCGTCAAGAACGGCGAACTGCGCTCGATCCGTCCGTTCGCGCCGCTGTCGCCGCGTCCGTGCATCTTTGAATGGGTCTATTTCTCGCGTCCCGACTCGATCTCCGAAGACCGCTCGATCTATTCGGTGCGCAAGGCGATCGGCGCGGAACTGGCGGGCGAGAACCCGGTCGATGCCGATCTGGTCATTCCCGTGCCCGATTCGGGCGTGCCGGCGGCGATCGGCTATGCGCAGGCGTCGGGTATCCCGTTCGAACTCGGCATCATCCGTTCGCACTATGTCGGACGGACCTTCATCCAGCCGGGCGACAAGGTCCGCCATCTGGGCGTCAAGTTGAAGCACAATGCCAATCGCAAGCTGATCGAGGGGCGCAAGATCGTCCTGATCGACGACTCGATCGTGCGCGGCACCACCAGCCTGAAGATCGTGCAGATGATGCGCGATGCCGGCGCGGCCGAAGTGCATATGCGCATCGCCAGCCCGCCGACGCGGCATAGCTGCTTCTACGGCGTCGATACGCCCGAACGGGCCAAGCTGCTGGCGGCCAAGCTCGATCTGAGCGGGATGACCGAATATATCCAGGCCGACAGCCTGTCGTTCGTGTCGATCGACGGTCTGTACCGTGCGCTGGGCGAAGCCAATCGTGCGTCGGTTCGCCCGAAATATTGCGACGCCTGCTTCACCGGCGATTATCCTACGCCGCTGACCGATCAGGACGAAACCTGTTCGGTGGACCAGTTGGCGATGCTCGAAGAACGGGTCGGCTGAACCGATGGGTGAACGACTGGCGGGACAGCTGGCACTCGTGACGGGTGCCAGCCGCGGGATCGGGGCGGCGACGGCGATCGCGCTAGCGGCGGAGGGCGCGCACGTCGTGCTGACCGCGCGCACCACTGGCGGGCTCGAGGAGGTCGAGGACGCGATCTATGCCGCCGGGGGATCGGCGACGATCGCACCGATGGACTTCGCGGATCGCGACGGCATTCCCCGGCTGGTGGCCGCCATTGCCGAACGCTGGCGCGCGCTCGACATGCTGGTGCTCAACGCCGGGGTGCTCGGCACGCTGGGACCGGTGCCGTCGTTCGATTTCAAGGAATTCGAACGGGTGATGGCGGTCAATGTCGTTGCCCCGGCGGCGACGATCGCGGCTTTTTCGCCGATGCTGCGGCTGGCGCGGGCCGGGCGCGTGGTCGGCGTCACCTCTTCGGTCGGTGCGGTCCCGCGCGCCTATTGGGGCATGTACGGCGCGTCGAAGGCGGCGTTCGACAATATCATCGCCAGCTATGGCGCGGAAATGGCCAACATCTCCCCCGTCCGTACCGCAATCGTCGATCCGGGCGCGACGCGGACCAAGATGCGCGCGCGTGCCTATCCCGGTGAGAATCCCGACAGCGTCAAGCCGCCCGAACGCGTCGCCGATGCGATCGTCAAGCTGCTGGCCGATGGATTCGACACCGGCACGCGCATCCGCGTCGACTGACGAAGGTTCCGAACACCAACGAAAACATATAGTTGGCCGGCGACGGGGCCGCGCCCGGACTGGCTCGTTGACCCGCCGCTGCCATGGTGCAGCGACCGTTCGAGGAGCTTGTATCGATGGCCGTCAAATTCGCCGGAACGATGAACGCGATCAATCGCGGACTGGACGAAACCAAGCCCGCCAAGGGCGCCGACATGATCGAGGATTGGGAAGCGGCGCTGGCCGATACCGACGTCTCGGGCGCCAAGGGCATTCTGCGCGACCTCGCCTCGCTCCGCAAACAGCTGGAAAAGGACGCGCCCGATACCGACCGGGTCCACGACCTGCTCCACCGGCTGGGCACGGCGACGACGAAGATCGCCGACCGCAGCGACAAGTCGCAGGACAAGCTGCGCGCGCTGGGCGAAGCACTGACCGAAGCGGGCGAAGCGACGCCCGACGAGGAAGAAGACACCGTAGCCGCCGCCGCCCCCAAGCGCGCGCGCAAGAAGGCGTAACGCCCTTCGTCACTCCCGGACGGCCAGATCAAGGTCCCGTCGTCCGGGGGCGACTTCCCCCTTTCCTACACCGCCAGGACGTGCGCAGGCTGCGCGCCAATCCGTCGCATGGCCACTTTCGGCCGGTCTTTGGCAAGGAAGCAGGGGCGCATTTCCTACAGCGTCACGAGTGTGACTTTCGTGACCTTTGGACTTCAGTCACGGCTCGATCGTCGGAGTCCATGGCCGTTCGCGAAACCATTTCGTGATGATGTATTTGGTCCCTTCGACCACCGCCATGCCTTCGTGCAGCGTCGCCAGATTGGGGCTGCCATCGGCCATCATGTTGTCCCACGCGACCAGCATGCCCGGACGCGGATTGAACCGCACGCCCGCCTGCGGAAACCAAGTCGCGCCGCCCTGCTCGACATCGTTCAGATAGACCATGGCGGTCCATGTCCGCTGCCCGCCCTGCACCGCCATGCTGGCCCAATAGGGTTCGTTTTCGTTGAAATAATCATGGTGTGCGCGGAATTGCTGGCCACCCGCATAGCGCTGCCCCTGCATCGTCTCGCCATGTTCGGGCGCGATGCCCAGCGCGTGCGCGATCTTTTCGTCGATCGGTTGCAACAGCGGGTGCCAGCGGTCGAGATCGCAACTGTCCGACGTGCGGAAGTTCGGATCGTTGGTGCTGGACAACAAAGTCGATTTTCGGCGGCCGTGATCGATCGTCGCGATCAGCAGCGCGCAGTCCTCCGCCGACAGGAAGTCGGGCAGCGCGAACATGGTGACCGAGTCGGTCTTGGCGCGGCGGATGCCCGGCGTCGCAGCCAGCCGGGCGGCGACGCTGCGGCCATAGTCGGCGCGGACGGGGGAAGGGGTGCCGGGCGGCTTGCGAAGGGTGGTGGCCATGGAAAGCGTTCCATCAAATACGAACGTCGTTGTCGAGGGGTAGGGCCGTCCTTCCCGCAGGTTTCCGAACGACAAGGGCCGGATCGGCATCAATGCCCTGCCGGTGTCTCCATCAGTTCGATCAACACGCCGCCCATGTCACGCGGATGGACGAACACGACCGATGTCCCATGCGCACCGATCCGCGGCGCACCCAGCACGCGCGCGCCCTTCGCGATCAGGCCGGCGATGGCGACATGGATATCCGCTACCTCGAAGCACAAATGATGCTGCCCGCCGGCCGGGTTCTTCGCCAGAAAGCCCGCGATGGGCGACGTGTCGTCGAACGGCTCGATCAATTCGATCTGCGTATTGGGCGTGTCGATGAAGCACACCTTCACCCCCTGCGCCGGCAGGTCGAACGGCTTGCCGATCGCCGTCGCGCCCAGCAGCGCGCGATACGTCTCGATCGACGCCGCGATCGACGGCGTGGCGATCCCGATATGGTTGAGGCGGCCGAGGCCGGGGTCAGAGCGGGATGTTGTCATGCTTCTTCCACGGATTTTGCAGGCTTTTGCCCCGCAGCTTGCGTAGCCCCAGCGCCACGCGCCGCCGGGTCGAATGCGGCAGGATCACCTCGTCAATGAACCCCTTGCTCGCCGCGACGAACGGGTTGGCGAAGCGTGCCTCATACTCCGCCGTACGCGCCGCGACTTCGGCGGGATCCTTGGACCGGAAGATGATCTCCACCGCACCCTTGGCACCCATCACCGCGATCTCGGCGGTCGGCCATGCATAGTTGAGGTCGCCGCGCAGATGCTTCGATGCCATCACGTCATACGCCCCGCCATAGGCCTTGCGCGTGATGACGGTGATCTTGGGCACCGTCGCCTCGGCATAGGCGAACAGCAGTTTCGCGCCGTGCTTGATGATCCCCGAATGCTCCTGTCCGACGCCGGGCAGGAACCCCGGCACGTCGACGAAGGTCAGGATCGGGATATCGAACGCATCGCAGAAGCGCACGAACCGCGCCGCCTTCTTCGATGAATTGATATCCAGACACCCGGCCAGAACCGTCGGCTGGTTGGCTACTACGCCGACGGTGCGTCCCTCGATCCGTCCGAACCCGGTCAGGATGTTGCCGGCATGCGCCGGTTGCAGTTCGAAGAACTCGCCGTCGTCCAGCGTCTTCGCGATCAGCTCGTGCATGTCGTACGGCTGGTTGGCGCTGGGCGGGATCAGCGTGTCGAGGCTGGGTTCGATGCGGTCCCACGGATCGTCCGACGGCCGCTGCGGCACGCCGGTCCGGTTCGACGCCGGCAGGAAATCGATGAAGTCGCGCGCCGCCAGCAACGTGTCGATATCGTTGTCGAACGCACAGTCGGCGACCGACGAACGCGTGGTGTGGGTGATCGCGCCGCCCAGTTCCTCCTGCGTCACGATTTCGTTCGTCACCGTGCGCACCACGTCGGGGCCGGTAACGAACATATAGCTGGAATCCTTCACCATGAAGATGAAGTCGGTCATCGCGGGCGAATAGACCGCCCCGCCTGCGCACGGCCCCATGATCAGCGACAGCTGCGGCACGACACCTGATGCCAGCACATTGCGCTGGAACACGTCGGCATAGCCGCCGAGCGAGGCGACTCCCTCCTGTATCCGTGCGCCGCCTGAATCGTTCAGCCCGATGACGGGCGCGCCGACCTTCATCGCCATATCCATGATCTTGCAGATCTTCTGCGCATGCCGCGCCGACAGCGATCCGCCGAACACGGTGAAGTCCTGGCTGAACACATAGACCAGACGGCCGTTGACCGTGCCAGATCCGGTGACGACGCCATCGCCCGGATATACCTGATCCGCCATGCCGAAATCGACGCAGTCATGTTCGACGAACATGTCGGTTTCCTCGAACGACCCCGGATCGAGCAATATGTCCAGCCGTTCGCGCGCGGTCAGCTTGCCCTTGGCATGCTGGGCCGCGACGCGCCGTTCGCCGCCACCGGCACGCGCCGCCGCACGCCGTGTTTCCAGCGCCTCGATTGGTCCGGGCATCGTCTCTCCATCCGCTTGAGCGTTTGCCCTTTCAGACAGCAACCCGCGCAAAAGCGCAACCGCGCCCCATGGCGTCGCCGGCCGATCCGCCCTAGAACCCCGGCGCGATGAGCCGCCTTACCGTCAACAATCAGCCCGTCGAATATCTGATCGACCCGGCGACTCCGTTGCTGTGGGCGCTGCGCGACGTGTCGAACCTGACCGGCACCAAATATGGCTGCGGCACCGGGCATTGCGGGGCGTGCACCGTCGATATCGACGGGCGTGCGGTCAAATCCTGTCAGGTGGCGATCGGCAGTCTGGAAGGCACGTTCGTCACGACGATCGAGGGGCTGGCACGCGATCGCAGCCATCCGGTGCAGGCGGCGTTTGTTGCGGCGGGGGTAGTGCAGTGCGGATATTGCATTCCGGGCTTCGTGATGGCCGCCGCCGCGCTGATCCGCGCAAACCGCGATCCCGACGATGCGGCGATCACCGCGGCGCTGAGCAACCTGTGCCGCTGCGGCATTTATCCCCGGTTGATCGACGCGGTACGGCAGGCGGCCGCCGCCGCGCGCGGCGACGCGACGCTGGCGGCACCCCCGCGTCCGGGCATCGATCGCGACGAGGCGGCACGGGAGACGCCGGCGCTTACTCCGCCAGAACGCTGAATATCCTTTCAATTGCCTGTCATCGCCATTCAGCCACGGTTGATCGCACTCATCGCATAACGACACCATCGACGCCGGCGAGTTCCGGTGGTGGAGGAAGCATCATGAACAGCCGTTTCCTGCTGGCATTACTGACTGCAACGACCCTCGTCCCCGCTGCGGCGTCGGCGCAGGACGCATCCGAGCGTCGCGGTGGCCGCGCCGAACGCCGTGCCGAACGACCATCGGGCGAAGTACCGCGCGCCCGCGCCGAGTTCCGGGCCGGCGTCGGTCGCGAAGAGCGCGACGCCGCGCCGCAGCCACGCATCGAACGCACCCGCGACGCCGATGCCGCCCGTCCGCGCTGGCAGGGCGGGACGGATCGGCCTCAGCAGGTCGAAGGCGACCGCCCCGACCGCCCGCAACGGGTGCAGGGAGCGGAGCGGCCGCAATGGCAGGGCAACCGTCCCGATCGTCCGCAAGTCGTCGGCGGCGCGGGCCGTCCGCCGGTGCAGACCACCGGACAGGCGCGCCCCGACCGTCCCGATTTCCGCCGCGATTTTCAGCGCGCCCAACAGGGCGAGATCAGCCGGGAGCAGCTTCGCCGCGACTGGCAGGCGCGCGACGGTCGCGACGATCGCCGGGGCGACTGGCGGCAGGACGGCCAGCGCAACGGCGAATGGCAACAGCGCGAACGACAGCGCGAGCTGGAACGCGATCGTCAGCGGCGTGGGTATGACGGCGGATGGAGCCGCAGCAACGGCGACCGCCGCGACGACGACCGGTATCGTGGCGCCTTCAACGATCGGCGCGACTGGAACCGCAGCTGGCGGTCCGACCAGCGCTATGACTGGAACCGGTATCGCCAGTCGAACCGCAGCCTGTATCGCCTGCCACGCTACTATGCGCCACAGGGCTATGGGTACGGGTATCGGCGTTTCGGCATCGGGGTCCGGCTGAACCAGTTCCTGTTCGGAACGAATTACTGGATCAACGATCCGTGGTCGTTCCGACTGCCGGAAGCCTATGGGCCGTATCGCTGGGTCCGCTATTACAACGACGCGCTGCTGGTCGATCTGGAAAGCGGACAGGTAGTCGACGTCGAGTATGATATCTTCTGGTGATGCCATGGCGGCCGCGACGGGTTGAACCGTCGCGGCCGTTATCGCTTTCCTTCCGCGCCATCCTCCCGCACATCGTAACAAAAGATACGGGAGAGCGATTCGATGGCCGAACCGATCCGCGTGATGCGCGATGGCGATGTGCTGCGTCTCACGCTGACGCGCCCGGACCGGCTGAATGCCGCGCCCCCCGATATGTTCGATGCGATCCGCGCGGCGCTGGCCGGGATGGGCGATGCCCGTGCGGTGCTGATCGCGGGGGATGGGCGCGGGTTCTGCGCAGGTGCGGATATCGCCGGGGCGGGCGATGCCGCCGCGATCCATGCCGCGCTGACCGACCATTATCATCCCACGATACAGGCGATCGCCGATCTGGCGATCCCGGTGGTCAGCGCGGTGCACGGACCGGCGGCGGGGATCGGATGCAGCCTCGCGCTCGCTGCCGATTTCTGCGTTGCGACGCAGGACGCCTATTTCCTTCAGGCCTTCGTCCAGATCGGTCTGGTCCCCGATGGCGGCGCAAGCTGGATGCTGCCGCGTCTGATCGGTCGCGCGCGCGCCACGCGGATGATGATGCTGGGCGAACGGATACCCGCTCAGACCGCGCTCGACTGGGGCATGATCCATGCGGTGGTCGACGGTGCCGCGCTGGAGGACGAGGCGCTGGCGCTCGCGCGGCGGCTGGCGGCAGGGCCGACCGTCGCGCTGGGGCTGATGCGCCGTACGCTGACACGGGCGCTGGGCGAGGATCTGCCCGCGACGCTGGCACGCGAGGCCGATGCCCAATCGCGCGCCCGCGACACCGACGATGCCGTGGAGGGCGCGTCCGCCTTTCTCGGCAAACGCACGCCCCGGTTCCGGGGGCGTTGATGGCACCGATAGACTTGCCCCCCCGCCGGGCGCTAGGAATGACATGATGACCCGCCCGACGATCGACGATTGGCAAAAGCTCGCCGCGAAAGAAGTCCGCGATGCCGACCTGACGTGGCACACGCCGGAGGGGATCGCGGTCAAGCCGCTCTATACCGCCGCCGATGCGCCCGATCCGGGCCTGCCCGGCTTCGCCCCGTTCACGCGCGGGGTGAAGGCGTCGATGTATGCCGGGCGGCCATGGACGATCCGCCAATATGCAGGATTTTCGACCGCCGGGGAATCGAACGCCTTCTATCGCCGCAACCTTGCCGCCGGACAGAAGGGACTGTCGGTCGCGTTCGATCTGGCGACGCATCGCGGCTATGACAGCGACCATCCCCGCGTGGCGGGCGACGTGGGCAAGGCCGGGGTCGCGATCGACACGATCGAGGATATGAAGATCCTGTTCGACGGTATCCCGCTGGACACCATGTCGGTCAGCATGACGATGAACGGGGCGGTGTTGCCGTGCCTCGCCTTCTACATCGTCGCGGCGGAGGAGCAGGGCGTCGGTCCCGACAAGCTGTCGGGCACGATCCAGAACGACATCCTGAAGGAGTTCATGGTCCGCAACACGTACATCTATCCCCCCGCACCATCGATGCGGATCGTGTCGGACATCATCGCCTATACCGCGCAGCATATGCCGCGGTTCAACAGCATCTCGATCAGTGGCTATCACATGCACGAGGCGGGCGCGACGGCGGTGCAGGAGCTGGCGTTCACGCTGGCCGACGGCATGGCCTATGTCCGCGCCGCGATCGAGCGCGGGCTGGACATCGACGCCTTTGCCGGGCGGCTGTCGTTCTTTTTCGGCATCGGCATGAACTTCTTCATGGAAGTCGCCAAGCTGCGTGCGGCGCGGCTGTTGTGGAGCCGGATCGTCGCGGGGTTCGGCGGATCGGAACGCAGCCAGATGCTGCGGACGCATTGCCAGACCAGCGGCGTGTCGCTGACCGAACAGGACCCGTACAACAATATCGTGCGCACGACCGTGGAGGCGATGGCTGCGACGCTGGGCGGCACGCAATCGCTACACACCAACAGCCTCGACGAAGCGGTCGCGCTGCCCACCGAATTTTCCGCCCGGATCGCGCGCAACACGCAGCTGATCCTGCAGGAGGAAACGGGCATGACCCGCGTCGTCGATCCGCTGGGTGGCTGCTATTATGTCGAGGCGCTGACGCAGGAACTGGCGGACAAGGCGTGGGCGCTGATCGAGGAGGTCGAGGCGGCGGGCGGCATGATCGACGCGGTCGGCAAGGGGATTCCCAAGGATCACATCGAACGTGCCGCCGCCGCGCGGCAGGCGCGGGTCGACCGGGCCGAAGATGTGATCGTCGGCGTGAACAAATATCGCCTGACCGAGGAATCGCCGATCGACATCCTGTCGATCGACAATGCCCGCGTGCGTGCCGACCAGATTCGGCTGATCGAACGGGTCCGCGCGGACCGCGACGCCGATGCGGCGCAGGCGGCGCTGGGCGCGCTGACGCAAGGCGCGTTGGGCGACGGCAACCTGCTGGCGCTGTGCGTCGATGCAGCGCGGGCGCGGTGCACGCTGGGCGAGATGTCGGCGGCAATGGAGGTCGCGTTCGGACGGCACGCGGTCGCAGTGAATCCGGTGAAGGGCATTTACGGCCCGGCGCATGCGGACGATGCCGGCTGGCTTCGCGCGGGAGAGGGCGTCGCGGCGGTCGGGCGGCGGCTGGGGCGCAAGCCGCGCATGCTGGTGGCCAAGATGGGGCAGGACGGCCATGATCGCGGTGCGAACGTCGTTGCCAGCGCCTTTGCCGATCTGGGGTTCGACATCGTGTCGGGGCCGTTGTTCCAGACGCCGGGCGAAACCGCCGAACTGGCGATCGCGGAGGGGGTCGACGTGGTCGGCGCGTCCAGCCTTGCCGCCGGGCACAACACGCTGATCCCCGAACTGATCGCACGGCTGGCTGATGCGGGGCGCGCGGACATCCGCGTGATCGCAGGCGGAGTCATCCCGCCGCAGGATTATGCCGCCCTGCGCGAAGCGGGCGTGGCGGCGATTTTCGGACCGGGCACCAACCTGGTCCATGCGGCGGCAGAGGTGCTGAAACTGCTCGGCCACAACCTGCCGCCCGTTGGAGAAAGTGTGGAATGAACGTGATTGCGCCTGTCGTCGAAGCAATTGGCCGTACCCTCGCGCAGGCGGGGGGCCAGGGCAACGAGCGGAACGTTTGCGGCTCTGGATCCCCGCCCGCGCGGGGATACGGTCAGGACGTTCAGAGCGTCCCGGCGGTCCGTACCGACTGGACCCGTGCAGAGATCGCGGCACTGTTCGACCTGTCGTTCGACGAACTGCTGTACCGTGCGCAGACCGTTCACCGCGCGCATCATGCGGTGGGGCAGGTGCAGTTGTGCACGCTGCTGTCGATCAAGACCGGCGGCTGTCCCGAGGATTGCGGCTATTGTTCGCAATCCGCCAGCGCGGACACGCAGCTGAAGGCCGAAAAGCTGATGGACGTCGACGCCGTGCTGGCCAGCGCGGCACAGGCGAAGGCGGCGGGATCGCAGCGTTTCTGCATGGGCGCGGCATGGCGCAACCCCAAGGACCGCGACATGGACAAGGTCGTGGCGATGGTCGAAGGCGTGCGGGCGATGGGCATGGAAACGTGCATGACGCTGGGCATGCTGACGCCCGATCAGGCGCAGCGGCTAGGCGCGGCGGGCCTCGATTATTACAACCACAACATCGATACCTCGCCTGAAAACTACGCGAACGTCATCACGACGCGCAGCTTCGACGACCGGCTGGACACGCTGTCGCATGTGCGCGACGCGGGCATCAACGTATGCTGCGGCGGGATTGTGGGCATGGGCGAGACGCGCGCCGACCGCGTCGGTTTCGTCCATGCGCTCGCCACGCTGCCGCGCCATCCCGAAAGCGTGCCGGTCAACGCGCTGGTGCCGGTCAAGGGCACGGTGCTGGGCAACATGCTGGCCGATACGCCGCTGGCGAAGATCGACGACATCGAATTCGTCCGCACCGTCGCCGTCGCCCGTATCGCCATGCCGCTCAGCATGGTCCGCCTGTCGGCCGGGCGCGAAAGCATGTCCGATGCGACGCAGGCGCTGTGCTTCATGGCCGGCGCCAATTCGATCTTTACCGGCGACCGGCTGCTGACCACCGGCAATGCCGGCGACGATGCGGATGCCGCGCTGCTGGCGAAGCTGGGCATGACTGCCATGACTGGTGAGGAACCGATGCGGAAATCGTCATGCTGCTGAGCATCCTGCTGGCCGCTGCCGCCGCGCAGGGGGGCTGTGCCAATGCCTCCACCCAGTCGGCGATGAACCAGTGCGCGCAGGCGGCGCTGCAACGCGCCGATGCGGCGATGACCCGCGAATGGCAGGCGAGCTATGCGCGGATGAAGCGCATGGATGCCGCCGACACGTCGCGCGGCGGCGGGTTCGGCTATGCCGCGGCGGCGTTGAACAGCCAGCGGGCGTGGCTGAAATTCCGCGATGCGCAATGCGTGCTGGAAGGCGGGAAATATGCCGGCGGTTCGATGCAGCCGATGGTGCGCGCGAACTGCCTCGAACGGCTGACCACGGAGCGTGCGAAGCAGTTGCGCGATCTGCGCCGCGAACATTGATGCTGACCCCGGACGACGCGGGGCGGACAGGAGAGCGTGTTGTTCAACAAGATACTGGTCGCCAATCGGGGTGAGATCGCCTGCCGGGTGATGCGTACGGCCAAGGCGATGGGGATCGCGACCGTCGCGGTCTATTCGGATGCCGACGCGCGTGCGCCGCACGTGCTGATGGCCGACGAGCGCGTACGGCTTGGCCCCGCGCCGGCGGCGCAGAGCTATCTCGACCCCGAACTGATCCTTGCCGCCGCGAAGGCGACGGGCGCGGATTGTATCCATCCGGGCTATGGGTTCCTGTCGGAGCGCGAAAGCTTTGCGCGCGCCTGTGCCGATGCGGGCATCACCTTTGTCGGGCCGCCGCCCGCCGCGATCGCCGCGATGGGCGACAAGATCGAGTCCAAAAAGCTGGCCCGGGCGGCGGGGGTCAACGTCGTCCCCGGCTTCCTCGGCGAAATCGCCGATACCGAGGAGGCGGTGCGGATCGCCGCCGATATCGGCTATCCGGTGATGATGAAGGCGTCGGCGGGCGGCGGCGGCAAGGGCATGCGGCTGGCGTGGAGCGAACAGGACGTTCGCGAGGGGTTCGAAGCGACGAAGCGCGAGGGGCTGGCCAGTTTCGGCGACGACCGCGTGTTCATCGAAAAGTTCATCGAAAGCCCGCGCCATATCGAGATTCAGGTGCTGGGCGACCGGCATGGCACGATCGTCTATCTCGGCGAACGCGAATGCTCGATCCAGCGGCGACATCAGAAGGTGGTCGAAGAGGCACCGTCGCCGTTCGTCACGCCCGACATGCGCCGCGCGATGGGGGAACAGGCGGTCGCGCTGGCCCGTGCCGTCGGGTATCATTCGGCGGGTACGGTCGAACTGATCGTATCGGGTGCCGACACGACCGGACAAGGCTTCTATTTCCTCGAAATGAATACCCGGTTGCAGGTCGAGCATCCGGTGACCGAGATGATTACCGGCCTCGATCTGGTCGAACAGATGATCCGGGTGGCGGCGGGCGAGCCGCTGGGGTTCACGCAGGACGATGTGCGGCTGGACGGCTGGGCGATCGAGAACCGGGTCTATGCCGAGGACCCGTATCGCGGGTTCCTGCCAAGCACCGGGCGGCTGGTCCGCTACAATCCGCCGAAGACGTCGGTACGTGCGGGCGACGCCCCGATCGTCCGCGTCGATGACGGCGTGACCGAGGGTGGCGAGGTCAGCATGTTCTACGACCCGATGATCGCGAAGCTGGTGACGTGGGCACCGACCCGCGATGCGGCGATCGATGCGCAGATCGCGGCGCTCGACCGGTTCGAACTGTCCGGGGTCGGCAACAATCTCGATTTCCTGTCGGCGATCATGCAGCACCCTCGCTTCCGTGCGGGGGCGTTGACCACCGGCTTCATCGCGGAGGAATATCCCGACGGGTTTGCGGGCGCGCCGGCCGATGCGACGCTGCAACGGCAACTGGTCGCGGTGGCGGTCATCGCCGATCTGGAACGCAGCGCGCGCGCGGGCGGCATCGACGGCCAGCTCGGCGGGGCGGCGTCGCCGTCGACGACCCGCGTGGTTACGCTGGCGGGGCAGTCGTTCGCGGTATCGGTCGACGGGTATGACGGCGGCGCGCTGGTCCATATCGACGATGCGCCGCCGCTGGACGTCGTGCTGCGCTGGCGTCCGTCGCAGCGGGTGGTCGTGGCCCGGATCGACGGCGACGAAGTGGCGGTGCGGATCGCGCGGCGGATCGGCGGATGGCGGCTGACCACGCGCGGCGCGGCGCATGACGTCCGCGTCCTGCCCGCGCACGTCGCGCCGCTGACCCGCCACATGATCGAGAAGGTGCCGCCCGATACGTCGCGGCTGTTGCTGTGTCCGATGCCGGGGCTGCTCACCCGGCTGGAAGTGGGGGCCGGCGACCGGGTGGAAGCGGGACAGCCGCTGGCGGTGGTCGAAGCGATGAAGATGGAGAATATCCTGCGCGCCGAACGGCCGGGCGTGGTTGCGACGGTGCATCACGCGCCGGGGGACAGCCTGGCGGTCGACGCCGTGATCCTCGAGTTCGAATGATCTTGGCGGGGTGCGGGAACCCTTCGCCCCGCCCATGGCTTTGCCTCGCATGACCGTTCCGCATCCGAAACCATGGTGGGAAGTCGCCACCGTCTATCAGATCTATCCGCGATCGTTCGCGGATTCGAACGGCGACGGCATCGGCGACCTGAACGGCATCGCCGATCGGCTGGACTATCTGGTCGCGCTGGGGATCGACGCGATCTGGATATCGCCGATCTTTCCGTCGCCGATGGCCGATTTCGGCTATGACGTGGCGGACTATACCGGGGTCGATCCGCGGTTCGGGACGCTGGCGGATTTCGACGCACTGCTGGCAAAGGCGCATGCGAAGGGGCTGCGCGTGCTGCTGGATTTCGTGCCGAACCACAGTTCGGACCGGCATCCATGGTTCGTCGCCAGTCGATCGTCGCGCGACGATCCCAAGCGGGACTGGTATATCTGGCGCGATCCGGCGGCGGATGGCGGGCCGCCCAACAACTGGATCAGCGATTTCGGCGGCCCGGCGTGGACGTACGATGCGGCGACCGGCCAATATTATTCGCGTGCGTTCCTGCCCGAACAACCCGACCTGAACTGGCGCAACCCGGCGGTGCGCGCGGCGATGCTGGACGCCATGCGCTTCTGGTTCGAACGCGGCGTCGACGGGTTTCGCATCGACGTGCTGTGGCACATGGTCAAGCATGCGGACTTTCCCGACAACCCGCCCAACCCGGACTATCACGACCGGATGGGCGAGATGCACCGCGTGCTGCAACACCATTCGACCGACCAGCCCGAGGTGCACGACATCGCCGCCGACATGCGCGCGCTGGCCGATGCCCATGGCGCGGTGCTGGTCGGTGAAATCTATCTGCCGGTGCCGAAACTGATGACCTATTACGGCGCGGACGACGCGCCGGGGGTGCACCTGCCGTTCAATTTCCAGTTGATCGAGGCGGCGTGGGACGCGCCGGAACTGGCACGCCGGATCGTGGAGTATGAAGCCGCGCTGCCGCCGGGCGGATGGCCGAACTGGGTGCTGGGCAATCACGACCGGCCCCGGATCGCGACGCGAGTCGGCGCAGCGCAGGCGCGCGTGGCGGCGATGCTGCTGCTGACGCTGCGCGGTACGCCGACGCTGTATCAGGGCGACGAACTGGGACTGCCCGATGCGCAGGTGCCGCCCGACCGGGTACAGGACCCGCGCGAGCTTCGCGAACCGGGACTGGGGCTGGGGCGCGATCCGGTGCGCACGCCGTTGCCATGGGACGCGACCGGCGGATTTTCATCGACCGAGCCGTGGTTGCCGATCGATCCGGCGCACCTGCCGCTGAACGTCGTGGCGCAGTCGGACGATCCGGGGTCGATGCTGACGCTGTACCGTCGCCTGCTGGCGCTGCGCCGGGCCACGCCCGCCTTGTCGACCGGAGGCATTAGCGACGTGAGGGCCGATGGCACGGTGCTGACATGGTTGCGCGGCGACGGGGCCGAGCGCTACCGCATCGTTCTCAATCTGGCTGACGGAGACGTGCCGTTCCCGACGATCGAACCGGGCGACCGGTTGCTCTCCACCCATGACGGCATGTCGCCGACGCTGCGCCCGGCCGAGGGCGTCCTGTTGAAAGTCCGCTGATGCGTATCGCGATGCTTGCCCCGATCGCATGGCGCACCCCGCCGCGCCACTATGGTCCGTGGGAACTGGTCACCAGCCTGTTGACCGAGGCGCTGGTCGCACGCGGCATCGACGTGACGCTGTTCGCGACGCAGGACAGCTTCACGGCGGGGACGCTCGCCGGGGTAGTGCCCGCGCCGTACAGCGAAGACCCGTCGATCGACGCGAAGGTGTGGGAATTCGCGCACCTCGCCCATCTGTTCGGGCGCGCCGGCGAATTCGACCTGATCCATAATCAGGCGGACTTTCCGGCACACGCCTTTTCCGGGCTGGTCGACACGCCGATGGTGACGACGATCCACGGCTTCTCATCCGACCGCATCCTGCCGATGTACGCGCCGTATCAGGACCGGGTGCACTATGTCGCGATCAGCGACGCCGACCGGCATCCGTCGTTGCGCTATGCCGCGACGATCCACCACGGCATCCCGCTGGACGATTTTCCGTTCGATGCGGCGGGCAGCGACGACCTGTTGTTCTTCGGACGGATGCACCCGGACAAGGGCGCGGCGGATGCGATCGCGGCGGCGCGGTCGTCGGGGCGGCGGCTGCACATGGCGGGCATCGTGCAGGACGACGGATATTGGCGGACGCAGGTCGAACCGGCGATCGACGGCGATCGCGTGGTCTATCACGGTGCGGTCGGCGGCACGACGCGTACCGGCCTGCTGGGCAATGCGCGTGCGTTGCTGCACCTGATCCATTTCGACGAACCGTTCGGGCTGTCGGTGGTCGAGGCGATGGCGTGCGGCACGCCGGTCATCGCCTATAACCGCGGATCGATGCTCGAACTGATCGAACATGGCGTCACCGGGTTTCTGGTAGACACGCCCGAACAGGCGGTCGCCGCGATCGAGCGGGCCGGGGAAATCGACCGCGCCGCCTGCCGCCGCCGCGTCGCCGACCATTTCTCGGTCGAGGCGATGGCCGAGCGCTATCACGCGCTCTACCGGACGATCCTCGGCGGTTAGCCGCACGCCTCCGCCAGCGCGGCATAGATCGTGTCCAGATCGTCCTCGCCGATGCAATAGGGCGGCATGACGTACAGCGTCGACCCCAACGGGCGCAGCAGGACGCCCGCGTCGCGGAAGCGCGCGGTGAGCATCGGCGCCCGCTGCGACAGATAGCCGTCGTCGCCGTCCAGCTCGAACGCCGCGATCGTGCCCAGCGTCCGGGCGTTCGTCACGCGCGGATGACGTGACAGCGCCGCCAGCCGCGTGCGCTGTCGATCGCTTAGTGTCGCGATCCGTTCGCGCACCGGCTCGTCGCGCCAGATCGCGAGATTCGCATTGGCGGCGGCACAGGCCACCGGATTGGCGGTGTAGCTGGACGAATGGAAGAACATCGTCGCGCGGTCTGGCCCGTAATGCGCGGCATAGACCGGTTCGGTCGCCATCGTGACCGCCAATGGTATCGCGCCGCCGGTCAGCCCCTTGGACAGGCACAGGATATCGGGGACGACATCGGCCTGTTCGCACGCGGTCAGCGTTCCGGTGCGGCCCCACGCGGTCATGACCTCGTCCGCGATGAACAGCACGCCGTGGACCGCGCAGATGCGGCGCATTTCGGCCAGCACGGCGGGCGGGTACATCCGCATACCGCCCGCGCCGAGGACCAGCGGTTCCACGATGAACGCCGCCGCACCCGCCCGACATGCGGCGTCGAGCGCGTCGTACGTCGTCTGAGGATTGTCGGGAAACGGAATGGTGCCGACATCGAACAGCAACGGGGCATAGGCGCGGTTGAACACCCCGCGCGCGCCGACCGACATCGCGCCGATCGTGTCGCCATGATACCCGTGTTCGAGCACGAGGATGCGGTGGCGCGCTTCGCCGCGATGCTGCCAGTAGCCGAGCGCCATCTTCAGCGCGACTTCGACGCTGGTCGACCCCGAATCGGAAAAGAACACGCGGGTGAGCGCGTCGGGCAGCATCGCGCACAGCCCGGCGGCAAGCGTTTCGGCGGGTTCGTGCGTCCATCCGGCGAAGATGATCTGATCCAGCGTCGCGGCCTGTGCGGCGATCGCGGCGGCGATGCGGGGATGGCCGTGGCCGTGCGTCGTCACCCACCATGACGATATCGCGTCGATGATCCGCCGCCCGTCATCGGTCCATATCGCCGCGCCGTCGCCCCGCACGACTCGCGGGATCGGCTCCCCCAGTCCATGCTGCGTGAACGGATGCCAGATCGGTGAACCGGTCATCGGAAATCCGCCACGTCGAACGCTTCCGCAAAGGCGTGCGCCAGACCCTGCGGGGTCAGCGGATCGAGCCATGGCAGCCGGCCCAGCCGCCGGACGTCGCCCAGCCGCGCGATCGTTGCCTCGCTATCCTCGACCGCGTCGCCGACGAACGCAATGCCACGGATCGCCACGCCGCGCGCGCGCAACGCCTCGATCGACAACAGGCTATGGTTGATCGTGCCCAGACCGGTGCGCGCGACCAGCACCACCGGGCGTTCCCAACGCGCGAACAGGTCGGCAAAGGTTAGGGAACCGACGATCGGCACCAGCACGCCGCCAGCACCCTCGACCACCAGCGGTCCGTCGACCTGCGGCAGCGCCAGCAGGTCGAGGTCGATCGTCACGCCGTCGATCGCGGCGGCGCGATGCGGGGAACAGGGGGTGGCGAGCACATATGCTTCGGGAAGCAGTCGGTCGGGCGCGATCCCCGCAAGCTGCGCGATGCGCTGACGATCGGTGCCGTCGTCGGTCCCGGCCTGCACCGGTTTCCAGTATCGCGCGCCCAGCGCCCCGGTCAGCGCGCCGGCAAAGACGGTTTTGCCGATATCGGTATCGGTGCCGGTGACGACGATCGTGCTCACAGCAGCCGCCGCAGCACGTCGCCCAACGCCGCGATATCGTCGCCGTCGACGTTCAGCGTCAGCGAGATGCGCAGCCGCGCGGTTCCCGCCGGCACCGTCGGCGGACGGATGCCGCGCACGTCGAACCCCGCCGTCTGCACCGCATCGGCCACCCGCATCGTCGCGCGGTCGTTGCCAATCAGCAATGGCACGATCTGCGACCCGGTCATGGTCGCGCCATAGGGGGCGAGCCAGCGTTCGGCGGCGGCGATCCGGTCGTGCAGTGCGACGCGCCGGCCCGGTTCGTCGTACAGCGCGCGCAGTCCCTCCCGCGCCGCCGCCGCCATCAACGGGGAAGGCGCGGTCGAAAAGATGAAACCCCGCGCCCGGTTGATCAGGAAGTCGCGAACGACGGCGGGGCCGCAGACCAGCGCGCCCTCGCTTCCCATCGCCTTGCCGCAGGTGCGCAGGGTGACGACATCGTGCCGCCCGTCCAGCCCGGCGGCAAGGCCGCGTCCATGCGGGCCGAACACCCCGGTCGCATGCGCCTCGTCGATCAGCAGCATGGCGTCGTGCCGCGATGCGACTTCGGCCAGCGCATCCAGCGGCGCGCGGTCGCCGTCCATGCTGTACAGGCTTTCGACCGCGATCCACGGCGTGCCGATGCCGCCCTTGCGCCGCCAGTCGCGGATCGCGTCGTCGACCGCATCGGCGTCGTTGTGCCCCGCCGCCATGTGCGGCGCGCGGGCCATCCGCATGCCTTCGTGCGCGCTGGCATGGACCAGCGCATCGTGAACGATCAGGTCGCCACGCTGGGGCAGCGTCGCCAGCAGCGCGGCGTTGGCGGCGAACCCGCTGCCGAACCACAAGGCCGTTTCGCAGCCGAAGAACGCCGCCGCTTCGGCTTCCAGCCGTTCGTGTTCGGGATGATTGCCGCGCAGCAGCCGCGATCCGCCCGATCCCACCGCGACGCCGCGCGAGATCGCATCGGCCACTGCCGCCCGCATCCGGTGCGATCCGGCCAGCCCCAGATAGTCGTTCGACGCGAAGTCGCGCCCCGCGATCGGCATCAATCGCCGCCCGCGCCCGATCGCCGCCAATCCGTCCAGATCGGCGCGCAGTGCAAGCAATCCGTTCATCGCCGCCGCTGTATCGCCCATGATCGGCGGGCGCAAACCCGACACGGCTACCCATTTGCATCCGCGCCGCATAAGAGGCGCGGATGCGGATCGCGATCATCGACACCAGCACGACGCGTGCGGCGATCATCTCCGAAGGACTGCACGAAGCGGGGTTGAACGACGTCGTCGTGATCGACGGCACCGGCCCGCTGGTGGCGCAGCTCGAGGCCGCCGCGCCCGAAGTCGTGCTCATCAACCTCGAGAATCCCAGCCGTGACGTGCTGGAGGAATTCTTCGCCGTATCGCGCGCGCTGGCGCGTCCGATCGCGATGTTCGTCGATCAAAGCGATGCGGAGGCGACCGCCGCCGCTGTCGATGCGGGCGTGTCCGCCTATATCGTCGACGGCCTCGCCAAACAGCGGATCGCACCGGTCCTCGACCTCGCGATCCGCCGGTTCCAGGCGTTCTCGCGGCTACAGGCCGAACTGCACGAAGCGAAGACCGCGCTGGCGGATCGCGCGATCATCGACCGGGCCAAGGCGATCCTGATGAAACGCCGCGCGATCGACGAACCCGCCGCCTATGCGCTGCTGCGCGCCCAGGCGATGCGATCCAACCGCCGGATCGCGGAGATCGCCGATGCGATCGTCACCAGCGACGCATTGATGGGAGACCTGTAATGGCATTCGACAAGGTCCGCATCGGCTTCCTGCCGCTGGTCGACGCGGCGCTCCCGATCCTCGCGCGGCAACAGGGATTCGCTGAGGCCGAAGGGCTGGAGATCGAACTGGTCCGCGATATGACGTGGGCCACGGTGCGCGACCGGTTGCTCTATGGTCACACCGACGCCGCGCACATGGTCGCGCCGCTCGCCATCGCCACCGCGCTCGGGCGGGGGCGGCCTGCGGTCGAAATGGCGGTGCCGTTCGTGCTGGGGCTGAACGGCAATGCGATCACGCTGTCGCTGGCGCTGGCGGAACAGGTGCTGCCCGACGCCGGTCTTGCCGATCCGGTGGTGCTGGGCGCGCGGTTGAAGGCGGTGGCGTTGCAGCGCGCGGCGGAGGGGCGACGGCTGCGCTTCGGTGCGGTCCATCGTTATTCCAGCCACAATTACATGCTGCGCTACTGGCTGGCGGCGGTCGGCATCCGGCCCGATCACGACGTCGACATCGTGACGACCAGCCCGCCCTTTGCCGCCGATGCGCTGGCGGCGGGCGAGGTCGACGGCATCTGCGTCGGCGAACCGTGGAACGGGGTGGCGGTCGATCGCGGCGTCGGGCGGATCGCGCTGGTGACGGCGCAGATCTGGCAGCGCGGCGTCGAAAAGGTGCTGGCGATGCGCGCGACGACGCTGGCCGAACGGGGCGATACCGTACAGCGGCTGATCCGCGCACTCCATGCCGCCGCCGAGCATTTCGTCGATCCGGCGACGCGGGAGGAGAGCGCGCGCATCCTGTCGCTGCCGCAATATCTGGACGCGCCGGTGGACCCGGTCGCGCGGGCGATCGGCGACCGGGTGCGGCTGATGCAGGGCGCGACGCCGATCCACGTCCCCGATTTCATGTTCCAGTACCGTGAGGCGGCGAACTTTCCGTGGCGCAGCCAGGCGGCGTGGCTGTATTCGCAGATGGTGCGGTGGGACGGCATGCCCTTTTCCGCCGACGATGCGCAGGTCGCGCAGGACGTGTTCCGGCCCGGCGTCTATCGCGCCGCGCTGGCCGGGTCGGGCGCGCCGTTGCCCAGCGCAAGCTCCAAGCTGGAAGGCGCGATCGAGGGTGCGTCGATCGGTGCGGGATCGGTGCAGGGGCGGCTGATGCTGGGACGCGACGCGTTCTTCGACCGACGCGCATTCGACCCGGAGGATATCGCGGGATATCTGGCCGACTTGCCGTAAGGGGCGGGCAATACGAACGTCGTACGCTGCACCTGCGAAAGCCGCTTGCGTTGCCGTAACGAATCGGTCATCTTTACGGCGTTCGGCAAGGATGCCGGGCACGAGATAGATGCGATCCTGATCCAATGACGGGGCAGGGACGCAGCGGGCGGTCGATGATCGCCCACAGGCAACGAAGCCGCTTCGATACATCCATCACGGGTGTGTCGGAGCGGCTTTTTCTTTGTCCATCGCAGATGGGGGAAACGACATGGCGACCGCGTTCTGGAATGACGATACCGCAAGGAAGCCCGACGGCTTCTGGGCCAGCGGCCATACGCCGACGCTGATCGCGGCGTTCCTGTATTTCGATCTCGCCTTCATGGTGTGGGTGCTGTTGGGGCCGCTGGCGCCCGATATCGCGAAGTCGCTGATGCTGACCCCTGCGCAAAAGGGGCTGATGGTCGCCGTGCCGACGCTGGCGGGCGCGGTGTTGCGGGTCGTCAACGGGCTGCTGGTCGACCGGATCGGACCGAAGCGGTCGGGCGCGATCAGCCAGATCATCGTCATCGTCGGACTGTTCACCGCGTGGCTGCTGGGCGTGAACAGCTTTGCCGGCACGCTGGCGTTGGGCGTCATTCTGGGCTTTGCCGGGGCGAGCTTCGCCATCGCGCTGCCGCTCGCCAGCCGCTGGTATCCGCCGGAGCATCAGGGCAAGGCGATGGGGCTGGCCGGCATGGGCAATTCAGGCACCGTCTTCGCCGCGCTGTTCGCGCCGACGCTGGCCAAATGGTTCGGGTGGAACGCGGTGCTGGGGCTTGCCTGCATCCCGCTGACGATCGTGCTGGGCGTGTATCTGCTGATGGCGAAGGACGCGCCCAACGCCCCCGCGCCCAAGAGTCTTGGCCAGTATTTCACGCCGCTGCGCCAGGCGGACGCGTGGTGGCTGATGGGCTTCTATGCCGTCACCTTCGGCGGGTTCGTCGGGCTGGCGGCGTCGTTGCCGATCTACTTCACCGACCGGTTCGGTCTGTCGACGATCACGGCGGGATATTGCACCGCCGCCTGCGTCTTCGCCGGATCTTTGGTGCGGCCGATGGGCGGCGCGCTGGCCGACCGGGTCGGCGGCGTCAAGGCATTGTCGGCGGTGTTCGTCGTCGCCGCCGTGGCGCTGGCCGGAGTCGGCTTCGCATCGAGCGTGGCGGGTGCGCTGACGCTGTTCGTCCTCGCGATGCTGGCGCTGGGCACCGGCAACGGCGCGGTGTTCCAGTTGGTGCCGCAGCGTTTCGCGGCGGAGATCGGCGTGATGACCGGGCTGGTCGGCATGGCAGGCGGTATCGGCGGCTTCTACCTCGCATCGTCGCTGGGCATCGCCAAGCAACTGACCGGCAGCTTCCAGTCGGGCTTCCTGATCTTCGCCGCGCTGGCGCTGTTGGCGCTGGCCGGGCTGACGCTGGTCAAGACTGGCTGGCGTCGCCGCTGGACCGCCGCCGCCGGCGTGCGGATCTGATCCGACCTTTCCCCGAACCGTTGCAACGCGACTGGACGATCTGATGGAACATCAATTGATTATCGCCGAACGGGCCGATCCCCGCCCGCATCTCGTCGTGATCGGCAACGGCATGGCCGGTTGCCGCGCGGTCGAGGAACTGCTGGCACGCGACGCCACGCGCTATCGCGTCACGATCTTCGGCGCCGAACCGCATGTGAACTACAACCGCATCATGCTGTCGCCGGTGCTGGCGGGCGAGAAGACGTTCGAACAGATCGTCATCAACGGGCATGACTGGTATGCCGACCATGCGATCACGCTGGTCGCGGGCGATCCGGTCGCGTCGATCGATCGCGCCGGCCGCACGATCACCGCACGGTCGGGGATGCAGGTCGGGTACGACCGGCTGCTGATCGCGACCGGGTCCGATCCGTTCATCATCCCGGTCCCAGGCCGCGACCTGCCCGGCGTGATCGGGTTTCGCGACATGGCCGATGTCGATCACATGCTGGCGGCAGCGGGGCGCGGCGGCAGCGCGGTGGTGATCGGCGGCGGACTGCTGGGGCTGGAAGCGGCGCACGGCCTGACGTTGCGCGGCATGAAGGTGACGGTGATCCACCTGATGCCGACGCTGATGGAACGTCAACTCGACGAAGCGGCGGGATGGCTGTTGCGACAGGCGCTGGAGGCGCGGGGACAGACGATCCTGACCGGCGCGAACACCGCCGAAATCGTCGGCACCGATGCGGTCGAGGGCGTACGCCTTGCCGACGGCACGCTTATCCCCGCCAGCTTGGTGGTGATGGCGGTCGGTATCCGCCCCTCCGTCGCACTGGCGCGCGAAGCCGGCCTTGCGGTCGGACGCGGCATCCAGGTCGACGACCACATGGTCACGTCGGACCCCGCGATCCTCGCGGTCGGCGAATGCGTCGAACATGACGGCAACGTCTATGGCCTTGTCGCGCCGCTGTGGGACATGTGCCGCGCGCTGGCCGACGGACTGGTCGATACGCCCAGCGGCTATCGCGGGTCTGTCACGTCGACCAAATTGAAGGTGTCCGGCATCGATGTCTTTTCCGCCGGTGACTTTTCGGGTGGTGACGGAGCGGAGGACATCGTCCTGCGCGACGCAAGCCGCGGCGTGTACAAACGGGTGGTGGTCCGCGACGACCGGATCGTCGGCGCGGTGCTGTACGGCGATACGGCGGACGGCGGCTGGTATTTCGACCTGCTCAAGCGCGGCGAGGACATTGCCCCGATCCGCGACATGCTCATCTTCGGCCAGTCCTTCGCCTCGGGAGGGGGGCAGACGGACCCTAAATCGGCCGTTGCGGCGCTGTCGGACTCTGCGGAGATCTGCGGCTGCAACGGCGTGACGAAGGGACAGGTCGTATCGTGCATCGCGAAGGGCGCGCACAGCCTCGACGCGGTACGCGCCACGTGCAAGGCATCGGCATCGTGCGGGTCGTGCACCGGGCTGGTCGAAACCATTCTCGCGCTCACGCTGGGCGACGAGGTTCAGGCCGGTGCGAAGACGATGTGCAAATGCACCAGCTTCGGCCACGACGACGTCCGCCGCGAGATCGTGGCGCAGGGGATGCGATCGATCCCCGAGGTGATGCAGCGGCTGCACTGGACGACGCCCGACGGGTGTTCGTCGTGCCGCCCGGCGCTCAACTACTACCTGCTCTGCGCGCTGCCGGGCGAGTATAAGGACGATCAGCAGAGCCGCTTCGTCAACGAACGGATGCATGCGAACATCCAGAAGGACGGCACCTATTCGGTCGTGCCGCGCATGTGGGGCGGCCTGACCAACCCGCGCGAGCTGCGCGCGATCGCCGACGTGGTGGAAAAGTTCGACGCGCCGATGGTCAAGGTCACCGGCGGCCAGCGGCTCGATATCTTCGGCATCAAGAAAGAGGATTTGCCCGCCGTGTGGGCCGATCTGAACGCCGCCGGCATGGTCAGCGGCCATGCGTACGGCAAGTCGCTGCGGACGGTGAAGACCTGTGTCGGGTCCGAATGGTGCCGGTTCGGCACGCAGGATTCGACCGGGCTGGGCGTCAAGGTCGAACGGATGACGTGGGGATCGTGGATGCCCCACAAGTTCAAGATCGCGGTGTCGGGATGCCCGCGCAATTGCGCAGAGGCGACGATCAAGGATTTCGGCGTCGTCTGCGTCGACAGCGGATACGAATTGTCGGTCGGCGGCAATGGCGGGATCAAGGTCCGCGCGACCGATTTCCTGTGCAAGGTCGCGACCGAGGAAGAGGCGATGCATTATTGCGCCGCCTTCATCCAGTTGTACCGCGAAGAGGCCCGCTATCTGGAGCGGACCGCGCCGTGGATCGAGCGGGTCGGGGTCGACTATATCCGTGAGCGGATCGTCGACGATGCCCCGCTCCGCGATGCGCTGGCGCAGCGGTTCCTGTTTTCGCAGACCTTCATGCAGGACGATCCATGGGCCGCGCGGGTCGCGGGCGAGGATCGCGAACAACATGCGCCGATGGCGACATTCACCCCCCGGAAGGAACTGGCATGAACGGCGATTGGCTCGACATCGGCTGGGTCGACGAGATTCCGCTGCGCGGCAGCCGGACGGTGCAGGTGGCGGGGGGCGACGATATCGCCGTGTTCCGTACCGGTGAGAACGCGGTGTTCGCGTTGCTCGACCGTTGCCCGCACAAGCATGGACGGTTGAGTCAGGGGATCGTCCATGGCGGCGCGGTCGCGTGTCCGCTGCACAACTGGCGGATTTCACTTACCACCGGCGAGGCGCTGGGCGAGGACAAGGGCTGCACGCCGGTCGTGCCGGTGAAGGTCAGTGGCGGGCGGGTATTGCTGTGCCGCACCGCGACGATGCAGGCGGCGGCGTGACGGGGGCCGGGCCGCTTCCCGCTGTGTCGGCCGGCGGACCCTGCGCGGCGTGGCTGGACGGACTGGCGCGACAGGCGGCCATACCCGGAAAGGGATCGCGTTCCTTCGGCCCTGTCACCGGTCCCGTGCCCGGCTCCGGGGACGATCGGTGACCATCCGCACCACCTGCGCCTATTGCGGGGTCGGGTGCGGCGTCCTTGCCACGCCGACCGGTGGACGCACGGCCACCATCGCGGGCGATCCCGATCATCCCGCCAATGCCGGCCGGCTGTGTTCGAAGGGGACGCATCTGGGCGAGACGATCGGGCTGGACGGGCGTCTGCTGACCCCGATGATCGGGCAGAAGCGCGCGTCGTGGGACAGGGCGCTCGACCTCGTCGCGAAACGCTTTCGCGAAACGATCGCGCAACATGGTCCCGACAGCGTCGCCTTCTACGTCTCCGGCCAGTTGCTGACCGAGGATTATTACGTCGCCAACAAGCTGATGAAGGGCTTTATCGGATCGGCGAACATCGACACCAATTCCCGGCTGTGCATGTCCAGCGCGGTCGCCGGCCACAATCGCGCGTTCGGCGAGGATGTAGTGCCCGCCAGCTATGACGATCTCGACGCCGCCGAACTGATCGTGCTGGTCGGCAGCAATACGGCATGGTGCCATCCGGTCGTGTATCAGCGCATCCGGGCGCGGTGCGACGCAGGAGCGAAGCTGGTGGTGATCGACCCACGCCGCACCGAAACGGCGGACGAGGCCGATCTGCATCTTCCGATCCGCCCCGGCAGCGATGTCGCGCTGATGCAGGGGTTGCTGGCATGGTGCCGCGACACCGGGCTGGTCGATTACGATTATCTGGCGGCGCATGTCGCGGTGCCCGACGGGTTCTGGACGCTCGATGGCAGCGACCTGTGGTCGACGGCGCGGACCTGCGACGTGGACGTTGCCGACCTGCGCGCGTTCTTCGACCTGTTCGCGCAGCACCCGCGCACCGTCACGATGTTCAGTCAGGGCGTGAACCAGTCCCTGACCGGCACCGATCAGGTCAACGCGATCATCAACGTCCATCTGGCGACCGGCCGGATCGGCAAGCCCGGCGCGGCGCCGTTCTCGATCACCGGACAGCCCAATGCGATGGGCGGGCGCGAGGTCGGGGGGCTGGCATCGACGCTGGCGGCGCATATGGACTTCGCGCCCGACAACGTCGCGCGCGTCGGCCGCTTCTGGGCCGCGCCGACGATGGCGACCGCGCCGGGGTTGAAGGCGGTCGACCTGTTCCGCGCGGTGGGGGAAGGGCGGATCAAGGCACTGTGGGTCATGGCGACCAATCCCGCCGTATCGATGCCTGACGCGGGCCGGGTGCGACAGGCGCTGGCCGACTGCCCGTTCGTCGTCGTGTCGGACGTGATCGCGCAGACGGATACCGGCGTCCACGCACATGTCCGCCTGCCCGCCGCCGCATGGGGCGAAAAGGACGGCACCGTCACCAATTCGGATCGTACCGTCAGCCGCCAGCGCGCGTTCCTGCCGCTCCCGGGCGAGGCGAAGCCCGACTGGTGGATCGTGACGCAGGTCGCACGGCGCATGGGGTGGAAAACCGCCTTCGCCTATGATCGTCCGGCGGAAATCTGGCGCGAGCATTGCCGGCTGTCGACCTATCAGAACGACGGCGCGCGCCGCTTCGCGATCGATGGACAGGCGGCGAAGGGCAACGACGATTATGCCGAGATGGCCCCGTTCCGTTGGGGCGGCACGCCGTTCGCCGACGGACGCTTTTCGCACCCCGATGGCCGGGCGCGGATGATCGCGGTGGCGCAGAAGCCGCTGGCCGATCCGCTGCCGCACTGGCCGATGACGCTCAATACCGGGCGCTATCGCGACCATTGGCACAGCATGACGCGTACCGGGCTGTCGCCGAAACTGGCGCGTCACCGGGAGGAGCCGCTGGTCGAGGTGCACCCAGACGATGCGGCGCGGCTGGGCATCACCGATGGTCGGCTGGCGCGGGTGGCGACGCCGCAGGGGAACAGCCTGTACCGCGCGCGGGTGGTCGATACCCAGCGTGCGGGCGAATTGTTCGTGCCGATCCACTGGACCGATCGCACCGCGACCGGCGGGCGCACCGGACTGCTCCCTCGACCGCTGGCCGATCCCGTGTCGGGCCAGCCGGGGTTCAAGGCGACGCCTGCGCGGCTCGAGGCGGTGGCGGTCGAATGGCGCGGCTTTGTCGTGATGCGCGGCGAACTGGACACGCGGCCCGATTGCCTGTGGGCGACGCGGATCGCGGTGCCGTGCGGTACGGCATGGGACGTGGCGGGGCAGGGCGATGCCGCCGCGCTCGACGCGCTGCTGCCGCGCGGGCAGCGGATCGAGGCGATCGACGCCGCGCGGGGCACGCGCCGGATCGCGATCCTCGATGACGGACGGCTGGTCGCGGCGCTGTTCGTCACCCGCGACGGGACGCTGCCGCCGCGCGACTGGCTGGTCGGGCAACTGGCCGAACCGGTCGCCGCGCCGACGCTGCTCGCCGGTCGCGCGCCGGGGGTGCAGGTCGATCGCGGGCCGATCGTCTGCGCCTGTTTCGACCTCGGCCTCCAGACCATCCTGCGCGCGATCGCGGCGCAGCGCCTGACCGACGTCGCCGCGATCGGCGCGGCGATCGGGGCGGGGACCAATTGCGGATCGTGCCGCCCCGCGCTTGCCAAACTCCTCCAGTCGGATGCCCATCATGCAGCATGACGTTTCCCCTCCGGTGTGGCTGGTCGGGGCCGGTCCCGGCGATCCCGACCTGCTGACGCGCAAGGCCGAACGGCTGATCGTACAGGCCGACATCGTGTTCTACGACGCGCTGGTCGGGCCGGGCGTGCTGGCGCTGATCCCGCCGCACGTCGAACGGGTGTCGGTCGGCAAGCGATCGGGCCGCCATTCGAAGGATCAGCGATCGATCAACGATCTGCTGGCCGACGCCGCGTTGGCGGGACGACGCGTGGTGCGGCTGAAGGGCGGCGATCCGTCGATCTTCGGCCGATCGACCGAGGAGATCGAGCATCTGGCGGCGCTGGGCGTCGCGACCCGCATCTGTCCCGGCATCACCGCCGCCAGTGCCGCCGCCGCATCGGGCGGAGCGTCGCTGACGCTGCGCGGACTAGCGCGCAAGCTGACCTTCGTCACCGCCCATGCCCGCGCGGGCGAGCCGCTGGACCTCGACTGGAACGCGCTTGCCGCCCCCGATGCGACGCTGGCGGTCTATATGGGCCGCGCCGCCGCCGGAGAGGTATCGCGCCGGCTGATCGAGGCGGGCCGCGCCCCCGACACGCCGGTGATGGTGGCGGTCGACGTGTCGCTGCCGACCGAACGTATCCTGCGCGGGCGGCTGTCGGCGCTGGCGTTCCTCGTGGAAGCGATCAGCGACGACGACCCGTCGCTGCTGCTGATCGGCGAGGCGCTGGCCGCACCGCTACCGGTGGCACAGTTGCAGGCGCTGGCCGCCGCCTGACCTTCACCCGACCATGCGGTCGAGGAACGCGGCATGCGGTTCCCCATGCGCCAGCGTCGTATCGATCGCGGCCCGCATCCTCGCCATCGTCGCGGTCAGGTCGTCCACGTCGAACTGGTCGGCCAGCGGCGAATGGCGGCGCGGCAGGTCGTCGAACCCGGCATACATGCTCAGCCAGCTCGGGTCCTGGAACGTATCCCACTCGTTCCGCACGAACTCGCCGCCGCTGCGCCACGCGTCCAGCTTGATCTGCAACCCCTCGGTCGGCGCGATCGCGCGCATCCGGTCCCAGAACGGCTCCCCGACGCGACCGTTGGCGCGGTAATGGAGCAACAGGAAGTCGCGAATCCGTTCGATTTCTAGCTGCGACTGTCGGTTGAACGTCGCCGCCAGCCGGGGATCGAAGTCACGGTCCGGGAACAGCGCGACGAAGCGTTCCAGCCCCGACTGGATCAGCGTGATGCTGGTCGATTCCAGCGGTTCGAGGAACCCCGACGACAGCCCCAGCGCGACGACGTTCTTTTCCCAGAACCGCGCGCGATGCCCCGTCGTGAAGCGCAGCCGGTTGGGTTGCGCCAGCGGCTTGCCCTCCAGCGATCCGATCAGCACCTCCTCCGCCGCCGCATCGTCGATATGGTCGGAGCAATAGACATAGCCGTTGCCGACGCGGTGGCGCAGCGGGATATGCCATTGCCACCCCGCCGCGCGGGCGGTGGCGGTGGTCATCGGTCGGGGATCGGGGTTCGCGCTTTCGCACGGGATCGCCACCGCGCGGTCGACCGGGAGCCACTGGCGCCAGTCGACATAGGGCACGCCCAGAGCCTCGCCCAGCAACAGGCTGCGGAAGCCCGAACAGTCGATCCACAAATCGCCTTCGACCCGGCGACCGTCGGCCAGCGTCACGGCGTCGATCCGCCCGTCGGCATCCTGTTCGACCCGGTCGATGCGCCCGTCGATATGATCGACATGGTTGGCGAGCGCGAGGCGGCGGAGCATCGCGGCGAACTTGCTCGCATCGAAATGCACCGCGAAGTTGAAGACGCCCAGATCGTTGGCCGGCCGATCACTGGGCGGCAGGAACAGTCCGCGTTCGGCAAGCTGCGTCGCAAGGCAATAGGCCGACAGCGGCGTCGTGTCGCCCGCCGCACGCAGCTTCAGCCAGAAATGATGAAAGGCCACGCCGCGTGCCGGCACGCCATATAGTCCGAACGGGTGGAAGAACGCATCGCCCGGCTTCGACCAGCCATCGAAGCGGATGCCGTATTTGATCGTGCCGCCGGTTTCGCGCAGCACCTCGATCTCGCTCAGCTCGATCGCGGCAAGGAAGTCGCGGATCGCGGGCACCGTCGCCTCGCCCACGCCGACCGTGCCGATCGCGGCGCTGTCGACCACGGTGATGGCGATGCGCAGATGCGTCAGCCGACGCGCGAGATACGTCGCCGCCATCCACCCGGCGGTCCCCCCGCCGACGATGACGATCGATCGGATGGGTTCGGCCTGCATGGAATGCGTGTCTTTCCTGAAGTTGGCTCTACGAACCGTCGCCCGTCCGATCGACGGGCGACGGTCCGCAGGGTATCAGAACTTCGCGCGGACGCCCGCGATGAAACGGCGTTCGTAGATGTTCTCGTTCAGCACCTGATCCGGGAAGGTCAGATAATAGCGTTCGGTTTCGGCGGTCAGGTTCGATGCCTGTCCGTACAGCGTGATCTGCGGCAGCAGATCGTACGAGATCGACGCATCGAGATAGTTGGTCGGCTGCTGATACTGCGCCAGTCCGGTGAAACCGGAATAGTCAGACGATACCAGCCGCTTCGAACGGTAGTTGTACGCAACGCGCGTCTGCAATCCGTATTTCTCGAACCACAGCGCCGCGTTGACCTGATGCCGCGAATTGTCCTGGAACGGCTGGTCGTTGCCGGCCAGATCGGTGCGCCCGGTATCGCCCAGCGACAGGGTGTAGTTGGCATCGACGCCGAACCCGCCGAGGAAACCGTCCACGCCGTAATCCGCCAGCGACTGACGGGCCGACACTTCAAGCCCCTTCAGCGTACCGCCCTTGCCCTGCACCACGGTGTTCACAGGCACGGTGCGACGGATCACGCCGTCATTGTCGGGGATATCGTCGCGCGTGATCGTCGCGTTCTCGATGAAGCTGGCGACGTTGATGTAGAACACGCCCGCCGCGACCAGGCTCGACCGGCCGGTGTAATATTCGAGGCTCGCTTCCAGATTGTCGGCGCGCCACGGGTTGAGCTGCGGGTTGCCGCGCGAATTGGCGGTCGTCGCTTCGAAGCGCGGCGGGTTGAACGCGGTGTTGATCGCGTATCCGACGTTCAGACCGCCACCCCATTGCAGGAAGTCGAGCAACGTCATCGTACGGGCATAGGCCGCACGGGCGCGCAGCTTGTCGGTCACATCGAACGCGATGTTGAACGCGGGCAGGAAGTCGGTGAACTCCCGCTTGGTGAACACGTCGCCCGCATCGACGCCGGATACGCCGTACGGTTGCGGATCGCCGACGACGTTCTGGCGCACGGTGAAGCGCGTGTTGACGACGCGGACGCCGCCATTGGCGCGGAACGGCATGCCCAGCAGCTCGCCTTCGCCCGATACCTGACCATAGCCGGAAATCTGACGCAGCGTGATGCTGAACGAATCCGCCGGGTTCACATTGTTGATGCTGCCCGGATAGAAGCTGTTCTGGAACGCTTCGGAATCGTCCATCGCCTTCGGATCGATCGTGTACAGCTTGGGCGTACCCGCTGCAGGCAGATCATATTGCTTCACGATACCCGCGAAGCGCGGATCGTTGCCCTGCCGGGTATAGCCGGCGGTATAGGCATTCCCGGACGCATCGAGCACGCTGCACTTGGGATCGCCGAGGTTGACGTCGAACGCCTTCCATTTGACCAGGCAGCCGCCCGCCGGGTTCGCGGGATTGTCGGTATTGCCGGCATAGAAGGGCGAAACGCGTTCGAAGCTGAACTGATCGACGCTGCGTTCGCCATAGCGGCCACCGAACGATACCTTGATCGCGTCGCTGGCTTCCCATTCTGCGTCCGCGCGCAATGCCCAGATATCGCCGTCCTGATAGACGTTGTTCTCCGACGAAATCGTCTTGAGGCCATAACGGCCCAGATTCTGCGTCTGGTCGAGGAATGCCTGCGGGAAGGTGAAGACCGGTTCGCCGCTCGAATAATCGACGGTCGCCTTCTGGCTGAACACGCGGTAGCCGGTCGGGTTGAAGCGTACATCGCCGCCCAGCGAGGCGGGATAGTTTCCGACGCCGGCATAGCCCCATTGCGACCCGTCGGTCAGGCTGAACTGCGCATAGGACTGGTCGAGCTTGCGGCTGGCCTTGCCATAGATGCCGCGCACGGTCGCCTTGAACCGGTCGCTCGCTTCCCAGTCGAGTTGCAGGTTGTAGTTCTGCGACTCGCTCTTGACCCGGAAGGTTTCGGCATAGCTGTCGAAGCTCGGAAGGTCGTACGCATAGGTCTGGACGGTGTTCAGATTATACCCGCCGACGACCGCGCCGGTATCGCGCGATGCGGAGGGCAGATACGGGGACGACAGCCAGTCGACGTTCTGGAACTGGAAGCCCGCGGTACGGTCATACTGCGTCTGCTTCGTGTAGAAGCCATCGGCGGTCAGGCGCAGCGCGTCGTTCAGCTGGAATTGCAGCGACGCGTTGATGCCCAGCCGCTTGCGATCGGTGATGCGGTTCCACGCGGTATGCGACTGCGGCGTGATGAACGCGTCGTTGGCGTCGCCATCGCCGTTCACGTCATATCCGACGATCTGCCCGGCGCCGTTGCGAACGGCCGTGCCACGGCTGACGCCGTTGTTGCCGACCGCGAAGTCGCCGGGGTTCGTCGCGCTGCCACCTTCGTTGCGCAGCGAGACGCCGTAATCCTGAATGCCGCGGAAGCTGTTGCCCAGCGACAGGTCGCTATAGGCTGCCGACACCAGCAGCCCGAACCCTTCGGAGTTATAGGCGACGAGACCGTTGACCGACGGGCTGAACTTCTCCGTCTGGTCGCCATATTGCGCTTCGGCGGCGGCCGACAGCGTCAGGCCGCGCTTCAGGTCGAACGGACGGCGCGTCAGCAGGTCGACGGTGCCCGACAGGCCCGCCTGTTGCAGGGAAGCGGTCGGCGACTTGAACACCGTCGCGCCCGAAAAAAGCTGCGACGGAATGTCGGTGAAGTTCGGCTGGACGGTCGTGACCGAATTGGCGCCCAGAAACTGTTCGCCGTTCAGCAGCGTCGTGACCTGCGGCAGGCCGCGGATGTTGACCGCGCCGCCTTCACCCGCCTCGCGCCGGATCTGGACGCCCGGAATACGCTGGAGCGAATCGGAAATAGTGACGTCGGGCAGCTTGCCGATGTCCTGCGCGCTGATCGCTTCGACCACGCTGTCGGCGTTGCGCTTCACCTCGATCGAACGGGCCTGCGACGCGCGGATGCCGGTGACGACGATCTCGCCCGAATCGTCGGACTGCGTCGGGGCGGCGACCGCGTCCTGCGGGGTGGCGTTGACGTCGGGCGTGTTGCCGACCGGAACGGCCTGCGCCAGCGCGGCGGTGGACGCCATCCCGATCACCAGCGGCGATGCCGCCGCATACAGAATGGCACGATTCACAAAACCGCGTTCGTAGCGCATGATAACCTCTCCCGACGTGAGTGGACTCGTTCGGCCCAATACTCATAAACCAAGTTTCTCTATTGGGTTGTCCAGCGCTGTCAAGTTGCCGTTGGTGGCCTTGTGGCAAAGCCGGGAACCATTGTTGCATGTCCGCCACATGTGTCTGGCCTGACCGGTGGCGGCACGAACCGTGCATGGTGCGCAGGGCGCGTGCAATCCGGGTCGCGGCCCATGGCGAAGTGCCGCCGGATCGCGTAGGCCGTTGGTTCTACAGGAGTACGATGTGTCGACTGACCCCATTCCACGTCCCGCGACGGTATCGACCGGTGTTTCCGGCCTCGACGACGTTCTGGCGGGCGGCCTGACGCCCGAACGGCTATATCTGGTGCAGGGAACACCGGGGACGGGCAAGACCACACTCGGCCTCAGTTTCCTGCTCGACGGGGCGACGCGCGGCGAAACCGGGCTGTACATCACGCTGGCCGAGACCGAGGTCGAACTGCACGCGGTCGCGGCAAGCCATGGCTGGTCGCTCGATCCGATCAGGCTGGTCGAAATGGTGCCCGCCGACGAACTGGGCAGCGAGAACGAACAGAGCCTGTTCCACCCAAGCGAGCTGGAATTGGGGGAAACCGTCCGCGACATCATCGCGCATGTCGAACGGATCGCACCGGTCCGCGTCGTGATCGACAGCCTTTCCGAACTGCGCCTGCTGGCCCAGACCCCGGTCCGCTATCGGCGGCAGATCCTTGCGCTCAAGAACTTCTTCGCGTCCCGGCGCTGCACCGTGCTGATGCTCGACGACAAGAGTGCAAGCAGCAGCGACCTGCAATTGCAAAGCATCGCGCACGGCGTCGTCATCCTCGACCAGACCCTGTCGGGGTTCGGGGCGCAGCGGCGGCGGCTGCACGTCGTCAAGATGCGCGGCGTCCGGTTCCGCGGCGGGTATCACGATATCGAAATCCGGCAGGGCGGGCTGTGCGTCTATCCGCGGCTGGTCGCGCTGGAACATGGCGAACCGTATGATGATACGCCGCTGTCGACCGGCTCGGCGCAATTCGACGACCTGCTGGGCGGCGGGATCGTTCCGGGCACCGCGACCTTGCTGTCCGGGCCGGCGGGCGTGGGAAAGACGACGACGGCGGTGCAGGCGATGGTCGGCACGCTGCGCGCCGGGCACCGCGCGGCGTATTTCCTGTTCGACGAACGCCTGCCTACGCTGCTGAAACGGTCCGCCGCGATCGGCATGGACCTGCGCCCGTTCGTCGACGACGGGACGCTGGTGATCCGCAGCATCGATCCCGCCGAACTGTCGCCGGGTGAATTCGCCAACGAAGTGCGCGAAGCGGTGGAGGATCATGGCGCACGGGTCGTCGTGATCGACAGCCTGAACGCCTATCTGCAATCGATGCCGAACGAACAGCATCTGGCGCTCCAGATGCACGAACTGCTCGGCTATCTCGGTGCGCGCGGGGTGGTGACGATGCTGGTCCTCGGCCTGCACGGCATCACCGGCGATATCCGTTCGGACGTCGATCTCAGCTATCTGGCGGATACGGTGATGCAGCTGCGATATTTCGAGGCGAACGGCGAAGTGCGTCAGGCGATATCGGTCATCAAGACGCGAACGGCGCGGCACGAACGCACGATCCGCGAGTTTCAGATTACCGATGACGGACTGCGTCTCGGCGATCCGTTACGCGAATTTCAGGGGGTGCTGACCGGCGTGCCGACATTCTCGGGCGAAACCAAGACCCTGATGGCCAGCCGCGGGCAAACCGGCTCCGGACCGAACGCCGCCTAGTGGAAGATCGTGTCCTGATCCTGGCGCCGCATGGCCGCGACGCCCAACTTGCCGCCGACCTGTTGCGTCAACATGCCATCGCGTCGTGCGTCTGCCACTCGCTGGACGCGCTGTTGGTGGAAATGGATCGCGGCATCGGTGCGATCCTCGTGACCGAAGAAGCGATCGCGACGCAGGACGCGTCCGCCCTGACGGCGTGGATCGCGGCCCAGCCGACATGGTCGGACGTGCCGTTCGTCGTGCTGGCCAACGGATCGGCGCGTCCGCGAACGGCGGCGGCATCGCGGCGGCTGGACGATCTGGGCAACATGCTGTTGCTCGAACGGCCGCTGCATACCGATGCGATGCTGGGCGCGGTGCGATCGGCGCTCAAGGCGCGGCGGCGGCAATATCAGGTGCGCGATGCGTCCGCACGGCTCGAACAGGCGGTGGCCGACCGCACCCGCGAACTGGAGAATGCACGCGCCAGTCTCGAAGTCGCCCTGGAAGCGGCCGACATGGGCAGCTGGGACATCGATCTGGCGAGCGGGATGGCGCGACGGACGCTGCGCCACGACCGGATTTTCGGCTATTCCGAACTGCAACCGCACTGGTCGATCGAAACGATGGTCCAGCGGGTCGATCCCGAATGTCGTGAAAAGGTCGCGCAGGCGTTCGACACCGCACTTTCGACCGGACAGGTAGAATTTGAATGTCCGATCACCACCGTCGGCGGCGACCAACGCTGGATCGCCGCGAAGGGACTGGTGTTGTACCATGACGGCGCGCCGGCCCGCATCACGGGGATCGTCGCCGACATTACCAGCCGAAAGGAAGCCGAGGCGCAACTGGCGCAATCGGCGAAGATGGACACCATCGGGCAGTTGACCGGCGGCGTCGCGCACGACTTCAACAACCTGTTGCAACCGATCGTCGGTACGCTCGACCTGCTGCGCCGCCGCCATGCCGACGACGAACGGTCGCAGCGGCTCATCGGCGGCGCAGTGCAGGCAGCGGAGCGGGCTGCGACGCTGACCCAGCGGTTGCTGGCGTTTGCAAGGCGACAGGCGTTGCAGCCGCGATCGGTCGACGTCCCTGCGTTGATCCACGGCATGACCGACCTGATCCGCCGGTCCTTGGGTCCGACGATCCAGATCATCGTCGAACTGCCGCCCGCGCTGCCGCCGGCGCGGGTCGATCCTAATCAGTTGGAGCTGGCGCTACTCAATCTTGCGGTCAACGCACGCGATGCGATGCCCGGCGGCGGGCGTCTGACCATCACTGCTGCGAACGACCAGGTCGAAGAACGCAACGCGGTGGGCCTGTCGCCCGGCAGCTATGTGCGTATCGTCGCGAGCGACACCGGGGTCGGCATGGACCGGGCGACGCTGGCCCGCGCGGTCGAACCGTTCTTCTCGACCAAGGGCGTCGGGAAAGGCACCGGCCTCGGCCTGTCGATGATCCACGGACTGGCGGCGCAGTCGGGCGGTACGCTGCGCATCGACAGCGAACCGGGGCGGGGTACGTCGATCGAATTGTGGCTGCCGGTCAGCGACGAAGTGGTGACGGCAGCCGATGCCGAGCCTGGCGAACCGGTGCCGGCACCGCACGGCGCACGGGTCTTGCTGGTCGACGACGAGGATATGGTGCGGACGGCCACGGCGGATATGCTGCGCGATCTGGGCTACGACGTCGTAGACGTGGCGTCTGCTGGGCAGGCGCTGTCGGCGATCCGGTCGGGGATCGACGCCGACGTGCTGGTCACCGATTACCTGATGCCCGGCATGACCGGCGCGGCGCTGATCGCCGAACTGCGCAATTGTGGGATGTGGCTGCCGACGCTGCTCGTCACCGGATATGCCGCAACCGGCGAGGACGTTCCGCTGGATATTCCACGCCTGTCCAAGCCGTTCCGCCATGCCGATCTCGCCACGCGGGTTCACGGACTGCTGACCACGCGTCGTCCGAATGGTGTCAAACGTCGCGGCGAAGCGACGGCGGCTTCGTCGGCCTGATCCGATACGCCGGTCGGTACTGATCGTTGCGGCGGTGACTGGATCGGACAGGATGCGGTTCCGGTGCGATCACGGGAGTATGTTGATGACGGATATCGGCGTTGATGTTGATCTGCCACGCGTTGCCTGCGTTTGATGGGTGGATGACGACCACCGATCCATCCGCCGGCTGGGAAGCGATCGCCGACCGGTTCGTCGCGATCCGGTCCGGGGTCGGGGCATCGCTAGTGCGTGCGTGGGCAGAGGAGCATCTACTGGGCGGCGCACCGATCGTCGATGTCGGTTGCGGGTCGGGCGTACCGATCGCAAGAGCGCTGGCCGATGGTGGGTTTGCGGTATGGGGCATCGACGCTTCCGCCTCGCTGGTCGCTGCGTTCCGCCGCAACGTGCCACAGGCATCGGCGATCTGCGAACCGGCGCAGGACAGCATCTTCTTCGGACGCAGCTTCGCCGGCGCGGTCTCGATCGGGCTGATCTTCCTGCTCGATCCAGCAGACCAGTACAGGCTGATCGCGCGCGTGACCGATGCGCTCGAACCTGGCGGACGGTTTTTGTTCAGCGCGCCGCGCGAAGCCTGCGAATGGCGCGACACGCTGACGAACCAGCGATCGATCTCGCTGGGGGCGTTGGAATATACCCGCGTTCTCGACCGAACCGGACTTCGCCTCGACCGCTGTCATCTGGATGAAGGTGGCAATCATTATTACGACGCGGTGAAGCCGGCCTGACCTCGGCGTTCTCCTCCATTCGAGGAGGATGGTTACGGGTCGCGTTGGGCACCGCAAGCCTGAACGGGAATACCGTTCCTTGCGAATACAGACCGGACGTACGCCGCCCCGCCATCATGCGCTGCGACGGCGGGGCGGAGGACGATCAGGCGCGGGTTAGGTAGCGTGCGCGCAGTGTCCTGATCGCCGCCGCGTCGAGGCCGAGCTGGTCGCGCAGATAGCCGTCGAAACCGCCGCGCTGCGCACGCATCGTGGCGAAGGCCGCATCAAGATAGCGGCGATCGACCCCCATCAACGCCTTGAGCGCGTCGGGCGGCAGGCGCTTCATGAACGCCGCGGTCTGATCGTCGGCGGCGGTGCCGCTTGCGCCCTTGCGGGGGTCATAATAACGGTTCGACAGCAGGTAATCCTCCATCACCGTCGCCTGCGGCACCCCGAGCACAGTGAGCACCAGTGCGGCAGCGATACCGGTTCGATCCTTGCCCGCCGAACAGTTGAAGGCGAGCGGGACGCGTCCGGCGACCATTTCCGCGAACATCCGGCGATATTGGCCAGCGAAGCGCAGCGGCATCTGCGCATAGGCCTGCGTCATCGCATCGGCCGCCTGCGCGCCGGTCAGGTTCGGGCGCATCAGTCCGGCAAAATCGCGATCCATGCTATAGTCTTCGGCGAAGATCGCGGGTTTGGTCTTGCCGGGCCAGCGGACGGGAGCGCCGTCGCGCTCGCGGGTCGCGCGGAAGTCGCAGACCGTGCGGATGCCGCGCGCTTCCAGCTGCGCGAAGTCGCGATCGGTCAGGTTGTTCATCGCGCCGGACCGATAGAGCAGCCCCCATTTCACCTGCCGGCCATCGTTCGTGCGATAGCCGCCTAGGTCGCGGAAATTCTGTCCGCCCTCCAGCGGCAGAACCCGCTGATGTTGCGTTGCGGGCGCAGGCCGTTGAGCGATTGCAGCGGTCGGATGGGGCAGGGCGACGGCGAGCAACGCCGCCGTCAGGCCGAGGAAATGGCGCATATCGATATCCTTTGGTCGCGGACGGATCAGAAATTGAAGCGGACACCGCCGAGGTAGCGGCGGCCGATCTGTTCGACCTCGGTCGGGCGGCCCTCATTGCCCTGATAGGCCGAATAGACCGCGTCGGTGAGGTTGCTCAGGTCCGCGTAGAGCGAGAAATTCGGCGTCACCGCGTAGCGCAGCGCGACGTCGACATTGTCGTAGCCGGCACGATATTCATCGCCGCCGCCACCCAGTCCCAGACCCCCCAACGTATCGAGCCAACGGGTACGGTGTTGGTAGCTGACTCGCGCCGACAGTCCGAACTTCTCGTAGTAGAGCGAGGCGTTGGCGATGCGGTTCGACGTGCCGGGGAAGCGGATATCCTTCCGTTCGGCGGTGTCGAAGCTGCCGTCGAGCAGCGTCACATTGCCCTGAAACCCGAAGCCGTCGAGGATACCCGGCAAGAAAGTGAATTGCTGCTGGTAGTTCAGTTCGACGCCGTACAGCCGACCACGTCCGCCGTTGAACGTGGACGACAGCAGATAGCCCGAACGGTCGATGCCCCCGGCGTCGAACGCATCGCTGCCCACGGCCTGCGTATTGCCGTACAGGACGTCGTCGACCCAGCGGTGGAAGCCCGCGACCGACAGGATTCCGCTGCCGGGCAGGTAGTATTCGAGGCTGGAGTCGAGACCCCAGGTATATTCCGGGCGCAACGTCGGGTTGCCGCCGCCGATCTGGCCGGGCGAGGCGGTGTCGTCGATCGACGATCCGACGCGCACCTCTCCGAACGACGGACGGGCGACCCCACGCTGCCCGGCCATGCGGAACACGAGGCGATCGGTCAGGTCGAACCGCGTGTTCACGCTGGGGAACAGGTCGGTATAGCGCTGTCCGACCGACAGCGGTTCGAGCCGACCGCCGGCCAGCGTCGCGGTGCCGCGATTGTCGAGGTCGAAATGCTCGACGCGCAGGCCGGCCACGACCTGTCCGCCATCGAACGTAAACTTCGCCATGCCATAGCCGGCCAGCAGCTTTTCACCGAGCGCATAGCGGTTGCTGACCGGTACGTCGCGCGACGGGTCGTAGGTGCCGAGCGTGCGCAGGCGGGCGAGGATGGTGTCGATGTCGCCGCGCATCGCTTTGTTGTCGATGTTGTTCAGCGTGAAGCCTAGCGGGAAGCCGGTGTCCCAACGCTGGTCGGTGACGTAGCTGTTGATGTCGAAGCCAAGCCCCGATCCAGCGGGAAAGCTGGCGAGGTTGACGACATTGGCGGTGGCGAAGGTAAAGCCGGTGATCGACCGGTCGGCATAGAGGCCGCCCGCAGACAGCGTGACCGCGCCCAGTTCCTGCGATACGTCGAGCTTCATCGTATAACTGTCGGTGAAGCTGTCCTGCCGCCCGATAATGACCATCGGCGCCGCGAGCGTTCGCTGGTCGAAGCCCGAAAGCGCGCTGCCCCGTGAAGGCACCGCCCCCGCATTGGTCGCGTACAACTGCACGACCGGGAAGCGTGGGTCGCTGAAGTCGAACGACAGCGAAGGGGAGGCGGATGTCGGCGTGCTTGCCTGCACCAGCGGCAGATCGGTCGTATTTTCGGTACGGGTATAGTTCAGTGCGACCGCCGCCTTGAACCCGTTCGCACCGTCCACTTCGCCGCCGATCGTGTTGATGTAATTGCGGGTCCGATACTGGCCGTCGTTGAAGGTGCCGCGCACCGGCACGCGCACCAGATCGCCGCCGGTCAGGTCGCGGGTCCCCGACGCCGCGCGGTCGAGCCGCAGCTCATACTGGTTGCGCTGTTCGTCATCGTTGAAACCGGTGTAGATCGCCTTGGCCCACATGCGCTGACCATCGGCTGGCTGATATTCCAGCCCCGCGAACAGACCGTTATTCTCACGGATGAGGCGATAGCTGCGGATGTCGATCTCGGTCGGGCCGGACTGCGTGTCGGTGGCTCCGGTCGGTTCGTCGTACAGTCCGACCTCACGATTGTCGGTCACCTGGTTCCGGCGATAATGCGATCCGCCGACCACGATACCGAACACGTCGTTCGACCAGCTTGCACGCAGCGATCCCTGCCGCTGTTCGCCGCTGCCCAGTCCCATGACGCCGTAGCCGACGTCGCCCTGTACGTTCAGCCCCTTCTCGCTCATCGGGGAATAGGTGCGCAGGTCGATATTCGCGACGATCGCTTCCGCCTGAAGGTTCGAGGTCAGCGATTTGTTGATGGCGAGGCCACTCAGCAGCACCGCCGGAATCGCGTCGAAGCGAAAGGCGCGGGTCGTGCCCCCTTCGTCGACGCCGATGACGGGGACGTTGTCGATGCTGACCGACGTCCAGCGGTTCGGCGCGCCGCGAACGTGGACATAGCGTTCCTGGCCCTGATCGCGCTGCACCGCGACGGCGGGCAGCCGGGCGAGGGCCGCCGCGCTGTTCTGATCGGGGAAGCGCCCGACCGCGTCGGCTGCGGCGATATCGACCAGATTGTCGGCCATCCGCTTTTGCAGGATCGACGATCGTTGCGCCTCGACGATCGAACCGGTGACGACGATGTCGTCCGACGCACCCGGATCCTCGACCGGTGCCGTCGCCGCCGCGTCGGCCGGGCGCGGATCGTCGGTGACGAGCTGCTGTCCGAAGGTCGGGGCGGATGCGAACGTCGCGACGACGATGGCGATGGTGGACGCTGCGGTCCGGCGAACGATGGTCATGAACTGCCCCCAGGAATTAACTTGGGGTCGCCTCTAGAACGTATGTATTTCACCTGACCGTCAGTATGGGGTCATTTCTGTTACACTTGTACGCAGCGTTTCGCTCTCTCCTCCATCTCTCCAGCGCCTGATCGAGGTAAGGCGCGGTGGCAAAACCAAATCTTCTGTAACGATCGTATTGAAGGGACAAGGCCGGTCGGACGCGCTAGTCCCTTCGCATGAACGACGTCGAGACATCCCGCAGCCGCCTGTTGGCCGCAGTCATCGCGCAATGGGAAGCCGTGGGGACTGCCGGCATCACCGCGCGGCGTGTCGCGGGCGATGCGGCGATACCCGTATCGTCGATCTATCACCATTTCGGGGGCATGGACGGCCTGTTGACCCATGCCGCCAGCGCAGCGCTGGATCGCGCGGCGGCTTGGTTTCGGGCGCAGCAACGCCTGCTGGACGGTGCGGACGGCAGTGCGGCAGACTTCGCGCTTCTGCTCGGCGCGACGATCGACGACTGGTGTGAACATCAGCGCACGCTCGCCTATGCCATGCGTGAGGTGCTGTCGGTGTCGATGCGCCAGCCGGCCTTTCGAGATGTGGCGCAGGCATGGTGGCAATCCCTTTTCGATTTCTGGCAGCCGATCTGCGACCGGTTCGGCATCGGGGAACTCACGGCGTCGGTCGTGCTGTTGTTCGATGGCGAGACGTCGCTGCACATGGTTCGGTGGCGCCGATTGATCGACCGCGCCGCGGTATCGGAATTATGCGCGACGTGGGCAGGGTGGGTCGAAGGACGCGTGGGCACGCCGGCACCGTGGCGGACGCTGGCAGTGCGCGAGGTGCTGGCAGGTCAGCCCGCAATTCCCGATTGGGACGCGGTTACCGAACAGATCGCGTCCGCCGCGGCGCGGACGGTCGCGCATCGTGGGGTTTCCGGGCTGACCCATCGTTCGGTCGCGGAGGAGGCCGGTCAGACGCTTGGCATCGTGTCCAACCGGTTCCGCACCAGCGCCGACCTGTTACGCGCGGCGTGCGAGGCATTGTACCGGCAGATCGTCGCGCCGCTGGGGAAGGGCGACGCGCCGGTCGACCTGATCGTCGGCCGGACGCACCGCTCCGGCGACGACTCCGCGTTGCGGGCCTTCTTCGAACTGACGCTGGCGGCATCGCGCGATCCCGCATTGCACCCCTTTGCCGCGCAACTCCGCTATCTGCGCGGACGTACATCGATCCGCCATCTGCGTGCAATATCAGCGCCGGGAACCGAAGTATCGGTCGCGGACGGGGCGCTACTGTCGGCGCTTTTTTCGGGTCAGGCACGTGCCCGGCTGTGCGGTATCGATTTGCCGGGGCTGCACGGCGGCATCGAAACGATGCTCGACCGGCTGGGATGAGGGTCGCGGCTTCGCGGTCTGCGCAGGATGTGGGCGAACCGAAAGCGGACGACCATCGGTTGACGACCAGCGGTCCGGGCGACCCTTCCGAACGAGGGTAGGACCGAACGGCGGAACGCTGTCGCGTCCGTCCGCCCGGTTGTGCGTCGCGAAACCGCAGTGGATGGTCGGAATCAGCGACGAAGGCTCCGGCATTCTGCCGGCGCGATCGGACCAATTCCGCCGGTCCCATACGACAAAGCCGGTGCGGACATCGACCTGCGCCCTGCCCGTCAGGTAGCACATGCGCACGAAGGTTCGCGCATGCCGGCATCGACGGTGCTTGCCGCTCCTGCCGTTGCGCTCACGCATTCCATCGGCGCATGCCCGTATCGTCGTGCTACAGGAACGGTCGTCCGCCGGTCACCGGGATCGTGGCACCGGTGATGTAGCTTGCTTCGTCGCTGGCCAGCATCACGTAGGGCGGGGCGAGTTCGGCCGGCTGCGCCGCACGGCCGAGCGGCGTATTCTCACCGAAGGTCTTTACCGCTTCGGGCGGCATCGTCGATGGAATGAGCGGGGTCCATACCGGCCCCGGCGCGACCGCGTTCACCCGGATCTTCCGTTCCGCCAGCATCTGCGCCAGCCCGGCAGTGAAGTTATGAATCGCACCCTTGGTCGTAGCATAGGCCAGCAGTTGCTGGTTCGGGTCCTGCGCATTGATCGACGTGGTGTTGATGATCGAGGAACCTTCGCCCATGTGCGCGATGGCCGCCTTCGACAGGTAGAACATCGCGTGGATGTTGGTCGCGAAGGTCTGTTGCCATTCCTCGTCCGCAATGTCCTCGATCGCCGAAAAACTGCGTTGATGCGCCGCATTGTTGACTAGCACGTCGATCCGCCCGAACGTCTCCGCCGCCGTCGCGACGACCTTTCGGCAATGATCCGGGTCGGACAGGTCGCCCGGCACCAGCACCGCTTGCCGCCCTTCCGCCTCGACCAGCGCCTTCGTCGCTTCAGCGTCGTCATGCTCGTCCAGATAGGAGATGAGCACGTCCGCGCCCTCCCGTGCAAAGGCCAGCGCGACGGCGCGGCCGATGCCGCTGTCGCCGCCGGTAACGATCGCCTTTTTGCCGGTCAGCTTGCCCGAACCCCGGTAACTTTCTTCGCCATGGTCCGGCCGTGGCTCCATCGCATCGGTCCGGCCGGGAATGGGCTGTTGCTGTTCGGGGTAGGGCGGGGTGGGATATGCGGTCATCGCTTGTTCTTTTCTCCAAGAGGAACGCCGTTTCGTCCGGGGCGCGGTCCAGACCATCAGAACGCGTCGCCGACCGGCGGGGGTCAGACCTTGGCTTCGCCCATGCCCGCGTCGCTGCGCAGCGCGGCATATCGCCGTGTCACGACGGGCAAGGATTCATCGATCCACGCCGCCATCGATTCCTCTTCGGCCAGCGACTGGCGCAGCGCCGTCTCCGCCTGTGCGAACCCACCGTCGTCGGCCAGCGTCAGCAGCGATTTGTAGGAAGCGATTTCGAAATGCTCGAAGGCGTAATTGGCGAAGCTGTTCTTCAGGATTTCGTCGCCCGCGACGCTATGGACGATCGCGGCCATGCCGCCGGACATGCTGAGCGCCGTATCCTTCAGGACCGATCCCGACGTGTCGAGGCTGGCGAGGATGTCGTCGAGCCGGGCGATCTGTCCGTTGGTCTCTTCGATGTGCAACCGCAACCGATCGGCGACTTCGGGATAGTTGGCGATGCGTTCGACCTGTGGGGTCATGATCGACAGCGCCTGCTTTTCGACCGCATGGGCGTTACGCAGGCCGACGATGAACAGTTCGCGCAGGATATCGGGATTGGTGGTCATGACATTCTCCTTGGAAGACAGGGGTGGCGGCGGCAGGCGTTAAAGGGGTCGTCCGGCCTGACAGCGTTCCAGTTCGACCGGATCGTGGGCGCAGGCGACGGTCAGTTCCTCCCGTCGTTCGATCGACAGCGCGCGCAGTCGCTGCTGGTTGGCCATGCGGCTTTCCGCATCGACTTCCATCAGCCGTTGATATGCCCGCAGTCCGGGCGTGCAGCGGCGGCGCGCCTGCCGCATCTCGCCCCGGTAGAAATAGGCATCGCCGGCATGGAGCAGCCACCGGCCATCGTCGCGGCGCACCGCGACACCGGCATGGCCCCAGGTGTGGCCGGGCAACGGCACCAGCAGCAGTTCGGGCGGAAGCCCTTCGAGGTCGCGCACCGCGTCGAAGCCGTACCATGGCGCGCCGCGCGCACCGTAGCGGCGCCAGTTCGTGACGCCGTTCAACTGGCGCCCGCGCCAGCGGTTGCGCGCGACGAAGCCGGCGGCAGGGCCGGTCGCATCGTCATATTCACGTTGCATGACGTGAACGATCGCGTTCGGAAAGTCCTCCAGCCCGCCGGCATGGTCGAAATCCAGATGCGTCAGAACGATATGACGGACGTCGGAGGCTTCAAACCCCAGCGCCTCGACCTGCCGGATCGCCGTTTCGCGTTCGCGCAGGCGGATGTTGAGCATCATCCGCCATGACAGGGTGATCCGCGGATCGGGCCGGGCGTGGGGGTGCGCGACATCGCGCAGGCCGAAACCGGTATCGACCAGGACCAGCCCATGCGCGTCGGTCTCGATCAGCAGGCAATGGCAAACGATGTGGCCGAACGGCCCGAGGCTGCGTCCGTCGAACAGCGCGCCGCCCAACGGGCAATCGGTGCCGCAGTTCAGATGATGGATCCGCATCGTGCAATCCCCGGATTAGGCGGTACGTCGAGCGTTGCCGGTGCCGCTGAAGACGCGGCGCGCGATGCGGCAGTGCGCATCACAAAGGGACACGGCAGGCCGATCGGCACCGATCCCTATGGAACCCTCGAACCGCGCCGTCGGATGGGGCGACCGCCACATGGCGACCGCCCCCTTCGCGTCACGCTATCTGATCGGCCTGTGCGCCACTGTCCGGGCGTGCCGGCCCGAGCACCGGCTCTTCGCCCAGCGGCTTGTTCTGGAACACGGTGAATTCACCGCGCCCGTCGACCGAGGGGCCGCTGGTCCAGCGGCCTTCGGGGAACGTGCCGTCGACCGAGGTCGCATAGAAATTATAGTTGTTCGCCTGATCCTCCATCTCCTGCGGAAAGGAGTTGGGGATGGGCAGGTTGGCCGATGGGCCGCCCAATTCTTCCAGCACGGACAGCCACTGTTGCTGGTGCATGGTGTCGCGCGCGATCATATAGTGCAGCATCCGCTTCATGCCGTCGTCATCGGTGGCGTTGAACAGCCGGACGGCCAGCACGCGACCGGTGCTTTCCGCTGCGACGTTGCAGTACATATCGGCCGACACGTTCCCGCTGGCATAGATGTGGCTCATATTGAACGGCACACCGTCCGAATCCATCGGCATCGCTGCCAGACCGCTCGACAGCAGGTTCTTGTGGATGAGCCCTTCAATCGATGCCTTGGCACTGCCGCCGCCCATTACCGCGCCGACGATCGAATCCGCGGCACCATCCTGTTGCAGCGACGCCGGGGCCGTTTCGAGGTTCATCGCCACGGCAGTCGCCAGCATCTCGATATGACCGATTTCCTCGGTCGCGGTGTGGAGCAGCATGTCGCGATATTTCGTCGTCGGCGCACGGTTGCCCCACGCCTGGAAGAAATACTGCATGCAGACGCGGATTTCGCCTTCGACCCCGCCGATCGCCTGTTGCAGCATACGCGCGAAGGCGGGGTTCGGCTTATCGACCGTAACGGGAAACTGAAGCCGTTTGTCATGATAGTACATGCTGGTCTCCGACAAGGTTGCTTACCGGATGAAACCCACGACGGCGGGTTAAGTTGTTGATTTTATGTATGCTTTAAGTTAGTTTCCGTTGATTGCAGCCTGTGTTGCGATGAACGTGCCTCCGCGTGGCGTTCTGCTTAACTTGCGTAAGGCGGCGGGTGCGCGGTTACCGGAAGATGTCCTTTGAAATGTGCGTGATCCGGCACGCCAGATCGGCTTCGCCCGACGCGACGATATAACGGTCCCCGCCATCGGCGATGCCGGTGGTGAACACTACGTCGCGCACGTACATCTGATGTTCGATCGGGCGAGTCAGATCGGGGTTCGCTTCAAGTAGCGGCGTATGATCGGTCGCGATCGTCCGGCCGGGATCGTCGCGGTCGAGGATCGACCAGTAGGTGCGATAGATCCCGACGATTTCTTTCGGCTCGACGCCGTGCCACAGGGTAAGCCAGCCGCGATCGGTCAGGATCGGCGGCGTGCCTCCGCCCATCCGTGCCGTTGCGACGGTCGCGGCATGCGGGCGGATGCCCGGTTTGCGATACGGCTTCCAGTGCAGCGCATCGGGCGACGAAGCGAGATTGATCGACGGCCCGGCCCGCCATTCGCTGTCCGGCGGGTAGGCGAAATACAGATCGCCGAGCGGTCGCGTCTGCGCCCAATATTGTCCGTCGATCCGCCCTTCGAAGATCAGCATATCCTTGTTCTGATGATCGAGGACAATATCCGCGAACGTCCAGTCGAGGCCGTTGTCCGATGTGTAGAGCGTGGTCGAATGACGTTCGGGACTGACCGAACAGGTCGTCATGAACCAGCGATCGCCGACCTTGCTGATCCGGGCGTCCTCTACGCCGTACATCTGGAAATCGGCATGCGGGGCGATCGCGCGGTCGTAATGATGCGCGACGACCTCCAGCCCGTCCGGCGTCAGTTCGACCGGCAGCAACCACGCAAGCGAGGTCAGCGCCATTACCTTCCAACCATTGCCCTGCAACAGGAACTTGCGCGGGTCGGCGGTGTCCGCCGCACCCAGCGGCCATGCGTCGAGTACGTAGCGACCGTCGCACCAGCGGATATTATGGACATGCCCGTCGAACACCGGCTTGCGCAGCGCCTCCGCGACCCGGACCATCATCAGCAGGTTGCCGTTGGGCAGCCGGGTCAGCGCCGGGTTGAACGCGCCGAGGACATAGGTCTCTACGCCCAGTTGCCCCGCCAGGGGGGATCGCGACAGGTCGACGTCGTCGGGGGTCAGTACCAGTTTGTCGACGGCGTGTTTCATTCGCCCGCTTCCCCGCGCGGGGCGATGGTCATCTGCTGGACGACCGAGCGGCGCGGCTGGGTCAGGATGAAACGGACGCCCGCCGCGATGTCCTCGGCCCGCAGCATCGTTTCCGCCTCGATCCGTTCGCGCTGCTCGTCGACGGAAATATCGGGGGTCTGCATGTCGGACCCGGTCTTGCCCGGTTCGACGTTGCTGACGCGGATGCCCTTCGGTCCGAGTTCGCGCCGCAATGCCTGCGAAAACCCCTGAATGCCGTATTTGATGCCGGCATAGATCGTCGACCCCGGCCCAAGGACATAGGCGCTCATCGACCCGATGAAGACGACGTCGCCACGGTCGCCCATGCGTTCGGCGGCGATGCGCGCGCCCAGCAGATAGGCGGTGAAATCAGCGGCGATCGCATAGCGAAGGTCGGCTTCGCTCGTCTCGCTCAGCGCCCCCGCCGCGACGGCGGCGTTGAGGACGATGATATCCGGTGTTCCGATGGCCGCTTCGGCGGCATCGAACAGTCGGGTGTTGTTGTCCGCTTCGGCAAGGTCGATCGCGATGCCTTCGCCGTGACCGACGGCCCGGATATCCGCGAGCGCTTCGTCCACATGCTTCGGATCGCGTCCGCAGATGAAGACATCCGCCCCCTCGCTGGCCAGCAGTACCGCGATGGCGCGACCGATGCCGGTAGTGCCGCCGGTGATGATTGCCTTGCGGCCTTTCAGGGGGACGTGTTCGCTGGCGGCTTGGGTAACGGGGGGCATCGGGCGTCTCCTGTAGGGTCCGATGTGCCAAGTCGCGTGCGTGCCTGAAGTTCCGACTTGAATCCAAAGGCTTCGCTGTTCGTCGTACGCGACCGTCCTCCCGTCGGGGCTGGGCCGGGACAGCCCGGTCGTGCTTCGATGCGCAGTCCGACCGGGTGCCTGTTCAGACCTCGAAGGACGCGAGGATCGGGCAGGGGCCGTCCCGGCCCGCAGCGCACTCCGTCGCCAGTCTTGTCAGGGCATCGCGGGCGCGTCCGAGTTCCTCGATTTTCGCATCCAGCGCTTCGATGCGGCTTCTGGCCAACGCACGGGCACGACCGCGATCCTCGCCCGCGTCCAGTTCCAGCAGTTCGCGTATCTCCGCGAGCGTGAAGCCCGCAGCCTGCGCCTGCCGGATGAAGCGCAACCGGCGGAGTTCCGCACTGCCGTACCGCCGGCCCCCGGTTCCGCGCGCCGGTGTCTCGATCAGACCCTTGCGTTGGTAGAAGCGGATCGTTTCGACGCCGACACTCCCTCCTTCGGCCAGTTGTCCGATCGTCAGTAATTCAGGGTCTTGACTCCGTACCATGGTACGGAACCTATATTCGTGCTGATACGATGGCAAGGAGTGGTACGATGCCGGACCCAGGCAAGCAGTCCCCGACCAGAAAGACGGCAGTCGTCTATCGCATGGTGATGCCTACGCACGTCTGTCCATACGGCATCAAGGCGCTGCATTTGCTGAAGCGCGCGGGATACGAGGTTGAGGACCATCATCTTGCGACCCGCGAACAGACGGATGCGTTCAAGGCGAAGCACGGCGTCGCGACGACCCCGCAAATCTTCGTCGGCGACGTTCGCGTCGGGGGGCATGACGACCTGCGGCGTTTTCTGGGCAAGCGGGTCGCGGACCCAAAAGCGACCAGCTATCGCCCCGTCATCGCCCTGTTTTCGGCAACCGCGCTGATGGCGTTGGCGGCAAGCTACGCCGTCACCGGGAACGTGGTGACCTTGTTGACGGCGGAATGGTTCATCGGCTTTTCGATGGTGGTTCTGGCGTTGCTGAAACTACAGAACCTCGAAAGCTTCGCGACGATGTTCCTGAACTACGACCTGCTCGCCCGACGCTGGGTGCCCTATGGCTATCTGTACCCGTTCGCCGAGGGGCTGGCCGGCGTGCTGATGATCTCCGGCGCGCTGCCGTGGTTGTCGGTTCCCGTCGCGCTGTTCATCGCGACGATCGGTGCCGTTTCGGTGTTCAAGGCGGTCTATATCGACCGGCGCGAACTGAAATGCGCCTGCGTCGGTGGATCGAGCAACGTGCCGCTCGGGTTCGTATCGCTTACCGAAAATCTGATGATGATCGCCATGGCGGTATGGATGGCGCTGGCCGCCGCCGGCCTTGCGACCGCAGCGGTCCACACGCTCCCCTGAACCGACGTCCCTGTCGCGCGCGGCCTCAGGCTATGGGTGGATCGCTATCGGCTCGCGCGGCGGGGCGGCTGCGATCCGCCAGATCCGGCCACCCTTGTCGTCGACGACCAGCAGCGATCCGTCGTTTGCCGTCGCGAGTGCGCGGGGGCGGCCATGGACATGATCCGGCCCGTCGGTAAAGCCGGTCAGAACCGGTTGCATCGGCCCCACCGCCTTTCCATCGCGGAACGGCACGAACACCACGTCATATCCGAGCAGCGTCGAACGATTCCATGATCCGTGCCGCGCGACGAATGCGCCGTCCCGGAACCGCGCGGGCAGCGACGTGCCCGCGCCGAACGCGATGCCGAGCGCCGAGGCATGCGCCCCGACCGCGAAGTCGGGCGTAATCGCCTTCGCTACCAGATCGGGCCGTTGCCCTTTCAACCGTGGGTCTGGGTTTTTGCCCCAATAGCTGTAGGGCCAGCCATAGAAGCCCCCCTCTTTCACGCCCACGATATAGTCGGGGACCAGATCGTCGCCCAGTTCGTCGCGTTCGTTGACCGAGGTCCATAGCCGTCCGGTTCGTGGCTCCAGTGCCATTCCCACTGGATTGCGGATGCCATCCGCGAAGACCCGCTCCCGCCCGCTTGCCAGATCGATCGCGAGGATCGCGGCACGACGCGCTTCCCGCTCCATGCCGAATTCACCGGCGTTACTGGCCGATCCGACCGCGATGAACAGGGTGCGCCCGTCCCGGCTCGCCAGAAGATTGCGCGTCCAGTGATTATTGTAGCCGGTCGGATCGAAGCGGGTGATCCAGTTGCGCCGCGCATGGTCGGCGATCCGCATGGTGCCGGGGGTGTAGGGGGTCCAGAACACGCCGTTCGCGTTGGCGATGTACAGTTTCCCGCCGATGAGTTGCATTCCGTAGGGCTGGCTCAGGCCGCCGATCAGCGTCTCGCGCACATCGGCGCGGCCATCGCCGTTCGTGTCGCGCAGCAGCAGGATGCGGTTGCGTCCGACCGCACGATAGTTCGGATCGTTGCTCTTGCGCTCGGTCGTGGCCTCGGCGACCAGCACGTCGCCGTTCGGCAGCACCACGGCGTTGCGCGGGGAATCCAGCCCTTCGGCGAAGACGTTGACGGCAAGCCCGTCGGCCGCGCGCACGCTGGCGCCTTCGTGAAAGGGCGTGGTGTCGGGCGTGTTGGTGACCGATTTCGTGCTGTACGGCGCGGGCAATACGGGCGTGTTGCCGATGCTGGGACCGCTGGTCTGGGCGTGTGCCAGACCGGCGGCGAGGATCATCGGCAGGGGCAGGAGGTAACGCGGCATGAGAGGCTCCGGTCCTGAACGGGGATGTAGTCGGGGGACGAACCGCATTACTTCTTCTGCGCCTGTAGCGTGATCGCACCGGGCTTCAGGCCGTCGGCGCGGACGTGCACGGTGAAGCGTCCATCGCCTGCACCGCGTACCAGCGCCACGGCGCTCCCGTCGCGCGGTTGGCGATCCGGCGAGGCGAAGGGCCGGTGGTCGGTGACCGATCCGTTGTCGGTCGCGATCAGTTCGCCGGCACCCTGTACCGAGAAATGCAGAAGCTGCTGCGCCGCGGGTACGGTCACGCCCTTCGCATCGACCACCAGCGCCCGGATATAGGCCATGCTGTCGAAGTCCGACCCGACCGTCGCCGCATCTGACGACAGCCGGATCGCCACCGGACGCCCGGCGGTGCGCAGCCCGTCCGATAGGCCGCCGACACGCGGATCGCGGCAGACGGCGCGCACTTCACCCGGCGCATAGGTGACGGCCCAGCGGCGCGGCGACGCGTCGGCGTTGATCGGCAGGGTGCCGAGCGAACGGCCGTTCAGGAACGCCTCTACCCGGGCGCAATTGCTGTAGACCTCGATCGTTTCGGGATGCGGTCGCGGGTCTGCGGGTGTCCAATCGTCGAACAGCGCGACCGGCGGCTGGGGCGTCGCGACCGCGATCATCGTCGGCAGCGTCGGCTGGTTCGGTCCACCGGCACCGTCGGTCGCCGGGCCGGCGGCATTCGGGATAGCGTTGCGCACGACATGGAGGACGGGTTTTTCCGACCACCAGCTTGCCCGCTCCAGCCCGCGAACATGCGGTGCGCCCGTCCGGTCGAGCAGCCCGGTATGGCGGCTGATGAACGGCCAGCCCGCGCGGTTCGATTCGCCGAGATAATCGATGCCGGTCCACAGGAACATGCCGGCATAAGCCGGGTTGTCGCGCACCGGCAGCCAGTTGAGCCGGTTATGGCCGTTCTCCGTCCCGACGATCCGGCGGCGCGGGTCCTGACGATGCGCCGCCGCTAGTTCGGTTTCGCGATAATTCTGGCCGACCACGTCCAGCATGTCGGCGAAACCATTGGCATAATCGCCCGTCACGTTCGGCCGGAACAGCCCCATCGTCACCGGTCGCGACGGATCGTTGGCATGCGCGACGTCGAGCAGCGACCGCAACGCCGCCTTCGCCTGTACGGGATAGGCGGTGTCGTGGATTTCGTTGCCCGCGCTCCACAGGACGATGCTGGGATGATTGCGGTCGCGCCGGATCATGTCGGCGGCATCGCGTTTGTGCCAGTCGCTGAAGAACAGGTGGTAATCCTCCGGCGTCTTGGCGACGTTCCACTGGTCGAACCATTCGTCCATCACCAGCAGGCCGAGTTCGTCGGTCAGGTCGAGCAGTTCGGGGGCGGGCACGTTGTGCGCGGTGCGGATGGCGTTGACGCCCAGCGCCTTCAACGCGGTCAGCCGCTGGCGCCACACCGCAAGGGGCACCGCCGCGCCCACCGCGCCGCCGTCATGATGGATCGCCACGCCCTTCAGCTTGACGGTGCGTCCGTTCAGCCGGAAGCCGGTGTCCGCCGTAAATTCGGCTTCGCGTACACCGAACGATACGGTTTCGCTGTCCAGCACCGCGCCCTGTTCGTCGAGGATGCGGATCGACGCGCGGTACATCGCCGGATCGTCGATGTCCCACCGGCGGGGGGATGTCAGCCGGATTTCCCGGGTCACGTTGTCCGTCCGACCGGCACCGACCGGCGCAAGCGGCGAGCGCGCGCGAGCGGCTTCGCGACCATCAGGACCGGTGACGACCACGTCCACCATCGCGCCACGCGATGTCGCGCCCGCATTGTGAATTTCGGTCGATACCGACACGGTGGCGGCATCGCCCGCGATCGACGTCGTGCGAACGAACGCGCCCCCTTGCGGTACATGGACGTCGCTGGTTTCGATCAGGCGAACGTGCCGATAGATGCCCGATCCGGTGTACCAGCGCGACGAGGGTGCCGCCGCCGTGTCCGCGCGTACCGCGACGATGTTTGGCCCGTCCCGGCGCAGGTGGCGCGTGATGTCGTAACGCAACGAGACATAGCCCATCGGTCGGTAGCCGACATGGTGGCCGTTCACCCACACGCCGCTGCGTTCCATGATGCCGTCGAATTCGATGAAATAGCGGCGGTCCGGCACTGGTACGACGTTCAGGTCGCGACGATACCATGCGATCCCGGACGGGAAAAAGCCGTTCTCGCCGCCCGCCTTCGCATCGGAAGCGACCGGGCCGGCGATCGCCCAGTCATGCGGAACCGACACGGTGCGCCAGCCCGCCGTGCGTGCGTCGGCGCGTTCGGCACCTTCGGGATCGCCCTGAACGAACAGCCAGCCGTCGGGCAGAGGCATAGTCTTCCGCTCCGCCGCCGTCGCTACACAGGAGAGGGTGATTACCGATGCAATCATCGCTGCCCGGCCGACTCCGCGACGCATCCGCCCCTTGCTGTGCATGCCACTCTCCCTGACCGCCATCGCTGCGCCATTCGCAGTCTATCGACAATTAATGAGACAGCTTTTCACATAGTGAACTGCGACAATCAATCCTTGGTATATGCACGATCGTTCGGACAACGGGTGCAATCGGTCGGGGAAGGGCAGTCGCACGTAATGTCTGCCGATCGCTCCGTCGGGCGCCATGCAGCGTTCGCGAAGTTTCCGGCTTTGATCCGCCGTGCGAACCGCGGCAGGCACCGACGCGAACGTCCGTCGCGTCGTCTCTCGGATGAACCCGGCCGGGCGCGCTCCCCGAAACGGCAGCGACCCGATCTCGACGCGCCGGCCGTTTGGCGGGGGGCTTACCCCAGATTTTCGGCGTACCGCCCTCGCAACGTCGACGCCGAAGCGTTATGTGCGTAGTATGTTGAATTCGGTCTCCTTGTCCGTCGTCCATTCTGTCGGTCGAGCCTGATGGTCTGGTACGAAAAGCTCGCGATCGTCGCTTTCATGGTGCTGTTCATGGAATGCTTCGCATGGGCGGCGCACCGATATGTCATGCACGGCTGGGGATGGGCCTGGCACAAGTCGCATCACGAGGATCATGAGGGCTGGTTCGAAAAGAACGATCTGTACGCGGTCGTCTTCGCGATCGTGCCGATCGTCCTGTTCGTCGTGGGGTTGTGGTGGGAACCGCTGTGGTGGGCGGCGCTTGGCATCACGGTGTATGGCGGCATCTATGCGTTCGTGCACGACATGCTCGTCCACCAGCGCGGCGGTTTCCGCTGGGTCCCCAAGCGCGGATATTTCAAGCGGTTGTTGCAGGCGCATCGTCTGCACCATGCGGTCGAGGGCAAGGACGGGACGGTCAGTCACGGCTTTCTGTTCGCGCGCAAGCCGGCGGTGCTGAAGGCGCAGCTGCGTGCGAACGCCGGCCGGTCGCCCCGTACGCCATCCCCCGGTGAGACCGCCGGTCCAGTTACATCCGATGCGCAGCGGTGAGCACGACGGTTTCCCGATCGCAAGCGGCCATGCGACGGCAGACGCGGATCGGCGTATCGTTGTCCGCCGCAATCGTGATCGCGTGGCTGGCGATCCATATCACCGGCATCTTCTTCTGGCGCTGGACCGTCCAGACGGCGCCGGTCGGCATCGCGATGATCGTCGTCCAGACATGGTTGAGTACCGGACTGTTCATCGTCGCCCATGATGCGATGCACGGCGCCTTGGCACCGCGCCACCCGCGACTGAACCGCGCGATCGGTGCCACTTGCCTGTCGCTCTACGCCTGTCTTTCCTACGCCACGTTGCTGCCGCAGCACCATCTCCACCATGCAAAAACCGGTCGTACCGGCGATCCCGATTTCCATGGTGGCGATCCCCGGCTGATCGGGTGGTTCATGCAGTTCTTCCGAACCTATTACTCACATGGCCAGATCGTCCGCATCACGGTGATGGCGTTGATCTACACGTTGCTGCTGGGTGCGCCGCTCGGCAATATCGTCGTCTTCTGGGCAGTACCGGCGTTGGGAGCGGTCGCGCAGTTGTTCGTGTTCGGAACGTGGCTGCCCCACCGCGACCGTGCCGAGCCGTTCAAGGATTCGCATCGCGCCCACAGCATCGAGGTCGGTCCGGCACTGTCGCTGCTGACATGCTTCCATTTCGGCGGCTATCACCACGAACATCACCTGTCGCCGGGAACGCCGTGGTGGGGACTCCCAGCGCGACGACGCGCGCTTGCCGTGCGGGATGCGGACGGGTGACGTTGCGGAGGGGAGGATTCGATGCAGTTCCAGTTCCCGTCACCGACGCGTTCGATTGTCGGAAACACGGTATCTGTTGCAGGCGGTCAGTCGGCTGAACTCCGGCGTTGGTCAGGTTGGTGCGGACGACCGCGATTGGAAGGGCAGGAACCGGGCTGTGGTTATCAAGCGCAGGTCCGCCGGGCGGCCTATTGCCGATAGAATGCTGACAGGTTGTTCCGTTCTCAGACCGCGTACGCGATTTGTCTAGGGAACGGTGACACGGAACCACGACGGTCCGTGATCGGCCTCGAGACGGTCTTGCTTTAGCGGAAGATCAGCGTTCCTGTGAGTTTCGTGGGTTGTATGTGTCGACAATATGTAAGTGCAACATGGATGACGATGTGGCTCCTAACCATGCCGCGTCACGTACGGTTTCATTCAGGCTGTTGACCTGAACCAGTTGGAGATCGTCAACCCTGTAGCAGTGTAGGTTCGTCCACCCTCTGCTAACGTATGTGACTGAAAAACCTAGGAACAGACGCGTCGCTGGCGGGGTTTTTCCATCCTACGCAATGGAGGCTGGCATGGCACAGAAGGGCGCAGGCGGAAATCCCGGAGCAGTAACAGCCAAAGGCGGCGACGGCGCTCGTGGCAGCCTTGGTACAGGTCGGGGCGGCGGCTCAGAAACAGCGGCAAAGAAGACCGCTAAAAAGAAATCCGATCAAGACGGCGATCACAGCGGTCAGAAGGTCAACGGCGCCTGACACTTGTTGTTGGCGGAAGATCGATGCGACCGTTTGCTTCGTACGGTCGCCATCGCAACGGTGACGGCAAGATCGGCCGGAAACACGGTAATCGGACGCTGCGCGGGCAAGACGTCGTGGTGTCGCATCGGGTGAGGATGAATGCGGAAAGCGCGTTATATTTTCGGAAGCCGTCCGAACCTCCGGTGACGAATTTGGGCATTAGCTTGGCCTGAACGAACTTTCGAAGCGCGGGTGGGGGATCACTTCCTGTGCGCGCACGCGGGCTTTCATGGCACGACGTGCGGCCACGCAAGCCGCTGTTCCGCCAGCAATGGACAGCGAAGCGGTTTTCCTGAACGTTATAACCTACATCGCTGTTCAGGCTGCGGAATCCGGTATGATGTCGCGATGAGAGCGCTGCGATGTCGGATATAAAGTCCACTGGTTCCTACTTCGCGGAACGTCGCAATGCGCGGTGCCGTCATCGATGGGGCGCAGGGATGCGTCGGGCCGTTACCGGCGCGTATGTTTCGGTCGGACGATCGGGTCGACACGACGATGAGAGGCCATCTAATTCACGATGCGGAGTTACGCACACGCGCGACGTCGTGATGATGCATCCCGACGCCATCACCGACGCAGGATCAACGACGGGGCAGGTGACCGCACCGGCGGGTCTCGTTGAGCTTGGCTTGGATCGGCACGTCGGCGGTCGGAGGGCGATGCCTTTCGTGCTTCCGTGCAGCGCATCGCTGGGCGATTACTAACAATGAACCTCTTGAGATCACGAAAATGTCTTGACCGGGGGCCGGAGGTGGCGGCGGTGCAGGCCCTCCCCGTGCGGACTAACGCCTGATGCGGACAGGGCGCGGGATAGTATTGCTGACCGCTGCAATCGTGTCGGGTTGTACCGGCGAGGCACGCACCGTGACGCCGGCCGTGCCACAGACGGCGCCGCGTTCGGATAGCGATCGGCGCATTCCGGCTTATCAAGCTAACTTCTATCAGATCGGCCAAGGCGGCCGCTATTTCGGATGGTATGGTTGCGCCGCCTGTCATCATGAGCGGGCCGATCCGGTCCGCAATCTGGCAGATGGTACGTGGCGGCATGGCGGGGGGTTCGCTGCCGTATATGCCGCGATCGCCGATCACCATCGTGGAGCCGACTATGGTCGCGTAATCCCGCCCGAACAACTTTGGCAGATTACTGCCTATGTCCGCGACTTGCCGACCCACACGCCGGAAAAACGCCGTCGAACCAGCATCGATCAATCCGCCGAGCCACAGGGGGATGCGTGGCGCGGCCCCTTATGACGCGCGGGCCGGCGGGCGTCGCCGCGCTGCTGCTTCTCGCTGGCTGTGTCAATATCCAGTCTCCGCTGGCACCGACAGGGGATCAGGCGAACGCGCTGCACCGGCTGCTTGTGCTGATGACCATCGTCTGTGGTGCAGTCTATGCCGTCGTCCTTGGCGGGCTGGTCTGGAGCCTGTGCCGTGCGCGACAGCGGCTCAAACGCGACCGAGACGACCGGCTTCTTGACCGGGGGCTGTGGACGGCGGCGGCGGTGATCGTCGTCGGGCTGACGGTGTTGATCGTCGGCAGCTTCGTCGCCGAGCGGGCGCTGGTCGCAACGCGTGACGATCCGGTGCTGCATGTCCGCGTGACCGGTCATCAATGGTGGTGGCGCATCCAATATCGTGACCCGGCTTCCGGTGGCTGGGTGGAAACGGCGAACGAACTGCATTTACCCGTCGGGCGGACGACCCGCGTGTCGCTTGGATCGGCGGATGTCATTCACAGCTTCTGGGTGCCGAATGTCGCGGGCAAGATCGACATGATTCCCGGTCGCCGCAACCAGATCGACCTGACCCCCCGTCGCGCTGGCTGGTTTCGCGGACAATGTGCCGAATTTTGCGGGACGCAGCACGCGCACATGGCACTGGACGTCAAGGTCGACGCGCCTGCCGACTTCGACCGCTGGCTGATCGCACAGGCCCGGCCCGCAGGCACGGGCGCGCCAGCGACGTTCGTACGAAGCTGCGCCGCTTGTCACACGGTTCGAGGAACGTCGGCGGTGGGGCGCGCCGGACCCGACCTCACCCATGTCGCCGCACGGCGATCGATCGCGGCCGGCACGCTGCCGATGACGCGGGGCGCGTTGCAGGGCTGGATCCAGCAACCGCAGGCGCTGAAGCCCGGGACGTCGATGCCGGCGGTTCCGATGTCGGCGGCGGACGGCCTGGCGGTCGCCGATTATGTTGCGGGGCTGCGATGATCCCGGCGCAGGACCGTATCGACCAGTTGAACGCGACATGGCGTGACCCGCCCGGCATTCGCGGCTTCCTGACGACCGTCGATCACAAGCGGATCGCCGCCCGCTACATCGTTACCGCGCTGCTGCTGATGTTCCTCGCGGGCATGCTCGCGCTAGACATGCGCTGGCAACTGTCGGTGGCGGACAATACGCGGATGACGCCGCAGTTGTATAACGAAAGCTTCTCGCTCCACGGCTCGACGATGTTGTTCCTCGTCTCGGTTCCGGTGATGGAGGCGATGGCGTTCTGGCTGGTGCCGTTAATGCTGGGGACGCGCAACATGGCGTTTCCACGTTTGGGGGCGTTTAGTTACTGGCTGTATCTGGGTGGCGTGCTGACGATGTGGGTCGCCCATGCGATGGACATCACGCCCGATCTGGGCTGGTTCGAATATCCGCCACTGTCCGGCCCGTCCTATTCGCCGGGCCACCGGGCCGACATCTGGGCACAGATGATCACCTTTACCGAGGTCGCTGCGCTGGCCGCATCGGTGAATGTCGCTGCGACCATCCTCAAGATGCGGCCGCCGGGCATGACGTTGGCGCGAATGCCGGTGTTTCTATGGGCAATGCTGATCGCGTCGATCATGACGATCCTGTCGATGCCGGCGATCATGCTGGTCACGTCGATGCTGATCGCCGACCGGCTCGTCTCCACGCATTTCTTCGCGCCCGCGGCCGGTGGCGATGTGCTGTTGTTCCAGCACCTGTTCTGGTTCTTCGGCCACCCGGAAGTGTACATCATCTTCGTGCCCGCGACCGGCTTCGTCTCGTCGATCGTCGAGACCTTTTCGCGCCGGCGCCTGTTCGGGCACAATGTCGTCGTGTTGGCGATCATGGCGATCGGTGCGCTGGCCTTTGGCCTGTGGGTCCATCATATGTTCGCGGTCGGGCTGCCGCGGCTCGGCAACAACTTCTACACCGCCGCGAGCATGGCGATCGGGTTGCCGGCGGGGTTGCAGATCTTCTGCTGGATCGCGACGATGTGGAGCGGGCGGCCATGGCTGGCAACGCCGATGCTGTGGGTGATCGGCTTCATCGCGACCTTCGTCGTCGGCGGCCTGTCGGGGATCATGACCGCGTCGGCCGCGCTCGACCTGCAACTGACCGACAGCTACTTCATCGTCGCCCATCTGCATTACGTCCTGATCGGCGGCGCGATGTTCCCGCTCTTTGGTGCCTTTTGCTACTGGTATCCCAAGGCGACCGGGCGGATGATGTCGGAACGGTGGGGGCGGCTTGCGTTCGCGTTGATCGTCGGCGGGTTCAATCTCGGCTTTTTTCCGATGCACTTCCTGGGGCTGATGGGGATGCCGCGGCGCATCTATACCTATCCCGCCGGCATGGGATGGGACCTGTTGAATCAAGTCGCCACCGCCGGCAGCGCGATCGCGGTACTGGGTGGGCTGGTATTCGTCGCCAACGCGATCGTCAGCTATTGGCGGGGCAGCCCGGCGGGAGCCGACCCGTGGCAGGGATCGACGCTGGAATGGTCGGCGGCTTCGCCCGCTCCGGCGTGGAACGTCGCCTATACCCCCATCGTCGACAGCCTGACTCCGATGTGGAACGGTGATCGACCGATCCGGGTTCTCGACGGCGTCGCGATCGAGCGGCGCGAAGTGCTGGTGACAACGGTGACCGATGCGGAGCCGATCTACCGGCAGGAAAGTGCCTCACCCTCGATCTGGCCGTTGGCCGCCGCGCTTGCGACCGGGGCGATGTTCGTCGCCAGCATCTTCACCCCATGGGCCGTCGCGATCGGCGCGGTGCCGATCGCGATCACGCTGATCGGCTGGTTCTGGCCCAGTCGCCCGCGCGCGGACAGCGGCCCGCTGGCGGTGCCGCGATGAAGTTCGGGCGCGGGATCGAGATCGAGGGCGACCTGTCGCGCCTGCCGGTCAGCACCACCGGCACGCGGCATCTGGTCTGGTGGGGCAATATCGGCTTCATGTTGATCGAAGGCACCGGCTTCGCGCTGGCGGCGGCGGCCTATCTGTACCTGATGACGCAGCATGCGAGCTGGCCGCCGCCGGGCGACCCGCTGCCCGACCTGCTGTGGGGCGCGGTCTTCACCGTCGGCATGTTGCTCAGTGCCATTCCCAATGTCTGGCTGCTGCGCTGTGCGCGGCGGAAGCATCTTGCGGGCGTACGCTGGGGCATGCTGGCGATGACCGTGCTGACGCTGTTGCTGATGATCCCGCGCGCGTTCGAATTCGTGCATCTGAACGTCCGCTGGCACGACGACGCCTATGGATCGGTCATGTGGCTGTTGCTCGTGTTGCACACAACCCATCTGGTCACCGAATGGGTGGAAACCGCGGTGCTCGCCGTCTGGCTGTTCACGCACGAGGTCGGCGACGATCAGTTCGCCGATGTCGAGGACAATTCCAATTACTGGACGTTCGTCGTCCTGTGCTGGCTGCCGCTATATGCGCTGATCTATTGGGCGCCGAGGGCGGCATGACGGTACGCGCCCGTGCATGGACCGGCATCGTCGTTCCGCCGCTGACATGGTTCCTGTTCGAACAGGGGCTGTCGGCGTTGCTTCATGCCGATTGCAGGCGGTGGTGGGCGGGAATCCTGTGGGGCATCGCCAGCGCCGCGATCTGCGCGGCTGCGTTGCGTCGGGTCTGGCCCTTGCGGCGCGACGTGGGCGATCAGGCGGATTTCTGGCTTGCCCGGCTGGCACCGATGATCGCCGGCCTGTTCACGCTCGCCATCTTGTTCCAGACCCTCGCCGTCCTGCTGGTGCCGTCATGCGTGCGTTGAGGCGGATCGTTTGCGTGGCGATAATGGCGCTGACGTCCGTCCAGGCATGGGCGCATGACACGAGCGTCGCCCATGACGAACCGCCGGACTGGACGCTGGACCCGCTGATCCTGTTCCCGTTGCTGTCGGCGGCGGCGGCGTTTGCGATCGGTTGGTGGCGATTGACGCAGCGGTCGCGGCGCGGGGAGGGGGCGCTGCGTCGGTCGGCGGGGCTGTTCGGGTCGGGTTGGCTGATCCTTGCCGGCGCACTGCTATCGCCGCTGCACCAGGCCGGCGAGCGGTCGTTTTCGGCGCACATGTTCGAGCATGAACTGATCATGCTGCTTGCCGCGCCGTTGCTGGTCGCGTCGCAGCCGCTGACGATCATGTTGTGGGCGTTTCCGGTAACGCTGCGCAAGCGGATCGGTGCGTTGGTCGTGGCGGTGCAGCGGCCGTGGCGCACGCTGTCGGCACCGGTCTTCGCCACGGTGACGCAGGCGGCCGCGCTATGGTTGTGGCATGCCCCGGCGCTGTTCGATCGGGCATTGTCGAGCGATGGCTGGCACGCCGCGCAGCATCTGAGCTTCCTCGTCACTGCGCTGCTGTTCTGGGCCGCGATGCTCGGTCACCGGACTGCTCCAGGCATCGCCGCGCTGTGTCTGGTCGTCACGTCGATCGTGTCGGGGGCGTTGGGCGCGCTGATGGCCTTTGCGAACAGCCCCTGGTATGCCGGCTATGCCCGCTTCGCCTTCGCGCCGTTCGGCATGTCGCCTGCGGAAGACCAGCAGGTCGCCGGTCTGTTGATGTGGGTGCCGGGCGGGCTGGTTCATGCCGGCGTGGCGCTGGTCATCGTCCGGCGATTGTTGCGGCCGGCGCATGCATAGGCGCCGCATTCCATCGAGCCTGATCTGGCTGACGCTGCTGATTGCCGCCGCCGTCGCCGCTGCAGGCGCGTCGGGCGTTGTGCTGTATCTACAGACCCGTCACGCCAAGCGGGTACAGGCCGATGCGATGACCGGCGGCGATTGGCGGCGTGGCAAGACCGCGATTGTACGTTACCAATGCGGCAGCTGTCATGTGATCCCAGGCGTCGACGGTGCCACCGGGCAAGTTGGACCAGACCTGACCGGTATCGGCACGCGCGTGATCTTTGCGGGCGATCTGGCTAATAATCCCGCTGCACTCACTCGTTTTATCCTGCATCCCCAGCGCGTTCGCCCCGGGAGCGCAATGCCGGAGTTGGGAGTGAGGCGCGATGAAGCGCGCAGTATTGCAGCATATCTCTACGCGCAGTAATAAATTGTTTGGTCTACCCCTAGGAATGACTGAAGTATAAACATTCAGTCTATTCAATTTCGTGCCTATTCAGCGGTGCCCTATTTTACGTGTGGCCGAATGAACGTCGAGACATCGTCCAGGACCGGAGCGTGACCGCGAAAGGGCCGTGCGAGCGCAAGCAGGATGCCGACATGGCCAAGCGTGCGATACGCACGTTGGTCGACAATCGCCCCGCCCGCACGCAGCTTGCCGGCCAGCGCCTCGCTGTTGCGTGGCAACACGACGGTATCTTCTGTACCGAACAAGAGGAGCGCGGGCGGATCGCCGGCGCCAGCCCATGTCACCGGCTGCGTTTCCGCCGATCGGGTACGCGGCGGAAGGCAAAACGACCGGCCTCGGCGTCGCAGAGCGCGAAGTCACAGGGACCAGCGAGACCGACGAACCCTTTGACCGTTGCCCGCGCATCTCGCAGCCAGCGAGGGTCGACGTCCAGCATTGCGGTGATATGGGCTCCCGCCGAATGACCCATCAGCACGGCCGAGTTGCCATCGCGCCAATATTTTCCGTCGTTCTCGGTCGCCCAGCGCACGGCTGCGGCACGTCCTCTACGAAGGTCGGATAATGGACTTCCGGCACTAGTCGATAATGCGGGACGATGGTCACGAAGCCTTGAGCGGCCAGCGCGCGGCCTACGAACGCATAACCGCCTCGCGTCCGCTGTTCCAGTTGCCGCCATCGAAGAACACGACCACCGGGCGTGGTTGTCCGCAATCGCCCGACGGGGTGTAAACGTCCAGTCGCTGGCGCGGACCTGAGCCGTACGCGAGCCTTGTCGCGACAAGAGTGCCGCCGCGATCCTTCGGTCCGATCATGGTGTCAGGAATGTTTGAGTGTCGGCACCGATGGCATGCTTTCTGGTTCCGTCGTTCACATGCATCCTTCAGCGTGCAGCATGGTGTAGGCAGGACGGATACTGTCAATGTTGCCAACCATCGTCCTGCAAAGGGGGCGACTGTGCTGGAAGGCGGTTTGATGCATAATTGCCGTCACTTCGCGTGGCACGTCCGACAAAGGAAGATGATTGATGTGGTCGAAACGGTGCAGGGTTGCCGACCGGAACGCCGCGCCTGCGGACTGCCTGTGTGGATATACGGGCTCCTGCCTCCTCCAACCGGATTCCGATGCAAGACATTGCTGCTGCTGGCGGCGGTCATTCCCACTATACAAGCGAACCTCTCAAACGGCGCGTGCGGAAAGCATAGGACCGTGATGGCCGACCCCGTCCTTTACAGCTTCCGTCGTTGCCCGTACGCGATGCGGGCGCGACTGGCGCTGGCCGTCAGCGGCGTTCGGTATGAACTTCGCGAGGTTCGCCTTTCCCACAAGCCCAGCGAAATGCTCTCGATTTCGTCAAAGGGCACGGTTCCCGTACTGCAGACGGCAGACGGAGCGGTAATCGACGAAAGCCTCTCGATTATGCGTTGGGCGTTGAACTCGCGCGACCCGGACGACTGGCTGGCCGGTGACGATCCCGTGCTGATCGCCAGCAACGATGGCGCGTTCAAGCATCATCTCGACCGGTATAAATATCCCGATCGTCACAATTCCGAACCTGTGGAGGATCGCGACCTCGGTCTATTGTTTCTGCAAGAACTGGATGCGCGAATAGGAACTGCTGGACAGATTGGTGCGAAACCAGGCCTGGCCGATGCGGCGATCGTGCCGTTCGTCCGGCAGTTCGCCGCGGTGGATCGTAGCTGGTTCGACGCACAGCCTCTTCCGAAGCTGCAGGCGTGGCTTGCGGGGCACCTAGCCTCGAATCTGTTCGAGCGGATCATGCTTCGGGTTCCGTCTTGGTGTCCGGGCGAGCGGGTCGTCGTCGTGCGGGGTGTAGTGCTTGCCGATTCCCACGCGGACGTCCATCGACCGGACGAGTAACAGACGGCAATGACCGGTTCAGAGGCCATTGAAAACCGCTGGAACGGCAGGTCGTATGTCGCGACTCAACGCGTTTGGAAGCTCGTACGAGTGTCGAGGGTGCGTTAAAGGTCGAGGCGTACCACGCCGACACGTGAAAGATCAGGATGGAGATCGACGGGACCTAACGCAAAGGTGGACGACATGTGGTGCGCATTCCGAGTGCGCTGTCGCTGCTCACCGCCGCGCCGCTCGGGATCGCTAATCTGCGCAGGCTGCTGGGGCGGCCCGAGGATGCCGTCGCCTTGCGTGCGCTTCCCGAAAGCCAGGGACCGGGCAATATATTGCCGCTGGTCGCAGCGTTCGAGCGTGTCGCGGAAGTCGTCAACGGTTCTGGCAAGTTGGGCGTTTCAGCGGAACACGTCGCGCCGACTGCGTGGGGCGGGCGGCAGGCTATCTTGCATCTGACGCGCTCGCCGGTCCACCTCTTGCCGGCCAGCTATTGTTGCCTTTCGCACTGGCGGATCGGTGTCACTCTGCTGCAACAATATCCCAGTAAATTAGTCGGAGATGGAAATAAACAACGCCGCGCATATGGCGCGAAGGGTCCTTATCGGGAGGATCGAAATCCTGGCCATCGGCCGGACCGACGCGACGCTCAGCTACGAAGGGAGGCTGGCCGCGGAGAACGGATGGACCGACACGTTTGCCGGCAGGGTGGCAGCGGAATATCGTCGCTTCATCGCGCTAATTGCGATCAGTAGCGATCAGCTTACCCCTTCGGACGCGGTCGATCAGGCGTGGCATTTACATATGGCCTATAGCCGTGACTATTGGCACGGCCTGTGCCGCGATATCGTCGGACGCGATATTCATCACGAACCGACATCGGGTGGTCCTGAGCAACGCGAACAGTATCGCGACCGCTATGCGCATACGCTTCAACTGTACCATGCTACTTTTGGCAATGCCCCGCCCGCAGATATCTGGCCTGATCCGTCAGAACGCTTCGCCAGGATTTTCGAGCGGGTTGACCGGACCAGAATGATGCTGCTGGGTGCGGAAGAAGCGACGCTGATCGGGCTTGCTTCCGCCGGCCTGGCGAGCCTGATCGTGCTGGGGATGGTAACGCTGGTCGCTGCCCTGCTCATCTGCGTCACGATCGTCATATGGATGCTTGCCGCACAACTAGCGGCAGGTACGGCTCGTCGACGTTTTGATCTGAACTTTGGCAGTGGCGACGCATGTGGGCCGGACGGAGGCAGTAGCGGTGATAGCGGCTGCGGTGGAGGATGCGGCGGGGGGTGCTCGTGACGGACGTGACCCCGTTTCTTCATCCACCCGGAACTAGAGACCGGCCTCGAAGGGGCGGACGTAATAAGGCGGAAGCACTTCGCGGAAGAGCGGATCTTCGGCGTCCTGAAGGAGGCTGAGACGGGCGCTTGCTTCTGGCGACGGACGACTTCGCCCGTGGGCTTCTCGCCTGCCTGCAGACGGTGTTCGTCATGTCGAGGCGCCTCGACATGAACCATATGGCATCGCGGCTGTCTTCGAAGACATCTTTAGCAGTCACTGGGATCTTATCGAACCTCCGGATACAGCGCTCGGCGTCATCGTCTTGCAAGCATATCGTAACGGCCGCGTCACGAGCCTGATCTAGTCGCCCAGCTATCCTAGGGGGCACTTCATGATCGATTATTCGGGGCGCGTCGTCGCGCTCACGCTGCTTGTTTCCGCTTCGGCAGCCGCCTTGCCGGCATATGCGCAGGACGTGGCCGTGCCGGATTCCACACCCGCCGAACCGCAGGTCGAGCCAGCGGACGATATCGTCGTAACGGGCCAGCGTCGCGCGCAACGGGAGTCGATCGCGACCAAGCGCGACTCCTTTGCCATCGTCGATGCGATTTCCTCCGACGATATCGGCAAGCTGCCCGACCACAATACCGCCGCCGCGCTTCGTCGCATCCCCGGCGTTTCGGTGCAGGAAGACCAGGGCGAGCCGCGTTTTCCGGTGCTTCGCGGCCTGCGCTCCACCTATAACCGCACTACCGTCGACGGCGCGATCGTCTCGGGCGTGGACGAGGACGGACGCACAGTGCCGCTCGACATCATCCCGTCGGTAATGGTCGGCAGGGTCGAGGTCATCAAGACGGTGACACCGGAAAACGACGCCAATGCGATCGGCGGCATCATCAACATCGAGACGCGCAGCGCGTTCGCGGCGAAGCGGCCGTTCCTGAACGCACTGGCGTCCTATGGCGTGTACGAACAGCAGGGCGATGTCCGCAACGATCGCCCGTCGCTGCGGCTGGCCTTCGCCACCGGGCGCACGTTCGGCGATCAGGACCAGTGGGGTCTCGTCGTCGGCGGCAGCTACGAACAGCTCGATTACGACATTCCACAGGTAGAGGTCGCCGCGCCGTCGGTGCGCGAATACACCGCTGCGGGTGCGCCGGTCGATTCAGGCAGCGCGCGCGGCAACGGTATCCAGGTGCCGACGCAGGTTCGGCTGTTCTGGTACAATAACAGCAAGAAACGCTATGGCGGGAACGCGAAGCTCGAATATCGCGTCGCCGACCTGTTTCATTGGGAAATGAGCGGCATCTACGCGAAGACGCAGGACGACGAGGAACGGATCGAATTCCGTACCGAGCCGCTCGGCAACGTCGCCAGCCAGACGCCGACCGGCGGCAGCTTCGCACGCGGGCGCAACATCGTGCAGCTGAACCAGCCGATCACCAACCGCGAGATCGTCGTCGGGCGCACGGCGTTCGACTGGAAGGCGGACGATCGATGGACGGTGGACGGCGACGCCATTTATTCGCAGGGTCGGCTCTACACCCCCAACACCTCGATCGAGTTCCGCACGCGTGATGCGCAGGGGGCCAATTACGGCTTCGACTATGACACGTCGGACTTTTATCCCGTCTTCACGCCGATCAATCCTGCGCAGAACCGCAACCCCGCCAATTTCTTTCTTCAGCAACAGCGGGATGCGTCGGTGCGGACGCTGGAGAAAAGCGGCCAGTTCCGGCTCAACGCCGCGTGGGACGATGGCGGCGCGGTGAAGGTGAAAGCAGGCGCCGTCGCGCGGACCACCCGGCGCAGCTTCGCCAGCACACAGATCAATTATACAGCCCCGACCGGCTTCACCTATACGCTCGACGCGGTGGATGCGCCGGGTCCGGACGCCCTCATCGCCGGTCGCTACCTGCTGACCCCGCGGATCGACGTCGCGCAGGCGATGGACTTCTTCGATGCCAACCGGAACCGCTTCGTGACCACCGGGGCGCTGCCCACCGGCGATTACCGGGTGCAAGAGGATGTGGTTGCCGGCTATCTCCAGGCGAGCTACCGGATCGACACGCTGACGTTGCTGGCGGGCCTGCGCTACGAAGGGACCAATGTGCAGTCGCAGGGCGTGCGGGCGGTCGGCCGCGTGCTGACGCCGGTGGAAAGCCGGGGCGAATATGGCAACTGGCTCCCGGGCCTGCATCTGCGCTGGGACGCGCTGCCGGACGTGGTGGTGCGCGCCGCCTATACGAACACGATCGGACGGCCCGATTACGCGTCACTGGCGGGGAGCGAAACCCTGTCGTTCGATGGCAGCCAGCCGACGCTCAGCCGCGGCAACCCGAACCTGCGCCCGCGCAAGAGCCGTGGCTTCGATGGTTCGATCGAATGGTATCCGCGCGACGGCGTCGTGTCGATCGGGCTGTTCGCCAAGGATATCGACGACGAGATCTTCACCCTGACGAACGTCGAGACGCTGGATGTGGGGCGCGGCGCCGAACAGGTCGTCGTCACTACCCCGCGAAACGCCAACACCGCGACGATCAGGGGCGTCGAACTGAACGTACAACAGGCGTTGACCTTCCTGCCCGGCGCGCTGTCCGGCTTCGGCGTGGCGGCCAACGCCACCTTCCTCGACACCCGCTTCACCTTTCCGACCACCGCCGGGCCACGGGTGACGGGCCTGTACCTTCAGCCCGATTCCACCGCGAACGCGACCGTCTATTACCAGCGCGGGCGCTTCGAAGGGCGCGTGTCGTGGAATTATATCGGCGGCTTCCTCGAAACGATCAACGACACGATTCCCAATGCCGACCAGTATTGGAAAAGCCGTTCCACCTTCGACGCCAACGTCAGCTTCCGCATCACCCCGCAACTGACCATCTATGCCGAAGGACAGAATCTGTCCGATGCCGGCCGCCGGGAACTGACCGGGCCAGGGGGCGCCTATCTCCAGGAATCGGCGGAATATGGCCGCACCTTCTGGGCCGGCGTGACGGCGAGCTTCTGATGCGCGCTGCGCTCATTCTCACCCTCGCGGCGACCGGTGTGGGCGGTACGGCCGAAACCGTCCGCCGCCTGCCCGCAGCCGAGGCGCGACAGGGCGTCGCGGTGGGGCCGCGAGACCTGTACGCGATCGCCAATTACCGGATCGCGCGGTACGACAAGCGCACCGGCGAAAAGCGCGCGGCATGGGAAGGTGACAAGACGCGCTTTCCCCACCTCAACAGTTGCGCCGTGATCGCGCGCGATCTGGTCTGCGCGCTATCCAACTATCCAGCCGTGCCGCAGTGGAGCGCGGTGGAATTCTTCGATCCCGTCACGCTGGCACATCGGCGCACCGTCTCGCTCGGGCAGCAGATCGGGTCGCTTACATGGGTGGACCGGCATGACGGTGCGTGGTGGGCCATGTTCGCCAATTACGACGTGAAGGGTGCCGAGCTGGGGCGCGACCATCGCCACACGCTGCTGGTCCGCTTTGACGACCAGTGGCGGCGCACCGAAAGCTGGGCGCTCCCCGCATCGATCCTCGACCGGATCGCGCCGATGAGCGTTTCGGGCGGGGGTTGGGGGCCGGACGGCAGGCTCTATCTGACGGGGCATGACCGACCCGAACTCTATGTCGTGACGTTGCCCCGTGGCGGCGCCGTGCTGGATCATGCCGCAACGATCCCGATCGAGGCGGCAGGGCAGGCGATCGATTGGGACGAACACGAACCCGGCATGCTGTACGGCATCGATCGGAAGGGCGGAACGATGCTGAAGATGCGCGTGCCTACGGCGGGCCGTTGATGGACTTGTCAGTTTCCGAAGTTGATGTCAGCAGATGGCGGATCATAATGCACCGAATACAGAGCCGCTAGAGGCTGTTATGAAACTGCGGCGCTGGCGATGACCTGCCTCATCATGAGGCAGGCGAAGGCAACGACGTGAAGTTCCGCGAGTGTTTCGGCATAGCGTTCGTAATTTTTGACGAGGCGTCGGAAGCGTGTGGCCCACGCAAATGACCGTTCGACGACCCAGCGTCGCGGCAGGAGGACGAAACCACGTTTGGCTTCTGGCAGCTTGACGACTTCGAGAGCGATGCCGTGTTTCGCAGCGGCGTTGGCGGCGCGCTGGCCGGTATAGCCCTGATCGACCCGGGCATGCTCGACGGCGTCGTCGGTCACGGCCTGCAAGCCTGTCTGGTGTCGTCACCGAACAGGGCGTCACCGTGAAAGTGAACATCATCCGGTTGAAAGATGAGCCGGGCTGGTCGCTCGAACTCGAAAACGAACATGGGACGTCTACGGTCTGGGACGACCTGTTCGCGACTGATGATGTCGCGCACGCCGCTCTTCGTCAGCCTGTCGATGAAGAGGGTATGCGCGCCTTCCTCGACCAAGCTGTCGTCATTCCGTTCAGGCGTTGAGGCGGGGGAGTGCCGGTGATTTCGCAGCTAGCCATTTCCGGCTATCGCTCCCTGCGCGACATCAAGCTGCCGCTTGCTCCGCTGACGATGGTCACCGGCACCAATGGAACCGGAAAGTCGAGCATCTACCGCGCACTGCGCCTTCTTGCCGACGTGGCGCAGGGGCGTCTGGTGAACTCACTGGCGCGGGAAGGTGGCCTGCACTCAACATTATGGGCAGGCCCAGAGCGCATCAGCAACGACATGCGGACCGGCAAGGTGCCCATCCAGGGAACCGTCAGATCCGGCCCGGTCAGTCTGCGCCTCGGCTTTTCCGGTGACGATCTGGGCTATGCGATCGATTTGGGCCTGCCGTCGCCAGGCTTGGCGTTCGCCTTCGATCCGGAGATCAAGGTAGAGGCTATGTGGACGGGCGGCGTTCTTGGGCGGTCGAACCTGTTCGCTGAACGTCGCGGCCCAATGATCCGCGTCCGGCGTGTAGCGACGGGCGAATGGCGCACGGGGATGAAGAATCTTCATCCCTTCGACAGCATGGTCACACATTCATCCGATCGCGAGGACGGGTTGGAAATGCTCCTCATGCGCGAGCGCATGCGCAACTGGCGTTTCTACGATAATCTGCGCACCGACGTGGAAGCGCCGGCGCGACGGGCTCAAATCCTCACTTACACGCCGGCGCTGGCTAATGACGGTGCCGACCTGGCTGCAGCGATCGAGACCATCCGTGCGATCGGCGATAGCGGGGCCTTCGACGATGCGATCGAGGACGCCTTTCCGGGATCGTCGGTAGGCAGCGGTGAGGACGGCAATGTGTCGATGCGGCAGCGAGGTCTGCTCCGGCCGTTGCGCGCCAGCGAACTGTCAGACGGCACCTTGCGCTACGTGATGCTCTGCGCAGCGCTGCTCGCACCGAGCAAGCCGGAAATCCTCATCCTCAACGAGCCGGAATCCAGCCTGCACCCGACCTTGCTGGATCCGCTCGCAAGGCTTCTAACCACGGCGGCGAGGACCTGTCAGATCGTCGTCGTGTCCCACAGCGAACGACTGGTCACTAGCTTGGCGAATGACTCCGACACCAGAACCTATCGGCTAGAAAAGGACTGCGGCGAGACATTCCTGCATAGTGATGAAGATCATTACTGCCGCTGGGTGTGGCCCTCACGCTGATCGCCCCTCTCGTTCCCCCTGCGTTCTTGGCTGGCGTACGTCAAACACACTTTCGTGCCGTCACCCCAGAGTGGCTGAGAAAGCGCCGGATCGCCATGGTCGTACAGCAAAACGCCGCAACCGGCGTGAGCGAACGCCTTCGGCCTATCGATCCAGATACTGTTCCTTCACACAGGTCAGCCCATGCGCCATGACGATCAACGGACGCCGCCCAGGGCCGATGTCGGGCCTATAGAGCCAGCCCCGCAAGATGCGCCCCTCAGACGCGAACTCCACATTCTCTCGCATGTTGGCTGCCCCGGTCCCTTATCCCGACGTCGTGGTAGAACCCCGCGTCTCGGCATGCGCGCGGATCGGCCGATCGATACGCCGGATCGGCCATACTGCCGCGGAGCCGTGGAGCCCTCGTCTCGATCAAATCGGCAGCTTGCTCCTGATGGTTCCGCCCTTGACCGGTTCGGCCGCATAACATTATGGTATGGCCGTTCAACAATGTGAGAGCATAGATGGGACGTCCGCGGGAGTTTGACGAAGACTGCGTCCTCGAGGCGGTGATGGAGACGTTCTGGCAGTACGGCTATGAAGGGACGTCCACGCAGAACCTCGTCGACGCGACCGGTCTCGGCCGTGGCAGCCTGTATGCCGCCTATTCGAACAAGGATGGATTATTCGAGCAGGCCCTTCGGCGCTACCGGTTGCGTTCCCGCGCGAATATCGAGCGGCTGAAAACATTCGAAAGCCCGCTGGCAGGCATTCGCGACATGATGACACGGACGGTCGATGAGGATCTCTCCGGAAGTCGTCGTGGCTGCCTCGTCACCAACAGCGCGATCGAAATGGCGCATCGTGATCCGCGCATCGCTGCCCTCGTCGCGGAGAATTTCCGCATCATGGCCGCCGGCCTTCGTGCGGCGATCGAGCGCGCACAGTCGGCCAGAGAGATATCATCGGATCGCGATCCCGAGGCGTCGGCGCTGTTTCTTCTCACCACGATACAGGGACTGCGCGTGATCGGCCGGACGACACCACCCGATGCGCGCGACATGCTGTTCGCCGTTGTCGATCAGGCTTTGACGAGCCTGCACTGACCAATCGCTATTTGCCCTTTTATGGAATGATCGTACCATAATGGAGATTTCAATGCCTGTCGAAACCAGCCTCCCCACCATAGCGGTGCTCGGCACCGGCATCATCGGTGCCCCCGTTGCGCGCAATATTGCCCGGGCCGGGTTCCCCGTTCGCGTCTGGAACCGCACGCCCGCCAAAGCCAAGGCGCTTGAGGAAGACGGTGTCCAAGCGTTCCGGACGCCGGCCGACGCCGTACGCGACGCCGACGTCATCTTGACCGTGCTGAAGGACGGTCCCTCGGTACAGGAGACCATCGCGGATGCGGTAGAAGCACTCAAACCCGGAGCGGTATGGCTCCAGCTCAGCACCGTCGGCGTTGAGGCCACCGACACGCTGGCCGGGATCGCGGCGCACGCGGGACTGGTATTCTACGATGCGCCCGTGCTGGGCACGCGCCAGCCCGCCGAACAGGGGCAGCTGGTCATCTTCGGGTCCGGACCGGTCGACGTGCGAGCGGTCGTGCAACCGATTTTCGATGCGATCGGCAAGAAGGCTATCTGGATCGACGACAAGCCGGGGGCGAGCAGCCGGCTGAAGCTCGCACTGAATGCATGGGTGTTCGTGCTGACCCATGGCGCGGCGGAAAGCCTGTCGATCGCGCAGGCGTTGGGCCTCGATCCTGCGTTGATAATGGAGGCGGTGGCGGGAGGACCGCTCGACTGCGGCTATCTCCAGACCAAGGGGAAGGCGATGCTTGCGGGCGACTATGCGACGAGCTTCTCGGTCGAGAACGGCGCAAAGGACGCGCAACTGGTGCTGGACGCGCTGGTGGGAACCGACGTTCGCGCGGACCTCGCAGCCGCGGGGCTGGAGCGGATCGCGGCGGGGCATGGCGGCAAGGATATCGCGGCGTCGTTCCTAGCATGACACAGATGCGATCCGATACGACTATGCCGTTGGCAGACAGCCCGGCGACCATTGAAACCCTGCCGATCGGGAAGCTGCTGGCGTTCACGACCGCCGGCTTTCTCGCCATCATGACCGAAACCATGCCCGCGGGATTGCTGCCGCAGATCAGCGGGGGTCTCGACATCAGCGCGGCGCTAGCGGGGCAAATGCTCACGCTCTACGCGCTCGGCTCCGTCGTCGCCGCGATCCCCGTGATCGCCGCGACGCGCAGCTGGAATCGCCGACCGTTACTGTTGCTCGCGATCGGCGGGCTGTTCGTCTTCAACAGCATCACGGCGCTGTCCTCCACCGTCGCCATCACGCTGATCGCCCGCTTCGTCGCGGGCATGGCGGCCGGGGTCATCTGGGGACTGCTTGCCGGCTATGCGCGCCGCCTCGCGCCGGCGCATCTGCAAGGGCGCGCGCTGGCGGTCACGGGGATCGGCCAGCCGATCGCGCTGGCGGCCGGCGTGCCGCTCGGCGCGTGGCTCGGCATGATGCTGGACTGGCGTGCGGTGTTCTGGATCATGTCGGCGGTGGCGCTGCTGCTTGCCGTCTGGGTCCGTCTGGGCATTCCGGATCATCCGGGGCAGCCTGCGGCGCAGCGGCTGCCGATCGCGCGTGTCGCGGCGCTTCCGGGCATCGCGTCGATCCTGCTTGTGCTGTTCGCCTGGATCACCGGGCATAACATCCTCTACACCTATATCGCGCCCTTTCTGACCATGGCTGCACCGGACCTGCGGCTGGACATGGTTCTTCTGCTATTCGGCGTTTCCGCTGTCATCGGGATATGGGCCACGGGCTTGCTCGTTGATCGCCATCTCCGCCCGCTCACCCTGCTGAGCCTTGCCGGCTTCGCGGGATCGGCGCTTCTGCTCTCGGTCGTCACCCAGTCACCGATGTTGGTACTGGCGGGCATCGTCACATGGGGTCTGACGTTCGGCGGCGCGCCGACACTCCTGCAGACAGCGCTGGCGGACGCCGCGGGCGACAATGCCGACGTCGCGCAGTCGATCCTGGTCACGGTCTTCAATCTCGCCATCGCGGTCGGCAGCGTGCTCGGCGGTATTGTCGTGGGGCAGGGACATGCAAACTTGCTACCCTATGCGATGCTGACCTGCGGAGCCGCGGCGTTAATTGCAGCGTTGATGAAGCTGCCCCAGTGCGTCGCCGCATCGGTTCGATGAGCGGGAGGCCCTGCGTGTGGGCTGGCACTATTTCCGGTCGGCACCTCGTTCGGGCCGCACGCCTTCATCTCGCGCCGAACTTCGGCACGGCAGCGTCTGCGGCTCGCGCAGGAGGTTGTCGGCCATGAAGGATACGAAGGCCGACACCTTGGGCGACGGGTGGCGACTGGCGGGCCAGAGGATGTGGAAAGCGCCGACCTCGCGCAGCTGATCGTCCAGCACGCTGACCAGCGAGCCGCGCCGAAGCTGCGCCCTGACGGCAAACTGCGGCAGGCAGGCCAGACCGAAGCCTTCCTGGGCGAGGCAGATCTGCGGCTCCAGCGTGCTCGCCACCGATGTCACCGGCAAGGTCAGGTCGAGGTCGACACCATCCCGCGTCAGCGGCCAGCGCTCCAGCTTGCCGGTCGAGGGATATTTGTGATGATGGCAGGCGTGGTCGATCAGCTCCTCCGGCGTCGACGGTGTACCGTGGGTGGCCAGATAGTCGGGTGAGCCGACGATCCGGTGCGAGAAGGCACCCGCGCGGCGCATCATCAGGCGACTGTCGCGTGCCTCGCCGGTCCGGATCACGGCATCGAACCCCTCGTCGATCACGTCGACGATCCGGTCGGTGAAGTCGAGATCCGGTTCGATCTCCGGACAGGCGCGCATGAACGCCATTATGGCGGGCATCATCAACATCCCGATCAGCAGCATGCTGACACCCAAGCGCCCGCGCGGTGCCTGACGGGTCTGCGACAGCTCCAGCTCCGCTGTGCAATATCTTCCCAAAGATGAGTGCGGTCGTGTTTCGAACAAGCATGCGACGGTGGCGGCCCCATCGTGCGATCGCCGCGATGGGTTCGATGGAAATCTATGCCGGTCCGACTGTGAGCGAACGTAACAAGGTGCTGCTATTCACCACGCGCGAACATGATGCCGTGTCTTGGGGCGATGTGCGGGATATCCGAAACACCGAGTGGCACCTTTATCTCGTTCATTGGGACGAAGAACATGGACTCCTCTACATCAACAGCTCAAACAACAGCAGCATGCACGAAGATTTGCACAAGGCCGTGGATGGCGACGATACGGCCATATTCAAGAGAGAACTTGTATTTCGTTCGCTTCATAACGTGAACCGGCTGGACCTGACGAAGCTTGGTCTTAGCGATGTGATCAACGACCGGCTGAGATTCAGCCTCCATGTGGGGCCGGACATCACTGATACATTGCCAGAGGCGATGCGGACTAACAAGCGAAAGTCCAACCTCTTCGCACATGGTTACGAGGACGGCGTGCGAGTAATGGTTGGCTGCTCGCAAAAGGGCCGAGTGTGGTCGATGATGACCGCCGAGGACCTCGCATCCTGGGTTGAATGGTGCCACGCGGTCGGTGCCAAGCTCCGCGATGATACGATCCCGACCCAGGATGTCTTCGCCAACGTGATCTTGCCGGTGGAAATCAGTGAGCGTCCCGCCCTAATTCCACCTCTGATCGATTGGCCGGAGGAATTGCTGAAACGTGCCGAAGACGCGATCACGATCACAATTGATAGAGAATCTGTGCTGTTCTTTGATGTGGAACTGCAAGTTTTGGATTTTACGACCGACACGCCGATCCGCTTTCGAGTCGTCACTCCCAACAAGATCGCCGACTATATCGTTCGATTCGCGCCAGATGGCCTCTCCTACGAACCACAGGGCGCTTTTGCGGCCGACATCACGATTGGGCGCACTACAAGATCGCTTGGGGACTGGTTCCACAGAGAGCCGCCTGCCATACGCTTCGACAATGGCGGCTACCTTCAGGGAACTGAGCTGTTCGTGCCTCCGATCGGCGCCGCGCGAAAGCCGTTCGGCCGCGATCGGATCGTCGAATGGGATTGGGCGGGTGTCGACCTCGCAAAGGATCCGCAACGCGTCGAGAAGCGACCATACTCAACACAGCAGCGCGTAATTGATCGCCTTCTCGCCACTACCACAGAGGACGAATTCCCCATCATTTTTGATGACGACGATGCTGGGGAAGCCGCCGACATTGGCTGTATCGCGATTAGCAACGGCAGGCTGGTGATCCATCTTTACCACTGCAAGTTCGCAGGATCTCCCAACGCTGGGGCTCGTGTCGACGATCCTTATGCGGTGTGCGGCCAAGCGCAACGTAACACTCAATGGCGTAGTGCAGTGCCGGAACTCTTCAAGCATCTTCGTCGCCGCGAGGACGGCCGCCGGGTAAAGCTCGCGGCTGCCGGGATTAATCACGTTTAGCGATTCGAGCGCGGTGATCTTCGCGGCTTGCGCAATCTAGAGCGGGATGACTTCGCTTTGAATCGGCGGGGGATTCCCCTGTGGAGATAAGTCTGATTCAAGGTGGGGGCCGGAAGAGGAGGCTGGCCCTGGATGGCGAAACCGTATTCGATGGACCTGCGCGAGCGGGTGGTAGCGGGGGTGACGGAGCATGGGATGTCGTGCCATGCTGCGGCATCGCGGTTTGGGGTAGCGGCCAGTTCTGCGATCAAATGGGTGCTACGACTTTGCAGCTCGATGACGTGGCCGGCCTCGTGTTTACCGAGGGCACGCACGTGCCCGAAATCTACGCGCGATCAGCAAAGCCAAAGAGTTTCCGCCGCATTCCGAGAGCGGCGCCGCGGGATGGGCACTGGTCTTCGATCCCGCCGTGATCGATCCGAACATCCCAATTCATGCGCTGGAGAAAGGGGTGTTCGAGATGTTGGCGGAACCCGGCCTGCGTATGCACGAGCTCGACTCCCCCGGTTCGCGCGACCGCGACGTCTTCTTCGCGCAGTTGCGGGCAGATGGCGTCCAGGACGTCACCGTCGTCGGCGTGGCCGCCGACTATTGCGTGCGCTGGGCGGTCGAACGCCTGATCGCGTGCGGGTTCCGTGTAACCGTGCCGGCCGATCTGACGCGCGGAATCGCCGCCAAATCGACGCGGTGGCTGGGGATGAATGGACCGGCGCGGCCGTGGCGATTATGTGATCGGCCCGATGACCAACGATATCCGCTTTTTCAAGATGCTGTCGCTGTGGCTTCGACACCAACCCGATGCGGCTGGACTGACGCTTGATCCGCAAGGGTGGACCGAGGTCGATGCGGTGCTTGCCGCCTTGGCCCGGGGCGGCGTCGCGTGCGACTGGCAGGAACTGCTCCGGATCGTCGAAGAGAGCGACAAGCAGCGCTTCGAGCTTTCCGATGATGCCAACCGGATCCGCGCACGACAGGGTCATTCGGTCGCTGTCGATCTGGACTGGCCGCGCGTGTCGCCACCGACCTTATCGTATCATGGTACGGTCGAGCGCTTTCTTGCCGCAATCCTCGCGGAAGGTTTGAGGCCGATGCGCCGTCACCACGTTCACCTGTCACCCAATATGGAGACGGCGACACGCGTCGGCGCGCGCCGCGGCCAGCCCGTGATCGTGGCCATCCGCGCCGCCGCCCTCGAAGACGATGGACAGGCGTTTTACCTGACATCCAATCAGGTCTGGCTTACGGAAGAGGTGCCGCCGGCCTATATCCAAATACTCGACTAAGCCCGCCGCACCAAATGGCTGCCGTTGGGCTGCTGATCGAACACCCAGCGCTGCCCGGTAAAGCGCTCGATCACGTCCGCCGCGGTGCGCGCGTGTTGGCTCGGCTTCACGGTGGTGAAACTGCCGCCGCCAGCGAGTGCAAACGGCAGCAGCAACTGATCCGCCACATAGGGTCCGGCAAACGCATCTGACGCAAGGAAACCTGCCATCCGCTGCGCCGCCGTCTTTGCGAGCGACTCCGCCGACACGCCGAGCTTGCCGAAGCCGGTGACGATTTCACATCCATTCTCGAAGACTGCCTCCAGCAGAAACGCGTTGCCGGGCCCTTGCTCTTCGGGAAGCTGACGCACCGCAAAAGCATTCTCCGGCCAATCCGACAGGATAGCACGCGCGGCCTTGATCTCCCGCTCGGCGATGTCGAACGGTAGGGCGGCGAACATCGCGGTTGCCGACACCGACTGCAGCGGTCCGCGATCGATGCACTCGATCGGTGACAGCTTTCCCGGAACGATATCGACCTCGATCTGCCCACCGCCGCGCGGGAAGAAACCATGCCGCGTCAGCCGCGCAGACACCTGCGGCCCCATGCGGTTGATGACCGACAGGAACGCGCGCTCGATGAAGTCGAACGGCGGTGCCATCATATTGTGCGTGCCACCCTCCAGCACGAGCCGCGACGGCTCGCCTGCGAGCAGCAGAGGCATTAGCACGGTTTGAAGTACCAGGCTGGTGCTGCCCGCCGTGCCGACCGCGAATTGATACTCGCCCGGCGCGACCCGGCCTGGCGTGAAGGCGATCTCCGTCGAGCCGACCGACGCGCCCTCGCACACCGCCCCACCGATCGTCAGCGCGGCTTCGACCGCGGTCAGATGCTGGCGCATCAACCCCGGCTTATCGCGGCCACCCCGAATATTGCTGATGCGGAATGGCTGACCCGTAACCAGCGACAGTGCGAGCGCATTGCGCACGACCTGCCCGCCGCCTTCTCCTTCCGCGCCATCAATGATGATCATGTGTTCACCAGTTCAAGAAAAAGTTGGTCCGCCCGATCGACAAAGCGATCGCGCAACTTACGTGTCGGAAGCTCGCCCGCCCGATCGAGCTCGCTGCGGATCAGCGCGTCGATCTCGGGCAGCCTCGCTCCGTTCGCGCGCTCATTGGTGCGCGCCTTGGCCTCGACCAGCGCATCGATCTGCTCGACCAGCCCGGACGGCAGATCGCTGGCAGCAATTAGCGCCTTGAGATTCATCGGTGGGCGCGATGCCGGGTTGAGTCGGATTGCACGGATGGCCAGCGCGGGGCGCAGCGCATAAAAATACTTCTTCACGGGCACCGGCTCCCCGCCATCGAGCCACCGATCCGCGTTCAGTTTGCCTGAGCGTCCATAATGGTGAGCGATGGCGCGCGGGTTCAGCAGATCGTCCGCGAGCTCCCTCAGCCGGGGAATAAAGGGATCATCAGGCCAATAGCGAATCGGTGATTCAATCCATTCGCTCACGACCGCGTTCGACTTGGGAAGCAGGCCAAATGCCTTACGTACGTCCCAGCCGTTCAGATCGATCTCGTCAACAATCTTGTGTTCGATAACGTCGCGACCCGGCACCAGCGACAGATACCAATCGCGCGGCCGCACATAAATGAAGCGGACGTCAAAATCGCTGTCGGGCGATGGAAAGCCCCACGCCCGCGAGCCCGACTCTATCGCCATCAACAGGCGCACACCTTCGGTCGCCTCGACGGCATCGAGCCGCGCTTCGATTTCACGCCGGATTTCTGGCGCAATGGGGTCGTGAACCGAGGTAGTCATCGGAAATTCCAGGAAGGGTGGCGGTGCATGCCAAGGGGGCTAGCCCTTGACGCACACCACCTGCTTCAGCGTGTGGACGATCTCGACCAGATCCGCCTGAGCGGCCATGACGGCCTCGATCGGCTTATAGGCCTTCGGCGTCTCATCGATCACGCCCTCGTCCTTCCGGCACTCGACGCCCGCCGTATCGGCGATATGCTCGTCGAGGGTCACCAGCTTCTTAGCGGCCGTCCGGCTCATCACGCGGCCCGCTCCGTGCGAGCAGCTGTCGAACGATTCCGGATTGCCCAGCCCGCGCACGATGAACGACTTGGCGCCCATCGAACCCGGAATGATGCCCATCACACCCTTGGCGGCACGCACGGCGCCCTTGCGTGTGACCAGCACGTTCTGGCCGAAATGGTTCTCGCGCTGGACGTAGTTGTGGTGGCAGTTGACCGCCTCCATTTCCGCGTCGAACGGCTTTGCGATCTGACCCCGGAGCGCGCGGATGACGTTGGTCATCATTGTGCGCCGGTTGAGGGCCGCAAAGTCCTGCGCCCAGCCGACCGCCTCGACATAATCGTCGAAATGGTCGGTCCCTTCGGGGAAGTAGGCCAGATCCTCATCGGGCAGGTTGATGAACCACTTGCGCATGTCCTGCTTGGCCAGTTCGATGAAGAACGTGCCGATAGCGTTGCCAACGCCACGGCTACCCGAGTGCAGCATGATCCACACCCGCTGCTCGGTATCGAGGCACAGCTCGATAAAGTGATTGCCGGTGCCGAGCGTGCCGAGGTGCACAAGGTTGTTGGTCTTGGCCAGCTTCGGATACTTCGCGACGATCCGCCCGAAACGCTCCGCGAGCGTCGCCCAGGCGTCGACGATAGCCGGCTGCGGGTCGCCCCACGATCCGGGATCTCGCTTGCCCTGTTTCACGTCGCGACCATGCGGCACGGCGCGTTCGATCGCCGAACGGATGCCTTCCAGATTATGCGGCAGGTCGCTCGCCACCAGCGAGGTCCGCGCCGCCATCATGCCGCAGCCAATGTCGACGCCAACCGCCGCCGGGATGATCGCGCCCTTCGTCGGAATCACCGAGCCGACGGTCGCGCCGATGCCGATATGGACGTCGGGCATTACAGCGACATGCTTGAACACGAACGGCATTTGCGCCGCGCGAGCAAGCTGCGCCCGCGCACCGTCTTCGACCGGCACTCCGCGTGTCCACATCTTGATCGGCACGCCGCCTTCGACGTGCTGGTAATCGTACATCGTCTCGGTCATCGCGACCTCCTCTTTCAAATCGTATTAGTGCCGCCTCGGCGCGGCGACGACGGAATGACGAGACTTCTCCCGAGCGTGCACCCGAGGGGAGGGTTTGAACCTCCTGATTCCCAATGTAGTCCCGTCGGCATTCGCCGCGCGTTGGCAGTCGTCGCTGGCGACCAGGACAGGCGGGACATCCCGGATTGCTCCGGGGCGGACTCGAACCGCTCGGCCTTTCGGCGTTTACCGATGTAGTCCCGCCGGCATTCGCCAGCTGTGTAGTCAGGTTCGGCGACGAGTTGAGGAAGAGACAGTAGCCCGTGTCCTGACCGCTAGACGACGGGTCAGCCGGCTTGCACCGTGCTGACCCGGCCGGATTCGAACCGACGTTTCGGGCGTGATGTAGTCCCTTGGGCATTCGCCGAATCGATTTGTCACGACGACAAGATTTCGGAAGACAGTCTGTGCTCTAACCGCTGAGCTACCCACTTGCGTGGGGCGGGATTTGAACCCGCGACACCATGTAGTCCTGCCAGCATTCGCCATGATTCAAAATGGGGCCGTGGCGACAAGAGTGACGAGAATGTCCTTGAGCTACCGCTGCAACGGGGGGACTCGAACCCCATCTTCCGGTCTGCATCACTGCTTCCCGGATGCTCTACTCTGGACGTTCGGGTTTCCCCTTGGAGCAATGTAATCCCGTCGGCATTCGCCACGGCCCTGTTTCTTATACCTCCACTTGCTTGATGATCTCGACCCAGTCTTGCGTCTCGCCAGCGGCGAAGCGCGCGATCGTGTCGAACACGGCGTCGGAGAAACCCCCGACGTTCAGGATGTCCGCCCGGCTCCCAGCTTGCGTCGTCCCATATGGCTGGATGTCGATGCAGACGAGCTTGGCCCCGGGGTTCCGGGTCTTCAGCTTGTCCCACTCCTTCATCGTCGCCGTCGTCCCGTGCCGGGTGGCATCGACCCAAGACTCATTGTCGGAGACGATCACCACCAGATCGACACTCGCCCGCTCCGCATTCAGCATCGCCAGCGGCGCCGAGACGTTCGTCCCGCCCCCGCCGACGCCGGCCAGCTTCGCCGCATTCACGGCGACGCGGGCATTGGCATCGAGCTTCAGCTTCACGACCGACTGTTCGAACGGCATCACGCGCGCGTCCCGATTGGTCCGCAGCATTGCGGCTGCGACCAACGCCGCCACATCGATGCAGCGGACCTTGGACGAGGCACCCTTGCGGTAGCCCGTCGCGGGCGACGACATCGATCCCGACACGTCGGGGCAGACGACCACGCGGCCCGGCACCAGCGGCAACGCCGCGAGCGATTGCTCGAGCGCGTCCTCCAGCGCCGCCTGAGCCTTGAGCGGCACGCCATCGCCGGCCTGCCCCAATGCCACCATCAGTTGATAGGGCATCGGCCGGACCTTCGCGAGCGCTTGCCGGTCGGCAAGCCGAGCCGCAACCGCGTCGGTGACCCCCGCCATGCCGAACGCGCCACTCCGCGCCAGCGTGTTGAGGTTCATCCGCAGCGCCTGCCACCCGATCCGCGTCGCAAGCTCCGCCCAATTCTCCGCCGTCAGCGGAAAAGCGGTCAGCCATTCGAACGGCACCGGCGGGAGCGGCAGCGTAGCATCCGCCTTCCAAGCCTCGAACGAGGCGATCTCGGCGGGCAGAGCGGCAACGTCATAAGGACGCCCGATCAGCCAGCCATAAAACGCCTTGCGCGCGGCATCCGCCGGCTTGGGGTGAACCATCCGGACGATGTCGGCGAGGCTCGGGTCCTTGCCGGTCGCCGCCGCCATCAATTGCGGCATCGTCGCCTGCTCCAGCCAACGCTGGACCAACCGCTTCGGCCGCGTGCCCAGCGACGTCCGCCCGACCTGCCCCGAGCGCATGATCTGCACGAAGTTGCGCAGCATCCGCCCGTTGTCGATCACGCGCCCGAAGACCGGCACCGCCAGATCGGGATCGGCGACCGTGAGGTACGCCGCTAGCAACGCCGGCATGTCCTTCATCGCGCCCGACGTCCGGGCGTAGACCGCAGCCTGCGCCACAAAATACGGATCGACCGCCTTGGCTGCTTCCAGCACATCGGCAAGCTGCGTTTCGGCAGCGCCATAAAAAGTGTCCGCCAACGTTCCCGTCGCAGCAAGCTGCGCCAGCTTCGCCTCGGGCCGATAAGCATACGCCGGTGTGCCCTCGCAGTTCACGACGTCAGGTCGCGGCTGCATCAGCCTGGCAACCGCCGAGGCGAAAAGTCCCTTGTTGGCCATCGTCCAACTCCTCGAATTCTGCCGCTTAGGGGCGGCTGGCTTATTCCAGCCGCCCCGTGTCCGGTCCGCGATCGAGAAGGCCGAAATATCGCCTCGCTCGATGCTTAATACACAGCAGGAGGTGTGCCAGTTTGCTCAGGTGAATCTCACGAAAATCATAAACTACTGATATTCAGTGGAATTCTAAGGCAGCCGACAGTATGCAACCAGAAGTGGTAGTCGTGACGATACTCCAAACAATGTATCGATCTTGATAGCATTTTATCCTATGGGATAAGTATGAAGTTACTCACCGTCATTGGATTTCTAGGGTCGACGCTTGATGCGAGCAAGTTTGGTCCGTCGCGATGGAACAAGTGGCGGCCAAGCGTCGGCGTGACGATGCACGAGGATTTGCGCGTCGATCGTTTCCTCCTGATCCACGGTAGCCCGCACAGCCGCCTCGCCGCCTATGTTGCCGAGGACATCGCCTCGGTCTCACCCGAGACATCGGTCGAACTGCGCTTGCTCAACTTCACAGACCCGTGGGATTTCGAGGAGGTGTACGGCAAGCTGCTCGACTTCGCCCGCGCCGAGCCATTCGATCCCGAGATTGAGGATTATCTCGTCCACATTACCACCGGCACGCACGTTGCGCAGATCTGCCTCTTCCTGCTGACCGAGGCGCGGTACCTGCCCGGGCGACTGTTGCAGACGCAGCCCGAGCGCGGATCGATCAACCCGGCGGGAACCTGGAATACGATCGACCTCGATTTGTCGCGCTACGACAGCATCGCGACGCGCTTCGCCGTCGCGAGCACAGAAAGCGCGTCCTTCCTGAAATCCGGCATCGACACGCGCAATGCCCCCTTCAACCGCATGATCGATGAGATCGAGCGCGTGGCACTGCGATCCAAAGCCCCGATCCTGCTGATGGGACCGACCGGTGCGGGTAAGAGCTTGCTCGCGCGTCGGATCTACGAACTCAAGAAATCGAAGCACCAAGTCGCCGGGCCGTTCGTCGAGGTGAATTGCGCGACCCTAAAAGGCGACGGCGCGATGTCCGCACTTTTCGGCCACCGCAAGGGGGCCTTTACCGGTGCCGTCGCGGATCGCCCAGGCCTGCTCCGCGCGGCCGACAAGGGCATGCTTTTCCTCGACGAGATCGGCGAATTGGGTCTCGACGAGCAAGCAATGATCCTGCGCGCGATCGAGGACAAGCGCTTCTTGCCAGTTGGCTCGGACAAGGAAGCCGCGTCCGAATTCCAGCTAATCGCCGGCACCAATCGCGATCTAGGCGAGGCCGTCGCAGCCGGAGCATTTCGCGACGATCTTTATGCCCGCCTCAATCTTTGGACGTTCACGCTTCCCGGCCTTGCCGACCGGCGCGAGGATATCGAGCCCAATCTCGACTATGAACTCGACCGCTTCGCCGAGCGCGAAGGCAACCGCGCCAGCTTCAACAAGGAAGCGCGCCAGCGATATCTGATGTTCGCGACCGCGCCCGATGCGCGCTGGCCCGGCAACTTCCGCGATCTGGCCGCCAGCGTCACGCGCATGGCGACCCTCTCTTCCAAGGGCCGCATCGACCTGGACTGCGTCAATGCCGAGATCGCACGTCTGCAGAGGCTGTGGTCGGCGCAGACCGAGGGCGCGGCTGGCGTGCTGGCCGAAATTTTGGACGCGACGGTGCTCGCCGAAATCGACCCGTTTGACCGCGTCCAGCTGGCCGAGACCATCCGCATATGCCGCAACAGTCGCTCGCTTTCCGAAGCAGGTCGGGTGCTTTTTGCTGCCTCGCGAGCCAGACGCAGCACCGCCAACGACGCCGACCGGCTTAGAAAATACCTCGCCAGGTTCGGCTTGGACTGGGGCTTGGTTTCTCAAGCTCAGGTAAAGGGACGATTTTAACGACCGGCCGGTTTCGCGTGTTTCGGTTGTCCGCTCTATGTCTGGAATTAGGGCGCGTTGCCGATGGTCTGCTCTGCGCAGCCCGATTTGCAGCTTTCGGCAAGACCGGACGTTCGCCGACCTGATGTGAGCGACTGGCTTTGGTCGTAAACCGCCGTTCGGCTATATCAGGCGACAAAATCGGCAATCTGCTGTCCGCGGATAGAAACAGGCTTTCTTCGCTTGGTCTGCATCAGACGGAAGCGAACCTCGACAGGTCAATTGCTTATCCCACATTTCGCCGAATCGCCGATACGTGGGATAAACTGCAGCCGTCTGCTGGCTCGGCGATATCAGATCGCGTCAGCCGCTCTAGCTCATGCGTTTCATGCGCTTTATAATGCTTGGCCAGTCAACGTCCGGATAGCTGATCTCGTAGCACCTGCATGTCGGCGCCACGCCCGTAGAGCGTGCTGACCAATCCGTTGGCATGTGGGCACCGTTGATTACGTTTCCGGCGACTGCACGCTCGTGGCCGCGCGCTGCGAACCCGGCGTTCCCTTGAACAGGATCGGCGATGGCAGGATGCGTGTGCGCGCCGGATCGATCTTCAGCGCGCAGGCCGCGCATAGCCGGTCCAGAATAGCCTGGCCGATCGCCTCGTAGAGCGCCGGCTCGATCGCATGGGCAATACCACTGTTGTGGCGACCGCGAGGATCGCCCAGTCGACGGGATGCAACGACGGAAGGGCGGAAATCCGTTGTAGCGTCTCGAGCCAGGGCAGGGGGCTGAAGTCCGAGATTGCCCCGAGCATGGCCTTGCGGTCACCGAAGTTCTGAAGGTCGGTCCGTTCCGGCGGATTGCCGAAGTCATATCGGGCAGCGGGGTCATGGTCCGTCAGGCCATGGACATGCCGGAATGCCCCCAGTTCGAGCGACGCCAGCTTCTGAGCCATGCCCTGCAGTTGTTGGTCGCTGACGCCGTCGAGATTGGCGTCGACCATGGTCCGGGCTGAGCGGAGCTGCTTGCTGGCAAGGCTGCGACGCGCGGCCGTACGCTTCTGCTCATACACGATGGCATGCGGGTGATAGCGCTGACGGGCTTCGTCGGGATCACGGGTGTCGAGCGTGCGCTTATACTCGCTCGCGCCGCCGTCGAAGAGCGGGCGGAGTGCGACCGGGATGACGCGGCGGAAGTGGAAAATGCCGGTGCGAGGATCTTTGAAGGGGGCGGCCATACGGATCACTTTTTACGCATCCTTTGTACACAAGGATGGGTAAAGCGTCCGTGAAAACCTCAAAAACCCCGCTTTGCCGCCGCTTAGGCAGATGCTGGTGACCCCTACGGGAATCGAACCCGTGCTTCAGCCGTGAAAGGGCCGCGTCCTAACCGCTAGACGAAGGGGCCTTGAAGGCGTTGAGGGCGGTTAGGCGAGGTTGGGCGATCGGTCAACAGGGTTTTGCATCAATCTGCCCATGCAAGGTCGTCGATATGCAATTCGGCCGCCGGTCGTGCGCCCCAGTCGTCGAGTTTCGCGCGGCCTGCCAGCCACAGGCGACGATGCGCGGGCGCGCCCAGCAGCGCCGCGCCGAGTTCGGTTTCGGCCTGGCGAAAGGCTACGCCCTTGAAACTGCGACCGTCGTCGCCCGCGACGATGGCGCGGACATGGCCGGTGCCGACGATATCCGCCTTGACGATGCGCACCGGTCCTGCCGCGACGCGGGGGGCGGGCCAGCCCATGCCATAGGGGCCACCGGCCTCCAGCGCCTCGATCAGTAGCGGATTGACGCCGCCGGGGGCCAGCACGGCATCGACCAGCAGGGCGCGGTCCTCGCGCGCACGCTCGACCGGTTCGGCCATGCGGTCGTGCAGGAAATCGGCGAGGGCGGGAATTGCGTCCTCCGCCACCGTCACGCCCGCCGCCGCCGCATGGCCGCCCCCCGCGACGACCAGCCCGAGTTCCTTCGCCGCAAGGATCGCGGCACCCATGTCGACGCCGGGGATCGATCGACCCGACCCCTTGCCCACGCCGTTTTCGTCCAGTGCGATGACGAGAACCGGGCGGCCGAGTCGTTCCTTCAGCCGCCCCGCGACGATGCCGATCACGCCGGGATGCCAGCCGCGCGCGGCGACGACGACGCAGCCCCGGTCGGACTGGGGTGCTGCCAACAAGTCGGCGGACAGTTGCACGTCGCCCTCGATCATGCGGCGTTCGTCGTTCAACCGGTCGAGTTCGATCGCCAGCGCCTGCGCCTCGCCCGGATCTTCGGTCGTGAGCAGGCGGACGCCGAGATCGGATTTGCCGACGCGCCCGCCCGCGTTGATGCGGGGGCCGAGCGCGAACCCCAGATCGGTCGCGGTCGGGGCGCGGGTCAGGCGCGACGCTTCGATCAGCGCGGCGATGCCGACGTTGCGGCGTTGCGCCATGACCTTCAGCCCCTGTGCGACGAACGCCCGGTTCAGGCCGCGCAACTGCGCCACGTCGGCGACCGTGCCCAGCGCGACGAGGTCGAGCAGGTCGAGCAGCTTCGGTTCGGGGCGATCGGCAAAGAAACCGCGCCCCCGCAGCGTGCGGAGCAGCGCGGCACCCAGCAGGAAGGCGACGCCCACGGCAGCTAGATGCCCGTGTGCGCGGCCGACATCCTCGTCGAGCCGGTTGGGGTTCACCAGCGCCAGCGCATGGGGCAGGGCGGTGGTGCATTGATGGTGATCGACCACGACGACGTCGACCCCGGCATCGCGGGCGGCATCGAGCGCGTCGAACGCCTGCGCGCCACAATCGACGGTGACGATCAGCGTCGCCCCTTCGCCCTGCAGCCGCAGCATGGCCCCGGCGGTGGGGCCATAGCCTTCGAGCTGACGGTCGGGAATGTACGGGCGAGCGGTCAGGCCGAGGTCGCGGAGCAGCCGGACCATCAGCGCGGCGGAGGTCGCTCCGTCCACGTCATAGTCGCCGAAGATCGCGACGCGTTCGCCCGCGACGACTGCGTCGGCCAAACGATCGGCGGCGCGATCCATATCGCGGAACCCCGACGGATCGGGCATGAAGGCGCGGATGCTGGGCAGCTTGTGCGCCGCAAGATCCTCACGTGGGCAACCGCGCGCGAGCAGGATACGGGTGACCAGATCGTCGGCGACGAACCCGGCGTCGGATACGTCGCCCGCCAGTCCGCGCCACCGCCATGGCTGGCCGAGGATCGAGCGATGGATATCGAGAACGGGACGCATCTTGCTGCCTTTAGGGTGCGGGCGGTGTGGGGTCCAGCGGGAGGCGAAGTTGAGGAAGTCGAGGCGCTGGCGGGGTTGGCAGAAAGGAGTGGTTCACGCGAAGTCGCGATGACGCGAAGGGGAAGAGAAAAGGATTGTTCGCGCGGAGGCGCGGAGGCGCGGAGGAGTTACGCCCGTGGCACCGTTTCCCGCAGCCGCGATGTTCCGTTATCGTCGTCGTGGACACGGGATTGCGTTCGCGATCGGCATCACCGAAGCACCTTCCGCACCTTCGCGTGAAAAGCCCATTCTTCTTCGCGTCTTCGCGTCTTTGCGTGAACCGACCTGACTTGCCGATATCCGGGTAACGGGGGAGAAGCGTGCCCGTCCCGCGACGCTGTCATATCGCGATCGTCCAGGACAGCGGTCGGTCAGTCCTCGCCGAAGCGGTCCTCGACCAGTTGCACGAGCTGTCCGACGACGGCTTCGGCACCGTCCCCCGACGCGCTGATCGTGATGTGATCGCCCTTGGCCGCGCCCAGCATCATCAGGCCCATGATCGACGTGCCGGTGACGCGCGATCCGTCCTTTTCGACCGATACCTCGATCGGCTGTGCGGCGGCCATCGTCACGAACTTGGCGGAGGCGCGGGCGTGCAGACCGCGGCGATTGGTGATCTGGACCGTGCGGGCGACGCTCATGCCGCTGCCTCGCCCAGCACTTCGGAGGCGACCGAGATATATTTCCGACCCGCCTCTCGCGCGGCGGCAACTGCTTCGGCAACCTTCATCGCCTTTCGCGCGCCGCCAAGCCGGATCAGCATTGGCAGGTTGATGCCCGCAATCACCTCTACCCGCCCGGTTTCCATCAGCGAGATGGCAAGGTTGGACGGCGTTCCTCCGAACAGGTCTGTCAGCACGATGACCCCGCGACCGGTATCGACGTCGGCGATCGCCTTCGCGATATCGGCGCGGCGTTCCTCCATATCGTCTTCGGGGCCGATACAGACGGTGGCGATGCGTTCCTGCGGGCCGACGACATGTTCCATCGCGACTACGAACTCCTGGGCGAGACGGCCGTGCGTCACCAATACCAAGCCGATCATGTCAGTCGCTGTTCCTACATCCGTCATGGCGCCTGCACTGCGCCTTCAAGCGAATCCTGCGGCGCACTGCCGAGGTCGCGATGCTGTATCGTGGGCGAAAATCCCTGTTCGCGCAACCATCCCCCGATCCGTTCGGCGACATGGACCGAACGGTGCCGTCCGCCGGTGCAACCGAATGCGATCGTGACATAGGATTTGCCCTCCGCATGATAGCGCGGCAGCAGCGTGGCCAGCATCGTTTCGAACGATGCCATCGCGGCGGGATAGGCCGGATCGTCGGCAACATAGGCGGCGACGTCGGCATCGCGACCGGTGCCGGGGCGCAGGTCGGGCACCCAGTGCGGGTTGCGCAGGAACCGCATGTCGAGCACGATATCGGCATCGCGCGGTACGCCGCGCGAAAAGCCGAACGACTTGACCGTCAGCACCGTTTCGCCGTGGCCCTTGCCGCCGAACGTGCCGCGTACCCAGTGCGCCAGATCGTTCGCGGAAAATTGCGTCGTGTCGACCAGCCGGTTTGCGAAATCGCGCAACGGCGCCATCAACAGCCGTTCGCGCTCGATCCCGTCGGTCGCCGGGCGATCGGGGGCCAGCGGGTGGCGGCGGCGGGTTTCGTTGTAGCGCCGCTCCAGCTCGCCCGTGTCGCAATCGAGGAACAGCGTGCCGAATCCGTAATCGGGCCGGTCGGCGATCCCCTGAACGATCTGACGCGCGTCGAAATCACGGGTGCGCGCGCCAATGCCAAGGGCGAGGGGGCGTTCGGTCCCCGCATCGCGTCCGCCGGACGCCAGCAACCCTTCCAGCAAACGTAGCGGCAGGTTGTCGACCACTTCCCAGCCGAGGTCCTCCAGCGTGCGCAACACCGTCGATTTGCCCGCACCCGACATGCCGGTGACGAGCAGGATAGGGGGGGCGTTCATGACAATGGCCTTTTGATGAGCAGCTCGATCTTGCACGGCGTCGACGCCTCTATCAGCGTAAGCCGCGCCATCGTCAAAGCAACGCCGCAAAACGTCGTGGTTTCCGGTCGAGGCATGCGCGACGGTGCCGAATCCGCCGTCACTACCAGCGCGACGGGCAGGCCGGCTACGAACGGCATCGACACGATCCCGACCCCGCGGACCTCGATCCGGCCGGCGATCCGGTCGGGCGCCCGGGCGAACAGCCGGTCGCCGATGCGTTCGACGATCGTGCGGTCGTCCGCGACCAGCGTCCAGCCGCGATCGATGAGGCGCAGCGTCAGGTCGGACTTGCCCGATCCCGACGGGCCTTCGATCAGCACCGCCCGGCCATCGATCGCGACGCACGATGCGTGGATGGTTTCGGCCGTGGTCATAGGATGCCGGCCGGTAACTGGACGACGAACCGTGCGCCTTCGCGCCGGTCGCTTCGGGGTTCGACCGCGATCGTGCCGTCATGCCCCTCGACGATGGTCCGTGCGATGGCGAGGCCCAGACCGGAATGCTGGCCGAACGCCTCGCCCCCCGGGCGGACCGAATGGAACCGGCGAAAGATGGCGACGCGTTCGCCTTCCGGCACGCCCGGCCCCTCGTCCTCGACCGCGATCTCGATCAGGTCGCCATCGTTGTTCCCGGTAATGGTGACGGTGCCGCCGGGCGGCGAGAAGGACAGCGCGTTTTCGATCAGGTTGGCGAAGACGCGCTCCAGCCTCCCACCCTCGCCCGACACGACCAGCGCGTCGTCGTCGGGATCGAAGCGCAGGGTCACGTCGCGATCGATCCCGCGATCGACCCGATAGTCGACCAGCGCGGCGATCAGCCGGCGCAGATCGACCGGTTCGAACTTTGCACGCGCCAGTTGCGCATCGAGGCGCGACGCATCGGATATATCGGTGATGAGCCGGTCGAGCCGGCGAACGTCGTCCTGCACGATCTCCAGAAGCTGCCGTTGCAAATCGGGGTCGCGCACGGTCGCAAGGCCGTCGACCGCCGACCGGAGCGAGGCGAGCGGGTTCTTCAATTCGTGCGTAACGTCGGCGGCAAAGGCTTCGGTGGCGTCGATCCGGCTGCGCAGTGCGCCGCTCATGTCCGACAGCGCGCGGGCCAGCATTCCGATCTCGTCACGGCGGGACGGCAGGCGGGGAACGACGACCTCTCGCGCACGGCCGAGGCGGACGAGAATCGCGGCGCGCGCCAGCATCCGCATCGGACGGACGATCGTCCGCGCGAGGAATAGCGACAGCAGCACCGACAACAAGGCGGCGACACCCAGCACCATGCTGAGCCGGAAGCGTTCCGACCGCACCGTCTGGGTAATGTCGCGCGCGTTGACGGTCGACATCAGCACGCGGTCTTCGGGCAGGGCGGCGGCGGCGGTGACGACGGGGGTCCGGTCGGGCGCGCGCCAGACGGTGCCCGCCGCCCCGCCGGTCGTGCGCACCGTCACCACGTCAGGCCAGCGCAGTCCGCGTCCCGGCGCGCGTTCGCGGTACAGCGGATCGCGTTCGTTGCCGACCACGGTGTCGATCGCGGCGTCGAGCGCGCGGGCGATATCCTGTTGCCATCCGTCCTTGTCCGGGTCGAGCAACTGGAAATTGCGCGCTCCCAACGCCCGGCTGTCCGCGACCAGCCGCCCCCGCCGGTCGTAGATGCGCAGCCGCATCCCCGATTTGCGCGCGAAATCAACCATCCCGTCGGTCCGGTCGTCGGGCGGCAGCATCGACAGCGCCTCCGCGATCAGCCGCACCTCGCGCTCCGCCTGCGCCACGCGGCCATCGAGAATGCGTGCGCGATAACTGTCGAGATAGAAGAAGCCACCCGCCAGCAGCGCCAGTGCGAAGATGTTGACGAACAGGATGCGCGGGGTCAGCGAAACGCGTCCCGACCAGCGTAGCGACAGCGCCCCTTCGTCCGCCAGCGGGGTCAGCGAAGCCTCGTCGCTCCGCTCAATCGTCGGCGAAGCGATAGCCGGCACCGTAGAGCGTCTCGATCGAATCGAACTGTTTGTCGACCTGCCGGAACTTGCGGCGCAGGCGCTTGATATGGCTGTCGATCGTGCGATCGTCGACATAGATGTCGTCCTGATACGCCGCGTCCATCAACTGGTTGCGCGTCTTGACGATGCCGGGGCGGCTGGCCAGCGTTTCGAGGATCAGGAATTCGGTGACGGTCAGCGTGACGTTCTCGCCATCCCACGTCACCCGGTGGCGTGCCGGGTCCATGGCAAGGCGGCCGCGCTCCAGCACCGGTTGCGGCGCGTCGTCGCTACCTTCGCCGCCGGGCTGCGCCGGTTCGGCACGGCGCAGGATGGCGCGGATGCGCGCGATCAGCAGGCGTTGCGAGAACGGCTTGGCGATATAATCGTCGGCCCCCATCGCAAGACCCAGCGCCTCGTCCAGCTCGTCGTCCTTCGACGTCAGGAAGATTACCGGCAGCCGGCTCTTTTCCCGTAACCGGCGCAGCAGCTCCAGCCCGTCCATGCGCGGCATCTTGATGTCGAGCACGGCAAGGTCGGGCGGGTTCTCCGCAAACGCCTTCAACGCGACCTCGCCATCCGAATAGACGCGAGTGACGAATCCCTCCGCCTGCAACGCGATCGACACCGACGTTAGAATGTTGCGGTCGTCATCGACCAGCGCGATCGTCGCGGTCATTGCGGGCGGCCCTTCTGCATCCTGATCGACCGGTACGGGAAAGGGGCCACGTGCTCAATGGCGATCTGAACGCAGCCGTTCCGGTTACGGGAGCAGCAACCAGCCCGCGACCGCGCCTGCCGTGAGGAGCGCGGGCGCGACCCATGCGCCTTTCAGTCGCCATGCCAGCCACAGTGCGGGCACGAACAACCCCAGCCCGACCAGCGGCTCCGTCACCCGCAGCCCGGTCGCAGTCCCCAGTTGCACGAAGGTCGCGGCGATGATGCCGACGACCGCCGCCGCCACGCCGCCGAGGAACCGGTGCAGCGCGGGGTTCTCCACCAGCGCCTCCAGCCGTTCGAACAGGATCAGCGAAAAGGCGAAGGCGGGAAGGAACATCCCGGCGGTGATCGCCAGCGCGCCGCCCAGTCCGCCCGCGACATAGCCGACGAACGTCGCGAAGATGACGAGTGGGGCGGGCAGCACCCCCGCCAGCGCGATGCCGTCGAGGAACTGGCCGTCACCGATCCACCCGCGCCCGACGGTGTCGCCACGGACATAGGGGATTGCGGTATAGGCACCGCCGAAGGTCAGTAGTCCCCCCTTCAGGCCGGCGATGAACAGCGCCGCCAGCGTGACCGGGGCGGCGGCGATGACGGGTGCCGGTCCGATCGGGACGGGACCGTGCAACGCGATCGCGGCGGCGATGCCGGCCGCGACGATCGCCAGCGCCAGTGCGGGCCGATGGGTGAGGGCGTGAACCCCGCCTGCCACGGCCAGCGGAATCCAGAACGGTACGCCGAGCAGCGAGACCGCCATAGCGCCGAGTGCGAGGATGGCGAGCGTCCGGTCCTCGATCACATGCTGGCCGATGCGGACTACCGCCCGCGCGATGATTGCCAGAATGACGATCTGAACGCCCATCAGGACGCCGGCCAGACCGGCGTTGCCTGCGATATAGCTGACATACAGCCATCCCGCTCCCAGCATTAGCACTAGTCCGGGCAGCATGAAGCCCAGCCCGGCAAGCAATCCCCCTGCGCGGCCACGGGCGACCATACCCAGATGGACGCACAATTCATGCGCCTCTGGCCCGGGCAGCACCTGCAACACCGCCAGCAGCCGGTTGAACCGGCCCGGGTCGATCCAGCGTTCCTCGTCGACCAGCGCCTGCCGCAGCATCGCGATCTGCGCCACCGGACCGCCGAAGGCGAGTGCGCCGAAGCGGAGGAATTTCAGGAACAATGCGGGCAGGCTCAATCGCCGGGGTGCGAACGGGACGGCAGCTTCGATCATCATACGCTCCTATGCGCCGCGGACGCGACGAATGGAGCGGACTTGGACGAAGGTTCGTCTGAACGGGCGTCCGCACCGGCCCGTGACGTCTACAATGCGCAGCCCGTCGAACGTCGTCAAGCGCGGAGGAACGTCCACCGGTCGTCGGTACTGTCGCCTGCCACGAATCGATATCCGTCGGCATCGAACCCGCGCATCGCATCGATCGACGTCACGTGATGTTCGCACATCCACCGGGCCATCGTGCCGCGCGCCCGCTTGGCATGGAAGCTGACGAAGCGCGGACCTTCCGGTCCGCCCTCGCGGAAATCGATGTTTATCACGCGGATGTCGGGTGCCAGCCGTCCGTCGACCGCCTTCCAATATTCCTGGCTGGCGAGGTTGAGCACGACATCAGATCCGCTTTGCGCGACATCCTGCGCCAGCAGTCCGGCGATGCGGTCGGCCCAGAACGCGTAGAGATCCTTCGCCCGGCCGGGCGCCCAGCGTGTGCCCATCTCCAGCCGGTAGGGGCGGATCGCATCGAGCGGGCGCAACAGGCCGTATAGCCCCGACAGAATGCGCACATGATTCTGCGCGAACGTCAGTCCGGCTTCTTCGAGCGAGGCGGCATCGAACCCGGCGTACACGTCCCCGGCGAACGCGAGCAATGCCGGGCGTTCGGGCGCGTCGGCGAATTCCCGATAGCGCCTGGCGTTCAGATCCGCGAGCTTCGGCGAGATCGACATCAACGTCGCCAGCTTTGCCGCGCCCAGCCGCGCCGCGCCGCGCGCGATCTGTTCGGACGGTTCGGCGAACCGGGGCCGCGTCGCCTGCACCGCCGGAAGCGGCGTTTCGTAATCGAGCGTCTTGGCAGGGGATAGAATGGCGATCATGATCGCGCGCCTAGCGTCGGCGTTCGATCGCGTCAAAGCGCACGGGAGCCGATGCGTTCAACGCGCGTTCAGCGACGGTCGGGCAACCGGCGGTGGTCGTGCGCGCTTGTCTGCACGACTGCCACGACCTAGATGGGCGACGCCCGCCGGGCGTGCGTCCGGCATCAGTTTCGGGAGAGTTTTCGGCATGACGTTCGTTTCCAAGGCTGCCCTCGCCGCCACGCTCGGCCTGGGTGCAACCCTGGCGATCGCGCCGCCGGCCGACGCCCAGCGCAAGAAGGCGGAAGCGGCCCCCGCCGCCCCGCAGGTTCAGGTGGGTGAGGCGTTCCGCGTCGCCGCGCTGGCCGCCGATGCCGCGATCAAGGCAAAGGACTTCGCGACCGCCGACCAGCAGATCGCCGCCGCACAGGCCGCCGCGGTCGCCGGCAATGTCGACGAAGCCTATTTCCTTGCCCAGCTGAAGGTCGGACTGGCGCAGGCGAAGAACGATCGTCCGGCAATGGCCACCGCGCTCGATGCCCTGCTCGCCAGCCCCAAGCTGGCGGCAGCCGAACGTGGCACGTTGCTGTACAATCGCGGCGTGCTGGCGCTCGACCAAAAGCAGCCAGACGTCGCGCTGCGTAATTTCGAGGCGGCGCGCGCCGCCGGCTATGCCGACCCCGAACTCGACCTGCGTCTGGCGCAGATCAATATCCAGGGCGGCAAGCTGGACGCCGGGATCGCGGCGATGGAAAAGGTCGTCGCCGCCAAGAAGGCAGCCGGTCAGCCGGTCCCGCCGCAATGGTACGACTACACGATTTCCCAGTTGTACAAGGCCAACCGGTCGGTCGAGGCCGGGCAGTGGGCGCGGCGTCAGCTGACCGAATATCCGACGCAGGCGAACTGGCGCAAGGTGCTGATCCTGTTCCGCGACCGCACCGACAACAAGGGTGCGGCACTGGGCAATCAGGCGCGCGTCGACGTGTTGCGGCTGATGCGCGACACGAAGTCGCTGGCCGACCAGAACGATTACCGCGAGTATGTGCAGGCGACGCAGGATCTGGGCCTGCCGCACGAAACCGTCGCGCTGATCGACGAGGGCCGCTCGACCGGCAAGATCCCGGCATCGGCGACGGTGTTCAACGGTCTCAAGACGTCGGCGCAGGGTCAGGTCGCGTCGTACGGTTCGGCCGCAAGCCTTGAAACCCGGGCCAAGGCGGCACCGAACGGCAAGGCGGCGGCAGCCGCCGGCAACGTCTATCTGGCGACCGGCAACAATGCCAAGGCGGTGGAGCTGTTCCAGCTTGCCCTGCAAAAGGGCGGCGTCGATGCGGACGAGGTGAATACGCGCCTCGGCATCGCCTTTGCCCGTGCGGGTCAGGCACCGCAGGCCAAGGAATCGTTCGCGAAGGTCACGGCGGCTCCCCGCAACGAGATTGCGACGTTCTGGACGCTGTACGTCGATCAGCCGCGGATCGTGGCGTCGACGCCGGTCGTCGGCAACAACTGACCGGGGAGCGGAAGGGGCATTCCCCCTTCCGCTTCTACGCGCGGGGTGAGGAAGGCGGTCCAGCGATTCGGCAGGTCGCGAGCGTGGTCGGTCGGACGACGCATTACCGGATGCTGGAGCGCCGTTTCACCTGCGCCATGTCGTTCTCTCAGCATCATGGCTGATGCGTTCGGGGTCGCCCGTTCGTGCCGGGTAGCGACGAGGCGAAGTCGAAGAATAATCGGGTCGGATCGTTCCCCGGACGATCCTGGACCATGTGGCGCATGGTTCGCCCGGTCCGTATCGAAGCATCCGTACAGCCTTTCGATACGCCATTCGACAGGCTCAACGGCACTCAGGATACGGGGTCGCACCTTCCATCGTGACGCTCTGTCGGTTAGGTCGGGCGAGCGTCGGGCGGATGTCCATTCCGCAGGCCACCGCGCGTCAGCCCTCGGCGGAAACCGGTATGCCCGGCAGTGATTTCGCCGTGCGGACCGTCGGCGACGTCTTTACGCTGGCGACGTTGGGCGCGGTGATGAGTTGCGTGGTCAGCATCGACTGGAAACTTTCCAGATCGGCCGCGACGATCTTCAGGATGAAGTCGATTTCGCCGTTGAGCATGTGACATTCGCGGACTTCGGGAATCTCCGCGACATGTGCCTCGAATGCTGCAAGGTCGCTGCCCGCCTGGCTTTTCAGGCTGACAAGCGCGAAGACGGTGATCGTGAAGCCCAACAGGCGCGGGTCGAGCGTGGCGTGATATCCCCGGATCGCGCCGGCCTCTTCAAGTGCGCGGACGCGGCGCAGACAGGGTGGGGCAGTCAGTCCGACGCGTTCGGCTAGTTCGACATTCGTCATCCGTCCGTCTTCCTGCAACAGTGCCAGAATCTGCCGGTCGATACGATCAAATGCCATAAATGCACTTTCGGGTTTGGATCAGTTGATGGCGTTGCGTACAGCATAATAAAATTACGCGGAAGCGCAATTGTCCCACATTGCGACGTATCGAAAATGACCAGTTCCTGAACTGCGTTTCGCCCGTTAAGGACACTTTGCGCCATGAGCTTCCATGGTGATTTCGCGAGAACATGGTGCGCTTCGACGATACCCTCGAAACGGTGCTTGCTGCCGATCTGTCGGGCGAGAGCGCGCGTGCCTCGGCATGGCGGCAGCTCGTCGACCTGATCGGGCGGGGCCGCGTTGCGGCGGACGATCGGGCGATCACCACCTTGCGGACGTTGCGCGACGGCGTTCCCCGCACGGTGCGAATGGGCAGCGCGCGCGCCATCGAACATGCTTCACCGCCTGCCGCGCTGGTCGAAGTACTGGCGACCGACCGTATCGAAATCGCGGTGCCAGTGTTGCGCGGCGCAACATTGTCGATCGCGGAATGGACGGCGTTGCTGCCCAAACTGGCGCCGGCAGCGCGCGGCGTCCTGCGCAACCGACGCGATCTGGACCCTGCGGTGCAGCGTGCGCTGGAAAGTTTTGGATCGACTGATCTGGTGCTAGGCGACGATCGTCTGGTGATCGCTCCCGACGTGCCGGTTCCGCTGGCGCTTCCCGAGGCGCCTGTTCCGGTCGCCGTCCCGCTGGCTCCGGCTGTCTCCCTGCCTACCCCGGTCGCCGAGGCCGAGCCCGCGCCCGCCGGGCCGTTCCGAATCACCGACGTCATGGCGCGGATCGAGGCGTTCGAGCGCGTGCACGAACGGCCGTTTGCGGCGGCACCCGTCCAGCGGCGCGATGAATTCCGCTTCGAAACCGATGCGACCGGTGTGATCCGCTGGGTCGACGGGGTGGCGCGGTCGCCGGTCATCGGACTGTCGCTCGCGATCGGCGGAGAGCCGGGCCATGCGCAGGTCGATGCGGTGGCAGCAGGGGCACTGCGCCGCCGCGCGCCGTTTCGCGACGCGCGGCTGGCGATCACCGGGGACAGCGACGCGGCGGGCCATTGGTGCATTTCGGGCGTACCCGCGTTCGATCATGCCAGCGGGCGCTTCACCGGCTATCGCGGCACGGCGCGTCGTCCGCGTCGCGACCAGCGGGCCGAGCCCGTCGCGGGCCGCGATACCGGCATCGCGCAGCTACGCCAACTCGTTCATGAATTACGGACCCCGGCGGGCGCGATCGCCGGGTTTGCCGAGATGATCGAGGCGCAATTGCTGGGGCCGGTGTCGCCGGTCTACCGATCGCGCGCCGGTGCGATCCTCGACCATTCACGCGATCTGGTCGCGGTGATCGACGATCTCGACCTCGCCGCGCGGATCGACGGAGATGCGCTCGACCTGCGTGCGGATCGCGTGGCGCTCGATCCGGTGTTCGCGACGATCGCGGGCGACCTGACGGCATTGTGCGAGTTGCGCGGATCGCTGCTGGAAATCGAGCCGGCGGCGATCGCCGTTCTGGGGGATCGTCGTGCGGTCGAGCGTCTGCTGGCGCGGCTGCTAGCGACGTTGGTGTCGGCGAGCGCGCCGGACGAGGCGATCCATGTCCGCATGGGTGTGGAGGCCGACGGCAACGTCGCGATCGTGTTCGACCGGCCCGCCGCACTCGACGCGTGGCCCGGCGACAGTGTGTTCGACGTCGATGACGGCGACGAGGACCCGGCGCTGCTCGGCACCGGATTCGCGTTTCGCCTTGCGCGCAATCTCGCGGTGGAACTTGGCGGGGTGCTGTCGTTCGGCAGTGCGACCTTGACGCTGCGCCTGCCTGCCGCCGATACGGTTACCATGGGGCAGGCACAGCAGCAGTGAGCGCGGGGTTTCGGCCGGTTCCGACCGGTTGCCCGATCGCGTGGCCCAAGGATTTCGGCAAACGCTTCACCGTGTTCGTAGATACCGAGGAATCGTTCGACTGGAACGGACCATTCCGGCACGACGGATGGAGCGTCGCGGCGATGGCTGCACTGCCCGCCGCGCATGCCCGCTTCGTCGGACATGGCGTGGCGATGACGTATCTGATCGACTATCCGATCGCGACCGAACCGGTGGCGATCGGCGCGATCCGGGCGATCATGGCGCAAGGCTCCGCCACGATCGGTACGCAGCTTCATCCATGGGTCAATCCGCCGTTCGACGAAATCATTGGCGTCCGCAACAGTTTCGCGGGGAATCTTCCGCCTGCGCTGGAAGCGGCGAAGCTCGACCGGCTGGGCGATGCCATCGCGGCGATCACTGGCGAGCGGCCGGTGGTGTATCGTGCGGGACGCTATGGGCTGGGGCGGGCGACGCTGGCGCTGTTGGCGGCGCGGGGTTACCGGATCGATAGCTCGATGCGGGCAGGCTATAGCTATGCCGCGCAGGGCGGCCCCGATTTCCGGGGGATCGGCAATGCGGCGTTCCGGGAAGGATCGATCCTCGAACTGCCGTTGACGACGGTGTTCACCGGCATGTTGCGACGGGGCGGACAGCGTTGGTACGATTACGCCGCCGCGCTGCCCCATGGGCCGGGCGTGCTGGCGCGCAGTGGGTTGCTTAATCGGGTGTCGCTGACGCCCGAGGGGATGCCGCTTGCGCAAGCGTGCGAAGCGATCAGGGTGGCGGTGGGCGAGGGCACTCAGTTGCTGAACCTGTCGTTCCATTCGCCCAGTATCGTGCCGGGGCACACCCCCTATGTCCGCGATGCCGCCGATCTGGCGGCGTTCTGGGCATGGTGGGACGGCGTGCTCGACCTGTTCGACCGGTTGTGCGTCCGGTCGGCATCGGTGGCGGAGGTGCTGGCGGCGGCTGCGTGACCGGTTGGGCGGCGGTACGCCAGCTATTGCGGCAGGAGCAGCCGGAACACCGTCGCGGACGCCGGTTCCAGTGTCAGCGTTCCGCCATGCGCCAGCGCGATCTGGCGCGCGAGGCTGAGGCCGATGCCGGTACCCTCGGGCTTGGTCGTATGGAACGGCCGGAAGATGCGCGTGGCGGCGTCGGGCGCGACACCGGTGCCGTCGTCCTCTACGTCGATCGCGAGGCCCGCTTCGGCCGGCTGGAACCGCAGCGTCACGCGCGTCGTCCCGGGTGCCTCCGCCGCATTTTGCAGCAACGCCCATAGCGCTTGGGCGATCTGGTCGCGATCGAGCGGCCATGTCGCTTGCGGAGTCTCCACTGTCAGGGCGATGGCGGGCCAGCGGCCGGCGAACAGTCGCGCAAGATCGCCCGCCATTTCGTCCAGTGCCGACGCTGCGCGCGTCGGCTGGGGCAGGCGGGCGAGCGCACGATAGGCTTCGGTGAAGCGCTGCAACCCTTCCGCCCGCCGCGCCAGCGTGCCGAGGATCTCGCGCAGCAGGGCCGGGTCGACGCCCGGCCGATCGACCGCCGCCGCGCCGCTTTCGGCAAGCGACACGATCGGGGCGAGACCGTTGAGCAGTTCGTGGCCGAGGATCTGGATCAGTTCGGCCGTGGCCCGCGCTTCGGCGGCGTGTTCCTCCTGTTCGATGTCGATCAGCGCGGCGACGCTCCGGCCGGAAAGACCGCCGGTGACGGTCACGCGGTCGATGCGCCAGCCCCGGCCGTCGTGGCGCAAATGGGTGACGGCGGGATCGCCCAGTTCGGCGGGCATCGGCAAGATGCGGTCGTCGGTCGCGAAACGCTGCCGGGCGGCGCGGTTGAGCGCGCGGGCACCGGTCTGGTCGATCCCGATCAGCGGCGTCGGCGCGGCATCCAGCAACAGGCGCAGGACCATCGCGGGGGCGTCGCTGGCGTCGGCGTCGGTTGGCGGCGGCGCAGCCGTCAGCGGCTGGACCAACGCCCATGCGTTGAGCAGGCAGAGCCACAGGGCGACGAGGACCGACCCGGTCAGCAGTCCCCAATATCCGCAATTCCACGCGACGACGCCCGCCGCCCCGCAGGCGACGAGGCCGGGGCCGGTCACGATCGTCGCAAGGCTGCGGCTAAAGACCATAGCGCGCCATGCGGCGGTACAGCGCGCCCCGGCTCAGCCCCAGCGCGGTGGCGGCGTGGGTGACGTTGTGACGATGTTCGCGCAGCGCCGCCTCGATCATCGCCCGCTCCGCATCGGTCAGGTCGAAATTGGCGTCGGTTGCGGTGGGTGCTGCGCCGGGTGTTGCGGGCGGCATCAGCGTGGCGACGTCGATCATCCCGGCATCGGCCAGCAGGACCGCTCGTTCGACCGCCAGCGCCAGCCCGCGCACCTCGTCCGACCATATCGCCGCGCGTATCGCCGCTTCGGCGGCGTCGGTCAGCCGCGCGTCGGGACGTCCGAAGCGTTCGGCCGCGATCCGGGCGAAGTGCCGGGCGAGCAGGATCGCGTCGTCCTGACGCGCGGCGAGCGGGGGCACGGCGACTTCCATCGTGGCGATCCGGCGGCGCAGCGCCGGGACGAGCGATCCGACATCGTCCGCCGTCGCGATACAGCGGACCGCCCCCGGAAGCCGGTCGAGCAGCCGCGCCTGTGCGACCGGGTCGAGCGTATCGGGATGGCGCAGGATGACTGTCGCTTCGGCTCCGTCGATCCGGTCCCACGCGCCGGGATCGCGCAGGTCGATCCGCAGCGGCACAGAGGCGGCGTCGGCGGACGCGGCGTGGATGGCGAGTGCGGTCAAAAGGCGACCGCTTCCCGGAGCACCGGTGACGGTAACGCCGGCAGGAGTCGGGCCGACGCGGCGGATCAGGTCGCGCAGGCGCTGCATCGTCGGGCTTTCGCCGAGCAGTCGCACCGGTTCGACGCCGCCGACCACGCGAACCGGGGCGGGGGCCGCGCCACGGGCGATCGCGTCCTCGACCTTCGCGATCAGTTCGGCGTTGCGCCATGGTTTCATGGCGAAGTCGCGCGCACCCGCCCGCATTGCCGCCACGGCGATCCGCACGCCGCTATGCGCGGTGATGACGACGACGCATGCGGCGGGATCGTCGGCGACGATCCGGTCAAGGCAGGCCAGTCCTTCCTCGCCGCTCGATTCGCCGGGCCGGAAATTCATGTCGAGCAGGATCGCGTCGTATCGCGCCGATGCCAGCCGCGAATAGGCGTCGTCGGGACCGGTCGCCACGTCGAGCCGATAGCCGGCGAGCCGGAACGCGATCTCCATCGCCCGCGCCACCGCCTGATTGTCGTCGATCAGCAGGATCGCGGTCGTGCTTGACGGGGTGTCCGACCGTCCATTGTCGGACACCGTGTTCACCACCGGACGGTCATTCAGAGAGGAACCATAGTCAAGTCGTTGATCTGACACGTTTTAGTCTTTCGGCGGGGTATCGGCGACACTGGCGCCATGATGACCGAACCGTCCGTACACGCAACCACTTCTCCCCATGCTCCCGGCAGTGCGATGGACCGGCGCACCGAACGTCCGCCGACGCCGTGGTGGCGACGGCGCATCGTGGTGGCGGGCATCGCGCTGTTGATCGCCGCCGTGCTGCTCTGGCGGTTCCTGCCCGCCACGGGATCGACCGATATCGCCATGGCGGAGATCGAGACGGGCGCAGTCGAGCGGGCGCCGTTCGCCGATTACCTGCCGGTGCGCGCCACGGTCGCGCCACGGGTGACGACGCTGGTCGGCGTGCTGTCGGGCGGGCAGGTCGAGAAGCTGTTGGTCCAGGACGGTACGATGGTTGCGGAAGGCCAGTCGATCGCGACGCTGGCCAATCCCGAGCTGCGGCTGGACGTGCTGACCCGCGAAGCGCAGATCGCCAGCCAGCTGGGCGGTGTCGCGGGCGAGAATCTGGGGATCGAGCGCAACCGGCTCGACCGCGCGGGACAGATCGCGCAGGCCAATTACGACCTGATCAAGGCGCGGCGCGAACTGGGTATTCGCCAGCAGCTATACGACAAGGGGTTCGTGTCCGACGCAGGCGTGAAGAGCTTTGCCGAGGAAGCCGCGTATCAGGAACGCCGGCTGGCCCAGTTGCAGACGGGCGGCGCGGCGGAAGCGCGGATCACCGCGACGCAGGGCGCGCGGCTCGACGATACGCGGGGGCGGCTGGAGCGCAATCTGGCGGCAGTACGCTCCGGTCTCGACGCGCTGGTGATCCGCGCGCCGACCGGCGGGCGGCTGACCAATTTCATCATCCAGCCGGGGCAGACGCTGAAGCCCGGCGACCCCGCCGGACAGGTCGACAGCGAAGGGTCGTGGAAGCTGGAGGCGGATGTCGATGAATATTTCCTTGGTCGCGTGGCGGTGGGGCAGCGCGCGGTTGCCAACGGTGCACGGTTGATCGTGTCGAAGGTCCTGCCGGCGGTGAAGGATGGCCGGTTCCGCGTCGAACTGACGTTCGACGGCGCGGCCCCCGCCGGGCTGAACCGTGGCCAGACAGTCGATATCCGCATCACGTTGGGCAGCACGGCACCCGCGCTGGTCGCCCCGATCGGCGGCTGGCTGGAATCCGGGGGCGGATCGTCGGTCTTCCTGCTCGACGCCGATGGTGCCCATGCCCGCCGCCACACGGTGCGGACCGGCCGCCGCAATCCCGAACAGGTCGAGATCCTGTCCGGCCTGAACCCCGGCGACCGCATCGTCACCAGCAACACCGCGTCCGTGAAGGGCGACATTCTCAACATCCGATAACGAGGTTCACCGATGATCCGTATGGAAAATATCCAGCGCCGCTATCTGTCCGACGAGGTCGAGACGACGGCGCTGGCCGATGTCGACCTGCACGTCGCGGCCGGAGAATTCGTCGCCATCATGGGGCCGTCGGGCTGCGGCAAATCGACGTTGCTCAACACGCTGGGCACCGTCGACCGGCCGACCGGCGGGCAATATTGGTTCGGCGACCGCGACCTTGCCGCGATGGACGAGAAGGAACTGGCGCAGTTCCGGGGCAGCACGCTCGGCTTCGTGTTCCAGAGCTTCAACCTGATCGACGAACTGACGATCGAGGAGAATGTCGCGCTGGGCCTCGCCTATCGCAAGGATGTCGGGGGGCAGGACGGCGGACGGCGCGGCCGGGTGGCGGCGGCGATGGACAAGGTCGGCATCGCCCACCGCGCGCGGCATTACCCGCACCAGTTGTCGGGCGGCCAGCAGCAGCGCGCCGCGATCGCCCGCGCGATCGTCGGCAATCCGAAACTCATCCTTGCCGACGAACCGACCGGCAATCTCGATACCGCGAACGGCGAACAGGTGATGAACATCCTGACCGGGCTGAACGACGAAGGCGCGACGATCGTGATGGTCACCCATTCGCCCAGTCACGCCGACATGGCGAAGCGCCGCATCGACATGCTCGACGGCCGCATCGTCGCGTCCGCCATCCGCGCCATCTGACCCCGCCCAAATTTCCGAAGGACCGACCATGCGCTGCTTCATTCCACTCGCCCTGCTCGTCATCGCCAGCGCCGCCGGTGCCCAGCCCGCAGATCGTCGTTTCGACGTGCGCGGCTTCGATACCGTCGAACTCGCCTCGTCCGACACGATCCGCATCGTACCCGGCGCATCCTTCTCCGTGACGGCAGCGGGCGACCCGCGCGCGGTCGCATCGCTGGCACTCGACGTGCGCGGCGGCGCGCTCCGCATCCGCCGGACGCCGGGCCAGCACAGCGATCGCGGTGCTACCGTCACGGTCAGGATGCCGGTGGTTCGTGCGATGACCTTATCGGGATCGGGCACGATCGACGCGGGCGGGTTCGGCGGTGAAAGCGTCACGGCGCGACTGTCCGGGTCTGGACAGGTTCGTCTGGCGGACCTCCATGTCCGGCAGGTCCATCTCATTCTCGACGGCTCCGGCTCGATCACCGCCAGCGGTCGCGCCGACCGCGTTCGCGTCAACCTCGGCGGCTCGGGCAGGGTCGAGACGATGGCGCTGGAAACCCCGACGCTGGCGGTCAACCTCGGCGGATCGGGCGACGTGGCGGCGACCGCCTCCAGCGCGGCCAGCATCAGGGCCGGCGGATCGGGCAGCGTGCGCGTGACGGGCCATCCGACCTGTGCCGTCACCAAGAGCGGCACCGCCCGCGTCACCTGCCGCTAACGCCGCAATCAGTCAGGATCGCCCGCGATGAACGCCTTCGCCCTTCTCAGCCTGTACCGCTCCCTCACCCGCCACAAGCTTTATGCCGCGCTCAACATCGGCGGGCTGGCGGTGGGGATCGCGGTGTTCCTGATCCTCGGCCTCTATGTCCGGTTCGAGACGAGTTATGAAAAGTGGCTGCCCCGGCATGACGGGATCTATGTCGTACAGACCGTATGGAACCTGCCGGAAAGTCCGTTCAACGGCGCCTATCCCTATACGATGGGCGGACTGCTCGATCAGATGCGGGAGGATTTTCCGGGCGTCACGGGAACCCGTGTTCGCGGCGGCAAAGGAGCCGGTTCCGTATTGCGGGGCGGCGTCGCCACGGCAGAGGACGTTGCGATGGTCGATCCCTCGTTCTTCGAGATATTCGACCTGCCGATGATACGCGGGCAGGGACGCGGCGCGTTGTCCGATCCCAGCGCGGCGATCGTCAGCGAAAGTCTGGCGCGCAAATATTTCGGAACGACCGATCCGATCGGCCAGACGATGACCGTCGCGATGGATGTGCAGGCCAATTACCGCATTGCCGGGGTGTTCCGCGATCTGCCCAAGAACACCGATATGACGGTGTCGTTGCTGATCCCCTTTCCGCGCAAGCCCGTTTCCGACAACTGGTTCCATTGGGGCAGCACCTCGCTGCAAACCTATCTCCGGTTCGATACGCCGTCTGCTGCGCGCGCGTTCGAACAAAAATTGCTACCGTTCGTCGATCGGCGCGGGCTGGCAGACCTTGGCAAGGACGCGTCCAAGACGCAGCAACTGACGCTGCTGCCGATCGCGCGACTGCATCTCGAGCCGGCCGGGCGACAAAGTTCGAGCGGGAAGATCACCGTCGTCACGCTCGGCCTTGTCGGCGTTCTGACGCTGCTGATCGCGATCGTGAACTATGTGAACCTCGCCACCGCGCGGGCCGGACTACGGGCGCGGGAAGTCGCGATGCGCAAGGTGCTGGGTGCTGACCGGGCGACGTTGGTCGGCCAGTTTCTGGGCGAAGCGGTGCTGACCGTTGCGATCGCCGCGTTGCTGGGGCTGATCCTCGCCGAACTGGGGCTGCCGCTCGTCAACGCGGCGGGCGGACTGTCGCTCGACATACCCTATGTCGTCGTCGTGCCCGCGCTTGTGGCCTTGACGCTGGTCGTCGGGTTGATCGCCGGTTTCTATCCGGCCGTACTGTTGTCCCGCTTTCCGACTGCTTCGGTGCTGGCATCGGCGCGTTCGCCGGGCGGCGGGCGGGTTGGGACGCGTATCCGCGAGGCGTTGGTCGTGTTTCAGTTCGGACTGGCCATCGCGTTCATGGTCGGGACGACGGTGCTGGTCGCGCAGACGCAGCATGTGCGGCAGTCCGATCTGGGCTTTCGGCGCGACGGTTTGCTGGTCCTGTTGTCGATGCGCGATACGCTGGTCGATGTGGGCCAACGTCGAAAGCTGATGACCGAGCTTCGGGCGTTGCCGAACGTGACCGGCCTTACCGTCGCGAATACCGCCGCCGGCGGCACCGGATCGGACAACAGCGACAACGTGCCCTTGCCCGGCGTCGTCGGTTCCGGACCGTCGCTGCGGTGGATGATCGTCGGGCCGGACTTTTTCGGTGTGTACGGCGCGCGATTGCTTGCCGGCCGATTGTTCGACGCGGCGCATGCCGGCGACGACCAGCGCACTCCGACGAAGGGCGCGGCCGCCAACATTGTCATTAATCGCCGCGCGGTCAGCACGCTGGGCTTCCGTTCGGCGCAGGAGGCGGTGGGCAAGACGGTCGGCGGCGACCGGCCACGCACGATCATCGGCGTCGTCGACGATATGCGCTTTTCCTCACCGCGCGAGCCGAACAGCGCCAGCTATTATTATCATTACCGCCAGCCTGAGCATACCGATACGGCAGTGGCGACGATCCGGTTCACCGGCGATCCGCGCGCGATGCGCGACGCCGTACGCGCCGTGTGGCAACGGACGGTTCCGCAGGTTCCGTTCGACGCGGAAACGGCGGATCGGCGCCTTGCCGAATTCTACGAAGCCGACGACCGTGCGACCCGCCTGTTCGGCATCGGCGCGGGCCTTGCCGTGCTGATCGGTTGCGTCGGACTATGGGGGCTGGCGTCGTTCAACACCCAGCGGCGGGTAAAGGAGATCGGTATCCGCAAGACGCTGGGCGCGTCGTCCGCCGATATCGTGAAGCTGCTGATCGGGCAGTTCCTGCGCCCGGTCCTGCTGGCCAATCTGGTGGCGTGGCCGTTGGCGTTCGTGGCGATGCGGACGTGGCTGGCGGGGTTCGACGACCGGATCGCGCTGTCGCCGCTGTATTTCGCCGGGGCCAGCCTGCTCGCGACCGCGATCGCGGTGCTGACGGTGCTGGGCCAGTCGCTGCGTGCCAGCCGCGCCGCGCCGGCATGGGCGTTGCGCCATGACTAAATGGCTGACGGGCGTGTCGATGACGCTGCTGATGGCCCAACCGGCATCGGCGGAAACGCTGCGCGAGGCGATCGTGGCGGCCTATGCCACCAACCCGCAACTCGCGGCGGCGCGCGCGCGGCAGGAGGCACTGGCCGAAACGACCGAGCAGGCACGATCGGCGTCGCGTCCGGTCGTGGGGTTGACCGGGGGTGCGGGGTACGACCGTCTGGCCCTCGGCGGGTCGGGGGCGGCATCGCTCGACGCGGCGGTGCCGGTATGGGCTGGCGGTCGGATATCCTCAGCGATCCGCGCCGCGCGCGGCGACGTTGCGGCGGGGGCGGAAGCGCTGCGCGACACCGAGGCGGCGATCCTGCAAGGCGTCGTCGTGGCCTATGCCGATCTGTTGTACACGCAACAGGCGGTGGAGGTCGCGCGGGTCGGGATCGAACGGCTCGATTCACAGGTCGCGGAGGCGCGGTCGCGGTTCGGGCTGGGGCAGGCGACGCGGACCGACGTGGCGCAACTGGAGGCACAGCGGGCCAGCGTGGTCGCCAATCTCGCCGATGCGGAGGGGGCGCTGGCGACCGCCGCCGCCGCCTATCGCGCAGTCGTGGGGCAGGATGCCGGTACGCTGTCGGCCACGGTCGCACCGCCGCCCATGTTGCCGACCGATCGCGAGGAAGCGCGCGGCGCGGCGGAAAGCCGCAACCCGCTGTTGCTGCAACAGCGCCGTGTGGTCGATGCGGCGGCGGCGCGGGTCGATCAGGCGCGGGCGGAACGGGCACCGTCGGTCGACCTGTCCGCCGGCTATGGTCGCGGCGCGAGGATCGCGGACGGGGAACTACGCGGTTTCGAGGCTGCGGCTTCGGCTGGCCTCGCGTTCCGCGTGCCGATCGGGAGCGGCGGGCTGGTATCGTCGCGCATCCGGCAGGCCGAGGCGGTCCGGCGAGCGGAGCTTTTCCAGGCGGATGCCGCCGCACGGGAGTCGATCCGGGGTGCGGATGCCGCATGGGCTTCGCTGGTCGCCGCGCGGACGCGGTTGCAGGCGAGTATCGACGGGCTGACCGCCGCCGACGTGGCGCTGAACGGCGTTCGGGCGGAATACGGGTTCGGGCTGCGTTCGACGATCGACATCCTCGTCGCCGACCAGAGCTTTCGCAGCGCGCAACTGGCGGTCGCCGCCGCGCGGGCGGACGTGCTGGTGGCGCAGGCGACGTTGCTGCGCGCGACGGGCCGGCTGGGCGCGGACGCTTATGGCTGACGTAGTTTCCGGTTGACGCTAGGCGCGGAGCCAGCGGTGATTGCTGCTGCGGCCAATAGGCTGTCCCTGCCGCGCTGACCAGATCCGAACCGTAGCCCGGCGGCACCGCTGTCCCGCCGGTCGCCTGCGGCGCTGCGAGCCAGCGACGAGGGGTATGACGATACCGCCTTGCGTTGCTGGACGCCATAAGGCGGTCGATCGCACGGAGGCACCCGATCGATATCGCTGCTGCCCGAAGGCTGTCCATCCCGCACGATCCCGCCGCCCACGGCGTTCGATGTGCTGCGCGCATCGGAGCGCGGTGTGCCCCGTGCACAGCGACAGTCCGGCGGAATGCGCGGGCTAAACAGCGCGGTACGCCCGTTTCGCTCGGTAAATTTATGTTGGCGAGCCCCGGCTCGCCCTCTGCAATCGTTCCTATAAGTCAAAAATCCAATCTAGTTAATTCGGAGCCGGAAATGTCTCTTGCCAAGAAAAGCAATATCTCTTCTGCCGCGGAGACATCTGTCCGTGCCGCGACCACGAGCACGACCATGAACACGAACAGCGTTCGTCTGAACGCCGATGCCGAAAAACGCCGTGCCCGGACGTTCGCCCGCCAGCAAAAGGGTTCGGAACGACTGGCGTCCGCGACTGCCGAACTGGCGAGTGGGATCGCCGAAGCATCGTCGGCGTCGGAAGAATTGCGCAAGGCATCCGAACAGATCAGCGTCGGGGCCGAAGAGGCTTCCGCCGCCGCACAACAGACGATGAAGTCGATGTCCAGCGCGACGGACCTTCTGCGCGAGATGAAAACCCGTGCCGATACCTCGGCGGTGCTGACGCAGCGGCTGTCCGACATGGTCGTGACCACCAGCAGCGACGTCGTCGAATCGCTTGCCGCGATCGCCCGCGCGTCCGAACGGCAGGAAGCATCGGTCAAGATGGTCGAGGAACTCGACCGGCAGGCAAGCGCGATCGGCGAGGTGGTGAAAGCCGTCGCCCGTATCGCCGACCAGACCAATTTGCTGGCACTGAACGCCGCGATCGAGGCCGCCCGCGCCGGCCAGCATGGCAAGGGTTTTGCCGTCGTCGCCGACGAGGTCCGCACGCTGGCGGAAACCAGCGAAAAGTCTGCACGCGACATCCAGGACCTGATCGTGCAGGTCCAGGACGACGTGAAACAGGCCGCCGCCGGTATCGAAACGTCGGCCAGTTCCGCGCGTGAAGAGGCGGAAAAGGGCACCGTCGTCACCGCCGGTCTCGACCGGATCCGCGACGACATGGCGGAGATCCTGAAGGGCTGCAACATGATCGCCGACAATGCCGAACAGGCGGTGCAGGCGGCCGGTGAGGCGCTGAAGGGTGCGGAGGTGATCGCAGCCGCCGCCGAGGAGCAGAGCGCGGCATGTCAGGAATCGAGCAACACGATCGAGCAGCAGACCGGCGCACTCGAACAGAGCGAGCAGGCGTCGCAGGAGCTGACCCAGCTTGCCGAGGAGCTGAAGAACAGCGCCAACATCGGCAAGAGCGCGGAGGAAGTCGCCTCGGCGGCCGAGGAACTGTCGAGCGCCGTCGAGGAGATCAACCGCGCATCGACGCAGGTCGCCACCGCGCTGGAACAGATCAATCGCGGCGCACAGCAGTCCGCCGCCGCGACGCAGCAATCGTCGACCGCGATCGGGCAGATCGAGACGAACGCGCAGCTTGCCGCAAAACAGGCCGTGGCCGGTGCGGAAAAGGGTGTGGCGATCGCCCAGCTTCTGGAAGAGAACAAGGTGCTGGTCGGCGCGATGATGCAAGGCGTGGCGGACTCGGTCGCCGCCGGTCGCAAGAGCCGCGACCAGATCAGCGCGCTGGAACAGGTCAGCCGTCGGATCGACAAGATCATCGACGCGATCACCACCGTATCGATCCAGACCAACATGCTGGCGGTGAGCGGATCGGTCGAAGCCGCGCGCGCCGGTGAGTTCGGCAAGGGCTTTGCCGTGGTCAGCACGGATATCCGCAACCTTGCGCGCGATTCGGCCGAGAATGCCGAACGGATCAAGGATACGGTAAAGAGCATTCAGGACACGATCAGCGTCGTGCGCACCGACCTTCAGGACATCGCCGACACGGCGGCGGGCGAGGTCGAGAAGAGCCGCAGCATTTCGGCAGGGCTGGAGCGGATCGCCGCCGACGTCACCGACGTGGTGCGGGGCAACGGCGACATTTCGACCGCCGCCGACGGCATCATGCGCGCGCTGGGCGAGACGCAGACCGCGATCGAACAGATCGCGACCGCGTCGCAGCAGGCGGTGCGGACGTCGAACGAGGCGAGTGTCGCGTCGCGCGAACAGGCGCGCGGTGCCGAACAGCTTGCCGCGGCGATCGAGGAAATCGCGTCGCTGGCCGACGAACTGCAGGCAGCCTGATCCCCGACCGGACCTGAAAGGACGAGCGCATGACCTATATGACGAAGATTCCGGCGGGGGGTTTCACCCCCGCCGACGACGATGCCGCGATCATCGAACGCGGCGACCTCTGCCAGTTCGTGATCTTTCACAGCGCGGGCGAGATGTTCGCCGTGCCGCTGGCGCAGGTAAAGGAAATCATCCGCGTGCCCGACGTGGTGCGGATGCCGCTCAGCCCGCCCGCGCTGATGGGGCTGGCCAACCTGCGCGGCACCGTGCTGCCGGTGCTCGACCTGCGCAACCTGTTCGGCCTGCCGCCGGTGATGATCGACGATGCCAGCCGCGTGGTCGTGCTCGATCATGGCCATCCGGTCGGACTGATGGTCGATCGCGTCGCCAACGTCGTCACGGTCGACCGTGACCGGCTGGAACCGGTGACCCAGATCCGCGCGACGATCGACACCGAATTGCTGACCGGCATGATCAAGGAAGAGGACGGTCGCGGCATCGTGATGGTGCTGGACGTGTCGAAATCGATCGGTCGCACCTTTGCGGCGCACGACGGCGCGCTTCGCCTGTCCGACGCGCCGGGCGGCGTGCCGGCGACTGCCGAAGCGGTCGATACCGCCGAGGCGGGCGACGCAGCCGACGAGGACCAGCTGGTCAGTTTCGAAGTCGACGGACAGGAATATGCTTTTCCGATCGGCGAGGTGCAGGAAATCGTGCAACTGCCGTCGGCGATCACCCAGGTTCCGGGTACGGCCGGCCATGTGCTGGGCGTGACCACACTGCGCAATCGCCTGCTACCGCTGGTGTCGCTGCGCACGATGTTCGGCCTTGCCGCCGAACGCTTCACCGACGCGAACAAGGTCGTGGTCGTGTCGTTGCCCGGCGAACAGGGCGACCCACTGTCGGTCGGCGTGGTGATGGACAAGGTCAAGGCCGTGCTGCGCGTCGATCGTGCACTGGTCGAGGCCGTGCCGACCGCGCTCGCATCGCAGGGAGGGCACGGTGATATCCGCGCGATCTGTCGGCTGGACGAGGGGCGGCGGCTGGTGTCGGTCCTGTCTGCCGAAGGGATGTTCGACATCGACGAATTGCGGGCGATCCGCGGGGATGCGGGCACGGCGCAGGACGACGTGGCGAAGGGAGACGAAACGATGAACGGTGCCGCCAACGAAGACGCGCAATATGTGATCTTTCGCCTGATGGGCGAGGAATATGGCGTGCCGGTGGAAGCGGTGCAGGAAATCGTCCGCGTTCCCGAACAACTTACCCATGTCCCCGGCACCGCCGATTTCGTCGAGGGCGTCATCAACCTGCGCGGCACCGTGCTGCCGGTGATCGACCAGCGTCGCCGGTTCGGGCTGGAGGAAGCCGCACGATCGGACCGCCAGCGGATCATGGTGTTCACTATCCACGGCCAGCATGTCGGCTTCATCGTCGACAGCGTGTCGGAAGTGGGGCGGATCGCCGACGGATCGATCTCCACCGCGCCGGACCTGTCGGGGGTACGCGCCAAGGTCGTGCGCGGGGTCGCCAATCTGACCGCGCAGAACCGGATGATCCAGCTTCTCGACGTCGATTGCCTGATCGATCCGGCAACCGAAGCGCTTCTCGCGTCGCCGGACGCGCTCGCTGCCTGAGCCGGTCATGACCCGCGTTCTCGTCGTCGACGATTCCGCGCTGATGCGACGTCACCTCGCACAGCTTCTACAGCAACAGCCGGGATATGACGTCCGCACGGCACGCAACGGCGTTGAGGCGCTGAACCTGGTCGAGGAGTTCGATCCGCAGGTCGTGACGCTGGACGTCAACATGCCTGAAATGGACGGCATCACCTGCCTCTCGCGGATCATGGTCGGCAGCCCGCGCGCGGTCATCATGGTGTCGTCGATCACCGAACAGGGGGCCGAAACGACGTTGCAGGCGCTCAGCCTCGGGGCGTTCGACTTCGTCCAGAAGCCGGGCGGGACGATCTCGCTGTCGCTCGACCAGATCGCGGCGCAGCTTGTCGCCAAGGTCAAGGCCGCCGCCTCGGCACGGGTCCGCGGACTGGGCGGTGCCGTCACGCCGCGGCGTCCGGCATCGCCCCCTCCGCCGCCGGTCCGCATCGCGGCGGACGGCACGATGGAACCCGGGCTGGTGATGCTGGGCGTATCGACCGGCGGGCCGGCGGTGCTGGAACGAATCCTGCCGGCGTTGCCCGGCGACCTGCCATGGCCCGTGCTGGTCGCACAGCATATGCCGGCCAGCTTCACCGGAGTCTTCGCGCGGCGGCTGGACGCATTGTCCGCGTTGACCGTGCAGGAACTGCGCACCGCGACGCCGCTGCGGCCGGGCAACGTGTATATCGCCCGGGGCGACGCCGACATGGTCGTCGCGCGGCGCGGTGGCGTGCTGACCGGGCTGTCGGTGCCGGCGAGCGAGGAGCATAGCTGGCACCCCAGCGTGACCCGGCTGGTCGAGAGCGCGGCCGATCTGTTGCCGCCCGAACGGCTGATCGGCGTGCAACTGACCGGCATGGGCGACGATGGTGCCGCCGCGATGGCGCGCTGTCATCAGCGCGGCATGCGAACGATCGCGCAGGATGCCACGACCAGCGCGGTCTTCGGCATGCCCAACGAACTCATCCGTCGCGCCGGTGCCAGCCTCGTGCTCGCCAGCGACGCCATCGCCGGACAGATCGCGCGGTGGCTCGTCCCCGGCCGTCGCGCCGTCGCGTCGTAACGAACAGGAACCGTCCCATGCCATTGGTCAAGGCCGATATCGAAACCGACACCCGGCCGGTCGCTCCCGCCGTGGATGGGCTGCCCCAGCTTATCGCACAGCTCGCGTCGCCGGTCGCGGCGGAACGTCGCGCGGCGGTGCGTGCCGCCGAGGCCCGCGACGACGGCATCGCGCCGCTGTGCGCGCGGATCGCGGAAGAAACCGCGCCCAGCGTGCGCGAGGCGATCATGGCGGCACTGATCCGGCGTCGCTCCCCCGTCGTCGTCGCCGCGCTGCTGTCGTTGCTGCGCAGCGAACAGCCGCCGCTGCGCAATGCCGCGCTGGAGGGGCTGGCCGAGATGCCGGACGAGGTTGGGCCGCATATCGTCGGATTGCTGCGCGATCCCGACAGCGACGTGCGCATCTTCGCCGCCAACCTGCTGCATGTCCTGCCACATCCGCAGGCCGCGACGTGGCTGATGACGGCGCTGTCGGACGATCACCCCAACGTCTGTGCGGCGGCGATCGACGGGCTGGCCGAGATCGGCGGCGAGGATGCGCTGCCCGTGCTCGCCACGGTGGCGGAACGGTTTCCCGGCGACAGCTTCATCGCGTTCGCGGTGCAGGTCGCGACGCAGCGGATCGGCCGATGCTGAGTTCGGTTCGATCGACGACCGAGACGTCCGCCGGTCCCGTCATCACGCCCCAGGACTATGCCAAGTTCTGCGAATTCTTCTATCGCAAGACCGGCATGATGTTCAGCGACAACAAGGCCTATTTCGTCGAACGGCGTTTGCAGGACCGTATCCTCGCCACCCGCAATGCCAGCTTTCGTGAGTATTTCACGCTGGTCCGGTTCGAGACATCGGGGGTCGAGATGCAGCATCTCGTCAACGCGATGACGGTCAACGAGACGTATTTCTACCGCGAGGACTATCAGTTCGATGCGCTGGTCCAGCACGTCCTTCCCGACATCGCGCGGACGCGCGCGCCGGGCAAGCCGATCCGCATCTGGTCGCTGCCATGCTCGACCGGGGAGGAACCCTATTCGATCGCGATGCAGATCCTAGAAAACTGGGGGCAGGCGGATGCGTACGACATCGAGATTCTCGCGTCGGACATCGACAGTCGGGTCATCGTCGACGCCAAGGCCGGGATATACAGCGCGCGCGCGCTGCACCGCCTGTCGGACAAGCTGAAGGCGAAGTATTTCCGGCCGCGCGGCGACGACTTCCAGATCTGCGACGCATTGCGCCAGTCGATCGATTTCAGCGTGGTGAACGTGTCCGACGCGATGGCGATGCGCCGGTTTCGCGACATCGACGTAATCTTCTGTCGCAACATGCTGATCTATTTCGACGACGACTCCCGGCGTCAGGCGGTGGAGACGCTGTACGAAAGCATGCGGCCCGGCGGCGTCATCTGCCTCGGCCATTCCGAAAGCATGAGCCGGATGTCGGCCATGTTCGAGCCGCGTCGATATGGCGGCACCATCCTGTATCAAAGGCCCGCCGACCATGACTAATGCAGCCCATGGCAAGCGCATCCTCGTCGTCGACGACGGCATGACGACCCGCCTCTATTATCGCTCGGTGTTCGAGGCGGCCGGCTTTGCCGTCGACGAGGCGGCGAACGGGCTGGAAGGGCTGGAGCGGGCGCTGCTCGACCGGTTCGACCTGCTGATCGTCGACGTCAACATGCCCAAGATGGACGGATATGCGATGATCGCGCGGTTGCGCGGCGACAGCGCGATGCAGGCGGTGCCGATCGTCACCATCAGCACCGAGGCCGAAGGGCGCGACGCCGACCGTGCCTATGAAGCGGGGGCCGACCTGTATCTGGTCAAGCCGGCGACACCGGCGCAACTGGTCGAAACGGCGAAACTGCTCACCGGAGTCGTCGCATGAACGACGCGCTGATGACGCGCTTCGTCGAGGAAGCACGCGAACTGCTGCAGGCGTCGGCGGCCGGGCTGCTGGTGCTCGAACGCAATCCCGGCGACGCTGCGGCGATCAACGAGGTGTTTCGCGCGGTCCATACGCTGAAGGGATCGTCGGGGCTGTTCGACGTCCCCGCGCTGACCCGGCTGGTCCATGCCGGCGAGGATCTGTTGTCGGCGGTGCGGCTGGGGACGTTCGCGCTGCAACCGACGATCGTCGACGAGTTGCTCGACAGTTTCGATCAGGTCGGCATGTTCATCGACCAACTGGAAGGGGAAGGGCGGCTCGCGCCCGATGCGGACCGGATCGCCGTGCATGGCGCCGGTCTGTTGCGCGCCCATCTGGGCGAGACGCAGACGGTCGTCGCGGCCGTCGACGCACCGCTTGCCGTGGTATCCGACGATTGGCTGTCCGCGATCGACCCGGGCGCGCTGGCAGTGGGACGCGCGCGCGCTGCGGCGGGCGAGCCGGTGCTGGTGGTCCGCTACGACCCGGACCCCGGATGCTTCTACACCGGGACCGATCCCGTCGCGGCGGTACAGGAACTGCCCGACATGGTCGGCCTTGCGATCGAGGCGCGCGACCCGTGGGGCGTGCCGGCGGATTTCGACCCCTACCACTGCAACCTGCGGCTCACGGCGCTGACGGGCGCGGCCCGCGAAACCGTCGAGCAGGTCATGACGTACGAACTCGACCAGATCGAGATACGCACGCTCGCACCGCCCGCGTCCGCGATCGTCGCGGAACCGGTCGCCGCGCTGCCGCCCGCGGTGCGCCATGTCGTCGCGACGCAGGTGCGTATCCTGAGCCGCATCGGATACGACCCGGTCCGGCTGCAATCGACCGCTACGGTCGTGACCAACATGCTGTTGAGCGTCGCGCGGCCCGCGCTGTCGGAGGCATGGCAGGCCGCGCTGGCAGAGGCACATCGCAGCGCCGATGCGACCCCGTTGCTTGCATTCCTGACCATGTTCGACACGTACGGGGACGCCGTCGCGTCGGTGCCGGATGCCGGTGCCGGGCCGGAACCGACATTCGCGGCCGATGTCCCGCTGCCCGTGGCGACAGCTGCCGCGCCCGGCGATGCCGCGCGCACCGCGTCGCGCACGCTGAAGGTCGATCAGGGCAAGATCGATCTGATGATGACCCTGATCGGCGAACTGGTCGTATCGAAGAACGCGCTCCCGTTCCTCGCCAAACGAGCGGAAGAAGTTCACGGGTCGCGCGACATGGCCCGCGAGATCAAGGAACAATATGCGATCATCGACCGGCTTACGCAGGAGATGCAGTCCGCGATCATGCAGGTCCGCATGCTGCCGGTCGCCGAGATATTCGACCGTTTCCCCCGCCTGATCCGCGACATCGCGCGCCGGCTGGACAAGCAGGTCGATCTGGCGATCGAGGGCGAGGATACCGCCGCCGACAAGACGATCGTCGAGGCGCTGGGCGATCCGCTGCTCCACATCGTGCGAAACTCGCTGGATCACGGCATCGAACTGCCGCAGGCGCGGATCGCGGCCGGTAAGCCCGCCGCCGCGACCGTCCGGCTGAAAGCGTTTCAGGACACCGACAGCGTCGTCATCGAAGTCAGCGACGACGGCCGCGGTATCGACCCCGTTGCGATCCGCGACGCGGCGGTCGCAAAGAACGTCGTCACCCGCGAGGAAGCCGACGCGCTGAACGATCAGGAGGCGGTGAACCTCATCTATCGTCCCGGTTTTTCGACGGCGGCGGAGGTTTCCGACCTGTCCGGTCGCGGCGTCGGCATGGATGTGGTGCTCAGCACCGTGCAGAAGCTGGGCGGTCGCGTTTCCGTCACCTCGCAATTGGGTCATGGCACCACGACGCGGCTGACGATGCCGCTAAGCATGGCGGTGACACGGGTAATGGTCGTCGATGTCGGTGACAGCCTGTACGGCATTCCGATGGACGTGGTGGTCCAGACCGTCCGCCTCGCCCCCGAAGCGATCCGTCGCGTCAAGCAGGACGAGGTGTTCGTGCTGCGCGACGAGGTCGTGCCGCTGGTGCGGATGGCGAACAGGCTGCACGTCACCGCCAGCGATCACCGCACCGCCGACGAACGGGGGGAGGCGGTGCTGGTCTGCCGCTTCGACAATCGTACCGTCGGTCTGGTCATCGACGATTTCCGCGAAGGCATGGACGTCATTCTCAAGCCGATGGACGGCATCCTTGCCGGCGTACCGGGCTATTGCGGCACGACGCTGCTCGGCGACGGCCGCGTCCTGCTGATCCTCGACCTCAAGGAGATGCTGTGATGCCGATCCGCTATACCAAGACGCGCGTCCATCTGGAGGGGCGCTGCGCTGTCGAAGAAGCACTCGACCTCGTCGCCTTCCTCAACGCGAACCCCCGCGCGAAGGTCACGCTGGCCAAATGCACCGGCGTGCACAGCGCGCTCGTACAGGTGCTGATGGCGTTTCGTCCCCCGGTGATGGCGGTCGGTGACGCACCTGCCGTCGCACCCCTAGTCGCCCTTTTTGCTGTCACGGAGTAACGATGTCCGCCTCTATCCTGATCGTTGATGATTCCCCCTCGATGCTGATGAGCATCGGGATCACGCTCGGCGCTACCAGCCTGACCATCCACAAGGCCGAAAGCGGCGAGGCCGCGCTCGCGCGGTTGCAGGAGGGGCTGAAGCCGGCGATGATGCTGACCGATCTCAACATGGGCGCGATGAGCGGTATCGACCTGGTGAAGGAAGCCCGCAAGCTGCCGGGCTATGCCTTCATGCCGATCGTCCTGCTCACCACCGAATCGAGCCAGGACATGCGCAATCTGGCCAAGTCCGCCGGCGCCACCGGCTGGCTGACCAAGCCGGTCGAGACGGAAGCACTGCTGCGCATCGTGCGCAAGCTGGTGCCATCGGCCTGACCGGTCGCGGCGTCCGGTGCATCGGCACGTGGAACGCGCGCGAGCCGGCCGATCCTCCCCGCCGGAAAAGGCTGCCGTTTGGCGGGGTTAGGGGGCGTAGCATGTCGTTGCTGCGCGTTCGGGCCCGGCGCGGTCAGGCGAACGTCGCCATACGGCGCCCGTCGTCGATCGCCGGTGCGATCCGAACCGCCATGCCCCCTTCGTATGACTGCGTCGGGGGCAATTTGCATTGCGTAAAACGATTGTGATATCGGCTCGGGCCTGAGGATTTTCCGGCGCGCCCCGAACCGAAACGGCGGTGCAGCGCGAACCCGGCCGGGCCCCGCGCCTCCGCCCATCAGTATCGGACCCCATCATGCAAGCTTCCACGGTCCCGCCCGCGCGTCCGCGCCGGTGGAAACGCGCGATCCGAAACATCGCCATCCTGCTGCTGCTGATCGCCGCAGCCGTCGCCGCGTTCCTGTTCCGGCCGATGGCGATGCCTGCCAACGCTGTGGCCGAAAACGACCGCCCGGTCGACGTCGTGGTGATCGGCGGCGGCGTCATGAGCGTGACGCTGGCAACCTATCTCCAGGAACTGGAACCGGGCTGGCAGGTGCGGCTGTTCGAACGACTGGACGGCGTGGCACTGGAAAGCTCGAACGGGTGGAACAATGCCGGCACCGGTCATTCGGGTTTCGCAGAGTTGAACTATACGCCCGAAGCGAGCGACGGCACGATCGAAACCGAAAAGGCGGTGCAGATCGCCGAGCAGTTCGAGGTCGCACGCCAGTTCTGGGCGCATGAGGTAAAGGTCGGACGCCTCGGCGCGCCGCGCGGCTTCATCAACGCCACGCCGCATATGAGCTTCGTATGGGGTGACGAGAACGTCGATTTCCTGCGTCGGCGTCAGGCCGCGCTCGTCCAGAATCCGCTGTTCTATGGCATGGAGTTCACGCGCGATCCGCAGCAGATCAAGGCATGGGCGCCGTTGGTGATGCAGGGGCGCGACCCCGCGCAAAAGGTCGCCGCGACCTACATGCCGCTGGGCACCGACGTGGATTGGGGCGTCATCACCAACCAGCTTGCGCGCTCGCTGACGCGCAACCCCAATTTCCGCATGGAATTACGGCACGAGGTGCGTGGCCTGTCGCGCAACGCCGACGGCACGTGGAACGTGACGGTGCGCGACCTTGCCGCGAACAAGGACCGTACGGTCAAGTCGCGCTTCGTCTTCATCGGCGCGGGCGGGGCGTCGCTCAAGCTGTTGCAGATGTCCGGGATTCCTGAGGCGAAGGACTATGGCGGCTTCCCGGTCGGGGGCCAGTTTTTAGCGTTCGAAACGCCCGCGCTGACCGCGCGGCACGGGGTGAAGGTGTATGGCAAGGCCGAGGCCGGATCGCCGCCGATGTCGGTGCCGCATCTCGACGCACGCAGGCTCGACGGAAAACAGGTGGTGCTGTTCGGGCCCTTCGCGCTCCAGAGCACGAAGTTCCTAAAGCAAGGATCGTGGCAGGATCTGTTCAACAGCGTGTACAAGGACAATGTCGGCCCGATGATGGCGGTGGGCAGCGAGAATGCCGAACTGGTCCGCTATCTGGTCAAGCAGGCCACGCTGAACGACGCCGATCGACAGGCCGAACTGGTGAAGTATTTTCCGACCGCCAAGCGTGGCGACTGGAAGCTGATTACCGCAGGACAGCGGGTTCAGGTCATCAAGCGCGATCCGAAGAAGGGGCCGGTCCTGCAATTCGGGACCGAGATCGTGACCGACCGGCAGGGCAGCATCGCTGCGCTGCTGGGCGCATCGCCCGGCGCATCGACTTCGCCCGCGATCATGCTGAGCGTGCTGACGAAGGCGTTTCCCAAGCAGATGGCGGGGGCGTGGAAGCCACGGATCGAAGCGATCATTCCGTCCTATGGGCAGCAGTTGAACGACAGCCCGGCACTGACCAACCGCATCCGTCGGATGACCAGCGAGGCACTGAACCTGCCCTATATCGAGGTGCCGGCAAATCCCGGTGCCGCGCCGGTCAAAGTGCCGGCGCCGGCTTCGACTCCGCAGGGCCGGACGCTCAATCGGGAACAGCAGGCGCTGTAGATACGCCACGGCCTGTCGAGCGTACCACGCCTCGACAGGCCGTTTTCGTACCCCGCATGGCGGGATCACCATGGTTCATTCGAATGGGCGGATAAGCGGTGGGTCAGGATTCTGCCCGATTCGACGCTGCCCATCCGCACACCGGTCGGCTTACGTCGCCTGATTGGCGGATACGGGCCTGGCCGTGATGTCGAAGCGATCGGCATTCATGACCTTGACCCATGCCCGCACGAAATCACGCACGAACTTTTCCTCGTGACCATTCTCGGCATAGACTTCGGCGGTCGCCCGTAGCTGCGAGTTCGATCCGAAGATCAGGTCGGTCCGCGTCGCCCGCCACTTCTGCTGACGGCCACCGCGATCATACCCGATGAACTCCTCGTCGCTGGACGTATCGACCAGATCCCAGAACGTGTCGTTGTCGAGCAGGTTGACGAAGAAATCGTTGGTCAACTGACCCGGACGTTCGGTCAGCACGCCTTCGGGCGCACCGCCGAAGTTCGCGCCGAGCACGCGCAGGCCGCCGACCAGCACCGTCATCTCCGGCGCGGACAGACCAAGCAGCGCGGCCTTGTCCAGCAACAGCTCCTCGGTCTTCACCGGGTGGCGGGTCTTCAGGTAGTTGCGGAACCCGTCGGCCTGCGGCTCCATCCATACGAAGCTTTCGACGTCGGTCGCTTCCTGCGTCGCATCGCCACGACCGCCAAGGAACGGCACGGCCACGTCGAACCCGGCATCGCGCGCCGCCTTTTCGACCGCCGCCGAACCGGCCAGCACGATCGCGTCGGCCAGCGACATGCCGCCGCGCAAATCATCGAGCTTCGCCAGCACCTGCTGCAACTGGTCCGGCTCATTGACCGGCCAGTCCTTTTGCGGGGCAAGCGCGATCCGCGCGCCGTTCGCACCGCCACGATGGTCCGACCGGCGATAGGTCGACGCCGATGCCCATGCGGTCTTGACCAGCTGGCCGATCGTCAGCCCGCTCGCCAGTACCGCTTCCTTGAATGCCGCCACGTCCACATCCGACGGCTGTGCGCCGACGGGCACCGGATCCTGCCAGATCAGCGTTTCTTCGGGAACTTCCGGCCCGAGGTAACGGACCTTCGGACCCATGTCGCGATGCGTCAGCTTGAACCATGCGCGCGCGAACGCGTCGTCCAGCGCCGACTGATCGTCGCGGAAACGCAGCGCGATCTCGCGGAACTCGGGGTCCATCTTCAACGCCATATCGGCGGTGGTCATGATTGTCGCCACGCGCTTGCTCGGGTCGCGGGCGTCGGGTGCCATGTCCTCCGGTTCAGGGTTGACCGGCGTCCACTGCTTCGCGCCGGCGGGGCTTTCCGTCAGCTCATAGTCGTACTTGAACAGCAGTCGCAGATAATCGCCGGTCCAGCGGGTCGGGTTGTTCGACCACGCGCCCTCGATCCCCGACGTGGTGATGTGGCCCTGACCGATCTCCTCGCTGTCGGTCAGCCAGCCGAGGCCCTGCATGTGCACCGCTTCCGACGACGGGCTTTTGAAATGTGGCGCGGACTTTGCGCCATGCGCTTTTCCGAACGCGTGACCACCGGCCGTCAGCGCGACGGTTTCTTCCGAGTTCATCGCCATGCGCTGGAACGTCGCCTTCATGTCGCGCGCAGACGTCAGCGGATCGGGATTGCCGCCCGGGCCTTCGGGATTGACGTAGATCAGCCCCATCTGGATCGCGGCAAGCGGGCCTTCCAGCTCGGGCAGGTCTTCGCTGATGCGCGTCTGCGCACCTTCGTTGACCCAGATTTCCTCCGCACCCCAGAAGGTGTCGCCTTCGGATGCGAACACATCCTTGCGACCGCCCGCAAACCCGAACACCGGGCCGCCCATGCTCTCGATCGCAACGTTACCCGCAAGGATGAACAGGTCGGCCCAGCTGATATCCTTGCCGTACTTCTGCTTGAGCGGCCACAACAGACGGCGCGCCTTGTCGAGATTGCCGTTGTCGGGCCACGAGTTGAGCGGCTCGAACCGCTGTTGCCCCGACGACGACCCGCCACGACCGTCGGTCACACGGTAGGTGCCCGCGGCGTGCCACGCCATGCGGATCATGAACGGCCCGTAATGGCCGTAGTCGGCAGGCCACCACGACTTGCTGTCGGTCATCAACGCCGTCAGGTCCGCCTTTAGCGCAAAATAGTCGAGCTTCTGAAAGGATTCCGCATAATCGAAATCGTCGCCCATCGGGTCGGGCGACACGCCATGCTGATGCAGCATGTCGATCGGCAGCGCATCGGGCCACCAATCCTTGTTCGTACGGCCGAGCAGCGAGCGGGCCTTTACCTCGCCACCGCCCTTGGGGCCCATCGGACAACCGCTGTCGCGGGGCTGTTCATAATCGGCCATTTCGGCGTCCTCTCTCGATACATATCACTTCGATGCCCCGAACATGCTGCCGGTGAAGGACATCTGTCCAATCGATTATCTGGAACAGAACGATCAGGTCCGTCGATCAACGACACTGGCTCGGGAGTGATTTGGTTGAAAGAAGGAAACGCGCTGGCGCTCCATAGGATGCCATCGGCGTTGGGGTTTCGCGCGGCGCAGCGCGTGGGATGTAATCCGGCAACCGCCTTCACGGGGGGCAGGGGGCGCCGCCGGACCCTGATCAGGCACCCACGACGCCGGAGTGGCGCGTGCGCGTCGCCAATGCAGCGACTTGTCATGATCGGGGATCGGCGGAACCAGTCCGCAAGTTCCGCCAGGGTACGGTGTTCCGGGAAGACGGCGCTGCCCGGCAGCCGAAGCCGCCGGGCCGATTTTCACGGGATCGCCTCGACACGCGGTCTACGCCGGACGGCACTCCCGCGCTGTCGAACGATGCGCCCCCAACCTCGGGTGGTCGGCAGTCCGGCGATCGTTGAGCCGGTCAGCGTGTCTGCCATTGGACGACCGCCCGCAGGCTCAGAATGACGACCCCGTCCGCGTCGCGCCGCCCCATCGGGCGGGCGACGTACTGGAAGTCCGGTTGCAGCGTCAGGAACGGCAACACCCGGTCGCTGTAGTTCAGTTCGAACAGGCCTTCCGACGGGGCGAATGCCGGTTCGCCTGCCGGATCCGGGCGGCGATACCGGTCGCTGAGACCGGCCATGACATAGCCGATCGACAGCGTGCTTTCGGGACGCGCCTTCACGAGGCCCCTTCCCGAAAGCCCCACCTGCACGCTGCTTTCGAACGGGGTGGTATCGCCGTCCGACACGCCGGCCCGCAGGAACGCGCGCCAGTAGCCGGGCCGATCGGGGGTGCCGGTCAGGTCCTGCTCCGCCATCACATAGGCACCGTGCGACACCGCCCGGTCGGCTTCGGCGGACGTTCCCGACAGGGCGAACCCGGGCTGACGGCGCGAATAGGTCCATGCGCCGACCGATAGCGCGCTCGGCCCCTGATGCCCCGCTTCGGCGATGAACAGCAGCGGGCGTGGGCCACCGCGATCGACCGTTCCCTCCGGCACCCGTACGACGGCGAACTGTCCGTAATTGCCGCCAGCCGCATAGCGTACCCGCACGGCCAGATCGGTGCGGGGAAAGATCGACGGCCCCGACGGACCGGTCGCCGCAATCTCCGATCCCACATAGAAGGCGGGACTGATGAATTGCGTGCCCGCCGGTTTCGGACGGAATTCGCTGTTCACATCATATTGTCCGGCCCGCACCGACAACCGGCCGTCGGCGAAGCTTTGCTGAAACCACGCCTGAAACAGTTTCAGGTCCGGGCCGCCGACCTCGATATCGTTGATGGGCAGGAACGTGCCGGCAGTGGCTTTCGGATTGCCCCCGAACGTATTGAACGCATGGACGAATGCCGTGGCGCCGTGCCAGCCAAGGACCTTTTCGAAATCGGCTGCGACGGTAAGCTCCGCCCTGTCGACATAAGCGACGTCGCTTCCGCGTTCCCCCGCATCGACGCCGACCAGGTCGCTCTTGTAGGTAACGCCGATCTGGAAAGCCGGTGTGCGGACCTCGTCCGATTGCGCGGAGGCGGCGGTCGGCACAAGGGCCGCGACGGTGCCGGCCATCAGTGCAAGCGCATTTTGCAGTTTCATGGGAACGTTCCTTGTTTGCAGAGGTCGAGCGACGACCGGCAGGCGCGCGTCTCCCCGCGCCGACCCGGCTGTCTCGATGCTGGCGGTGGGAGTTTCGCGGCGTGGCCGCATTCGGCGTCGTCGCAATCGGCTTCGCCGGGTGTCAGTCCGAAATACGGTCGCGCACCGCAACGGTTACGGGTTTCGTGCGGCCATCATGGTGGAGACGCCCACCCGTATCGCGAAGGAGGGGCAGCTTGACGGGAGGCCCGGCGGGGCGCGGAGGACGTGCTCCCGCCGGGCGTCGTCGTCGATCAGGCGGCTGCCGCGAAAGCGGAGAAGTCGATCGCCCCGTCTTCGGCTTCGAAGATGCGGGCGGGGGCGAGCAGGACGACGAAGCCGCCGCCGCTGCGCACGATCCCGTCGATGTAATCCGATCGCCAGCGCACCCCGATGTCGGGCGTCGTTTCGATCGCGTCCGCCTTGAAGGTCGCGACATCCAGCACGCGGTCGACAATCACGCCCAGCGTCAGCAGGCGCTCGTCGCACTGGACGCTCACCACCAGAATGCGGGTCATGGGATCGATGGTCGCGGCGGGCAGGCCGAGCCGGACGCGCAGGTCGATCATCGGAATGGCATCGCCACGCACGTCGATCAGACCGGCGAGCCAGCGCGGCCCCTGCGGCATCTGGAAAGCGTCGCGATAGTCGAGGATTTCCCGGACCGAGCCTACCGGGAGGGCGAAGATTTCGCCCCCCAGGTTGAACACGACCGCTTCGATATCGGCGGCCGGGGTCATGCCGCGCGCCCGAATTCGGCGTCCTCGGCGTCCGGCCCGCCCTGCATCAGGTCCATGGCGAAGCCGCGCGCCCGCGACTGCTGCTCGGCGACCGATCCGGCCTTCGCCTTCGGCTTGACCGCCTTGGCCACCGCCTTCTTCATCGGTGCCGGCTTGCGCGCGACCGGTGCGGCCGGACGTGCGGCGGGTTTGGCACGGGTGTCGCTCGCCTCGATCTGGAAGAAGGCGATGCCCCCCTGCAGTTCCTCCGCCTGCCCCGCCAGTTCCTCGGACGTCGAGGAAATCTGTTCGGAGGCCGATGCGTTCTGCTGCGTCACCTTGTCGAGCTGCTGGATCGCCTCATTGATCTGGCTCGACCCGATGTCCTGCTCGCGGCACGCGGCGCTGATTTCGCTGACCAGTTCCGCCGTGCGGCGAATGTCGGGCACCAGCTTGGACAGCATCTCGCCTGCCTCGGTCGCGGCCGTCACGGTGTCGGACGACACCGCGCTGATTTCGGCGGCTGCCGTCTGGCTGCGTTCGGCCAGCTTGCGCACTTCGGATGCGACCACCGCAAAGCCCTTGCCATGCTCGCCGGCCCGCGCCGCCTCGACCGCCGCGTTCAGCGCGAGCAGATCGGTCTGGCGTGCGATTTCCTGCACGATGCCGATCTTCTGCGCGATCGTGCGCATCGCACCCACCGCACGGTCGACCGCGATGCCGCTGGCTTCGGCGTCCTTCGACGACTGGCGTGCGATCTTTTCGGTCTGCGCCGCGTTGTCGGCATTCTGTTTGATGTTGGCGGTCATCTGTTCCATCGACGCCGATGCTTCCTCGGCAGCCGCCGCCTGTTCGGTCGCGCCCTGCGACATCTGATCGGCGGTCGACGACAGCTGCTGCGTGCCCGTCGCCACATTCTGTGCCGCCACGGTGCTGTCGCCGATCACGCCGCGCAGGCGGTTGATCATCGACACCAGTGCATGGCCCAGCTTGTCCCGGTCGGACATGGGCTGGTAATCGACCGTCAGGTCGCCCTGCGAGATCGTCTCGGCCAGCGCCGCCGACTTGCGCAGCGCCACGGTCAGCCGGTTGACGGTGTCGACCAGATCCTTGATCTCGTCGTTGCTGGTGACCGTGATCTCCCGATCCAGATCGCCCGTCGCCACCGTGTCGATCGCGTCGCCGACCCGGCGAAGACCCGACGATACGATCCACGACACCCACACCGCACCGGCAATCGCGATCAGCAGCGCCGCGCCGGCGACGATCAGCAGGAGCGTACGCGCCTGGCCATACATCCCGTCGGCGTCGCTGGCCGACTGCGCCATCTGGTCCTTGCTGCTCTTGATGAGTTCATCCAGCGAGCTCCTCGTCTCGACCGCCACCGAGCGCCCTTCGTTCAGCGTCAGATCAATCGCCTCGGCGACTTTGTTCTGCTCGCCCAACGCAACGATCCGCTCGTTCATTCCCTTGTTGGCGGTCCATTTTTCGCGGGCATTGCTCCATATCCGTTTGCCCTCGGGCGTCGAGGTCAGCGCCGCACCCGCTTCGAGGCTTTCGTCGACCTGACCGCGCAGCTTCAGGGACTGCTCCTTGAGGCTGGCGATCTTGGCGGCGTCCCGCGTCAGCAGAATGTCCTTCTCGTTGCGGATGACGCTGCCGACGTCGGAGTCGACCGATCGCGCCAGATCGAGCAGTCGCGCAGACTGGTTGACGACGTTGGTGGTCGCGCCGTTAAGCTCGCCCATCCGGTTGATCCCCACGCCGACGACGGCAATCAACATCAGGATCAGGACCGCGAACGTCGCGCTCAGTTTCATTTTGATCGTGGCACGCATCGTAAAAGCCTCCTTCGGCTTCGGAATCAATGAGCGGTGGGGACGTCGGCACGTGCTGCCGGCGTTTGAAAACGGGTGTACAGGTCGCGCCGTACGACCACGCGGCTGTCCGGCCGGACAGGTTCGCGCAGGCGGCGCTGTCCGATCGGCAGCGGCGTATTGCCGCCCGACATGTCGAACGTTGCGACCGCCTCGATACTGTCGACGGGCAGGCAGATCCGCGTCGCCGCGGTATGGATCGTCAGTCCGACGCCGCTGTTGCGCCTGTGCTGCGTGGCCCGTAGATCGACCGGCCGATGATCCGACTGCGCGAATGGGCAGCATCGTCGACGAGCGGGCCGGCACCGGGCACTGCGATGCGTGAGATCACGTCCACGACTTCGCGGACGAGCGCCGCGTCGGGCGCGAAGACCCGTTCGCCCATGCCGGAGGGCACGACTCTCCGCGCGGTGTCGGGGTTCGTCGCCAGCGACAGTGTATCGCACCGGGCATGACGACCGGCGTTCCGATATCGAGATTGATGCGCAAGCATCGGCTCGACACCGACAGTCCAGCCGCATAATCGGGCTGCACAAACATATTTCGCGAAGGGGGGGACGAGGGTCCGCGCTCCACGAGGAACAATCTAGCCATTGGTCGCGTCTCGTATCTTGAGCCGAAGCACTGTCGATCCAGCGCTTCCCGACAATCACTGCCCAAAGCGTAACTATGAACGTTACACTAATCAGGGAGAGTTTTTTTGCCGACGAGTACGCGTTTCGTTGTTTCGGTTCACATGCTGGCGCTGATGGCTCGCCACGGTAATCGACCGCTGCCATCGGAAGTGATCGCAGCGGATGTCGGTACTAATCCCGCGGTCATCCGTGCGTTGCTGTCACGGTTGTCGACCGCGGACCTTACGACATCGCAGCGGGGGAAGGGTGGGGGCGCACTGTTGGCGCGCGCGCCCGGAGACATACGGCTTCTCGATATCTATGCTGCCGTAGAAGAGCGGGAGATTTTCACCGTTCACAACTCGGCGGTCAGTAATCGTCAGGGGGTTGGCGGTTACGTGCTCGCCTCGCTGGTCGACCCGCTTCGCCTCGCCCGAGAAGCGATGGAACGGGAGCTTGCGCAGGTCACCGTTCAGGACATGGTCGACAGTATCGCGCTGTTGATCGACCGAAAGGATCATGCAGGGGGCCGTTCCGGCTGAAATCGTCGCGTTGCCGTTCCGCTTGTTCCCTTGCCCCTATCGAATGGCAGTTCGTCGGCCTTCCGGTGTTTGATCGCACGGTTCGATCTATGGCGAGTCCACTCACCCGGCTTAGATCGTCTGCACTAATCGACCGGTCTTTTTGCATCCATCCAACCGGTCCGATGACGGACGGTTGAGTGAACTTTCCCGCATGGTGCAGGTTCTTACCGCACCCTTTCAGAAGCCGAACGGTTAATGTCATTCGGCACTAACCCGCTGTTTCTGAAATATCTTTGTGAGTTCAGGAGAGACGAAAATGAGTGATCGTGACAGAACCGGTTTTGGCCATGACACTTCTGGCCGTGGTCCTCTGGACAAGGCGACGGATGCGCTCGTCGGTCATGACGATCCAAATCGCGGTCCGCTCGACCGTGCCGCAAATGCTTTGCGCGGGCACGACGATCCGAACCGCGGGCCACTCGACCGTGCGGCCAATGCTTTGAGCGGCCGTGACGACCCCAATCGGGGTCCCGTCGACCGCGCTGCCAACGCCTTCGGCGGACATGACGATCCGAATCGTGGCCCTCTCGACCGTGCTGCGAATGCCGTAACGGGCGGTTCCGGCGGCATCGGTGCAGCGCTGGGTGCGGACACTTCGACAACCGATCATACCATGGGCGAGTCACGCACCGTTTCGGCCATGTTCGACAGCAACGGGGAAGCCGAGCGTGCCGTATCCGAACTGCGCCAGATGGGCGTCAGTGACAGCGCGCTTTCCATCATCGCACAAAGCAAGCGCACGATGACCACGCGCGGCGGCGATGGTGAAATCACCGATGAAGAGCATAGCAGCGTGCTGCGAGGCATTCTGGGTGGCGGCGCGGCAGGCGCAGGCCTTGGTGTGCTGGCACTAGCCATTCCCGGCGTCGGCCCTCTGGCCGCACTCGGTGCAATTGCAGCGTCGGCCGTACCGGAGGCGATGGCAATCGGTGCCCTTGCCGGCGCTGCAGCAGGTACGTTCAACGAAACGTTGAAGAACCACGGCGTCAGCGACGAGGACGCGTCCTACTATGGCGACCGACTGAAAACGGGCGGCGTATTGGTTACTGCCCATGTATCCGGCCCCGAGGGCGAGCGTGTTCGCAACGTGCTGTACCGCAATGGTGGGCACAGTTCCTCACAAGCCCGTACGACGACACTCTGATATTGCGGCCGGGGGCTTCTAAGGTCCCCGGCCGGACCCGTCGGAAGGTCGGGACTGTCGTGCACCGGCCGATAATGCCGGGCAGCGAATGCGAATGCTCAAAAGAAGCAATCGTGGAAGGTAGCGATGGGCGACAACCCTTCAGGCAATTGAACACGAAGCCGATGCGGCGACGTATCGGATAGCGCTGTTTGTCGTATCGGACCGGTTCATAACGCGACCATCGACCCGGGATGCGGGGCTGGATGAATTTGGCCTGCGGAATATCCGTGAGCAGTCGGCGTCGTAGCCTTGATCGACGAATGGGCATTGCAATTTTTTCCAACCTGGCCACCGGTAATGAACAAGTTGAGCCACGGCCATTGGCATCAGCAATGGCATCCAGGTTGGTCTTCGTTCGATTGCCTTTGACAAGCCGAGAACTGGCTTAGGCCTAGCCGATCAGGCCGCCGGAATTCGTCGAATCCGCCACATGCCGATCTTGCAGCTAGATCCCGCGTGAACCAAGGCCACGCTCCCGACCCCATACGACCGCACCGCTGCGGCGACTGACCCCCAGCTTGGCGTATATTCTGGCCACATGGTTACGGATGGTATTCCGCGACAGGTTCAAGCGCTCGGCGATGACCGTGTCGTCGAGATCGTCGCAGATCAGTCCAAGCACTTCACGCTCGCGAGGGCTTAGTTCGGCCGCAGGAGCCGCAGGGCTGGGTCGCCGCAACGTAGCAAGCTTGTCTAGGATCGAACGGCTCAGCCAACTCGCATCCTTCATGACCTCCTCGATAGCGCCTGCCAACTCGAGTTCGCTGCGCCTTCGTTCGGTGATGTCCTGACAAGCCCACAGGGCGCAGGGCTTCTGATCGATATCGATGGTTTCCGCCGCGACCAGACAGTCGATGGAATCCTTCTCGCGGGTCGACAGCCGGGCCTCGTGCTGGAGAAGGGATCCGTCTGCGCGCAGTTCCGCCTCGGCGGCCTCGCGCTGCGATGCATTCTCCCAAAGCGCGAGCTCCTCGGCCGTACGGCCTATCGCCGTCTCTTCGGTATGACCGGTCAACTGCCGGAAGGCGGCGTTCAACCGCAGGATACGGCGATCGACGGCGCTGGTTACCATCATCGCGACCGGCGCCATCTCGAATACGGCCAGCAGATGTCGCTCGCTTGCCTCGAGCGCAGCCTCGGCCTCGCGGCGCGGCTGCAGGTCGGCGAAGGTCAGCAGCAGCGCATCCTCTTCTGTGACATCGATCGGCTGGCCAGCGAACAATACCGTCCGTCGCGATCCGTCGGCGACAAGCAACTGCGCATCCGCCTGCGGAAGGACCTGGCCGTCTTCGATCCGGCGACGCACGCTTTCGGGTTGTTTAAGACCTTCGAGCAGGTCGAGGGCGAACAGGTTTTTTCCCTCAAGCTGGTCCCGCGCGAAACCGGTGAGCGCGAGAAAGCCGGGATTGGCTTGCGCAATGCGGAGATCGCGAAGGCGGATGACCAATGCCGGTGCCGGATTGGCCTCGAACATCGCCTTGAAGCGGGTCTCCGCATCGAACCGCGCCGACACGTCGCTCAACACCAGCGCCAGATAATCCGGTTCCCCGCCGTCTACATCCATCGTCACGTCACGGACCTGATGGACCCAGCGGACCTCGTCGTCGCCTGACAGAGATACCCGCACGGTTTCGTCGGGAAAACGTTCGCCGGCAAGCAGTCGAAAAAGCGGATATTCGCGCTGCTTCAGCAGGCGTCCGTCGCCGGCCCGCAGGGTGAAGCGCTTCGCATAGTCTTCGACGGTAGATCCGAGATTCTCAAGATGACGAATGCCGTGCATCAGCAACGCCGCCTTGTTCGCACTCAGAATGGCCCCGGTCGGATCGACGATGATGACGCCGTCCAGCAACTGCGCCATCAGCTGCTCGAGGTGGCGGAGTGTGGGAGGGACGGTGGGAGCAGGCATCGCCGTTCAACCACCATTCCCAAACTTCGTTCCTTACGCAGTACCCATACGACTAGTGCTGAGACACTATCGCAAGCTTCGACGCCGAGTAGCCCTTTTGAACCGCTGGGGACTGGCAGCCGTTGAGCATGCGTAACGTAACAGCAGAAGGAAATTCCATGGGTCTCATCATACTCCTCGTCGTGGGCGGAATTATCGGCTGGGTCGCCAGCTTGATCATGCGCACGGACGGTCAGCAAGGCGTCTTGCTCAACGTCATCGTCGGGATCGTCGGTGCACTGCTCGCCGGCCTTGTCGTCACCCCCCTGATCGGCGGCGCGCCCATTACGAGCGGCGCGATCAACCTTCAGTCGATCCTCGTGTCGCTGGTCGGCGCGGTCGTGCTACTGGCGATCATCAATCTCTTTCGCCGTGGCTCGGTCCGGTAAACCGATCCGTGTCCGCCAGTCTTCCGAAAGGAAGACTGGCGGCAAGCGTTGAAACCGAACTATCCCGCCAGTCGCGCTTGCGCTTCGCCTTCTAGGTCCGAAGCCAGCATCCGTTGAACCTCCGCTTCGACGATCGGCTTGCTGAAATAGAATCCCTGGATCTGGCTGCAACCCTGTTCCCGAAGGATGTCGAGCTGGCCGGCGTTTTCGACCCCTTCGGCGGTCGTCTCCATTCCAAGCGCTTCGGCGAGGGTGGTGATCGAGCGGATGATCGCGGTCGCGCCTTCGTTGCTGAGCAGATCGATGATGAAACTCCGGTCGATCTTGATCTTGTCGAACGGAAAGGCGCGCAGATAGCTGAGCGATGAATAGCCGGTCCCGAAATCATCGAGCGCAACGCGTACGCCAAGCCGGCGCAGGCTGTGCAGCGAGGCGAGCGTCGTTTCGGGATTGTCGATGAACAGGCTTTCGGTAATCTCCAGCTCCAGCCGGCGCGGTGGCAGACCGGTTTCGGACAAGGCCTGCAGAATCACCGCGCTAAGGCCGGGGCTGCGAAACTGTACCGGCGATACGTTCACTGCGACACGAACGTGATCCGGCCACGTACACGCCACTCGGCACGCCTCGCGTACTACCCATTCACCGATCGGCACGATCAGCCCGGTGTCTTCGGCTAACGGAATGAAGTCGACCGGCGAGACCATGCCCCGCTCGGGATGGTTCCATCGCAACAGCGCTTCAAACGCCGATACCCGCGATTCCGACAGGTTGAACAGCGGCTGGAACATCAAGGACAGCTGCCCTTCGTTGATCGCGTCGTGCAGATCGAGTTCCATCTGGCGCCGTTTGCGCGCTTCGGCATCCATTCCCGGCTCGAAGAAGCGATAGCCACCGCGGCCGTCGTGCTTCGCGCGGTACAGGGCAAGGTCGGCGTTTCTGGCAAGCGTCACCGGTTCGTCGCCGTCGGTTCCGAGGATGGCGATGCCGATGCTGGTGCCGGGGACGATGCGATGTTCGTTGACGATACACGGCTCCGCCACGATGCGTGTTAGTTCATATGCGGCACGGTCGAGCGGGCGCTGCGCATCGTCGAGCACCAGCGCGAATTCATCGCCGCCAAGCCGCGCGACGAACCCGCCGTCGGCAAAAGCGCTCAGCCGCCGTGCAATCTCGCATAGCAGGGCATCGCCGGTGGGATGGCCCAGCGTATCGTTCACGGCCTTGAACTGGTCGAGATCGAGACAGAACAACGCCTGTTGCCGACCGACGACCGGGCGGGCGAGCGTCGTCGCAAGATGCTCGCGAAGCAGCACGCGATTGGCCAGTCCGGTAAGGCTGTCGTGCAGCGCCATGTGCGTAATCTGGCGCTCGCGTTCCCCGATGTCGTCGACCATGCGGTTGAAACTGGCTGCCAGTGTGCCGAGTTCGTCGCGCGTCTCGACCGCGACCTGCGCGTAATTTCCCTTCGCCACCATCCGGGCGGCATGATCCAGCGCGGCGATCGGCCGGGTGATGCGCCGGGCAAGCAGCCAGCTTCCCGCCGCCGCCGCCGCCACCCCGACGATGCCGCATGTCAACAGCAGCCAGAGCATCGGGCTGTACTGGGCGAGCGCATCCGTAATGCTGTGCTGAAGCAACAGCATCTGCGGTTCATCGTCGTGGAACGTCGGGATCGGCGATGCCTGGATCAACGTGCGTGATCCGGCAACGTCGCGTTCGATCGGGACGCCGCTGCGCTGCTCCGGCGACAGCGTCGATGCGGGTACGATACGCGGTGCGAGGTCGATCGACGACAGCCTCGAAAGCTGCGCCATTTCCCGACCGTCTAGCGCATTGGCGAACACGACCCAGCCGATCGTCACCGGCGCCTTGACCGGCGCGGCGGCGGCGTTGAAGCGCATGGTGCCGACGCGCAATACGCCCTGGCTTCGGCCGTCCTCCAGCGCGCTGCGCATATGCTCGGCATCGGCGGGGGCGATCGTGCCGCGGAACCCGACGATTTCGTGATCGGCGCTGACGAGGAACGCCTGATCCAGATCGAGCCGCCCGCGCAGTGAATCGAGCGCGGAGGCGATCGTCGGGGCGTCCCCGGTCGCCACTGCACCGCGAAAGCCGAAGTCGGCCGCGAGCACCTTGCTCGCATCTCCAAGCTGGGCATATCGCATCGCCGTCACCCGGTCGAACACCTTGGCACCGGCAGTCATCTCCCGCTTGATCATCCCTTCGGCACTGGCGTTGATCCCGGTCCACGCGCCGATCAGGATCAACGCGGTCGCGATCGCGAACAGCGCCGCGTAGAACAGCGTCAGCTTCGCCGACAGCGAACTGCGAATCCGGCTGCTGGCCGAACGTAACCGGCTGGTTTCACGCGCCATCGTCCTCAACGCAGAACGACGATGATACGCTTGGCGATGTCGCCGTTGACGGGGACGTCGAGCGGAAACGTAATTTCGTTCAGCTTCGATTTCAGACGTGGATGCCAGATCGTGAGACGCGCCTTGCCCCCGCCGACCCCGGCGATCCGCGTGTCGCCCGCTGCGCCGGTCTTGTTGGCGAACGGGGTATCGACGACACGGATAAAGCCCGACATGGCATCGTGGATGTTGCAACCCAGGGCGACCGCACCGGCGCTGGTGAAGGTGTAGCTGCGGCTTTCGTCCCGCGCGAACAGTTTCAATTCAAACTTCGCGGGTCGGGAGAAACTGTACACATGATGGCGCACCTTGTCGCGATTTGGAAAGGTGACGGTGGCACCGACCGGTACGATCAAGGTGCCGGGATTGAACGCGATGTTTTGTTGGACCATCGTGTTCGGCCAGGGGAAGCGAATTGGTCCGGCAGGTACGCCTGCATCGGGTTTGATGGTAACCACCGCATCGACGACGGGGTTGCCGTTGACGTCGACGACGCGGACGTTGACGTTGCCCGCGATTGCCGGAACGGGGGCGGCAAGGCCAGCAGCGGCGAGCAGAAAGACGATCCTCATTGCGCTGCTATCGGCGCAAAGCGTCAAGCTCCGGTAAATACCGATGCATTCGCAGGATGTTGTCAACGCTGCTTTAATTGCCCGCATGCGATGCGGCGTCATGCATCGTTGCTCTCCTCTCCGCCTGTCCCTCTTCGCCGCATGCGCCGTTCCTGTCGGTGCGGTGTCCGCCGCCGGGCAGGATTTCGGCGCGCCGGGCAAGTTGCTGCTGACCAATGGGGTCAGCACGATCGAGGGCGCTGCCGGCGGCGGCCTGACGCCGTGGGCGGTAATCGCGGGGAATGCCACGAAAGACGGCATCGGCGCGCAGGCGGCGGCAAGCATCGTCGAACTGCCTGATTACGACTTCACGAGTATTTCCGGGACCGTCGGCGCATGGAACCGCATCGAACTAAGCTATGCGCGGCAAGTGTTGGACACCAATAGGGTCGGTGGGGCGCTGGGCCTCGGCAACGACTTCAAGTTCGACCAGGACGTATTCGGCATCAAGATGCGGATCGCCGGCGATGTGGTCTATGGGCCCGAATGGATGCCGTCGATCGCGGTCGGCGCGCAGTATAAGAAAAGCCTCGATGCGCCCGTCGTGCAGGCAATCGGTGCCGCGCATGGCGAGGGCGCGGAATATTATGCCGTCGCGACAAAGCTGTTCCTCCGCTGGTCGCTGCTCGCCAACGTCACCGTGCGGGCGACCAAGGCGAACCAGCTTGGACTGTTGGGGCACGGCGGCGCGTTGGGTGACAGACACCGGCTCCAGTGGGAAGGCTCGATCGCCCATCAGCTTTCCCGGCGGCTCGTGATCGGTACGGAATTCCGGTCCAAGCCGAGCAATCTGGCGATCGCGCGCGAGGACGACTGGTTCGACATCTTCGCCGCCTACGGCATCAACCGTCATCTCACTGCGACCATCGCCTATACCGACCTCGGTTCCGTCGCGACGTTCGACAGACAACGCGGCATGCTGCTCCAGATTCAGGGCAGCTTCTGACGTTCATTTTTCGGAGACTCCGCATGTTCCTTGCTGCGATCACGCTGATCCTGATGGCTGGGCCGCAGGACGGCACTCCTGCGATACCGGGCGAAGCACCCGTCGAGCGTTATCGGGAAGATCGCGCCAACGCTGGCGCGCTTCCCTTCAGAGGCGACGACATGGCCCGCGCGTTCAACGGGCAGGATGGCATCCGGCGGATCGTCGGACGTTTCGTTTCGGCCAATTTCGCCGATCCGCGGGTCGGCGAAATTTTCATGAATCAGGACCGGTCGCGCCTCGAACGCGTGCTGTTCGAGCAATTCTGCTATATCCTCAATGCCGGCTGCACCTACACCGGCCGCGACATGCGCAGCGCACACAAGAATATGGGTGTGCAGCAGGCTGATATGAACCGTGTGGTCGAGAATCTTCAAAAGGCGATGCGCGCAGAACATGTCTCATTTGCCGCACAGAATCGTTTTCTGGCCAAGCTCGCGCCAATGCGCCGGGACATCGTGGGGCGATGACATTAGTATTAGTCTGCCGACGCAAAAGAATGACCGGCTCAACCTGACAGCAAACCGCTAGTCTTCTTTCTGCGCCAGGGACGGGGAGGGGGCGGATGCTAACGCTAACGCCCCCTCCCGATCGATAGCGTGTCAGGCCGACAGATCGTCCGTGCCCGTCGCGGTCGAACCGACACGGCTATAGACGAAATACTCGACCCCGTTCTGGATGACGGACCCGTCGAACTCCAGCGTGCGAACTGCGCCGGCGTTGATCCGCACGGCGGTTCCGCCAGCAAGGTCCAGCGTTCGGTCGGCACCGAAATCGATCCGTCCGTCTCCATCGGCGTCGGCAATGGCGGACGTGGTCACGATCCGGTCGTCATTGCCAAAACCGTTGATCCGGTCGTTCCCGAGATCCAGTCCAAGCGCGGTATCGAACAGGAACGTACGGCCGCCCGACGCACCGTTCAGGACGTCATCGGCCAGCGTCCCTTCGGTCATCCCCGGAAGGCGCGTGGCGGCATCGGCATAGGCGAAGCCACCATCGGCAAGTTGCCCCAGCAGGCGCAGCCCGGTCATCGGATCGATCGCCGTGAACGCGACGGTATCGCCGCCGCCCAGATCGAGCACGTTGTTCATCCCGAACATGATGATACCGTCATTATTCGAATCACGCAGACGACTGTCGGATACGAACAGGTCGACCTTTGAAAAATCGATGATGGTATCGTTTCCGACATTGCCCGCCGGCGAATATTCGAAACGATCGCTGCCAGCCCCGCCGATGAACCGATCGTCTCCGGCTCCGCCTTCCAACCGGTCATTGCCCGCGCCTCCGACCAGAAAGTCGTTCGCCAGACCGCCGGTGATGACGTCGTCGCCCATACCGCCGTTATAGTAATAGGACCGCGCAGGCTGAACCGCCGTCAGCGTGTCGCCGACCATCGTGCCCAAGGTGACGACTTCGAACCCGTCGCCCCGCTGCACGCCGCTGACCAGATCGCGCACGTCGAACGCGACCCCGGTTCCGGCGACGAAGGTGATCCCCTCGTCGTCGACGCGGCTGATCGACCCGGTCAATCCGTCGCTGCCATCCTCTGCCTGCAACCGGACCGCAAGGCCGCCGTCCTGATTGGCCATCGTGTTGCTGTCGTTGACGTTGCCGTTCCCGACCTGTGCGGACGTGAAGGTCAGGCGGACCTGACCTGCCATGGTGCGGTTGACGACAACCACGTCCGCGCCGTCGCCCAGATCGACTGAATCGCTACCGTCGGTAGTGACGTTCATCGTCACCGTGTCGGTGCCGCTTCCGCCGAACAGTGTGTCGTTCCCGCCTCCGCCGATAAAGCTGTCATTGCCTTCGTTGCCCGACAGCCGATCGTTGCCGCCACCGCCGACCAGAAAGTCGTTGCCCGTTCCGGCGACGACCACATCGTCGCCCATGCCCGCATTGTAATAGAAGTTCTGCCCCGCCCGGAACGGCGGAAAGAAGGTCAGCGCGTCAGCCCCGCCAGTGCCCAGAACGACGCCTTCGAACGTGTCACCACGCGCCGCGCCCGAGACGAGATCCCGCACGTCCATCGTGATGCCCTGTGTCCCGGCCACGAAGGTGATACCCTCGTCGTCGAACCGCGATACCGGACCAACCGGCACGCCGGACGCATCCTCCGACTGCACGCGCACGGCAAGGCTACCGTCCTGATTGAGCATCGTGCCGGCGTCGCTGGCCGTGCCGTTGCCGACTTCGGCCGAAGTGAAGGTTATCCGTACATTGCCGGTTCCGCCATCGGTCCGCTCGAACCGGACGGTATCGTTGCCTGCGCCAAGGTCGACGCGGTCGCTGCCATCGTTGAGCAGATCGAAACTGTAGCTGTCGTCGCCGTCGCCGCCGTCCACGATATCGTCACCCGAACCACCGGCAATGATATCGTTGCCGGCACCTGTCGAAATTCTATCGTCGCCGCCAGCGCCGAACGCCACGTCATCCGCCGAACCGGTGGTCAGTATGTCGTCGCCACCGCCGCCGTTCAGCAATCCGCGAACGTTACCGGTATCGAACACGTCGTCACCATTGTCCGTACCGTCCAGATTTACCGATTCGAACCCGGTTACGAACGTTCCGTCCGACGCCGTTCCGGACCCGGTCGCGTCCAGCACCAGCCGGATCGGCGGGGCCGAGCCCGCGACGGGTCCGTTGAAGTTAAAATTGAGCGACAGGAAATCGTCGCCTGCGCCACCGTCGAGCTGGTCGAGACGGCCGCCGATGACGCTGTCGTTGCCGTCACCCGCGTCGACCACGTCGCGGCGGGGCGCGATCGATCCGGCGAAGATGTTGGAAGGTCGGTCGACCGAGTCGATCACGTCGTTCCCGGCCAGGCCATTGATGACGTCCTCGTCCTCGGTGCCGATCAGAACATTGTCGCCGTTGTCGCCGTTTACGGTGGCCATCGCGGTTCCTCCCTAAAACGCATCCGGGACGGGCCATCTGACCATCGATCCACCGGTGCTATTGGACAGGTACGTTGGCTCGAAACAAATAGTTGCGGGGAAATTAACGATGATGTGATCTGTCACGGAAGGTCCGGCAAAACCGGGCCGCCGTTGCATTCCGCCAATGAACAACGCGCGACCAGTTACGATGATCGCGAGCGACGCCACCCAAGCGCTGCGCTCGAACATCACGCGCGCTCGGTCTCCATCCTTCGCATCGTACCGACGGTGCCCTCGTTCCGACACCGCCGTGATACCGTACCATATTGGCCTGACTGCCAAATGTTCTGTGCCGATACGCCTGCCCGGTTCCGGGTCGGCGGTTCTCGCTAGGCGACAGGGCCAGGATGCCGCGTGGTGGACGTCTCGGATGCGATCACCGCCATGGCGTGATCCACAAAACGCGCCTTCTCGCCGACCGGGGCAATGTAATGCAGCGCGTCGCGCGCCTTGTCGGTCGAGCCGCCGCGCGCGATCATCCACGCGGCCAGATAGGGCGCGGCAAGACAGCCGCCGGCGGTTGCGACGTTGCCATGCGCGGCGAACGGCGCGTCGATCACGGTGACGCCCGCCTCGATCACCCACGGCTTGGTGGTGAGATCGGTACAGGCGGGCAGGTCGCCGATCAGCCCCAGCTTCGCCAGCAGCAGCGTTCCCGAACATTGCGCCGCGATCAGTTGCCGCGACGGATCGAGGCGAAGGCGGGCAAGCATCGCCGCATCCGCGGCGATCTCACGCGTTCGGATGCCGCTGCCGATCAGGACCGCGTCCGCTTCCTACACGAACGCGAGCGGGCGCTGGCGGTGGACGGTGACGCCGTTCATCGACGTCACGGTTTCGGTCGGCGCGGTAATGTGCGCGGCCCAGCCATGCGGACGCAGGCGGTTGATGATCGCGGCGGCGACGAACGAGTCGAGCTCGTTGAAGCCGTCGAAGGTCAGGATCGCGACCTGCATCAGCCTTGCGTCCGGCCGGCGAACAGCGTCCGCGTCGCACCGGCGACCCAGACCTGTCCGCTCTCGTCCTGCGAGACATGGATGCGTCCTGTTCGTCCCAGTCGCGTGCCCTGCGCGGCGATATAGCTGCCAGTCGCCCGACCGGTGGTGAACAGCCATTGGCCGACCGAGGCGTTCAGGCTGCCCGTCACCGGGTCCTCGATCAGCCCGCCATGGGCGTCGGTGAAGAGCGCGCGCAATTCGAACGCGACCTCGCCGCCGGGTGCATGCGGACCGACGATCCCGACGTCGATGTGCTCGGGATGATGCCGCGCTGGCTCGACCGCCAGCACCGCCTCCGCCGACTCCAGCATCACTGCGATCCAGCCCGGGCCGTTATCCGCCCACGCCGCATCGACGATCGCCGCGCGGTCGATCCGCAGCAATTCGGCGACCTGCACGATCTCGGCCTCGGTCGGCGTGCCGCCGCGCAGCAGCGGTGGTGCCGCGAAGGCGAGCCGGTCGCCGTCGTGCCGGATCGTCACCAGCCCGACGCCACATTCCTGCACGATCACGCCGTCCCGCTTCGGCTGCCCGCCCGCTTCCAGCCAGGCATGCGCGCTGCCCAGGGTCGGGTGGCCGGCGAAGGGAAGTTCGTGCGCCATGGTGAAGATGCGAACCCGATAGTCCGCCGCCGGATCGGTCGGCGGCAACAGGAAGGCCGTTTCCGAGAAGTTCAGCCAGCCGGCGATCGCCTGCATCTCTTCCGTCGTCAGTCCCTCGGCATCGCCGATGACGGCCAGCGGGTTGCCGGCCAGCGGATCGGTGCCGAACACGTCGACGAGGCGAAAGGGGCGGGTCACGGTGGCGGGGTCTCCTGTTGGCAATGATGCACCTTATCGCGGGCGGGCTGGCGCTGACAGATACGCAGCGGTACGATCGCGCCGAACTGTACTGGCGAAAGCAGCAGCACGATGGGCACCGCCCCCGACGACTCCCGCACCGCGATGGTGGCGCGAACGATCCGCGACCGGATCGACGCACGTGCGCTGACGCCGGGCGCACGGCTTCCTTCGATCCGCGCCATGGCGGCGGCGAGCGGCGTCGCGCCCTCGACGGTGGTGGAGGCCTATGACCGGCTGACGGCAGAGGGCGTGATCCGGTCGCGACCGGGATCGGGCTTCTATGTCGCCGCGCCGCTCGCGCCGCTGGCGCTCGATCGGCTCGCCGCGACGCGGGAGCGCGAGGTCGATCCGCTGTGGATGCTGCGCCAGTCGCTGGGCGAGCGGCGGCACGAATTGATGCCGGGATGTGGCTGGTTGCCCGACGACTGGCTGGCGGGTGACGCGCTGCGCAAGGCGATGCGTGCCGCCGCACGGGCGAATGACGACAATGCGCTCGCCGGCTATGCTTCGCCGCTCGGTTCGCCGCCGCTGCGTGCGCTGCTGGCGCGGCGGATGGCAGGGCAGGGCATCGAGGCCGGTCCCGATCAGGTCCTGCTGACCGACAGCGGCACCCACGCGCTCGATCTGGTGTGCCGCTTCCTGCTGCAACCCGGTGACGCGGTGCTGGTCGACGATCCCTGCTATTTCAACTTTCTGGCACTGCTCCGCGCGCATCGCGCGAACGTGATCGGCGTGCCTATGACGCCGGCCGGGCCGGACGTCGCCGCGTTCGCCGAGGCGGCGGCGGCACATCGCCCGCGCTTCTACCTGACGAATTCGGGCGTCCATAATCCGACCGGGGCGTCGCTCGCCGCCCCGACCGCGCATCGGCTGCTCAAGATCGCCGAAGGGCATGACATGATCGTCGTGGAGGACGACATCTTCGCCGATTTCGAACACGCCGCATCGGCACGACTGGCCGCCTTCGATGGCCTCGACCGGACGATCCGCATCGGCAGCTTTTCCAAATCGCTGTCGGCAGCAATACGCTGCGGCCATATCGCGGCGCGACCCGACTGGATCGAGGCGCTTGCCGATCTGCGGATCGCGACCTCGATGTCCGGCAGCCCGCTTGCCGCCAACCTGCTGCACGCGGTGTTGACCGACGGCAGCTATCGCCGCCGCGTCGAAGGCGTTCGCACCCGACTGGCCCGCGCCACCGCGAACGTCGTCACGCGGCTGCGGGCGGTCGGGATCGAACCATGGATCGAGCCGGCGGCGGGCATTTTTCTCTGGGCGCGGCTGCCTGACGGTGTCGATGCCGTCGATCTTGCTCGTCAGGCGATCGCTGAAGGGATCGTCCTCGCACCCGGCCCGGTGTTCAGCACCAGCGGGGGCTGGCGCGATCACATGCGCTTCAACGTTGCCAGGAGCGACGACGATCGGCTGTATGGGTTTCTGGAAAGTGCCCGATCGGCCTTGCCGGCGCGCTGAATAGCCGAATTTGACCGCTGGTCGGCATGATGGTGTAAAGTTGTTTCGTTCGTCAGGCTTCGCGCCGGAGCGCGAGCAACTCGTTCGCGGCGGTATGGCGGACATGGCGCAGGCGGTCATTGAAGATGATGCGGGCGTTGCGACTGCCCGGGTCCGTCACCAGCCCGTTCTTTTCATTCCCGATGATCCTGTCGCCGAGATGCTCCAGCCGGTCCTGCCTGATACCGTGATCGCGATACGTACCGGTTACGTAGCGCGTCGCGTCCACCGTCCTGGCCGCCACGTCGTTGGCGATGGCGATGTAGCCGGCGCGCAGGGCCTTGAAATAGGCTTCGCCGACCTTGTGCCGGTTCTGCCCTTTCCCGCCCCGCAGGACGCCGATCTTCTGCTGCCTATAGGGATAGCGCAGATCACCGTTGCGCTTGCGGATCGCGAATTCGAAATCCCAGCAACCCACACCCGTTTTGCATCGGTGCCATGTCCGGCATCCATCGGCACGGCCGATCATAGGCGATCACGAGATCACGGAAGGCGAGGTGCCGCCAGACGATGACCCGCGCGACGTAGTCTATGGTGTGACCGAAGTGCACGGCCGCCCGCTTCAGGAAGGGCTCCACGGCGGACCACTGGGTGGCGGCGAGGTTCGATCGGTCCAGGTAACGCAAGGTGTATTTGAGCACGCCGTCGTCATTGTTCTTGGTGGTCAACGAAAAGGCGTACTCCAATGCCGCTCGGAGACGCTCCGGAATGCGTCGCTCTGGTGATTTGCTCGCGAACTCGAACTTTGCGGCGATGTCGGTTGGCCAAGTGTCGGAGAAGGAGAAGTTGTCAGAATAGATCGCCGTCTTCGATTCATTAATGTCTAGCTCGAAGAACCTGATGGCTTCGCGGTATCGCCAGAGGGCTTCCTCGGCTGCAGCATGGGTGTCCGCGCCGATCCAAACGTCGTCGACGTGCCTGATCACGTCGCAGTTACGGTTTCCGCCCCTGCGGACGAACTCCTGGTCGATCGCTGTGCCGATCACCTCTGCGACATACCGGGACGCGTCGGGTCCCACGGGGACGCCAACCGTCTGGCCGTCCTGCCCGGCCCGAACGATCAGATCCAAGCGGTTTGCGTAGCAGTTCGCGGATGCTAGATTACGGTCAGCCTTTGCGGCGGGCCTTCCGTGCACCGCCCAAGGTATCGAGTGGGTGTAGATCGAGTGATAGAAGCGCGAGATGTCCGTCCGGGCGACGAAGCGATACCGCGCCAGTCGCGAAAGCCGGGCGCTCTCCAGTTCCGAATGGGATGCGATCGTGACGGCTCTGTCGAGATCCGGATCGTGAACGGGTTTTGAAAGGCTGAAGTCCGACAGCGCGAAATGGTTCGTCAGCTCTGCCTCGCGGTCCGCGATAAAGCGCGCGAGGTCGTGCGCGGTCGACGGATGGACGAACGAGAACTCCCGGCGTGCCATGCCTCGTTTTGAAGCGTTGAACGGAGATGAGCGGACCGGATTCTTCCCATCGGTGAGCCACCCGCTTCGGCCGGCAAGATTAGCGCCGATCGCTTGCGTCACGAAAGTCGGCGGCAGGTTCTCGGGTAGATACCCTTTTTCGAACAGGTCGTCCTTGAGTGCCATGATGCCATATTGGCATCATCTCTTGGTGGAGACCAATAGAAGTGAACGGTTGCTCTATTCACGGTCGAGAGATTGATAGCCGGGCAGCGGGTTCCTTCGGTCCTGCGTCAGGAGCCGCAGTCCGCAATCGGCCTAATCCTAGCCAAAGTCTGAAGCTGAATGAACGGCTGCAGTTGGGGGTCCCGCAAGCTAGCGTGAGCGACTACTGGTGGGTCCATCTAGTCGCGCGTGCTTTCAACGCAGTCGCCGGCGATCAAGGAGCGTCGCCACCGGGACGATAGACCCGCTCGACGTGACCAGCGAGCTGGTCGGGATAAAAGTAGACAGGCCGAAGGCGACCAGTGGCGTAGCTGTCGATCTGATCGGCAAAGTGCGGTGAGGCTGGATTACCACTCTGCCCGCCCGCCATTACGGCCATCGCCCTCACGCGCGGGCCGAACTCGACCACCGCGACGAAGCTGTTGCCGCTGGTGCCGTAATAACGCTTCGTCCCAGGCCACGTCTTCGCGCCGAAAGAGGCGAGGCTGCCCCACTGCGCCGAGGTGAAGGGCACCGGCGTCGACGGCTTGGCGTCTTCAAAGTGCGGCCGGATGGCGCCGTCGAGCCGCTGGAAGCGGTTGATCGCGTTCCACGGGGTGTTCCAGCCGCCGAAGTCGCGTGTCAGTTGCATGACCGCCGTTTCCAGCGCGGTAAGCTTGGTCGCGGCGTCGACGCGGGTGGCGATGTAGTCGGGCACGTTGATCCGCTCCGCCTGTGCGACGCTGCCGACTTCACGCCAGAGCTGGTCGCCCCAGTAGACGGCGAGGCTCGTCGCGACCGAGTCTTTGCTCCAGCGATGGTCCCATCGGGCGAGTGTCGCGATCGGCCCGGCCAGCGTCCGTCGGCGCGGGTCGTTCGTTGGCAGTGCGCGCCACGCGGCGACCAGGCCGGGCAGCAGTCGCGCGAAGGCGGGCAGATAGGGATCGTAGGCGGCGGCGCGCAGCCGCTCGGGCGTCCAGCCCCGCCGGCCGGTCAGCAGCAGGTCGGCGTGTTCGCCGCGGGCATTGCCGCCGGTCTGATCCATGTAGCGCGGATAGTCGGCTGCCCTTGGGCTGTCCGGCCCCGCCGCGCTCCAAGGCCAGTCGTTGGTGTTGTGGACCCAACCGACCCGCGGGTTGGCGACGCTCGGCAGGCTGGCGAGCGAGTGCAGCCCTTGCCAGTCGGTCGCGGGATCGCTGCCGTCGACGGGGCGGGTATAATCGAACCGGTCATCGCGGACCGGCATGAATTGCGGCATCAGGAACGCGATCTCGCCCTTGTCGTCGGCGAACAGCGTGTCGTTGGAGGAGTTCGCCTTGCGCTCGGCGACCGCGAGGTACGAGGCGAGATCGTTGGCCTTGGTGCGCAGCCAGCTCTGCTCCAGCGCCGGGACGGGCCGCCACATCAGCGCGGTCGCGATCCAGCGGCCGTTCTTCGCCGCGACGATGGGACCGTGATGGGTGGCCCAAGTGGTGAATCGCCGTTCGCCCATGCCGCCATCGGGCCGGCGGAAGCGGAGCGTCACCGTGCGCGCAGCGACCGGGCGTGTCTCGGCCCCGTAGCGGTAACCCCAGCCGCCGCCGCGACGGGCGACCGCCTCGGCGAACTGATCGACATTGTCGACGGTGGAGGAGGTGTGCATCCAGCCGGCGTGCGCGTTGAACCCCTGGTAGACGAAGAACTGCCCCCAGGTGCTGGCGCCGTAGGCGTTCAGGCCCTCGTCGCTGGTCATCTGCGCTTCCGAGCGGAAGTAGAAGCTGGTGTGCGGGTTGATGAGGAGCAGGGGCCGGCCGTTCGCGGTCAGCTTCGGCGCGATAGCGATGCCGTTCGACCCCGATGGTTCGCGCGGCACCGCCCCCAGCTCTTCCGGCGTTGGTGGGGTCGGCCGGCCGTAGAAGGTCTTGAGGTCGGCGAGCGAGATGCGCTCGATATCGCCGCCAATGCTGCCTTCGGTGAAGCTCAGTGCCATCCACGGCTCGAACCGGGTCAGCACCTTGGGTTTCACCCGCGGGTGCGTCGCGAGATAGAAGTTCAGCCCGTCCGCCCAGGCATCCATCAGCGCGCGCAGCCATGGGGGACACGCGGCATATTGCGCCTGGAGCTCGGTCGGATCGACGAACATCCGCTGGCGCAGGTCGGCCCAGATCGCCTCCTCGCCATCGGCCTCAGCAGTGCGACCGAGCGCGGTCAGGTAGTTGGCTTCGATGCGGGCGAAATCGTCCTCTGCCTGCGCGTAGGTCATGCCAAACACCGCGTCGGCGTCGCTGCGACCGCGGACGTGCGGGATGCCCCAGTCGTCGCGCGTGATCGTCACTCGAGCTGCCTCGGCCTTCCACCGCGCCATGTCGGGATCGGGCGCGGCGGCGGTCGTCGCCAGGAGGGCTGCGACGATCAACGGATTGTGCGTGCGCCGGAGGAGCGTAACCATGGCGCCAGCCTAGAACGGGGAGTGAGGCATGGCCAAGCGCTGGTTGGCGATAATGACGGCAGTGATGCTCGGCGGCGCAAGCGCCCCGCCGGTCGAGACCTCGATGAGCACCGCGACGCTGCTACGACCCGCGGCGGTGTTCGATGGGGTCGACGGGAAAATGCACGCTGGCTGGCAGGTGCTGGTGCGTGGCGACCGGATCGTCGCGGTCGGCCCGAACCTGGCCGTTCCTGCGGGCGCGCACATCATCGACCTCGCCGGTGACACGCTGATGCCGGGCATGATCGAGGGGCATGGTCACCTGTTTCTCCACCCCTATGACGAGGCGAGCTGGGACGATCAGGTGCTGCATGAACCGCTGGCGCTGCGCACCGCGCGTGCGGTGGCGAACGCGCGTGCGACCTTGCGGGCAGGCTTCACCAGCGAGCGCGACCTCGGCACCGAAGGGGCTGGCTATGCCGATGTCGGGCTGAAGGCGGCGATCGATCAGGGGATCGTCGAGGGTCCACGGTTGAGCGTGGCGACGCGCGCAATCGTCGCGCTCGGGGCCTACGGCCCCAAGGGGTTCGAGCCAGGGGTCGACATCCCGCAGGGTGCGGAGGAGGTCTCGGGCGCCGAGCAGATGGTTGCGGCGGTCCGTCGGCAAATCGCCGCCGGCGCGGATTGGGTGAAGCTCTACGCCGACTATCGCTGGCGGGCAGGCGAGGAGAGTCGCGCGACGCTGAGCCTCGACGAAATCAGGGCAGCGGTGGCGGCAGCGCACGACGCCGGACGTCCCGTCGCGGTCCACGCCTCAACCGTGGAGGGTATGCGTCGCGCGATCGAGGCGGGCGTCGACACGATCGAGCATGGCTATGGCGGGACGCCCGCGATCTTCGCGAGCATGGCGGCGAAGAAGATCGCACTGTGCCCGACGCTCGCCGCCGCGGACGCGAGCGCACGCTATCGCGGCTGGACCGGCGCGGAGCCGACCCCCGCCGCGGTGAAGGCAAGCCGTGACAGCCTCCGCCTTGCGCTCGCCGCCGGCGTGCCGATCTGCATGGGTGGCGACGCAGGCGTATTCGCGCACGGCACGAACGCGCGCGAGCTGGAGTTGATGGTGGCAGCGGGAATGACGCCGGCGCAGGTGCTGCTCGCCGCCACCTCGGGCAACGCGCGGTGGATGCGGATGGGCGACCGTCTCGGCGCGGTGAGGCCGGGCCTGCTCGCGGATCTGGTCGCGGTTGCGGGTGATCCCACGCTGAACATCTCCGCCGTGCGTGCCGTGCGGCTGGTTATGAAGGGCGGTGCCGTTGTCGGCATGTAGCAGTGGGCCAATGGAAGTTACCTTCTAGGGCGCTGCCGTGGAGTAAGAGATGGACGCTTGGCTCGCCGACGTCAGGAAGCCGGGAAGGGGGGCTGCACGATCACAACCGGGCCTTTCCGTTATCCAGCTTTCCTTGAGATGCCCGCGTGCCGGGTAGTCCCCGTATTGCGTCCGCGGGTGTCTAAAGCTTCGCACTCTTTCTGACGGCAAGCGCTATACCAGCCCAATCAAGGTCCGGGCCTTCCGTCGCGATGACACTGCGAAGGTGGTCGCGGACGATCCCGAGAAGCGGCATCGGTGCCCCAAGCGAAGTGGCAGCGGTATCGGCCAGCGTCATGTCCTTCAAGCCTAATGGCGCCGCAAACCCGGCGGGCTGGAAGCGGTCCTTCAGCAGGATCTCGCCATAGATGTGGTAGACCGGCGCGCCGAACAGGGTTCCCGTCAGCACCTCCAGCAGGGTCTGACGATCGACGCCGCCCTTTTCGGCCAGCGTCATCGCCTCGGCCATCGCCTCCACGGCGGCCATGATCATGAAGTTGCCGCTGAGCTTCACCAGGTTGGCCGCGGACGGCTTGTCGCCGATCCGGAAAGTCCGCTGACCGATATCGGCGAACACCGGGTCGCAGCGATCCAATGCAGCGTCCACGCCTGCCGCGACCACGAACAGCTTGCCCGCTGCCGCCGCCGGTGGACGGCCGAAGACGGGTGCAGAAACGTAACCGCCGGTGCCACTATCCGCCGCGAGCCGGTCGGCAAGGGCGATGCTGATCGTGCTGTGCCCGACGTGCAGTGCAGGAGCGCCGACGATGCCGTCCTCGCCGAGTACCACGTCTTCCACCGCCCGGTCGTCGGCGAGCATGGTCATGACGAGATCGCCTTGGGCCGTATCGACCGGCCGTGCCGCGCGAGCTGCGCCCGCGTCGACAAGCGCGTCGGTCTTGTCTGTCGAACGGTTCCAGACCGTCACCTCATGGCCTGCCTTGATCAGATTGGCCGCGATGGCGCCGCCCATCTGACCCAGCCCGATGAACCCGATCCTCATGCGTCATCCTCCATGAAGCGGGCGAATTCGGCCGCGTAATCGGGGTGCCAGCGGGACAGGGCGGGGCGGTTCCCGGTGATGTCGCCTGCCGCCCAGGCGATGCGTTTCGCGTCCTGTGCCGGCGTGGTCTCGTTGTCAGGGCAGAGAATGTAGAAGTCGCCGCGCGCCAGACGATCGAACATGAGATCGACCACCTGTTCCGGCGTCCAGGCGCCAGCCGGCTTTTCCGGCCGCGGAGAGGTCATGCCCGTGTAGGTGAAGCCAGGGATCAGCAAGTGCGCGCTGACCCGGTCCCCTGTCTGCTCGCGCAGCGTATGTGCCAGGCCTTCGGTCAGGGCTTTAACCCCTGCCTTGCTGACGTTGTAGGCGGTGTTGCCCGGCGGCTGGGTGATGCCCTGCTTGGAGCCGGTGTTGATGACGAGGCCCGGCCCGTGTCCCTCCACCATCAGCGGCGCGAAGCTCTGGATGCCGTTCAGAACACCCATGAGGTTGACGCCGAGCAGCCTTGTCCACGCCTCCTGGCTGGCGAAAACATCACCGCCCTGGCCGATGCCGGCGTTGTTCATCAGGACGGATGCCGGCCCAAGCGTGGTGGCGAGGGTGCGCATTGCCACCGGGTCAGCGACGTCGACGGCGTGCGCGCGCGCCCCGTCGATCAATCCGGCCGCCGCATCGAGCGCTTCGCCCGGCCGGTCGAGGATAGCGACCCGCATGCCACGTGCGGCGAATGCGCACGCGGCGGCCAGCCCGATGCCGCTGGCCCCACCCGTCACGACGGCGAGATTGCCCGGCGCGATCGCCGCGAACGAGACGGCACTCATCGGTCGATGCTCGCCATGTCGGCATAGCGCTGTCCCTCGGCTGCACCGGGCGGCATGATCGCGTCGATGCGGGCGATATCGTCCGCGTCCAGCGTCACGTCGATCGCGCCGAGGTTGTCTTCCAGATAGGTACGCCGCTTGGTGCCGGGGATCGGCAAGACGTCGTGGCCCTGCGCGAGCACCCAGGCAAGCGCCAGTTGCGCCGGCGTGCAGCCTTTATCGGAGGCCATAGCGCCGACCGCCTTGACGAGGTCGAGGTTGCGCTGGAACGCTTCCCCGTGAAAGCGTGGATGATGGCGCCGGAAATCATCTGCGGCGAGGTCGTCGGGCGCGGTGATCTGACCGGTGAGAAAACCCCGGCCGAGCGGGCTGTAGGGCACGAAGCCGATGCCGAGTTCGCGCACCGTCGGCAGGATTTCTGCTTCGGGATCCCGGCTCCACAACGAATATTCGGTCTGTAGAGCAGTGATGGGGTGGACCGCATGGGCGCGGCGAATGGTCGCCGGCGACGCCTCGGACAAGCCGAGATACTTCACCTTGCCGGCCGTCACCAGCTCCGCCATCGCGCCTACCGTCTCCTCGATCGGCACGTCGGGGTCGACGCGGTGCTGGTAGTAGAGGTCGATGACGTCAAGCCCGGTGCGCTTCAAGCTGGCATCGCATGCACGGCGGACATAGTCGGGGCGGCCATTGATGCTGCGGCCCTTGCCATCGGCGCCCCGATCGATGCCGAACTTCGTCGCGACGACCACCCATTCGCGGCGTTCGCGCACGACACGGCCAACCAGTTCCTCGTTGGCGCCGACCCCATACATATCGGCGGTGTCCAGGAAAGTGACGCCGCGGTCGAGCGCGAGGTTGATGGTCGCGACCGATTCCGCTTCGTCGCGACCGCCATAAAAGTCGCTCATCCCCATGCAGCCGAGGCCGAGCGCAGAGACCTCAAGGCCTTGCGAACCAAGCTTGCGTGTCTTCACCATGTATCTCCGATGCGATGTCTGTTGTCAGGGGAATGATCGCGGACGCCGCAGGTTGCCTCTTCACGACGCGCAGGCGATCGTTGCCTCGTGATAGCGGAGTAAGAAGGGGGCGATTATCGGCAGCCGGAACGGATTGCCGGCCCAATCGAGGAATAGCCGGTTCCGACGAACGCGAAATCGGGTCCGTCGTGACATGGCATTGCTGGCAGACCGATACCTACCGGTCCGCTAGCGATGTGAAAGGGGCCACCTGAGCCGATCGGCTGGGCTCGGCTATTATGACGGGATGTGGATTCCGCACAGCTTGTTGCCGTCCGGGTCGCGGACATAGGCCAGATGGATGGTTCCCATCGCTGACTCACGCGGACCGGGTTCGTCCTCGATCGAGGTGCCGCCGTTGGCGACAGCGATATCATGGAACAGTTCGACCTGTTCGGGCGAGTTGCACGAAAAAGCCACGGTGCCGCCATTGGCCACGGTGGCCGGTTCGTCGTTGATCGGCTGGGTAACGATGAAGTTCGTCCCGCCCTCATTGCGGTAGAACAGGCGGGTGTGACCGCTGCCGGCCATGTTCAGCGTCGCCTCTTCGGCTCCTAGGGCACCTAGCACTGCATTGTAGAAGCGCTTGGATCGCTCGATGTCGTTCGATCCTACCATCGTATGAAACAGCAAATTATCTCTCCTCGATTATACATGCAGGCGAACGCACGCCCTTGAATTACGGAAGCTCGATCCGCCCGTTCATTCCGGGCCAGTCCGAGTAGCCGACCGAGCCACCGCCATACCAATAGCGCTTCGGAGCCTCGGCAAGTGGGGCGCCGGTCCGCAGCCGCTCGACGAGATCGGGGTTGGCGAGGAAGGGCCGGCCGAAACTGAACAGATCGGCATCCCCGTCCGCCAGCGTCTTCTCGGCGAGATCGAGCGTATACTGGTTATTGGCGATATAGGCGCCCGAGAAGCGCTTGCGCAGCTCCTGAAAGTCGACGCCGTCCGGCACGTCGCGCGTCTGCTGGGTCACGCCTTCGATATCGTGAATGTATAACAGGCCGATCTCGGACAAGGCATCGACGAACGTGTCGAACGTGCGCCCGACCTGGCTGTCGAGCGGGGTCTTTCCGGGCTCGGTCGTTGCCGGCGAAATGCGAATGCCGACGCGATTTGCTCCCCAGACCTCGACCACGGCACGCACCACGTCGAGCGGAAAGTGGAGACGGTTCTCGATCGAGCCGCCATAGGCATCGGTGCGCTGGTTGGTGCTGTCGCGGATGAACTGTTCGAGCAGGTAATTGTTCGCGGCATGCACTTCGACGCCATCGAACCCGGCTGCCTTGGCCTGTTCGGCGGCATGGCGGTAGTCCTCGACGATGGCGGGGACTTCGTCCGTTTCCAGCGCGCGCGGAACGACGAAATCCTTCATCCCGTCATTGGTGAACGCCTGCCCCTCCGCCGCGATCGCGGACGGCGCCACGGGAAGGGCGCCGCCATGAAGATCGGGATGCGAGATCCGGCCAGTATGCCAGAGCTGAAGGAAGATCCTGCCGCCACGCCGATGGACGGCTTCGACGATGGGCTTCCATGCCGCCACCTGCGCGTCCGACCAGATGCCGGGCGTCATCGCGTAACCGCGCGCCTGGGACGAGATGTTCGTCGCTTCGGTGATGATAAGGCCGGCATCGGCGCGTTGTGCGTAATAGTCCGCGGCGAACGCCGGGGGGATACCTTCCTCGTTCGAGCGGCTGCGCGTGAGCGGTGCCATGACGATACGGTTCCGCAGTTGCAGATCACCGATCGTGACGGGTTGCAGGACGGGGCTGACAGGCAGATCGGCCATGATATGATCTTCCGTAGGAGTAATAAGGGGCGAGGGCAGGCGGCTGTAACGCTCGGGCTGCCGTTTCACCCCCGACCGGCTTGAAACGAGCCAGGTAGCACGTTGGGTGCTACGGCCGGTTGTCCAGTTCTGGCACGCCGCTGCTCCGATCCCCATAGGCGGCGAGGAATGTCGGGCGGCGCTGCCACCGCTGCCAGAACGCATCGATATGTTCGTAGCGCTCGTCGAGCGGCATGGCGTTCACCTCGAACTTGGAGAACGCGATCGCCGTCGCCAGCGTGATGTCGGAGAAGGTTGGCTCGTCACCGCCAAGCAGCCAGTCGCGGCCATCGGCGAGGTGCCGGTCCACCAGCGAGGTATGCGCCAGCGCTTCCTTGCGGCAATGCTCGCCCCAAGCAGCGTTCGCCGTCAGTTCGAGCTTGGGACCGAGCCCCTGATGCAGGACATGGAACGTGGTGGTGATGCGGTAAAGGATGTGCACCCAGACGCGGTTGTCCCACATCGCGTCCAGGCCTTGTTCCTCCGGGGTCTCGCCCATGATCCGGCGACCTGGAAACGCCTGGTCAAGATAACGGACGACGGCCGCGGTTTCCGAGATGAAGCTACCGTCGGCAAGCTGGAGTGTCGGGGTCTCGCCCCAGGGATTCATCTTGAGATGCTTCCACTGCCGCTGCTCGCCGACCGGTGACATGTCGTAGACCTGCTCGTCAAAGCGATCGGCGATGCCCTTTTCGTGTAGAAAGATGCGCAGGCGCTGCGGGTTGGGGAAGGCAGAGGGGGAGGTGAACAGGCGAAGCTTTGGGCTTTCAGGCGATGTCTGATCGGTCATGAGGCGTCCCTACCAAGTGATTGGTAGTCACTCAGTTGGGCGGTTGCTTCCTGATGGTCAACCCCTATCTACCAATTGGTCGGTTGGCGGAGTAGGCGGGGCGATGGCAGTGTCGAATTCTAGAGAGGCAGTGCTCGCCGCGGCAAGGCGAAGCGCCATGGCGCGCGGCTATAACGGCCTGAACTTTCGCGACATCGCCGCCGAGGTCGGGATCAAGGCACCGAGCATTCATCATCATTTCGCGACGAAGGCCGATCTCGGTGCGGCGGTAGCGCGACGCTATTGGGAGGATACGGTCAAGCAGTTGGTGGTGATTTCGGATGAGGCATCAGAGCCTCTTGGTGCGCTTCGCCGCTATCCAGGAATTTTCCGCACGTCGTTGTCGAACGACAACCGCATCTGCCTGTCGAGCTTCATGGCGGCGGAATATGACGACCTTCCGGACGAGGTAAAAGTCGAGGTCCAGAGCTTCGCTGACGTCAACGTTGACTGGTTGAGCAAACTCCTCGTCGACGCAAACGTTGTCGGACCAGGCGAAAGCAGGAACAGGGCAAGGGCGATCTATGCGGCCGTCTCCGGCGCGCAGCTATTCGCAAGGGGCCGTGCGGATATCGCGCTCTTCGACACGATGATCGACAGCTACCGCGCGGCCGGGCTTCTGCCAGCCTGATGGTCCTGCTGCTGCTCGGGTCCGCTATCCCGCAGGACCGATCACATGGCGAGAAGTCTGCATTTCGATGTCGGCCATGAGGCTGAACAAGTAGCAGGCGTTGGAGATCCGTAAGATAGGGTGAGCGCGACTGGTCTAAAAACACCATTCAAGACAATAAGCGATTACCTGATCGCCATGTCGATCTGCCTTGAAACGTTACCGTCGCGTTCCAGCTCCGCCCATAGGAACAGCACGTGTCCGTCGCTCACTTCCTGCAGTCGCGCGCCGATGTTTTTCTTCTCGAGGTTTTCAGCGCTGTCTTTGCGGTCGGCGCCCTTGTATTCGATGATTAGCTTGCGACCGTCCTTCAATTCGGCGACGAAGTCGGGGTAGAAGAAGTCGGTCGCAGTCGGTAGCGCGTAGGACCACGCCGTGCGATCGACGTTTCGGACCCAGCGGTGAATGGCGGTGTGATCGTCGATTTGCACGGCGGCCATCCATTCCTCGCCACCGTGCTTTAAGTCGCCAACTTGGGAGAAGAGGTGCTTCCTTGGCCGCCAAGGTCCGGAATATGGCGTTCGCGGGTCATAGCCAGCTTTGCTGAAGCTGAAACCGTTGTCACCCAGCGCCAATACGGGCGCGATGTCTCCTAGCAGTAGCTGAACGCCGCGTGCGCCCGCCTCATGGCGGAGCTGGCCCACCCGCGCCATGATCGCGCGGCGAAGCGCGTATTTGCCGCGAACGAGTTGGGCGAGGGGGATGTGCTCGGCAACGCGCTCGACGACGCGGCGACAATATTCGAGAAAGATGGGTTGGGCGACGTCCCGCTGGCGGGTCGTGCGATCGAGCCAGCGGGAGAGGGCCGCCACATCCCAATCAGTTGCGTCGTCCAGCGCCAGCTCGGCAGCAGCGTCGATGCGGGTATAGACGACCTGATCGCCGTCTACGTCCATCTCGAACGTGTCAGGCCGGTCGGTCAATGCGAAGCCGGGCAGGCTAGTGTCGACCGCCGCCAAGTTCCAGCCGCCTACGTCGACCAGCGTCTCGGGAAAGACGATCTCGAGTTGACCATCGCGCTCGATCGCGAGGCGGGGTAGCGTCAGCACCTCGCCCTGTTCGGCCGGCGACAGCGCCGCCGCGCGCTGAACGATGAACGCTTCGATCGCCGCCATGGGCGTCGTCTCGGACGCGCTGACCGCCGCTGCGACGTCGCGCAACACGGCGTCGGGCGCGGTGGTGTCGAACGTGATCGCGATGCCGCCCGCGCCATCGTCGGCAATGCGCGTTGCCGACACCATTTCGGGGGTCCAGCCACTCTGATCAGGGCGCTCCTGCACGCACAGCACCGGCAGTTCGGGGCGGGTGAACAGCGGTTGATCCCCGCACCAGTCGAACGTCTCTGGTTGCTCGACGATCGCTTCCAGCGCGGTCCGCTCGTCGAAGCCCATTTCAGTCAGGCGGTCCTTCAATCCCTCGGCCGCTTCGAAGAAATTGCGTTCGGACACATGGGCATAGGCGCGGTTCAGTTCCTCCGACGACCGGCGCGTCGCAAAGGGCATGCGCAGCACGCGGCCGAGCAACTGCTCCACCGCACCGCCGCTGCGGATGCTGGCGAGCGAGCAGAAGACATAGGCGAAGGAGCAGTCCCAACCTTCCTTTAGCGCGTCGACGGTAATGACGTGCTCGATGATGCAGGCGGGGTCGAAAAGGTCGATGCCGTCGAGCTCGCGCTGGTTGCCAGTCGCCACCGCGATCCGGTCCGAGGGGATGCGGCAATCCTCGATTAGGTGGCGCTTCACCACGTCGACCGTCGCCTCGGCCCCCTCGCGTGCGGGCTGCGCCTGATAGAGCGCAATGGGGCGAATGCCGCCGCCGTCCCGGGCGGCGATGCCCTCCAACCAGGCACGGTTATCAACCGCATGGGCGATGGCCGCCTGCCAGCTGCCGTGCTGCGACAGATGGATCGGCAGCTTGATCATGTCCGCCGCCTTCAGCTCGGCGGCGGTGGCAGAGACGATGACGTTCGAGCGCACCGGCGTGGCGGTGAACTCGACGACGGCGGCAGGCGCCAGACGGCCGAACGTTTCGCCGGACAGCGTCGAGGTGAAGTTGTGCGCTTCGTCGACAATCACCAACGGTCTGTGCAGTTTGAGCAGGTTCGCGAAGCTGGCGATCGGCGTGCCCCGGCGGGGGCCGTTGTCGTGCCGGGCAAGGTCGGATCCCGCCGGGAGCGCGGCGAAGTGGGGCTCAAGCTCCTCGTCGTCGCGATAGACGTTGCGGTCGGCGACGTTGTTGACGCGGAATGACTGGACGGTGGCGACGATTACGGTCGCGGCATCCGCCATATCCTGCGGACGAAGATGCCGCCGCTCGTCAATGCCGTAGATGCGCACCGCACCACCGAACTGCGCCTCCAGCGCCTGGCGATAGGGGTGACCGATCTTCTTAAGCGCACCCAGCGTCTGGTCGGCAATCGCGCTCGACGTGACCAGCCACAGGACTACCGGGTAGCGGCGCGCCAGATACGTATCACGCGCGATGCCAATCGCGTGAGCAGCGAGCAGCGTCTTGCCGCCGCCGGTTGGCAGGCGAAGACAACAATGGGGCACGCCCAACAAACCTGCGAGTGGTCGATAGGCCGCGCCATATGCCCCAGGCTCGCCGACCGCGCAGGCGGCAGCATAAGCGGCCGCATGGTCGCGGATCGCCGCCTGGTCGAGAAAGGTGCGAAGTGCGTCGAGCGCCCGGCGCTGATAGTCCTTCAGTTCCATCAGCGGGCCTTCACGTCATAGGGGGTCTGCTTGAAGACGACCTGGGCTTCGGCCAGCCGCGCCGCGCCCAGCTTTGACCATTCGCCATAGACGGTCATCGGCCCGTCCCAGCCGCTTTCCACCCGCAGCCGCGCGAGCAGCGCGGCGGTCAGGACGTTGCCGCCGCTGACCGACCGGTCGCCGAGAATGCCGTTGTAGAGCAGCGCATAGGCCATGCCGTCATGCACCCCCAGCACGGGGGTATCGGCAGAACCGGTTAAGGGAGTTCCCGTCTCGCTGAACCAGACATGGGCGGCGAGCGTCGCGAAGCGGATGCCGTCGGCGATGTGTCCGTCCGCCTCGAACACCGGCGCGCCCAGCCGAAAATAGCGATAGCCGCCACCGCCGGTCCAGCCGACCGCTTCGGATATGCCACCCTGTTCGCCCGCGATCACCTTGTCGAGACGCGGCTTGCAATGTGTTTCGGCATGGTCGCCCATCTCGATCCCGATCCAGCGCCGGCCCATCTTGTGCGCCACCGCCGCCGTGGTGCCGGAGCCGAGAAAGCTGTCGAGCACGACTTCGCCGGGGTTAGAGGCTATGACGAGAATGCGCTCCATAAGCTTTTCCGGCTTCGGCGTCCCGAATACGGGGGCTTCATTCAAGAGATCGCGCACTTCCGCTTTTGCCTGCGCATTTTGCCCAGCTTCTTCATGAAACCACATCGACGCAGGGACAACTCCTTGTTTGACTTCCGACAGATAGCGCTTGATCCGCGGTATGGACGAACCATCACGCCCCCACCACACTCTTCCTTCGGAGTTGAGTCTGTCGAAATTCTCTTTTGATACACGCCAGTAAGTCCCGGCAGGTGGGCTAAAAACCTTACCAGAGGGAGAGAGGATTTCATAAGTTCCGGCACCGTAGAAGTTGCGAGCTTGAACGGCATTGGTCGTCCACGGGCCGCGTATGTCTGAGTCGGGATTTGTGTAGCTGGCATTGAGTTCCTCTGATCGAGGTAGTAGGTTGATTTGCCAGTTGGTTGCATTCTTGGCATAGACCATAATGTGGTCATGCATTTCAGAAAGATGCCGTGCGGAATTTTTTACAGTCTAGATTTTCTGCCAGACGACGTTTGACACAAAATTCCGCCGCCCAAATACCTCATCCATCACAACCTTAAGGTAATGCCCCTCATTGTCGTCGATTGACACCCAGAGGCTGCCGTCTTCCGCCAGCAGTTCGCGTAACAGCACTAGGCGCGGATAGATCATCGCCAGCCACTGGCTGTGTTCCAGATTGTCGTCGTAATGCTCGAACGCCGACCGCGTATTATAGGGCGGGTCGATGTAGATGCACTTCACCGCCGCCTTGTAATAGGGCAGCAGCGCCTTCAGCGCGTCGAGATTGTCGCCTTGGATGAGCATGTTGGCGGTGTCGGCATTGCCGCCGTTCAGCGCGGGCACCGCTTCCAGCAACCGATAGGGCACCGCCGCCGCCGCGCGCACATCCTCCCCGCGCGTCATCCAATCCAGTATCGGCACCTTGACCCCTACGCTTCAACGACTTGGGGCCGCTAGTAGCCTGTGGCGACGCGTGAGAGCAATGCGCGTGCTTCAGAGGTGACGATCCTACAAGGTTTCAAGACTCTGATCCGAAGGAAGAGGTCTGCTCATGGCTTTTCGATCGTTGTCACCATGCATTTAGCTGGCAGGCGCTAGGAAGTAGACCGGAACGATCGGCAACCGGCGACGTGCCTGATCGGCGAGCTCGGAGTAATTCTCGACCCAAAGATCGAAGAATCGACGGGCATCGATCAGCGTCACTCTCCGCGTTTCCTGATTGCGGGCATAATCCTGCGCGTCTTTGGTGAAACCCGCCAAGCAGATATAAATGCCGACATCGCCGGGTGAAAGGGTCGCGAGGAACGACTTCAAGCCATCGCTATCGACCTTGGATTGCCAGCGTTTAACCTGTGCCTTGATCCTCGGTCCGACAGTGGCGAGAGGGTCGGCAAAGGCAATGACGTCGACGCCATTGTCCTTGCCCGGCGGTGAAACCCAGGACACGTGGTAGCCCATGCCCCTCAACAGATCGGCGACCATCTCCTGAAACTCGAAGGGGTCGCTCGAGTGCAGAAATTGCGAGATTTCGGTCCAGGCATGGTCTAGCGCCGCTTCTACAGTGACGCTGAGCTTCTCCGCAGCCTCTTCGATGGCTTCAGCCTCGGCTGCTTCACCGGGCAGCACCTCGGATGCATCGCGCTGAGCCTTCCACGCGCCATAGAGGCGGCACGCTTCCTTGTAGAACGCTTCAGGGTCGACATAAGTCTTGTAGGCCTTTTGACCTATATCCGTGACGCTCCAGACGCCGTTGCTCTTGTGCAGCCAACCCGCCTTCACGCAGTCGACGGTCGCGAAGCGCAGAATCTTTTCGAACCGTTCACCGCCTGAAGGGTATTGCCCCTTCTCGAAAGCGGTGAGCGGTATCGAGGTGCGAACGGCCTTCATCGCTGCTCCGGCGGCCATGCCTTCGGGCTCAGCGATCAGTGCCTCGAACAGCTTCGGAGAAACTCGCCCGTTCGTCGTCGCGTGATGTTTGCCATGGTTTCGCTTTGTATCCTTAGGCGTCATTTTGCTGACGGCTACGTGTCATCGTTCAAATATTTGACTTAGAGCGCGGTTCTCGTCGGCCCGTTCCATGCTTTAGTCGCGCAATTGGCCTAATGTTGATTAGCTGGCTGGGTTGGATATGCGCGGTCATGGGCGTCAATAGCTGTAGTGCGTCGAGCTTGATAGAAAGCTCTGCCTCCTCGTCATAGGTGCGCGCGGTTTCCGTTTCGCCTTCATGGCCAAACAGATCGCAGCGGACTTCGCTGGCGACACGTCCCTTCAAAAGGGTGGTGGCTAAGCCGCGAAAACTGTGCACGTCCTTGTCTTTAAATGCACCGCCAACGCGGTGGCGCCACGACGTGCCATCGGGAAAGGCCCACTGCCGCAGCGGCTTGAAAATTGACTTGTAGAACGTTCCGGCAAAAGTGGTCGATCCCGATGACTTCATTTCCGGGAACAGCAGCGTGCAACCCGCTGCTCGCAATTCCGTCACGTAATCAATGAACCCGAGGCGGATCAGTTCGGGATGAATCGGCAACCTCCGGATCGACTGAATGTTCTTGAGCGCGCGATCTTCGGTATAGTCGATCAGGAAGTAGGGGATCGGTTCCAGTTCGTGCACCTCCGCCAGCCCCAATCCGGCGAGTTCCGAACTGCGACCGCCATACAAGGGCAGCATGAGCGGCATCCAGTACCAGGCGTCGTGAATGATCTCGGTGCCCGGTTTCAGGCGGCGGTCGATCCCTGCCGCGCCTGTCCAGACCGGTGCGGACAAAAGCTCGGCGACCTCCTGTATCGTCCAATTGGCTCGCTTGTCGCGATCTCGTTTTTTTGCCTTGCGCGATGTCTTGCCTATGCCGGCTCGTGCCACCGTGAAAGAAAGCGGCTTCGCCGGCCGATGGGCTTCCGGATCGTCATCCTCGCCTGCCGCATGGGCGAGAACGGCCGTGACCCATGTCAGGTGCTTGTTGATGGTCGCTTGGCTGATGCCGATATCGGTCGGTGGCATGGTTGCCGCCCGCATCAAGCTGGCAGCGATGCCGCCGGCTTGCTCTTCGCGGGTGCGGCCCCAGCGATTCGGCAACGACCGACACAGGGTCGTGAAAGAGCGGAGGTGCGACTGCTCCAAGTCTTCGATGTAGATGCCGCTGCCGCAGGCATGATCGAACAGCCGCAATGCTGTGCGCACCTGCTTCATCGAGTCCGCGTCCCAGGCGCCGGCTTTCTGATAGGCCGTGACGCATTCCTCGGCCGCGTCGAGCAGGCGCTTCTTCGGGCGCTTCAGAGCCGGTGATGGGGGCGCCTCATTAATGTCGACAGCTTCCCGTGCCGTCGGCGCGGATTGCTCTGGGTTCAATGCAGTCGACGAAACGGGTCGTCGCTCGGCTTGTTCGAAGGCGAATGGCGTATCATCGACCAATGCCTCGTCGATCCATTGCGCCATGTCGTCGTCGCCAACGGGGAGGCGGGCAGTTGCCTCGCGGCATGCCGACGCACGAGCCGAGCAGATCGTCCGCGCCATCCGCGCGAGGTTGTCCCGCGTGGAGGCGATGCCGAATGCCTCACTGTAGCTGTCGAGCTGCGCCTTCGAAACCGGATTACCGTTCTGGAGATCGAACACGAGATCCGCCACTGCCTTCGCGCGCTCCTCGCTCCAGCCGGCATCGATCAATCGGTCATGCTCGTCTGGTGTCCAGCGTGCTTCGACGCCCTTGTGCCCAGGGAACGCCCAGGCTTCAGCATAGATGGAATTGATCGTGGCGTGATCTTCCGACCGGGCGGGGCTGCCGACCTGATCCTGCTCGATACGCTGCAACTGCCAGCGCAGGGCATCGCTGAACACCCGCTTCAGCTGATCGGGGGTCAGCCCCGTCGATTGACCATAGGCCACACGCAAACTCTCGACCGTCGCACCAAGTCTGTCTGCCATACACCGGGCGCGTTGATAATTCCCTGTGCCGAGCGACAGGGATAGCGGCACCGCCGCGCCGGCCACGGTGATCTTCCTGCGCCAGTGATAGCTGCCACCGCGCAGCTTGAGGTTCGGTAAGCCCAATCCATCGCCCCCAATGGGTACAACGATGGGTACAGTCGTGGGTACAACCATTCCCGATCGCCATGTTAGCGACGAGAAATCAATTACTTAGCGGATGATGGTCGGGGAGACAGGATTCGAACCTGCGACATCCTGCTCCCAAAGCAGGCGCGCTACCAGACTGCGCCACTCCCCGACGATGTTCGTGCCCTAGGCGCAATGGCGACGCGGCACAAGCGCTGGTGGGCCCGGCAGGACTCGAACCCGCAACCTAGCCGTTATGAGCGGCCAGCTCTAACCATTGAGCTACAGGCCCCGCCAGCCGCGAACCGATAGCGTCGGCGTCCCGCAATGCGCAAGTGTCTTGATCGTCGCCGCATTCATGCCATGTTCGCGCCTCCGGTCGGGCAGTTCGCATACGCAGCATGACGACACGAAAAAGGGCGCCCCGTTGCCGGGACGCCCTGATCGTTATTCCATGTCCGGTGCCGTTCGGCACCGGACATGGAATTACATGCCGTTGTGCTCGCCGGCGTTCTCGATCGCATCCGATGCGTCTTCGGCGTTTTCCGAAGCGTTGATCAGGTCGGCAGCAACTGCCTCGTTCGAGGTGTTCTCAGCGAGTGCTTCGAGGTTGTCGGCCTGCATTTCCAGGTTGTCCGAAGCGGCGTCGGCTGCGTTGTCGGCCGGGGTGTTCTTGCAAGCGGCAACCGACAGCAGGGCAGCGGCAGCAGCGGCGACGAGGGCGATCTTCTTCATGCGGGTAGCTCCCAGATAGTGAACCATTTCGCGTCCAACCGGCGTCACCGCCGTCGCGAAGTTGCCGCAATAGCGTACGCTGCGCTGCCGTCAACGTCCAATTGTGGCAGGAATGCGGCTTTGCGACGGGTGGTGAAGCGTTCACGGGGTGCGACGAACTGGTCCGATATCCTCTGGCGCGTTGGCGACGACGGCCAGCATCGCGGTCCATGCCGCTACGTTTTGCTGGAGTTGCACCGGATCGATCTTGTCCAGCGTATCGTCGGGAGTGTGGTGCAGATCGAAATAGCGCAGGCCCGATTGCGCCAGATCGACCGCCGCCACGCCGGTTGCCAGCGTCGGCCCGATATCGGTCCCGTCGCCCGCGAACGCCGACCCGCGCGCAATGCCGAGCGGGGCGAGGGCCGTGCCGAGTCGGTCGGCGATCGCTCCCGCCGACTCGGGCAGCGCGACGTCGAACTTCCAGATGCGGTCGGCACCGAAGTCGCTTTCGGCGGCCAACGCGTGGCGTTCGCCCTTGTGCGCCAGCGCATAGGCGGTGCCGCCGAACCCGCCGACTTCCTCCGCACCGAACCATACGACGCGGATCGTGCGTCGTGGCCGGCCGGCATCCATGATCCGCTTCGCGGCGGCGGCGGTGATGGCGACCCCGGCGGCATCGTCGAACGCGCCGGTGCCCAGATCCCAGCTGTCGAGATGTCCGCCGACCAGCACGATTCCGGCCGACGGGTCACGCCCCGGCACCTCCCCCACGACATTGCCCGATTCGCGCATGCCGATCTGGCGTGGCGTCAGCACCAGCCGCAACCGCACCGGCTTGCCGCGCTTCAACACGCGTTCGAGCTGTTCGGCATCGGGGATCGACAGCGCGCCCGCCGGGATCGGCGTGACGCCGGCCGGGAACGACGTGCCCCCGGCATGCGGGTTGCGATGATAGTCGGTCCCGATCGACCGGATGACGATCGCCGCCGCGCCCTTTTGCGCCGCGATGCCGGGACCGGCGCGACGGACCTGTCCGAACGGACCATAGCTCGATCCGTCCTGCGTCGCGGTCATCGCATGGCTGACGAACGCGATCTTGCCCCTCAAGCTACCCGCAGGCACGGCCTTCAGGTCGTCCAGCGTCGGGAAATAGACGATCTCCGCCTCGATCCCGGCAGCGGGCGTCGCGCCCGAATTGCCCAGCGCGGTCACGGCGAGGTTCTGCGGGAAGGGGGCGACGATGCTGGCGGTCTCCGCCCCGCGCACCCATACCGGCATCTGATAGGGTTCGATGCGCACGTTTTTGAAGCCAAGTGCCTTCATCTTCGCCACCGCCCATGTCCGGGCGCGCGCTTCGTCCGGCGTGCCGGCCAGCCGCGCGCCGATTTCGGTCGTCAGCCCTTCGGTGATGTCCCACGCGACCTGATCGGTCAGCGCGGCGTCGCGCAGACGGGCAACCTCCGCGGGGGAGGATTGCGCCAGCGCTGGCAGGGGAAGGGCGAGGGCAGCGAGAAGCAAGGCGCGCATCGGGTTCTCCGGTTGGGTGTACGCCACGTGCCCCAGCCGGATTCTTCCTGCAACGCAAAGATGCATGCGGCCATGACGCAGCGGCGTCCGCGTTGCCAATCCGCCGGGTGATCGCTACATCGCGGCGGACTTTCTTCCAGACGATCGAACGGAGCCTTCGGCAATGGCCGTGCAGTACAGCTATGTGATGAAGGGTTTGTCCAAGACCTTTCCCGGCGCGAACAAGCCGGTGCTCAACAACATCCACCTGCAGTTCCTGCCCGACGCGAAGATCGCGATCATCGGGCCGAACGGCGCGGGTAAATCCACGCTGATGAAGATCATGGCCGGCATGGATACCGAGTTCGTCGGAGAGGCGTGGGCGGCCGAGGGGGTCAAGGTCGGCTATCTGGCGCAGGAGCCGAAGCTCGATCCGACCAAGAACGTGATCGACAACGTCAAGGACGGGGTGCGCCCGGTCGCCGATCTGGTCGATCGCTTCAACGCCATTTCGGCGGAGATGGGCGATCCGCAGGACGACACCGATTTCGACAAGCTGCTCGAAGAGATGGGCGAGCTTCAGGCGAAGATCGATGCGGTCGACGGCTGGAGCCTCGACAACCAGCTTGAAATCGCGATGGAAGCGCTGCGCTGCCCGCCGGGCGATGCGTCGGTCGAAAACCTGTCGGGTGGTGAGAAGCGTCGCGTGGCGCTGTGCAAGCTGCTGCTCGAAAAGCCGCAGATCCTGCTGCTCGACGAACCGACCAACCATCTCGACGCCGAAAGTGTCGGCTGGCTCGAAAACTATCTCAAGGAATATACCGGTAACGTCATTCTCGTGACGCACGACCGCTACTTCCTCGACAACGTCGTCAACTGGGTGCTCGAACTCGATCGCGGGCGGTATTACACCTACGAATCCAACTATTCCGGCTATCTGGAAAAGAAGGCCAAGCGGCTGGAGCAGGAAGAGCGCGAGGAGCAGGGCAAGGCCAAGGCGATCCAGGACGAGCTGGCGTGGATGCGTCAGACGCCCAAGGCGCGCCAGACCAAGTCCAAGGCCCGCATCCGTGCGTTCGACGAACTGGTCAAGAACCAGGAAAACCGCGCGGTCGGCAAGGCGCAGATCCTGATCCAGATTCCCGAGCGACTGGGTGGCAAGGTGATCGAGGCCGAAGGGCTGACGAAATCCTATGGCGACAAGCTGTTGTTCGAGAATCTTGACTTCAACCTGCCGCCGGGCGGCATCGTCGGCGTGATCGGCCCCAACGGCGCTGGTAAATCGACGCTGTTCAAGCTCATCACCGGGCAGGAACAGCCCGATGGCGGCAAGATCGAGATCGGTCAGACGGTCAAGCTGGGCTATGTCGACCAGTCGCGCGACGACCTCGATCCCAACAAGAACGTGTGGGAAGAAGTGTCGGACGGGCTGGATATCTTCCGCTTCGGCAAGCAGGAACTGGGCACGCGGGCGTATGTCGGCGCGTTCAATTTCAAGGGGCAGGACCAGCAGAAGAAGGTCGGTCAATTGTCGGGCGGTGAACGCAACCGCGTCCACATCGCCAAGATGCTGAAGGAGGGCGGCAACGTCCTGCTGCTCGACGAACCGACCAACGATCTGGACGTCGAGACGCTGCGCGCACTGGAGGAGGCGCTGGAATCCTTCGCTGGTTGCGCGGTGGTCATCAGCCATGACCGCTTCTTCCTCGATCGCCTCTGCACGCACATCCTCGCGTTCGAGGGCGACAGCCACGTCGAGTGGTTCGAAGGCAATTTCGAAGCCTATGAGGAAGACAAGCGTCGCCGTATGGGCGCCGCCGCCGACCGCCCGACACGGCTGGCGTACAAGAAGCTTACCCGCTGATGCGGCCCCGCCCGGTCCGTGCCGCATGATCGATGCGGACGGACCGGGCGCGATCGCCGACGTCGAACGGGTGCGGGGTCTGCTGGTCGACGCCGCCCGCGATGCGCGGGCGATGACCTATTCCGAACTGCTGCTGGCGCTCGGCCACCGCTTTACCCGGCCGAAGATGCGCGCGCTGTGCCGGACGCTGGACGCGATCGATGCGGCGGGGGAAGCGCGGGGCGAGCCGGGCCTTGCGGTACTGGTCGTGCGTCAATCCGACAGTCTGCCGGGGCAGGGCTGGTGGATCGATACCGGCGTGCGGGACGCCTATGCCGGCGCGTGGACCGGCAGCGAGGCCGCCACGTTCGTCCGGCAACGGCAGGCCGCCGCATTCCGATACTGGCAGGATCGTCGGGGCGACGACCGGACAGCCGATCCGCCGCCCGGAACTTCGCCCTCCGTCAGATCCGCTTGACGAAAATCCCGGTGTCGCGGCGCTCGACGTCGAATTCCTTCACCTGTTCGATCAGGTCGGACAACCGCTTGAACCCATAGTTGCGCGTGTCGAAGCTCGACCGGTTCGCGGCGCGCTGTCCGACCTCGCCGAGGCTGGCGAAACCGCGCTTGTCGACCCGCGATGCGTCATACGCATCCGACAGCAGTTTCACGAACGCCGCATCGACCTTCTGCTTAGTGCGTGCCGGGGCGGGGGTGGGCTTGACCGGAACCGCCGCGACCGGAGCCGTCCCGCCGATGATCGGCGGCGGCAGCGGCATGTTCGCGACATCCTCGACGTCGAGCGACTGCACGTCGATGAAGCGGGTGCAGCTTTCGCGGAACCCTTCGGGCGTGCGGTCGGTGCCGAAGCCATAGACCGGAACGCCTTCCTGCCGGATGCGCTGCGCCAGCGGCATGAAGTCGCTGTCCGAGGACATGATGCCGAACCCGGTGATCCGCCCGCGCAGCAACAGGTCCATTGCGTCGATGGTCATGCGCATGTCGGTCGCGTTCTTGCCCTTGGTGATGTCGAACTGCTGGAACGGTTCGATGCCGTGGCGCATCAACAGCGCCTTCCAGCTTTTCAGCCCCGGCTTCTCCCAGTTGCCATAGGCGCGACGGACGTTGACCGTGCCGAATTCGGCGAGGACGGTCAGCACCGAATCGAGGTAGGCGGCGCCGGCATTGTCGGCATCGATGAGCAACGCGACGTTGCCGGTGGGAGCGGAATGATTGGACATGCACCCGTCTATCGCCTCGCCGAACGATAGGCGACCAAAACCGTCAGTCCATATCATTGCGACGATGATGCCTTTACGTCATGCGTGTCCGTACAGCACCGGCCGGTGCAATTGTGCGGGTCGGCACAACAGGCGGAATGACCACAGCACCGGAAACACGCCGCGTCTCAACACTTGCTGGGTGCAGCCATCGTTCGGTCGGGCATGGCGGACGGAGCATAGACGACGGCTTCGGTCATTGCCTTTCGCCAGTCGGACTCAGCCGACGGCGGACATGGTTCGGCGATCTGCTGTAACAGTGTCGGGGAGCCGACCGTTACGTTCAGGCGCAGCAATGGCTGCCCACCCTCCGGTCGGGCAACCTCCATCGATGCCTTTCCCATAGCACCGATCCGCATTCTCGGCATCGATACGGGTATCCATCGTCCGTTCTCTTCGGCGAACAACTCCATCGCGACGTCCGCTACGATACGACCGGCAACGGCCGTCCGTGTCAGTACGACGCGCATCGAATATCCGTGGACCCGATCGACCGAGATGATCGCCGGCCGGTCATACATCAGGCTAAGGTGCGGCGTACCAAGGGTACGTTCCTTGTACACGATGTCGATCTGCACCGGAACGGCAACGGTCGGCGGCGGGTCCAACTGCGATGCATGCGACGACGCGCTGACAAGGACGGTAACGGCAAGTATCGCGAAATATCGTCTCATAAGTATGAAGATATTCACTGCCTGATCCCCCATGTCGAACATGACGGGATCAAGGATATATTGCTGCAACGGCAGGGCCGCCAGTTACGACAGCGTAACCAGCCTATCGTATGATCGAACGTCCGCCCCGCACCTTCACGCCGGAGCCTGCCGTTGCTCCCCCGCCATCCGCAACATGGTACGCGCCAGTTCTTCCTCGCCCAGCACGACCTGGTCGACCCCGTGGCCCTTCAGATACTCGACCTCGTCCGCCGAATGCGCGCGCGACAGGATGTAGAGCGTCGGGTTCATTGCGCGCGCGTGGCGGACGATCGCGCCCGCTTCGAACCCGCCCGGGATCGCGACCAGCAGCTTGGTCGCCCGCGCCACCCCCGCCTCGCGCAGCACATCGGGGTCCAGCGCATTGCCCAGCACCACGCTCCAACCATGACCGGTCGCGGCGCGCGCGGTGTCAGGCTGGTCCTCGATCACGACGAACGCGCGACCGGCATCGCGGCACCCCTCCGCGATCAGCCGACCGACCCGGCCCGCCCCGATCAGCACGACGTGATCGACCCGTGCCTCCTCGCGCGCTTCCTCACGCGCGACCGCTGCCGGTGCGCGGTCCTTGCCCCGGCCCGCGACCGCCGAGAACAGGAACGGATTGACCATGATCGACAGGATCGCGCCGGCAAGGATCAGGTCGCGCGCCGCAGCGGGCAACACGCCCAAACCCGCGCCCAGCCCGGCGAGGATGAAGGAAAACTCCCCGATCTGCGCCAGACTGGCGGCGATGGTCAGCGCGGTGCGGTTGGGATGACCGAACGCGCGCACGATCACCCATGCCGCCACCGATTTACCGACGACGATCGTCGCGACCGTTGCCAACAGGGGCAGGGGCTGTTCGACCACGACCATCGGATTGAACAACATGCCGACCGATACGAAGAACAGCACCGCGAACGCATCGCGCAACGGCAGGGTTTCCTGCGCGGCGCGGCGGCTCAGTTCGGTTTCGCCGAGGATCATGCCGGCGAAGAACGCGCCCAGCGCGAACGATACCCCGAACGCCAGCGCCGCACCGAACGCGACGCCCAGCGCAATGGCCAGCACCGCCAGCCGGAACAGTTCGCGCGATCCGGTATGCACGACCCAGTGGAGCGTCCACGGAATCACCCGCCGCCCGACGACCAGCATCAGCGTGACGAAGCCCGTGACCCGCAGCAGCGTCGTCAGCACCGCGCCGATCACCGCGCCCGCGCCGACGGCTGCGTCGGGATCGGATGCGGTGACGATCACCGGCAACAGCACCAGCGACAGGACCATCACCAGATCCTCGACCACCAGCCACCCGATCGCGATCCGCCCGCGTTCGGTCTGGACGAGGTTGCGTCCCTCCAGCGCGCGCAGCAGCACGACGGTACTGGCGACCGACAGCGCCAGTCCGAAGAATATCCCCGCGATCGTCGGCCAGCCGAGCAGCCAGCTCAACCCCATGCCCATCGCCGTCGCCGCCGCGATCTGCACGATCGCACCGGGCACCGCGATCCGCCACACCGACAACAGGTCTTTCAGCGAGAAGTGCAGCCCGACCCCGAACATGAGCAGGATCACGCCGATTTCGGCCAGTTCGTTGGCGATGCCCGAATGCGCGACGAATCCCGGCGTGAATGGCCCGATCAACACGCCGCCCAACAGATATCCGGCGATCGGCGACACCCGAAGACGCTGCGCCAGCGCCCCCAGCAGAAACGCCACGACCAGTGCGGCGACGATCGTCCCTACCAACGGGGTATAATGCGGCATCCGGTCTCCTTTTCGATGGGGTCGTCCAGAAAACGTTCGGAGAGCAATGGGTTGCCCGTCACGGGTAACTGATTGCGATAACTTCGTATTCCTTCGGTCCGGCGGGCAACTGCACCGTCCGCAGGTCGCCGATCGCCGCCCCGCGCAGCGCGCGCGCCATCGGCGAATTCCATCCGATCCGGCCCGCCCCGGCGTCGGTTTCGTCGTCGCCGACCAGTTCGACGGTGCGGTGACGGTCGTCTTCATCGGCGACGGTGACGATCGCGCCGAACCATGCCCGCCCGCGTTCGACCTGCGCCGCCGGATCGACGACGCGCGCCGCCTTCATCCGTTTGGCAAGGAACCCCAGCCGCCGGTCGATCTCGCGCAACCGCTTGCGACCATAGATATAGTCGCCATTCTCCGACCGGTCGCCATTGCCCGCCGCCCACGCGATGACGTCGAGCAGCTTCGGACGTTCCTCGCGCAGCAACTGGTCATATTCGGCCTTCAACACGCCATAGCCCGCCGGGGTAATGTAATTGGGACGCGGCTCGTTCATCCCGGACGATTCTTCCCCAGATACCAGCTCAGATTGTTCGGCCCGCGCGATCGTGCCTTGTCGGCATGGATCAGGTCGTACACCACGGCATTTTCCAGCACGCGCTGCACATAGCCACGCGTTTCCGACAACGGAATCTTCTCGATCCATTCGATCACGTCGACACCGGGCAGGCGCGGATCGCCATTCGCGCGGATGAACTTGTTCACATTGCCCGGCCCGGCATTGTACGCCGCAATCGCCAGCGGATAGCTGCCCCCGTAATAATCGAGCATCCGTTGGATATAGGTCGATCCGAGCTGGAGGTTGTAGGTCGGATCGTTCAGCGACGCGGGGTCGTAGGACAGGCCGATCTTGCCCGCCGTCTCGCGCGCGGTGCCGGGCATCAGCTGCATCAGCCCGCGTGCGCCGGCCCGGCTGACGGCGGTACGATCGAACTGGCTTTCCTGTCGCGCAATGGCGTGGATCAGCGTGAATTGCGGCTGATGCGGTCCCGGCACGCTGACCGACGGATATCCCGCCAGCGTATAGTCGCTATGTCCGTTCAGCAACGCGCTGCGGCCGACCATCACCGCCAGATCGGGCCGGTTGATCGTCTTGGCCAATTCGACCGCCAGCGCATGGTCCGTATCACTGCGCGCATCTTCCGCAATCTTGCGGACGAACAGCCCCTGGTCGGAATATTGCCCGGTCTGCCCCAGATAGCGTGTCGCCCGCGCGACCTCGCCGTTCATATAGGCGGCACGGACGTCCGGTGCGATCGTCGCCGTTCCGGCGACCGGTGCCCGCAGCGCGCGCCCGATCCGCTCGCTGGCCAACTGGCCATAGAACAGCTCGGACAGGTCGGCTGCCTGCGCATACCACCGATCGGCGGTCGCGCGGTCGCCGGCCGCCTCCGCGGCGCGACCCGCCCAGTAATAGCCCTTGCTGCGCACCGTCGGCGTACGCGATCCGCTGGCATAGCGCGCGAACATGCCCACCGCATCGGTCGGGCGGTTCAGGTTCTGCAGCGCCGTCGTCCCGGCCAGCCACGCGAGGCTGGTATAGTCGTCCCGCTCGCCATAGGCCCCATCGGCGATGACCGTACCGGCGGGGAAGGCGTCGTCGATCTGCGACGCGATCTGATAGGCAAGGGAATATTGCCCGTCGGCCTGCGCCGCGCGAGCATTGGTCAGCAGGACCTCCAGCCAGCGTTCGGCATTGCCGGGCGTGCCCGACAACCGGCGCGGCTGCGCCAGATACGCACGCGCCGCCGCCGACTGGCCGGCGGTGCGCAACCATGCGGCGCGATCGGCGATGTACCCCGGATCGGCACGATCGACGCCCGGCTGTTCGCCGCGCACCGTCGCGTCGGCCCCTCCGCCGCGATACGACAGGCGCGCATCGAAGGTCGGCCGGCGCGCGGGCGACACGAAGCCGAACTGGCGCTGCGCCGCCGTCACCGCGCCCTGCCACAACAGCCGGTCCATCCGTACGTCGTGATCCTCGGGCCGTAGCGCGGCAGCGAAGCGCGAAAACAGCCGCGATTCGTCGGCGGTGCGCAGTGCTCCCTTGCGCCACGCGGCGCGCGCCGCCTCCTGCGCCTCGACCGGACGGCCGCTGGTCGCCAGCGCTTCGGCAAGGCGCAACTGACCGGACGAAGTGATCGGCGGGAACCGCGTGAAGTATCGCAGCGTCAGCGCCGCATCCTGTCCGCCATCGGCAAGGATCGTTTCCGCCGCCGCGCGTCGGCTGGTTTCCCCCGGAAAGCCCGGATGCGCCAGCAGGAACCGGGCATAGTCGCCGAACGGATAGCTGTCGGACTGTTGCAACCGCTTCCAGTCCGCCAGCACCGGCACGATCGGGTCATAGGCGACCGGAGTCGGCGGCGTTGGCGCACGATAGGGTGTCCCCGGCACCGGCTGGACGATCGGGGTGGCGGGAAGCGGGGCGGGCGCCGGGCGGGGGGACTGGCGCAACGCGCCCGTCGCCAAAGCGGCGCTCGCCACGCCGGCGAGCAGGAACGCGCTCTTGAACACGGTGGTCAGCATACTGGACATGATATGGAACGCCGCCCTATCTGTCGCCACCCTTTCTTACCCCTGTCGCCCACGGAGCGCGTATCTCATGTTCAGCGGATCGATTCCCGCGCTCGTCACCCCGTTCGCCGACGGCCGTTTCGACGAAGCCTCGTTCCGCGCGCTGGTGGACTGGCAGATCGAAAGCGGATCGTCGGCGCTGGTCCCGTGCGGCACGACCGGCGAAGCGGCGACGATGACGATCGAGGAACACGACCATGTCGTGCGCGTCTGCGTCGATCAGGCGGGCGGGCGCGTACCGGTGATTGCCGGGTGCGGGTCGAACGACACCGCAGTGGCGCTGCATCATATCCATGCGGCGAAGGCTGCGGGCGCGACGGCGGCACTGCTGGTCCCGCCCTATTACAACCGCCCGAATCAGGAAGGCGTGTTCCGGCATTTCGAGGTGCTGGCGCGCGACGGCGGGCTGCCGATCATACTGTACAACGTCCCCGCACGCACCGTGACCGACATCGCGGTCGAAACCGTCGAACGGATCGTCGCAGCGTTTCCGGGCGTCGTCGTCGGGATCAAGGACGCGACCGGACAGATGACCCGCGTCGCCGAACACCGCGCGCGGTGCGGCACCGGCTTTGCGCAACTGTCGGGCAACGACGACATGACGCTGGCATTCATGGCGATGGGCGGAGTCGGTGCGATTTCGGTCACGGCCAACGTCGCGCCCGCGATGTGCGCCGAATTTCAGGACGCGTGCGCTGCTGGCGATCATGCGCGCGCGCTGCTGTTGCAGGATCAGCTCTATCCGTTGCACGCCGCGCTGTTCAGCGACGCATCGCCCGGTCCGGTCAAATACGCGCTGGGGCGGGTGCGCCCGGGCTTTCCGACCACGCTGCGCCTGCCGATGACGCCGCCGTCCGCCGCATCGTGCGCGGTGGTCGACGCAGCACTCGCACATGCGGGGCTGATCGGGTAAACCCCCCGCGTTATGCCGAACGGACCTATTTCGATTCAGACAGTTACCGGCGCGGAGATCGCGGAGCGCGATTGGTCGACGACCCCGTTGGGGCCGATCGCGACATGGCCGGTATCGCTGCGCACGACGCTGGCCACGATGCTGGCCTGTCCCACCCCGATGTTCCTGGCGTGGGGTCCGGAACTGCGCTGTTTCTACAACGACGCCTATCGCCCGATTCTGGGCCACCGGGTCGAACATGCGCTGGGCGAGCGGTTCGACGTGGTGTGGGCGCACATCTGGGACGAACTGCTGCCGCTGGTCGAACGGACGCTGGCGGGCGGCAACGTCGTCGCGACCGACATGCAGCTCGACCTGCGCCGCGGCGGCGTGCCCGAGGAAAGCTGGTGGAGCTTTTCCTACTCCCCCGCCTTCGACGATGACGGCAAGGTGGCGGGGCTGCTCAACGTCACCGGAGAGACGACGGCGCGCGTCGTGGCGGAGCGCGAACGCGCGGCATCGGACGAACGGTTGCAACAGGCGCTCTCGGCCGGCAGGAATATCGGATCATGGGACTGGGACGTCGTCGCCGACACCGTCCGCGCCGATAACCGGTTCGCGCTGCTGTACGGCGTCGACCCGAACGTGGCGAGCGAAGGCGCGCCGATCGACGTGTTCTTTCGGGGGGTCCATCCCGACGACCTGCGCGATGCGCAACGGTCGATCGAACGGGCGATGGACCCGAACGGGGACGGCACGTTCATCGCCGAATACCGGTTGCTGGGCGCGGACGGCACCTGTCGCTGGGTATCGGCGCAGGGGCGTTGCGTGTTCGACGACCGTGGACGCCCGGTGCGCTTTCCCGGCGTCAGCTACGATATCGACGACCGCAAGCAGGCCGAGCTGGCGGCGCTGGCGGCAAAGGCGGAACGCGACTTCGTCCTCGCGCTCAGCGCACGGCAGCGCGCGGCCACCGATGCCGAGGCAATCCTGCGCTTCACCGCCCGTGCGGTCGGCGAACGGTTGGGCATCAATCGGACCTGCTTCGCGCGCGTGACGGGCCTGCGGATGCGCTATGTTCCAGGCTGGAACGACGGCACGCTGTCGGTGCTGACCGGCGAGGAGTCGCTGGAACGGTTCGGGCGGATCGGCGCGGGGCGGCTGCGCAGCGGATATGCCGTCGTCGCACCCGATATCCGTGCCGGATCGACGTTCGACGATGCCGCCACCGCCAGCCACGGTGCGCTGTCGGGGATCGTCGTGCCGTTGCTACGCGACGGTCGGCTCGAAGCGGTGCTGATCCTCGATCACGGCGAACGCCGGCAATGGACGCCCGGCGAAGTTGCGCTGGTCAACGAGATCGCGGAGATCACGTGGGTCGCGGTGCAGCGCGCCGACGCTCTGGCCCAGCTGGAGGCGACCGTCGGGCGACAGGGTGCACAGCTTGAGCGCGTTGCCACCGAACTGCACGACGTGGCGTCGGCACGCGCTGCGGCGGAAACGCAGGTGCGCCAGTTGCAGAAGATGGAGGCGGTCGGCCAGCTGACCGGCGGCATCGCGCATGATTTCAACAATATGCTGGCGGTCGTGATCGGCGGTCTCGACATGATCGATCGCCGGCTGGCGCGCGGCGAGATCGACGTGGCGCGGTATCTGGAGGCCGCTCGCGAAGGTGCCTCGCGTGCCGCGTCGCTGACGCAGCGTCTTCTCGCCTTCTCGCGGCAGTCGCCGCTGTCGCCCGAACCGGTCGAAGGCAATCGTCTGATCGCCGACCTGACCGACCTGCTGGCCCGCACGCTGGGCGAAGGCATCGCGGTCGAAACGGTGCTGGGTGCGGGACTGTGGCGCGCGGAGGCGGATCGCGGTCAATTGGAGAATGCGATCGTCAACCTAGCGGTCAACGCACGCGACGCGATGCCCGATGGCGGGCGGCTGACGATCGAAACCGGTAACGCGCATGTCGGCGACGATTATGCGCGCGAGGCGGATATGGCGGCGGGGCAATATGTCCTGATCGCCGTCACCGATACCGGCACCGGCATGACCCCGGACGTGCTGGCCAAGGCGTTCGATCCGTTCTTCACCACCAAGCCGGTCGGCAAGGGCACCGGGCTGGGCCTCAGTCAGGTGTTCGGCTTTGTCCGTCAGTCGCGCGGGCATGTCCGTATCTATTCGGAACCCGACGTGGGGACGACGGTGCGACTGTATCTGCCGCGCTTCTACGGCGAAGCGCCGACGCCGCGCCAGCGTGCGGCCCTGCCGCCCGTCCGTGGCGGCGAACCGCACGAAATCATTCTCGTGGTCGAGGACGAGGCCCGGGTGCGCAACTTCTCGGTCGAGGTGCTGCGCGATCTTGGCTACACCGTGGTCCACGCCGACAGCGGGCCTTCCGCACTGGAGATGCTCGACGCGGGACAGGCCGTGACGCTGTTGTTCACCGACGTGGTGATGCCCGGCATGACGGGCCGCGAACTCGCGGATCGCGCCGCGACGATGCTGCCCCATCTGAAGATCCTGTACACGACCGGCTATACCCGCAACGCCGTGGTCCATAACGGCGTACTCGATCCGGGGACCAGGCTGTTGTCGAAACCGTTCGGCGTCGACGACCTTGCCCGCAAGGTTCGCGACGTGCTGGATCACTGACGGCTCACGTAGCGCGGGGTGACGGCGATTGCGGGACGTCGCGTCGCGTGCGCTTGTCAGAGTACCGCTTTCGTTTCGCGGTGCGACCCCCTATGTCCCGCGCATGAGCCGTCCGCGTCCCCCATTGTTCGACAAGAAAAAGATCGTCGCCGAAAACCGGCGCGCCCGGTTCGATTACGAGGTCGATACCGTGTTCGAAGCCGGGATCGCGCTGACCGGCAGCGAAGTGAAATCGCTGCGCGGGGGCGAGGGGTCGATCGTCGAGAGCTATGCCGAAGTGAAGGACTGGCAGGTCTGGCTGGTCAATTCTAACATCCCCGAATTCAGCCACGCCAATCGTTTCAATCACGAACCGAAGCGTCCCCGCAAGCTGCTGCTGCACGAACGTGAGATCAACAAGATGCATGGTGCGGTCGCGCGCGATGGCATGACGCTGATCGCGCTGTCGGTCTATTTCAACAGCAAGGGGCGGGCGAAGGTCGAACTGGCACTGGCGAAGGGCCGCAAGAACCACGACAAGCGCGAGCATATCAAAGAGCGCGAGTGGAAGCGTGAGGCGGGACGGATTCTGCGCGACCGTGGCTGAACCCGCTGGCAACGACCGGCGGCTGGGTGCCCGCGCGCTGCGCTGGGTGCAAGCCAACCTGCCGACGCGCGAATCGATGGAGGCGAACCGCTTCCTTCGCCCCATCGCCCACCGCGTGCTGGCGCCCGAATTGTGGCGCTTCACCCGCCGGTCGGTGCCGCGCGGCGTCGCGCTCGGCATGTTCACCGGCATTCTGATTCCGCTTGGACAGATCCCGGCGTCGGCCGTTCTCGCGCTGCCGCTGCGGGCCAATGTGCCTGCCGCCGCGCTAACGACGTTCTTCACCAACCCGATCACGACCCCGCTGCTGTTCATCCTGTATTATCAGGTCGGTAGCTGGATGCTGCGGCTGGACACGTCGGTGCCCGGCCGGCCGTTGGGTGATGCCGTAGCGGCGCAGCCGGACTGGTTGCACTGGCTGATCGCGGATGTCGGACCGGCGACCGCCGTCGGCATGGTCGCCTGCGCGGTCATTGGCGCCGTGCTCGGCTATGCGCTGTCGGCACTGGGTTGGCGGCTGTGGATCGCGGCGAAGTGGAAACGGCGGCACGGTAGAGATTGACTATCGATATGCCATCGGTGCAGCATCGTCGTATCTCCTGATACGAAGAGGCTTTCCGATGCGGCGTAGTTTCGTCCTTACCACCCTGATGGCCTGCACCGCGCTGGCCGCGTGCTCCGTGGCGGAGCGCCCGGCGTTCAACGGCACGCCGCTTGCCGCCGCTACGCCGGAACTGCCGCCCGCGCCTGCACCCAAGCCGGAAATCGGCACGTTCGGCTTCGACGCCGCCGGCATGGATCGTTCGGTCCAGCCGGGCGACAATTTTTATAAATACGCCAACGGCACGTGGGAACGCATCACGCCGATCCCGGCCGACAAGTCCAGCTTCGGCATGTTCACCACGCTCGACGACCTGTCGAAGACCCGGACCCGCGAACTGCTCGACGCGGCGAAGGCCGATCCGGCTTCGAAGATCGGCGTCGCCTATGCGAGCTTCCTCGACGATGCGGCGATCGAGGCGAAGGGGCTGGCCCCGATCCAGCCATGGCTGACCGAGATCAAGGGCCTGTCGTCGAAGGCCGGCTATGCCGCGCTTGCGGCAAAGGCGTCGCAGGCGGGCGTGGGCACGCCGTTCGGTGCCTATGTCGGTCCCGACGACAAGCAGCCCGACGTGTACGCGCTGCAGACGTCGCAGTCGGGCCTCGGCCTGCCCGACCGTGACTATTACCTGTCGACCGACGCGAAGATGGTGGAACAGCGCAAGGCGTATGAAGCGCATCTGGCAAAGCTGCTGACGCTGGCCGGCGAGCCGGATGCCGCCGCCCGCGCCCGTGCCGTGATGGCGTTCGAAACGCAGATCGCCCGGGCGCACTGGACGCGTATCCAGAGCCGCGACGCGAACAAGACCTATAACAAGATGACGGTCGCCGATCTGGCGCGCCGCGCTCCGGGCTTCGACTTCGCGAGCTATTTCCGTGGGATCGGCGCGGACACCACGACCGTGATCGTCGCACAGCCGACCGCGTTCACCGGGATGGCGAAGGTGATCGGTGCCGCCCGGCTGCCGGTGCTCAAGGACCAGTTGCTGCTCCGCTCGCTCGACGGCTTCGCCAGCGTGCTGCCCAAGGCGTTCGATGCAGAGAGTTTCGCGTTCTACGGCACGGTCCTGTCGGGCACGCCGCAGCAGGAGGAACGCTGGAAGCGCGGCGTCACCTTCACGTCGGACGCATTGGCCGACGACGTCAGTCAGGCCTATGTCGCCAAATATTTCCCGCCCGCGACCAAGGCTGCGGCCGACGAACTGGTCCGCAACGTGACCGAGGCAATGGGCCGCCGCATCGATCAACTCGACTGGATGGCCCCCGAAACCAAGGCGAAGGCGCGGGCCAAGCTGGCCGCTTTCACGCCCAAGATCGGCTATCCCGACCGGTGGCGCGATATGACCAACCTGACGATCACGCCGGGGGACGCATTCGGCAACATGCTGCGCGCGAACCAGTGGCAGCAGCGTGACAACGTGCAGCATCTGGGCAAGCCGATCCAGAAATGGGAATGGTTCATGACCCCCATGACCGTGAACGCCTATGCGAACCCGGTGATGAACGAGATCGTGTTTCCCGCCGCGATCCTGCAACCGCCGTTCTTCGACCCGGCGGCCGATCCGGCGGTCAATTACGGCGCGATCGGCGCAGTGATCGGGCACGAGATCAGCCATCATTTCGACGATCAGGGGCGCAAGTACGACGTCAACGGCAGCCTGACCGACTGGTGGACGCCGGAAGACGTGAAGCGTTTCGACGAACGGACCGCAGCACTGGTCAAACAGTACGACGCCTACGAACCGCTGCCCGGCGTGCATGTGAAGGGCGAACTGACGCTGGGCGAGAACATCGCCGATCTGGCCGGGCTGACCGTGGCGTACGACGCCTACACCCACGCCTATCCCGGACCGCAGCCGGAGATCGAAGGGTTCACCGCCGAACAGCGTTTCTATCTCGGCTGGGCACAGGTGTGGCGTCGCACCTATCGCGAGGCGAACCTGCGCCAGCGGCTGGTGACCGACTCCCACTCGCCGTCCGAACAACGGGCGTGGGTCGTCCGTAATCTTGACCCGTGGTACGCCGGCTACAAGCCGGGCGAGACGCAGCGGCTGTATCTTGCCCCTGCGCAGCGCGTCCGTATCTGGTGACGGCCACCCCCTGCCTCGCCGAGGGTGGGGCAGGGGGGCGGCACGGGCGGTATACGCGCCGCCCGTCGTGACGCCGGGTCCTGCGTCGCGATCCGCGAGACGCGCCGCAACCGGCCGCATGCCGCTCCGCATGGCCCTCTTGCCGTGACGCCCGCGCCTGCTGCGACGGATCGCGCAGGCGCGGCTTGACGCGGGGGTGCGAACCACCGCAACAGCCGGGAATGGCGTCGCTTCCTTCCCGGTCTCCGTCCTCGTCGATCCCTGCGGCCATTGCCGGTGCCACCGGGCTGGCGGCGGGCGGGATCATGTTATGGACGCTCGATAACCTGTTGATCGCGGGTGCTTTCGTGGCGACGGCGTTGGTTCTTGCCGGCGCGATGCTGGCATGGCGTCGGATCGGTCCTTCGCGCGACAGCGGCGAAGCGACGATCGACTGGTCGGTCGCGCAGGCGCTTGCCGCCGCCAGTCCGCTCGCCTTGGCCGTGACCGACCGCGCGGGTCGGCTGATCTGCGCCAACGATCGCTATGCGCAGTTGTTCGGCGGCTACCATACCCCGCCCGGCGTCGTTGCCGAAGGCGTCGATACCGCCACGCTTTCCGGCGCGGCGCGGGCGGCGTGGCGCGACGGTACGGCGACGGCGGCGCTGCGTCAGGGCGACGCGCCGCTGGCCGCCACCCTGACCCGTGCCGGTGACGCCATGATGGTCTGGCGGTTCGAGGGCGGACAGGCGGCGGCGCAGGCGGCGGACATGCGGGCGATGATCGCGGGCGATCCGGGCGAACGGCTGGGATCGGTCGGCATCATGATCGCGCTGCTCGGTCCCGACGGCCGTATCCGCGCCGCCAATCGCGTTCTGCGCGCCCGTGCGATGGGCAGCGAGGATGCCGGGATCGAGGGGCGGGACTTCGCGCGCTTCCTCGTCACCGACAACCGTGGTCTCGTCCGTTTCGAGCGTGAGGGGATGGGCGGCGATCCGCTGCGGATACTCCAGATTCCGTTCGCCGACGATCCCGCCGGGCCGATGCTGGTCGCGATGCTGGACGAGGAGGAAGCGCCCGCCGGCCTGTTGCCGATGGCATCCCCCGGCGCATCGGGACAGGCGCGCGCACTGATCTCGCTGCTGCCGGTCGGCATGGCGCTGGTCGATCGCGACGGGCGTTTCCTGCACATGAACGAAGCCTTCGTCCGCGCGACCGGGGTCAACGCCGTCGCACCGCCACTTTATCCCGGCGACCTCGTCGTGCGCGAGGACAAGGCGGCGCTGGCCGACGCCGTCCGGCGTTTTGCGGGTGGTGCGCAGCACAGCGCCGACATGGCCGTCCGCCTAGCCGATCGTCCCGACGAACCGATCGCGCTGTCGATCGGCGGCGCGCGTGGGCTGGGCGATGCCGCCGTCCTGCTGTCGCTGCGCGATACGGGGGAAGAGGGCAAGCTCAAGCGGCAGGTGGCGCAGGCGACGAAGATGCAGGCGGTCGGCCAGTTGGCTGGCGGCGTCGCGCATGATTTCAACAACATCCTGACCGCGATCATCGGCCATTGCGATCTGATGCTGATGCGCCATTCGCCCGGCGACAGCGATTATGACGACATTCAGCAGATTCGTGCGAATTCCAACCGCGCCGCCGCACTGACGCGCCAGTTGCTCGCCTTTTCCCGGCAACAGACGCTGCGGCCGCAGGTATTGCAGCTGCCCGACGTGATTTCGGAAGTTTCGAACCTGTTGAAGCGCTTGCTGGGTGAAACGGTGCAACTGGTCGTCAATCATGGCCGCGGGCTTGGATCGGTTCGCGCCGATCCGGGGCAGCTCGAACAGGTAATCGTCAACCTTGCGGTCAATGCCCGCGACGCGATGGTGTCGCGCTCACCCAATGGCGGCGGCACGCTGACGATCGAGACGCTGTCGACCAGCGCGCAACAGGTGCGGGCGATGCACGACGATGTGCTGCCGGTCGGCGACTATGTCACGCTCAGGGTGTGCGATACCGGCACCGGCATTCCGGCCGATATCCTGCCCAAGATTTTCGAGCCGTTCTTCACGACGAAGGAAGTGGGGAAGGGCACCGGTCTGGGCCTGTCGACGGTCTATGGCATCATCAAGCAGTCCGGCGGCTACATCTTCGCCGAATCGCGTGCCGGCCGTGGATCGGTGTTCACCATCCATCTGCCGGTGCACGCCGATGCGCCCAAGGCCGATGTCGCGCTGCCCCGGGCAAAGCCCGAACCGACCGAGCCGGCATGGGGGTCGGGCACGATCCTGCTGGTCGAGGACGAGGACATGGTCCGTGCCATCGCCGAACGCGCGCTGACGCGGCAGGGCTACACCGTGCTCACCGCCGAACATGGTGAAGCCGCACTCGAACTACTTGCCGATCGCCCGCATATCGATCTGCTCATCTCCGACGTCGTCATGCCGACGATGGACGGACCGACTATGGTCCGGCACGTCCGTGACGCCTATCCGACGTTGCCGATCCTGTTCATGTCCGGTTATGCCGAGGAACAATTGCGCCGTTCGATTGATCTCGATCAAGTATCGTTTCTGCCCAAGCCGTTTTCCGTGCTACAACTGGCGACCGCAGCACGTGATGCACTGGCACAGTCGTAGCCGGTCGGCGAAAATGGTTGCGGCGTTCCCGCTTTGACCGCTAAGGGCGATATCGTATGACTTCGCCAGCGCGCATTCTCGTCGTTGAGGACGAGCCCCTGATCGCCATGATGCTTGAGGATTTCCTCGACATTCTTGGCAAGTCCGTTGCCGGGTCGGCGGACAGCGTCGCGACCGCCCTGGCCGCTATCGATGCGGGCGGGATCGATGCGGCGATTCTCGACGTCCATCTGCGCGGCGGTGAAAAGAGCTGGCCCGTCGCGGATCGCCTGACGCAGGCGGGCATACCCTTCGTGCTTGCGACCGGTGGGTCGGGCGACATGATAGAATCGACCCATCGCGACCGTCCGGTCCTGTCCAAACCGTTCACGATGGACGGCGTGGAAAAGGCGCTCGACGCGCTGGGCTGAGGTCTGCCATCAATCTTGATGTTCCGCTCTTGTTCCACGGGAACAAATGGCATACATGCCGTTCGACAGACGCGCGTTGAACCCTCGACGCGGTTGCTCTACGCGGGAGGCTGAACATGGCGGCAAACCTCAAGGTAATCGATAGCAAGATGGCGGCATCCAACGACAAGGCTGCGGGCGAACGGCAAAAGGCGCTCGACGCGGCACTGGCACAGATCGATCGGGCGTTCGGCAAGGGTTCGGCGATGAAGCTGGGCCAGAAGCAATCGATGGAGGTCGAGGTCATTTCGACCGGATCGCTTGGACTGGACATCGCGCTGGGCGTCGGCGGCTTGCCGCGCGGGCGCGTGATCGAGGTCTATGGTCCTGAATCTTCGGGCAAGACCACGCTGGCACTGCATGTGCTGGCAGAAGCGCAGAAGGGTGGCGGCACGGTCGCCTTCGTCGACGCCGAACATGCGCTCGACCCGGTCTATGCGAAGAAGCTGGGCGTCAATATCGACGAACTGATCGTGTCGCAGCCCGATACCGGCGAACAGGCGCTGGAAATCGTCGATACGCTGGTCCGGTCGAACGCGATCGACGTTCTGGTGGTCGATTCGGTCGCGGCATTGGTGCCGCGTGCCGAGATCGAGGGCGAGATGGGCGACAGCCATGTCGGGCTTCAGGCGCGACTCATGTCGCAGTCGCTGCGCAAGCTGACCGGATCGATCAGCCGTTCGCGCTGCATGGTGATCTTCATCAACCAGCTGCGGATGAAGATCGGCGTGATGTACGGCAACCCCGAAACCACGACCGGCGGCAATGCGCTGAAATTCTACGCCTCGGTCCGTCTCGACATCCGTCGCATCGGCGCGATCAAGGACCGGGACGAAGTGATCGGCAACTCGACCCGCGTGAAGGTGGTCAAGAACAAGGTCGCACCGCCGTTCAAGCAGGTCGAATTCGACATCATGTACGGACAGGGCATCTCGAAGATCGGTGAAATGATCGATCTGGGGGTCAAGGCCGGGCTGGTCGAGAAATCGGGCGCATGGTTCAGCTATGACAGCGTGCGGATCGGGCAGGGGCGTGAGAACGCCAAGACCTTCCTGAACGAGCATCCCGAACTGCGCGACAAGCTTGAGGCCGCGATCCGATCGCGCACCGAAAAGGTCGCGGAAGAGATGATGGTCGGTCCCGACGCCGAGGACGATCTGTAGGATCGTCCGGTTTGGTCGGGGCGAACGTTCAGGGTCCGTCGGCATCGTGCCGTCGGACCCTTCGCCGTTATACGGCGTTGCGGATGCATCGGGTTACCCGGAACGGTGCGGTCCGCACAGGTCGGCGAGTGTGACTTTCGTGACCTTTGGCCTGTTCCATGCCGCCAATCGATCGCAGGGGTTCGCATGATCGTCGTCCATCACCTTGAAAACTCACGATCCCAGCGCGTGCTTTGGCTGCTGGAAGAACTGGGGCTGCCCTACGCCGTCAAGCGGTACGAACGGGACAAGACGACGATGCTGGCACCGCCCGAGCTTCGACGCATCCACCCGCTGGGCAAATCGCCCGTGATCGAGGACCCCTCGGCAGGAACGGGCAATGGATCGCTGGTCGTCGCCGAGACCGGCGCGATCGTCGAATATCTGGTGGACAAGGGCGACGGCCGGCTGGGCGTGCCGGGCCACCGGCGGATGGCGCTGCATTACCGGCATTTCCTGCACTATGCCGAAGGCTCGCTGATGCCGCCGCTGCTGGTGAAACTGGTGCTGGGACGCGTGCCGCTGCTGGGCAAGGCGGCCCAGAAAAAGGTCCAGCCGATGATCGACGTGCATCTCGATTATGTCGAGGCGCATCTGGCGAGCAATGACTGGTTCGCAGGCGACGCGATCACCGCCGCCGACGTCATGATGAGCTTTCCGCTGGAAGTGGCGCGCAGCCGGGCCGGTCTGGACGCATCGCGACCCTATACCATCGCGTGGCTCGACCGTATCCATGCTCGCCCCGCCTATCGTGCGGCGCTCGCGGCGGGTGGCAGCTATGCCTATGCATAACAACGATCTTTTTATGCAACCGTGACGATGGCGGCCGCGTTCGACGACGTATGACTACTTGGCCTGCCACAATGTGGATCGTCCGGCATGGCGAGAGCGCCGGCAACGTCGCGCGCGACGCGGCGCACGCCAGCGGTGCCGATCGCATCGAACTTTCGGCCCGCGACGTCGATATCCCCTTGTCACCGCTGGGTAAGGAACAGGCGTCGGCCCTGGGCAACTGGTTTGCGGCACAGCGACCAAGCGAGCGACCCGAACTGATCCTGTCGTCGCCCTATGTCCGCGCGCAAGACACCGCCCGGACGATCGCGGCGGCGCTCGGCGATCTGCCGCTGCGGATCGACGAACGGCTGCGCGAGAAGGAATTCGGCATCCTCGACGGCCTGACGACGCAGGGTGTCGCCGCATTGCAGCCGGATCAGGCAGAATTTCGCAGGCTGCTCGGCAAATTCTATCATCGCCCGCCCGGTGGCGAGAGCTGGTGCGACGTGGTGTTCCGCCTCCGCTCGATCCTCGACACGATCGCACTCCACCATGGCGGCCGTCGCGTCCTTATCGTCGCGCATCAGGTGGTGGTGCTGTGTCTGCGCTACGTGATCGAGGAATTGAGCGAGGCGGAGATACTCGCGATCGATCGCGAGGGCGACGTCGCGAACTGCTCGGTCACGGAATACCGTACCGATCCCGGGGGTCAGCCGCGCCTTGTCGGCTACAACGTCACCGCGCCGCTGGCTGGAGAAGCGGCGGTGACCACCGAAACTGCCGAACCAAAGGGAGTGCGCGGATGACCGATCCGATCGCGATCGACAGCGCATGGCTGGCTGCGAACCCGTTGCCGGTACATGGCGATGGCACCACGAAAGACAGCCGAGGCCGCGTGCTGATCGTCGGCGGATCGCGTTCGGTCCCGGGGGCAGTACGCCTTACCGCCGAAGCGGCGTTGCGCGCCGGGGCCGGAAAGGTCCGTGTCGCGACGATCGCGGAAGCATCCACGCTGTTGGGACTGCTAGTCCCGGAAGCAGGGATCGTCCCGCTGCCCGCCGGTCCCGATGGCGACATCGCCGGCGATGCGGCGGACGAACTGGCGCAGATTGCGGAAGGCGTCGATGCCGTGGTGATCGGTCCGGGGATCGTCGACGAAGACGTTGCCGCACGTCTGATCGACGCGATCGGTCGACGCATGTCGTCGGACGGCATGCTGTTGATCGATGCGGCGGCGATCGCCGCACTGGCGCGACTCGATACCGCTTCGATCCGTGCTCGATTGATCGTGACGCCGCATCATGGCGAAATGGCCGCGTTGACCGGCCAGTCGCTCGAAACGATCGTCGCCGATCCGATCGGGATCGCCACGCGTACTGCGGAAGAGCGACACGCAGTGGTCGCGCTGAAGGGTAGCACGACGATCGTCGCCGCGCCGGGACAGGCCGCGCTCCGTTTCGGTGGCGGTGGGATCGGCATGGCGACCGGCGGATCGGGCGACGTACTGGCGGGTGCCATCGCGGCGCTGAGCGCCCGGGGCACCGATGCAGCGGTCGCGGCGGGGTGGGGCGTATGGCTCCACGGTCAGGCGGGCCGCCGCGCCGCGACGACGCACGGCCCGATCGGCTTTCTGGCGCGCGAGTTGTCGGCCGAGCTTCCCCGGTTGCTGCCGCAATAGCGATCGGTATCGATCGCGGCCTAACTCCCTGCGAATACATCCAGACCCGATATCAGGCAGTTGGATGAATCGATCCGCTGTTCCATATTTGTCCCATGGCGCCCGGAAGCGCGACGGGCTACGTCGATGGCATGGCAGATTCCGCGCACGATCCACATGCTCCCGACCCATCCGTCCGGCGTGAGGGCGCATCCGGTACTGCTGCCGAAGCGCCGTCCGACCCGGTCGACGCGATGGTCGATGCCGCGACGGAAGAACTGCGGCGCGACCGGTTGCTGGCATCGCTGACGCTGATCGCGGGGGCGGGGCTGGTGCTGGCGCTGCCGTTCGCGTTGCAGGCGGGTGCGCGGTTCTTCCTGCCGCTCACCGCCGCCGTCGTCATCGCGATCGCGCTGGTGCCGTTGCTGGAGTGGCAGGAGCGGCATCGCGTGCCCGCGCCGCTGGCAGCGTTCTTCTGCGTGATGCTGTTCCTGATCGTCGCCAATGGTGCGCTGGCGTCGATCGTGGTGCCGGCATGGGGGTGGGCGCAGATCCTGCCCGACCGGATCGATCGGGTGCAGCAGAATATCGCCCCGCTGATCGACTTTTACGCCAGTCTCGAAAAATTCGTGAACGGCCTGATCGCGGGCGTCGCCACCGCGCCGACGCGACAGACGACCAGCAGCGTGGCGCCGCCGACGTCGCTGCTCGACCTGTTCACCACCTCCGCACCGTCCGCGCTGCTCGAGATGTTCTTCGCGATCCTTGTCATCTATTTCTTCCTTGCCGGCTGGACCAACCTGCGGCGCGCGGCGATCACCGGCCGCACCAGCTTCGGCGGAGCGATGGCGACCGCGCGGGTGATCCAGAACGTCGTCGACGATACGTCGGCCTATCTGGGCACGATCACGCTGATCAACCTGATGCTGGGCATCATCGTCGCCATCGCCTTGTGGTTCATCGGCATGCCGACGCCGCTGATGTGGGGCGGACTGGTCGCGCTGCTCAACTATGTTCCGTATCTGGGGCCGATCTTCGCGGCGCTGTTGCTGGCGCTGGGCGGGCTGATGACCTTTACCGACGTGTGGTGGGCGCTGTTGCCTGCCGCGATCATGGTCGGGGCGCATCTCGTTGAAGCGAACGTCATCACGCCGCTGGTCGTCGGTCACCGGTTGACGATCAACCCCCTGATGATCCTGATTACGCTCAGCTTCTGGGGATGGGTGTGGGGCACGCCGGGCGCATTGCTGGCCGTGCCGCTGCTCATCATCATCCAGACCGTGTTGAAAGGTGCTGGCAAGCCCGACATCGCCGGGTTCCTGTTCGAGCACGGAACGCTCATCCAGGATATGCCTGCGCCGCAACGAAATGCTCCGCCGCCCAACAGCGGCGTTGACAGCCCCGGAACGGCTCCGTAAAGCCCGCCTCCTCGCTAGAGAGCGGGTGTAGCTCAGTTGGTTAGAGCGCCGGCCTGTCACGCCGGAGGTCGCGGGTTCGAGCCCCGTCACTCGCGCCACGACGCATCATATGGATGCGTCGCTCGCGAACAATCCCATCGCTGTCACGTTTTCCCGCTGCCGGATAATTGTCACGACAGGATCGTTGACAGCCCCGAATCCGTCACCTAAAGCCCGCCTCCTCGCTTGAGAGAGCGGGTGTAGCTCAGTTGGTTAGAGCGCCGGCCTGTCACGCCGGAGGTCGCGGGTTCGAGCCCCGTCACTCGCGCCACTCATGGCATGCGCCGCCAGCGGCCCGTCTCCATCCAGCGCAGCATCGGCCGCATCGGTAGCACCCATAGCCACGCGATCCCGGCGATCAGATAGAATGCGAGTTGCGCCAGCCAGTGCCAGCCGCCGACCGTGCCCGACAGCGTCGCCACCAGCACCGCCCATGCGGACAGCATCGCCAGGATGGCCAGCACGCCCGCCGGCTTGCGCCACGATGGTTCGTTCATTCGATACACTCCCTCACGACCCGACGACGCCGCGTTCGGTGACGATGGCGTGGAGCGGCATGTCCCACGGATCGGGGGCAAGCGCATCCACCTGTTGCACCGACCATGCGACACCGATGCGCATCGCGTGCGGCCACTGCGCGAACGCCCGGTCGTAGTGCCCCGCACCCTGACCCAGCCGGTTCAGCGCGGCGTCGAACCCCAGCAGCGGGGTAACGATGATATCCGGGACCAGATGCGGTGCGTCGGTTGCCGGCTGTCGCAATCCGAACGGTCCGTCGACCAGCTTGCCCTCAGCCGCAGCGAAATGGATCGACGTCGCGCGATCGATGACGACGGGCAGGGCCAGCGTGGCGCCCGCCGCGCGGACCGCCCGATCGAACCGGGTAGGGTCGGCTTCGCTGCCGATCGGATGATAGCTGGCGACGATCACGCCGGGCGTCAAAGCGTCGAGGAACGATGCGGGCGGCAGGACCGGCGAAGGGCGACCGGCGACGAACGCGTCGCGTATGGCGCGCAGCCGCGCGCGAAGGATGCGCTTGTCGCTCATGCGACGCTCCTAAATGGGTGGCGGGACCACCATGGGCCGTTTGCCATAGTATCCACCGACGCACAGTACGTCAGGTGGGGATCATGTACGTCAGACCAGGATCTGCGCAGGGACAATCCCCATGGATGAAGGAATAGCCTCAGGGATAAGTTAGGCTCGCACCGGGCAGACCCGCCAATTCCTATCTAGGCGTCCGCGGGCGGTTCCTCAAGGGCCGAAGCGACCGCTTCGAGCCGTTCGGCGATCCGTTCGAGCATCGCGGGGTCGATGCCGGCGGCGGGATGCGCCTCATGCTCGACCAGCCGATCGGCCAGCATCAACGCGATGTACAGCAACGTCCGCTCCGCCGTGCCGCCGGATGCGCGTTGCGCTGCTGCGGCATGGCGTTCGAGCATCGCGCCGAGACCGCGCAGCGTCGCTTCCTCGCCGTCCTTGCACGCAACGACGTGTGGCCTGCCGGCGATGGTCAGCGTTACCTGTGCCATCAATCCGTCCCGTCCTGGTGCAAGATCACGGCGTCCAGCGCCGTGATCGCTTCGCCCATTCGCGTGCGGAGCACATCGTGACGGTGAACGAGCGCATGCGTTTCGAACGCATTGGCCTGCGCTGCGCGTTCGATCCGGGCAAGCGCGCGGTCGATCCGTTCGATGGCGGCAAGACGATCATCGGTCATCGGACGAATCTATGCGTGATGTACATGTTAAACAAGTGGGTGCCGTTGGGTTGACGCGGCGGCTGGACAGTTCCAAAGGCTCGCCAACCTTGGCGCCCAATCAGGAGTGCGCGTGACCGTATCCCAGCTCGAACTCGCCAACGCTATCCGCGTATTGTCGATGGATGCGGTGGAGGCCGCCAATTCCGGGCATCCCGGCATGCCGATGGGCATGGCCGATGTCGCCACCGTGCTTTGGTCGCGGTTTTTGAAATTCGACCCCGCCGATCCTCACTGGCCCGATCGCGACCGCTTCGTGCTGTCGGCCGGGCATGGGTCGATGCTGATCTACTCGCTGCTGCACCTGACCGGCTTTGCGCGACCGACGATCGACGACATCGCCAGTTTTCGTCAGCCGGGCAGCCCGTGCGCCGGACACCCGGAGAATTTCGAACTTCCCGGGATCGAATGCACCACCGGCCCGCTGGGGCAGGGCGTTGCAATGGCCGTTGGCATGGCCACTGCCGAACGGCATCTCAACAGCGTGTTCGGCGACGCGCTGGTCGACCACCGTACGTGGGTGGTCGCGGGCGACGGGTGCCTGATGGAAGGCATCAACCATGAAGCGATCGGACTTGCCGGGCATCTGAAGCTCGGCCGCCTGAACGTGCTGTGGGACGACAACCGCATCACGATCGACGGATCGACCGATCTGTCGACCAGCGAGGACGTGAGCGCGCGTTTCGCCGCGACCGGGTGGCATGTCGTTGCGTGCGATGGCCACGACTTCGCCGACATCGAACGTGCGCTCGCCGAAGCGGCGGCCGATCCTCGCCCCTCGCTGGTGCGGTGCCGCACCGTGATCGGCAAGGGCGCTCCGAACAAGGGCGGCAGCCACAAGGTCCACGGATCGCCGTTGGGCGCCGACGAAATCCTCGCGACGCGCACGGCGTTGTTGTGGGAGCACGAGCCGTTCCATCTGCCCGAACCGATCACGACTGCATGGCGGCAGATCGGCACGCAGGCGGCGGCATCGCATGCGGCATGGAACGAGCAGCTCGCGAATCATTCCGATCGGGCGGAATTCGAACGGCGCATGGCGAACCGCCTGCCCGAAGGCTGGTCGCTGAAGGGTCATATCGACGGCCTTCTCGCCGAACCGAAGAAAGTCGCGACGCGCGTGGCATCGTCGCTGGCGCTGGAAGCGATCAATGCGGTGTTGCCGGAAACGATCGGCGGCTCGGCCGACCTGACCCCGTCGAACAATACCCAGACCAAGGCGCTGACCCCGCTGACCGCCGCCGATTATTCGGGACGCTACGTGCATTACGGGATCCGCGAATTCGGTATGTCGGCGGCGATGAACGGCATGGCGCTGCATGGCGGCGTCCTGCCCTATGGCGGCACCTTCCTCGTCTTTGCCGATTACGCCCGGCCTGCAATCCGTCTGTCGGCGTTGCAGAATGCCGGTGTCGTCTATGTCATGACGCATGATTCGATCGGGTTGGGCGAGGACGGTCCGACGCATCAGCCGATCGAGCATGTCATGAGCCTGCGCCTGATCCCCGGTCTCGACGTGTATCGCCCGTGCGACACGATCGAAACGGCCGAATGCTGGGAACTGGCGGTTCAGCGTCGCGATGGCCCTTCGCTGTTGGCGCTGTCGCGTCAGAACCTGCCGCAGGTCCGCACCGACGCCACAGAAAACCGGTCGGCGCGCGGCGCGTACCGGCTGAAAGCAGCGGACGGCGCACGCCGGGTGATCCTGATCGCCAGCGGGTCGGAGGTCGAGATCGCGCTGAACGTCGCGATGAAGCTGGAAGCCGCCGGCATCGGTGCCGACGTCGTATCGATGCCGTGCTGGTCGCGCTTCGACGCACAGGACGCGGCGTACCGCGAGGACGTGCTACCGCATGCCCGCCCGGACGAGATCCTGCGCGTGTCGATCGAGGCGGGGACGACGATCGGCTGGGAACGATACACGATGGTCGATGGTCTGCGTTTCGGCATCGACCGGTTCGGGGCGTCCGCTCCGGCCGACAAGCTGTATGAGTATTTCGGGCTAACCGCCGACGCCATCACGCAAAAGGTGCAGGCGCGGCTCGCAAACTGAATGGAGACGCGGATATGACGAAAGTAGCGATCAACGGGTTCGGACGCATTGGTCGTCTGGTGGCGCGCGCGATCCTCGAACGTCCCGATTGCGGGCTGGATCTGGTCACGATCAACGATCTGGCGGACGCCAAGTCGAACGCATGGCTGTTCAGCCGCGATTCGATCCACGGCAAATATCCGGGTCAGGTCGCGGCGGACGGCGACGATCTGGTCGTCGACGGCAAGCGGATCAAGGTGACGGCGGAGCGCGATCCCGCGAACCTGCCGCACCGTGAACTCGGCGTCGAACTGGTGCTCGAATGCACCGGCTTCTTCACCGACCGCGCCAGCTGCCAGAAGCATATCGATGCCGGTGCGAAGCGCGTGCTGATTTCCGCGCCCGGCAAGAATGTCGACCTGACCGTCGTATACGGCGTCAACCATGAAAAGCTGGAGGCCGGTCACACGATCGTGTCGAACGCGTCTTGCACGACCAACTGCCTCGCGCCGGTCGCAAAGGTGCTGAACGATGCCATCGGGATCGAACGCGGCCTGATGACCACGATCCACGCCTATACCAACGACCAGAAGATCCTCGACCAGATCCACCCTGATCTGCGTCGTGCACGTGCGGCGGGGATGTCGATGATCCCGACGACCACCGGCGCCGCCCGCGCGGTCGGTGAAGTGCTGCCGGAACTCAAGGGCCGGCTCGACGGGTCGGCGGTTCGCGTCCCCGTGCCGGACGGCAGCCTCGTCGACCTGACCTTCACGCCGAAGCGCGACACGACGAAGGACGAGGTCAACGCGATCCTGAAGGCGGCGTCCGAATCTGGCCCGCTCAAGGGCGTGCTGGTGTTTTCCGACGAGCCGCTGGTGTCGATCGATATCGTCCATACCCCGGCGTCGTCGACGATCGACAGCCTCGAAACCGCCGTGCTCGACGGCAAGCTGGTCCGTGTGGTCAGCTGGTACGACAATGAATGGGGTTTCTCCAACCGCATGGTCGACACCGCGACCGCGATGGCGAAGCTCGGCTGAGGCGGATGGCGGGCGGTATCCTAAAGGGCATCGCCCGCCACGCCTTTTCGCGTGGACCGATCGAATTGGTCCAGACGGTGCGGATCACCGTCGAAACCGGTCTTGACGGCGATTTTCGTGGTGCGCTGAAACCCGGCCGCAACGAGCGTCAGGTGTCGTTGATGGAAGTCGACGACTGGGCGCGTGCTATGCGCGACGTCGGCCACGACCTGCCATGGTGGGAACGGCGGGCCAACCTGCTGGTCGAAGGTTTCGATCTGCCGCAGACGCGCGGCGCGCTGCTTCGCGTGGGACCGGTATTGCTCGAAGTCACCAAGGAATGCGATCCGTGCAGCCGCATGGAGACGATCGCCGAAGGATTGCGTGGCGCGCTGATCGCGGATTGGCGCGGTGGTGCGTTGACGCGGGTGATCGAGGGTGGCGTGATCGCGGTCGGCGATACGATAGTTTTGGAACAACCCCGTTAGGTTCGAGCCTGCCGAGAACCCTTCTCGACGGACGCACTCCGGCTTCGCTCGATGCCGCTCGAACCGAACGACTTTTGGGAGGCACGACATGAGCCGCAATTTCAAGACGCTGGACGACATGGGCGAACTGACCGGCAAGCGGGTGCTGGTGCGCGAAGACTTGAACGTGCCGATGGCCGACGGCGCGGTGACCGACGATACGCGGCTGCGCGCGACGATCGGCACCGTCACCGAACTGGCGGACCGTGGCGCGATCGTGCTGATCCTCGCGCATTTCGGCCGGCCCAAGGGGCAGCCGAACCCGACCATGTCCCTGGCACCAGTCGTCCGGCCGCTCAGCGACGTTCTGGGCCGCGAAGTGCGCTATATCGACTGGGAAGGCGACGCCGCGAATGTCGCGATGCTCCGCCCCGGCGATATCGCCGTGCTGGAGAACACCCGGTTCTTCGGCGGCGAGGAAACGAACGACCCGGCGGTGGTCGCGCGGTTTGCGGCGCTGGGTGATCTATACGTCAACGACGCCTTCTCCGCCGCCCATCGCGCGCATGCATCGACCGAAGGTCTGGCGCACGTCCTGCCCGCCTTTGCCGGGCGGCAGATGGAGGCGGAACTGGACGCGCTCGACAAGGCGCTGGGCAACCCGCAGCACCCGGTCGCGGCTGTCGTCGGCGGTGCCAAGGTGTCGTCCAAGCTCGACGTGCTGCGCCATCTGGTGGGGCAGGTCGATCACCTCATCATCGGCGGCGGCATGGCCAATACGTTCCTTGCCGCGCGTGGTGTGAATGTCGGCAAGTCGCTGTGCGAGCATGATCTGACGGGTACTGCCGACGATATCTTCGCGGCGGCGGAGAAGGCGAACTGCACCATCCATCTGCCCTATGACGTGGTGGTCGCGACCGAGTTCAAGCCGAATCCCTCGACGCGCACGGTCAACGTCCACGAAGTCGCCCCCGACGAGATGATTCTCGACGTAGGGCCGGCGGCGACGGAAGCGCTGGGCGACGTGCTGAAGAATTGCCGTACGCTGGTGTGGAACGGGCCGATGGGTGCGTTCGAGACGCCACCGTTCGACGTGGCCACCGTTGCGCTGGCGCGTACGGCGGCTGCGCTGACGACCGACGGATCACTGGTATCGGTCGCCGGCGGTGGCGATACCGTCGCCGCGCTCAATCAGGCCGGCGTGGGCGATCAGTTCAGCTTCGTATCGACCGCTGGCGGTGCCTTCCTCGAATGGATGGAGGGCAAGGCATTGCCCGGCGTCGCCGCACTGGCACGCTGAACGACGGTTTTGTCGCGGGTCTCATGGGGCGTCGACCGGCAAGGTCGGCGCCCTTTCCTGTTTAATCTGACGGTTGCCCAATAACACGCTTGATCCTCACGGCCGCCCGGCTTAACCGTTCAACACGTTAAACGGCGAGGGCAGGGTGCTAGGCGTACGACTCGACAGTGAACTGGAAGAGCGGCTTGCGAACGTCGCCCGATCGCAGGGCCGGTCGAAGAGCGATATCGCGCGCGATGCCGTGCGTCGGTACGTCGAGCTGCACGACGAAGCGTTTCGTGCCGAGGCCCGCCGCCAGTCCGAACGCGCCGCTGTCCGCGACGACGGCGCCGACTGGGCGTTTTTCGACCGGGTCGAGGCCGAGGACGGGCGATGGAAATAATCCGGGGCATGATCGTGCTGGTCGAAGGACCGGAGGGGCTGTCGACCAAGCGCCGGCCGTTTCTCGTCGTCCAGTCCGATCTGTTCAACGAAGCGCACGCCTCGGTCACGCTGGTGCCGATGACCAGCCTGACCGGCGGTGAGACACTGTTCCGCGTGCCCTTCGCGCCTTCCGACACGACCGGCATCACGGTCGAGAGTGAGGCACAGGTCGACAAGCTCAAGACCCTGCGCCGCAGCCGCATCGTCCGCGTGCTCGGTCAGGCAACTGCAACATCCATGGAGCAGGTGGACCAGGCGCTCCGGCGCTGGCTCGCGCTCTGAACTCCGCGAAACGAAGGGGACCGAAATGAACAAGTCCGAAATGACCGCGAAGATTGCCGATGGACAGGGCTTCATCGCCGCACTGGACCAGAGCGGCGGGTCCACGCCGAAGGCGCTCAAGGGATATGGTGTCGAGGACGGCGCATGGAGCGGCGACGAGGCGATGTTCGGGCTGATCCACGACATGCGCGCGCGCATTATCCTGTCGCCCGCCTTTACCGGCGACAAGGTGATCGGCGCGATCCTGTTCGAACGCACCATGGACGGGCAGGCGGGCGGCGTGTCCGTGCCGCAGGCGCTGGCCGACAAGGGCGTTGTCCCGTTCCTCAAGATCGACAAGGGGCTGGAGGACGAGGCGAACGGCGTGCAGCTGATGAAGCCGATGCCCGAACTCGACACGCTGCTGGCGCGCGCGACCAAACTGGGCATCTTCGGCACGAAGGAACGCTCGGTCGTCAATCTCGCCAACCGCGAAGGCATCGCGGCAATCGTCGAACAGCAGTTCGAGATCGCGGATCAGGTGCTGGCCCACGGGCTGATGCCGATCATCGAACCCGAAGTGAACATCAAGAGCGCCGAACGCGCCGACGCCGATGCGATCCTGCTCGACGAACTGGTCAAGGCGCTCGACACGCTGACCGGCGACGACAAGATCATGCTGAAGCTGTCGCTGCCTGAGAAGGCGGGCCTGTTCCAGCCGCTGGTCGATCATCCCCGCGTGCTGCGCGTAGTCGCGCTGTCCGGCGGGTTCGCGCGTACGGAAGCCTGCGTTGAACTTGCCAAGAATCCCGGCATCATCGCCAGCTTCAGCCGCGCACTGCTCTCCGATCTTCGTGTGCAAATGAGCGAGGAAGAGTTCGACGCCGCGCTCGGACAGGCGATCGACGAGATTCATTGCGCCTCGACCGAAAAGACGCCGGTCGCGGCGTAACCGGCACGGTGCCGACCCGTATTGTGGGCGGCGACATGCGGTCGCCGCCCGTACGCATGCCGGCACCGCGTCGCTCCGTATAATCGGTGGCATTTGCGTGCCGATCGGTCTCGAACGTACGGAACAGGCAGCTGCGATCGTCGCCGCCAACGTAATTGCTTGTGGCGGAGTATGATGGGCAGTCAAATATCCGGCAGGCCTTCCTCCTGCCGACAGTTAGGGCATTGCCGCTTCGCATCGGATTTCGCCCGTATCGCTTTGCGGTTGACGTAACCCGTCGGGCATTCCTCGCGAACTTCGCGGAATGAATCAGGAATATCTTGGACGCGTCTGTTTTAGAAACAAAAACTGCTCAGTACGTGGCTGAACGATCCGTGCGACCTTCCTGCGCGATGCAAAGGCCCCCGGCGACGCGAAGACTTTCCGGGCAAGGGCGATCCGGGAAAGATTCCTATCGCGTTTTTACCCGAACCCGATTGGCCCGTTGCGCTACGGTGACGAACGGCGCCGTTGCGGGTCGGCACGAGGACTGAACTGAAGTTGCTCTCCCCAAACCGGATAGCGCCAGACGCATTCATTCCTCCACCTGCGCAGCGGGTCGGGCGACCATCCCCGCGTCAACGACGACACGCGGAAGGCGACGCATGATGCGTCTAATGCGCCGCGCTGGTTCGGTAAGGGACGGCTGCGACCGAACCGCTCCATAGGGCGGCACCGCGCGACGGATTCACTGGATCGACGCTGTCCTACACGGCTGCTTGCTGCCATCGTCGATTCTCGGACGGTCATCGTCCACGCTCTTTCGCTTCGTAGCCCGTTCGGCATCGACCGTTCCGGCGCAGCCGATCGCGTCCGCTCGCAATTGCGCACGAGTGTGACTTTCGTGACCTTTGGCCTGCAAACCCGCTCGCGCACGGCGCGCAAGTGTCGATTCCATGAACTTTGATGCGTGCGCCCTTCCGTCGCCGTCGCCGCTGGGGCAGGGAGGCACCATGACTTTGAACGAAGACCCGCTCGGCCCGCTGTCCCCCGATTTCGCGAAGCAGTTCGTCCGCGACCAGCGGCGACCGCCGTGCCAGCTCTATCTCGTATCGCCGCTCGACGTGACCGGCGCGTTTCCCGACCGGCTGGCGCGCGCGTTCGATGCCGGGCCAGTGGCGGCGTTCCAGTTCCGGGTGAAGGACGTCGACCAGCACGCCGCCGCGAAGCTGGCCGAGCCGCTGCAGCGCATCTGTGCCGACCATGACGTCGCGTTCCTCGTCAACGACAGCATCAGCCTCGCCAAGCGGCTGGGCGCGGACGGCGTCCATCTCGGGCAGGAGGATGGCGATCCGCGCGAGGCGCGCGACGTGTTGGGATTGAACGCGCAGATCGGCGTGACTGTCCACGACAGCCGCCATCTTGCGATGGAAGCGGGCGAGGCGGGGGCGGATTATGTCGCCTTCGGCGCATTCTATCCGACTACGACCAAGGAAGTGCGGCACGTGCCCGAGCCGGTGATCCTGTCATGGTGGTCGGCAGTGTTCGAACTTCCCAGCGTGGCGATCGGCGGCATCACGCCGGCCAATGCCGCACCGCTGGTCGCCGCAGGCGCGGATTTCCTCGCGGTGTCGGGCGCGGTGTGGAACGGCGACGAGGCCGCAGCGGTGCGCGCCTTCAACGAAGTCCTCGCGAAATAGGACGAACGAAACCAGCGCCGGTCCGGTTCGTTGTCTTTCCTCAACGAGATGCGGGTGAGGGCAGGACATGAAGCGATTGGCATTGGCGACGATGATGACGATGGCGGCGGGCGTTGCGATGGCGCAGTCGCCGCCGCCGGTTCCGGCGTTCGAGCCCGCCGTCCTGCATGCGCAGGTGCTGCTCGACCGGCACGGCTTTACCTCCGGCGTGATCGACGGCAAGGGCGGCGCGGCGCTGATGAAGGCGTTGCGGGGGTTCCAGACCGCGAAGGGGCTGCCGGTGACGGGCAAGCTCGACGCAGTAACGTTACGGGCGCTCAACCCTAACATGCGTCCGGCAACAGTGACCCTGACCCTGTCCGACCGTGCGCTGGCCGGACCCTATGTGAACCCGACGCCGAAGGAATATGCGGATCAGGCGAAGCTGCCGACGCTGGCCTATCGATCGCCGCTCGAAAAGCTGGCGGAGATGTTCCACACTACGCCGGCCACGCTCGTCGCGCTGAATAGCAGCGAGACGAAGTTGCGGGCCGGCACGTCGGTCGTGTTTCCCAACGTACTGCCGGCATCGCGCGCCTACCCGGGTGATCTGAGCGAGACCTATCGCAAGACGCTGGGCGATCTGAACGTCGACGCGACCCAGCCACAGGCGGACCGGGTGGTGGTGGACAAGTCGGAGGGCTGGCTGCGCGCCTATGCCGGCGATCGCATCATCGCCCAGTTCCCCGCGACGATGGGATCGGCGACCGACCCGCTGCCGATCGGCAAATGGACGATCAAGGGCGTCGCCGCCAATCCCGACTGGCAATATAATCCGGCGATCCTGAAGCGTGCCGACAAGTCCGATGAGAAGCAGGTCGTGCCGCCCGGCCCGAACAATCCGGTCGGTGTCGTATGGATCGACCTGTCGAAACCGCATTACGGCATTCACGGCACGCCCGAACCCGAAAAGATCGGCCGGACCGAAAGCAACGGATGCATCCGGCTGACCAACTGGGATGCGGCGCGATTGTCACTGATGGTGAAGCCGGGGGTGCCCGCAATCTTCCAGCCGTAAAATGAACCGCATCGGCTGTATCTTCATTGGTCTGTTCGCGGCACTGATTGCTGCGGCGATGGCGCTGGTCGATTTCGGCGGATCGGGTGCCGCCCGACCGCGCCGGGCGGCACCCGTGACGGTTGAACGCACCGCCGTGCCCGACGGCATGCTGACGCTACCGGTGCAGGGTGTCGCTTGGCGGGAGATCGCGCATAGCTGGGGCGACCTGCGTGGCGGCGGAATGCGGCGGCATACCGGCACCGACATCATGGCACCGCGTGGCACCCCGGTGATTGCCGCCGCTCCGGGATCGGTGGAGAAGCTGTTTTTCAGCCGGGGCGGCGGCGGGATCACCCTCTATGTCCGCTCGCCCGACCGGAGACTATCCTATTACTACGCGCACCTCGACGGCTATGCGGCCGGCATGCGCGAAGGGATCGCCGTGCGCGCGGGGCAGGTATTGGGCTATGTCGGCGACACGGGCAACGCCGGGCGCGGCAATACGCATCTCCATTTCGGGATTGAACGGCTGATGCCAGGTGAGCCGTGGCATCGCGGGCGCTCGATCGATCCCTATCCGCTGCTTGCCCACGGACGGCCGCAGGGCTAAGGGCGCTGCTTCGCTCTTTCCAACAGGTATGGTTCCATGAAGATCAGCGGCGTCGACATTCGCCCCGGCAACATCATCGAGTATGAAGGCGGCATCTGGCGCGCGGTGAAGATCCAGCATACCCAGCCTGGCAAGGGCGGCGCGTATATGCAGGTCGAGCTGAAGAACCTGCGCGATGGCCGCAAGAACAACGTCCGGTTCCGCTCCGCCGAAAGCGTCGAGCGTATCCGGCTGGATACCAAGGACTTCCAGTTCCTGTATCCCGAAGGCGACATGCTCGTGTTCATGGACAAAGAAACCTATGACCAGGTGTCGCTGCCGCGCGACCTGCTGGGCGAGGCCGCCGCGTTCCTGCAGGACGGCATGGATGTCGTCATGGAACTGTATGACGAGGAAGCGATCAGCGTACAGTTGCCCGACACGATCGAGGCGCTGATCGTCGAGGCGGATGCGGTGGTGAAGGGGCAGACGGCGTCGTCGTCCTACAAGCCGGCCGTGCTCGACAACGGCGTTCGCGTGATGGTGCCGCCGCATATCGGCGCAGGCGTGCGCATCGTCGTCGACGTCTATGAGCAGACCTATGTGCGGCGGGCCGACTGAGGCGCGGCGGGTGGAAGTGTTGGTGTACGCCAGTGCCTCGACCTGCCAGCCCGACCGGCGCGCATAGCGCGACCGACGATATCGGCGTCGCTCGCGGCGCTGCTTCAGAAGTAACAGGAATTCGCCAATGTCCGCCCAGTCCGGTCTGATTACCGTCATGGAACGCGCCGTCCGCAAGGCCGGCCCGCGCCTGCGCCGCGATTTCGGCGAGGTCCAGAATTTGCAGGTCAGCCGCAAGGGACCCGCCGATTTCGTGTCGATGGCCGACAAGCGCGCCGAAGAAACGCTGATCGAGGAATTGCAGCGCGCCCGGCCGGACTGGGGCCTGTTGGTCGAGGAAGCGGGCGAGATTGCCGGCGATCCCACCCGTCCGCGCTGGATCGTCGATCCGCTGGATGGCACCAGCAACTTCCTGCACGGTATCCCGCATTTCTCGATCTCGGTCGCGGTCGAGGAACCGATCGGCATGGGCGGCAAGCCGGAGATCACCTGCGCGATGGTCTATAATCCGATCACGGACGAAGGCTTCTGGGCCGAAAAGGGCCGGGGTGCATGGTTGCAGGGTCAGCGCCTGCGCGTGTCGTCGCGCCGCGACCTGTCCGAAGCGCTGATCGCGACCGGTATCCCGTTCCTCGGCCACGGCAATTTCGCCGAATGGACCCGCATCTTCGGCGCGGTCGCGCCCGAGGTTGCCGGCATCCGCCGCTTCGGATCGGCCGCGCTCGATCTGGCCTATGTTGCGGCAGGCCGATTCGACGGGTTCTGGGAATCGGGCCTGAAGAAATGGGACGTCGCCGCCGGAATCTTGCTCGTCCGCGAGGCAGGTGGCTTCGTCACCGATTTCCGTGGTGCCGATCGCGCCTATGACAAGGGCGAGGTTCTGGCCAGCAACGAACAGATGCAGACTCGCCTGCACAAGCTGGTGGCCGGCGCACTCCGCTAAACCGGCGGATTCTCCGCCCACGCACGACCTGACCGGCACCTGTCCCGGGGCCGATGTCGTGGGTGCGTGAAACGCACTCGCAGCGTGCCGGTTTTGCGAGTGATTCTCATCCTGTTCCGCCCTTGAAGCGCTGTGGTCATCGGCCTAGAAGCCGGACCACTTATTCCGCAACCGCGAGAGACCCTGCCTTGGTCGACCTGTCGCAATATCTGCCGATCCTGATGTTCCTGGGCGTCGCCCTGGTGCTGTCGACGGCCTTCGTCGTGCTGCCGATGGTGGCGTCGCGTTTCACCGGTGCGCACAAGCCGTCGGCCGAAAAGCTGAGTGAATATGAATGCGGCTTTCCCGCATTCGAGGATTCGCGCAGCCAGTATGACGTGCGCTTTTATCTGGTGGCGATCCTGTTCATCATCTTCGATCTCGAAGCAGCCTTCCTATATCCTTGGGCAGTCTCGGTTTTCGACCTTGGCTGGACCGCGTGGATCTCGATGATGGTGTTCATCGGCGAACTTGCACTGGGTCTCGTATACGCTTGGAAGATGGGAGCTCTCGAATGGGAGTAGAATTGACCACGCCGCCGCACGGCTTCGGTGAGAGCAACGCGCTTGGCGGCGCCGTACAGGCTCCCGAACAGGGGTTCTTCAACGACCTGAACGGCGAACTGACGGACAAGGGCTTCCTCGTCACGTCGACCGAGGATCTGTTCCAGTGGGCGCGGACCGGGTCGCTGTGGTGGATGACGTTCGGTCTGGCGTGCTGCGCGGTCGAGATGATCCACGTCAACATGCCGCGTTACGACATGGAGCGCTTCGGCGCCGCCCCGCGCGCCAGCCCGCGCCAAAGCGACGTGATGATCGTGGCGGGCACGCTGTGCAACAAGATGGCTCCGGCACTGCGCCGCGTGTACGACCAGATGTCCGAACCGAAATATGTCATTTCGATGGGCAGCTGCGCCAATGGCGGCGGCTATTACCACTATAGCTACAGCGTCGTTCGCGGTTGCGACCGGGTCGTGCCAGTGGACATCTATGTCCCGGGCTGTCCGCCAACCGCCGAAGCGCTGCTGTACGGCGTGATGCAGTTGCAGCGGAAAATTCGTCGTTCGGGGAGCATCGAACGGTGAGGGCACCCGCACCCCGCTTTCTGGCCAACGACGGCGTGATCGATGCCGCCGCAGCGGCGCTGGGCGATATGTTGATCCATTCGCAGGATCTGGTCGGCGAGGTTTCGCTGACCGTCGATCGCGACCGTCTGGTGACTGCGATGGAGACGCTGCGCGACACGCCGGGCCTGAAGTACGAGATGCTCGCCGAGATTGCGGGCGTCGACTATCCCGAACGCCCCGAACGCTTCGACGTCGTCTATCACCTGCTGTCGATGACGCGGAACCATCGCATCCGCGTGCGGGTGACGACCGATGAAGACGCGCCGGTGCCGACGGTGACCGGCATCTGGTACAATGCCGGCTGGCTGGAGCGCGAAGTGTACGACATGTACGGCGTGCTGTTCAGCGGGAACGCCGACCTGCGTCGTATCCTGACCGACTATGGTTTCCGGGGTCACCCGCTGCGCAAGGATTTTCCGCTGACCGGCTATGTCGAGATGCGCTATTCCGAGGAAGCCAAGCGCGTAGTGTACGAGCCGGTGCAGTTGGCACAGGATTTCCGTACGTTCGATTTCATGAGTCCGTGGGAAGGGGCCGAATACGTCCTGCCCGGCGATGAAAAGGCCGCGGTGCCCAAGCCGGCGGTCGGACAGGCGCCAGGGTCGCCGTCACCGGTAACCGCAGATCAGGTCAAGCGCGCCGATGAGAGCGTGAAGCCCGCCCGCGCCGATGCGCCGGAGGTCAAGACGACTGAAAATACCGGACAGACCGGCGCGGGCAATCCGCATCCCGGCAACCGTCCGCAGGACAAGCCGGTCGATCCCGATGTGGTGCCCGGCAAGGGGGGGCAGAACCAGTGAGCCTCTTTTCCGAAAGCCCGATCCATGGCTGATTACGATCCGCTCGAAACCGCCCATGCCGCGCAGGGCGACGTCGAGATCCAGAACTACACGATCAACTTCGGTCCGCAGCATCCTGCGGCGCATGGCGTTCTGCGTCTGGTGACCGAGCTGGATGGCGAGATCATCGAACGGATCGATCCGCATGTCGGGCTGCTTCATCGCGGCACCGAGAAGCTGATCGAGTACAAGACGTACGCGCAGGCCCTGCCGTACATGGACCGCCTCGATTACTGCTCGCCAATGTGTATGGAGCACAGCTACGTTCTTGCGGTCGAGAAGCTGCTGGATATCGAGGTGCCGTTGCGCGCCCAGTATCTGCGCGTGTTCTTCGCCGAACTGACCCGCATCATGAACCACATGCTGAACCTCGGCTCGCATGTCATGGACGTGGGCGCGATGACGCCGAACCTGTGGATGTTCGAGCTGCGCGAAGACACGATGAACTTTTACGAGCGGGCGTCGGGTGCACGGATGCACGCGAACTTCCTGCGTCCCGGCGGTATCCGGCAGGACGTGCCGCTCAAGCTGCTGACCGACATTGCGGACTGGCTCGACACCCGTTTGCCGAGGCTGTTCGGCGATGCGATCAGCCTTGTCGCAGAGAACCGCATCTTCAAGCAGCGGAACGTCGATATCGGCATCGTCAGCCGTGAAGATGCGGTGCGGTGGGGCTTTTCGGGTCCGATGATCCGTGGTGCCGGCATTCCGTGGGATCTGCGCAAGTCGCAGCCCTATGACGCCTATGACCGGGTTGAGTTCGACGTTCCGGTCGGGACGCGGGGCGATTGCTACGACCGGTTCATGGTTCGTGTCGAGGAAGTGTACCAGTCTGCCCGCATCATGAAGCAGTGTCTGGCGCAGATGCCCGAGGGGCCGATCGCATCGCTCGATCGCAAGGTCGTGCCGCCCAAGCGGGCGGAAATGAAGCGGTCGATGGAAGCGCTGATCCATCACTTCAAGCTGTACACCGAAGGCTATCACGTCCCGGCGGGCGAAGTGTATGTCGCAACCGAAAGCCCGAAGGGTGAATTCGGCATCTACATGGTGTCCGACGGCAGCAACAAGCCGTACCGCGTGAAGATCCGCCCGACGGCGTTCAGCCATCTCCAGGCGATGGATTTCATGGCGAAGGGCCACATGCTCGCCGACATTACCGCGATCCTCGGCGCGATGGATATCGTGTTTGGCGAGTGCGACCGGTGAGCCGGATCGATACCGTGACGGCGATGATGGCGCGCTACAATGCCCGCGATGCGGAGGGCTATGCCGCTTTCTTTGCTGAGGAGGGTTGCGAAGCGCAGTATCGGGGCGACGTGGTCCGCGACGGACGGGCCGGGGTGGCCAGCGGTATGGCGGCGGTGTTCGCCGAATATCCGCAGAACCACGCCGAAGTTCTGCAATCGTTCGAGTTGGGCGAACGGGTCGTGTTGCACGAACGCGTCCGCCGTTCGCCCGAAGCCGAACCGTTCGACGTGATAACCGTCTATTCGTTCAGCGGCGACCGGGTCGACCGCGTGGAGTTCATTCGCTGATGGCCGACGCCCCCAACATTCCCGACGAAGCCGAAGTCCGCGCGCGCTGGAGTAGCTTCGCATGGTCGCCGGCCAATGCCGAAAAGGCGCGCGAGATCGTCGCCCGCTATCCGGCCGGGCGGCAGCAATCGTGCACGATTCCGTTCCTGGATCTGGCACAGCGTCAGGTCGGCACCGAAACCGCGACGCAGGGCTGGTTGCCCGTGCCGGTGATCGAGTTCGTCGCCCGCGAACTGGGCATGGCGTATATGCGCGTGTACGAGGTCGCGACCTTCTACACGATGTTCAACCTGGCGCCCGTCGGTCGCTATCACGTGCAGGTGTGCGGTACGACGCCGTGCATGCTGCGCGGGTCGGACGACGTCTTCGCAGCCTGCAAGAATCGCGGGCTGGTGAAGGGGCGGACGACGCCGGACGGGTTGTTCACGCTGACCGAGGTCGAATGCATGGGCAACTGCGCTTCCGCGCCGATGGTCCAGATCAACGATGATAATTACGAAGATCTCGATTACGACCGCATGACGGTGATCCTCGAAGCGCTGGGCCGTGGTGAGACGCCGAAGCCGGGCACGCAGGAGCCGGGCCGGCATACGGTCGAACCGGTCGGCGAACCGACCAACCTGTCGGCGATGATGACCGCCAACCACGACTATCGCCCCGAATGGGGCAACGCATCGTGAGGGGGCTCGGCCGCCTGTTGCTGGCGGTACTCGTCGGCATCGTTGTGCTGTGGATCGCGCTGAAGCTGTTCATCGGCGCGCTGAAGCTGGTCGGCGTGCTGATCGCCGTGGCCGCGATGGTCGCGGTATATTTCATCGCCGAAAAGGCGATCGGGAAGGGACGATAAGGATGCTAGCCGACAAGGATCGCATCTTCACCAACGTGTACGGGTTCCAGCCATGGAATTTGGATGCGGCGGTCATGCGCGGCGACTGGGACAATACCCGGGCACTGCTGGCGCTGGGGCCGGACAATATCATCGACCGCATCAAGGCATCGGGCCTGCGCGGACGTGGCGGTGCAGGCTTCCCGACCGGGACGAAATGGTCGTTCATGCCGAAGGCCCCCAAGCCCGACCGGCCGAACTTCCTCGTCATCAATGCCGACGAATCCGAGCCGGGATCGTGTAAGGATCGGGAAATCATCCGTCATGATCCGCACAAGCTGATCGAAGGCGCGCTGGTCGCCGGGTTCGCGATGCGCGCGCGTGCGGCCTATATCTATATCCGTGGCGAATATATCCGCGAGGCAGAAACGCTCTTCGCCGCGATCGCCGAAGCCTATGCCAAGGGTTTGCTGGGAAAGAACGCTTGCGGGTCGGGCTATGATTTCGACGTGTTCGCGCATCGCGGTGCCGGCGCGTATATCTGTGGCGAAGAAACCGCCATGCTCGAATCGCTGGAGGGCAAGAAGGGCCAGCCCCGGCTCAAGCCGCCGTTCCCGGCCGGCGCGGGCCTGTATGGGTGCCCGACCACCGTCAACAACGTCGAATCGATCGCGGTCGTACCGACGATCCTGCGTCGTGGGGCGGAATGGTTCTCCAGCTTCGGTGCGGAAGGGAACAAGGGCACCAAGCTGTTCCAGATCAGCGGGCACGTGAACCGTCCATGCGTGGTCGAAGAAGCGATGAGCATCCCGTTCCGCGAACTGATCGAGAAGCATTGCGGCGGCATCCGCGGCGGCTGGGACAATTTGCTGTGCGTGATTCCGGGCGGTTCGTCGGTGCCGCTGGTCAAGGCCGAGCACATCATGGACGCGCCGATGGATTTCGACGGATTGAAGGCCGTCGGTTCCGGTTTGGGTACGGCGGCGGTCATCGTGATGGACAAGTCGACCGACGTCGTCCGTGCGATCAGCCGGCTGTCCTATTTCTACAAGCACGAAAGCTGCGGCCAGTGCACGCCGTGCCGCGAAGGCACCGGATGGATGTGGCGCGTGATGGAACGGCTGCGCACCGGCGATGCCGACCTGTCCGAAATCGATACCCTGCAACAGGTAACGAAGCAGGTCGAAGGGCACACGATCTGCGCGCTGGGCGACGCGGCGGCATGGCCGATCCAAGGGCTCATCAAGAACTTCCGCCCGGAACTGGAACGCCGGATCAACGAAAAGAACGGCACAGCCGGTCGTCCGATGCAGGAGGCCGCAGAATGATAGCGGCGCTGTACCGGATCGCAACGGCAGTCCGTCCAAGCGTGGGCGGTAGCTTCGATGGTGTGACGCACAGCGGCGGAGTGATCGCTGCATTGCATGGGAATGGCTCGAATGCCCAAGGTTAAAGTCGACGGGATCGAGGTCGAGGTGCCGCAAGGTGCCACGGTCCTGCAGGCGTGCGAAGCGGCGGGCAAGGAAATCCCGCGTTTCTGCTATCACGAACGACTGTCGATCGCCGGCAATTGCCGGATGTGTCTGGTCGAAGTAAAGCCGGGGCCGCCCAAGCCGCAGGCATCCTGCGCGCTGCCCGCCGCCGACAATCAGGAAATCCGCACCGACAGCGCGATGGTGAAGGCCGCGCGCGAAGGCGTGATGGAATTCCTGCTCATCAACCATCCGCTCGATTGCCCGATCTGCGATCAGGGTGGCGAATGCGATCTGCAGGACCAGTCGGTCGCCTATGGTCGCGGCGTATCGCGCTATGACGAAAACAAGCGCGCCGTTACCGAGAAGTACATGGGTCCGATCGTCAAGACGATCATGACCCGCTGCATCCAGTGCACCCGCTGCATCCGCTTTGCCGAAGAGGTCGCGGGCGTGGAGGAGATCGGCGCGATCTATCGTGGCGAGAACATGCAGATCACCAGCTATCTCGAACAGGCGGTGACGAGCGAACTGTCCGGCAACGTGGTCGACCTTTGCCCGGTGGGCGCGCTGACGTCGAAGCCGTATGCGTTCGAGGCCCGGCCGTGGGAATTGAAGAAGACGCTGTCGATCGACGTCATGGACGCGGTCGGCACCAACATCCGTCTCGACAGCCGCGGACGGCAGGTGCTGCGCTGCGTTCCTCGAATCAACGAGGACGTGAACGAGGAATGGGCGCACGACAAGACGCGTCACGTCGTCGACGGTCTGGTGCGCAAGCGGCTCGACAAGCCTTATCTCCGGCGGGGCGGCAAGCTGGTTGCGGTCGAGTGGGACGAAGCGTTCGCGGCCATCGCGGCGGTGAATGCCGGATCGTCGGTCGCGGCGATCGCGGGCGATCTGCTCGACTGCGAGACGATGTTCGCTGCGAAGTCGCTTGTCGAAGCCTGCGGATCGTCGCTGCTTGAAGGTCGTCAGACCGGGATGGCGTATGACGTGACGAATCTGGGCGCGGTGGCGTTCAATTCGACGATCGCGGGCGTGCAGGAGGCGGACGCGATCCTGCTGGTCGGCACCGACTTGCGCCGCGAGGCTCCGCTGATCAACACGCGCGTTCGCAAGGCGATCAAGCGCGGCGCCCGCGTGTTCGGCATCGGTCCCGAAGTCGATCTGACCTACAAGGTCGAATGGCTTGGCAACGATCTGGGGCTGCTTGGCGGATTGCCCGACCGTGCGGCGGAAGCGCTCGACGCTGCGGTGCGGCCGCTGGTGATCGTCGGACCGGGGGCGCTCACGAACGGCCATGCCGCCGCGCTGAACCTTGCGCGCGACGGCAATCTGGTCCGCACGCTTGACGACGGTACGACGTGGAACGGTTTCAACGTCGTCCACACCGCCGCCGCGCGGATGGGCGCGCTGATGCTCGGATACGCGCAGCCAGGCGGTATCGCCGATATCGCTGCTGCCGAACCGAAGCTTGTTTTCTTCCTCGGCGCGGACGAAGTCGATTTCAGCCGGTTCGCGAACAGCACCAAGGTCTATATCGGCCATCACGGCGACAAGGGCGCGCAATCGGCTGACATCATCCTGCCCGGCGCGAGCTATGCCGAAAAGCCGGGGACGTACGTCAATCTCGAAGGGCGCGTGCAGCGCGGCGACCGGGCGGTGTTCCCGCCGGGCGACGCGCGTGAGGACTGGACGATCCTGCGCGCGCTGTCCGAAGTGATGGGTCACACCTTGCCGTTCGACGACTACGCCGGCCTGCGCCGGGCGATGTTCGCGGCGGTCCCGGCGCTGGCAAGTGAGGGACTGGCCGGTTACGACTGGAACCCGCCCGCGCTCGACGCTAAGGGCAGCGGCGCGGTCACCTATCCGATCGCCGACTTCTACCTGACCAACGCGATCTGCCGGGCCAGTCCGACGATGCAGCGTTGCTCGGCCGAACTCGTCCATGGCCAGGATTTCGCGGAGGCCGCCGAGTGACTTCGTTCTTCGAAACTACCGTCGGAATGTCCTATGGCTGGGCATGGACCGTCGCCACGCTGGTAGGCATTCTCGTCATTGCGCTGCCGCTGATGTTGGCGGTGGCAATGATCATCTACGCCGATCGCAAGATCTGGGCGGCGATGGCGCTGCGCCGTGGTCCGAACGTCGTCGGGCCGTTCGGCCTGCTCCAGTCGTTCGCCGACGGGCTGAAGGTATTCCTTCAGGAAACGATCGTGCCGTCGTCGGCAAATCGCGGTCTGTTCCTGCTGGCGCCGATCATAACCTTCACCGTGGCGCTGATCGTATGGGCGGTTATTCCGTTCGACGTCGGCGTGGTTGTCGCTGATATCAACGTCGGGCTGCTCTACATCCTCGCGGCATCGTCGCTCGGCGTGTACGGCGTCATCATCTCGGGCTGGGCATCCAACTCGAAATACCCGTTCTATTCGGCGCTGCGCGCTGCGGCACAGATGGTGAGCTATGAGGTCGCGATCGGCTTCGTGCTGATTTCGATCGTGCTTTGGGCAGGTTCGTTCAATCTGACGACGATCGTGCTCGAACAGCGCGCCCATATCTTCGGCTTCATCAATGGCTTCGGGTTCAACCCGCTGCTGTTCCCGATGGCGGTGGTGTTCCTGATCTCGTCGCTGGCGGAAACCGCGCGTGCGCCGTTCGATCTGACCGAGGCAGAATCGGAACTGGTCGCAGGGTATCAGACCGAATATTCGTCGATGGCGTTCGCGCTGTTCTGGCTGGGCGAATATGCCAACGTTATCCTGATGTGCGCGCTAAACGCGCTGCTGTTCTGGGGTGGCTGGTTGCCACCGGTCGACTGGGCGCCGCTCTATGTCCTGCCCGGCATCATCTGGTTCCTGCTCAAGACGTTCTTCTTTTTCTTCGTGTTCAGCTGGATCAAGGCGACCGTGCCGCGCTACCGCTACGACCAGCTGATGCGGTTGGGGTGGAAGGTTTTCCTACCGCTCTCGCTGCTTTTCGTGTTCCTGATTTCCGGCTATCTGATGCTGAAGCGGGTCCCGTGTCCGGGCACACCCGTTGCGCGGTACACGTTACATGCGCCGGCATCCGAAGTGTCCCACGCAACCAAGTACCCGCAAGGCTGCCTGTCATGAGTGTCGCTCAAGTCATCCGTTCGTTCACCTTGTGGGAGTTCGTGAAGGCGCACGCCCTGACCCTGAGGTATTTCTTCAAGGCGAAGGCGACGATCAACTACCCGTATGAAAAGAACCCGATCAGTCCGCGGTTCCGGGGGGAGCACGTGCTGCGCCGCTATCCAAACGGCGAAGAGCGTTGCATCGCTTGCAAGTTGTGCGAGGCCGTGTGCCCGGCGCTTGCGATCACGATCGAGGCGGAACCGCGCGATGACGGGTCGCGGCGTACCACCCGCTACGACATCGACATGACCAAATGCATCTATTGCGGTCTGTGCCAGGAAGCCTGCCCCGTGGACGCGATCGTCGAAGGGCCGAATTTCGAGTTCGCCACTGAAACCCGCGAAGAGCTGATCTATCATAAGGACAAGCTGCTCGCGAACGGTGACCGCTGGGAACGCGCCATCGCCGCGAACCTTGCGAGCGACGCGCCCTACCGGTAATGGCGCGCATATTCCGTACCGTCATCCGGGCCGCACAGCGGCGCGGTGCCGGCAATTTGCTTAGCGTATCGTCCCGTGCATCCATGCGGGTCGGGCAGGGGGAAGAGCAGCGCTCGTGATCCAGACACTCGCCTTCTATCTGTTCGCCACGGTCGTGGTGGCATCGGCCGCGCTGACGATCACGTCGCGCAATCCGGTCCACGCGGTGCTCTGGCTGATCCTCGCCTTCTTCAACGCAGCCGGCCTGATGGTGCTGTGCGGGGCGGAGTTCATCGCGATGCTGCTCATCATCGTCTACGTCGGGGCGGTGGCGGTATTGTTCCTGTTCGTCGTCATGATGCTCGATATCGACTTTGCCGAGCTGCGCGCCGGCTTCGTCCGCTATCTGCCGGCCGGACTGGCATTGGCGGTGCTGTTGGCGGTCGAGCTAATCGTCGGCGCCTATGCATGGACCGCCGGCCGGATCGACATGGCGCGGCGGATCGCGCCGACGGAAGCGGCGGTGCCCAATATCGAGGCGATCGGGCGGTTGCTCTACACGCGCTATCTGTACGTGTTCGAAGGCGTCGGACTGGTGCTGCTGGTCGCGATGATCGGTGCGATCGTGCTGACTCAGCGCAAGCGAGTCGATGCCAAAGCGCAGAACATCAATCGCCAAATCAACCGGCGTGCCAAGGACGCGACGCGCAACGTCAATCAGTCCATCGGGCAGGGGGTCGAACTGTGATCGGATTGACGCATTATCTGATCGTCGCGGCGATCCTGTTCACGCTGGGGGTGCTTGGCATCTTCCTGAACCGCAAAAACCTGATCGTCATCCTGATGTCGATCGAGCTGATCCTGCTGGCGGTGAACATTAATTTCGTCGCCTTCTCGGCGCAGCTTGGCGACCTCGTCGGACAGATTTTCGCGATGTTCGTCTTGGCGGTCGCCGCCGGCGAGAGCGCGATCGGACTGGCCATCATGGTCATTTATTTCCGTGGCCGCGGTTCGATCGCGGTCGACGACGTCAACCGGATGAAGGGGTGATGCCGGTGGCATTTCGCATTTTGGGGGTGCGTCCGTGACTGCCATCCATATCATCGTGTTCCTGCCGCTGCTGGCGTCGGTGGTCGCGGGTCTCGCGAACCGCGGGTTCGGCATCGCGTTTCCGAAGGTCGTGACGACCGCAGGGCTGTTCGTTGCGGTTGCATTGTCGTGGAGCGTGTTCGTCCCGTTCCTGACCGGTACGGCAGTCGCGGGCGTCACGCCGGTGTCGACCTGGATCGTGTCGGGCAGCATGGACATTGCGTGGGAGTTGCGGGTCGACGCGCTGACCGCGGTGATGCTCGTCGTCATCACCAGCGTCTCGGCGCTCGTCCACCTCTATAGCTGGGGCTATATGAGCGAGGACCCCGATCAGCCGCGCTTCTTCAGCTATCTGTCGCTGTTCACCTTCGCGATGCTGATGCTGGTGACGGCCAACAATCTCGTTCAGATGTTCTTCGGATGGGAAGGCGTGGGCCTTGCCAGCTACCTTCTCATCGGTTTCTGGTTCCGCAAGCCAAGCGCGAACGCGGCGGCGATCAAGGCGTTCGTGGTCAACCGGGTCGGCGATCTCGGCTTCATGCTCGGTATCTTTGGCACCTATCTAGTGTTCGACACCATCTCGATCCCTGAAATTCTTCAGGCCGCGCCGTCGATGGCCGGATCGACCATCGGCTTCCTGTGGTTCCGTGCGGACACGATGACGGTGCTGTGCCTGTTGCTGTTCGTTGGCGCGATGGGCAAATCGGCGCAGCTTGGGCTGCATACATGGTTGCCCGATGCGATGGAGGGGCCGACTCCGGTCTCGGCACTGATCCACGCTGCCACGATGGTCACGGCGGGCGTTTTCATGGTGTGCCGCCTCTCGCCGATGTTCGAGACTTCACCGACCGCGCTGGCGGTAGTAACGGGGGTCGGCGCGGCGACGTGTCTGTTCGCAGCGACGATCGGGTTGGTCCAGACCGACATCAAGCGCGTCATCGCCTATTCGACCTGTTCGCAACTCGGCTACATGTTTTTCGCGGCGGGGGTCGGCGCCTATGGTGCGGCGATGTTCCACTTGTTCACGCACGCTTTCTTCAAGGCGCTGCTGTTCCTGGGGGCCGGATCGGTCATCCATGCGATGCACCATGAACAGGACATGCGGTTCTATGGCGGCTTGCGGAAGCATATTCCGCTGACCTTCTGGGCGATGCTCGCTGGTACGCTCGCGATCACCGGTGTCGGTATCTATGGCATTGGCGGTTTCGCCGGTTATCATTCGAAGGACGCGATCCTTGAAGCGGCATGGGCATCGGGGCCGGGGGGCTATGGCGCCTTCTATGTCGGTACGTTCGCTGCGCTTCTGACCAGCTTCTATTCGTGGCGGCTGATGTTCCTGACGTTCTTCGGCAAGCCGCGCTGGGCAGGGTCGGAGCACATCCAGCATGCCGTCCACGACGCGCATGGTCATGGACGTGACGCGCACGGGCACGGGCACGACGATCACGGTCATGACGCGCATCCGGCGGCGGAAGACGGGGGCCACGCACCGTCGACGCACGACGCCCATGCCAGCGACGTCGTCCAAGGCACGGCAGGCTATCAGCCGCACGAAAGCCCGTTGCCGATGCTGATCCCGTTGATCGTGCTGACGGTCGGTGCGGTGGCGGCGGGTTACGTATTCCACCATTGGTTCATCGAAGCAGAGGCGGGTGCAACGTTCTGGAAGGGCAGCCTGTTCTTCGACGAACATCTGATGCACGCGATGCACGAGGTGCCGTTGCTGGTGAAGCTGGCGGCGACGATCGTCATGGTGATCGGTTTCGTCAGCGCCTTCTATGTCTATATCGCGCGGCCGGGGACGGCGGCGGGGATCGCGGAGACGTTCCGCGTCCTTCATCGCTTCCTGTTGCGGAAATGGTATTTCGACGAACTGTATCACCTGCTGTTCGTACGACCGTCCTTCGCGCTGGGCCGTTTCTTCTGGAAGCGTGGCGACGAAGGTACGATCGACCGGTTCGGCCCCAACGGGTCGGCGGCGCTGGTCGGCTTTTCAAGCCGCCTCGCCGTACGGATGCAGACCGGCTATCTCTATACCTATGCCTTCGTCATGCTGATCGGCCTGACCGCGGCGGTCACATGGGCGATCGCGTCGTGATGCGCGTCTTCAAGCAAATGGTTCGGGGGAATAACAAGTGAACGGCTTCCCGATCCTGTCGGTGATGCTGCTGGTGCCGGCAGTCGCGGCGATCCTGTGCCTGTTCGTGTCGGCCAATGCCGCACGCTCGACGGCGCTGATCGCCACGCTGATCGATTTCGCACTGGGCGTCGTTCTGTGGACCAGTTTCGACGTTGGCGGCGCGCAGTGGCAGTTCGTCGAACGGCCCGCGCTGGGCGATTTCGGGCTGTTTCAATATGCGCTCGGCATCGACGGCTTCGCGCTACTACTCATCATGCTCAGCGTTTTCCTGATGCCGATCTGCATCGGCGCGTCGTGGAAGTCGGTGACGAACCGCGTCCCCGAATATATGGCGCTGTTCCTGGGTGTCGAAGTGCTGATGATCGGCACGTTCGCGGCGCAGGACCTGTTGCTGTTCTACGTCTTCTTCGAAGGCGGGCTGATCCCGATGTATCTCATCATCGGCATCTGGGGCGGCGCGAACCGCATCTATGCGTCGTACAAGTTCTTTCTGTACACGCTGCTCGGTTCGCTGCTGATGCTGATCGCGATGATCTATATGGTCACGACGGCGGGCACGTCCGATATCCCGACGCTGATGGCGTACGACTTCCCGGCGCATGTCCAGACATGGCTGTGGCTGGCGTTCTTCGCATCCTTCGCGGTCAAGATGCCGATGTGGCCGGTCCACACCTGGTTGCCGGACGCGCACGTTCAGGCACCGACCGCCGGTTCGGTGATCCTGGCGGGCGTGTTGCTCAAGCTGGGCGGATACGGCTTCCTTCGGTTCTCGATCCCGATGTTCCCCGAGGCCTCGGGCGAACTGACGTGGCTGATCCTGACGCTGTCGGCGATCGCGGTCGTCTACACCTCGCTCGTCGCGCTGGTGCAGGCGGACATGAAGAAGCTGATCGCCTATTCATCGGTCGCGCATATGGCGATCGTTACGATCGGCCTGTTCGCATTCAACCAGCAGGGTATCGAAGGTGCGATGATCGTGATGCTCAGCCATGGGCTGGTATCGGGCGCGTTATTCCTGTGCGTCGGCATCATCTACGATCGGCTTCATACCCGCGAGATCGCGCGCTATGGCGGTCTGGCCATCAACATGCCGCGCTATGCCGTGTTCTTCCTGCTGTTCACCATGGCATCGATCGGCCTTCCGGGCACCTCTGGCTTCGTCGGAGAGTTCCTGAGCCTTGCCGGCACCTATCGTGTGTCGACATGGGCTGCGCTGATCTGCACGACGGGTATCATCCTCGGCGCGGCCTATTCGCTGTATCTCTATCGTCGGATCGCGCTGGGCGAGCTGGTGCATGATGATGTGAAGTCGATGTCCGACGTGTCGGGACGCGAACTGGCGCTGCTGGCCCCGATCGCGGCGGTGGTGCTGTGGATGGGCGTTTATCCCGAAAGCTTCATCGCGCCGATGCGTGGCGACGTCGCGTTGCTGTTGCAGCGGATCGAACGGGCGGCACCTGCCTCTGACTCACGGCCGACTCCGGGCAATCCGGCAGCGGCGGCGGCCACGGCCGCGCACCATCAAACGGGCGGCGGCGAAGCGACGCACGGGGAATCGCACTGATGAACTACGCCGAACAATTGTCGATGACCCTGCCCGAGCTGGTGCTCGCAGCGGGCGCGATCGTCCTGATGCTGGTATCGGCATGGGGCAAGCAGGCCGCGACGCGCGGCGTCAGCATCGCGGCGGTGTTCGTGCTGGCGAGCGCGGGTGTCGCGCTGGTCGGGAACGGCACGTCGGGCGGCATCGCCTTTGACGGCATGTACCGTGCCGATGCGTTCGCGGGTTTTGCCAAGGCGCTGATTTATATTGCATCGGCAGTCGCGATCATCATTGCCCCGCGCTTTTTCGCGCGATCGACCGGTGACAATCTGAAGCCCGAATATCCGGTGCTGATCCTGTTGTCGGCATGCGGCATGGGCATGATGGTGTCGGCGGCGGATCTGCTGCTACTCTATGTCGGTCTCGAACTGCAGAGCCTGTCTGGGTACGTCCTTGCCAGCTTCATGCGGCGCGATGCGCGTTCGGCCGAAGCGGGACTGAAGTATTTCGTGCTGGGTGCGCTCGCGTCCGGCATCCTGCTATACGGTATCAGCCTCTTGTACGGTTTTGCGGGGACGACCCTGTTCGACGATATCGCGCTGGCCTATGCCGGGCCGCGGAACATGGGCCTGTTGTTCGGGCTGGTGTTCGTATTCGCGGGCATGGCGTTCAAGCTGGCGGCCGTGCCGTTCCACATGTGGACGCCGGACGTATATGAAGGTGCTCCGACCCCGGTCACGGCGTTCTTCGCGTCCGCGCCGAAGGTCGCCGCCGTGGCCATGGCGCTGCGCGTTGCCGTCGAGGCAATGGGCCCGGCGACCGATCAATGGCGGCAGATCGTGATCTTCGCGGCGCTCGCCTCGATCGTGCTCGGCGCGGTCGCCGCGATCGGGCAGACGAATATCAAGCGTCTGCTCGCTTACTCGTCGATCAACAATGTCGGGTTCGCGTTGGTCGGTCTCGCCGCCGGTACGCCGGAAGGTATCGCGGGTGTGCTGTTCTATCTGGCCATCTACGTGGTCATGACGCTCGGCTCATTCCTGATCGTGTTGCAGATGCGGGGCGAGGACGGTCAGCCGGTCGAAACGCTGGCGAGCCTTTCGGGCATGTCGCGCACCCGGCCCGGACTCGCGCTGGCGCTGGCGATCTTCATGTTCTCGCTGGCCGGTATTCCGCCACTGCTCGGCTTCTGGGCAAAGTACGCCGTGTTCGATGCGGCCGTGCGCGCCGGGCTGTTCCCACTAGCGGTCATCGGTATCGCCGCCTCGACCATCGGCGCCTATTATTATCTGCGCGTCGTCAAGACGATGTACTTCGATGAGCCGGCGCCTGCGTTCGTTCGCGAACAGGCACTGGTCGAAGGCGGTCTGATCGTGGCGACGGCCGTGCTGATCTCACCGGTCGGCATGTTCCTGATCCCGGCATTGACCGCATGGACGATGTCGGCGGCGGTCGCGCTGTTCTGACGATCCGGGTCGTCGGCGAAACCGGTTCGACCAACGCCGATCTGCTTGCCGCTGCGGCGGCGGGCGCGGCGGAGGGCAACTGGCTTCGCGCCGAACGGCAGACGGCCGGCCGGGGGCGGCAGGGGCGACCGTGGATCGACGGTGCGGGCAATTTGTTCGCCAGCACGATCGTCCGCCTGAGGCCGGGCGATCCGCCGGCACCCTCGCTCGCGCTGGTCGCGGGCGTGGCGTTGGCCGAGGTGATCGAGGACATTGCGCCGGGACTGGCTCGGATCAAATGGCCCAACGACCTGATGGTCGGAACCGCCAAGCTGGCGGGCATGCTGCTGGAACGTGGCACAGGCGACGCGGTGGTCGCGGGCTTCGGCGTCAATGTCGGACGGCACCCCGACCTGCCGGACCGGACGACGACCAGTCTGGCCGCACAGGGCTTGCGTATGGAGCTGGTGGCGCTGCTCGACGGTCTGACTGCGACCTTCGCGGCACGGCTATCCGACTGGCGCGCGTCGGGGATGGCGGTTATTCGCCAGCGCTGGCTAGCGCTCGCGCATCCGGTCGGGACGCCGCTGACAGCCCGTCTGGCCGTTGGTCGCACGGCGCAGGGGCGGTTCGACGGGCTGGAGCCTAGTGGGGCGCTCCGGCTGAAACTCCCTGACGGCGCGGTCGAGATCATCCATGCCGGTGACGTGTTCCTGTAAGACGGGTGCTTGTCGCCAGTCGCGACATTCTCTAGCGGTACTGCGACGCCGTCCGGGCGTCAGGGAGTTTCGATGCTGCTCGCGATCGATGCCGGCAACACCAATGTCGTATGTGCGCTTGTCGATGGCGACGCGATCGTGGCGCGCTGGCGGATCGCGACCGATCCCCGGCGGACGGCGGACGAATATGCGGTGTGGCTGAGCCAGCTGCTGGCATTGGACGGCCGCGACCGGTCGGTGGTCGACGCGGTGATCATCGGCACGGTCGTGCCGCGCGCGCTGCATAACCTGCAGGTGCTGGCGAGCAAGTATTTCGGCGTCGATGCCGTCGTCGCGGGACGCGACGCGGCCGAATGGGGCATCGCGCTGGACGTCGAGGAGCCGCAAGCGGTCGGCGCCGACCGTGCGCTCAACGCCATTGCCGCACATGCCGCGCATCCGGGTGACCTGATCGTCGTCGACTTCGGCACCGCTGCCACGTTCGACGTAGTCGATTACACCGGGGCGTATAAGGGCGGCATCATTGCGCCGGGCATCAACCTGTCGCTCGACGCATTGGTGACGGCGGCGGCCAAGCTGCCGCGGATCGCGATCGAGGCGCCAATCAGCACGTCGGTCATCGGACGCAATACGGTCGACCAGATGCACATTGGCATCTATTGGGGCTATATCGCGATGATCGAGGGGCTGGTCGCGCGGATGAAGGCAGAGATCGGTCGTCCGGCGCGCGTGATCGCGACGGGCGGGCTGGCGATCCTGTTCGAGAAACATACCGGGGTGTTCGATGCGATCGAACAGGACCTGACGATTACCGGACTGGCGATGCTGTGGCGCCGGACCCATATGACGACAGCGAAATGATGTGAACCAAGACCCTCGCGAATACGCGCGAGAATAGAAAGATATTGAGTGACACCCAAGAAAGAACTGCTCTTCGTCGCGCTCGGCGGATCGGGCGAAATCGGCATGAACGTCAACCTGTACGGCACCGCCGGCAAATGGCTGATGGTGGATTGCGGCGTGACCTTTGCCGACCCGGCTTATCCTGGGATCGACGTGATGTTGCCCGACGTCCAGTTTATCGAGGAACGCGCCGAACAACTGCTCGGCATCGTCATCACCCACGGGCACGAGGATCATATCGGCGCATTGCCGTATCTTGCCGCCGATCTGGGCGTGCCGATCTATGCCACGCCGTTCACGGCGGGGCTGATCCGCGGCAAGCTGGACGAGGAAGGTATTTCCGACCGCGTCAAGCTGAAGATCATCCAGATGGGCGGATCGATCAAGGTCGGCCCGTTCGGCGTGCGCTATGTGCCGATGGCGCATTCGATCCCCGAATCCAACGCGCTGGTGATCGAGACCCCGCATGGCCGGATCTTCCATTCGGGCGACTGGAAGCTGGACCCGCAGCCGATGGTCGCGACCCCGGCGACCCCGGAGGAGCTGACCGCGATCGGTGACGAGGGCATTCTCGCGCTGGTGTGCGATTCGACCAACGTCTTCAACACTGAAGCGTCGGGATCGGAAGCCGACGTCCGCAAGGGCCTGTTCGAACAGGTCGCGTCGGCGCAGGGCCGGGTGATGGTCACCAGCTTCGCGTCAAACGCGGCACGGCTGCATACGCTGGGCGAAGTAGCGCGCGAAACCAACCGCAAGGTCTGCGTCGCGGGCCGCTCGCTCGACCGCATCCTGAAGGTCGCGAAGGCGACCGGCTATCTCAAGGATTTCCCGCAGACAGTCGATTACGACACTGCGATGCGGTTGCCGCGCAACGAGATCCTGATCATCGCCACCGGCGGACAGGGCGAGCCGCGCGCGGCACTGGCGCGCGTCGCCAATCGCGAGCATCAGATCGGTCTGGACGCCGGGGATCGTGTGATCTTCTCGTCCAAGCAGATTCCGGGCAACGAGGTCGCGATCGGCCGTATTCAGAACCAGCTTGCGGCGGCGGGGATCGAGATGATCACCGAGCGGCAGGCGCACGTCCATGTGTCGGGCCATCCGGGACGGCCCGAACTGGCCCAGCTATACAAATGGCTGCGTCCCGAAGTGCTGATGCCGGTCCATGGTGAGATGCGGCACCTGATGGAGCATGCCCGTTACGGCCTGTCGCAGGGCATTTCGCAGGCGATCGTCCAGACCAATGGCGATATCGTGCGGCTGGCGCCGGGCAACCCGACCAAGGTCGGCAAGGCCACGGTCGGCCGGCTCGCGCTCGACGGTGACGTGATCCTGCCGGCGGACGGCACGACGATCAACGAACGGCGCAAGTTGGCGGCGTTCGGCCATATGTCGGTCGCGGTCGCGGTCGATCGTCGCGGGCAACTGATCGGCGAACCGCAGATCCGGGTGCAGGGTGTCCCGGTCGAGGAAGACCGCGAACCCTTCCTTGAGGAAGCGGTCGATGCGGCGGCGGAGGCGGTGGCGTCCAAGGGTCGCGAGCGCGGCAAGCTGCCCGAGGCGATCCGGTTGGCGGTGCGCCGCGTCGCGACACGCTGGACCGGCAAGAAGCCGGTCGTCGACGTGCTCATCATCCCCGCCTGATCGCAGGCGGGGATCGGGCGATGGCGTGGCAATCGGCGCTGGCGATCTACCTGCTGTTCTGGGTGCTGGCGATGTTCCTCGTCCTGCCGTTCGGCGTCCGCACGACGCACGAGGCAGGCGAGCCGCCAGTCCCCGGACAGGCCGACAGCGCCCCGTCCGGCTTCCGCGTCGGGCGGATGGCGTGGCGGACCACGCTGGTCTCGCTGGTGCTGTTCGGGGCGTTCTACCTGAATTACGTCTTCGGGTGGGTCACGGCGGACATGCTGGACTTCTACCGATAGGTTTGGTTCGCAAAGGCCATCGACGTTCAGCGCGTTGGTGACGCAGCGTCCTGCGCGGCCATCGCCGGGCGCTCCATCACGCTGTCGTTATTGGCGATCGTACGTCCCGACGTATTGTTCGCGGTAGGGCGGACCTTGGGACAGGGTCGGGGCGACGGTATAACGCCGATCGTTCGTTGAACGTTGATCCGATCTGATATTACGCTCGCGTGGACGATCTTCGCGGCGCCGCGGTGCCGGGTGGACTTGGTCGGGCCATGTTTGGCGGGATTGGTGTCGTCGCGTCACTTCGCACCCGCATTAGGGGTGCCCGTCCGGGGACATGTCGAAAGAGGTCCACTCGCAGGGAGGTTCCGGCCTGCTTCGTTACTGGCATACTGTTGATGCTATTCCTTGCGCGGCGCGTGCGTTCGGCACGCCGGACGTCGCCCGTTGCTTTCGGTCACTGTGTCGCAGCACTGCCTCCTCCACGCGCGAAACTACCGGCGGTGCCGGTTACGCACTCTGAGGCGATGTCGGCGCGGGTGGTTCCAGAACGATGTCCGGGGAATGAGGCGGTGCGGGCGCTGAGGTTGTAATCACTGGAAGATCGCGGCTACCGGCGCGAAAGATCGGCGTCCTGCGCGGCCGGCTCACATTCAGCGTCGCTAACGGAAGCACGGTGCATCTCATCATCGCTAGGACACGTAGCCAGACGGCCTGCCAACACTCTAGCGGTTTCCTACAAGATTGCTGGCCCCGCTGGTACTGGCGAACCGCCGACTGCGTTCAGCTCCGCAAGCGTTCGATCGCCTGTGCGAGTACGACGTACAGCTTGCCCATGTCCGATGACAGCAGCGTGACCCCCATCGGCGATCCGTCGCGTAGCGCGAGGATCTGGCGCAACATCGCCTCGAAGTCGTGGATGTAGCGGTTCACCTGATCACGGAACGTCTCGTCGCCATCATACAGCGTCACGATCTCACGCGATTGCGTGCCGTCGATCAGCCGCACGGCGCGGCGCGTGAAAACGCCCCGATCGCCCTTGAGATACGCCGCCCATGCCGTGTCCGACACGTCGGTGGCCAGCGACCGCGAAATGTCGATCGCCGCCGAGTTCATCGCTTCGATCAACAGCGATACGCGGCGCGAGAACTGGTCGCTGTCGGCGGCCTCGCGCTCGGCGCGCGCGGAGGTCAGGCGGGTGTCGAGCTGCTGGCTGGTATCGGCAATATCGAGCATCTGACGCGACAGTCGTTCGGATGCGTCGGCCGCGGATGCCACCGCCTGTGCCGCGATTTCCGACAATTCGGCGACCTGTCGCGTTACCGACCGGTCGACGGCAGCGGACAACGCGTGGCCGCCCTGTGTTTCCAGATCGCGCGCCGCTTCCGGCAATACCCTCGCCAGCGTGTCGCGTGCCTGCTGACTCGCCACTTCGGCGGTGTCGCGGATTCGCAGCATCGCTTCCGACAGACGCGGTGCGGCGTCTTCGGCAAAGCGGATCGTGGTGGCGATGGTATCGTCGACGATCGTTCGTACGCCTTCGATCCGCTCCGCCCCACGATCCAGCGTGTCGAGCAGCGATTGCTGTACGGTCGACAGCGTGTCACGCTGCATCGCCACGACCCCGGCAATCGCCTCGATCGCGTCGTGCGTGCTTTCGGCGGCGGTGACGAGCGCCAACAGTTCCGGCTTCGACTGGGCGACGACCCCGCGGCTCGCATGGATCCGGGCGTCGAGGCGGTCAAGTGCGCCGGGCAGCGTTTCGTCCATCTCGCGCGCGGCGGCGTCGAGCGCCGTCAGCACGTCCTCCGCCGTCGCGATCACCCGGCGGGCGGTATCGTCGCCATTCGCCAGTGCCCCCGCCAGCGCGTCGGCGACCTGCGTCAGCGCGCCGACCGATCCGGCGACGGCCTGTGCACGCTCCACGCCGGTGATCCGCAACCGTTCGAACCGGTCGTCGACGCCGACCAGTCCGTCGTTCAGTAGCGACAGCAACGCTTCGCCATCGCGGCGGCGGTCGTTCAACTGTCCGGAAAGACCCGCGATCGCGGTATCGATCTGGCGCACCCGTTCGGCGAGTTGCTCGGCCCCTTCGCGACCCGCACGTTCGATCGCGGCCCCGTTCGCCTCGATCATCGCGATGGTCGCATCGCCCTGCGCGGTGATCGCCTTGCGCGACTGGTCGATCGCGGCGGCGGCGCGGTCGAGCACGCCGTCGATCGCATCGGACATGGTCGCGATGACCGTTTCCAGACGTGCCCCTGCGCTTTCGCTGGTCGCCTCCATTCGCGCGATATGCGCGGCAAGGCGTTGGGCCGCGCCACTCGCGACCTCGTCCGCTTCGCGTCCGCGCCGTGCCACCGCCGACAGGGCAGCATCCAGTGCAGCGACCCGCTGGCTGGTTTCCAGCCCAATCGTTTCGAGCAGCCGCCCGATTTCCATCGTCTCCAGATGTGCGCGCGGCAGCGTTGCTAGCACGGTCGCCAGCCGGTGTTCGGTGGAGTCCGCGGCATGGGTCAGCGACGCGGCGCTTGCCTCGATCAAGGCTGCCTGCGTCGCCATGCCGGCGGTCACCCCGCGCAGGCGGTCGGTCGCGCTATCGCCCAGTTGCATCAGCGATCCGGTCTGTTCGGCCAGTTCGAGGCGGGATTCCGCCAGCGACCGTCGTACCGTCGCCACGACGCTGTCGAGCGCCAGCGCCTCGGCCCGCATCGCGCGCGACGTGGCGGCGAAGCGGCGCGCCTCGGCCCGGCTGGTCCGCTGAAGCAAGAGCCACAGGATCCCGATCGCGGCGGGCGGGGCGAACAGCGCCGCGATGAACAGCACCATCTGCACCGGATCGATCGTCGCCAGTGATCCCGCGCTGAATACCAGCATGCCGGCGACCCAGGCGATTGTTAGCAAGATGACCAGCGTCGGCCATACCCAGCCGCGCGGCACGACGTCGGGTTCGACGATAGCTTCCTCCAGCCAATGTTGCGGTTCCACGTCGCCGCGGACGGCGTCGTCATGCTGGGACTGGTCGCGCAGTCCGGTGATCGAACCCCCGTTCATCCATACGGTCTAACACGATCGGAACGGCGGTGACATAGTGTAACGAATGGTTAACCCCGTTACGCCTATGCCAGTCGCATGGCATATGATCCCGGAGCAATCGACGCGACCCTGGCGGCAGCGGTGGGGGACGAACCCCGCCTCATTGCCGAACTGCGTGACGCATTCGTCGACAGTGCGAAGCGTGCCGTCGACGTACTGGAAGCGGCGGAGGGCGACCAATGGTCGTCCGCTGCGTTCCGCCTGAAAGGGCTCGCGGCCAGTTTCGGAGCGGTCCGGTTGATGGCGCTGGCCGACGAGGCGGCGGACGCGCCGATCGGCGACGCACTGGTCCTGCGCAAGCTCCACCGGACGATCGCCCGCTTCTGATCGCTTCGCGCGTGGTCCTTTCGCTGCGTTCCGATCGGGTCTGGGCCACATCGTCCCGCTTGGCGTTCCACCCCCCCGATGCTCTTGAACCGACGGATAGGCGTTGCCGTTGCGCTGGGTCAGGGCACGACGAAGGTCCGTCGCACCGATAGCGGATAACCGATCGGTTATCGGCGTTCAGGATATCAGCCCGCTTTGGCAGTTCGGCCATGATCGTCGTTCCCGGCGAACGGCGTAAGCGATGGATGTAATCGCCCGACCACGATCTTGGTGCAGACCGGCGATGCGATCGGGATCGCCGATCAGGCATAGTGTTGCGGCCGGTCGCATCGTCATGAAGCAAAGATGGCAACGACCAGATTGCCCGAGACATGGCGGGAGGGTCGGAGACCGAAACGGTCGCCTCTCGCCTAATCACGCGACGACGTCCGACAGATCCACCCGGGCGGGGTGTCTGCCCGCTACCGCCTATCGTGCGTAGGCGTCGATCAGCGACCCGACATAATCGGGCGACTTGCCGCTCAGTCCGGCGGCGGGGCGGGGGCCATAGATGAAGCCATGCGTCGGATATTCCGACCCGCCCAGTCCCTGCGAATCGCGATACCAGACCTTCACCCGCGTCCAATCGCCTGCCGCTGATACGTCGAACACCGTCACGTCCTGCTCCACGCCGCCCCGAACGCCGTTGATCCGCGACCAGTTGGCGTGCGTGACCATCGCGACGCGGGGTTCGACCACCCGGCTGATGACCAGCACATGGCCCAGCGGCAGCCGCGCGGTCTTGGCGAATGCCAGCACCGCGCCGACCTTTGGCCGATGGCCGCGCGGATACCGGCCTTCGGCCTGTTTCCACCATGTCCACGCATCGCCGTAAATCTGCACGCCCGACGCGGCGCGCGCGAACGGCACGCACTGCCCGACATAATCGAGAAGCGAATTCGCACCGACGGGCAGGGCGGCGGCACCGGCAAAGGCAAGGAGCAACGCGCCCCGGACGAACGATCCGACCATTGGCATTCCGCTATCCCCCCGATCGTCGCAAAATGGTGGACCAAAATGGTTAACGTCTGGTTTCGCATGCTTTTTGGAGGACGGGCAAACGAAAACACCCGGGCCGACCGGCCCGGGTGCTCCCGTCGCGGCGTGTGGACGCCGTGGTTTGCGGTTACGCGGCCTGCGCCACGTCGTTCGCGATCGTGGGCTGCTCGGTACCGCCCAATGCGATGCGTCGCGGCTTCATCGCGTCGGGCACTTCCCGGCGCAGGTCGATGGTCAGCAAACCGTCGGCCAGATCGGCGCTCTCCACCACGATGAAGTCGGCCAGTTCGAACCGTCGTTCGAAACTGCGGTTGGCGATGCCCAGATGCAGCACGGCGCTCTTCTGCGCGTCGGTCTGTTCGGCCTTGCGCCCTGCGACGACCAGCAGGTTCTGCTGCGCGGTGATCTCTACCTCGTCCCGGCGGAATCCGGCGACCGCCAGCGTGATGCGATAACGATCCTCGGCCAGTCGTTCGAGGTTGAAGGGCGGGTAATTCTCGCCACCCGATGCGCCGCGCGCGTTGTTTTCGAGCATGTCGAACAACCGGTCGAAGCCGATGGTCGAACGGCGATAGGGGGTAAAGTCAAAGCTACGCATATCAAATCCTCCAGCAAGAAGCGAAATGAACGTCTGAAGCGACCATGAAATCATGCGCCGCCGGTTCGTGAGAGGCCCATTCGGCGCCGCTCGAAAACCGATATGGTTCGCTGGTAAGCGGCTTCAAGCGGTGAATGACACATTTTTTGGTGCAAACCGGGGCTTCGTCGCAGCCAACAGCTTCTTTCTATGGTAATCCTATCGGAACACTAGGGTTGGCGGCAAAGAAAAACCGAACAAGGGGGCCTTTGCCATGCGCCGTTTCCGTCCGATCGCCGTCCTGTGGGCCGGCACCATGTTGACGCCTGCCGCCTTTGCGCAGGAGGCACCGACGACGCCCCCGGTGCAGCTGGCGCTTGCGACGCCGCCCGTTGCACCCGCGCTTACTGATCCCGAAGATCCTGCGATTGCTCCCGACGACGTCCAGGCGCGCGATGCCGGCGAGATCGTGGTGACCGCGCGCCGGCGCGAGGAGAATGTGCAGGACGTGCCGGTCGCCATCTCGGTCATCGGCGGCGCGACGCTGGAAGCGCAGGGCACGTACAATATCAACCGCCTGACGCAATTGCAGCCGTCGCTGCAATTCTTCTCCACCAACCCGCGCAATACGTTCATCAATATTCGTGGTATCGGCGCGCCGTTCGGCCTGACCAACGATGGGTTCGAACAGGGCGTCGGCATCTATATCGATCAGGTCTATTACAACCGTATCGCCGCAGCGACGCTGGACTTCGTCGATGTCGAACGGATCGAGGTGCTGCGGGGGCCACAGGGAACGCTGTACGGCAAGAATACCACGGCCGGGGCGATCAACATCACCACGCGCGCGCCCAGCTTCGATTTCGAAGGCCGGGCAGAGGTGTCGATCGGCGACTATAATTTCAAACAGGCGAAGGTGTCGGTGTCCGGTCCGCTGACCGACAATCTGGCGGCGCGGATCAGCGTGTCGAGCACCGACCGGCGCGGGACGATTTACAATGTCGCTACGGACACGTGGATCAATTCGCAGGACAATATCGGCGTTCGCGGTGCGCTGCTGTGGAAGCCGTCCGATCGGCTGCGGCTGACGCTGTCGGGCGATTTCAATCTTCAGGACCCGATCTGCTGCGGCCAGATCTATGCCCGCGTCGGCACGACCCAACGCGCCGCGAACCGCCAATATGCCGCGCTGACCGCGTTGTTTCCGGGATATGTCGTGCCGAGCACCGATCCGTTCGACCGGCTGACCGACCTCGACGCCGATCTGGCGGCGCGTAACGAGATCGGTGGCACGTCGCTGCGGGCTGAATGGGATCTGGGGGCGGGGACGCTGACGTCGGTCACCGCATGGCGTTATTGGGATTGGGGGCCGAAGAACGACCGCGATTTCACCGGACTGCCGGTCTACACCCGCGTCAACAACCCGACCAAGCAGAACCAGTATACGCAGGAACTGCGCTACGCCTATGACGGGCGCGGGTTCGACTTCGTCATCGGGGCATTCGGTTTCTATCAGAAGATCCATACGACCGGCGTGCAGGAAACCGGCAGTGCCGCCAGCGCGTGGCTGCTCAACCCGACCAGCGCGCTGTCGCGCAATCCAGCGGTGCTGAACGGCGTACTGGCGGAAAACGACATCCGGCTGGAGAACCTGAGCCTTGCGACGTTCGGCAAGCTGAACTGGCACGTGACCGACCGGCTGACCGTTTCCCCCGGCATCCGTGTCAATTACGACAAGAAGGAAGGACTGTACAATTCGGTCGTCACCGGCACCGCGTCCGATGGCACGCGACAGGTGATCGGCAATTCGCCGACCAGCGCCTATTACAACGATCCGTGGACCGCCGCGCAGCGCGGCGTGCAGGCATCGCAATTCTTCGAGCCGGATTTCAGCGACTGGAACCTGTCGTACGATCTGAACGTGTCGTACGATATCACGCCCGATATCCTGTATTACGCCACCTATGCCCGGTCGTTCAAAACCGGCGGCATCAACCTGAACGGCGTGCCCAGCCGTCCCGATGGGACTCCTGCATTGGAAGTCGCGCAGATCGATCCCGAAAAGGTCGATCATTTCGAGATCGGCTTCAAGACGCAATTCTGGGACCGCCGCGCGACGTTCAACGTCGCCGGCTATTGGACCAGCATCAAGGATTTTCAGGCGAGCGTCATCAGCAATGTCAGCGGAAGCAACGTGCTACGCGGCTATCTTGCCAATGCGGACAAGGTTCGCGTGCGTGGAATCGAGGCGGATTTCTCCATCCGCCCGTCGCAGCGGCTGAACGCGTATCTCAGCGGTGCCTTCACCGATCACAAGTTCGTGCGGTTCGTCGATGCGCCATGCCCGCCCGAACTGGCGGGCGGTGGTACGGGGACCCCGCCAGGACCCGCGGCGACGCCGGGCGCGAACAGCCCTGCCAATTGCGACGTATCGGGCCAATGGTTGCCCGGCGTTTCCAAATGGGCGTTCTCGTGGGGGACCGAATATAACCTGCCGGCCAAGGTGCTGGGGCGCGATGGGCAGGCCTATGCCGGCTATGATGCGAACTATCGGTCGAAATTCTCGTCCAACGCTTCGCGGTCGATCTACACCGACATCGACGGCTATTCGATCCACAATTTCCGTGCCGGGTTCCGTACGGACAATTTCGATATCTTCGGATGGGTGCGCAACGCGTTCGACGAGGATTACTTCGAGTCGCTGGCGGTGACGCCGGGTAATACCGGACTCATTTCCGCACAACTCGGCGATCCGTCCACATGGGGCGGCACGATCAAGCTCTCGTTCTGACGGTCAGCGTTCCGATGCGGCATCGTCGGCTCCGTCCGGCGGTGCCTTTCCGTCGTGTCGATAGCGGGCAGGCCACTCCGCTCCGGTGTCTCGCGTCGTAGATGGCGGAACGATCAGAGAGCCGGCGGCGTCCGAGATCGCGAACCGAACTTGGGCAGCGGCGACAGCAACGAGGCCCGCCGGCAACCTTGCGGATACGGCGCGACGGTCGGATCGAGATAACAGAAAACGACAGTCGCAAGGCCCGAAAACGCCAAACGCCCGGGCTGCTTCCAGCCCGGGCGCCTGCGTGACGATCGCTCGTCAGCCCCCTTGTCAGCCACCGCTTCCACGCCCATTCCCCCGAACAGGGCGGAGCCGGTTGGCCTCCCCGAACCACGGCCTTTTTGCCTGCGTTTCGTGAACACGTCGTTACGGCTACGGACGCTGCCTGTCACGCGGTCAGCGGCATGTTCGCTACGCTTTCCTTCACCATGTGTCGATTCGGCAACAGCATGCATTGCGCCGCCGCCACCGCCTGCCTACAGCCGGATATCACTGCCCGAGGGACCGAATTCATCCATGCTGCTGTCGCGCTACGAGCGGATGATCGCCCGCCGCTATCTGTTGCCGGGCCGGGGGGAAGCGTTCATCGCGATGGTCGCATCGATCAGCCTGGTGGCGGTGATGCTGGGGGTCGCCGCGCTGGTGATCGTGATGAGCGTGATGAACGGCTTCCGGGCCGAACTGTTCGACAAGATCGTCGGGCTGAACGGCCATGCGATCATCCAGGGATATAACAACCAACTGCCCGACTGGCGTCGCATCGCCGACGATGCCCGGCGGACGCCCGGCGTCACCAGCGCGACGCCGCTGATCGAACAGCCGTTGTTCGCCACCTATAACGGCCGTTCCGAATTCATCCTCGCGCGCGGCATGCGCGTGGCGGACATCCGCGCCACGCCGACGATCCGCGATAATGTGAAGCAGGGCGCGCTGGCCGCGCTGACGCCGGGCAGCGGCAATGTCGTCATCGGATCGCGCCTTGCCATGTCGCTGGGCGTGACGGTGGGCAGCGAGATCACGATCATCAGCCCGCAGGGACCGACCACCCCGTTCGGGACGATGATCCGGCAGGTGCCGTACCGCGTCGCCGCCATCGTCGAGGTCGGGGTGTATGATTACGACAAGGCGTTCGTCATCATGCCGATCGAGGATGCGCAGACGCTGCTGCTGACCGGCGACTCCGTCGGCATGATCGAGGTCGAAACGAACGATCCCGACGACATCGACCGGATCATGGCCCCGCTGAAACAGAAATACGTCGCCAGCGCGCAGGTATCCGACTGGCGGCAACTGAATGCCGAATTGTTCGAGGCGCTGGCGGTCGACCGGATCGTGACGTTCACCGTATTGTCGATCATCATCCTGATCGCGGTGTTCAACATCCTGTCGTCGCTGATCATGCTGGTCCGGGCGAAGACGCGCGATATCGCGATCCTGCGGACGATGGGTGCCACCCGGGGCGGGCTGTTGCGCATCTTCATGACGGTGGGAACGACGATCGGCGCGCTCGGTGTCAGCGCGGGCCTCGTGCTGGGGTTCATCTTCCTGTATTTCCGGCAGGCGGTGATCGGCGGGGTCAGCCGGGCGATCGGGATCGAGATATGGGACCCGACGATGCGCTATCTCACCGAATTGCCGTCGAAGGTCGATCCCGTCGAAATCACCGTGATCGCGCTGGTCGCGCTGCTGTTCTCGTTCCTCGCCACGCTGTATCCCGCGTTCAAGGCGGCCAATACCGATCCGGTCCAGGTACTCCGCTATGACTGATCCCGTCCTCCAAACCCGCAACCTGCGCCGCAGCTTTACGCAGGCGGAAGCGACGATCCATGTCCTGCGCGGTGTCGACCTGACCGTCGGAGCAGGCGAGATCGTCGCGCTGCTCGGCCCGTCGGGATCGGGCAAGTCGACGCTGCTCCAGGCGGTCGGCCTGCTCGAAGGTGGGTTCGAGGGCGAAATCCTCGTCGCGGGCGAGGAAGTAGCGAAGTTCGGCTCCAACGCCCGTACCGAAGTGCGGCGCGACCGGATGGGCTTCATCTATCAGTTCCACCACCTCCTCCCCGATTTCAACGCGCTCGAAAACGTCGTCCTGCCGCAACTGGTGCGCGGCGATTCCCGTCGCGATGCCGATGCCCGCGCCACTGAATTGCTGTCCGCGCTGGGCCTCGGCAACCGGCTGACTCACCGTCCCAGCCAGTTGTCGGGCGGCGAGCAACAGCGCGTGGCGGTGGCCCGCGCGCTGGCCAATCGACCCGCGCTGGTGCTGGCCGACGAGCCGACCGGCAATCTGGACGAGGCGACGGCCGACGTCGTGTTCGCCGAATTCATCCGGCTGGTGCGCGGGCAGGGGTCGGCGGCACTGGTCGCGACGCACAACGAACGGCTGGCCGCACGGATGGACCGCGTGGTGCGGCTGCACGACGGCGTATTGCGATAGGGGTTCGTCGCACACGCACTGGTCGAATCGAACCGGTATGACTAGGTGATCGCAATGTCGCATTCCGGGTTCGTGCCGCTCCGTATTTTTTCGTCCTACACGATGCTGGAAGGCGCGATCGAGCCGAAGGCGCTGGCCAAACACGCGCGCAAGCTCGGTTTTCCCGCCGCCGGCCTGACCGACCGCAACGGCCTATACGCGGCGATGGCATTCTCCGATGCGGCGAAGGATGCCGGCGTCCAGCCGATCATCGGCACGCTGCTCGCGGTCGCGCGGCCCGGCGCACCCGACGGCGTGCAGCCGGAAATCGACTGGCTCGCGCTCTATGCGCAGGATGCGGCCGGCTATGACAATCTGTGCGCGCTGGTGTCGATGGCGCATCTCGACCGCCCGGTGGAAGTGCCGGCGCATGTCCCGATCGACGCGCTGATCGGACGCAGCAACGGGCTGGTCGCGCTGACCGGCGCGGGCGATGGAGCACTGGCCCGGCTGTTTGCGGCGAACCAGACCGCCGATGCGGAACGCTATGCCGACCGGCTGCAGGCGCTGTTCGGCGACCGGCTCTATATCGAACTTGCGCGGCGCGGCGAAGAGGTGGAACGGCTGGCCGAACCGCATCTGCTCGACCTTGCCTATGCCCGCGACCTGCCGCTGGTCGCGACCAACCCGTGCTGCTTCGCCGAGGCCGATTTCCACGATGCGCATGACGCCATGCTGTGCATCGCCAGTTCCAGCTACGTCGCCAGCGAGGACCGGCAGCGGTCATCGCCCGAAGCATGGCTGAAGCCCGCTTCCGTGATGCAGGAGGCGTTCGCCGACCTGCCCGAAGCGCTGGCCAATACGCTGGTCGTCGCGCAACGCTGCGCCGTGGCTGCGCCGAAGCGCAAGCCGATCCTGCCCAGCCTTGCGGGCGACCGCGATGCCGAAGCGACCAAGCTGCGCGTTGATTCGCGCGCCGGGCTGATCGGACGGCTGCGCAAGATCGTCGCGCTGGAAGCGGGGCTGGTACAGGCCGAAGTGGTGGTGGACGACCTGACCGGCGCTGGTCCGGGCGTTGCCCCGCGTGAACCCGCGCCATGGGAAGACGATGCGAACATGGCCCCGCCCGCGCCGGTCGACGTCACGGCGAACGCCAACGGCGTCATCCCGGAGATATTCGAAGCCGACCTCGTCGCGCGCTTCCCCGAATATTTCGCGCGGCTCGACTTCGAGCTCGACGTCATCTGTCAAATGGGGTTTCCGGGCTATTTTCTGATCGTCGCGGACTTCATCAAATGGGCCAAAGATCACGACATTCCCGTTGGTCCCGGCCGTGGGTCGGGTGCCGGGTCGGCCGTCGCTTGGTCGCTGACCATCACCGATCTCGATCCGATCAAGCTGGGGCTGCTGTTCGAACGCTTCCTGAACCCGGAACGCGTATCGATGCCCGATTTCGACATCGATTTCTGCGAAACGCGGCGCGGCGAGGTCATCCGCTACGTCCAGCAGAAATACGGCCGTGATCAGGTCGCGCAGATCATCACCTTCGGTAAGCTGAAGGCACGAGCGGTACTCAAGGACACGGGCCGCGTCCTGCAGATGAGCTACGGCCAGATCGATCGTCTGGCCAAGCTGGTGCCCAACCACCCAACCGATCCGTGGACGCTCGACCGCGCGATCAACGGTGTATCGGAGCTGAACCAGCAATATACGCGCGAGGACGATGTGCGTCGTCTGCTCGACCTCGCCATGAAGCTCGAGGGGTTGCCTCGCCACTCGTCGACCCATGCCGCCGGCGTGGTGATCGGCGACCGGCCGCTCGCGCAACTGGTGCCGCTGTACCGCGACCCGCGATCGGACATGCCGGTCACCCAGTTCGACATGAAATATGTCGAGGGTGCCGGATTGGTGAAGTTCGACTTTCTCGGCCTTAAAACCCTGTCGGTGCTGAAATTTGCGGTCGAATTGCTCGCGCGGCGCGGCGTGGCGGTCGATCTCGACAGCCTGACATGGGACGATGCCGCCACCTACGACCTGCTCAAGCGCGGCGATACGGTCGGCGTGTTCCAGCTCGAATCCGAAGGGATGCGGCGGACGCTCACCGCCGTGCGTCCGACCAATTTCGGCGACATCATCGCGCTGGTTTCGCTCTATCGCCCGGGTCCGATGGACAATATTCCGTCGTTCGGCGCGCGCAAGGCGGGACGCGAACCAATCGTCTATCCGCACGATCTGCTCGAACCGATCCTGAACGAGACGTACGGCATCTTCGTCTATCAGGAACAGGTGATGCAGGCCGCGCAGATCCTTGCCGGCTACAGCCTGGGCGGCGCGGACATGCTGCGCCGCGCGATGGGCAAGAAGGTCAAGGCGGAGATGGACGCGCAGCGATCGATCTTCGTCGAGGGCTGCGCGAAGGTGAACGACATCCCGGCGGCAAAGGCCAACGAGCTGTTCGATTTGATCGACAAGTTCGCCGGCTATGGTTTCAACAAGAGCCACGCGGCCGCCTATGCGTTGCTGGCGTATCAGACCGCGTGGCTAAAGGCGCATCACGCGCACGAATTCTATGCGGCGTCGATGGCATTCGATTATGCGCAGACCGACAAGCTGGCGATCTTCGTCGACGACATGAAGCGGCTGCGCATCGACTGTCTGCCGCCCTGCCTCAACGCCAGCGACGCGACGTTCGGGGTGGAAGAAGGCGAGGGCGGTGCGCTTGCCGTCCGCTACGCACTGTCCGCGCTCAAGGGTGTGGGCGAACGTGCGATGGAACTGATGGTCGAGGAACGCGCCGCCAAGGGGCCGTACCGTTCGCTCGACGATTTCGCGTCACGGGTCGATCCGAAGCTGCTGAACAAGCGGCAGATCGAAACGCTGGCGGCGGCGGGCGCGTTCGATTGCCTGATCGCCGACCGCGCGGGCGTCCATGCGCTGGCCGACACGCTGATGGCGGTGGCGCAGCGGACCGAGGCGAACCGCAGCAGCGGGCAGGGCGGGTTGTTCGGCGAGGATACCGGCGCGGCGGAGGCGGCGATCCGTCTGCCCGACGCGCACTGGACGCTGACCGAGGCAATCGCGCTGGAAAAGGATGCGTTCGGTTTCTACTTTTCCGCGCACCCGCTCGATCGCTATGCGCATCTGGCCAGCGCGCATGGTGCACGACAGATTGCCGATCTGGGGGCGACGCCGGTGCCCGAAGGCGGCCGCGTCGGCGCGACGGTCGCCGCGTTGGTCGAAGACGCGCGCTGGCGCACCTCGGCGCGCGGCAAACGCTATATGATGGCGACCTTGTCCGACGCGTCGGGACAGGTGCCGGTGACATGCTTCGACGAAGGGCCGGCCAACGACCTTGAGCAGGCGGGCAAGATCGGCGGCTGCGGCCTGTTCACGCTCGAACTCGACCGGCGGCCGGGCGACGAAAGCGCACGCGCGACGGTAAAGGCGATCAAGCCGTTCGAACAGATCGCGGCCAATGTGCGGTTGCGGCTGGACCTGACGGTCGACGATCCCGCCGCCTATCCCGCGCTGGCGGCAATGGTACAGGATGCACGCGGTGGCCGCGGCGAAATCTGGATCGAAGTTGCGGCAGCCGGCGGTGTCGAGGCGCGGCTATGCGTCGGACGCGACTTTCGCCTGGACGGCGAACTTGCGGGCCGTGTCGCCCGACTGTCCGGGGTGCGCAGCGCGACGTTCGATACGGTCAAGGCACAACTGGCGGCGGTCGGGTAGGGCGGTCCGGTCGGGCTGCGTACCCGATCGCGGCGTTGTCGTTCACGGCAAGGCGCGAAGGGCGCTCGATGCAGTCGTAGGAGAATTCGGACGGATCGACGAACATCGGCAGCATGACGTTACCGCAGACCTGTTCAGGGGTCTAGGCGGGATCGACATTCAGGATTCCCAAATGTGTTGAAGGCTGATTCATAGTCATCCGTGCTGA
>NZ_JACYVA010000005.1 GCF_014842075.1 Sphingomonas sp. CFBP 13720
GACGGTCGAGAAGGCGCCGGTCGTGCCGGTCGTGACGATCGATCCGCTGCTCGACCTGCTCAAGCTGCCCGACCTCGTCAACGGTTCGTCGTCCGCGGCGCAGGTGCTGACCGGTGTCGACGGTTCGAATGTCTTCTACTTCGCATCGGCGGCTACCACCGGCAACGATCGCGTCACCAACTTCGGTCATTCCGACCTGCTGGTGGTCGATACCAAGCTGTATGACGGCAACAACGATGGCATCATCGCGCTGTCGGGCAACAAGGTATCGATCGACGCACCGAAGGTCGGCGACTTCGTCCAGCTCGACGGCGTCAACGCCCTGCGCTTCCTCGGCACCGATGTTGCTGGTCATTCGGTCTACGGCGATGCCGCGGTCCGTCCGAAGGGGGCGAAGGAAGGCACGTTCGCCGACAACGCCTTCAACGGCGATACCGGCGACAAGGCGAAGAACGTGTTCTTCTTCGACACCGGCCTCGGCCTCGACCTCGGCGACGACTCGATCGGCCGCTTCGGCAAGCGCGATCTGGTCGTCACGACCAGCAAGCTGGCGGACGGCAACAATGATGGCATCGTCACTGGCGTCGCCGGCAAGTTCGGCCTGCCCGACGATACCGGTTCGATCCTGCTGAAGGGCACGACGGGGACCGCAGTCGACTCGCTGGAGTTCGACGGTTCGATCCTGCGCGATGGCGTGACCTACTATGTCTACTCGCTGGTCGGCACGACCGGCACCGACACGGCCGACATCGGCTTCTGATCCGACGGACAGAAGCGCATACGGGCGGGCAGCGATCCAACAGGGTCGCTGCCCGTCCTGTTTTACGGGCGATCGGTCCGCTGGCGTTCGTCGTGGAGCGACGCCATGATGGACCGTCCGCGGCGATACCGATTCTTCACGTTTCGGTCCTATCCCAGACGAAAGCGTGGAGAGTGGATATGGAGCTGGAACGTCTGTGCGCCGTCATCGCCAATGTGGAGACGATGGGCGGCGATCCGATGAGTGAAATCCTCGCGCCGAGCGAGATCCGGGCGGTGGCGGAGGCGATCCTCGAGTCAGGCGTTACGATGCCTTCGACCGGCGAGATGCCCGGCCAACGCGCGCCCGGCGCGGTGTGGATGCAGCGTATTCCGCCGTTCATGCACGACTGTTTCAGCGCCTGATCGACCGCAGGTCGTCGCGGACGACCGGAATTTCCCGGCGACCGGGCAATACCGTCGATCCGACGGCGAACACCCTGCAGGGGCCGGTCGCTATTCAGCGCAAACTGGACCGCGTGCCGGTTCCCCCGAGACGTTCCGGCGTGAAATCGACCGCTAACGATGCGCAAATTGGCTCGGCTCGCGGCGATGGCGGGACGTCGGACATTGGAACCGGTTCGGGGCGACGATCGTGCAGGGCGCCCGGGGACCATCGCGATGCATGGCGATCCTTCCCGGTACAATTTCCGATCACCGTGCGTCCTAGAGCGGTTTCGGATCACGTTGGATCACCAGACGACGGTGATTTCGGTTCGGGGCGAGGCGCGAGGAGGAAACGAGGCGGACGCGTCGCGACCGACGAGCAACGCCGGCCCGGATCGAAAGCGCCCCCCGGAGAAGCAGGCGCCCAAAGGGCGATGACGGCGGTTCGAAGTGGCCGGAAAACGCTCTAGCCACGGTTAGGGTTTGGTTCGCCGACGCGAAACGGAGCAGCACTGCTTTCCACAACGCGACCGACGAGCGACATGATGACAGGCCGAAAGCAGTTCGTCGCGTAAGCGGTCGCCCACAGGGGGGTGACGATAGTGCACGCTGATCCCAAGCCGCTCTGAGGTAGCGAATATCGACCTTTCCCGATCGACGGTGCCTCGCCTTTCGTGGCGAACCCCGAATCTCTATCGCGCTGCATCATTAACGACTGTTACGAATATCGCGGTGCAGCAACGAAAGCAGGCGCTGGCTAACGCGCCAGAACCAGGCGATCGATCGCGTGATCGGGCGATCGGCTTCGTTCCAGAACGCCCGCCGGAAGCACTGGCCCGTCACCACCACTTAGCGGCGGCGGATACCGATCGCATATCGTGTCGCGACGACATGGGACGATACGACCGGCAATATCGTGCACCCCCTGCCCTTCGGCAATCCATACGAAAAAGGGCGCCAGCGGAATACGCTGACGCCCTGTTCGTTACCGTGCCGTCCGGTCGGACGGCGCGGTACGCTATTATGCGCCGGCGGTCGGATCGAAGGTCGAACCGGCGGTGCCGTAGTAGAAGTATTCCACGCCGTTGATGACGTTGGTGCCCAGATAGTGCACGTCCTGCAGGTTCGGCGCGTTGAAGTCGAGCTGACCGCCCGGGCCGGTCGTCGGATCGCTCGACTTCGGACCTTCGGCACCCGAAACGTCCAGAACCTGGTTCTGACCGAAGGTGACGATTTCGTTGCCGGTGCGGTCGAACAGCTGGCTGGTGGTGACGAGCAGATCGTCGTTGCCGAAGCCGGTCAGCGTGTCACCGCCGAGGTTCAGACCCAGTGCGTTGTCGACCAGCAGAACCTTCGACGAGGCGCCGAAGTTGATGGTGTCGTTGCCGACGGTGCCTTCGGTGACCCGAGCTGCACCGAATTCGGTCCACAGGTTCTTCAGCGTCGCCGAATCGGCGTACACATGCTGGCCACCCTTGGCGCCGAGGTAACGGATCTCGACGATGTCCGACTCAGGACCGACGAGCTGCAGCTGGTCGTTGCCCGGGTTGTTGCGCGTGGTCCGATCGATGTCGAGCACGCCGTTCGGGCCGAACTGGATGAAGCCATCGTTGTTGCCGTCGAAGATCTTGACGGTGTTGATCAGCGAGTCGTTCGAATCGAAGCCGATGAACGAGTCATCGCCGACTGCGCCGGCTGCGATCACGAACGCGGTGGCGCCGGTTGCGACATAAACATCATCGCCACCGTTGGCGGCGACGACCTGGGTGTTCGCCGTCTGGATCAGCGTATCGTTGTTGCGGAAAGCCATTTTATTTTCTCCCTGAAAGACAATTCGTTGAGCGCACTTCCCGGAAGGGCCCGCTCCTTGGCGCTGCATCTATAAATTCGTTTATTTGCTGTCAACCAGATTCCGCAGTTGCAAACAGTCCTCTAGCCTCAACGTCCAAATACAGGACAGTAATTAACCCTAACAATGTTTCCGGGTTTCTGCCGCCTGACAGAGTAACGGAAGCGTTAAAACGATTGTACAAATAGTATACCGAGGCAGGCGGTGGCTTTTCACCGTTGAGCGCATGCCGGTATCTGGACGACGACGCCGAACCGAACGTTTCACAGGATGGCCCGTTCAGGCCTCGGTATCGGCACCCACACGCAACGGCAGGCAACGAGCCGGCACGCCAACCGCGACATGCGACGCCGGCACATCGCCACGGACGACCGCGTTAGCGCCGACGACCGCACCGTCGCCGATCACGACGCCACCGATCAATTTGGCGCCCGCGAACAGGATGACATTGTCGTGCAGGACCGGATAGCGGCCGTCCTGCCAGTCACCCATCCGCGCCCCGCCCAGCGTGACTTGCTGGAATATCGTGCAATTTCTGCCGATCTCGGTGCCGGAGCCGATGACGATCCCTTGGGGATGCGGCATTTTCAGGCCCGGCGCGATCCGGCTGTCCGGCTGGACGTAGCAACCGAATTCGCGTTGCAGACGGCGGCACAGCCAGCGGGTCAGGCGCGGACGCCCCTGCCGGTGCGCATGCTGGGCACAGCGGATCAGGGCAAGCACCCGGCCCCGCCCCTGCCGGACGAACAACAGCCACAGCAGCTGGTCCATACGCGGCGGACGCTCGCCGAGGCGCAATTCGGTCGCAAGGGCGATCAGCGGCGGCACCTCTGGTGCGCCTGATCGGCCGTCTGCAATCCGTTTCACGGGGTTCTCCAACGATAGCTGCGTGCGGATGGTTTCTATCAATGGTTAGTGCCGCGGCAACATTATTCGTTGCAGTGCAATAACGGAATAGTCGATTGTGCCCGCGTGGGACAGTTATGCGTCCTTTCGGCAACGCCGCTCGCCCATCGCGTACATGGTTAAAAAACGGTTTGCGGACCCGCTGGTTTTGGCCACACTGTCAACGACGTACCGGGGAGTTCGACATGCCGCGCTGGAAACGGGACCGTTCGATCGGGCTGGCAACGGCGGCGCTGGTGCTGCAATCCGCCGCGGCGCCATCGCCGCTGTGGCGCGCGGCGCGACAGATCGCGTTTCAATGCGTCAACGCGACGACCGACCAGTGCCTTGCGCTGCTGGCAGAAGCACGTCGCGGTGCGCCGATGCCGATCGCCTTCGATACGAAACCGTCGACCGGCACGCTGATGCTGGTCGCGGATCTGGCCGCCGTCGACGGACGGCACGCCATCGCCCTTTCCGCCCGCCCATCGATCGAAATCGACGATTCGCAGGGGGAATGGACGCCGCCACGCATGACTGCCTTGCCGGACGAAGGGCTCGACGCGCTGGCGCGGCGAACGTTCGACCGGTTGCTGCCGTGGCGTACGACACGACCGACCACCAAGTTCAACAGGGAGTATCCGGGATGACGATGCAACTGGCCGAGGGCGAAGTACACGCCGAACGCGACTGGCCGACCTTCGGCGACGATCTGGCGCCTGCCATCTCGCTCGATCCGTTCGCCGGACAAAGCTATGCCGACAAGCCGATCGCTTCGGTCGGACAGGTCGCTTCCATCCTGAACCGCAGCGGCTATTCGTGGCTGAAGAACAATTATGGCGAACTGGCCGACGGCGTTCTGAACTTCGGCTTCTGGAACAGTTACGACGAACTGCTGAACAGCTATTATGTCGATGCCACCAGCACGAGCGCGTTGAACGAAGCCTTTTACGGGGCAGACTTTTCGGTGTTCAACGCGGGCCAGCGCGGCATCGCCCGCGAAGGCATCGCGCTGTGGGACGATCTGGTGGCGATCAGCTTCCAGGAAACCAAGTCCTACAATGCCGACATCACCTTTGGAAACACCTATACCGGCGGTGCGCAGGCCTATGCCTATCTGCCATTCGGCAGCGTGTTCGATGCGGCGGCGGCGGCCGACGGGTTCGAGGATTATGGCCGGTTGAGCGGCGACGTCTGGATCGACGGCTTCGTCAGCTCGAACTTCTTTCCGCTCGACGACAGCTTCTATGCCAAGACGACGATCGTCCACGAACTGGGTCACTCGCTGGGGCTGAGCCATCCCGGCGATTACGACGCGCTGGACGACGATGACGGCGACGGCGTGCCGGACCCGATCAGCTATGCGAACGACGCCAGCTATGCGCAGGATTCGCAGCAATATTCGATCATGAGCTATTTCGACGCGGCGGAAACTGGCGCGCAGCACATCGACTGGGCCAATCTGCGCTTCGGCTATGCCGCGACGCCGCTGGTGCACGATATCGCCGCGATCCAGCGCATTTATGGCGCCGATACGACCACGCGGACCGGTGCCACCGTCTACGGTTTCAACAACACGGCCAATCGTGAAGAATATGACTTCACGAAGAACAAGGCGCCGATCGTCGCGATCTACGATGCCGGCGGCACCGATACGCTCGACTTCTCCGGCTGGAACACGCCGTCGGTGATCGACCTGAACGAAGGCGCATTCTCGTCGGGCGGCGGGATCGAGGCGTTCCTGACGCTGGAACAGGTCAATGCCAATCGCGCGCTGCTCGGCCTCGCCCCGCGCAGCCAGGCGACGTTCGATGCCTATACCGACCTGCGTGAACAGCTCGGGCTGACGTCGGGCCTGTTCACCGACAACATCTCGATCGCCTATGGCACGGTCATCGAAAATGCGGTCGGCGGCGGCGGCAACGACCTGTTGATCGGCAACCGGGTCGCCAACGTCCTGACCGGCGGTGCCGGGCGCGACGTGTTCGAACTGCGCATTTCGGGCGTATCGGGCGCGGATCGTGTGACCGACTGGCAGCGGGGCGACATCCTCGCCGTCGACAAGGCACTGCGCGACAACAACAATGACGGCATCATCACGTGGCGCGGCGCGACCCTGCTGCTCGATTCGTCGGATGGCGATGCGGTCACGCTGGTCGGGGCGAGCGGCACCAGCGGCCTGCGCCTGTTGGGTGTCGAGGACGGCATCTATTATTATGGCGATGCCCGCGTCCGTCCGGTGGCCCGCGCCAACCAGCAGGTCACCGAAAGCGGCGGTGGCGACGAAACGCTGCGCAGCAGCAGCAGCAAGAAGATATCGGACATCTTCTTCTTCGACACCGGCGGCGCGGTGGGAACGGGCAACGATACGCTCGCTTTCACCAACCGCGACATGATCGTCACGACATCGGCACTGAACGACGACAATGGCGATGGCATCATCCGCTTCGGCAGCGGTGTCCTCGACCTGACCGGAACCGGCGGCACGGTGGCGATCACCGGCGCCTCCGCACTCGAACTGGACGGCATGATCGAACAGAACGGCGTGCGCTACTATGTCTATAGCGCGATCGGCAGCGACGTCGGGCNGTTTCCGCAACCCCGCCGCCCCCTTCGCAAAGCGCGACCGGCTCTGCTAAGGGCCGGTACGAAGTGTCGAATATCAGGGGGTACGATCATCGTGGCGAGTGAACATAAGCACGTGACGGTTCTCGTGCCGGTGTGGAACAATCCCGATCAGCTCGAACGCTGCGTCGAAGCGCTGAAGGCGCAGGATTATCCCGCCGATCTGTACGAGATCGTCGTGATCGACAACGGATCGACCGACGATACCGCCGCGCGGGCCGAACGCTGCGGCGTGCGCGTGCTGGTGCAGACCAAACCCGGCTCCTATGCCGCGCGCAACCTTGGCATCGCCGCGACCAGCAGCGACTATCTGGCCTTCACCGATTCGGACTGTATTCCCGACCGGCGCTGGCTGTCGACCGCGATGGCGCGCGCGGAGGCCGAACCCAATCTGGGCGTCGTGGCGGGCCGTATCAAATTGTTCAGCGAAGCGGGCGGCGACGCGGGCGGCTGGGCCGAAAGCTATGAGGCGGTCGTCGCCTTTCCCCAGCATCAGGCGAGCAGCGGCACCTGTGCCACCGCCAACTGGCTCAGCCCGCGCGCGGCGATCGTCGAGGCCGGCGGGTTCGACGAAACCGTAAAGTCGGGTGGCGACCATCATATGGGCATGCGGGTGCGCGACTCGGGCCGGACGATGATCTACGAACCCGAGATGATCGTGCTCCATCCGACGCGGGCGACCTTTTCGGCGCTGCTCGAAAAGCGCCGTCGGCTGACCGGAGGCCATTGGGATCGCACGCACGGCCGCATGCGGTTGCCGCGTGCGTTGGGCAAGAATCTGCTCGAAACCGGGCGGCGGGGGAAAAAGGTGCTGCTGGCGGCCGACGCGCCGCTGGCGACCCGGCTGAAGGCGGAAGCGATCCTCGTCCTGCTCGGGATCGCCGATGTCGGTGAATATATCCGGTTGAGCCTTGGCGGGAAAACCGTTCGATGAAGTCTGCGCCTGCGCGCGACGGCGGTTCCGGCACGCGGCCGATGGACCTGTGGCTTCCGCTGATCCCGGCCTTCGCGATCAGCTATAACGGCCTGTTCGCCGCCGCCGCCGCTGCGGGCGCACCGATGAACAACGGGATCGTCGTCGCGACGGAGATCCTCATCATCGCGCTGGCGATCGGCCTGTCGCTTTATCGCGACGGCGTGCGACGCGAAGATACGCCGTCGATCCTGTTCCTTGGCACGATCGTCGGCGTAGCACTGGCTGGATCGATCCTGTTCGAACGTCCGATGATCGAAGGCGTGCGCAACGTCCTCATCATCGTCGGCTTCACCATGCTGGGCAGCAGGTTCGACGAACCGATGCTCCGACGGGCCTTCGTGCTGAGCTGCGCCGTCGCGCTGGGGGTATTGCTGATCGAGATCAGCAACGTCGAAACCTATGCCTCGATCTTCCGGCCGGCGGACTATCTGTCGAAGACGCGCGGCTATGTCGTCAACGAATTCGACGATATCGGGCTGGCGGCCGGGACCGTGCAATATGAAGGACGCTTCTCGTTCGGCATGTACAGCGGCCCGCGCACGTCCTCGATCTTTCTCGAACAGGTCGGCATCAACTGTTTCTCGATCGTGTCGATGGTCTATCTCTGCACGATGTGGCCGCGCCTGCCGATCCTGCAACGGATCCTGACGCTGGCGACCGTGATCCTGATCGTGGTCACCAACAATGCCCGCATGTCGGCGATCCTCGCGCCGCTGTTCCTGATCGGATATTTCGTGTTTCCGCGCCTGCCCCGCTATTGGGCGGCGCTGATCCCGCCGCTGTCGCTGGCGGCGACGTTCATCATCTTCGCCTTCGCGCGGGTCCGCTATGGCGACGATCTGATCGGGCGGATCGCCACGACCTATCGCGTATTGAACAACATGTCGGCAGGCGACCTGATCCTCGGCGCTCCGGCGCTGATCGCGCGCACCGGCGACACGGGATATGGCTTCGTCATCGCATCGATGGGGCTAATCGGCGCCATCGCCTATTGGGCGTATCTGACGATCGTCGTGCCGCAGAGTTCGCCGATCGCGCGCCGGGCGGCATGGGCGGCCAGCGTCTATATCTATATCTGGCTGCTGATCGGCGGCACCGGCACCTTCTCGATGAAGTCCGCGCCCTTGCTGTGGCTGCTGCTCGGCTACATGCGCGCGACGCACATGCCGCCGGTATCCGTCAAACGGCTCAAGGCGGGCTTCGCGCCCCGCCGCCCCGACATGCTGCGCGGGGCGACCGGCTGAACGGTCGCCCTACGCCGAACGATCAGCCGAAGGCGTGCATCGCCGCATAGCCGATCGCACCGACCGCCAGCCATGGTGCGACGGCATAGGCGACGAGGAACAATGCGCGATACCGGATCGGCCATTTGAACGGCACCGCCACCGGCGCGACGTCCAGCGACACGACGTTTTCCTGTGTCGCGGCGGACACCGCACCGGCGCGCAGCGGGATCAGGAACTCGCAGCCATAGCCTTCCTCGCCATGCCACACGACCCGCGCCTCGATCCCGCCGACCCCGGCGATGCCGAGCTGGACGAGCTCTTCGGCGGCCAGCGCCTGCCGCGTCTTGATACGGCAGCCGAACCGGGTGAGGTCGAGCAATTCGCTGACGACCGGCGGTCGCGACGCGACACGCAGGATACAGGTGCGGCCGACCGGCGTACGATCGTCGTCCCGACGCGTCGGGGTATCAAGAACTAGGTTGCGGGCCGACAAGTTCACGGCATCCTCCATCTGTGTGCAAGAACAGATAGAGCAGATGTCTTACCAAATCTTTGCGCGACGCATTGCGTGCCAAGGTTAGCCACGTATTAACCGTGAAATAGTTAATAAATGGTTTTCACGTTGCCGTTGTTGTTCTTCCGCGTTCTGTTCGAACCGAGGTTCGCCGATCGCTAGTGCCGCAGAAGGATTGCGTCGTTGGCGCGCAAGTAGCTGCAATCTGGCCGCTCGCCCCATATCGGCGAGATATCGCCCGATCAGGCCCCCGTCCCCGCCCGACGGCGCGCGATGCTTCAGGCGAAGCGAACGTATAGAAAGATTGTACCCGCTCCGCTGCGAATCGCGGTCAGAGCGTCCATTCGACTTCGCGAATCGCGCGCGCGGGATTGCCGGCGACCAGCGTGCGCGGCGGAACGTCCTTCACCACCACCGATCCGGCGGCGACGACCGCGCCCGATCCGATCGTGACGCCCTTCACGATGATGACGCCGATCCCGATCCAGACATCGTCGCCGATCACGACCGGCGCTTCCCGCGCGCGCGCGCCCGACAGGTGGTGATGATCGGTATCCATGATGACGGTCCGCGCCGCGATCGCCACGCGGTCGCCGATCGTGATCGCGCAGTGGCAATCGATCCGGACGTCGTCCGCCAGATAGCCGCTGCCCAGCATCAGCCGCCCGGTCGGGCCGACACGCAGCCGGACGCCCCGGTGCAGCACGAAATTGCCCGTCACGGTCATCGCGCCGCCGGGCCGGACGGTGACCTCCGCCGCGTGCGGCACCTGTCCCGGCCAGTATTTACCGATCGACAGCCGCCCGCCGCCGCCGATCCGTGCCGCCGACAGGCGAGCCTTGCGATACAGGAGCAGCCGGACCGGCTGTCCGATATTGGCGATCGCCGTCCGTACCGGCGCCAATTGTGCAAGTCGCGCCAGCATCGATCGTGATTCCCATCATCGGTGAGCCCGAACGCCGGAACCCCCCAGGCGGTCAGTAGGTGTTGCGGTGCACCACTACCTTCAGCGTCATGGCGAGGATACCGATATCGCGCCAGAACGACCAGTTGGCGGCATATTCCAGATCGGCCTGCAACCGGCGGGTCAGATCCTCGACATGGTTCGTCGCGCCGCGATAACCGCGAACCTGCGCCAGACCGGTGATGCCGGGCTTCAGCGTGTGGCGATGCCAGTACCGTGCATCGACGTCCCAGAACAGGTGATTGCCCGCCATCGATCCCAGCGCATGCGGACGCGGTCCGACAATGCTCATGTGGCCGAACAGGACGTTGAGCAGCTGCGGCAGTTCGTCGATGCTGGTGCGGCGGATGAAATAGCCGACCCGGGTGATGCGATCGTCATCGCGCTTGGTCGATACATTGCCGTCCGCATCGCAGCTCTCGACCCGCATGCTGCGAAACTTGAGGATGTCGAAGAACTCGTTACCGCGTCCGACGCGGCGCTGCCGGAATAGCACCGGCCCCGGACTGTCGATCTTGATCGCCAGCGCCGTCAGCAGCAGCGCGGGCGCGAGGAACACCAGCGCGGGGATGCAGAAGGCCAGATCGAACGCGCGCTTGGCAAAGGCATTGCGCAGCGACAGCGGCCCGACCGATACCGTCAGCGTCGGGCGCCCGCCGACATGCGACACGCCCAGCGCCCCGAACGTCTCGATCGCGTCGACCACCACGTCGCCGCGCACGTTCGCGCCTTTCAGCATCATCGCCCAGTTGCTGCACGATTCGCTGCCGCACGCGACCACTACCCGTTCGCATTCGCGGATCAATTGACCGAACTTGTTCAGCATCGCCGGGTCGCGCAGGTCGGGGGACAGGCCGATGTCCTGCGCCCGTACCACCCGGAACCCCGCCGGAGCCTCGAACTCCGAACCGTCGAGGATCAGCATCCGTACCAGCAGGCGGTCGCGCAATCGCGATTCGACGTACATCGCCATCGCCTGACGGAACACGACCAGCAACGACGTGCTGACCGCCATCGCGACCGCCAGCAGCAACCGCGACAGATCGCGTTCCAGTTTCAGGAAATAGGACAGCAGGAACAGCACGCCATAGGTGAACAACAGCGCGCGGACCGCCGGCGCGGTGTCGACCGACACGTCCTGTGCCGAACGCAGCGAAAACGCACCGGAATTGAACGCGATACCAGTGTACACCGTGCTGGTTACGATCAATAATTCGACCAGGCCGAAATCCGACCGCAGCAGATGACTGGGCAGCAGAAAACCGATCGCGATCGCCAGAAAATCGAGCGTCAGCAAGGCCGCGTACAGCCGCAGACGCAATGCGTGCGGCGTTAACCAAAATCGCGACTTTGGTGCCACGCCGACAATTTCCGATGCGGAATTGGACGGCATTTTCGTCACCCGTTGACCCCCGGTTTTTATTCGATCGCCATGCTGTAATGACAGAGTGTTATCGTGATGTTGCCATGCGATAATTGTGTCGTGCATGGATCAATTGCCATGGCGAAGCAAGTGCCGCGCCATCCGTCGGCGCGCCGGATAGAAGCGCGGCTCGGACGGGCCGCTATGCCTTATCGCAGAACGCCGCGATATAATCGTTCGAACGCGTCGACATGGCCACGCCATCCGAAGCGCGCATCAAGCAGCGTGTCGAGCGCCGCCGGATCGGGCCGCTCGACCTCCGGGTAATGCCACGCGAACGCCGCGCCCGATTCGGGGTCCGAAAAATCGACGATGCGTCCGAACCCCATGGTCGCGACGGTCCGCTGGAACGCGGGAATCGCGTTGAGCACCGGATACAGATGCGCCGATGCCCCCTCGATCGCGGCAAGGCCGAATCCTTCATAGCTGGACGCGGACGCATAGACCGACGACCGGCGGATCAGGTCGGCGATCTGCGCATCGGTCGGCGTCACGACGACCTCGACCGCATGGGAGACGCCGTTCGCCGCCGCGTGATCGCGCAATTCCTGTGCGGTGACCCCCATCGGCTTGCCGGCCACGATCAACCGCCATGCGGGATCGACACCATGCATCGCGGCGAACCATGCGATCAGTTCGAACAACCCCTTGTTCGGTGCCAATCGCCCGAAATACAGCACCGTCCGCGCCGACGGATCGGCCAGCCCGCGAAACTTGTCGAGCGTCACCCCGTTTTCGATCAGGGTAAGGTCGCGGCGACGGATCTGGCCGAACCGCTCGAAATCGGCGGTGCTCGACGCGCCGACGGCGGCATATTGGGTCAATGCGGCGCGGGTGACGGTCGCGAAATAGCGTTCCTTCATCTTGCCGGCGAACTGGGTGTGGAAGAACCCGCCATGCGTCGACAGCACCAGCTTGCGGCGGTGGATCGGGCGGGTCAGCGCCAGATAGTCGAACAGAAAATCGACGCCGTGGACGTGGACGATATCCGCGCCGCCCAGATGGCGCAGCACGCCCGGCGCGACGGGATAGCGCTTCGATCCGCGCCATCCGACACGACGGATGTCGATACCGTCCACCGCATCCCGATGCGGCAGATGCCGGCCGTCCGGTTCGTCGAAGATACGGTCGAGCGTCACCACCCGGACCCGGTGCCCGTCGGCCAGCTGATAGCGCGCCAGTTGCAGCACGCATTCCTCCATACCCCCGATACCGGGATGGAATTGCCGCACGACATGCGTGATCGACAAGGGCGCTCCGGTCATCGTCCAACTCCCCGTTCGCCGCGCGGGGCGGGCCGTATCATCCGTTGATAGTCCGACAGCGGACAGCGCATCCGTTCCGCCTTGGCGCATTCGATCTTGAACGGGTAGCGATCGGGCCACATCCGCCCCCCGCCCCACCATGTCACGCCCAGCAGCACGTCGCCATTGGCGCGCAGGTCCGCCACCGCATCCTCGCCCACCGCGCGGCAACTTGCCGGGATCGCGCCATAGCCGCCGAACGCGCTTTCGGTGATGTATCCCTTCCAGCCGCGCTTGCGCAGCTGCGCGGCGAACCGGTCGAACCCGCTTTCGGTGCGCGGCTGGCCGTCTTTCTTCTTGCACGCCGCCTTCGTTCCCGATCCGTCGGCATCGAAATAGCGATGCCCGTTCAGAAAGGTGTTGTCCGCCGGATCGAGCGGCCCCGGCGTCCGCTCCAGCGCGCAGGCGGCGCTGGCGCATTCCTTGCTCGACGGCTCGTGCTTGTCGAACCGGGTGATGCCCGAATATCCCGGCCATTCCAGCAGGATCGGGTGGCGAATGCCCGCCTTGCGCAACCCGGCGATCACTGCCTTGGCATCGGTCGCCCATTGCATCCACGGCACCCGGCGCGGTTCGTTGACTAGGTCGAGCAGAACCGATCCGTCATCGGGAAAGCGTCGTGCCAGCCCGCTCCAGAACGCGATCTGGTCGGGCACCGGCTGCCAGCGCGACGAATGATTGTCGAGGATCACCGGCACGCGACGCGATCTGGCAAAATCGACGATTCCGCGCAGCTCGGCGATCCGGGCGGGCGTCATCCGGTCGGGCCGGAACGGATATCGGATCAGGTCGAACTGCAGCCGGTCGATCGCATTGCGCACATCGTCCATCGACGGGCGCACCGCATCGTTCGCCTTCGCCTCCGCCCCCGACAGGTTGATGCCGAACCGCGGCATCGTGGCGCGCGGGGCGGCACCGGGGGCGGGCGCGGTATCGACGACCGCCCTCGCCCCGCCGTCGCTGGCCCCGGTCAGCACCGTCGCGCCGAACCCGGCGATCGCCACCACCCCCAGCGCCAACGCGGCCAGCGGCCCTGCCCGGCCCCGGCGGGGAACGGTCAAGACGTCGCCCCCCGGCGGCGGACCCGGCCCAGCATCCGCGCCGCGCTGTCCAGCAACGACACGAGGAAATCGCCGAGCAGCCAGCGCGGACGCAGCCAGAACAGCACCAGCGCGAGCAGCGACAGCACCGCACCCGACACCGACAGCGTCACCAGCGTCGGCGCGCCGTTCATCCGCAGCACCCACACCACCGGCTGGACACACAATGTCGCGACCAGCGCGAGCAGCAGGCCGTTCATATGGCTGCGCACGAAATCGCCCAGCGACACCTTCACCAGCCGGCATGCGTTGAAATTGACGACGATATAGAAGGCCACGACGGCGATACTGCCCGCCGTCGCCACCGCGTTGATACCGTACGGATATGCGATCAACGCACCGCCGACGACCATGATGACATAGACGATCTGGTTGGTGATCATCGGTCCGGTCGCCGCCTTGGCCCGCTGCAACGATCCGCCGACCTTCGCGCCCAGCCGGAAATAGGTCGCGGAACACAGGATCGCGAACGGCCCGATCACCGCGCCCCAGCGCGACCCGAGGATCAGGTCGATGACTTCGGGGGCCAGCACCGCCAGCAGCGCCGACATCGGCATGCCGATCGCGGACGTCAGTTCGGTGCCGCGCAGAAACGCCTCGCGCAATTTCGGCGCATCGTCCTGCACCTGCGCCATCGCCGGGAACACCAGCCGTTCGGCGATGCGGCTGTACAGGTCGGACGGTACGCTCATCAGGTTGAACGCGCGCGAATACAGGCCCAGCGCGGCGGCATCCATCGTGCGGCCGACGACCATGTTGTTGGCGCGCAGCGCGAAGAAGTTGATGACCTTGGCGATCGAAAAGCCCGCCCCGCGCCGCATCAGCCGCTTCGCACCCGCACGGTTGAGCAGGGGGCGCATCGGAGGACGGACGATGACGACCAGCCAGATCGCCTTGAACCCGGTTTCCGCCAGCGTCGCGGCGACCAGCGCCCAATATCCCCAGCCCATCCACGCCAGCAGAATGCCGATCCCGCCGGTGCCGACGACGCGCGCCAGCAACTGCGCGATCATCACCCGCCGCGCGTCGAGCTGCCGCACCAGCAGGTTTTCCGGCACGATCCCGAACGACTGGATGATGAACACCAGCGCCAGCACGCGGATCACCTCCGTCACGCCGTCGATCCGCAGGAATTCGCCCGCCAGCGGTGCCAGCAATTGCGCCAGCGTGAAATACAGGATGCCGTTCAGGAAGACGAGCGTGCCGGCGATGCGGATATCGTCGCGGGTCAGCCCCGGAATCTGGACGATCGTCGCGCCGATCCCGACCTCGACCAACAGCGTCGCGAGCTGGATGAAGATCGTCGCGCCCGCGATGACGCCGAAATCATGCGGGAACAGGATGCGCGCCAGCACGGCGATGAACCCGACCTCGATGACCTTCGACGCCAGTTGCAGCCCGGTCATCCAGCCGGCACCGGCGGCCAGCTTGCGCTTCATCGATCCGGGCGGTCCGGCGCTCGACACCGGATCGCGATCCTCGATACGGGTATCGTCGCTCATATCATCCGGATGCCTGTTGGAGCAGTGGCGGGCCGGCGTCCGGGGACGCCCGCCCGCAGTAGCTCAGAAAATACGCTCGCGTACGAACAGCACGTCGTCGGGCTGGACCAGCCCGGCAAGGTCAGCGTCCAGTTCGCGACCGGCGCGGTACAGCGTGACCTTGCGTTCCGATCCCGACAGCGTCGGGCCGCCGGCACGGGCCAGTGCCTGACGCACCGTCATGCCCGGCGCGATGCGGAACGTGCCCGCGTTGCCGATCTGGCCATAGATATAATATTGCGGGGCGGTGCCCGCGAACACCGCATCGCCCGGCTGGAGCGCGACGTCGGGCGTGCGCCCCCGCGCGATCAGGATCAGGCTGTACGGTTCGATCTTGCCGCCGGCGCGACGCACCTCGACGATATCCGCGCCACTCTCTTTCAGCCCGCCGACACGCGCGACCAGTTCGGTCAGCGTCACCGGCCGGTCGAGCGGGACGATGCCCGGACGATTGAACTCGCCCAGCACCGTCACGGTACGGCTGGCATATTCGAGGATCTCGACGTTCACGATCGGGTTGTTGATGTACCCGCCGCGCTTGAGTTGTTCCTGCACCGCGCTGGCCAGCGCCTGCGTGGTGCGGTTGCTCGCCTCGACCCGGCCGACCAGCGGCAGGGTGATCGAGCCGTCGGACTTGATCCGCGTCTTCACGGTGGAGCCGCCCTGACCGAAGATCTGCACTTCGATCTGGTCTTCGGCCCCCAGTTGATATCCGCTCCATACGGACTGTGCCGCGGCCGGCGGCACGGCCGCGCCCAGTGACGCGAACGCCACGGCGAAGCTGACGAACCCCTTCATCCCAAGTCCTTCCGAATCAAATGCGCATCATTGCGGACAATGTCGCCGAAAAGCTGTCATAGTCGTAAAATTCATTATCGGCAGCCCGCTTGCGATAGCGGGTGAGCAGTTCGAGCGTCAGCGGCTGGAGCAGGCGATACCGCATGTTCGCCGATGCCGTGACCTGCGTGTCCTTGCCGCGCGGGCGCAGCTGGAATTCGGGATCCTCGCCCCGGAACGTCCGTTCGGCCAGCCGCAGGTCGGCACCGACCGACGTCCGGTTGCTGATCGTCAGGTTCGTACCGAAACTCGCCTGCTGTTGCAGGTAATAGCTGGTGCCGACATTGCCGCGCGCCGCGACCGATCGGCCGAATCCGGCGCTGAAGCCCAGCCGCGACACCGGCTTGTACCCGACCTCGCCCGAATAGGTGATGCCTGCGAAGGGCGTGACGCCGGGCAGTTGCGGCGCGACGTCGGTATAGGCGACTTCCACCTGCGCACTGATCCGCGTGCCGACGCTGCGCGACAGGCGAAGCCCCACCGACCGGACCTCGGTCACGTCCTTCGCCGGGCCGGCGGGCGTCAGCACTTCCCGCGCGCGGCGGATCGACGCCAGCGAACCGAACAGTTGCGCATCGCCCAGCGCGGGCCGGCGATAGGCGATCCCGACCCGGGCATCGATGATCGACTGATCGCGGTCGCGGCGTCGTTCCGAATTCTCGATGCGGAAAAAGCCCGCCGACGCCGCCGGATAGAAACCCGATGGTCGCGGACAACTCATCCGCAGCGAATAGTCCTGCGCGGTCGATACGTTGCGGATGATCTCGCCCAGATCTTCCAGATCGGACTGCGCCTGGAACAGGCTGCCGGTCACTTCGGCGCGGCATCGCGGGCCGGCGCGCAGGTCCGCGCCGCCGGTGAATGCCACGTCCTGCCGGTTCAGAAAGGTGAACCGGTCGTTCCACGCATAACCGGCATAGCCATTGGCGAAGATACGCTGCCGGGCCAGACGGCGGCTGTAGTCCAGCGTGATGCGGGGCGCGATCGACAGATTGTCCGTCTGCCCGCCGCCATCGTTGTTGATGCGCAGCAGGTTGGAGTCGTACACCTCGACCACCGCTAGCGACAGTTCGAACTTGTTTTCCTGCGCATGCGCAGCGGGTGCGAACGCGGCCAGCCCCATGATGCCAGCCGTCGCGGCGACGATCCGTGGCACGCTCATCCCCCCTTCACTCCCCTTGCCCCTCGTCGCCCCGCTGTATGCGTTCGCGACCGATCGGTCAAAACTGTCCGCGCCGATCATGAACGCTGCGATTCGCCACCGAATTGCAGCGCGAGGCGATAGCGGATCAGCGAGAAGCGCGTGCGATAGGCAAAGGCCATTGCCCCGACCTTGGTCGGCCATGCGGCGACCGCCGGATCGATCGCCGCGATGTCGAGGATCGCCCGGCGCGGCGGCGGCAACTGCCGCGCGCAGAAGGCGAGGCATTCGGCCCAGCCCGGCTGACGATCCCGTTCGCCGCCCGCCACGCGGCGGACGCGCTTCATCACCTCGGCCTGGGTCGACCGGGTGGGATGGCCGATCTTCGCCGCCTCGACATACAGTCCGGGCCCGACCGTCCGCCACGCGCGGTTGCCCCATTCGCGGTCGCCGCCGGATTTCATCGACGTCGCGAACGGCCCCACCTTTGCCATCGTGTCGGCACGGGTCAGCATGTTGGCGGTCATCGCAAAATGCACGACCTCTACGAAACGCCGCTGCGGGAACCCGACCGCGAGGTCGAACACCTCGGCCGGTTTCAGCCCCGACGCGCCCGTCGTCACCAGATCGATCGAACCGCCGACGAAGCTCGGCCCGTCGCTCGCCATCAGCGGCGCGATGCCCGCTTCCAGCCAGCCGGCGGATGGCAGGCAATCCGAATCGGTGAACGCCAGCAACGTGCCGCGCGCCGCGGCGATGCCGGTGTTGCGCGCCGCATAGGAGCCGGGCATCGCTTCGCTCAGCCACCGCACTTCGGGAAAGCGCGCCTTCAGCGCGGTCATGTCCTCGGTCGATCCATTGTCGACCACGATGATTTCAGCCCGGTCGGCGATCGTCTGACGTGCCAGCAGATCAAGACACAGTCCAAGACGATGTGTATCATTATAGACCGGAATGATGATCGAAACGATCGGCACCGTACCGGCGGCCGGAACAGACGGATCGGTCATTCGCAAAAGTCCCCTTACGCTTCGATCCGCGCCTTAACGACTGTGCCGGCACAAGTATATGGTTATGCCGCAATGCGGCACGACAAGGTTGACCGACGGTCCCGCGCAAGCCATTGCTCGCCCGGCCGGCAGGCGTATCCATGGTCGGATCGTCGGCGCGGCGCGTGAAACTGAGCAGGACGGAACAGCGGATGAGCAAACGACGGGTCGTCTTCGTTTCCGCGTTCCACGATTACCGTACGGCCAAGCGCGCGAGCATCCATCCGATCGCGCGTGCGCTGGCGCAGAGCGGCTATGACGTCACGTTCCTGTCCACCCGGTTCAGCCGCCTGTCGCGCAGCAAGGGCGATTCGCGCCTGTTCCTGTGGGACCGCGCGAACCGGTACGAAACGGTCGACGGCATCCGCTGTTATCTGTGGCGCACGGCGTTCCATCCCTTTGCCACCGGATCGCGCATCGGCGACACGCTGATGGGGACGCTGTTCCCGCTCTATGCCGAACTGCCCAACCGCGACGTCGACGCGATGTTCGCCGAAGCGGACTATGTGGTGGTCGAGGCGACGGTCGCCGCGATCCTGTTGCGCCGCATCCGCCGGCTGAACCCCACGGCGCGCATCATCTATTACGCGACCGACCGGCTCGATACCGTCGGCGCACACCCCTATGTTCGCCGCCGCCTCGAAAAGGACGGCGCGCTGGTCCATCATATCAGCCTGCGGTCGAGCGTGATGGCGGAAGATTTCGGCTGGGCGGGCGACCGGCTGACCCGGATCGGCTTCGGCATCGATCCGTCCGATTTCGCCGATACCGGGGTGCAGCCCTATGCGCCGGGTACACGCAATGCGGTGTCGGTCGGCGCGATGCTGTTCGACGAACAGTTCTTCCGCATCGCCGCCCCCGCCTTTCCCGACGTGACGTTCCACGTCATCGGATGCGGGCGGACGTTCGATGCGCCGGCGAACGTCGTGCTGCACGACGAAATGCCGTTCCGCGACACCCTGCCATGGCTGCGCCACGCGACGATCGGCCTTGCGCCCTATCACCGCGCGGCAGGCGTCGAATATCTCGCCGAATCCAGCCTGAAGCTGGCGCAATACGAATATCTCGGCCTGCCCGCCGCTTGTCCGGATTTCGCCGCGGGCGACGTCGCCTCGCGCTTCGGCTACGTCAACGACGACGCGACATCGATCACCGGCGCGGTATCGCGCGCACTGGCGGCGGCGGGAACGATCGCGCCCCGCGCCTTCCCCGGCTGGGACGGCATCGGCGAGCGGCTGCTACACCCCGAACGCTATCCCGACACCGCGCTGGGCGCCGGGTCGATGGCGTCGTGAAGCAATAGGCAAGACACGATGAGTATGCGATGGAAGTGCGACGCGGGATGTACCCGATACGGCGCAAGGGGGATCAAATGCTGAATCAACTCTTTGCACGCGTTCGCGTCCTGTTTCGCGGGCTGTCCGGCAATGGCCAGTCGCGCCTGCCCGACCCGTTGCGGATCGCGTCACAGGCGGGACAGGCACCCCGCCCCCGCACGGTCGCGCCGCCCGCGCCGCCCCGCGCGGTATCGCCCGAACAACGGGCCGAACGCACGCGTGCGCTGGCCATCCGCCTGTTCGGCGCGAACCAGCCGGTCGACAATCCACGCGACCTGTTCGGTCGTCAGGCCGAACTGACCGCGCTGCGCGAAGCGGTGCTGGATGGCGGCATGCACGCGGTCATCTATGGTCCGCGCGGCAGCGGCAAGACCTCGCTGGTCCGCGTATTCGGCACCATGGCCGACGAACGCGGCGCGACGATCATCTATCTGTCCTGCGCCGGCAGCGGCGATTTCGGGCAGATCATCCTGCCCTATCTCCACGAAATGGGTCCGGCCCCGTTCGGACTGCGTGCCGACGAATTCGCGCGCGCGGTCGATCTGGTATCGTCGTCGCCCACGCCGCGATCGGTCGCCGCGCTGCTGGCCCGCGCGAACCGCGACGAACTGGTCCTGATCCTCGACGAATTCGACCGGCTGGAAGACGCGGATACGAAAGCGCAACTGGCGCTGCTCATCAAGCTGCTTGCCGACATGCGGTCGCGCGTGCGGCTGGTGTTCGTCGGAATTTCGGGCGATGTCGGCGAACTGATCGACGTCCACGCATCGGTCCGCCGTCACCTGACCGCCGTCGGATTGAAGCCGATTTCGGATGTGGAGGTCGCCAATTTCATCCGGTCGACCAGCAGCGCGATCGGCGTCGCCATCGCGCCGGGCGCGCTGGCGGCACTGCGCTTCGTCGCGTGCGGATCGCCCTATCATATGCGGCTGTTCAGCCTGCAATCCTGCCTTGCCGCGATCGACGGCGGCGGTCGGGAAGTCGATGAGCCGACGATGCTCGCCGGGCTGGAACGCGCCCGCCGCGTGTGGAGCGCGACCAATTCGCGGGATGCCGCGCTGTTCGAAGCGGCGCTGGCCGACCCGCGCTGGCCGGTCGCGATCCTCGAATGTTTCGCGCGCGAATGCGCCGTCCGGCTGGAATTCACCCCCGCCGATCTGGCCGACGCGCTGGAGCGCGACGGGTTCGACCCCGACGCCGCCCCGTTGCTGATCGAAGCGTTCGGTCCGGCGCTCGGCCGGATGAAGGAAGGGTCGCTGCGGCTGGCGTTCGATGACGTGCTGGCCCCGCAATTCCTGTTATCGATGTGTGTCACGGCACGGATGACCGCATCCGGCCACCCGGTTTCCAGCGAAGGAACCATGCAATGAATGTCTGGGACTATCTGGAGTCGCTGAAAAGCCGGTGGCGCCTGATCGTGCTGACCGCGCTGACCGTGCTTGCGGCGGTGGCGGTCTGGACGTGGCAATCGCCGCGGACCTACACCGCCTCCGCAACGCTGTTGTTCGATCTGCAACAGGCCGATCCGGTCGCGGCCAAGGGTGGCGGCAGCGCGTCGAAGGCGTCGACCGTGCTCGGCACGCAGGCCGAAATCATCCGCAGCGGCATCGTCGCGCAACGCGTCGCCGCACAGCTCGGCTATGACAAGAAGCCCGAACTGGTCGCCGCGTACCGCGCATCGGGCACCCATGGCCTTGGCCTGCGCGAATGGATCGGGCGGCGGCTGCTCGGCCCGCTCGAAGTGGTCACGACCCGCAATACCAACGTGCTGGCCGTGAACTACAAGGGCGGCGATCCCGATGTGGCGGCGCGTCTCGCGACCGCGTTCGCCGAGGCCTATGTCCAGACGCAGTTGCAGCTGCGCATCGATCCGGCCCGCGTCTATTCGCAATGGTTCGAATCGCAGATCACCGATGCACGCGACCGGCTGGAGGTCGCGCAGCGCCGGTTGAGCAGCTTCCAGCAGCAACGCGGCCTTGTCGGCGCGGGGCGGTTCGATATCGAACAGGCGCAGCTGAGCGAATTGTCGCAGCAGATGACCAGTGCGCAGGCCGAACTGGCGCAGGCGCAGGCCCGCGCGAACACCTCCGTCGGAACCTCCTCCTCCACCCAGCAGTCCGGCGTCGTCCAGGGGCTGGACAGCCAGATCGCCGGCAAGTCCGCCGAACTGCAACAGCTTCGCCAGACGCTGGGGCCGAACCACCCGCTGGTTGCCGCCGGCCGTGCCGAACTGGGCGAATTGCAGTCGCGCCGGTCGCAGGCGGTCGGCAACGCGGTGTCTGCGGTCCGTACCGACAGCGCCGCCGCCGCCAGTCGCGAAGCCAGCCTGCGTGGTCTCGTCGCCGCGCAGCGCGAGCGTGTGCTGCGGCTGGCGAACGCACAGGACGAGATGTCGGTGCTGCAACGCGACGTCGATACCGCGCGCACCGCCTATGACGCGGTTACCGGCCGGCTGAACGAAATGCGGTTACAGAGCGAGATTCCGCAGACCAACGTCAGCGTGCTCGATCGCGCGACCGCGCCGACGCTGCCGTCCAGCCCCGATGTCGGGCTGCGGCTGCTGCTCGGGATTCTGGGCGGGCTGTTCTTCGGGATGATCATCGCGCTGTTCCTCGAATGGCGCCGTCCAAAGGTGCGGACGGTCGACGGGTTCGAAGCGGCGACCGGCGTGGCGGTCCTTGCCGACCTCACGCGCGGTTCGATCAATCTGGGCTTTGGTGGCAAGGGAGCGACAGCATGAGGTTGCGTTCCAGCAACAGGCCCGGCGGTGACGCGGGCTACACCGATCTCGAAACGACGGTGATCGATGCCAACGGCATCGGTCGCGACGATCTTGACCGGATCGAGGCGTATCGCGCCCGCACCGGGGCCAGCTTTTCGGAAGCGGTCGTCGATCTGGGCGTCGTCGCGCCCGACCATCTGCAACGCACGATCGCGACGCATGCCGAAGCCGGCACGCTGATCGATCCCGACCAGACCGGGGTCAGCCGCGCGGTCGTCGCCGCCTATGCGCCTGACGATCCCCTGACGGTGAAGCTGCGTGCGTTGCGCTCGACACTGTTCGTGCCCGATGATCTGGAACATGGCGACATGCGCGTGCTGGTCGTCGTGGCGGTCGGGACCGACGATGCGCCGGGCGTCACCGCCAATCTGGCGACGCTGGTCGCGCAACTCGGCTATCCCGGTCTTCTGGTCGACGCCAATTTCGCCGCACCGACGCAGCATGCGCTGTTCGGGCTCGACCCGGTCGAAGGTGTGACTTCGTTGCTGTCGGGTGCGCTCGATCGCGAGACGACGGTCGTCGCCACGCCGGTGCCCAACCTGTCGTTGATCGCCGCCGGCCCGGCGATCGCCGCCCTGCCCGAAACGGTGGAGCGGGTTTCGCTGGTCGAACAGATCCGCGCGATCCGTCTGGGCCATCGCTTCGCGATCATCGATGCCGGCAATCAGCCCCCCGAAGTCACCGCCGCGATCGCGCGCGGAGCCGATGGCGTGCTGCTACTGGTCGAGCGTGAACGGACGCCGTTCGCGGCGCTCGAAACGCTGCTGCCGCGACTGGAAAGCAACGACATTCCGGTGGTCGGCAGCATCCTGATCCGCTGATCGCTACGGGGTCGCCGGTGGCGACCCCGGTCGGTGCTGCCGAACGCGGTACTGCCGAAGATCGCAGCCGGACGGTGCCGCCTTCGGCGGCGTTGCTGCTGAACGGTGCCGACGGCGCAATCACTCTTGTGACCGGTGCTAGCGGCGTGAGACGGCGCCCATGATCCTCGTCACCGGTGCGGGACAGCGCGCACGAACTGGGTATTGCTGCTCGCGGACGGCACGCCCGATCCGCAGCACTGCCGCCAAGGCGGTGGCGGACGGCGCGACCGGCCTCGCTACTGCTACGGGCAGCGCCCGCGCTCCTTGTTGATACTACCGGAAAGTGCCGCGCGGTCCCGCCAACTTCATTGCGCCGCCGGGGGGATGCCGGACGGCGCGACCAAACTCATTGCTTCGCCCAGTCGGTCCCCACCCTCGATATTACTGCCGCCGTGCGGCGGCGGACAGCACACGCACTCCCGGCAACCATCCTCGAACCGAACCGGGTCGAACGGCGGCCCCCTGTTCGCCACAAACGTCGGCAGTACCGGACGGCGCGCTCACCTCGCTACGGCCATCGAGCCGTAGGACGGCACGCACTTGCCGAGCGATGACCTTCGGGCCGTAACGGACAGCGCGTACGCCTCGCTACGACCGTCGGGCCGCACCGGACGACCCGCGCGCTCCTCACTGCAACCGTCCGGCCGTGCCGGACGCACATCGCCATGACCGTCGGGCCGTACCCCCTCTTCGTCGACGATGCCGCCACGCGACGCGTTGATGAGATAGACGTGGCGGCGCAGCGGCGCGATCCGGCGCGCGTCGATCAGGTTTTCACTATTGGCATCGCGCGCGGTATGGATGGTCAGCAGATTGATCGCACGCAGCATCGCGTCCAGATCGTCGTGCCACGTCGCGCCCAGTTCCGCCTCGGACTGCACCTACCCCGCGCTACGATTGTTGGGCAGTACCGGACGGCTCCCACCAGCCGTGACGTGGCCCCTAACGTTACCCCACGGACACCGCCGCCTCCGGGGTCGCGGCGCGGGGTCAGCTATTCGCCTGCCGGAACTGGGCAAGGCGGCGGGCGAGCATCGGACGGCCGATACGGTTCCACAGCGCAGGCTTGCGATGCGTGCCCGCCAGCGCGTGAATCATGCGGACCTGGCGGCTGTCGCTTTCGCCCCGTGCGCGGCGCACGATCGGCCAGCCGCGTTCGACATCGCCCTGCACCATCAACCGCGCGCCGAACCATGCCAGCTTGCGCGCGAACAATTCGGGCTTCTCGCGCAGGAACGGCGCCAGATGGCCGTGCCGATCGATCGGGTCGCGCTCGCCCCGGTCGACTGCGCGGGCGCATTGCACCGCGAAATCCGACAGATAGGCTTGCAGCACCAGCTTTTCGGGATCGGCGCTGACGCCCCCCTCCGGCTTGTACCGGCGGTACAGCACTTCGGGGACGATCGCATACTCGGCGAAGCGCGAAATGCGCAGCCACAGGTCGCGATCCTGCGCGAACCGAAAGAACTCGCGATACCCGCCGACCCGATCATACAGGCTACGCCGGAACATCGCTTCACCATGCGTAAACAGGTTACGCTTCAACAACGTCGTATGGAATGGAAGACCGCCCGGTGCCTGGAACAGGCGGCTGCCCTCCGCGCCCGTTTCGTCATTCTCGACCCAGCATCCGACGACACCGATCGTGGCATCGTCGATCAGCGCCTGCGCCTGACGCGCGATGCGATCGGGCAGCGACAGGTCGCCCGACCCGTGGATCGCCACGATCTCACCGCGACTGGCGCGTACCGCTTCGTTGATCGATGCGACGAAACCGCGATTTTCCCGCGTGATGATCCGCAGCCGGGGATCGTCCAGCGCCTGCAACTGCGCCAGCGTGTCGTCGCGCGATCCGTCGTCGACGATCACGACTTCCAGATTGGGATAGGTCTGCGCCAGAATGCTGCCGACCGACTCCGCAACGCGATCACCGCGATTGTAGAACGCACTGACCACCGACACGAGGGGTAGTCCGGTCATGGCGATTCCTTCGCAAGCGCAACATAATGCCGCCGCGTTATACGATCACGTCTAACCGGTAAATAGTACGTCACCGTCCCCAAATGGTGCGGAATCGACCGTCCAGAAGAACAGTCTGGATTTTTTTGCCTTCTCCTGCAACATGTTAACGACTGATCGGCAATAAGAGCAGACGGTACGTACGAATGGGGCTGGACGCTGTGAAGCAGGACACGGGGACAATCGACCGCGACGGAGTGTCGGCCAGGCTCACGGCGATCGAGGAACGGTTGACGCGGATCGAACGGGCGATGCGCGACGATCTGGACGATCTTCGAGCGCTGGCGGCGGCGACCGGCCTGGATGCCGCACGCGTGCTTGACGCCCGCTGACCCGACCCGTCCCGTCTGTGCCAGACCAGCCAAGGATGTAACGCAGGTTTGACTCGATTGTGCGGTCGACTTCCGTATGTACGGTATACGGCCGTCATCAGGGATTCGACGCATGGTACGACAATATCGCGCGGACATCGACGGCCTGCGGGCCATCGCCGTCGGGGGCGTGGTGCTGTTCCACGCCTTTCCGAACGCATTGCCCGGCGGCTTCGTCGGCGTCGACGTGTTCTTCGTGCTGTCGGGGTTCCTGATCACCGCGATCATCCGGTCCGAAGCCGAGGCCGGCACCTTCTCGCTCGCGGGGTTTTACGAGCGGCGTTTCCGGCGGATCGTACCCGCGCTCGCGGTCGTAGCGATCGCATCGACGATCGCGGCGACCGTGATCCTGCCACCCGACGAGCTGCGATCCTATGGCAAGAGCCTGTTCGGCGTCGCGCTGTTCGCATCGAACATCATCTTCTGGCAGGACAGCGGATATTTCGACACCGCGTCCGCCGAAAAGCCGCTGCTGCATACATGGTCGCTGGCGGTGGAGGAACAATTCTACATCGTCTGGCCACTGATCGCGGTCGCGCTGGTAAAGCTGGGGCGGCGGCGGATGCTGGGCGGGTTCGTGTGGGCGACGGTCGTCGTCTCGCTGCTCGCCGCGACATGGGCGGTACAGGCCGATCCGTCGCAGGCCTTCTACCTGCTGCCCTATCGCGCATGGGAACTCGGGTTCGGCGCCCTGCTCGCGGTCGGCGCGATCCCCGCCTTCCGTTCGGCGAAGCTGTGCGACGCGGCGGCGATACTGGGCATCGCGTTGATCGTCGTGCCGATGGCGCTCTACACCGAAGCGACGCCGTTCCCCGGTCTGGCCGCGTTGCCGCCATGCCTTGGCGCGCTGCTGCTGATCCATGCGGGTCAGGGACATTCGACACTGGTCGGACGTGCGCTGTCGGTAAAGCCGGTGCTGTTCGTCGGGCTGACATCATACAGTTTCTATCTGTGGCACTGGCCGTTGCTGGTGTTCCCGCGCATCGCGCTCAACCGCCCGCTCGAAGTCGCGGAAGCCGCCGTGGCGGTGCTGGCGGCGTTCGCGCTGGCGGCATGGTCGCTGCGCTATGTCGAGCGGCCGTTCCGCGGCCGGAGCGGTGGCTTCACCATGACGCGCGGACAGGTATTGTCGGCCAGCGTCGCGTGTTTCGCGATCCTCGGCGCGGGCGGACTGGCATTGGTGCAGACGCAGGGGCTGCGCTTCCTCGCCTCGCCACAGGTGCTGGCTGCCGAACGTGCGGTCGACGACATCAACCCGCGACGCAGCCGGTGTCACTCGGCCCAGCTCGGTACGTTGAGCGACCCGTCGGACTGCACCGCCGGCGCGCCGGATCGCGTGGCGGGCTATGACGTGCTGCTGTGGGGTGATTCGCACGCGGATCACCTGATGCCGGGGCTGGCATCCTATGCCGGCAAGAACGGGTTCGAAGTCCGCCAGACCAGCGTTTCCGGGTGCAGCCCGGTCACGCTCTATCTTCACGTCGGCAAGAATCCGGGCGAGTGCGCCAAACTCTACGATCTGGCGCTGGCAGAGGCTGCGCGTCGGCCCGATACGGATACCGTCGTGGTCAGCGCGCGCTGGTCGTCGATCCTGCCCGGGATCTATGAAGAGAATGGGAAGGACCGCGCCGCCGCCTATCGCACGTTCGAGGATGCGATCCGGTTCATCACGGCCCGCATCGACAAATCCTTGCCCAATGCGCGAATCATTCTTGTCGGGTCGACGCCGGAATTCAGCGTCTGGCCGGCAACCTGTCTCGCCCGCGCCGCCAAACTCGGCTTTGGCGAGGATGAGTGCGACCGCATCGAACCGACCGATCATGAATGGGGTCCGCAAGCAGACCGCATACTGGCCAAGTTCGCCAGCGATCGGGTGCATGTCGTTCTGCCGCGCGGCCGGTTCTGCAAAGGCGATATCTGCGAAACGGAACTGGGCGGTTCGGTTCTGTTCCGCGACGACGACCATCTGACCAACGCGGGATCGCGCTTGGTGGCCGATGAGATCATGCGGAACATGTCGCCAGTGATCTAGCGCCGTTCGCTCGTTCGCATGCACGGGACGAAGGCAATTCTTCCCGGTCACGGCACGCCGTCGAGGGGCCGGACGCCGATACGTTCCAGCCAACCAACGCAATAACGTTGGAGCGCCGGAGCGTTGCCGACGGATGGCAGCATGCCGCAGTCGCATACGATCCCGTCGGCAGGAAACGCTTCCTACGATGCGGCATCCCAAACCACAAAAGCCTGCCTTCGCAGGACAGGCTTTTGCTTCGTCGTCGTCGTGGAGCCGGTAACCGGCCCCCGATCGTTCAGAGGATGAAGTCGCTGGCGTCCATCTTGTAGGTATAGCCCTCCAGCCGAAGGCCGATATCGCCCTTTCCGTCGCCGTTCACATCGACTTCGACCAGCGTATAGCCGTCGCCCTGTTCGTACCGCAGCTGCCCCGCCTTGCGCGAAAAGTCGGCGCTGCCGATGAAGCTCATCGCCTGGTTGCCCGACGTCTTGGTGTTCGCATCGACCGCGGACAGGTCGATGACGTCCTGTCCGTGCGTAAAGTCGAGAATGCGGTCCATCGCCGACATCTTGGCATCGTTGCGCGATGTCAGACGGAAGGTGTCGCGCCCCGCGCCACCGGTCAGCCAGTCGCGACCGCCGCCGCCGATCAGGATGTCATCGCCCGCGCCGCCGTCCAGCCGGTCCTCGCCCTCGCCGCCGTCCAGCCAGTCGCGACCGGCGCCGCCTTCCAGAAGATCGTCGCCTTTCAGCCCGTACAGGAAGTTGCCAAGGTCGTTGGCGACCAGTTCATTGTCGCTGCTATTACCGGTCCCGCGCAGCGCAGCGCCGGTCAGCGTCAGGTTCTCGACATTGCCGGACAACGTCCAGTCGACCGTCGTGACGACGATGTCGGTGCCTTCGTTCGCGTTTTCGCTCACCGTGTCGCCGACATTGTCGACGTAATAGGTGTCGTTGCCCTTGCCCCCCGCCATGCGATCGGCGCCCGCGCCGCCGTCCAGCGTGTCGTTGCCGCCATCCCCGCTCAGGATATTGGCGGCGGCGTTGCCTATGATGCGGTTGGCCAGCGAATTGCCGGTGCCACGGATCGCGCCGGTATCCAGCGTCAGATCCTCGAACGAGTTGGCCAGCGTCCAGTCCACCGACGCGCGGACCAGATCATGGCCCTCACCGACCCGCTCGATCGCCTTGTCGGCGACGTTGTCGACATAATAGGTGTCGTTGCCGGCACCGCCGGTCATCGTGTCGGCACCCTTGCCGCCATCGAGGATGTCGTTGCCCGCACCGCCGGTCAGCACATTGGCCCCGGCATCGCCCATCAATGCCCCACGAGCTGCACCGCCCATGTCCGACAGGACCGGCTTGTCGCTCCACAATTGCGCCAGCCCGACGTCGAGGCTGTCGTCCAGTCGTGCGAGCAGCGTGTCGAGCGACGCCTTCGGCTTGCCCAGCTTGTCGATCAGTCCGACATTATAGCCGTTGAACCACGGACCGGCGCCCCAATAGGTGCCCGAAATGCCATAGTCGTTCATCGCACCCAGCAGATTGTCGAGTGCGACCTGCCAGCGGGGATCGTCCGACGGTACGCCGAATTCGCCGATGAAGCCCTTTGCGCCGCGCTCTTCCAGCCACGTCGCGAACCCCTTCAAGCGGCGGACGCCCAGATCGGCCGTCGCGCCTTCCTGGTCATAGCTGCCCGCGTAGGTGCCCGATCCGTTCTTGTCGAGATACAGGTGTGCTTCGTAGACGAGGTTGTCGAGCGGGTCGTGAATGTCGAGATTGGGGTTGTTCGCCGCCCAGTTGGCTGCGTTGGCCCATTGTTCGCCCTCGACGAAAATGGTGTTGGTGTCGCCCAGCGCACGGATCGCATCGGTGGCGGCCTGCGCCGCCTGCGGCCATGCCAGCTTGTTCGGCATGCCGTGCGGCTCGTTCATCAGGTCATAGCCCTGTACGGCCGGCTTCGAGCCGACTGCGCTGGACATCTTTGCCCAGAAATCGGCGAACTTCTCGATCGGTACCGCGCTGGTGCCGATCGCCTTGCCGTCGTACCGGCCGTAATTATGGACGTCGATGATGACCTTGACGCCGGCCTTCTCGGCATTGTCGAGGAACTTGACCAGCCGGGACAGTTCGGCCTTGTCCAGTTCGCCACCGAGGTCGGGTTGCAGCCGTTCCCACTTCACCGGCAGGCGGACGAGCGTGATTCCCTGTTGCGCGTAAAAGCTCAGGTCTTTCGCCGCAGGATAGATATAGTCGAAGCCATAGGTATCGTTCTTGCCGAATTCGGCGCCCGATAGATTGATGCCAAGCATTGTGAAGACCCCGTCCCGCCGCCCGTTCGCGACCTCTGGGTTCACTCTATGCTTTGTGGCATATCGATATTCTGTTGCGGGTTTAGTTTAAAATCGCGTTCATCGCGTTTTCCGCGCACGGTCCCGCAAAACGTCGCGCAGGAACCGCGGATTGCCGATGACATAGCGGTGGAACAGTCGCGTCGGCTCCAGCCCCAGCCGGAACAGCCATTCCAGCCGCACGCGCCGCATCCATTCGGGCGCACGGGCGAAATTGCCCGATACGAAGTCCATATACGCGCCGACACAGATCATGGTGGCGCCGATCCGTTCGGCATGGCGTGCGGCGAACAGCTCCTGCCGCGGCTGGCCCATGCCGACGATGACCAGATTGGCGCCGCTGCGCGCGATGGTATCCACGATCGTCTCTTCGCGCGACGGATCGAAATATCCGTCCTGCACGCCGACCACCCGGTGCCGACGATAATCGCGGGCGAAAATATCGGCGGCACGTCCCGCGACACCCGGTTCGCTACCCAACAGGAACATGCGCAGGTCGTGCGCACTGCCCGACAGGAAAGCCGGCATGAAATCGGTGCCGTTCAGATTGGCCGGAAACGGTGCGCCGTACAGCAGCCGTCGCGCGACATCGACCCCGATCCCGTCGTTCAGCACGAGGCTGTCGGCATAGGCATCGGCCAGTGGCGGCACGTCGCGCGCGAGATTGACGCTGTGCGCGTTGCAGAACGTCACGATCTGCCCGCCGCCTGCCGAAATCCGGTCGTCGATCGCGTCGATCGCGTTGCGTTCGGTCAGTACCGCGACGTCGACCGGTCCGATCCTGCTCGTATCCACCCGGTCCATCATTCGCCCCGTCCGCATTCGTGCCCGTCGGGCAATACGGTGAACATCGCGCTAAGCCTGCTGCTCAACCGCACCGCAACCAGTCCCGTAGCAATGCCCTTGTTCGATAGTCAATCGAGGCGGACGATGGCGGCAACGGCCGATCCCTATACGATACTGATGGTCGATCGTGGAGCGGACGACGCGCAGATCCGCAGCGCGTTCCGACGGTTGATAGGTCGATGGCATCCCGACATCGCGCCCGAAGCCGATGCAGCGGCGCGCGCGGCCGAAATCATCGCGGCCTATCGCACCCTGTCGCACCCCGAACGCCGGCGGCAGCACGACCGCCGCCGCACCGCCGATCCGGTTCCGCCGGGCGCGGAACGGCGGCAGGGTGAACGGCGAAAAGCCACGATCGCGATCGCCGGGCGTCCGCATCGCAGCAATGCGGCGCGCGTCGCGATCGACATGGGCTGGGCCGCAGCGGCGCTAACGATCGTCTGCGTTGCGCTGAGCCCGGACCTCCTCGAATGGCAACGGGCGAAGCGTACCGCCATGCTGGTGGCACAGGCCCGACCGGCGGTCGTGATCCGATAGAAAAAAGGGCCCGGCACCTTGCGGCACCGGACCCCGTTCTCACTTCACTGCGAAGATCAGACGATCATTCGCCGGCGAACGGCGACACCGTCGTGTCGGCCGAACCATAGTAGTAATAGGTCACGCCGTTGATTTCGTTCGAACCCAGGAACGTGACCGACAGGTCGTCCGGGCTGTTGAAATCGAGCTGACCACCCGGGCCGGTCGACGGATCGCTTGCCGACGGACCTTCGGCACCCGACGTGTCGAGCACCTGGTTCGAACCGAACGTCACCACGCCGCTGTTGTCGCGGTCGAACAGCTGGCTGGTCGTGACGAGCAGATCGTCGTTGCCGAAGTTGGTGATCGTGTCACCGCCAAGGTTCAGACCCAGTGCGTTGTCATGCAGCAGCACGCGCGCGCCGCCCGACAGGTCGAACGTGTCGTCGCTGACGTCACCTTCGATGACGTTGTTCGCACCGAACGGCGTCCACAGGTTCTTCAGCGTGGCCGAATCGGCATAGACGTGCTGGCCGCCCTTGGCGCCGAGATAGCGGAGCTCAAGAACATCGGCTGCGCTGCCGACGAGTTGGAGCTGATCGTTACCCGGATTGTTGCGCGCGGTCCGATCGATGTCGAGCACGCCGTTCGGGCCGAACTGGACGAAACCATCGTTGTTGCCGTCGAAAATCTTGACGGTGTTGATCAGCGAATCGTTCGAGGTGAAACCGATGAGCGTATCATCGCCCACGGCACCGGCCTCGATCACGAACGCGGTTGCGCCGTCCGCGACATAGGTGTCGTCCGTGCCGTTGGCGGCGACGATCTGGGTGTTGGCCGTGCTGATGAGCGTATCGTTATTGCGGAAAGCCATGCGTATATCCTCCAACATGCCCGGGTGGCACGGGACGCAGCCGACATGGCATACCCCCGACCCGCACCGCTCGATTCCGCCTCCCCCCGCAGTGCGGCGAAACGGCATTCCGATGGTGATGGCCCCCGGTTCATTCGCGACGCCATGTGGCGACCGAGGCATTTACTCTTTGATAACCAGATCGTTCCCGGGTTCGCACGGAAACATAGCGCCGTTATGCAACGGTTCGTCGCACTGCACCATTATGGCACAAAAACCGGTGTTTCGTCCGTAGCTTAGCGGGGTCGGCGAAGGATCAGATACAGGGCCCCGGTGCCACCATGACGGGGGTGGGCGGTCCGGATCGACACGATATGGTCGGCATGCGCGGAGGCACCGATCCAGTCGTGCACCGCAGCACGAATCGCGCCCCGACCGGCGGTTTTGCCCGCGTCGACGCGCGGTTTGCCGGTGATGAGGAGCAGCACGCGCGCACCGGCCGCGATGGCCTCGCCCAGCGCGCGATTGAGCAATGCATGTGCGGACGCAAGACTATGCCCGTGCAGATCGACGGTCGTATCGGGCGACACCACGCCCCGGGCCAGCCGTCGATCCCAACTGCCGTCGAGATGCGGTCCCGGTTGGCGCGGCGCGCGGATGGGTGCGGTGACGACCGCGCCGGGTCGCGGCATCGGCCGGGCGGGCAACGGCTTGGGCGCGGGGGAAGTCGGCGTCCCGCCGGTCGGACGCGACGGATGCAGCGGCCGGACGCCCGCCATCACCTTTGCCCACAGCGCCGCCTCGCCGGGGTCAAGGCGCCGGGGCGGCACCGGACTTCAACCGCGCGAGCGTGCCCAGCGGCAACAGCAGGAACGACGTGCCACGCGCGGACATGCCGCCGGCGATCGCACGGGCATCGTCCCCCGCGCCCCAGAAGGTATCGAACCGGTTGGCACCCTTGATCGCTCCGCCGGTATCCTGCGCGACCCACAATCCGGTCGCATCGGTACGATCCATCGACAGGAACACCGGTGCGCCCAACGGCACGAATTTCGGATCGGCGGCGGCGCTCGTCTGTCCGACCACCGGATGGCCCATCGCGCCCAGCGGCCCCGCCCCGGTCAGTTCACGAAAGAAGACGAAGCTCTTGTTCTCGCGCATGATCGCGCGTCCCTCTTCGGGATGCGCGCGCAGCCACGCCATCAGCCCCTGCATCGACGCCTGTCCCGGCGCCAGCAACCCGCGGTCGCGCATCAGCTTGCCGATGCCGGTATAGTCGCGTCCGTTCTGCCCGGCATAGCCGATCCGCATCACGCCGCCGTCGGGCAACCGCAACCGACCCGACCCCTGCACCTGCAGAAAGAACATTTCGACCGCATCGGCCGCCCATGCGATTTCGAGATTGCGGCCGGCCAGTGCGCCTTGCTCGATCGCGGTACGATCGAAATAGGGCACGAATCGCGTCCCATCAACGCGTCCGCGCACCCGCCGCCCCTTCAGGTCGGTCGAAAACAGGCCAAGGTCGACTTCGACCAGATCGGCCGGGACGCCATAGACCGGGACTTCATAGCCACTGCGCCGCGTGCGCGAGCCGTGGATTTCCGGTTCATAATAGCCGGTGGCGAACGCCTTGCCATCGCCGACCTGCACCGCTTCGAACCAGCGGGCAAAGAACGCCGTCGCGTCGCGATCGGCCGTCGTACGCGCCGCATCGCAGGCGGGTTGCCAGTCGGCTCCCCGCGTTAGCCCGGTCGCATCCACTCGACGGACCAGCGAAGGGCAACTCGTGCGGAACGATCCCAACGCACGAGCGGCCGCGTCCGCCGAGATCGGCAGCCCGGCGACCGGCGGTCCGGCAACGATCCCGCTGGCCAGCGCCGTCGCCGCGCCGGCCAGGGCGGGTGCGCCCGTGATCGGTGGCAACGGGGTCGCAGCGGTAGGCTGGCGCACCGGGACACCGGCCGCCGTTACCGACCGCTGCGGCACCGTCGAAACCGAATCGACCCCGCGCGGGACGATCGAATTGGAACAGCCAGCCAGCAGCAATGCGGTCAGCGCCGCGCCTACCCCCCTGTGCATCGACTCAGGCTTCGTCGGTGTCGGCGAGCTTCCAGTTCGGATCGCTGCTCTTAAGCGCGCGCACGAACGTCCATACGTCATGCGTCTCGACCGCATCGGACAACGACCCGGCGATCAGGTTGCCGTCGGCATCACGCGTGATCGACGCGATATCCGCGTCCAGCCGCACCGAAATGCGCGCTACACCGGCTTCCACACTCGCTTCGGTCACCATCGCACGTTCGATCGATACCAGCCGATTGTCGAGAACATGGCCTGCCGCGTTGCGCTGGGCGATCGCTTCGGCGAACGCGGCGCGCACGTCGCGCTCGGTCAGCCATTCCAGCGTCTCCTCGTTGCCCTTCCAGAAGGCTTCGAGAATCATGCGGTATGCCGATTTCGCGCCTTCGACGAACTGAGCGACGTCGAACGTCGGATCGGCGGCGATCACCGCGCGCAGGCCCGATTCGGCACCACGCTCGACATGGCGCGGACCGACCTCGCGGGGTTCGGCCGCGACCTCGATCGTGCGCGCCACCGGCGGCTGGCCGACTCGTTCCTCGGCCGGGCGAGGCAACGGCTCGTGCCCCGTCCGCTTTCCGAGTACCGCATAGAGCCGCAGCGCGAGAAACGCCGTGACTAACGCGAGCAGGACGACAAAGACCACCATGCCTACACTTCCTTCCAATCGACGGAACATAGGCGCGATCGATGAAGGTTTCAAACCACCTGCCGCCTGTCCAGCCGTTGAAACAGGGTCAAGCGGCTGCTAGGCGCGCCGACAACCTGAAACGCGGCAGGCCACAAAGCTTTCCGCCCGATTTCGCAAGGATGCGGCAATGGACGAACAAAATGGCGGCGCGCCCGCTGACGACGCTTTCCTGAACGGCGACGACAGCCAGCCGGCGGTCAACGTGCTGACGCAGTACGTCAAGGACCTGTCGTTCGAGAACCCCGGCGCGCCGGGCGTGTACCAGATCGCGGGCCAGCCGAAGCTGGACGTCCAGTTCAATATCGGTGCGGGCCAGGTCGGCGACGGCGTCCACGAGGTCGTGCTGAAGATCGAGGCGCGCGCGGAGATCGAAGGGCAGGTCATGTATCTGGTCGATCTGTCGTTCGCCGGGCTGTTCGGCCTGCGCAACATTCCCGACGAGCATCTTCAGCCGTTCCTGCTGGGCGAAGCGCCGCGTATCCTGTTCCCCTTCGCCCGCCGCGTGCTGGCCGACGCGGTGCGCGACGGCGGGTTCCCGCCGCTGATGCTCGAACCGATCGATTTCGCGCAGCTGTACCTGTCGCAGGCCAATGGTCAGGCCGGCGCGCTGGGCGAAGTGGTCGGCCACGCCTGACCGACGCTCTCCGAGCGATTGAGCCGGTAACTTCATGAAACTGGCGAAATCGCTCGGATCGGTCGGCGGGCTGACGCTGGCCAGCCGCGTCCTCGCACTGGGTCGCGACTCGCTTCAGGCGACCTATGTCGGCGCGGGGTTCGCATCCGATGCGTTCCTCGTCGCCTTCCGCCTGCCCAACATGTTCCGCGCGCTGTTCGCCGAAGGCGCATTCAACGCGGCCTTCGTGCCGATGTTCAACCGCAAGGTGGCCGAAGGCGACGGCCTGCCCGCCGGCCTCGCCTTTGCGCAGGCGGTGCTGTCGGTGCTGCTGCCCGTGCTGATCCTCGCCACGGCGGCGATGCTGGTCGCCGCATGGCCGCTCACTTACCTGCTGTCGGGCGGGTTCAACGATCCGGCACCCGAACAATTCGCCTATGCCGTCACGCTGTCGCGGATCACGATCCCCTATCTGCTGCTGATATCGATCGTCTCGCTGCTCGGCGCGATCCTCAATTCGCTGGACAAGTTCTGGGTCAACGCCGCCGCGCCGATCCTGCTGAACGTCGCGATGGTGGTGGCGCTGCTGTGGTTTCACGGTCCCGATCCCTATGCCACCGCCCGCGCACAGGCATGGGCGGTGACGGCGGGCGGCGCATTGCAACTGGGCTGGCTGCTGTTCGCCTGCCACCGGGCAGGCGTATCGCTGCGGCCGCGCCGTCCGCGACTGACGCCCGACGTGCGGCGGATGCTGCGGCTGATCGTTCCCGCCGCCGCCGGCGCGGGGGCGATGCAGGTCAACCTCGTCATATCGACCGCGCTGTCGGGCAAGCTGCTCGACGAAGGATCGATCTCGTACATCTATTATGCCGACCGGCTGAACCAGTTGCCGCTGGGGCTGATCGGTATCGGTCTCGGCACGATCCTGCTTCCCACCATCTCGCGGCAATTGGGGCGCAAGGACGATGCCGGGGCGATGGACACGCAGAATCGCGGGATCGAACTCGCGCTGCTGCTCACCCTGCCCGCGACGATCGCTTTCCTGACCGTCGCCGAACCGATCATCCGCGCGCTGTTCCAGCATGGCGCGTTCGGTGCCGACGATACGATCCGCTGCGCGCAATCGCTTGCCGCCTTCTCGCTCGGCCTGCCCGCCTATGTGCTGATCAAGGTGCTGACGCCGGGCTTCTATGCACGGGAGGACACCCGGACGCCGGTGCGGTTCGCGATGTGGTCGATCGTCGTCAACATCGTGCTCAACCTCGCGCTGATCCCGACGATCGCGCATGTCGGTCCGCCGCTCGCGACCGCCGTCGCCGCATGGATCAACGTCGCGATGCTGTATGTCGCGCTGCGCCGGCGCGGACATTTTGCGCTCGATCGCCAGTTGACCCACCGGCTGCCGCGCTTCGCCGCCGCCGCGCTGATGATGGGGGTCGCGCTGTTCTTTGCCGACCGGCTGGTCGCGCCATGGACCACCGGCGCGGTGCTGACCCGCGTCATCGGCATGGGCGCCCTCGTCGGCGCGGGCTGCGTCGTCTATGCCCTTGCCTGTCTTGCCACCGGAGCGTTCCGGCTGGCCGATCTTCGCGCGCTGCTGCGGCGGCGCGCCGCTTGAAGGAACTTCCCATGCGCGTCGTGTCCGGCATCCAGACCACCGGCAATCTTCACCTCGGCAATTATCTGGGCGCGATCCGCAACTGGGTGCGATTGCAGGACAGCATGGGCGCGGACGATACCTGCCTGTTCTTTCTCGCCGATCTTCACGCGCTGACCGTCAGCATCGATCCGGCGACGCTGGCATCGAACACGATCGAGATGGCCGCCACGCTGCTCGCCGCCGGGATCGATCCCGACCGGTCGATCCTGTTCAATCAGGCACGCGTCCCGGCGCACAGCGAGCTGGCATGGATATTGGGCGGCACCGCCCGCGTCGGCTGGCTCAACCGCATGACGCAGTGGAAGGACAAGGCGGGCAAGAACCGTGAGGGCGCCAGCGTCGGGCTGTTCACCTATCCGGTGCTGCAGGCCGCCGACATTCTCGGCTATCGCGCGACGCATGTCCCGGTGGGCGAGGACCAGAAGCAGCATCTGGAGCTGGCGCGCGATATCGCGACCAAGTTCAACCTCGACTTCGGCGTCGACCTGTTCCCCCTGCCCGAACCGATGATCCCGGAGGACACGCCGCGCATCATGTCGTTGCGCGACGGCAGTGCGAAGATGTCCAAGTCGGACCCGTCGGACATGAGCCGGATCAACCTGATCGACACCGACGACCTGATCGCGACCAAGTTCCGCAAGGCGAAGACCGATCCCGAACCGTTGCCGGGCGATCTCGCCGGGCTGGCCGGACGGGCGGAGGCGCGCAACCTCGTCACCATCTTCGCCGCGCTGGCCAACGAAGCACCGCAGTCGGTGCTAGACCGGTTCGCCGGACAGGGATTCGGCCAGTTCAAACCCGCGCTCGCCGATCTGGCGGTGGCGACGCTGGGACCGATCCGCGACCGGCTGGTCGCACTGCTCGATGATCGCGACGCGGTGGGCACGACGCTGGCGCGCGGCGCGGCGAAGGCGGAAGCGCTGGTGCGACCGACGCTGCTCGCGGCGCAGCGCGCGGTGGGGTTGCAGGTCTGACCGCCTGCCTTCGCGAGTTCCCGAACGGCCGCTGAGCCGGGCGGGTCCTTCATCGAAGATGACGGTTCAAGCCCGTCCGTTCCTGCGCTACACCGCCCCCGATTTCACAGGGGGATGATCGTGGCCGTAACCATCGTCGAAACTTCGCCTTTTACCGACCAGAAGCCGGGCACGTCGGGCCTGCGCAAGAAAGTGCGGGTGTTCCAGCAGCCGCATTATGCCGAAAACTTCATCCAGTCGGTGTTCGACGTGGTCGAGGACAAGGACGGCGCGACGCTGGTGATCGGCGGTGACGGGCGCTACCTGAACCGCGACGTCATCCAGACCGCGATCCGCATGGCCGCCGCCAACGGCTTCGCGCGCGCGATCGTCGGACAGGGCGGCATCCTGTCCACTCCCGCCGCGTCGCACGTCATCCGCAGCCGCGCCGCGATCGGCGGGCTCGTCCTGTCGGCCAGCCACAACCCCGGCGGGCCGGACGAGGATTTCGGAATCAAGTATAACGTCGCCAATGGCGGCCCCGCCCCCGAAAGCTTCACCGACGCGCTGCATGCCCGCACGCTGGTGATCGATCGCTACCGCCTATCGGATGCCGGCACGGTCGACCTCGACCGCCTTGGCGAAACCACGGTGGACGCGATGACGGTGGAAGTGATCGATCCGGTCGCCGCCTATGCCGACCTGATGGAGACGCTGTTCGATTTCGACGCGATCCGCGCGATGATCGCGGGCGGGTTCCGCCTGTCGTTCGATTCGATGAGCGCCGTCACCGGCCCCTATGCGACGGAGATACTCGAACGCCGGCTGGGTGCGGCGGCGGGTTCGGTCGTCAACGCCGAACCGCTGCCCGATTTCGGCGGGCATCATCCCGACCCCAATCTGGTCCACGCGCACGAACTCTACGAACGCATGATGGCCGACGATGCGCCCGATTTCGGCGCAGCGTCGGACGGCGACGGCGACCGTAACCTCATCATCGGGCGCGGCATCTTCGTGACCCCGTCCGATTCGCTGGCGGTACTGGCCGCCAACGCACATCTCGCGCCTGCCTATGCCGGGGGCATCGCGGGCATCGCCCGGTCGATGCCGACCTCCGCCGCCGCCGACCGGGTGGCGCAGGCGCTGGACATACCGCTGTACGAAACGCCCACCGGCTGGAAGTTCTTCGGCAACCTGCTCGACGCCGGACTGGTCACGATCTGCGGTGAGGAAAGCGCGGGCACCGGCTCCGACCATGTTCGCGAGAAGGACGGCGTATGGGCAGTGCTGCTGTGGCTCAACATCCTAGCCGTCCGCCGGTTGCCGGTGGTGGAGATCATGACTGCGCACTGGTCGCGCTTCGGCCGCAACTATTATGCCCGTCATGATTATGAAGGCGTCGCACAGGAAGGCGCCGACGCGTTGATGACCGCGCTGCGCGATCGGCTGGCGACCTTGCCCGGCACCGCGATCGGTGCCCTGACCGTATCGACCGCCGACGACTTCACCTATCACGACAGCACCGACGGATCGGTCAGCCGCAACCAAGGCGTCCGCATCCTGTTCGTCGACGGGTCGCGGATCGTGTTCCGCCTGTCGGGTACGGGGACGCAGGGCGCGACGCTGCGCGTGTATATCGAACGCTACGAACCCGTGGACGGCGACCTCGACCAGCAGACCGCCGATGCGCTGGCTCCGCTGGTGGCAGCCGCCGAAACCCTCGCGTCGATCCGCGAGCATACCGGACGGAACGAGCCGGACGTCATCACGTAAGCAGGTCGGTTCCGCGCGAAGGCGCGAAGGCGTTGCCGATGGCGCAACCCCTTCGCGTCTCCGCGCCTTCGCGTGAATCAGTTCTTCCTTCCCGCACCCGAACGCCGCCCCGGCAAACACCGACCCACGGCGCAGCAAGTCGACCATCGCGGTGTCATCGCGCGACGACCGGGCCGTTATGAACCGGGTCCATTCTCGATCGGCGGGCTGTGCAGATCCGAGCGTGCGCCCGGCGAACGAATGTCGGGCCGCTCAGCCTTCGAGCGAGCGCAGCAGCGTGCGGACCGCCGCATCGATCTCGCGGTCGGTGCCGCGCAGTTCCTCGATCCGGCGCACGGCATGGATCACGGTCGAATGGTCGCGATTGCCGAATTTACGGCCGATCTCGGGCAACGATCGCGTCGTCAGGCGCTTGGCGAGATACATCGCCACCTGCCGCGGCCGGGCGATCGCCTGCGCGCGGCGGGCCGATACCAGATCGAGTTGCTTGACCTCGAAATGCGCGGACACCGCGCGCTGGATATCGTCGATCGTGACGCGCCGTGCCGGTCCGGCCAACATTTCGCCCAGCGTCGCATGCGCGAACGCCATATCGATCGTATCGCCGGTCAGCGACGCATAGGCGACCAGCCGGTTGAACGCGCCTTCCAGTTCGCGCACGCTGCCGCGAATCCGTCCGGCCAGCAGTTCCAGCACCTCGTCAGGCACGGCCATGCCCGGCACCTCGGCCAGCTTGGCGGCAAGGATCGCCTGACGCAGATCGGTTTCGGGCAGCTTGATATCCGCCACCAGCCCCGCGCCCAGTCGCGACACCAGCCGGGGGTCGATGCCTTCGAGCAGGCCGGGCGAGCGGTCGCAGGCGATGACCACGCGCTTGCCCGCATCCATGAACGCGTTGATCGTGTGGAGGCATTCCTCCTGCGTCGCATCCTTGCCCGCAACGAATTGCAGGTCGTCGATCATCAGCAGGTCCAGCCCGCGCAGCCGCGCCTTGAACGCATGCGTATCGCGCGCACGAACCGCCGCGACGAACTCGAACATGAACCGCTCGGCCGGCAGATAGACCGCGCCGGCCGACGGATCGGCGGCAAGGAACGCATGGCCGATCGCATGCATCAAATGCGTCTTGCCCAGGCCGGTGCCGCTATGGAGATACAGCGGGCTGAACCGCGGCACGCCGGGTTCGGCCAGCGCCTTGGCGGCGTTGAACGCCACACGGTTCGATGCCGACACGACGAACCGGTCGAATCGGTAGCGGGCGTCGAACACCGGCCGTTCGGCGGCGGTGCGGGTCACGATGGCGGGCGTCGACATCGACGGCGTCACCGGCACCGCTGCGTCCATGTCAGTGCCCGCGTCCACGGCGTCCGCGACCGGCGCGGCGGGGACGACTCGGGCGGCGAGCGTGCTGGCGGTCTCGACCACCACTTCGCGCAGTTGCGGCAGGTGCGCGCGAAATTCGTGCGTCAGCCGTTCGGCATAATGGTTGCGGACCCAATCGGTCATGAATGCCGACGGCAGTGCCAGCCGTACGACTCCGGCGTCGTCGTCGGCGACCAGTTCCATCGGTTTCAGCCAGCGGTCGAACAATCGCTGTCCGGCCGACATGCGCAGGTTCTGGCGCACGCGGGCCCATGCCGCCGCAACCTCCACCTGTTCATGATTCACCGGCATTGTCACTCGCACACACCTCTCCGGCGCGAAAAGGCATGCCTTTCCGCCGCGCGGTTTCTGTCGTTCAAAAGGCCCCCGTCCACCGTTTCGAACGATGGACGCTCGCGACGGTTTGTACCGGTCCCGATCGCCTGACCGGCGGCGGGAGTTGCTGTTTAGGAACCGTGGCGGGATTCGATCAAGTCACGAAACCGAAATAAAGGCAGTTGACACGCCACGGCCCGCAGAAACGCGTCGGATTTAATTTTTATCGTTTTTAATCAGTATTTTACATAGTTAACGGTAGCGCGGCGGAGTCGAATCCACGCATTTCCGCCGTTTTTGAACGGGTTGATTCGTCCCCTGTTACAGGAACCAAATAACCAGTCGCCAACCGGGCTCGATCCGTCCGGTTCGTCCGCGACGGACACGCGAAAAACCCCGCCGACACGGGGTCGGCGGGGCGATTTTCTTGCAGTCGTTCAGGCGATCAGGCGATCGCGCCGACCGCCTTGGTCAGACGCGAGAACTTCCGCGACGCAGTGTTCTTGTGCAGCACGCCCTTGGCGACGCCACGGGCCAGCTCGGGCTGGACACCGGCAAGCGCAGTGGTGGCTGCTTCACGGTCCCCCGCGACGATCGCCGCTTCGACCTTCTTTACGAAGGTCCGGATGCGGCCGACGCGCGCACCATTGATTTCCGCGCGACGCGCGTTGCGCCGGATACGCTTCTTCGCCTGTGGCGTATTCGCCATGCCGTCCTCGACTTTTCGAAATGATTGGGTCCGAACGGGCAGGACCCGACCGGTGAAGGTGCGCCCCTTAACGGCTCGGGCGCCGCCGGTCAACTATCGCTGGCATCGCGCGCACCAGAAGGTGGACCGACCGCCATCTACCCGACGCTCCACGACACCGCCGCACGGACACGCCTCGCCCTCGCGGCCATATACCCGGAACTGTTTGGAAAAATAGCCCAGCTCGCCATCCGGCCGGGCATAGTCGCGCAGCGTAGATCCCCCCGCCTCGATCGCGGCGAGCAGGACGGCGCGAGTCGCGTCGACCAGCGCCGACAGGCGTTCGGGCGCCACCTGTCCCGCCGGCCGGGTCGGTGCGATTCGCGCGACGTTCAGCGCCTCGCAGACATAGATGTTGCCCAGCCCGGCCACGATCCGCTGGTCCAGCAGCAGCAGCTTGATCGGCGCGATCCGCCCCGCGAATCGCTGGACGAGGTGATCGGCGGTGAAGTCCGCTCCCAATGGCTCCGGCCCCAGCGCGACGAACGGCGGCCATGTCGCGACCTCGGCGGTCGGCATCAGGTCGATCGACCCGAAACGGCGCGGATCGTTCAGCACCACCTGCCGCCCGTTCGCGGTCGATAGTTCCAGATGATCGTGGACCAGCCGCTCGGCCGGATCGACCCGCCAGCGCCCCGACATGCCGAGGTGGAAGATCAGCGTATCGTCGCGATCGGTATCGATCAGCCCGTATTTGGCACGTCGGCGCAACCCCGTGACGGTCGCCCCGGTCAGCCGCTGGCCCAGATCGACCGGCATCGCGCGACGCAGGTCGGCGCGGTTGGCGACGACCCGTGTCAGGCGCTGTCCGCCCAGCACGGGCGTAAGCCCACGCACGGTGGTCTCGACTTCGGGCAATTCGGGCATGCGGCGTCCTTTGGTGCGTTCCCGCACGGCGGCGTCGACCGCACGTCGTTATCGGTCGCGGAAGCTAGGTTCGGTTTGCTCCTGCCACAAGGCGCGGCTAGGGCTGTCGCCATGAACGAAACGGTATCCTTCGGCTACGAACAGGTGGCCCCCGCCGAAAAGACCCGGCGCGTCGGCGACGTCTTCGCCAGCGTCGCCTCGCGCTACGATCTGATGAACGACGCCATGTCGGGCGGCATGCACCGGTTGTGGAAGGATCGCTTCGTCGCGCGGGTGAAACCGCAAAAGGGCGAACAGATTCTCGACATGGCCGGCGGCACCGGCGACATCGCGTTCCGCATGGCGAAATACGGCGCGGCGGTGACCGTGTCCGACATCAATCCGGCGATGCTCGACGTCGGCATGGAACGCGCGGCCAAGCGCGGGATCGACGGGCTGGTCTGGTCCGAACAGAATGCGGAGGTGCTGGCGTTCCCCGACCGGTTCTTCGACGGCTATACGATCGCGTTCGGCATCCGCAACGTGACCGATATCCCGAAGGCGTTGCGTGAGGCGCACCGGGTGCTCAAGCGCGGCGGGCGGTTCTTCTGCCTCGAATTCTCGACGGTCACGTGGCCGGGGTTCGCCGACGTCTATGACGGCTATTCCCACAAGCTGGTCCCGAAGCTCGGCAAGCTGCTGGCGAACGACGAGGACAGCTATCGCTATCTGGTCGAATCGATCCGCCGCTTTCCCGACATGCCGACGTTCGAACGCATGATCGCCGACGCCGGGTTCGTGCGGACGCGGGTCGAGCCGATCATGGGCGGGCTGGTCGCGATTCATAGCGGATGGAAGATTTGACGGCGGCGTCATCGGGCCGAAGGGTCGCATGACCTCCACCCTCACCCATTACTGGCGCATCCTGAAATGGGGCCGCACGCTGGCGCGGCATGGCGCGCTGATCGAGATCGAGCGCAATCCGCGCAGTCCGGTGCGGTTGCGCCGCGTCGTGCGGCTCGCCCGGCTCGGCGCGCGCGTGCCGAAGACGCCGCGCTATGCGGAGGCGTTCGCGGCGCTTGGCCCGGCGGCGATCAAGCTGGGGCAGACGCTGGCGACCCGTCCCGATCTGGTCGGGGAGGACGTGGCGCACGATCTGCTGACGTTGCAGGACGCGCTGCCGCCGCTGTCATGGGACATCATTCGCCCGGCGATCGAATCGGGCCTCGGGCAATCGATCGACGCGCTGTTCGCCTCGATCGAGGAAACGCCGGTCGGCGCGGCATCGATCGCGCAGGTGCACCGCGCCGTTACCACCGATGGTCGCAGGGTCGCGGTGAAGGTGCTGCGTCCGGGGGTCGAGGCGCAGTTCTTCGACGCGATCGACACCTATGAATGGGCCGCGACCAAGCTGGAGACGATGGGCGGCGAATTGCGCCGCCTGCGCCCACGGCTGGTGATCGAGACGATGAAGCGCTGGACCGCGCGCGAACTCGATCTGCGGCGCGAAGCGGCGTCGGCGTCCGAGCTGGCCGACGGGATGGAGGCCGAACCGGACTTCGTGATCCCCGCGATCGACTGGCAGCGTACGACGTCGAAGATCCTGACCACCGAATGGATCGACGGCATCAAGCTGTCGGATCGCCCTGCGCTGGTCGCGGCGGGGCATGATCTGACCGCGATGGCGACGCGGCTGGTGCGCGCGTTCCTGCGACAGGCGATCGCCGACGGATTTTTCCATGCCGACATGCATCAGGGCAATCTGTTCGCCTTGGCCGACGGACGCATCGCCGCGATCGATTTCGGCATCATGGGCCGGATCGACCGGCGCGCGCGGGTATGGCTGGCGGAGATCCTGTACGGCCTCATCACCGGCGACTACCGACGTGTCGCTGAAATCCATTTCGAGGCGGGCTATGTCCCCGCGCATCACAACGTCGCCGAATTCGCGACGGCGCTGCGCGCGGTGGGCGAACCGATGCGGGGCCTTGCGGTCAAGGACATGTCGGTCGGCATGATGCTCGATTCGCTGTTCAATATCACCCGCGACTTCGACATGCAGACACAACCGCACCTGCTGCTCCTGCAAAAGACGATGGTGATGGTCGAAGGGGTCGCGACCGCGCTCGATCCCGATATCAACCTGTGGGAAACGGCGGCACCGTTCGTGCGCGGCTGGATTCGCGACGAACTGGGGCCGGAAGCGATCGTCGCCGACCGGATCATCACTGACCTGCGCACCTTTGCCCGGCTGCCGGACCTGATCCGCAATATAGAAGCACGGTTCCCCGGCCCCGGCGGCGCCCCCCCATCCCCCCCGCTGCGCGACGTGACCGTGGTGCGGACCGACAGCGGCTGGCGGTACGCACTGGTTTCGATCGGCAGCGGTGCGATCGGTGCGGCGCTGGTGGCGCTGCTGGGATGATTCGCGCGCGGCCGCCGGTGTGGCTCGGCACGCCCGGCCGGTTCGCGTCGCTGCGCCCCGGCCATGCGGTGGCGGTGCTGCTGCTGATCGTCGCGGCCTTGCTCGCGGTGCTCGTCTTACCCGGCGAGCCCGCACGCCCCGACCCGGTGGCGCAGGATGCGATCGTCGAGGAGATGCGCGAAGGCGGCGATTATTATTCGGTCGCGGCACAGGCATTGCGCGCCGAAGGCGAAGTCCCCGCGCGCCTGCCCGCCTTCCGCCTGCCGACGCTGGCGGTGGTGCAGGCGGCGTTGCCCGATATCGTCGTCGTGCTGATCCTGCTGGGTATCGCGGTCGCGAGCGTGCTGGCATGGGCGCAGCGAATTCGCGAATGGTTCGTCCGCCCCGCCGCGCGGACCACCGCATATTTCCTGCTGGCCGGCGGAATGGTCGCGTTCGTCCAGCCGGGACTGGTGCGCGTCCACGACATCTGGGCCGGTCTGCTGATCGCATGGTCGCTGGCGATGCGGCGCGAGGATCGCTGGGTCGAAGCGGCGGCGATCGCGTGTTGCGCGACCTTGCTGCGCGAGACGGCGGCGCTCTACGCGGTCGTAATGCTGGGCGCGGCGTTGTTCGACCGTCGACGGCACGAGGCGCTGGGCTGGGCGATGGTGGTGGCGGTGTTCCTCGCGATTCTCGCGCTCCACGCGCGTGCGGCGGGGCTCGCCACCGGGCCGCTCGATCCTGCCACGTCATGGTGGGGCGGGCTGCACGTACCTGGCCCGTTCGCCGCGACCATGGCGCAATCGACGGTACTGACGCTGCTGCCCGGATGGATCGGCGCGCCGGTCGCGCTGCTGGCGCTGGCGGGCTGGATCGCCGCGCCCGGCCCCTTTGGCGGGCGGGCGGCGCTGGTGTTCGGCGGCTATGCGCTGGCGACCGCGCTGACGGGCCGGGCAGAGATCGCGCTGGTCGTCGCCCCCGCTTTCCTCGTCGGTCTCGCCTTCGTACCCGATGCCACCCGCGATCTGACGCGCGGCCTTCTCGACAGACGGCGCGTTCGGGTGCACAGGATCACGCGATGACACGCATCCTGCTGATCGTCGGCGGCGGCATCGCCGCGTACAAGGCGTGCGAGCTGATCCGCCTGCTGCGCCGTGGCGGCCATGACGTGCGCTGCGTGCTGACCGATGGCGGCGCGCATTTCGTCACGCCGATGACGCTGGCGGCGCTCAGCGAACGGCCGGTGCACACCAGCCTGTGGGATCTGAAGGACGAGGCCGAGATGGGCCATATCCAGCTCAGCCGGCAGGCCGATCTGGTCGTCGTCGCCCCCGCTACCGCCGATCTGATGGCGCGGATGGCGGGCGGCGTTGCCGACGATCTGGCGACCACCCTGCTGCTGGCGACCGACAAGCCGGTGCTCGCCGTCCCGGCGATGAACGTGCGGATGTGGCAGCATCCCGCCACCCGGCGCAACATCGCCACCCTGCGCGGCGACGGCATCACCGTACTGGAACCCGATGAAGGTCCGATGGCGTGCGGTGAATTCGGTCCCGGTCGACTGCCCGAACCGCATGCGATCGTCGCCGCGATCGAAGCGTTAACCGGCACCCCTGCCTCGAAACCGGCGCCGTCGCTGGCCGGACGGCATATCCTCGTCACCGCAGGGCCGACGCACGAGCCAATCGACCCGGTGCGGTATCTCGCCAACCGGTCGTCGGGGAAACAGGGTTTCGCGATCGCCGCCGCCTGCGCCGCGCGGGGCGGGCGGGTGACGCTGGTCGCGGGGCCGGTAACACTGGCGACGCCTGCCGGGGTCGACCGGATCGACGTGGAAACCGCACGCGAGATGGCCGATGCGGTGACGCAGGCATTGCCGGCCGACGTCGCCGTCATGGTCGCTGCCGTCGCCGACTGGCACGTCGACGCCGCCCCGTCCAAGCTGAAGAAGGACGGCGGCGCGCCCGTATTGGCGTTGCGGCCCAACCCCGACATTCTCGCGACGCTGGGCGCATCCGACCGCCGCCCGCGCCTGCTGGTCGGATTCGCGGCCGAAACCGACGACGTACTCGTCCATGCCACGGCCAAACGATCCGCGAAGAACGCCGATTGGATCGTCGCCAACGATGTCGGCGGCGACGTGATGGGCGGCGATCGCAACGAAGTGCATCTGGTCACCGCCGCCGGTGCCGAACGCTGGCCCGATGCCCCCAAAAGCGAGATCGCCGATCGCCTTGCCGACAGGATCGCCGATGCGCTTCGCTAAATTCTTTCCGATGCTGCTTGCGCTCGCCGCGTGCACGACGACCGCGCCGCCGCCCGTTCCGCCGCAGCTGGCCGGACAGGCGTTCGGCCCCGACGCCCCGCGCGACGTGCAGACGCTGGTGCTGGTGCTGCACGGCGATGGCGACGGGGTCGTGCCGGCGTCGTTCGTCGACGCGACGCACGCCATTTCCAATGCGATTCCCGGCGCACGCGCGGTGGCGCTGCTGCGCCCGGGCTATGGTGATGCGGCGGGCAACCGGTCGCCCGGGCTGCGCGGCGGCACCGTCGGCGACAGCTATACCGTCGAACGGATCGGCGCGGTCGCGGACACGGTCGCGGCATGGCGCGCACGCTATCCCCGGGCGCGCACCGTGCTGGTCGGGCAATCGGGCGGCGCGGCAATGGCGGCGACGATCGCCGGATTGCGGCCGGGGCTGGTGGACGGTGTCGTGCTGGCGGGATGCCCGTGCATGCTGCCCGAATGGCGCCGGTACATCGCGAAGCGGCGCGGCATTGCGTTCACCGGATCGCCGGGCAGCTTCGATCCGCTGATGACCGTCGGCGGCATCGCGCCCGGTACGCGGGTCGCGTTGCTGGTCGGGTCGGACGATACCGAAACGCCGCAACGTTTCTCGCGCGCCTATGCCGAGGCGCTGGCCCTGCGCGGGATCGCGACCGACTACCGCGTGCTGCCGGGGCGCGGGCACGACCTGCTGGGCGATCGCGACCTGATCGACGCCGTCCGCCGCATCGCCGCCGCCCCGGCCGTATCACCCACGCGGACGGCGATGACCCGATGATCGACCTGCAAATCCTGCGCCTCCCGAATGGCGACGGCCTGCCGCTGCCCGCCTATGCCACCGCCGGGGCGGCGGGGATGGATGTCGTCGCCGCCGAAACGCTGACGCTGGCCCCCGGTGCACGGGCAGCAGTCGCCACGGGTTTCGCGCTGGCGATCCCGGACGGGTACGAAGTCCAGGTCCGTCCGCGCTCCGGCCTCGCGCTGCGCCATGGCATCACCTGTCTCAACACCCCCGGCACGATCGACAGCGATTATCGCGGCGAAGTGAAGGTGATCCTCGCCAATCTGGGGGACGCGCCGTTCGATGTGGTGCGCGGCGAACGCATCGCGCAGCTGGTTCCCGCCGCCGTCACCCGCGCTGCGCTGGTCGAGGTCGCGACGCTCGACGACACGGCGCGCGGCATCGGCGGATTCGGGTCCACCGGGCGGTGATCGCGCTCGCGCTGCTGGGCGGCGTCGTGCCGCAGCTACCGGCGCAGGCGGTGCCACCGGCGAGCGTCGCCACCGTGCGGCCGATCGACTGGGACCGGCTGCCGCCGCTGCCCTATCGCCACGCGCCGCGCGTAACGCCGCGCATGACCGGCTTCGTCGCGACGGAAATGCAGCGCACCGCGTGTCCCGCCCCGGCACCGGTCGACGGACGGATGCAGGTACAGGTCGACGTCGCCGTCCTGATCGGCAGTGAAGGGCTGGTCCGGGCCACCATCCCCCGCGCGATCGCGTGTCCGGTGGTCGAACAATATGCTGCGGGACTGGTCATCAGCTTTTCGCGCAACAACATGATTCCCCGGCTGGTCGACGACGGCGGATGGTATCGCGCCACGATCCTGTTCGATTGGCCGGCATGAATTTTTCGGACGCCGAACTCGATCGCTATGCCCGGCACCTCGTGCTGCGCGAAGTCGGCGGCGCGGGCCAAGCCGCGCTGAAAGCAGCCCGGGTCGTCGTGATCGGCGCAGGCGGTATCGGATCGCCTGCGCTTCAGTATCTCGCGGCGGGCGGGGTCGGTACGCTGGTCGTGGTCGACGACGACGTGGTCGATGCCAGCAATCTGCAACGCCAGACGCTGTTCGGCGATGGCGATATCGGGCGGCCCAAGGTGGCGGCGGCGATGGACGCCATCGCCCGGATCAACCCGTTCGTCACGGTCGATCCGATCGCGCTGCGGATCGATGCCAACTCCGCGCCCGCCATCCTGCGCGGCGCCGATGTAGTGGTCGATGGCTGCGACAATTTCGCGACGCGGCTGGCGGTGGCCGACGCTGCGCTGAAGGCACGGGTGCCGTTGGTGTCGGCGGCGGTCGGATCGTTCGAGGGACAGTTGGGCGTGTTTCGCGGCTGGGAACCCGCCCTGCCCTGCTATCGCTGCCTCGTTGGCGACGATCCCGACCGGGCGGATGTCAGTTGCGCCGATCAGGGCGTGCTGGGCGCACTGACCGGCGTGATCGGCAGCATGGCCGCGCTGGAGGCGATGCGCGCGATCGTGGGATTCGGCGACGATCCCGCCGGCAAGTTGCTGATCGCGGACCTTCTGGCGTTCCGTTTCCGCACGCTGACACTGGTCAAGGATCCCGGCTGCCGATGCGCGGCCTGACCGTCGTCGTCGCAACCGGCGACCCGGACCGATTGCGCACCGCGCTGACGCTGGCATGCGCGACGGCGGCACTGGACGGCCGCGCACGCGTATATCTGCATGAGGGGGCAGTCGCACTGTTGGGACAGACCCATCCGGTCCCGCCCGGACTGCCGGCTATTGACGAATTGCGCGCGATGGCGGCGGAGAGCGGCGTGCGCATCATCGCCTGTCAGACCGGACTGGCGCTGGCCGGATCGTCGGCACAGGCGCTGGGCGTCGACGGCGGGGGCATGATCGAACTGCTCGCCACGCTGGACGAAGACCGGCTGGTAACGCTGTAGCACGCTGGCGTCGCGCGTCGCAGGAAGCTAGGGAAACCGGAACCCCACCCGTCCTATGCGTCGCAAGGCTTGCCGTTGCTCAAGAAACTACTCGCCGGTCGTCGCCGCTCGACACCGGTCTTCCGCATTCCCGAAGGACAGCGCGTCTACGCCATCGGCGACGTGCACGGCTGTCGCACGCTGCTCGACCGGCTGATCGACGCGATCGCCGCCGACGACGCGGCGCGTGCGCCGATGGCGACGACTCGCATCTTCCTTGGCGATATCGTCGATCGCGGCCCCGATTCGGCGGGTGCGATCGACCGGCTGCGCGAGCTGGACGCCGGGCCGCTCGCGACCCGGTTCCTGCTGGGCAACCATGAAGAGATGTTTCTGGCCGCGATCGAACGACGGCCTAACGCGTTGCGCACCTTCACCCGGATCGGCGGGCGCGAAACGATCCTGAGCTATGGCATCGATCGCGACAGCTACGATGCTGCCGGATATGCCGAACTGGCCGATATGATCGATGCCGCTGTGCCGGCCGATCATATCGCCTTCCTGCGCGGGTTCGAGGACCAGATCGTGATCGGCGACTATGCCTTCGTCCATGCCGGCATCCGCCCGGACATCGCGCTGGACGCGCAGAAACCGTCCGACCTGCGCTGGATTCGCGAACCGTTTCTGGACCATCGCGGGCTGCTGTCCCACCGCATCGTCCATGGTCATACGATCAGCGAAGCGGTCGCCTTCATGCCGCACCGCATCGGAGTGGACACCGGCGCCTATCAAAGCGGTCGTCTTTCGGCGGTCGGACTCGAAGGCGATGCGGCTTGGCCGATCACCGTTTCCGATTGATCGACGGCTTTACTGTCACAGGTTTTCAAATAAAATCGTTACGTAACAATTCGGCAATATATTACTCGGATGTTAATTACGATGTTCGATGAACAAGTGTTGCCATGGGGCCATAGACCTGCCGCATCGCAACAGGGTCGGTCGAAAATGGGTTGCGCACTGCGCAATCTTGGGACATGTGTCCGCCTGAGTTCAAGCAAGGGAGTTTGAAAATGCGTCTCAACAAGATTCTCGCCGTGGCCGCTGCCGCGTCGCTCGTTACCTCGCCGGCCCTCGCCGCGTCGAACCCGGCCGCCAGCCTGTCGGTTGCCAAGTCGGCTCGCGCTTCGGCACCGGTCGCTGAAAAGAACAAGCTGGCTGGCGGCGGCATCATCGTCGCTCTGCTCGCCGCTGCAGCGGTTGTCGCCGGCATCGTCGTCGTCGCCGACAGCGATGACGATGCGGACAGCAACTGAGCTTTATCGCTCTGTTGAGAGAATAGCGGCCTTCGGGCCGCTATTTTTTTGCCTGCAACGGATGGAGAATGCCGTTCGCCGCGGCGACGTTCGGCGGCGGAGCGGAAGCTCGGCCCTGTCGGCGTTGAGGACGATCCTTCCTCGGCAAACGCCTGACCGGAATGTCGAGCGGACCGTTTCGTTCTACGTCGCCCTATGGCTCGCTAACGAGCGGACCGGGATGACACCCGGCACCCGTCCGAATCACCCCGCCAATGGCGTAGCCGCTTACCGGCGGAGCAACGTGCGTGACCTGCCAGTAAGGCGGGCAACACCGTACTCAATGCCGCGCGACCCGCGGCCGCCGTTGGTTTAGGCCAGTCCGTCCCCAGCCACCCATGCCATTATCGCAGCGGCTGATCTCTCGTCCCCAGCACTACCGGTGTGAACGGAATCGCCGCCCCTGCGGGCAATGCCGCGATCTCCCGCTCGATCAGGGTCGCGCGGGTGCCGGAGGACGAATGCGTCCGGCTGTGAAAGATGCCGCCGTCGATGCGCGCGCCCGGTCCGCGCCAGAACGCGACCGCCAGCGCCGGGTCCCAACCGGCATTGCGCAACAGGTGAACGCCCAGCCGGTCGGCATCGTCCTCGGTCCGACGGAACAGCCGTCCATTCCGGCCGAATTCGCTCAACAGCCCACGATTCACCTTCGCCGCGTTCAGCCGCACGCGATGGCGCAGGATATTATGCGCCAGCTCATGTGCGACGACGACCGCCAGTTCGGGATCGGTGAACCGGTCTAGGAACGCACTCGATATCTGGACCAGCCGCCCGTCCGCCGCCGCATCGAACGCCGTACCGACACGCAATTCGAACAGCGTCCGGCAACCCGGCGACGGCGCGATGGTAACGCTCCGGTCCACTCCGGCGCGTCGCAGGACGACAGCCAGCGGCCGGTCGGCTGCCTGCCCGTCCAGCAGCGCAACGAACGCGTCGCGTGTCGCAACATGCCCCGTTCCCCGTGCTGCCGGCACGGGCTTGCCCGCGATACGCACGATCGAGTCGCCGGCGCGTATCCCCGCCTGCGCGGCCGCGCCGCCGGGCACCACGCCTTCAACCGCGATCGCGGTTTCGAATCCGAAAACTCGCCGCGCATCGGCCTGTTCCGCCGCGGCATATTGATCGACCGCATGGACGACCATGCCGGTCACCGGCGCACGATCGACACACAATGTCGCATTGGCCCGCGCCAGCCGATAGCCGATCGTCGCCAACCGCACGTCGCCCGCGCGAAGGACTTCCAGTGACGCCGTATCGCCCGCCAGCGCCGACGCGCCGGGCATGCCCATCATGATCGTGATCGCAAGAACACGCCACCGAACGCGACGAATCGATCCGATCGTCGTCGTCAGCGCCCTTTGCGAATTCTTCGCCAACGTCATTCCGCTCCCGCCAACCCTCCCGTCGCCGGGCGATCTAGCACGCTGGCCCTCAAACGAAAACGACGCCGGAATTGCTTCCGGCATCGTTCGGTTCGACACGTGACTGGTTGCCTTACTGGCCCGACGGCGGCGGCGGCGGCGCACCCGCGCCCTGTTGCTGCATCATCTGCTGCATCTGGATCTGCTGGAGTACCGTTTCGGGGATGAAGTCGACCATCTCGACGTCGAACACCAGAACCTTGGTCGCCATTTCCGCCATTTCCGACGGGATCGGCGGCGCCCCTTCCGGTCGCGGCGCGCCATAGCCCAGTTCGGGCTTCAGCCAGAACCGATACCGCGAACCCTTCGGCATCAGCTTCAGCGCCTCGCCGAAGCCCGGCACCACGCCCTTGGGCGACATCGGCGTCGGACGCTCGCTCTTGTCGAACACGGCCCCGTCGACGAACTTGCCGACATAGTTGACCAGCGTCACGTCGGCATCGGTAGGGGTCGGCCCACCCTTGCCCTTGTCCAGCACTTCGTACTGCAATCCGCTCGCGGTCGTCACCACGCCCGGACGCCCGGCGTTGTCGGAAAGGAACGAGCCCACACCGGTTCGTGTGCCTGCCCATGCGAGGCTGGCGGCCAGCACCAGCGCCAGCGCGATACCGCCCCAGACCCAGACGAGGTAACGCGACTTTACGGGATGGATCGGAACAGCGGTAATGGACATCGGAACCCCTATCGGTGCGTCAATAGCACACCGCAACGCTTGGAATGGTGGTGCCGGCGCTCATGCCGGCACGGCCTTTACCGTGCGCTGTCGCGCTCCACGCGCTTGCGCTCCAGCTTGCGGGCGCGACGCACGGCCGCGGCACGCTCGCGCGCACGCTTTTCGGACGGCTTTTCGTAATGACGGCGCAGCTTCATCTCGCGATAGACGCCTTCGCGCTGAAGCTTCTTCTTCAGCGCGCGAAGTGCCTGATCGACATTATTGTCGCGGACAATGATCTGCATGGGGCCGTCTAACTCCGAATCTTAAATCGCAATAGAAATAGGTTCGCCGAAGCAGGGCCGCGGCGTGACACGTCCCCCTAACAGGAGTGACGCGTGCGAGCAAGCACCCAGCCGGGCGGCTCAGAACAGCAGGTCGGCACCGCCGCTGCGTGCAAGGATGCGTCCGATCGCGTCGAACAGCGCATCCATCGCCACCGGTTTGAACAGGACTTCGTCGGCACCCGCTGCGATACAGCGCTCGGTCAGGTCGACGGCGGTATCGGCCGTGACGATGATGACCGGCAGCGTTCGCTTGGCATCGGTCCGCGCGCGGATCCGGGCGATGGTCTCGAACCCGTCCATTCCCGGCATGCGCAGGTCGAGCAGTACCAGATCGAACGATTCGTCGTCGATCCGGCGCAATCCCTCAATCGCCAGATCGGCTTCGGTCATGGTCGCACCGGCGACGTCGAGCATATCGCGCACGACCCGGCGGTTCATCGCATCATCCTCGATATAGAGGATGTTCATGACCGTCGTGTCCGGTCCGTACAGGGTGGGCGCGATTGACACATATTGGAACCAGCTATCGCGCTACGCTGCGTCGGATACAAGAGCGGCCGAAGGGCTATCTTCGGTCGCAGGCGGAATGATCAGCGATTCGATCAGCTTGGCTCCCGATACCGGCTTGGCGAAGACCCGCATGCCGGGCGCATCGATCGATGGATCCTCGCCACGCGGCAACAACAAAACGCCCGTCGCGGCGGTGGCGCGGACGGTTTCCGTTATGCGGGCGATGTCGGCATCGGGATCGGCCGATGCGGTGCGCAAACCGGCGGCATCGACCAGGATGGCGGCCACGCCGCCCTGTTCGGCGCGCGCGATCAGCGCATCGGCATCGTCGACGAATTCCACCGTCGACGCCTTTCCTTCGAACAGGCCACGCAACATGCCGCGCGCGATCGGATTGCGTTCCAGCACGATCAGCGACCGGCACGCATCGTCGACGCACGGCACGGTCGCGTCACCCGGCTGCGCCACCTCGACCAGAGGAAGGTCGACGGTGAAGGTCGATCCGACGCCCGGCACGCTGGCGAGCAGAATATCGCCGCCCATCGCCCGCGCGAGGTTGCGACAGATGGTCAGCCCCAGCCCGGTGCCGCCGAAATTGCGCGTCGTGCTGGTATCGGCCTGGTGAAAGGATTCGAACACGTCGTCGATCTTGTCGGCGGGAATGCCGATACCCGAATCGGACACCGCGATTCGCAGCCGCCCGTCCGCGTCCGTCACCCGCACCGCCACTTCGCCTGCCTGCGTGAATTTCAGCGCGTTGGACAACAGGTTGAACACGATCTGGCGCAGCCGGGCCGGATCGCCTTCGATCCAGCGCGGCACGTCGCCGATATCGAGCACGAACGCGATCCCACGGTCCCGCGCCTGTTGCCGCCACAGCCGCGCCACGTCGGTGATGGTTTCGACCAGATCGGTCGGCAGCCGTTCGACGCTCAAATTGCCCGCCTCCATCTTGGCGACGTCGAGGATGTCGTTGACCAGCGACACCATCGTCCGCCCCGCGCCATGGACGATATCCAGCCGATCGCGCAGCGACGGCGTCAACGCCGGGTCCGCCAGCATCACCTGCGTCATGCCGAGAATGCCGTTCAGCGGCGTGCGGATCTCGTGACTGGTGGTAGCCAGAAAATCGCCCTTCGCCTTGAGCGCCTTGCCCAACGCCGCGTTGGTCGCGCCCAGTTCGACGTTGGCGCTGCGTACCGCGTTGCGGCTGCGGCGCAGCGTCACGACACCGAACGACAACAGCGCAACGAGCACTGCGACCGCCGCAGCGATCGCGCCGAACAGGATACGCTGGAACCGCGCACCGGCGCGTTCGAGCTCGACCTTGCGGCGCAACTCTTCCTGCTGGAGCCGCGCGATGCGCAGTTCCTGGTTCTGGAAGTCGAACCGTGCCGCCATCAGCGCGGTCTTGGCCGAAATCGCGACCTGCGTGGCGCGTTCGTTCAGCCGGTCGAGCGCCGCCAGATGGGCCAGCGCCTTGGCCGTATCACCAGTGGCGAGATAGACGGCATAGGCATTGCCATGGTTATCGCGCGAAGCCAGCGGCGTGGTTTCGAGATCGACGCCTGCGAAGGCGGTGTCGACGAGTTCATGCGCCAGCGCCTTGTCACCCCGGTCGATCGCCAATCTTGCTGCCAGCGTGCGGAACTGGTCGAGGGTCGCCTTGGAATTCAGCGTCCGCGCCAATCGCATCCCGCGCCCGACGGTCTGCCATGCGAGGTCAGTCGCACCGGTTCCACGCTGCGCGCGCGCCAAATTCCGAAGAATCTGCGTTTCGAACGCCGGATTGTCGAGTTTGCGGACCCCGTCGAGCGCGCGTTCGAAATCGACGATCGCCCGGCGGTACTCGCCCATGTCGGTCAGGACGTTTCCACGATTGTTCAGGAGCGACACCAGCAACAGCGGGTCGGCGTCATAGGTATCGATCGCCTGTCCGTAATAGCGTAGCGCGGCGTCGAAATCGGCGCCTTCGCGATACAGCGATCCAATGCTGAGCAACGCCATTGCCTGCCCGCGCGGATTGCCGGTGGCGCGATAGACCCGGTATGCCCCCTGATAATCCGACAGTGCGCGCGATACGTCGGCGCGGTCGGCGGCCATATCGCCGCGCGTCCGCAACACGTCGCCTTCGATCGATGTTCGGGGCCGGACCTTCTGGAGGATCGCGAGCGCCTCCGCGACCTTGCGCTGTGCATTGGCTGTATCGTCCAGCCGGACATAGGCTTCGGCCTGAAGCCATTTACTCGCAGCCACCAACCGGCTTGTGCGCCCCTTGCGCAGCGCCGCGTCGTGTTCCAGCGCCATGCCCTCGCGCAGGCCGCGCGCCGGGTCGGCGACCAGCAGCGCCCGTACCGAATCGAACCGCCGGTCGAGCGGATCGCGTGCGCCCTGCCCCCCCGCCGCAGCCGGCAACTGGATCAGCGCAACACCGATCGCCATTGAAAGAAGCCGCAACTGCATGACCTTATGGTCGCACGGAATGGTTAAGCGAACGTAACGATCAGCCGGTTTTCCACAGGCCTTCGTTGCGACGGAACGACAGGCGCGGGCTGGCCATCGCGTCGAGATGCCGGCTACCGTCAAGGAAGACGCGGAAAGCGCCGAATTCGATCGGGCGGCTGATGAGATATCCCTGCACCATGTCGCACCCCATCACCCCCAGCAGGGCAAGCGCGGCCGGGGTTTCGACCCCTTCGGCGGTTACCTGCATGCCCAGTGCGTGGGCGAGATCGATGGTCGACCGGACGATCAACGGATCGCGGTTGCTGCTCGTCAATTGCGTGACGAACAGCTTGTCGATCTTGAGTTCGCCGGCGGGCAGACGCTTCAGATAGGCGAGCGAGGACAGTCCGGCCCCGTAATCGTCGATCGCCAGCGAAATCCCGATATCGGCCAGCGTGCGCAGGTTGGCGATCGCGCTTTCGGGATCGCGGATCACGGCCGTTTCGGTAATCTCGAACCCGATCCTTGCACCGCCATCGCGGATCAGATGACAGGCGTCCCGAATGAATCCCTGATCGGACAGCAGGACACCCGAGATGTTGATGAAAATCGGAAAATCATGCCCCACGGCCGCCAGCGCACGCTGGTCGGCGATGACCCGGCGAATCGTCCACAGGGTCAACGCGCCGATGACGTGGCTCCGCTCCGCCGCTTCGATGAAATCGCCGGGCAGGATCAGCCCGCGGGTCGGATGCCGCCACCGTACCAGCGCCTCGGCACTTGCCACGTTCTGCTGCCGGATGCGGATCTTCGGCTGGTACTGAAGGAATATCTGCCCGTCCTCGATCGCGCCGGGCAATTCGCGCATCAGCATGACCGGGTCATAGGTATCGACCGGCTCGGCCAGATCGTGCAGCACGTCGCTTCCCTTGACCCGCGCTTCGGCCAGTGCCTTTTCGGCGGCTTCGATCAGGCGCACGTCGTCGATATCGAGCGACGACGCCCCCGTGCCCCCGATAATGATTCGCACGAGGTGGCGTTCGCCGTCCAGATCGAACGGCTCGGCCAGCGTCGCCCGGATCAGTGCCGCCATCGCTGCACCCGATTCGCTCGAATCGCCCTCGAACGCGAGTTCGAGCGTCGCGCGACCCGTCACGGAGAGCCGAAGGCTGGGCAGGCATCGTCCGATTCGGCCCGCGATATCCTCGATCAGCGTCGCGGCGCGGCCCAGACCGACATGGCGTCGCAGGACGGCGAAGTTCTCGATCTCCGCCGACAGCATGAACCGCCATGGCAAGGCCGGCGGCTCGGGCCATCCGGGCAACGGCCCGTTACGCACACCCGCCCCGTCGCCGGGCACGGGGCCCGGCGGCGGGAAGGACGGTGAGTCGGAGTCGGCCAGCGTCATGATGGCTCGATGCTACCGGCAAAGCACGAACCAACCGTTAACGCTCTAACCCGGCATTTTATTGGAATTTGTCATTTGTGAGATGGTTAATTTTACGTTAAAGAATGCCTCGCGCCTCGGCGCTACTGGGAGAATAAACATGCACGCATTCCTGAGCCTTTTCCGTGACAGCTACGGCGGCGATCTGCGCCCGATCTGAACGGAATGACGTCTGGACCGGGTACGGTTTCCGTTACCGGTCCAGACGGTTTGATGCCCACGCCTGTCTCCACCCTATTAACGTTCGCTCCGAATGCCACGCGGCAAAGATCAACTGCCGTACGGACCAGTAAAGGTTGCTTCGTTCGCGCCGTCGACATCGCTACCTGACGCCCGATCATGGCTTCCCCTACCCTTACCCATCTCCAGCGGCTCGAAGCCGAAAGCATCCACATCCTGCGGGAGGTGGTGACCGAGGCCGAACGCCCGGTAATGCTCTATTCGGTGGGCAAGGATTCGGCGGTGATGCTGCATCTCGCCAAAAAGGCGTTCTTTCCCGCGCCGCCGCCCTTCCCCCTGCTGCATGTCGACACGACGTGGAAATTCCGTGCGATGTACGACCTGCGCGACCGGGCGGCACGCGAGGCCGGGATGGAACTGCTGGTCCACCGAAATCCCGACGCGGTCGCGCGCGGCATCAATCCGTTCGATCACGGCAGCCTGCACACCGATCTGTGGAAGACCGAGGGCCTGAAACAGGCGCTCGATCACTATGGCTTCGACGCGGCATTCGGCGGCGCGCGGCGCGACGAGGAAAAGAGCCGGGCGAAGGAGCGTGTCTTTTCGTTCCGGTCGACCAATCACCGCTGGGACCCCAAGGCGCAGCGGCCCGAACTCTGGCACCTGTACAATGCGCGCAAGGCGAAGGGCGAATCGATCCGCGTCTTCCCGCTGTCGAACTGGACCGAACTGGATATCTGGCAATACATCCTTGCCGAGCGGATTGAGATCGTGCCGCTCTACTTCGCCGCGCCCCGCCCGACCGTCGAACGCGACGGCATGCTGCTGATGGTCGACGACGACCGCTTCCCGCTCGCCCCGGGCGAAACGCCGGTCGAACGTTCGATCCGCTTCCGCACGCTGGGCTGCTATCCGCTGACCGGCGCGGTCGAGAGCGAGGCGGCGACGCTGGGCGAGGTGATCCAGGAAATGCTGCTGACCACGACGTCGGAACGACAGGGGCGCGCGATCGATCGCGACGCCGGATCGGCCAGCATGGAAAAGAAGAAGCAGGAGGGGTATTTCTGACGCTTCGTCATGCCGCCCATGACGAAGCGTCAACCCCGGCGCAGACCGGGGTCGCCCACCATGAACGATACCCCCGACCACAGGGAGCCACCGGCCTTTGCCGGGGTGACGTAACGATATGACCGCCCCCATCCCCGCCTACACCCCCGACGCGCTGATCGCACAGGACATCGATGCGTATCTGGCGCAGCACCAATCGAAGTCGCTGTTGCGCTTCATCACCTGCGGATCGGTCGATGACGGAAAATCGACGCTGATCGGCCGGCTGCTGTATGATTCGAAGATGATCTTCGAGGATCAGCTCGCCGCGCTGGAAAGCGATTCGAAGCGGGTCGGGACGCAGGGGCAGGAGATCGATTTCGCGCTGCTGGTCGACGGGCTGGCCGCCGAACGCGAACAGGGCATCACGATCGACGTCGCCTATCGCTTTTTCGCGACCGAGAAGCGCAAGTTCATCGTCGCCGACACGCCCGGCCACGAACAATATACCCGCAACATGGTGACCGGAGCATCGACCGCCGACCTTGCCGTGATCCTGATCGACGCGCGCAAGGGCGTGTTGACGCAGACGCGGCGGCACAGTTTCCTCGCGCATCTGATCGGCATCCGTCACATCGTGCTGGCGGTGAACAAGCTGGATCTGGTCGGGTACGATCAGGCGACGTTCGACGCGATCGTCGCGGACTATCGCGCCTTCGCCACGTCGATCGGGATCGACGCGTTCACCGCGATCCCGCTGTCCGGGTTTCGCGGCGACAACATCACCGGTCCTTCGGCGAATACGCCATGGTATGACGGACCGGCGCTGATCGAGCATCTCGAACGCGTCGAACTGGACAGCGAAGCCGCCGCCGTGCGGCCGTTCCGCCTGCCGGTGCAATGGGTCAACCGTCCGAGTCTCGACTTTCGCGGTTTCGCGGGACTGATCGCCAGCGGCACCATCCGGCCGGGCGACGCGGTGCGGGTCCTGCCATCGGGCCGCACCAGCCATGTCGCGCGGATCGTCACCATGGACGGCGACCTGACCCAAGCGGTGGCGGGCCAGTCGATCACGCTGACGCTGACGGACGAGATCGACTGTTCGCGCGGCGACGTGATCGTCGCGGCCGACGCCCCGCCACAGGTCGCCGACCAGTTTCGCGCGACGATCGTGTGGATGGACGGCGAACCGCTGCTGCCGGGCCGCGCCTATTGGCTGAAGACGGGGGCGAACACCGTCTCCGCCACCGTCCAGCAACCGCGCCATGCGATCGACGTCAACACACTGGCCGAACTGTCGGTAAAGACGCTGCAACTCAACGATATCGGCGTGGCGGACGTGTTCACCGATCGCGGCATCGCGTTCGAAGCCTATGCCGACGACCGCGATCTGGGCGGGTTCATCCTGATCGACAAGATCACCAACGCGACCGTCGCGGCGGGCATGATCGACTATGCCCTGCGCCGCAGCCAGAACGTCCACTGGCAATCGATCGACATCACCCGCGAAGCGCATGCCGCGCAGAAGAACCAGTCGCCGCGCGTCCTGTGGTTCACCGGCCTGTCGGGTTCGGGCAAGTCGACCATCGCCAATCTGGTCGAGAAAAAACTGCACGCTCTGGGCAAGCACAGCTTCCTGCTCGACGGCGACAATGTCCGCCACGGGCTGAACCGTGACCTGGGCTTCACCGACGCCGACCGGGTCGAGAATGTGCGCCGGGTGGGTGAGGTCGCCAAGCTGATGGCCGATGCCGGGCTGATCGTACTCACCGCGTTCATCTCGCCGTTCCGGGCGGAGCGCGATCTGGCCCGGTCGATGCTGCCCGCCGGGGAATTCGTCGAGGTATTCGTCGACACCTCGCTGGACGTCGCCGAGGCACGCGACGTGAAGGGGCTGTATGCAAAGGCACGCAGCGGGGCGCTGGCCAATTTCACCGGCATCGACAGCCCGTACGAACCGCCGCTGACACCCGAAATACGGGTCGACACGACGCGCGAAACGCCCGAGGCGGCGGCCGAACGCATCGTCGAACATGTGCTCGGCATCTGGGCGCCGGTATTGTGAGCGACGCCCAACTCGCCGCGTCGATCGCTGCAGAAGCTGGCGCGCTGCTCCTCGCGATCCGCAACGAAGGCCGCGAAACGGGTAAGGCGCTGGGCGATCGCGGCGACCATCAGGCGAATGCGCTGATCCTCGACCGGCTGCGCACCGCCCGCCCGGACGATTTCGTGCTGTCCGAAGAATCGGTCGACGACAAGCTGCGCTGCGCCGCGCCGCATACGTGGATCATCGATCCGCTGGACGGTACGCGCGAATATGCCGAAGGACGCGACGACTGGGCGGTGCATATCGCGCTGGCGGTAGGCGGCGTGGCGGTGGCGGGGGCAGTCGCGCTGCCCGCGATGGGCGTCGTCCTGTCCAGCGATCCCGCCGCGATCGTCCCCCCCGCCCCGCCCCGGCGACGCATGGTCGTCAGCCGGTCGCGACCCGCCGCCGAAGCGCTGGCCGTTGCCGCCGCGATCGATGCCGAACTGATCCCGATGGGATCGGCGGGGGCAAAGGCGATGGCGGTGGTGCGCGGCGATGCCGACATCTATCTGCATTCTGGCGGACAATATGAATGGGACAGCTGTGCCCCGGTCGCGGTGGCGCTGGCCGCCGGATTACACGCGTCGCGGATCGACGGTTCGCCGCTCCGGTATAATTGTCACGAAACGTGGCTGCCCGACCTGTTGATCTGCCGCCATGAAGACGCGGCGCGCGTGCTGGCGCTGGTCGCCGCCGGAAACTGACATCGCGGCGGCGGTTGCATTGTCCTACGCGGCCTGATTCACCATCGCCTTCGCCGCCGGCAACCGCAGCACTGCCCGCGCGCCTCGCCCGCGTCCGTCGCTGAACAGGTCGATCCGCCCGCCCATCGCGACCACCGCATTGGCGCACCAGTGCAGCCCCAGTCCGCCCGATTTGTTCGTACGCGTCGAAAATCCGCGCTGGAACAGCATCGGCGCATCGGACGGATCGAATCCTTCTCCGTCGTCGGCGATGGTCACGATCACCTCGCCCGCCGCTTCCGCGATCGTCACGGCGATCTGACCGCCCTCCTCCGACTGCGCGGCGATGGCTTCCGACGCGTTGGCGAACAGGTTGCCGATCACCTGGCTCAGGATCACGCGGTTCGCCAGCACCCAGCGCGGCTGGGCAGGGAAGGAAAAGGCGATCGAGCGTTCGCGCGAATAGCGCGCGATGGCCGCGTTGCGGGCGACGATATCGGTGACGTCGCATGGATCGACCGGCGGGCGTTCGTGCGACGCATGCTGTTGCTGGCCGATGATCTCCAGCACCTGATGCAATGCGGCCCGGCCGATCTCCAGTTGCCGCACCCGCTCCAGCCGCGACTCCATCGTCGCCTGCGCGGCGGCGGAGAGATAGCCGGCCAGCTTGCGCCGCCGCGTCGGCGATACCGTGTCGTCCGCCAGTTCGGCGATGGCGCGATCGACGACGGCGCGATCCGCGACCGGCGGCTGCGCCAGCCCGTGCGACAGGATCGTGCTGATCGGCGACAGTGCGTTGCGGACATTGTGCATCACCGCCACCGCGCTTTCGGTACGCCCCAGCGTGAACGACTGCGCCTCCACCTGTTCGGACAGGTCGTTCAACTGGCGCAGCATCGCGTTCAGGCTGGTAACGAGCGATCCGATCTCGTCGTCGCGGCGATCCTGCGGCAACACGCGCATCGTCCCGGATTTGCGCACGGCCTGCATGTGGCGTTCGACGGTCGCCAGCGGACGCAGCACCAGTTGCGCGATCATCCGGGTCAACACCGCCAGTACGATCAGTAGCAGCAACAACGTGCCGCCGACCGACAGCCACAGCAACTGCCGTCCCAGCATCGTCAGGTCGCGCCGCACGGTGAACACCGCGTCGGCAACCGGCGCCCCGTCGGCGCCGACCACCGGCACCGCGATTCGCAGCGACCGGGCGGACGTCGCCACGCGCCGTTCCGACCCGGCGGAATCGAACCGGATCGCGGCCCGTTGCCCGATAAGGCCGGCCAGTTCGCGCGAAGACAGCGTGCGCGCCATCACCACGAACCCGTCGGGCGCGGCGGCGACCCCGTCGCGCAACCGCGCCACGCCGACCGCCGCCAGCCGGTCGTCCAGCCGCAGATAGAAGCTGGCCGATCCACGCGTGCCCAGCCGGCGGTCCAGATCGATCGCGGCGATACCGGCCGTCCACCGGTCATGCATCGGCGGCATATCCCGCCGCGTCGCCGGATCGATCCAGCGCGCACGAATGCTTCGGTCGGGCGCGACATAGGCCACGCCGTCGATATCCGCATCGGCCATGGCCGGTGCGGGCAGCGTCGCGAACCGTTCGCCCTGATCGCGCGACGCACGCTCCACCTTTGCCGCGAAGTCGCGCAACGCGATATGCGTGCGTTCGACATGCCCGTCGACCGCCGCATCCTCCAGCCGTTCGAACGTCGGGGTGATGACCACCGCCAGCATCATCGTGATCGCCACCGCCCCGCCCAGCCCAATCGCCGTCAGCATCCAGACGAGCTTGCCGCCAAGCGATCGCGGGACGAACAGGCGACGCCAGCGTTTCAAGGACGCGCGCGCCGCGCCGCGATCGCCCCGTCGCTGCGCCGCGCCAGCGCGATCGCGGCGGCCGCGTCGACCGGTCGCGCCAGATGATATCCCTGAAGCTGCGAACAGCCCGCGACGCGCAGCGCCTGGACCTGCGCGTCGGTTTCGACCCCCTCGGCGACGACTTCCAGCCCCAGCGCGCGGCCGAGATGGATGATCGAATGCACGATCGCCGCGCTTTCGCGTTCGCGGCCCATGCCGTCGATGAAGCTGCGATCGATCTTCAGACAATCGAGCGCGAAGGTACGGATGTTGTAGAGCGATGAATATCCCGTCCCGAAATCGTCGAGCGCGATGCGCAATCCCATCCGCCGCAGTTGCGACAGCGTTTCTGCTGCGCGGTCGGCATTGTCGAAGATCGCCGTTTCGGTAATCTCGATCTGCAACCGGTCGGCGGCAATGCCCCATGCGTTCAGCCGGTCCATCACCAGCCCGGCGAAATTGGGGCGGCGGAACTGACGCGGCGAAAAATTGACCGAGACATATTGCCCCGGCCAGTGCGGCAGCATCCGCAGCGCCTCGTCCAGCACCCAGTCGCCCAGCTCGTGAATCAGGTTCGATTCCTCGGCGATCGGGATGAACATCGCCGGGCCGATCGCGCCGTATTCCGGGCTGTTCCACCGCAACAGCGCCTCGAACGCGACGATTTCCAGCCCTTCGCGGGCAAAGATCGGCTGGTACAGCAACGTCAGCTCGCCTCGCGCGATCGCGCCGCGCAGGCCGGTTTCGATCCCACGCCGGAACCGGATCGATTCGTCCATGCTGTCGTCATAGGCGCGCGCCACGCCGCGACCCGATCGTTTCGCCTCGTTCAGCGCAAGGTCGGCCCGGCGCAGTACGCTCACCGGCTCGCGCCCGTCGTCGCCAGCGTCGACCACGACCAGCCCGACCGATGCCGCACCCTGCACCGAATGACCGAACACGCTGAAACTGGTCGAACAGGCGCGGATCAGTGCGTCGCATTTACGTACCGCGTCGGCTTCGTCGGTGACGGGCATGAGCACACCGAATTCGTCGCCGCCCAGCCGTGCGACGAACCCGTCGGCACCGACCGCGTCGATCAGGATGGAACAGGTGATGCGGATCAGTTCGTCGCCCGCCAGATGCCCCAGCGTGTCGTTGACCTGTTTGAACCGGTCCAGATCGATCATCGCCATCGCGAAACTGTGCGGCTGGCGCACCTGCTCGGTCAGCCGCCGGACGAACGCCAGCCGGTTGGGCGCATCGGTCAGCGCGTCGTGATTGGCCATGTGGACGGCCTTGCTCTCGTTCGCCGCGAGTTCGAGCGCCTGTTCCTCCAGCAGCACGATCTTGTCGGCCAGCACGGCCCGGGTCACTGCCAGTTCGCGGTCCAGTTGCCAGCGGTGCGCCAGCGCGGTGGCGGTCTGGACGATCTCCTCCACCTCGAACGGTTTGGCGATATAGAAGATCTTGTCCGCCGGCCCCGCGACCCGGCTGATGTCCAGCGGCGAGAAATCGGAATATCCGGTCACGATCACGATCTGGATTTCCGGGTCGATGGCGCGGATGCGCGCAGCGGTTTCGCGCCCGTCGATGCCCGGCGGCATGCGGACGTCGATGAAGGCGACGGCGAAGCGGTCCCCATCCGCCACGCCCGCACGCACCGCCTCGACCGCATCCAGCCCTTGGACATGGTGCGTCAGCACGAAGTCCGGCGGACGGTCGGCAGGCGAATCGATATCGTCGTACAGGTCCGCCGCCATCGCGGCCAGCGCATCCCCGGCATCGGACCGGCAGAACGACCGACGGTACGACTCATGAACCGTCGGTTCATCGTCGACGATCAGTATCCGCACAATGGACGCCCCCGGTTCCGCGCTCATGCCCAACAATAGATCGTTCAAGGTTAAGACAGGCTTACACAATCACTTGCCGCGACAGACGGAGTGTAGGACGAGCCAGGTCGAACGTCATCTACGCCACTTGGTCCATAGATGCCGTGCAAGCATCGCAGGCGGCATCCGCAGCAGGTGCGACCGGACATAGAAGGCGAACCCGGTCCCGGGATGGCGTGACCGCCCCCAGCCGTCGCGCGCTAGCAGCTTTCGCGCGAACCACCGATCCGATGGCCGTGTCGGCCCCGCCCCCTCGACCGGCGTCGCATAGATGCACGCCGCCAGCCGCAATGCGCGCGATACCGCCGGTGCCAGCCCGTGCATCGCGCTGCGTTCGTGCAACCGGTCGAAAAATTCCCCGTCCGCGAACTCGCGCACCAGCCGGTCGATATCCCACAAGTTGCGCAATCCGCCCGCCAAGTCGCCATCCGCGAACAGGTGCGCGGCGGCGTGGATCACCATATCCTCCGGGCACAGCACCGACAGCCCGGTGCCCAGCGGCACCGCCGACGCGATCAGCGCCGCCGCATCGGGCCGGGGCCGCGCGGTCAGCGGCAGGATGGTGTGGTGCACGTCGATCATCCGGTCGCGGGTGCGGTGGATCATCGGCGGCAATTCGTGCATCCAGCGGCGATAATAGGAATCGTCATACGGATCGGGCTTTACCCATTCCCATCCGCCTGCCAGCAGCGCGTGCTCGACCGCCTCGATCGCCGAGCGCGGCACCAGAATGTCGAGGTCGCCGATCGCCCGCCCCCGCCCGGCGTCCAGCCCGGCGGCGACATAGGCGGTGCCTTTCAGCAGCACGACCGGCACGTCCAGCGGGGCCAGCACGCGCCGCGCCGCCTCCGCTTCCCACAGCGCGGCAACCCGCCCCTGTTCGGCGGATCGGCGGGCATCGTTCAGGACGCGTGCGGCGGATGCGGGCATCGGCAGCCCCTGCGTCCGCACCGCGACGCTTCCGATCAGCTGTTCCGCACGCGCCGCCGCGATCAGCGCGTTCCATCCGGCGCTGTCCAGACCGGCGATGTGCGCGGGGTCGGCCAGCACTCGCGCGACCAAAGCGCCGGTCATGCCAGTTCGTCCCACAGCGCGTCGGCCAGCGCGATCGCCGTCGCCGTATCGGGATAATCGATCGCACGCGCCGGCACCGTTCCCACCAGCCGGGTCAGCGCGTCGAACCCGCGCTCGCCCAGCGCGACGTAATTGGTCGACGCCTGCGTCAGCCGGACGAAGGTTTCGGCCGGTTCGACGATGCGGGTCGCGGCTGCGGGGCCGAAGGTCGGGAACAGCAGCAACGCGGGGATCGCAGGCACGTCCATCGCGCCGATCGCGACCGCGTCGGGGACCATATGCCGGACATCCCCCTTCGGCGTCGCCGCCAGCAACGGGCCGAAGCGCGCGGCGGGCGCGGCGCGCTCCATCACGCCGATCGCGTCGTTCTTCAGGCTGATGAGCCGGGGAAAGCCATGGACGCGCCCGGTTTGCGTGTCGACCAGCGCGAATTCGTCGCCCATCAGCCGCCAGCCGCGCGTCATCAGCAGCGCCGCCAGCGTCGACTTGCCCGCGCCCGACACGCCGGTCATCAACAGCGCCCGCCCGTCGCGCTCGACTGCCGATGCGTGGAGCAACAGATAGCGTCGCTGCGCCAGCGCCATCTGCAGATTCATGCCCATCTCCGCCGCCAGCAGCCCCTGGCGCAGCGGCAGCGGCGCCGCATCGGGAATGGTGAAGTCGCCGCCGATCATCACCGCCGGGCGCAGGACGCGCCGCCACGGGCCCGCCGCGAACAGCCGGACGTTGAAATCGGCGATCCCGTCCTCCGGCGTCGGATAGTCGCGATACAGGTCGCGGATCGCGGCGACCGGCGCGCGCCAGTCGCTGCCGATGCGGAATCCGACCGGCCCGATGCGCAGCATCGCGACGTGCTTCATCGTTTCTCGACCACGCCGATCGCGGCCAGTTCGTCCAGCCGCGCGGCGATCGCGTCGGGGTCGGGATCGGCCAGGTCGTACCGCGCGGCCAGCACCGCCCGCATCTCCGCCGCCGTCATCGGCGCTTCCGCAAGGATCGCCAGCATTTCGGGCACCGGCGGGGCCACGACATGCGTCTGCCCCGACGCGCGGTGATACAAGGCGGACAGCGTATCCAGCGCGATGACGCGCAGCCCCGGCGGCGCATGATACCGCGCCGCCACGATCGTCAGCCGCGCGGCATCTGAAGCGATGCGAAACAGGTGAAGCCGCTGGTCCCCGACTGCAGCTTGCGGATGTAGTTGGTATAGGCGCGGGTCCGTTCGCCGTCCGCGCCGGGCAGGTTCATGCCCTGCATCGCGCGGCGCACTTCCTCGCCGGTATAGGCACGGTTGGCGGGGGCGAATGCGCCCGGCGTCCCCGGCGCGACCACCGTTCCGTCGGCGGCGATATGGCGTCCGGCGCGCGCCTGATCGGGCACCGGAATCTCGCAGTTCATCACCGATGCCTGCACCTGCGCCAGCGCCGGACGGATCGATACCACCGCCGATGCGCCCGCCGCGCCGATCAACAGGGTGCGGCGCGCGATGCCGGGCGTGGAACGGGGTTCGGGGGCGTCGTCCATGCGGCCATGTTGATGAAGCGTCCCGCTTACGCAATCGTAAACAGCGACCGGCGCGGCCCTCTGGCGCAAAGCGGCGCGCGCGCCTATCGGGCGGCATGGAAGATTTCGGCCCCCGCCTGCCGCTGGCACTCGCGCTCGCGGTCATCGTCGCCATACTGGCCTTCGTGTTGGGCGCGGGCGTGAATGCCAGCGCGGTCGTGCTGGTCGGCGCGATCGCCGCCGTGCTGATCGCGGGGTTCCACAGCCATGGCGGCACCGCCCCCGAATCGCCCGATACCACCCGCACCCACGGCACCGCCGCGACGCGTGCGACGATCGATGCGATCGACGAACCGGTCCTGACCATCGCGGGCGGACATGTCGTACTCGCCAACCCGGCGGCGCGCGCGTTGCTGGGACAGCATATCGTCGGTGGCGACGTCCGCCTCGCCATCCGCCATCCCGCCGCCGCCGAACGGTTGTTCGGCGACCGCGACGATGGCGAACCGGTCAATCTGGTGGGGCTTGGCGCGCGCGACCAGAGTTGGGAGATGCGCGTCCGCCCGCTGCCCCGCGACCATCGCCTCGTCCATCTGGTCGACCGGACCGGCAACCGCGCGACCGAACGGATGCGCGTCGATTTCGTCGCCAATGCCAGCCACGAATTGCGCACGCCGCTCGCCTCGCTGCTGGGCTTCATCGAAACGCTGCGCGACGAAGCGGGCGAAGACCCGGCGGTCCGCGAACGCTTCCTGAAGGTCATGAACGACGAAGCGCGCCGGATGCAGCGGCTGATCGACGACCTCATCTCGCTCAGCCGGATCGAGGCGGAGAAATACCGCGCCCCCGACCAGGCCGTGGACCTGTCGGCGATGCTGACGGCAGTCTGCGACGAACTGGCATCGACCAACCCGAACCGCGCGGCCGACATCGCGCTGGACATCGATCCGGCGGTCACGGTCATCGGCGACCGGGCACAGGTGTCGCAGCTGCTGCACAACGTCGTCGGCAATGCGATGAAATATGGTCGCGCCGGCACGCCGGTCGAAGTCCGCATCCGCGCGGGCGACCGCATGGCCGAACTGGCGGTGCGCGACCATGGCGAAGGGGTCGCGATCGATCATCTGCCGCGCCTCACCGAACGGTTTTATCGTGTCGATTCAGGCCGAAGCCGCGCGCTGGGCGGAACCGGCCTCGGTCTGGCGATCGTCAAGCACATCGTCGAGCGGCATCGCGGCCGCCTCGATATCGGCAGTGTCGTGGGCGATGGCACGACCGTCACGGTGCTGCTACCCCTTGCCGCTGTCATCAAGTCGTAACGCGATGGTAACACAGGGACGCTGGACGGTACGGATGAACGTATACGACCATGGAGTTCGCAAGCGCATGTACCGCCGGATCGCGTCAGTCGTGGCATTGGGCCTGACCGTTGCCGCATGCGAACCGCAGACGTCGCGCGACCATATCAAGGTCGTCGGTTCGTCGACCGTCTACCCCTTCACCACCGCAGTGGCGGAGGCGCTGGTCAACGCCAATCCCAACCTGCGCGCGCCGGTGATCGAATCGACCGGCACGGGTGCGGGCGCCAGCCTGTTCTGCGCCGGGATCGGGCCGCAGCATCCCGACATCCTCAACGCGTCGCGCCGGCTGAAAAAGTCGGAATACGAGACGTGCGTCGGCAACGGCGTCAAGGATATCATGGAAATACAGGTCGGCGTCGACGGCGTCGCGCTGGCCGAATCGAACAACGGGCCAAAGCTGAAACTGTCGAAGAACGACGTGTATCTGGCGCTGTCGGCCAATCCGCTGGGCAAGCCCAACGTCGCCCGGATGTGGAGCGACGTGAACCCGGCGCTGCCGTCGATCCCGATCCAGGTGTTCGGCCCGCCCGCGACCAGCGGCACGCGCGACGCGCTGGTCGAACTGGTGATGGTCCCGGCGTGCGAGGCGGCGATGCCGCAGGTCAAGGCGCTCAAGACCAGCGACAAGGACCGGTACGAGGATATCTGCACCCGCATCCGCGACGATTCGGCCTATGTCGACAAGGGAGAGAACGACAATCTGATCGTCCAGAACCTGTCGACCAATCCGAACGCCGTCGGCATCTTCGGCTACAGCTATCTCGAAGAGAATGCGGCGCGGCTGCACGGCGTGCCGATCGAGGGCGTTGTCCCCAGCTACGACACCATTTCGGACGGCAGCTATCCCGGCGCGCGTCCGCTCTTCATCTACGTCAAGAAGGCGCATATCAAACCCGTGCCCGGCATGACCGATTTCCTCACCGCCTTCGCCCGGTCATGGGACCCCGGCGGTCCGCTGACCCGTCGCGGCATGATCGCCGCCCCGGCCGATATCCGCGCGAAGTCGACGGCGGAAATCGCCAGCCAGACGCCGCTCGATCCGGCGGGGCTGCACTGATGGGCGGCTTCACCCTCATTCTGCTGGTACTGGGCTTCGCGCTGATCGGCTGGATCGTGGCACGCGCCCGCGCCGCCCGGTTCGCCGCGCCGAAAACCGCCGCCGAACGGCCCAATTCGCTGCCCGGACAACATGGCTGGCACATGGCGATCTGGGTCGCCGCACCTGCCCTGCTGTTCCTTGCGGTGTGGAGTATCGCGTCACCTGCGCTGGTACGCGAAACCGTCCTCGCGACGCCTGCCGCCGCCGCACTGCCCCCCGCCGGGTTCGAACGCTCGGCGATCCTTGCGGAGGCACGCGCACTGGCGCGCGGCGACGCCTATGGCGCCTTCAATCCAGAGGCGGAGACGCTCGCCCCGGCCTATGCCGCCGCCGAGTCGCGCTACGACTGGATCGGCACCGCGCTGGCGGTATTGCTGGCCTTTGCCGGCGGGGCGTTCGCGTTCACCCGCATCCGTCCCGACTTCCGCGCCCGGACGCGGGTCGAACGCGCGGTGATGCTCGCGCTGCTGGTCGCCTCGCTGATCGCGATCCTGACCACGCTCGGCATTTTCCTGTCGCTGGTGGTCGAAAGCATCCGATTCTTCCGCATCGTCCCCGTCACCGATTTCCTGCTCGGCACCAACTGGAGCCCGCAGGTCATTCGCGCGTCCGATCCCGGCGCGACGCTGGGCGCGGTGCCGTTGTTCTGGGGCACCTTCTTCATCGGCGCGGTGATCGCGATGATCGTCGCGATTCCGTTCGGGCTGATGAGCGCGATCTACCTGACGCAATATGCGAAGCCGGCGGTGCGGACGTGGATGAAACCCATCCTCGAAATTCTCGCGGGCGTACCGACCGTCGTCTATGGCTATTTCGCCGCGCTGACCGTCGGCCCCGCGATCCGCGACATCGCAGTGATGCTGGGCATGCCGTTCGCCAGTTCGGAAAGCGCGTTGGCCGCCGGGCTGGTGATGGGCGTGATGATCATCCCGTTCGTGTCGTCGATGGCCGATGATTCGATCGCCGCCGTGCCGCAGTCGATGCGCGACGGCAGCTTGGCGATGGGCGCCACGACCAGCGAGACGATCGGCAAGGTGCTGTTGCCCGCCGCGCTGCCCGGCGTCGTCGCCGGCGTGCTGCTCGCGGTCAGCCGCGCGATCGGCGAGACGATGATCGTCGTGATGGCGGCATCGGGGGCGGCATCGATCACGCTCAACCCGTTCGAAAGCACCACGACGGTCACCAAGCAGATCGTCGACCTGCTGACCGGCGAGGCGGAGTTCGACAGTCCCAAGACGCTTGCCGCCTTCGCGCTCGGCCTCACGCTGTTCGCGATTACCTTTCTGCTCAACGTCGTCGCCCTGCGGGTCGTGAAACGCTATCGGGAAGCATATGAATAGCCCCAGCCTCGTGGCCGGATCCCCCGCAGTCGAACGCGCCGCGCCCGACCGCGCGCCGACCGACTGGAAGACCAGCGTGATGCAGCGTCGCATCCGCCGTCGCTATGCCGCCGAACGCCGGTTCCGCTTCTTCGGACTGGCGGCGGTCGTGCTGTCGGCGGGCTTCCTCGCCTTCCTGCTCGTCACCATGCTGGCCGCCGGGGTCGGCGGGTTCCAGCGCACGCTGGTCGCGCTGCCGATCGATTTCCGCGCGGCGGGCGTCGAAGTGAACCCCGCCCAGCTCAAGGGTCGCGGCGCGGACCTGGCACTGGCGGGCGCGGGCGTGGAGAATGCCGTCAACGGTGCCGCCGCCGCCGCGTTCGGCGAAGGCAACGAAGTCGTGTCCGACAGCGCGTGGCTGACCGTCCGCGACGCGATCAAGGACGATCCGTCGATCCTGTCGCGCAAGGTCGTGATCCATGTTCCCGCGACCTCGGACGTCGAGGAAGCGGCCAAGGCCGACGGCACGCCCGAAGCGGAGGCGATCGTCGCCCGGCTGACGGCGGCCGACGCGATCGGCACCGGGTTCAACCTCGAATTCTTCCGGTCCGCCGATTCGACCGATCCGACGGCGGTCGGCATCTGGGGCGCGCTGAAAGGCTCGCTGATGACGATGCTCATCACGCTGATGATCGCGTTTCCGGTCGGCACGCTGTCGGCGCTGTATCTGGAGGAATATGCCCCCCGGAACCGCTGGACCGACCTGATCGAGGTATCGATCAACAACCTTGCCGCCGTGCCGTCGATCATCTTCGGCCTGCTCGGGCTGGCCGTGTTTCTGGGCACGTTGGGCCTGCCGCGTTCCGCGCCGATCGTCGGCGGCCTTACGCTGGCGCTGATGATCATGCCCGTGATCGTCATCGCCGGGCGTAACGCGATCAAGGCGGTGCCGCCGTCGATCCGCGACGCCGCGCTGGGTATCGGCGCGTCGAAGGTACAGGTGGTGTTCCATCACGTCCTGCCGCTCGCGCTGCCCGGCATCCTGACGGGCACGATCATCGGCATGGCGCGCGCGCTGGGCGAAACCGCGCCGTTGCTGATGATCGGCATGCGCGCCTTCATCGCGCAGGCACCGCAGGGGTTCGCCGATCCGGCGACCGTGCTGCCGGTGCAGATCTTCCTGTGGTCCGATCAGGTCAGCCGCGGCTTCGTCGAAAAGACCAGTGCCGCGATCCTCGTGCTGCTGGCGTTCCTCCTCGCGATGAACGCCCTCGCCATCTATCTCCGCAATCGCTTCGAGACCCGCTGGTAATGACCGACACCACTCTCAACAACGGCACGCCCAAAATGTCGGCGCGCGGCGTCGACGTGTTCTATGGCCAGAAACAGGCGATCAAGGACGTGTCGATCGATATCGACATGGAACATGTCACCGCCTTCATCGGCCCGTCGGGCTGCGGCAAATCGACGTTCCTGCGCACGATGAACCGGATGAACGACACCGTGTCGTCGGCGCGGGTCACCGGCGACATCCGGCTGGACGGCGAGGATATCTATTCGCCCGCGATGGACGTCGTGCAGCTGCGCGCGCGGGTGGGCATGGTGTTCCAGAAACCGAACCCCTTCCCCAAATCGATCTATGAAAACGTCGCCTATGGCCCGCGCATTCACGGGCTGGCATCGTCCAAATCGGACATGGACGGCATCGTCGAACGATCGCTGACCCGCGCCGGCCTGTGGAACGAGGTCAAGGACCGGTTGACCGACAGCGGCACGGCGCTGTCGGGCGGGCAGCAGCAGCGGCTGTGCATCGCGCGCGCGATCGCGGTCGATCCCGAAGTGATCCTGATGGACGAACCCTGTTCGGCGCTCGATCCGATCGCGACCGCGAAGATCGAGGAACTGATCCACGAGTTGCGCGGACGCTATGCGATCGCCATCGTTACGCATAACATGCAACAGGCGGCCCGCGTGTCGCAACGCACTGCCTTCTTCCACCTCGGCACGCTGGTCGAATATGGTCGGACCTCCGACATCTTCACCAATCCGCGTCAGGAACGGACGAAGGACTATATCACCGGCCGCTATGGCTGAGGAGTTGAACGACATGGCAACCGGCAACGACCATACGGTCAAGGCGTTCGATCGCGACATCGGCCACCTCCGCGCGCTCATCTCGCAGATGGGCGGGCTGGCGGAACAGGCGATTAGCGACGCGATGACCGCGCTCGCCCGCAACGACCCCGCCCTGGCGAAGGAAGTCCGCGCCAAGGACAAGGCGATCGACGCGATCGAGGCGGAGGTCGAGAAGCTAGTCGTCCGCGTGATCGCACTGCGCGCGCCGATGGCCGACGACCTGCGCGAAGTGGTCGCGGCGCTGAAGATCGCGGCGGTGCTCGAACGTATCGGCGATTATGCCAAGAACATTGCCAAGCGCGTCGCATCGATCCACGGCGACACGCACGATCCGCGCATCGAACCATTGTCGATCCTGCCTGCCATGGCGCAGTTGGCCGCCGACATGGTCCACGACGTGCTCGACGCGTTTTCGGCGCGCGATGCGCAGGCGGCGGTCGAGATCTGCAAGCGCGACAATGCGCTGGACGATTATTACAACAGCATCTTCCGGGTGCTGGTGACCTATATGGTCGAAAATCCGAAGACGATTAGCCAGGTCGCGCATCTGTTGTTCGTCGCCAAGAACCTCGAACGCATCGGCGATCATGCGACCAACGTCGCCGAAATGGTCTATTTCGCGGCGACCGGACAGACGCTGGCAGAGCGTGAAACGCTGGGAGTAGCGGGATGAGCAAGGCACGGATGCTGCTTCTCGAAGACGATGCGGCGCTGGCCGAACTGATCGCCTTCCATTTCCAGCGCGAGGATTTCGAAGTCGTCCGCACGCACGAGGGCGAGGAAGCGTTGCTGCTGGCGCGCGAGGCGACGCCCGATATCGTCCTGCTCGACTGGATGGTCGAAGGGCTGTCGGGAATCGAGGTATGCCGGCAGTTGCGGCGGCAGGCCGAGACGCAGAACGTGCCGATCATCATGCTGACCGCGCGCGGTGAGGAAGAGGACCGGGTCCGCGGTCTCGAAACCGGTGCCGACGATTATGTGACCAAGCCGTTCTCGCCGCGCGAACTGGTCGCGCGCGTCAACGCGGTGCTGCGTCGCGTCCGTCCGGCGCTGGCGGGCGAGGCGCTGACCTATGCCGATATCGAAATGGACACGGTCGGCCACCGGGTCCGGCGCGGCGGCGACGTCGTACCGCTCGGTCCGACCGAGTTTCGGTTGCTCAAGCATTTCCTCGAACATCCCGGCTGGGTGTTCTCGCGCGAACGGCTGCTCGACGCGGTGTGGGGGCATGATTCGGATATCGAATCGCGTACCGTGGACGTGCACATCCGCCGCCTGCGCAAGGCGATCAATATCGGCGACCGGCCCGATATCATCCGCACGGTACGGTCGGCGGGCTATGCTCTGGACGCGGCGGGCTGACGACGGCGCAACGGATACGATCCCGAACTGGTTCGTTAGGTGCGCAGCCTGAACGAACTACGTCATAAGGAGAATTCCGATGAAGACCGTCGCTTTCATGGCCGCGATGCTGCTCGGCACCGCCGCAATCGCACAGACTACCCCGCCGATGGCACCCACCGCCCCCGGCCAGACAATGCAGCCCGGCGCACCGATGGGACCGGACGCACCGCCGCCGCCGCCGACCGACGGCATGGCCCCGCCGGCACCTGGTACGCCCCCGGCCGATCCGATGGCACCACCGCCGCCGGCACCGGGTGCCCCGCCCGCCGACACGATGACGCCGCCCCCGCCGCCCCCGCCGATGACGGGCGCTCCCGGCGCGACCGGCGTGCAGTACGCGCCGCCGATGACAACGCCCGCACCGGCGCCGAAGGAAAGCTATCCGGTTTGTTCGCGCACCGTGCGTGACGGATGCCGGAACCCCGGCGGCAAGTAAGCCGACCAATTTCGGGCTTTAGAGAAAGCGTTCCGCCGGCGACGGCGGGGCGCTTTTTCGTTGTCCGCATCCCGTCGCCCCGCCCGTCGGTGCAGTACGCGGCCCCCTCCGGTACGCCGGTAATTACCGTATTGCCCATCCAACACACTGGTGTCATACTCCACCAATACAGGAGGTACGGGCATGTATAGTGAAACCGATCTGAGCGGTGCTGTGGAGGCAGGGATATTGTCGCCCGATGCCGCCGAAGCGCTGCGCAACCACGTCGCCCGCCAGCGTGCGACGCCGGTCGTCGACGAAGAGTCTTTTCGGCTGCTGACCGGGTTCAACGACATCTTCGTGTCGGTCGCGCTGGCACTGCTGCTGGTGTCGCTGGCGTGGATCGGCGGATCGATCACCGCGCCGCTCGGGGGGCTGGGCGTCGCGGGGGCGGCATGGTTCCTTGCCGAATATTTCACCGCGCGTCGCCGGATGGCACTGCCGAGCATCCTGCTGCTGCTCGCCTTCGTCGGTGGGGTTGCAGCCACGTTGGTCGGCGTGATGGTCGAACTCGATCCCGACTTCTCCGACCGGGTCAACGCCGTGATCGGTGCCGGGATCGGACTGGTCGCGGCGGGTGCGGCATGGGCGCACTGGAAGCGGTTCATGGTGCCGATCACGGTTGCGGCGGGCGCGCTCGCGCTGGTCGCGACGGTCGCAGGTCTGGCGCTGGCCGCCTTTCCGGGGCTGGAGGATCGCGTCTATCCGATCACGCTGCTCGGCGGTCTCGGCGTGTTCCTCGTCGCGATGCGTTGGGACATGTCCGATCGCGACCGGCGGACCCGGCGCAGTGACGTCGCCTTCTGGCTGCACCTCGTAGCCGCGCCGTTGATCGCGCATTCGCTGTTCCAGTTGCTGGGCGTGTTCGGCCCCAACGTCACGCTGCCGATGGCGGCGGTGGTGATCGCGCTGTACATCGGCTTCGGCATCGTCGCGCTGGCGGTCGATCGCCGCGCGCTGCTGGTGTCCAGTCTCGCCTACGTCCTCTACGCACTCTACGCGCTGTTCGAACAGGCCGGGGCGGTCGAGCTGTCCGCCGCCTTTACCGCGTTCGTCATCGGATCGGCGCTGCTGACGCTGTCGGTATTCTGGCAGCCGATGCGGCGGCGGGTGGTCGGTGCATTGGGTGGCTTCGGCCACCGTCTGCCTCCGGTGGCGCTCGCCTGAACCGCGTTACAAGGATGGATGGACGATGCGGCCCCGGGAAACCGGGGCCGTTTCCTATTCCTCGACCAGCTTCATCAACCGGCGTTCGACCGGTGCCAGGACCGGCCCCAGTTCCTGCCCGCGCTTCACCACCGCCCCAGCCTCGCCGATCAGCGCCCACATGCCCTGCCGGTTGCGCAGCGCCGGGCGTTTCTCGATGCGGAATTCGGGGCGCTCGGTCGCGCGGCGAAACGCGCTGAACACCGCCGCGTCCTTGCCCATGTCCATCGCATAGTCGCGCCAATGTCCCGCAGCGACCATCCGCCCGTATAGATCGAGGATGCGGGTCAGTTCGGCGCGATCGAACCCGACCTGTCCGGGCGTCTGCGGCATCGGAAAGGGGGTGACGGTGCCCATCAGGCGCGGTCGCGCTGGTCCTGCTGTTCGGCCAGCACCTCGTCCAGCCGCCGACGCAGCGTTTCCAGCTCGCAACGGAGCAATTCGATCCGTTGGGTCTGCGGATCGAACGTGTCGCGGCAAGGCGTTCCGTACGGCACGAACCGTGGATCGCCGCCCTGTCCGCCCTCGACCACCGTCGGACGTGCCGGGATACCGACGACCGTCGTCGCTTCGGGCACGCTTTTCGTCACCACCGCATTTGCACCGACCCGCGCGCGCGGGCCGATTACGATCGGTCCCAGCACCTGCGCGCCCGATCCGATGATCGCGCCATCGCTGATCGTCGGGTGCCGTTTGCCCGCGACGCCGTTGTCGGGACTGGTCCCGCCCAGCGTGACGTTTTGATAGATGGTGACGTCGTCGCCGATCTCGGCAGTCTCGCCGATCACGGTAAAGCCGTGGTCGATGAAGAAATTATGCCCGATCGTGGCACCCGGATGGATATCGATCGACGTCAGGAACCGCGACCAGTGATTGACCACCCGCGCCGCGAAATACCAGCGCGCGCGGAACAGCCGGTGGGCGACGCGATGATACGCCAGCGCCCACACCCCCGGATAAGTCAGGATTTCCATGCGCGACCGTGGCGCGGGGTCGCGCGCCTTGATCGAATCCACATAGCGCACCACGCGTGCGAGCATCCGCAATCCCCTTGAACTGCCGCCATATGTAGGCAGGCAGGGCCGTATCGCCAAGCCATGCTGTCAGCGTAACAAACCCTATGTATCTTGTAGGCATTTTGCTTTGCCGTCATCAGGGGGACCGCGACGTGCAGTGAAGGGACCGGAATGTTCGAAAACATCGACTGGGTGCGACTGTCGGAGTTCATCGCCGCCGGGTTCGCGGCCCAGATCGTCGACGGCGCGCTCGGCATGGCGTTCGGCGTTATCTCATCGACGCTGCTGGTCAGCGTGATCGGCGTCCCCCCCGCCACGGCATCCGCCAGCGTCCATCTGGTGGAATGTTTCACCACCGGCGTGTCGGGGTTGAGCCACGCGTTGCATCGCAACGTCAACTGGAAGCTGTTCTGGCGATTGCTGGTGCCGGGCGTCATCGGCGGCGTGACCGGCGCGTATCTGCTTTCCACGCTCGACGCATCGGTCACCCGGCCGTTCGTCATGACTTATCTGGCGGCGATCGGCGTCTACCTGCTGTGGCGCGGGCTGCGCCATCCGCCGACGCCGAAGGAGCCGAAGGTGATCGCACCGCTGGGGCTGATCGGCGGCTTCCTCGACGCGGCGGGCGGCGGCGGCTGGGGGCCGGTCGTGACGTCCAACCTGCTGGTACAGGGGGCCACGCCGCGCACCACGATCGGCACGGTCAACGCAGTCGAATTCTTCCTGACCGTCAGCATCTCTGCGACGTTCCTGATCCATCTGGGATTGAGCGCCTTCACCACCGCCGTTGCCGGACTGCTCATCGGCGGCGTGGTCGCCGCACCGTTCGGCGCGATGTTCGCGAAATATATCCCGGCAAGGACGCTGCTGGTGCTCGTCGGCACGGTGCTGACGATCACCAGCCTGTACAGCGTGTACCGCGCCCTGTCGTAAGGCCGGTCGGTAGAAGAATAGAGGTTTCACGCGAAGGCGCGAAGGCGCGGAGAGGCTCGTTCCGGGTAATCGATCGCGTAGCGATCCCGGACTCACCCCGTCGCAATCGAGTGCGAAGGTTTCGCTGTCGCGAGACGGCGGGAAGCCACCATCTCTCCGGGCCTTCGCGCCTTCGCGCCTTCGCGTGAAACATCTTCTGCTACCGTTTACGCAACGGCGGCGTGGATCGTCCCGACCGCCTGCATCACCGCGCCGATCCGTACCGCGCCCTGAATGACTTCGGCCTTCACGCCGTGCTTCTTCAGCACATCCTCATGCGCGTCGATGCACATGCCGCAGCCGTTCATCGCCGACACCGCCAAGCTGAATAGCTCGAAATCGACCTTGTCGATGCCAGGGGCCGCGATGACGTTCATCCGCAGCTTGGCGGGCAGATTGCCATATTCCTTGTTCTTCGCGAGGTGGACGAACCGGTAATAGACGTTGTTCATCGCCATCACCGCCGCCGCCGCACGCGCCGCATTGGCGGCTTCGGGTGACAGCTTGTCGGCCACTTCGGCTTCGGCCGCGTCGACCAGCGGCTTGTGCCCGGTCGCATGCGCGCAGGCGAGCATCGTCCCGAACTTCTTCTGCGGATCGAGCACGGTTTCGTTCAGCAGCGACCCGACGTTCAGCCGGATATCCTTGGCATAGTCGGGCAGTTGCCCGGCGAAATCCTTGAGCGACATCATCATTCTCCAAATGGCAGATACACGTCACCCCAGCGCAAGCCCGGGTCTCCCGGTGACGGAGAGACCCCGGCCTTCGCTGGGGTGACGCAGAAAAAGGGGGGCAGGCGTACGGCCCGCCCCCGTAAGATCAGGCCGCGACCTGCAGGACGTCGTCGCCCTTGTTCCAGTTGCACGGGCACAGTTCGTCGGTCTGGAGCGCGTCGAGCACACGCAGCGTTTCCTGCGGATTGCGGCCGACGTTCAGCCCGTTGACCTGCACCGCCTGGATCACGTTGTCGGGATCGATGATGAAGGTTGCGCGGAACGCGACATGCTCGTTCTTGTCGAGAATGCCGAGTGCACCGGCCAGCACCGCGCCATTGTCGGCGATCCACGGGAAATCGGCAGCGGCCAGATCGGGGTCCGACTTGCGCCATGCGAGGTGGACGTGCGCGGTGTCGGTCGATGCACCGATCAGCACGGCGTCGCGATCCTCGAAATCGCCCTTCAGTTCGCTGTAACCGACAATCTCGGTCGGGCAGACGAAGGTGAAATCCTTCGGCCAGTAGAACAGCACCTTCCACTTGCCGGGGAACGCGTCGTGGCTCAGCGTCTCGCCGGCGGGCAGTGCAGCAATGCCCTGCTGGACGGGAACGGTGAATTCGGGAAGCTTGTCGCCGACGGTCAGCATAGGGAAGCCCTTTCGTTGCGGTGCGTCGCAGCACCATGAATTGCTGCAATGCGCTATAGGGTACGGTTCGGACCGTTCAAATCGGAAATACCCTTGGGATCGATCGACGCAGTCGATAAATAGGCCGGCATGTCCACCTATCTGCCGACGCTGAAACAGCTTCAATATCTGGTCGCCTTGCATGATTCCGGGCATTTCGGCCGGGCGGCGGAAGCGACGTTCGTTACCCAGTCCACGCTGTCGGCGGGCATCCGCGAACTGGAAACGCTGATCGGCGTGGTCCTTGTCGAACGTACCCGCCGCGTGGTGCGCTTCACTCCGCTGGGCGACGCGATGGTGGCAAAGGCGCGCCGGGTATTGCGCGAGGCGGAGGAACTGACCGACATGGCGCGCGCGGCCGGGCGACCGCTGTCGGGCGACATGCGGATGAGCGTCATCCCGACGATCGCGCCGTTCCTGCTGCCCCGCCTGCTGCCGCGATTGCGCCGCGACTATCCCGATCTGAAGCTCTACCTGCGCGAGGAACCCAGCGCGGCGGCGTGCGAAGGGCTGAACCATGGCCGCACCGATTGCGTGCTGCTGGCGCTGCCCTATCATTGCGGCGAAGTAGAAACCGCACCGCTGTTCGACGATCGCCTGTTCCTCGCCGTGCCCGACAATGACGCGGGGGCGTCGGGCGGTCCGATGTTCGCCGACGATATCGATCCCCACCGGCTGCTGTTGCTGGAGGACGGTCATTGCCTGAAGGATCACGCGCTGCGGGCCTGCGAACAGCCCGAAGCGCGCGGACAGGCGACGATGATGGGAACGTCGCTGCACACGATCGTCCAGATGATCGACAACGGCCTTGGCACCACCATGTTGCCGCAAATGGCGATCGCAGCGGGTATCCTGGACAATACCCGCGTTACCGCACGCGCGATCGAATCGCCGAATGCGTCGCGGCGCATCGCGCTGGTATGGCGGCGCGCATCGCCGCGCGAACGCGACTTCCGGCTGTTGGCCGAGATACTGTCGGCGGACCAAGCCTGACCAGTCGCCGCGCTTTCCGGGAACCGTTTCGGTAGGCGAACCGTATTCCCCGGGTCGATGCGATCACGCATCGGACGATGTTCCACCGCAACCACCGGAGATCCCGATGATTCGCGCCACCATTTCCGCCGCCGCCCTTGCCATTGCGCTGGCAGGCACCGCCTCTGCCCAGACCGCACCCACCGCGCCGCCGCCGACCACGCCGACGGCCCAGCCTGCACAGCCCGGTACGCCCGCACAGCCCGGCGCCCCTGCCCAGCCGGGCGCGCCCGCCCAGCCCGGCACGACCGCGCAGCCCGCCGCCCCCGCCACCAACGCAGCGCCCGTGACCGTCGGCGGGGCACCGATGCTGCCGACCGCGACGATCGTGGCCAATGCGTCGAAGGCGAACAACCTGACCACGCTGGTCAAGGCGGTGCAGGCCGCCGGCCTCGCCGAAACGCTGTCCGGCCCGGGACCGTTCACCGTCTTCGCCCCCACCGACGAAGCGTTCGGCCGTCTCGCGCCCGGCACGCTCGACGCGCTGCTGAAGCCCGAGCAGAAGGCATCGCTGACCAAGCTGCTGACCTATCACGTCGTGGCGGGCAAGTTCGATGCGGCCGCGTTGCAGGCGCAGGTCCAGTCGGGCGGGGGCAAGGCGACGCTGACCACTGTCGAGGGCCAGCCGCTCACCGCCACGGTTGAAAACGGCGCGCTGGTGCTGACCGACGTCGGCGGCGGCAAGAGCTATGTCACGCAGTATGATGTGCAGCAGTCGAACGGCGTAGTGCACGTTGTGAACGGCGTACTCGCCCCGAAGCTGGGCTGACCGGTCGGGGACGGGCCACGGTCCGTCCCCCCCATTCCGCCTCCGCGCCGCTATCGCGCGTATCGGCCGTTATGGCATGGAACATTCGTTCGTACTGAGTAGCGACTGAGCGAAGTCGAAGGCGCGTATCGAAGCAGCGTGGCAGTTCTCACGCTATTTCGACAAGTTCGACGGCACTTGCGAGGAATGCGCACTCCTTAAATCGGCACGCGCTAGCGCCAGCGCTCCGCCGCTGCCGCATCGCTGTCGCGCGCCTCGACCCATGTCGCCGCCGCGCCACGCTGCTCGCGTTTCCAGAACGGCGCGCCGGTCTTCAACCGGTCGATCAGGAACGCGCAGGCTTCCAGCGCCGCGCCGCGATGCCGCGCGGTCGTCGCCACGAACACCACCCGGTCGCCGGGCACCATCGGGCCGACCCGGTGAACCACCGTTGCCCCCGCCAACGACCAACGCGCTACCGCCTGTTCGCATAATTTGGTCAGCGCACGCTCGGTCGCTCCCGGATAATGCTCCAGCGCCAGTTCGGTCACCCCGTCGTCGCCGCGTACCAGACCGGTAAAGCTGGCCACCGCCCCCGCATCGGCCTGTTCGGCAGCAGCGTGTTCGGCGGCGATGTCGATCGGTTCCGACTGGACGACGACGCGAATCATCCGCCGGTCACCGGGGGAAAGATTGCCACTTCGCGCGCGCCGACGATCGACGCGTCGTGATCGACGAACACCTGATCGACGGCGGCGCGCAACCGCGCCCTGTCGCGCAGCGCGGACGCATGCCCGTCGCTGCGCGTCACCAGCCAGTCGATCAGCGTCGCGACCGTGGTGACGTCGTCGGGCACTTCGACCGTCTCGGCCCCCGTCCCGATCGCTTCGCGCACCCATGCGAAATAGAGCAGATCGATTCGCATCAGCTGTCCATGTGCCGCAGGCCGATCCGCAGATAGTCCCATCCGGTGATCGCGGTCAGCGCCGCCGCCCCCCACAGGCACACCAGTCCGGTGACATGCACGAACGGATAGGCCGGCATCGCACCGGCAAGGATCAGCGCGCCGAACGCCACGAGTTGCAGCGTCGTCTTCCACTTCGCCAGTTTCGACACCGGCAACGACACCTGAATGCCCGCCAGAAACTCGCGCAGCCCCGATACCGCGATCTCGCGCAGCAGGATGGTCAGCGCGGCGATCAGGTGGATGCCGGTGATGATCGCCACGTCGTGCCGCGTACCGACCAGCATCAGGATCACCGCCGCCACCATGATCTTGTCGGCGATCGGATCGAGGAACACGCCCAGTTTCGACACCGTCCCCTGCGCGCGCGCGAGATAGCCGTCGAAATAATCGGTGATGCCCATCAGGCAGTACAGCGCGAAGGCCAGCGCATAGCCCGCATGCCACATCGGCCACCACAACAGGGCGACCAGCAGCGGAACCGCGAAGATACGCGACAGCGTCAATATATTGGGAAGCGTCAACACCCGAACCACTTAGCACCGCCTGTGTGACGGGAGAAAGGCCATTCGGCGATTGAAGCGGGCATGACGCCTCGGCTACACCGCCGCCAACACCCTTCGGGGGACATGGGACGGACCGGATATCGAATGGACAATGCGCTGGGGTTGCTGGGTCAGCGCCGTTTCCTGCCGTTGTTCGCCACCCAGTTCCTGGGCGCGTTCAACGACAATCTGTTCAAGACCGCGATGGTGCTGTTCGCCACCTACCAGTTGTTCAGCGACCCGGCGGGCGAACAGAATTTCAACGCGCTGGCCACCGGCCTGTCGATCGTGCCGTTCGTGCTGCTGTCCGCGCTGTCGGGGCAACTGGCGGACAATCACGACAAGGCGAAGATCATCCGCATCGTCAAGACGATCGAGATCGGGATCATGATCTATGGCGCGGCGGGCATGCTGGTCGCGCGGTCGGGGCATTCGACGGTCGGGCTGGTGATGATGTTGAGCGCGGTTGCCATGCTCGGCTGCCATTCGACCTTTTTCGGCCCGATCAAATACGCGATCCTGCCCCAGCATCTGAAGGATCATGAAGTGCTGGGCGGCACCGGGCTGGTCGAGGCCGCGACCTATCTGTCGATCCTGACCGGCACGATCGTCGCGGGCTATATCTCGGTCGAAACCGCCGCCGCGCTGGTCGTCGTCGTCGCGATTCTCGGCTGGTTCACCGGGCGGATGGTCCCGGCCGCGCCACGCGTCGGCCCCGAACTCAAGATCAACTACAACCCGTTCACCGCGTCATGGCACCTCGTGTCGGCGACGATGCACATCCGCCGGCTGTTCCTCGCCATCCTCGCGATCAGCTTCTTCTGGATGATCGGGTCGGTGCTGATCGTCACCTTTCCCGTGCTGGTCAAGAACGTGCTGACCGCCGACGAACGTGTCGCCTCGCTCACCATCGCGATCTTCTCGATCGGCGTGGCGATCGGGTCGCTCATCATCAACGCATTGCTGAAAAGCCGGATATCGGCGCGCTATTCGCCCGGATCGGTGATCGCGATGGCGGTATGCCTCGTCGCCTTCGCGCTGGAGGCAAAGGCGTGGACGCCCGCACCCCCCGGCAAACTGTACGGCGCGGTGGATTTCGTGACGCATCCGCAATCGCTGTTCGTCCTGCTGACGCTGGGGGCGATCGCCATCTTCGGCGGCATGTTCGTGGTTCCGCTCTACGCCTTCCTCACGACGACCGTGACGAAGGACCAGACCGCGCGCACCGTCGCGGCGAACAACGTGGTCAATTGCGCCGCGATGTCGTTCGGGGCGGTCGGGGTCATCCTGCTGACCCGTGCCGGTGTCGGGCCGACCGACATGCTGCTGATCGTGGCGGCGCTGTGCCTTGGATCGGCGTGGCTGGCATGGCGACTCCACCGCGCCTGCGACGATGGCTGCCCCGCCTAGTCCGGTCGCGCCCCCGATCGGCGCGACGTCAGATCAGGAACGTATAGAAGCAGACGAAGAACGCGGTGAAGCTGACCGCGAACAGCTTCAGCTCGCTTTCCTCCGCCGGCAGGGCGACGGCGCGCGGCAAGCGGGCGCGGAATGGGTGGCCTTGCGGGCGGATCTGATCGTGCGGCGTCATCATGCAACGTTAACGCCGCGTTAGGCATTTCGTCGCGCGGTGATTTGTCCGCCCGAGTCCGGTTACGGGACGCCGCCTACCCCGCTATCGCGTCCGCCGGCACCGTCCGGTCGAGATGCAGATAGGCCGGCGCGAACTGCGCCACCTCGCATAACCCGTCGAGGTCGAGGATCGTCAGCGTCCGTCCCGCCCATTCGATCAACCGTTCGCGACGAAGCTCCTGGACCATCCGGTTGACGTGGACCGGGGTCAGCCCGGTCGCTTCGCCGACATCGACCTGCGTCAGGGGAAATTCGCAGGTCCGCCCGACGCAGCGACCCATCAACCGCAACCGGAAATAGACCTCGCACAACAAGTGGGCGATCCGCTCCCGCGCCGTGCGCATGCCCAGCGTCGCGGTCCATTCGCGCTGCGTCGCGACGCAAACATGATCGTTCCACCAGATCGCGCGGGCGATCGCCGGATTCGTGCGGATCAGGTCGCTGACCGTTTCAGGCGCGACCTCCGCGATCGTCATCGGCGTAATCGCGCTGATCGAATGGTCGATGGCGGCCAGCACCTGCACATTGGCGTCGAACATGTCGCCCGGCAGCAGCAGCGCCAGTATCTGCCGCCGCCCGTCGCGCAACTGGCGATACCGGCATCCCCATCCTTCTAACAGGAAATGGACGCAGTGCGGCAAATGCCCCTCGGACACGACGTCACGACGTGCGGCGATCGTGCGCTGACGCTGGTCCAGCAACAAGTCGATCGACGTCCGGTCGGCATCCGCCAATCCCGAAAAAGCCAGCAGTCGTGTTCGACGTTCCAGAACCCGGTTCCCCAAGATGATAGGGGGAACCAGCTAGCGTTTGTTAGGGAACGCCACGATATACTGGTTTAATATCATTGCGGCCGTAACCGATTTGGTAGTCGCGCGGACCTTCGTGGACTTGGTCGCCCAAAACGAAAAACCCCGCATCGCTGCGGGGTTCTTTGGAAATGGTGGAGCCGAGGGGGATCGAACCCCTGACCTCTGCAATGCCATTGCAGCGCTCTCCCAGCTGAGCTACGGCCCCGAACCTTTTGCGTCGGGTTGCCATCGGCAATCCGTCCGCCTCCCCGCTGGCGGGGAAGGCGCCCTCTATGCAACGGGCGCCGGTTTGGCAAGCGCGTATCGACGCGCCTGCCATGAAAAAAGCGTCACCGCTCGGTATCGCTGTCCTCATCGGTGGTGTCGACGCCCAGATCGTCGTCGCCGCCCAGATCGACATCGTCGTCGGCCGACGGCTCGTCGTCGCCCTCGATATCCAGATCGTCGCCCAGATCGGCGTCCTTCGGACCTTCCTTCTCGACAGCCTTGACCTGTTCGAACGGCATCGGCTGCTTCGACTTCAGGATCGGTTCTGGATTCCAGTGCACGCCGCAATTGATGCAGGTGACGGGTTCGTCATTGCCGAGATCATAGAAGCGCGTCGCGCATTTCGGGCAGGTACGCTTCGTACCCCATTCCGGCTTCACCATGTGTAGCCCCAAGCCTTTCAGTGCTGTGGAAAAACGGAGCGACAAGCCCCGGATTGGCGCGCGCCTTGCCATAGCGGGCACGCGCTGTCAAAGCCGCCGGCCATGCATGGCTCCCCTCCCCGCCCCCTGTCGCTCGCTGCCAGCGGCCCGCTCACCGGCACGATCCCCGTTCCCGGCGACAAGTCGATCAGCCATCGTTCGCTGATGCTGTCGGCGCTCGCGGTCGGCACCAGCCGCGTCACCGGCCTGTTGGAGGGAGAGGACGTGCTCGCCACCGCCGCCGCGATGCGCGCGATGGGGGCGACGATCGTGCGCGGCGACGACGGGGTATGGACGATCGATGGCGTCGGCGTGGGTGGGTTGCTGCAACCCGCAGGCGCGCTCGACATGGGCAATTCGGGGACGTCCACCCGGCTGCTCATGGGGCTGGTTTCGTCGCATCCGATCACCGCGACCTTCACCGGCGACGCCTCGCTCAGCGGACGGCCGATGGGGCGGGTCATCGATCCGTTGCGTGCGATGGGCGCGGACATCACCGCCAGCCCCGGCGGTCGCCTGCCGTTGATGCTGCGAGGGATCGCGCCCGCCGTGCCGATCGACTATACGCTGCCGGTCGCCTCGGCACAGGTGAAGTCGGCGATCCTGCTGGCCGGCCTCAACACGCCGGGGATCACCCGCGTGGTCGAACCGGTCCCGACCCGCGACCATAGCGAACGCATGCTGAAGGGCTTCGGCGCGACGCTGACCGTCGAGCAGACTCCGACCGGCCGCGTGATCGAACTGCATGGCGAGGCGGAACTGCGGCCGCAGACGATCACCGTGCCGGGCGATCCATCGTCCGCCGCCTTCCCCGTCGTCGCGGCGCTGCTGGTGCCGGGCAGCGTGGTGACGGTTACGAATGTCGGGCTGAACCCGACGCGCGCCGGATTGTTCGACGTGCTGCGCGCGATGGGCGCGGACATAACGTACGCTAATGCGCGCGAGGTCGGTGGCGAATCGGTCGCCGATCTGGTCGTACGCGCGTCGACGCTGACCGGAATCACCGTCGATCCGGCCATCGCGCCGTCGATGATCGACGAGTTTCCCATCCTGTTCGTCGCCGCCGCGCTGGCGAAGGGGCGGACGGTAACGACCGGACTGGACGAACTGCGCGTCAAGGAAAGCGACCGCATCGCCACCATGGCGGAAGGGCTGCGCATGATCGGCGCGCGGGTGCAGGAAACCGAAGACGGCCTGATCATCGACGGCACCGGCGGCGATCCCCTGCCCGGCGGCGGCACGATCGCGGCGAAGCTGGATCACCGGATCGCGATGAGCTTCGTCGTCGCCGGCCTCGTCAGCAGCGCACCGGTCACGATCGACGACATGGCACCGGTCGCGACCAGCTTTCCCACCTTCACCACGCTGCTGCGCGATCTGGGCGCACCGTTGTGATTATCGCGGTCGACGGTCCCGCCGCGTCGGGCAAGGGTACGATCGCCCGCGCGCTGGCGCGGCATTACCGCCTGCCGCATCTCGATACCGGGCTGCTGTATCGCGCGGTCGCTGCCACCGTACTGCGGGAGGGGCTGGACCCGACGATCGAGGCCGATTGCGTCGCCGCCTGCGATTTCGACGATGCGTTGCTGGGCGATCCATGGCTGCGCACCGACGATGCCGGCAAGACCGCATCGATCGTGTCGGCGCATCCGCTGGTCCGCGCCGCGCTGCTCCACCGTCAGCGTCGCTTCGCTGCCCAGCCCGGTGGCGCGGTCCTCGACGGTCGCGATATCGGCACGGTCATCGCGCCCGATGCCGATGCGAAGCTGTTCGTGAAGGCGACTCCGTCGATCCGCGCCCGTCGCCGCCATCTCGAACTGGTGCGTTCGGGCGAGACGGTAACGTTCGACCGCGTCCTTGCCGACATCCGCGCGCGCGACGAACGCGATTCGGGCCGAGCTACCGCGCCGCTCGCCATGTCGCCCGACGCCGCGCCGCTCGACACCAGCTTCCTGTCGATCGAAGCCGCGATCGACCGCGCGATCGCGATCGTCGAGGGGCAGCGTGCCGGCTGACCCAACGGAGCGGACCGGCGCGTGCGGCGTTGACCGCGTATGAAGACCACGACCCCCGCCCCGCGCCACGACCTCCAGCAGGCCCGACTGGCGATCCGCATCGGTAAGCGTGCCCGGCTGACGGCCGACGTGGCGGTAACCGATCGCGGCCTGTTGGCGATCGGCGCGCTGGTGTCGGCGATCCTGTTGTCGACCGCGGTGGTCGTCCATGTCGCGCGAACAGGCGTTCGTTCGATCCGAAACGAATAGCCGCAGCGCTCCTGATCGTTTCGCTGCCGGTTTGAAACTGGCCGTTCGACGTGGACGGGTCTAGACGGCCGGCTAGAGTGGTTTCCGATCAGGTTGGATCACCGTCACGGCGGTGATTTCGGTTCGGGGCAAGGCGCGAGGAGGGAGCGATGCTGAAGCATCGTGACCGACGAGCAACGCCGGCCCGGATCGAAAGCACCCCGCTGCGAAGCAGGCGCCCGAAGGGCGATGACGGTGGTTCAAATTGGTCGAAAATCGCTCTAGCCCTTAAAGGTGAGGAACCTATGTCGCTGACCGCCCTGCTCGTTCCGACCTATCGCAACATGCTGCGCACGTTGAACGGATTGCTGGACAAGGCTGAACGGGACGCGCCCGATCGTGCCGAAAGCCTGCTTTCCGCGCGTCTTGCGCCCGATATGTTTCCGCTTGCCGCGCAACTCCGTTTCGCCGCCTATCAGGCGCAGGAAGCGACGTTCCGTCTGCGCGGAATCGAAATTCCGGCTTCGGTCCTCGCGGTCGCAGCCGAAGGACGCAATGCCGAAGCCGAACCGGGATCGCTGGCGGATGCGCGACACAGGATCGAAGCGGCGCTGTCGCATGTCGACGGACTGGGGGAGGACGCACTGGATGCCGGGGCCACCTTGCCGATCACGATCGAGCTTCCCGGCGGCATGACGTTCGACATGACCGGACAGGCGTTCGCGCGGGACTGGGCGTTACCGCAATTCTATTTCCATGTCGTAACCGCCTATGCGATCCTGCGGAACAATGGGATTGCGATCGGCAAGGGCGATTATGTCCCGCACATGTTCGCCTATCTCCGTCCCGAACCGGTTTCCCGCCCCTGATCCAGTTGCACAGGCCGCACCGCATCGGTTCATCGTTCGCGCCTTGTCCAGCAGCGTTCGATCGCCCTATGTCTGGCCAAACGCCGTACGCTAACGGCACATCGATGTCTCTTCCCAACCCGTCCGCGCACCGCCCGCCGGACCGTCAGCTTCGGACCCCGTCGCCCATGATTCCCGGATTCGACCTCCCCGCCTTCGTCGCCGCCACGCTGGCCGAGGATCTGGGCACCGGCGGCGACGTCACGTCGCAGGCGGTGATCCCGGCCGATGCCGTGTTTACCGGCGTGATGGACAGCCGCGACGCGATCACCGTCGCCGGCATCGCCATCGCCGAAGCGTTTTTCCGCCATCTCGACCCCGCCGTATTGATCGACCGGCTGGTCGCGGACGGCGACCGGGTAGCGGCGGGCACCGAATTGCTGCGGCTGCGCGGCAATGCCCGCGCGCTGCTCACCGCCGAGCGATCGGCGCTCAACACCGTGCAGCACCTGTCGGGCATCGCCACGCTGACCACCACCTATGTCGATGCGATCGCGGGGACCGGTGCGACGCTGCTGGACACGCGCAAGACCATTCCCGGACTGCGCCGGATCGAGAAATACGCGACGCGGATGGGCGGCGCGACCAACCATCGCATCGGGCTGTGGGACGCAGCGATGATCAAGGACAATCACGTCGCCGTCGCCGGATCGGTGGGGGAGGCGACCGCCCGCGCCAAGGCGGCGGGGATCGAACGGATCATCGTGGAGGTCGATCGCATCGACCAGATCGAACCCGCTTTGTCCGCCGGTGCGACGCACCTGCTGCTCGACAACATGCCCCCGGCGATGCTGCGCGATGCGGTGGCGCTGGTCGCCGGTCGCGTCCCTACCGAGGCGTCGGGTGGCGTCCGGCTCGACACCATCCGCGCGATTGCGGAGACCGGCGTGACCTATGTCAGCGTCGGGCGACTGACCCAATCGGCACCCGCCGCCGACATCGGACTGGATTTCACGCTCGACGCCGCCGCACCCGCGCGGGCATGATCGGGCCGGGGCTTCATCAGGGGGAAACCATGCGTCCGCCATCGATCGTCCGGTTCGACCGGCTCTACCTTGCCGCCATCGCCATCGGGCTGGTCGGCAGCATCCTCGAATGGCCGGTAACGACCGCGCGGATCGCGTCGCAGCCCGAAACGGCGGCGCTGGGCGGTGCGGCTTCGGCCGTTGCCGCCGCGATGCTGGCGGTCGGCACGCTGCTCTCGCTGCTGCTGTGGTATCTGGCCGCCCGTCGCGCGGTCACCGTCGCCAAATGGGTGATCGTCGCCTTCACCGCGATTTCGGTCGTCGGGCTGCTGCTGTCGATCGCGAACGGCTATGTCCTGACCGACGCGGCGGGGATCGCGCGGATGGTCGCGGTGGTGTTGCAGGTCGTGGCGACCGTGAACCTGTTCCGGCCCGATGCCGTCGCATGGTTCGCGCCGATGGGCGAAGGTAACGACCGATGAAGCGCATCCTCTTTCTTCTCGCCGCGCTGCTGACGCCCGCGCTGGCGTCCGCACAGGCGCTGCAATGCACCGCGCCCCGTCAGATCGACCGACCGCGCGCCGATCTTCCCTCCCCGTCGCAGCCGCGCCGCGTCCTGCCGATCGGCGGCTATACGCTGGCGATCACGTGGAGCCCGGGATATTGCCGCACCCGTGGCGACGATCCGCGCGCGGCGTTCCAGTGCGGCGACAACGTCTTCGGCTTTACGCTTCACGGACTGTGGCCGGACGGCACGGGCAAGGCGTGGCCGCAATATTGCCGCCCCGCCCCCATCCTGTCCGAAGCGGAAGTGCGCCGGAACCTGTGCGTCACGCCGTCCGCGCAGCTTCTCCAGCATGAATATGCCAAGCACGGGACATGCATGGGCGTGACGCCGGCCGCCTATTTCAACGAATCGCGCACCATGTTCCAGCGGTTGCGCTTTCCCGACATGGCCGCCCTGTCGCGCCGTCCCGGACTGACCGCCGGACAATTGGCGGCGGCGATCGCCCGTGCCAATCCGGGCATCACCGCCGAAGGAATGCGGATCACCACCGACAAGCGCGGCTGGCTGGACGAAGTGTGGATCTGTCTCGACCGGCAACGCCGCTACGCTCGCTGCCCGGCGCATCAGGGTGGCGTGTCAGCGTCGACCCCGGTCAAGATCTGGCGCGGATCAGCCCTCTCCCAGCCCGGGCGCGGCACGGCCGGACGGGGCGGCGGCCGTGGCAAAGCGGATCGGGGTGCGCACGCCGGGGACTGAACCGCCGCCCGGACGCGCCGCATCGATCACCATGCCGCGTGCCCGGATCTGCGGATCGGCCAGCGCCTCCGCGACGGTGTTGATCGGGCCGGCGGGAACTGCGATCCGCTCCAGCGCGGCAAGGATGTCGTCGCGTCGCCAGCGGCGGGTCGCGTCCTCGATCATCGCGGTTACCCGCTCGCGCTGCGCCACCCGACCGCGATTGGTGGCGAGCGCCGGATCGTCGGCCAGCCCCAGCAACGCCCACACGCGACGGAACTGCGCGTCATTGCCGGTGGCGAGGATGAACCAGCCGTCGCTGGCAGGGAACACCGCATAGGGCACGATATTGGGATGGGCATTCCCCATCCGGCGCGGGTCGATACCGGACGACAGGCAATTCATCGCCTGATTGGCCAGCGTGCCGACCATCGTGTCGAACAGCGCCATGTCGATCCATGTGCCGACCCCGGTCGTCTCACGCTCGCGCAGCGCCGCCTGGATGCCGATCACCGCATACAGCCCGGTCAGGATATCGGCATAGGCAACGCCGATCTTCTGCGGCGCGCCATCGGGTTCGCCGGTCAGGTTCATGATCCCGCTCATCCCCTGCACGATGAAGTCGTATCCGGCGCGCGTGGCGTACGGACCGTCCTGCCCGAACCCGGTGATCGAGCAATAGACCAGCCGGGGATTGATTGCGCGGAGCGAAGCGTAATCGAGGCCATAGCGCGCCAGCCCGCCGACCTTGAAATTCTCGATCAGCACATCGGCGTCGGCGACCAGCGCGCGGACCTCCGCCTGTCCTTCCGCCGTGGCGAAATCGATTACGCGCGACGATTTGCCGCGATTGGCGCTGTGGAAATAGGCGGCATCCTGCGTGCCGTCGCCATTGTCGATGAACGGCGGTCCCCAATGCCGCGTATCGTCGCCCGCCGGGCTTTCGACCTTGACGACATCGGCCCCCAGATCCGCCAGCACCTGCCCCGCCCATGGCCCGGCCAGAATACGCGCCAGCTCGATCACCTTCACCCCGGCAAGCGGCAGCCCGGTCATCAGAACGCGGCGATGCCGGTGATGGCACGCCCGAGGATCAGCGCGTGAACGTCGTGCGCACCTTCATATGTATTGACGGTTTCGAGGTTCATCATGTGCCGCATCACATGATATTCGCCTGAAATGCCGTTGCCGCCATGCATGTCGCGGCTGGCCCGCGCGATATCCAGCGCCTTGCCGACATTGTTGCGCTTGATCAGGCTGACCATCTCCGGTGCGAACCGGCCTTCGTCCATCAGCCGCCCGACGCGCAGGCTCGCCTGCAACCCCAGCGCGATCTCCGTTTCCATATCCGCCAGCTTCTTCTGGAACAGTTGCCGCCCGGCCAGAGGCGTGCCGAACTGCTTGCGGTCCAGTCCATATTGCCGGGCGGCGTGCATGCAGAACTCCGCCGCACCCAGCACGCCCCAGCTGATGCCGTAGCGCGCGCGATTGAGACAGCCGAACGGCCCTTTCAGCCCCTGCACATGCGGCAACAGCGCATCGTCGCCGACCTCGACCTCGTCCATCAGGATCATGCCGGTGACCGACGCGCGCAGCGACAGCTTGCCGTCGATCTTGGGCGCGACAAGCCCTTTCAACCCCTTGGTCAACAGGAAGCCGCGAATCGCACCGTCATGTTCGTCGGACTTCGCCCATACGACGAACACGTCGGCGATCGGCGAATTGCTGATCCACGTCTTCGCGCCGGAGATCACGTAGCCGCCATCGACGCGGCGTGCGCGCGTCGTCATCGCGGCGGGGTCCGACCCGGCATCGGGTTCGGTAAGCCCGAAGCAGCCGATATATTCGCCCGACGCCAGCTTGGGCAGGAACGCCTGTTTTTGCGCCTCCGATCCATAGGCGTTGATCGGATACATCACGAGGCTGGACTGGACGCTCATCATCGAACGATAGCCCGAATCGACGCGCTCGACTTCGCGCGCGACAAGACCGTACGACACGTATCCTGCACCGACGCCGCCATATTCGGCTGGAATCGTCGGGCCGAGCAGCCCCAGTTCGCCCATCTCGCGGAAGATTTCGGGATCGGTATGTTCATGCTGGAACGCATCGACGATGCGCGGCGCCAGCCGGTCCTGCGCATAGGCGCGCGCCGTGTCGCGGATCATCCGCTCCTCGTCGGTCAGCTGATCGTCGAGCAGGAACGGGTCCGCCCAATCGAACCGTGCCATGCCTGAAGCCGCGTCCGCCATCCGGTCCTCCATCCTTGATGCCCCCGGCATGTCGGTTCCGGCGGACGCGATCAAGGAGCATGACGATGGCATTTGATCGGCCTGCGTGATTAAACCGTGCATGCTCGACCCTCAACTCTTGCACCTGTTCGTCCTGCTGGCCGAGGAACGCCATTTTGGCCGTGCCGCCGAGCGCGCGAACCTCGCCCAATCGACCGCGTCGATGCAGTTGGCCCGGCTGGAGGACAGGATCGGCGCGAAACTGTTCACCCGACGCAAGCGCGCACCCGTCCGCCTGACCGATGTCGGCGAACTGTTCCTTGTCGAAGCGCGCGAGGCGCTGGACCGGCTGATGCGCGCAGAAACGGTCGGACGCGCGGCGGCGCGGGGGGAAGCTGGACGGATCGCGATGGGATACATCTTTTCGGCCGTCGCCAGCGGGGTGTTGCCACGTCTGCTGACGTCGATCCGTCGGGAAATGCCGATGCTCGCCATGGTTCCTCGCATGACCGAGACGCCCGAACAGATCCGCGCCATCGCCGAACGGCGGATCGACATCGCGCTGGTACGTCCGCGTCCCGCCTATCCGGCCGGGGTCCGGGCGATGACCGTCCATGACGAACCGCTGCTGTTGTTGCTGGGACGGGATCATCCGTTCGCCGCGCTGGACACCGTGCCCGCCGATGCGCTGGGGTCGCAGACCTTCCTGCTGCCGCAGTTCAACGAACGCGTCGGCTTTCGCGAAAATGTCGAACGGCTGGCGGCGATCGGCGGATCGGGCATGCCCGATACCGTCCACACCGGTGACTTCATCACGGCGGCCAGCATGGCGGCGGCCGGATACGGCGTCGTCCTCGCACCGGCATCGCTCGCGCGGCTGGGGGTGGATTCGCTGGTCGCCCGGCCGATCGACGGGTTCGCCGAACGCATCGAGACCGCGCTGTTGTGGCATGACGACGCACCCCCCGCCGCGCACCGCATCGCCGCCCTCGCCGCCGCGATGGCGTCCGGCCGCCCCGCGCCGCCGCCCGGCTGAACCCCCGACACCGGTTCAGGCCACGCCGCGCCCGTTCATGCGCTCCACCAGGAAATCGACGAACGCCCGCACCCGTGCCGGCATGGTCGCCCCGCCGACGAACAGCGCGTGTAGCGGCTCGTGATCCTGCGGATTATACGCCTCCAGCAGCGGCACCAGTCGTCCGGTGGCCAGATCGTCCTCCACCGCGAACCGTCCGACGCGGGCGATCCCGACGCCCGCGCGCGCCAGTTGCGTCAGCGATTCGCCGTTATTCGCCTCGATCGTTCCTGTGACGGCCAGCGCGCGGTCCCGCCCGTCCTGCCGGAACGGCCATCCCGGCTCCGCACGACGGAAACTGAAGCTGAGGCAATTATGGTTCAGCAGATCGTCCGGCACGCGCGGCACGCCATGACGCGCCAGATAGTCGGGCGACGCCACCACCACCCGCCCCGTTTCGCCCAGCTTGCGCGCGGTCAGCGGACTGTCGGCGAGCTGGCCGAACCGGATCGCGACATCGGCCTGTCCGCGCAGCACGTCGACGATCCGGTCGCTTAGGTTCAGATCGACCACGATGCCGGGATAGCGCGCGGTGAAATCGCCCAGCAACGGCAAGACGAACAACCGGCCATGCGCCAGCGACGCGGTGACCCGCAACCGCCCGCGCGGGGACGCCTGATCGGCGATCGCGCCCTCCACCTCCGCAAGGTCGGTGAGGATGCGTCGCGCGGCGCGCAGATAGGCGTCGCCCTCGACCGTCAACGACAACGCCCGCGTCGTCCGCACCAGCAACCGCACCCCCAGCCGCGCCTCGATCCGCGCGACGATCCGGCTGACCGCCGATGGGGTCAGCCCCAGCGTCCGCGCGGCGGCCGACAGGCTGCCCTGTTCGGCCACCACGGCGAACACCGTCATTTCGCCCGACCGGCCACCGACATCCATCTGTGATCCCCACGCACGACTGCTGGTCCCATTCTGCGCCTACCCGTGGGCGTTGCCAACGATCATGTCATCGTCTGCAACAACGGGAAGCCTCTCATGCGCCTCAACCTCCCTGTCCTCGCGCTCGCCATCGGCGCCTTCGGCATCGGCGTGACCGAATTCGCCCCGATGGGCATGCTGCCCGATATCGCGTCCGATCTGGGCGTATCGATCCCGGCGGCGGGCCTGCTGGTCAGCGCCTATGCGATGGGAGTGCTGATCGGCGCACCGCTGATGACGCTCGCCACCGGCCGGGTCGACCGGCGCACATTGCTGGTCGGGCTGATGGGTATCTTCACGCTCGGCAACGCCCTGTCGGCGGTGGCCGACGGCTATTGGCTGCTGATGGCCGCGCGGGTCGTCACGTCGTTCAACCACGGCGCGTTCTTCGGGGTCGGATCGGTCGTCGCCGCCGGTCTGGTCGCGCCGGACCGACGCGCGGCGGCCATCGCGGCGATGTTCGCCGGCCTGACGATCGCGACCATCGGCGGTGTCCCGCTCGCCACCTGGGCCAGCGCGACGCTGGGCTGGCGCGCGTCCTTTGCCGGCATCGCCGTCGTCGGTGCGGTGGCGATGCTTGCGCTGCGGCTGGCGCTGCCGCCGCTCCCGGCCACACAGGACGGCGATATCCGCAACGAACTGCGTGTCCTGTCGCGGGGACCGGTACTGGCGGCGCTGGCGCTGACCGTGGTCGGGGCAAGCGCGATGTTCACCGTCTTCACCTATATCGTGCCGATCCTGCGCGAGGAAACGCACGCATCGACCGCGTTCGTGACCGCGATGCTGATCCTGTACGGCATCGGACTGACGATCGGGAACACGCTGGGCGGGCGGCTGGCGGACCGCTCGATCCACCGGACGCTGGTCGGCAGCTTCGCCGTCCTGACGGTCGTGCTGGTCGTCTTTGCCGGCGTGATGCAGTGGCCGGCCCCCGCCGCCGTCGCGATCCTGATATGGGGCATCGCCAGCTTCGCGATCGTGCCGCCGTTGCAGATGCGCGTGATGGAGGCGGCGGCGGAAGCGCCCAATCTGGCATCGGCGATGAACGTCGGCGCGTTCAATCTGGGCAACGCGTTCGGTGCGGCGCTGGGCGGCGGCGTCATCGGGGCGGGGTTCGGCCTGCCCGCCGTATCGCTGGCCGGGGCGGCGATGGCCGGGGCGGCGCTGGCGATGCTGTTGATCCTGACCCGCCGACGGGACGTGGCTACAGCCCTTCCGGCCTGAACGACCTGGGGCCGGGCCGGGCGGGCGCGTCGTCGGTCGGGTGCAGGTCGAACAGATGGTCCAGCATCCGCGCCATCGCGTCGCGCCCGGCCGGGGTCAGTTCGACCTGCGTCCGCCGATGATCGTGCGGGTCGACCGTCCGGCGCAGCAGTCCGCTCGCCTGCAACTTGTCCAGCCGGCGCAGCGCGCTGGTCGGGTTCTCGCCCGACAGGTACACCACGTCCTTCACACACAGACTTTCGCACTGTTCGAACGCGATCAGCAGGTCCAGCATCAAATCCCATGCCGGATCGAGCAACAGACTGGGGGGCATCACCGCCGCCATCGTCGCGCGCAGCCGGCGCGCCTGCCGCGCGCGGGCCAGCAGCAGCGATTCCCCGCCCGTACCGCGGACGGCATCTCTTTTAGGGGTTCCGGTCACGTTTCGCCTTTCGATGGAAAACCGCCGGTCATCGCTCACGCAGCGCCTCTCGCGCACGGTTGAGCGGTTTGAGCAGATATTGCAGCACGGTCTTGCTGCCGGTGTGGATATCTACCGTCGCGACCATGCCGGGCGTGATCGCGAAACGCTTGCCTGCGCTGTTCGTCAGCGCGTCCGAATTGGTCCGCACGAACACACGGTAATACAGGATTTCCGGGTTCACGTCGTCGCGGATGGTGTCGGGGGAGATGCTCGTCACCGCACCTTCCAGTCCGCCATAGATGGAATAGTCGTACGCCGTCAGCTTGACGCCGGCGCGCTGCCCCGGACGGATGAAGGCGATGTCGCGCGGGGACATTCGCGCCTCCACCAGCAGCCGCTCGTCGATCGGCACGATTTCCATGACCTTGCCGTTCGGCGGAATGACGCCGCCGATCGTCGACACCTCAATGTTCTTGACCACGCCCTTGACCGGCGATCGCAGCGTCAGCCGTTGCAACGTGTCGGACCGGCCCCGCACGACCGGGGCCAGCGCCTCCACCTCTTCGCTCACCCGCGCCAGATCCTGCCGCGCCTCGACCATATATTGTGAATGCAGGTCCGCCTTCTTGAGTTGCAGGTCGGCGCGCTGCCGCCGCAGCCGCAGCACCTCGACATTGCTCGCCGCGCCGACCGCGATCAGCGATTCGCCGATCGACACTTCCCGACCGATCAGCGACAGCGATTCGTCGATCAGCCCCTGCGACGATCGCAGGCTGCGCCGCCGCGTTTCATACAGCCGCCGTTCCGCCGCCTGCAGACCCGGATACCCGGCCAGTTCGGCGGGAAAGGTCAGCGGCGTGTCGTTGGCTTCGGCGGCCAGCCGCGCGACGCTGGCCAGCGCGGCCCGGTATTTCGCGGCGCTTTCCTCGACGGTCGATCCCGCCTGCGTCGGGTCGAGCTGCGCCAGAACCTGTCCGGGCTGAACGATATCGTCCTGCCGCACCATCAGCTTCGCCAGCAATCCGCCCTCCAGCGATTGCAGCACCTGTTCGCGCCGGGTCGGCACCACCCGCCCTTCGCCGGTCGCGACTTCATCCAGACTTGCGAGCCATGCCCATAACAGCCCCGCCACGAACAGCGCAGCGAGGATCCACACCAGCCGCCGCGACCGGTGCAGGCGACCCTCGCCATGGTCGCCGAACGGTTCGGGTATGTCGGTCCCGATCATGCCGCCTCGCCCCGCTTGCCGTTCATCCGTGCCAGCGCCACGTCCTTCGCCGCGTCGAGCACCACCGTCCCGCGATCAATCACGACGATCCGGTCTACCAGATCCAGCATCCGCATACGATGTGTCGCGACCACGACGGTGCGCCCACGGCTCCACTGGGCAAACCGCTGGATGAACTGGCGTTCGGTCGCCTCGTCCATCGCCGCCGTCGGTTCGTCGAGCAACGCCACCACCGGACGCCGCAGCAACAGCCGCGCCAGCAACAGCGCCTGCACCTGCCCGCCGGACAGACCCAGCCCGCCTTCCAGCACCGGATGCCCCAGCCCGTCGCGCAACCGCCGGACGAACGCTTCGGCCCCGACCATCGCCAGTGCGTCGCGCATCTCGTCGTCGGTCGCCATCGGTGCGCCCAGCGCGAGATTTTCGCGCAGTGTTCCATGGAACAGCCGGCTGTTCTGCGTCAGCAGCGCGACGTCGCGACGCACATCGACCGGATCGACCTGCGCCAGCGTCAGCCCGTCGAGCAGCACTTCGCCCGAAAGCGGCGGCATCATGCCCGACAGCCCCTGCAACAGCGTGGATTTCCCCGCGCCGTTACGGCCGAGCAGCGCGATCTTTTCGCCCGGCCGGATGTCCAGCGCCGCGACCGTCAGCGCGGGCGGCGCATCGTCGTCGCCATAGCCGAACACCGCGTCGCGCAGCGTGAACCCGCCGCTGACCGCCGCGACCGGAATGCGCCGCTCCGTCGCCGGCGCATCGACCGGCAACGCCATCAACTGGTTCAGCCCGCCCATCGCGACGCGCGCCTGCTGCCACCGGCTCAACAGCTGCGTCACCTGGCCCATCGGGGCCATCATCCGCGACGCGAGTATCGACGTGCCGACCAGCGTGCCGGTGGTGATGTCGCCCGCGATCACCATCGGAGCCCCGACGAAGATCACCGCGGCATAGACCGCGTTCTGGACGTTCTGCGTCCATAGCGACAGCGTGCCGGTCAGCCCGCGCAGCCGGAGCTGCGCTTCCCCCGCCACCGCGTTGTAATGGTTCCAATGGCGCTGGAACCGTTCCTCGGCCTGCAGCGCCTTGATATCCTCGATCCCCTGCACCGCTTCGACCAGCATCGCGTTGCGCAGCGACGATTCACGCATCGCTTCGGTCGCCAGCGCGCGCAGCCGGCGCTGGGCAAGCAGCGCGGGCACGACCAGCAGCACCAGCGCCGCCAGCGGCACGAACGCCAGCACGCCGCCGATCCACCACAACAGCCCGAGGAACAGCAGGAAGAACGGCAGGTCGGCGGCGGCGGCGACGCTGGTCGACGTCAGCAGGTCGCGGACCTGGTCCAGATCGCGCAGTTGCGAAATGAACGTGCCGGTCGATTTGGGCCGCGCCCGGTTCGACACGCGCAGCGCGTGGCCGAACACCTGATCCGACATGGTCAGGTCGGCGCGCTTGCCCAGCACGTCGACGATGTCGGTCCGCAGCCTGCGCAACAGGAAATCGAACCCGATCGCCATCAGCACGCCGACGAACAGCACCGTCAGCGTCGGCCGCGACGCCGCAGGGATCACCCGATCGTAGACCTGCATCGAAAACAGCACGCCCGCCAGCGCAAGGCAGTTGGCGACCACCGACGCCAGCATGACATGGGTATAGGCGGGCGCATCGCGCAACAGGATGCGGCGCAGCCAATGGTCCTCATACGGCCGGATATAGCTGTCGACCCGCGCATCGGCGGCACTGCGCAGTGGGCGCGGCACCACGAAACCGCTGGCCCGGCCGGTCAGTTCGGCGACGGGAACGACCGTGCGATATCCGCCGTCGCCCACCACCTCGATACCGACCTGTCCGTCCGCATCGATCGTTTCGGCCAGCGCGATTTCGCCGTCGTCGAGGATGACGATCGCGGGCAGATGCCAGCTGGTCAGACGGATCGCGTGCGGCGCGATGAAGCGCACGTCCAGCCCGAACGCCCGCGCGATCGCCCGGACCCGTGCTTCCTCGCTACCCGTCGCGCTCCAAAGGCCCGCGAGTCGCGCACGCTGTTCGGACAAGGGCAGCCGGAAATGTTCGGCGGATCGCGCCAGCGCCGCGATCCAGCGTTCGACCGACAGCGCGGCGCGCATCCCGGCCAGATCGACCGGCGCGTTCACAGTGTCACTCCGCGCACCCGCGTGCCCGTCAGCCCGAACGCATCGCGCGCGCGACCCGAACTGTACAGGCACTCCAGCTCCAGCCGCCGCAGGTCGTGCAGCGTGTTGACCGAATCGAACCGCGCCTGATGCAGCTCCTGTTCGGCGTTGAGCAGGTCGACCAGCGTCCGGGTGCCCATCTGGAGATATTGCAGCCGGTACAGCTTCGCCGTCTCGCGCATGTTCGCCTCGCGCGACGCCTGCGTTCCGATCAGCCGGGTCAGTGCGGCGATCTGCTGCCGCGCCTCGGCCAGCCGCTGCCGCGTATCGTTGCGCGCATTGCGTGCCGCCGCCCCCGCCGCCTCCACGGCGAACGCCGCGCCGCGCAGCCGGGCACGCGATGCGCCACCGCCGAACACATTGCCGGAAACGCGCAGGCCGCCGCCGTACAGCGACCGGTTGCCCAGCGGATCGGCGATGTCGGTCGACGCATCGCCGGCGATCGACAGCGTCGGATAGCGTTCGGCCTTGCTGCGGCGGAAATCGGCGGCGGCGCGGTCCGCGCGCGCGTCGGCTGCCATCACTTCGGGCACCACATCCCAACCGGGGGCCGTGCGCTCGCAGCTTTGCATCAGCCATGCCGGCACATCGGCGACGATCTGCGTCGGCGGCGTGTCTTGTCCGATCAGGAACGCCAGATTGCTGCCCCAGCGGCGTTCCTCCGCCTCGATCTGCGACGACGTCGCCTGTGCCGCCTCGACCCGCGCCTGCGCCTGCAATGCATCCGACCGGGTGGCGGCACCCAGATCGGCGCGGCTGCGGACCAGCCGCGCCAGTTCGCCCACGCTGGCCTGCTGATCGATCGCGACGATTCGCAGCGCGGCGGCACGCTGCGCCTCGACCACCGCATAGCCGGTGTCGCGGATCAGCCGGTCGATCGCGAGCAGCAGTTCGGCCCGGCCCGCCGCCGTATCGGCGCGGGCGGCATCGACGGTGCCGGCGACCTTGCCGAAATCATACAGCATCTGCGACGCGTTCAGTTGCGGACGCGGGCGCCAGTTGCCGCCGATCCGGCTGTCGATCCCGGTGCCCACGCCTGCCGACACCTGCGGCAGATAGCCGGCGCGTGCGACGGCCACCTGCTCACCGCGCGCGTTCAGCACACCGGCGGCTTCGCTGATGACGGGATGCCACTCGACGGCGGCACGTGCGGCACGTTCCAGCGTCAGCGGCGCATCCGCTTCCGTCGCGCCGACGGCACCGGCCATGCCGATCGCCGCCGTTATCACCAGTTGTACGCCGTACCTTGGGAAATCGCGCCAAGGGCAACTCATGTTCTCGATTTCCCTATCGTCCGCCGAACATCTAACGGAGAAGGCATTCAATAAACATGAACGTATTGATAAGTCGACAAAAATTAGAAACATTTGTTAAATAAAGACAATATCACAATTAAGACTCTGTCGGGGTGCTCATAATACAGGGTGGTGGAGGGCTCCGTTGCGATCCTGCTCGTCGATCGCTGCAAGGTAATCCAGCGGATCGGCCGGTTCGAAGACGACCGCCCCGGTCATATCGACACCCGTCATCTGCCCCGCTTGCTCCCCGTCCATCGGCTCGTCGAGATACCGGGTCAGCACGTCCTCGGGCGTGCCCTGTCCTTCGAACTCGGCGAACAACAGGTCGGCGTCGACGGTCGGCAGGTCCGCCCCGTCCAGATCATCGACCGCCAGCCCCGCCAGCATATCGTCGTCCAGCGCGATCGCATCGGCCGCCAGCCTCCCGAAACCGCCCACGCCCGGAACGTCGATCGTGATCGCCAGCGTCGCCTCCGCGACCGCGCCGTTCGGCTGGACGATCTGATAGGTGAAGCGGTCCACCAGATCGCTGGTCGAATAGGGCAGCCCGGCGGCGGGCTGGTAGGAATAGCTGCCCGTGCCGTCGATCGTCAGCGTGCCGTACGTGCCGGCGATCGTCACCGGATCGCCGATCGCGGCATTGCCGATCCGCAGCGTCGCGAACGCCGAGCCGGCGGCGTCGTTATCGAACACATTGCCGTCGACCGTGCCGATATCGGTCGCCACGAACCGGTCGAGATGCGTCACGACCTCGCTGATGTAGACGGTGGTGCCATAGCCCGTGCCGACGAAGTTGGTGCTCGACACGGTATAGCTGTACGTCCCCGCCGGCAGGTCGGGGATGGTGAGCGTCGCGCCCGATCCCAGCAGGTTGGCCGCCGACGTCTGCGTCACGCGGCCGACTTCCGTCCCCCTGCTGTCGGTGACGACGATCGTATAGCTGGGCAGGACCGCGAGCAGCCCTGACCGCGCCGCGATGATCGTGACGTCCGACGTAGTGTTGGTGGCGACGGTGAAGGTATCGGCTCCGCTGGCGGTACGCGATACCAGCACTGCAGTCGGCGTGAGGAAGCTGAATTCCTGCGCCGGTGCGATCGACGTCTCGACGTTGACGTAATCGACTGCGACCACGGCGAAATCGTTCGCCGCGGTCGGCGCGGCGGCGATATCGGGGCTGCCGATGGCGATCGACAGCGTTGCCGTCGCGGTTTCGCCGTCGCTGGCATCGAACAGCGTGTATCCGATCGTCTCGGTCCGCCCGATCGCCGCCGGGTTGGCATCGGGGGTATAGGTATAGCTGCCGTCGCGGTCGACGATCAGCGTCCCCCAGGCACCATCGACGACGGTGCCGTCCGCCGCGATCGCGGTCGTGACGCCGTTGACCGTCACGCTTTGCACGCTGGTCTGTGGACTGGCCGAATCGACGTCGCCACCGGCATTCGCGTCGGTGATGAAATTGCCGTCGGTCGCCTGCGGTACGGCGGCGGACACCTGCGTGAAATCGGTATCGGTTCCCCTCACCGCCAGCGTGCCCAGCAGCCCCAGGCCGACGGTGCCACTATACGCCAGGAACGCGCGATATTCGCCGGGTCCGAAACTGTCGGTCGCGACCAGATCCCCGTTCAGCAGGTTGAGACGCAGCACGGACGTACTGCCGGGTCCATCGGCCGCGACCCACCGCGTCCCGTCAAACCGTTGCACGACCACCGAATAACCGGCGAGCGCAGTAATATCGGCGACCGCGCCATAGGTGAACACCGCCCCCAGCGAATGCCCCGGATCGACCGAGAACCGTACCGCGGGCGTGCCCAGCACCTCCGCCTGAAGGTTCAGCAGCCCGACCGACGTCAGCAACACATAGGCGGCGCCGCCGAAGTCGACCGAAGTCGTCGGAGCCAGCAGGTCGATGCCCGCCGCGTCGGCGTTGTCGAACGCGACGATATCGAACGGCGCGACGACAAGGGCCGGACCGGACTGGTTGCCCGCACCATCCGTCTGCCGCACCGACAGCGTATCGCCGTCGGTCTGCCCCACGGCCAGCGGGACGACGAAGCGCCCGTCCCCGGCCACGACCGCGCTGCCCAATACCGTGCCGGCTGAATCGCGGACGACCACCGTGGCACCGGCTTCGCCCTGTCCGCTGACGCTGGTGCCATCGGGGGCGACGGTCAGTCCGGCGGGCGGCGGCGGCGCGGTGACGTCCAGCGCCTGAAGCCCGGTGGGCAACGACGGGTTGCCCGCCCCGTCGGTCTGCGTGACGGACAGCACCTCGCCATTGGCCTGCGGCGGCGACAGCGCGACGGCATAGTCGCCATCGGCCCGCACGATCGCGGTGCCGATTTCGACGCCGGCCGCGTTCGTCACGCTGATCCGCGCGCCGGGTTCGCCCGACCCGGTGACGATCGCGCCATTGGCGTCCAGCGCGGCGACCGGCGCGGCGGGCGCGGTGAAATCGGGGGCCACGACCGGGACCGGCGACGACACGTTCCCGGCACCATCGGCCTGCACCACGTTCAGCACTTCGCCATTGCCCTGCGCCGGCGACAGCGGCGCGACATAGGCACCGTTGCCGTCGGCCACCGCAGTGCCGATGATCGTCCCGTCGGGGCCGGTCACCGTGATCCGCCCGCCCGACACGCCGGTCCCGCTGACCGTCGCGCCATCGGCCGAAACCGTCGCGGTCGGCACCAGGGGTGCGGTCATGTCCGGCGCGATCGCGATGCCGGGCGGCGACGGATTGCCGGCGCGGTCGACCTGAATCGCACGCAGAATCTCGCCGTCGGTCTGCGGCGGGGACAGCGGCACGACATAGCCGCCTCCCGCCCGCACCGTGGCGCTGCCCAGCACGGTGCCGGCCGCGTCGGTGATCGTCACACGCGCGCCGGGTTCGCCGATACCGGTCGCGACCGCGCCATTGCCGACGATCTGGATCGTCGGTGCGGGCGGCGGAGTGATATCGGGCGCGGTCAGCGACAGCGTGGGCGACAAATTGCCTGCCCGGTCCTCCTGCACCACCGCCAGCGGCTGGCCGTCGGCCTGTGCGGGGGTCAGCGGCACGGTGAACGATCCGTCGGTCGCGACCTGAACCGCCCCGAGCAGCACGCCGCCCGCCCCGACGACGCGGACCGTCGCCCCCGCCTCTCCGGTGCCCGTGGCCGCCGTGCCGCCGATCGCGACGGCCGCGACCGGGATCGCAGGCGGCGTGATGTCGGGCGCGATCAGCGGCAGATCCGGCGACACGTTCCCCGCCGCATCCTCCTGCACCACGACCAGCGATCCGCCATTGGCCTGGGGCGGGGTCAGCGGCACCGTGAAGCTGCCGTCCGCCGCCGCCGTGGCGGTGCCGACGATCGTACCGGTCGCGGTCGACACGGTGATCGTCGCTCCCGCCTCGCCCACGCCGGTCACCACCGATCCGGTCGCATCGATCGATGCCAACGGCGCACCGGGCGCGGTCAGATCGGGCGCGACCAAGGTCACCGGCGACGATTCGTTGCCGCCAGCGTCGGTCTGCGACAGCCTCAGCACCTCGCCCTCGACCAGCGGCGGTACGAACGGGAACGCGAAGCTGCCGTCCGGCTCGACCGCCACGCCGCCCAGCAGCGTACCGTCCTCCGCCACGATCGTGACGACCGCCTCCGGCTCCCCAGTGCCCGACACCCCCGAACCATCGGTGGCGATGACCGCGTCCAGCGCGGCGGGCGCGGTGATATCGGGCGCGTCGATGTCGATCGCGGGCGACAGGTTGCCGGCGGCATCGGACTGCGTGACGGTCAACACTTCGCCATTCGCCCGTGGCGGGTCCAGCGTGGCGACGTAGTTCCCGCCGGGCTGGACGGTAGCGATCGCGATCGTCGCACCGGTCGCATCGGCGATCAGGATGGTCCCGCCCGGCTGACCGGTTCCGGTCACCTGCGTCCCGTCGCCCGATACCGTGGCGGTCGGCGCGGGCGGCGCGGTGAAGTCGGGTGCCACGGCGGTCACGCCGGCCGACGCGTTGCCGGTCCCATCGGCCTGCACTGCCGTCAACCGCTCGCCATCGACCTTCGCTGGTATGAGCGGCGTCGTATAATTGCCGTCCGGATCGACCGTGGCCGTGCCGATCACCGCCCCCTGCGGATCGGTGATCGTGATCGCCGCCCCCGGTTCTCCGGTGCCGGCGGCGCTCGCACCGTCCGGCCCGATCGTCAGCGTGGGCGCGGTCGGCGCGGTGATATCCGGCGCGGTCAGCGGCACGACGGGCGACGCGTTACCCGTGGCATCAACCTGCACAACCGACAGTGCCTCGCCATTCGCCTGTCGCGGGGTGAGCGGCACCACGAAGCTGCCATCGGCCCCGACCACGACACTGGCCAGCGGATCGCCATCAACATCGCGCACGGTAACGATCGCCCCGGCTTCACCCGTCCCGGTCACTGCCGTACCGTCCTGCGCGACCGCTGCCACGGGGGCTGCCGGCGCCGTGATATCGGGCGCGATCAGCGGCACGACGAGCGAGGCATTGCCCGCCGCATCGGACTGCACGACCGACAGTGCCTCGCCATTCGCCTGACGCGGGGTGAGCGGCACCGTGAAGCTGCCGTCAGGCAAGACGGTGGCGCTCCCCAGAACGTCCCCATCGGCATCGCGCACGGTAACAGTCGCCCCGGCCTCGCCCGTCCCGGTCACTGCCGTTCCGTCTTGCGCGACCGCTGCCACGGGTGCTGTCGGCGCGGTGATATCGGGCGCGATCAGCGGCACGACGGGCGACGCATTGCCCGCCGCATCGGCCTGCACCGCCGACAGCGCCTCGCCATTCGCCTGACGCGGCGTAAGCGGCACCGTGAAGCTGCCGTCCGGCAAGACGGTGGCGCTGCCCAGAACGTCCCCATCAGCATCGCGCACGGTGACGATCGCCCCAGCCTCGCCCGTCCCGGTCACCGCCGCCCCGTCCGGCGCGACCGTCGCTACCGGGGCGGGCGGCGCGACATAGTCGGGTGCGATCGGGGTAGCAGGCGCGGATGTGTTGCCGGCCGCGTCGCGCTGGACCACCGACAGCGTTTCGCCATCGATCTGCGGGGTCTGAAGCAGGACGGTATAGCTTCCGTTCGGACGCACCGTGCTGCTGCCGAGCAACGTGCCGTCGCCGGCGGTCACCACGACCACCGCGCCGCGTTCCCCAACCCCCGATACCGCCGTCCCGTCGACCGACACGATCGCGCTGGGCGTCGCGGGTGCCGTCAGGTCGGGCGCAAGCGCACCGGTCGCGGGCGAGACGTTGCCGGCGGTATCAACCTGCACGACCGTCAGCGGCTGGCCGTTCGCCTGTGCCGGCGCGATCGGTACGACATAGCTGCCGTCCACCGCGACCAATGCCGATCCCAGCGGTACGCCGCCCGGACCGGACACGCGCACGGTCGCTCCCGGCTCGCCGGTGCCGGTGACGGTCGCACCAGTGGCGTCGACCGTCGCGAGCGGTGCGGGCGGCGCGGTAACGTCGGCCGCCGTCAGGAACAGCGGCGACGACGCATTGCCCGCGCGATCGGTCTGCACGACCGACAGGGTTTCGCCGTCGCGCTGTGCGGAGGTCAGCAACGCGACGTAACTGCCACGCGCATTGACCGTGGCGGTGCCCAGCACGCTGCCGTCGTCCGCGCGGATCGTGATCGCACTGCCGCGTTCGCCGGTGCCGGTGACGACGGTCCCGCTGGCATCCAGCGTCGCGGTCGGCGCGGACGGTGCGGTCAGATCGGGCGCGAACGCGGTGGAGGGTGCCGAAACCAGCCCGTCGGCATCGGTCTGCGTGACGCGCACCGTCTCGCCATCGATCCGCGGCGGCGCGATCGGCAGCGTGTAGCTGCCATCTGCGGCAGCGGAACCGGTGGCAATTACCGCGCCGGTCGCATCGCGTGCCGTGATCGCCGCGAACGCCTCCGCCGTGCCCGACACCGCTGTGCCGTCCGGCGCGAACAACGCGGTCGGGGCATCGGGACCCGTGTCGGGGACCAGATCGGGCGCGATCGCGACGGCAGGCGGCGAAACATTGCCCGCGACATCGGTCTGCACCACCTCGACCGCTTCGCCATCGATTTGCGCCGGGACCAGCGTAACGGCATAGCTGCCGTCCGGTGCCACCACGCCCGACCCGATCGCCACCCCCAGCGGATCGGTGACGGACACGGTCGCGCCGGGGTCGCCCGTCCCGACAACGCTGGCACCATCGGGCGAAACCGCCGCGACCGGCGCGGCCGGCGCGGTCAGGTCGGGCGCGGTCAGCGGTGTCGCGGGTGACACATTGCCTGCCGCGTCTGCCTGCACGACCGACAACGTCTGACCATCGATCAACGACGGCGTGACCGGTACGGCGAACGCGCCCCGCGCATCGGCGGTGCCGACGCCGATGGTGGTGCCGTCGGCGGAGCGCACCACGATCGCCGCTCCCGGTTCGCCCGATCCGGTCACGACCGTGCCGGTCGGATCGATCGTCGCGGCGGGGGCGACGGGGGCGGTGATATCGGGCGCGACCAGTGGGATCGCGGGTGACGCGTTGCCGGCGGTGTCGCGCTGCACGACCGACAATGCCTGTCCATCGGCCTGCGGCGGGGTCAGCGGCGCCAGATACGTGCCATCCGCCGCAACGGTCGCGGTGCCGACGATCGTGCCGTCCGTATCGGTGACGTTCAGCGTCGCGCCAGCCTCTCCGGTGCCGGTAACGCTGGTTCCGTCGCCGTTGATGGCGGCGGTCGGTGCGGCGGGCATGGTGAAGTCGGGCGCTACCGTCACGACCGCGACCGACACATTCCCCGCGTCGTCGACCTGAACGACCGACAGCGCTTCGCCGTTGGTCTGCGGCGGATTGAGCGGGGCCAGATAGGTGCCGTCGGCCCGGACGGTCGCCGATCCGATCTCCACGTCCGCCGGGTCATGGATGCGGACGATCGCGCCCGGCTCCCCGGTGCCCGCGACCGAGATTCCGTCGGCATCGACCTGCGCCACCGGCGCACCCGGTGCGGTGATATCGGGTGCGGTCAGCGTGACCGATGGCGAACTATTGCCGCTCCGATCGGTCTGGGCGACGGCGAACGTCTCGCCATTCGCCTGTGCGGGGTTGAGCGTGACGACGAAGCTGCCGTCGTCCGCCACGATCCCGCTGCCGATCGGAACGCCCGCCGGGGTCGTCGCGGTCACGGTCGCGCCGGGTTCGCCGGTGCCGCTGATGCTCGCGCCGTCCGGGGCAAGTACGACGGCCGGCGCGTCAGGCGCGGTCAGATCGGGCGCGGCCACGGTCACGGGATCGGAGGCATTGCCGGCAGGATCGGTCTGGACGACGCGCAACGCTTCGCCATCGATCTGCGCCGGCGCGATCCGCACGACGTAGCTGCCGTCGGTTCCCACCAGCGCGGTGCCGATGATCGCCCCGGCGGGCGCAGCGACCGTGACGGTCGCACCCGCTTCGCCGGTACCCGACACCGTCAGCCCATCGGGCGCGACCTGCGCAACCGGCGACGCGGGTGCGGTGGCGTCGGGCGTCACCAGCGTCGCGGCGGGCGACGCATTGCCGCCGGCATCGATCTGGACGACGGTCAGCGTCCCGCCGTCATTGGCGGGCGGGACCAGCGCGACGAGGATGCCGCCGTCCGCGCCGACCGTGCCCGTCGCGATCGTCATGCCCGCGCCATCGATCACCCGCACGGTCGCCCCCGGTTCCCCCGTACCGCCGACCGAGCTGCCATCGGACGACAGCGTCACCACCGGCGCGCCGGGTGCGGTCAAGTCGGGGGTCGCAAGCGTCACGGGGGCGGAGACGTTACCGGCGGCATCGGCCTGCACGATCGTCAGCGAACCGCCGTCATTGGCGGGCGGGACCAGCGCGACGAGGATGCCGCCGTCCGCGCCGACCGTGCCCGTCGCGATCGTCGTGCCCGCGCCATCGATCACCCGCACGGTCGCCCCCGGTTCTCCCGTACCGCCGACCGTGGCGCCATCCGGCGATAGTGTCACCACCGGCGCGTCGGGTGCGGTCAAGTCGGAGGTCGCAAGCGTCACGGGGGCGGAGACGTTGCCGGCGGCATCGATCTGGACGACGGTCAGCGTCCCGCCGTCATTGGCGGGCGGGACCAGCGCGACGAGGATGCCGCCATCCGCGCCGACCGTGCCCGTCGCGATCATCGTGCCCCTGCCATCGATCACCCGCACGGTCGCCCCCGGTTCTCCCGTACCGCCGACCGTGGCGCCATCCGGCGACAGTGTCACCACCGGCGCGTCGGGTGCGGTCAAGTCGGAGGTCGCAAGCGTCACGGGGGCGGAGACGTTGCCGGCGGCATCGGCCTGCACGATCGTCAGCGAACCGCCTGCGGTTTGCGGCGTCGTCAGCGCGACCGCGAAGCTGCCGTCGGCGGCTGCCACGGCGGTGCCGATCACCGTCCCCGCCGCGTCGCGCACCTCGATCCGCGCGCCCGGCTCACCCTGTCCCGTCACTTGCGCGCCATCGTCCGAAACGGTCGCGGCCGGTGCCGTCGGCGCGACCAGATCGGGCGCGGTCACCGTGGTCGGGACGGATGCGTTGCCCGCCGCATCGGTCTGGATCACGCTCAACGGCTCGCCAGTGATGCGCGGTGGCGTGAGCGCGACCGCATAATTGCCGTCGGCACCCACCGTTCCGGTCGCGACCACCGCGCCCGCCGTACTGCGGACCTGAACGGTCGCCCCCGCCTCGCCCACGCCCGATACGCCCGACCCGTTCGCCGTGATGGTCGCGGTCGGCGCGGACGGCGCGATCGTGTCGGGCGGCGTGCTGCCGCCGTCGTTACCGCCGTTGCCATCGTTACCGCCGCCACCCCCGCCCGATGCCGCGACGCCGACGCCTACGCCTGTGGCGGCACCACCGACCGCGAGGGCCGGGATCAACAGCCCCGATCCCCCGCCGCCCGGACCACCGACCGCCAGCAACGGATCGATCTCTTCCAGCGGAACGAACCGCGGCACGCCCGAACCGGACTGCGCCAGCCATTTCCCGCCATCGCGTTCGATCAGCACCAGATCGCTGTCGCCCCCCTGATGCAGGACATAGAAGCGCGGGATGCGGATCATTTCACCGCCCGCCATTCGAAGTATGAGGTCGTCGCCCTGCCGTTCGAACGCCGCGATCGCGGATCGTTCGACGCGAAGCTGCACGATACTGGCCCCATTCAGTTCGATCGCATCGGTAGAGACGATATTGACGGCACCGCTCGTCTTGCTGATTACTTCGACGTCCATGGCGCTCGATCCCCTGAAGGGGCGCCGCTCTTTCGGGACCGCGTCAGGTCCTGTCGGCACCGTTACCCGCAACACATAATATGGGGGCCGGGACGAATGCTGCATTTGATCCGATGCCGGATCGGAAAGACCTAACCCGCCCCGGGATCCCAAGCGTAGCTAAGGATCAGGAGAACGCCGGTGGCCCTAGGGTATCGACCGGTGCAGACAGGAGCGGGACGGATCATGCGGACAGCGAAGTCGGCCATTGCGAAGGGCGGAGACGAACGCGCGCACCTTCAACGCTGCATCGATCGCGAACGCCGGATGGCGCGCACCGCGTGGACGGTCGAGGCGATGCGCGCGCACCGTACCCTTGCACGATATTATGAGCTGCGGCTGCTTGCGTTCGAGCTTTATTAAGGATGGTCGTGCGCACAATGGCTGACCGCCAGTTTACAGAACGCAATGCGGCATTCGGTACCGCCGTCGCGTTCGGGGATGACATGCTACAATTTCAGAATATCATTCTTGAAACGATTGCGCGGGGCGACACGCTGGCCAGCACCGCCACCCGGCTGTGCGTCGAAGCGGAAAAGCTGCTTCCCGACGTCATCTGCACGCTGATCGCGGTCGATCCGGCTGGAAAGCTGCGTCCGCTGGCTGGACCCGGCATGTCGCAGGAATATTTCCTAGCCGCCGACGGCGTGCCGATCGGCCCCAACGCCGGATCATGCGGTACGGCGGCGTTCCTGCGCCGCGAGGTGGCGGCCGTCGACATCGCCACCGATCCCCGTTGGGAAGGCTATCGCGATCTGGCGCTTCCGCTCGGGCTGCGCGCCTGCTGGTCCAGCCCGATCATCGATTCACGCGGGCAGGTGATGGGCACCTTCGCCTTCTATTACCGCGAACCGCGCGGACCGACCGATCTGGAACGCATGATCGTACGCCACTGCCTTCCGCTGGCGGTGATCGCGTTCGACCGGCATCAGCGCGTCGTCGAACATGAACGTCGCGCCTTCACCGACGCACTGACCGGGCTGGCCAACCGGGCGGCGTTCAACATCGCGCTGGGCGCGCTCGATTGCACGACACCGGGCAACTGGGCGTTGCTGGTGCTCGATCTCGACAATCTGAAGGTCGTCAACGACACGTTCGGCCATGCTGCCGGCGACTGCCTGTTGCGGATCGTCGGCGAACGTATCTCTGCGGCGATGGAACGCGAACGCACCTTCCGGCTGGGCGGCGACGAATTCGCGATCCTGCTGCGGACGCCCGAATCACTGCGCGATCTGGAACGCACCGCCGAACGCGTCCTCCTCGCGCTGGCGGAGCCGGGCGATTGCGGCGGTCACGTCGTCATCCCCCGCACGACGATCGGCGGCGCGATCCTGGCGGATGGCGACTGCGTGGCGGAACGGGTGCGCCAGAATGCCGATTTCGCGCTGTATCATGCGAAAACGGTCAATCGCGGCGGTTTCGTCCGCTATTGGCCGGGCCTCGGCACGTCGATCACCCGACGCCTCAGCGACATTCGCGACGTCGACGCGGCGTTACGCGAAGGTCGGATCGACGCCTTCTACCAGCCGGTCGTGCGGCTCGACACGCGCGAGATCGTCGGGCTGGAGGCATTGTGCCGGATGCGGATCGGCGACCGGATCGTCCCCGCCGCGCATTTCCACGAAGCGACCAGCGACGTCCACGTCGCCACCGCGCTGACCCGCCGCATGATGGCGATCGTCGCGAAGGACGTGCGCCGGTGGCTGGATATGGGCATCCCGTTCCAGCATGTCGGAATCAACGTGTCGTCGGCGGATATCCACGGCGGCACGCTGGACCGGACGCTGACGGCGGCGTTCGAACAGGAGCGCGTGCCGTTGCGGCACGTCATCCTCGAAATCACCGAAACCGTCTATATGGGCGAAGGCGACCGGTCGGTCCGCAAGGCGGTAGAGGCGTTGCGGGCGCAGGGGCTGCGCGTCGCGCTCGACGATTTCGGCACCGGCTATGCGTCGCTGACGCACCTGCTGACCGTGCCGGTCGACATCCTCAAGATCGACAAGAGCTTCGTCGACCGGCTGGCGGCGGACAATGCCAGCATGGCGATCATCGAAGGGCTGATCCAGATCGCGGGAAAGCTCGACATCCGCCTGATCGCCGAGGGAATCGAGACCGAGGAACAGGCGGACCATCTCGCCCGTGCCGGTTGCGTGCTGGGTCAGGGATATCTGTACGCACGCCCGGCCGATCGGGACGCTACGACGGCATTATTGATCGAACGGGCCCAACGTCCTGGATACAAACCCGAACTTCGCGTGGCGGGGAAAAGCTGATCCGGCGGCCCGGCGTTCGCGCTTGACACTGCGAGTGCCTCGCAATAGCGCACGGCACAGCAGGGGTGAGCACGACGATGACCAGTCCATTTCCGACGACCGCGCAGGGCGGGCAACCGCATGCGGCCGCCGCTGCGAAACGTCGGTCGCGCAACTGGAAGGCGTGGTGGGCGAAACAGCTGATCGCATGGCACTGGATCAGCGCGGGCCTGTCGCTGGCGGCGATGCTGCTGTTCTCGATCACCGGCATCACGCTGAACCATGCCGGGTCGATTTCCGCCGAACCGGTGGTCGCCGAACGTACCGGCACACTGCCGCCGCCGCTGCGCGCCGCGCTGGCAACGCCCGCGTCCGCCGACGCGACGCTGCCCCAGCCGGTGGTGACGGCGGTACGCGACGCGACCGGGCTGGATACCGCCGGGCGTGCGGTCGAATGGTCGGACGGCGAGGCGTATGTCGCGCTGCCGCGTCCCGGCGGCGATGCGTGGGTGAGCATCGACCGCGCGACCGGCGCGATCCGGGCAGAAACGACCGATCGCGGCTGGATCAGCTATCTCAACGACCTGCATAAGGGGCGCAATGCGGGCGCCGGCTGGTTCTGGTTCATCGACGTGTTCGCCGTCGCCTGCATCCTGTTTTCGATCACCGGGCTGTTGCTGTTGCAGCTTCATGCGAAGCGACGACCATCGACATGGCCATTGGTCGCGGCGGGCGTGGCATTGCCGGTCATCCTTGCCGTCTTCGCGATCCACTGAAGGGGTTTTCCGTCATGCGCACCTTGTCTCTCATGGTTCTGGGCGGTGTGACCATCGCCGCCGCCCCCGCCCCGCCCCCGTCCGCCGGCACGGTCAGCGTCACCATTCCCCGGCTCAACGTCGCCGAATATCACCGGCCCTATGTCGCGGTGTGGGTCGAACCGGTGGGCGGCGGCGGCGCACGGACGCTGGCGCTGTGGTACGATGTGAAGAAGCGCGGCGCGGAGCCGGGGACGAAATGGCTCGCCGATCTGCGCGCATGGTGGCGCAAGGGCGGACGCAGCCTTGCCCTGCCCGCCGATGGCGTCAGCGGGGCAACCCGTGCGCCCGGCACGCATGTCATCCCGCTGCCCGCGAACCTGAAACCGGGTGCCTATGTCCTGAACGTCGAGGCCGCGCGCGAAACCGGCGGTCGCGAGCTGGTACAGGTGCCGCTGTCGGTCCCGGCAAAGGTCGCGCGCGCCACCGGCAGCCATGAACTCGGCGCCGTCACCATCGCCGCCCGCTGATCCCGTACGAAGGAACCTGCCGATGCCCCGTTTCGCCCGACGCCTGATCGTCGCCGCCGCCCTGCTTTCGCTGCCTGCCGCCGTGTCCGCCCATCGCCTGTGGATGCTGCCGTCGGGCACCGTCTTTTCCGGGACCACCAGCTGGGTCACGGTCGATTTCGCCGCATCCAACGACCTGTTCTATGCAGATCACCAGCCCGGCCGGCTGGAAGGGGTCAAGGTGTGGCAGCCCGACGGATCGCCGGGCCGGGTCCAGAACGGCGCGACCGGCCGCTATCGCTCGGTGTTCGACGTGCAGCTGGACAAGGCCGGGACGTGGAAGATCGGCACCGAAATGTCGGGGGTGCAAGGCAGCTTCAAGGTGAATGGCGAGGAACGCCGCGTCGGCGGACGCGGCGGTCCGCCCGGACCCGACGGGGTGCGCCGTCCGCCGCTCACCGTGGCCGACATTCCCGCCGACGCCACCGACGTCACGCTGACCGACGTCAGCACACGGAACGAGATTTTCGTGACGGCCGGCGAACCGACGCGCACCGTGTTCAAACCGACCGGCAAGGGTCTGGAACTCGACCCCGTCACGCATCCCGACGAACTGGTCGCCGGTGAAACCGCGCGCTTCCGCTTCCTAATCGACGGCCGCCCCGCGCCGGGCATCAAGGTGACCGTGGTGCCGGGCGGCAAGCGGTATCGCGATGCGGAGGGGGCACGCGAACTCACCACCGGTGCCGATGGCGTGCTGGCGGTCGACTGGCCTGCGGCGGGAATGTACTGGCTCAACGCAACGGCTGAGGATGCTAAGGGCAGTGCACCGCGCGTCACCGGACGACGCATGGGCTATATCACGACGCTGGAGGTCATGACGCCCTGACCGACACGATGCGTATCGCACTGCCGTCGCGGCTGGACCCGGCGGCACTGGCGACGCACGATCCCGATGCGATCGTCGTGACGCTGGATGGCACCACGATGGGGACCGGATGGACGGTGCGCTATGCCGCGCCGTCCGCCCATGATGCGGAACCGGTCCGCCACGCGATCGAGGCGCGGCTGGCCGATCTGGTCGCGCAGATGAGCCATTGGGAACCGGAATCGGCGCTGTGCGGCTTCAACCATGTACCGGCGGGGCGGACGATCGACCTGCCGGCCGATTTCGCGGCGGTCATCGACCTGTCGCTGCGGATCGCGGCGGCAAGCGGGGGGGCGTTCGATCCGACGATCGGGCATCTGGTCGATCGATGGGGATTCGGCCCGCCCGGCCCGATGCCGGTTCCCGATGCCGCCGCGATCGACGCGGCGCGCGCGGCGTCCGGCTGGCGACGCCTGCGCTACGATTCCACCGGGCGCCGGTTGCGCCAGCCCGGCGGCCTCGCGCTCGACCTGTCGGGTGTCGCGAAAGGATATGCGGCCGACGCGCTTGCCGATCTGCTGGCCGAACATGGCATCCTCCATTGCCTGACCGAAGTCGGCGGCGAACTGGCGGGACGTGGCATGCGACCGGACGGCGATCCGTGGTGGGTCGATCTGGAAACGCCGCCGGGCATCGGCCTGCCCCCGCTCCGCGTGGCGTTGCACCAGTGCGCGGTGGCGACCACCGGCACCTATCGCAAGGGCGACCATTCGATCGACCCGCGTACCGGTCGCCCGGCCAACAACGGCGTGATCGCGGTCAGCGTCGTCGCGTCGTCCGCCGCACTGGCCGATGCGCTGGCAACGGCGCTGGCGGTCGGCTATCCCGATACCGTGCCGATCGACCGGATGAGGATTGCGGCCCGGCTGGTCCTGCGCACCCCCGAGGGTGTGCGCGAGGTCGTGACACCGGCGCTGGCGGCGATGCTGGCGTAGCGTTCCGTTCGTACTGGATATTCGCGCTGCGCCGGTCGGGACCAACGGGTTGGCGTATCCCGTCCGCGACCCGATATCGGTCCCACCATCGTGCCGAAGGAACCCGTGTGAACCCGATCGATCGCCGCCGCCTGTTACGCGCGGCCGCCCTTGGCGGCGGCGGCATGGCGCTGGCCGCCGCGACGCCGGCATGGGCGCGCAGCGTCGCGACCGGGCTGGCCGACGTGCTGCCGGTCGTGTCGGGAGACGATATCGTGCTGCGGATCGCGCGGCAGGTGCTGATGGTGGACGGGGTCGCCACCCGCGCGGTCGGGATCAACGGATCGTCCCCCGCCCCGCTGATCCGCCTGCGCGAAGGGCAGACCGCGCGCATCCGCGTGGTCAACGATCTCGACGTCGATACCTCGCTCCACTGGCACGGGCTGCTGGTGCCGTTCCAGTATGACGGCGTGCCCGGCGTTTCGTTTCCCGGCATCGCGCCGGGGACGTCCTTCACCTATGAATTTCCGGTGCGGCAGAACGGCACCTACTGGTATCACAGCCATTCGGGCGGACAGGAGCAGGAGGGGCTGTACGGTCCGATCGTAATCGACCCCGCCGGTCCCGATGCGGTGGAATCGGACCGGCAGCACGTCGTCCTGCTGTCCGACCATAGCCGGTCCAGCCCGGCGGCGATCTTTCGCCGGATGAAGGTCCAGCCGGGCTATTACAATTTTCAGCGCCAGACGCTCGGCGGCCTGATCGCGGGCCGCGACCAGCGGGCGAAGGACCGTCACGCATGGGGCGCGATGCGGATGGACCCCGCCGATATCGCCGACGCGACCGGCGCGGCCTATACCTACCTCGTCAACGGCCATGGCCCGCGCGACAACTGGACCGCACTGTTCGATGCCGGGCAACGGGTGCGGCTGCGCATCGTCAACGCATCGGCGATGACCAGTTTCAACGTCCGCATTCCGGGGCTGGCGCTGACGGTGGTGCAGGCCGACGGACTGAACGTCCAGCCGGTGACGGTGGACGAGCTGCAGATCGGCGTCGCCGAAACCTATGACGTGATCGTCACGCCCGAAGATCGCGCTTACACGCTGGTCGGTGAGAGTATCGACCGGTCGGGCATGGCGCGCGCGACGCTGGCCCCCCGCGCCGGCATGACCGCCCCGGTGCCGCCGCTGCGTCCCCGCCCGTTGGCGACGATGGCCGATATGGGGATGCCCGGCATGGGCGACGCGAACGCCCCGCGCGGCGTCGATCCGACCGTCGAACGCAATGCCTCGCGCTACCTCGCCACGCCGGGCGCGCGCGATGTCCTGCCGGATATGCCGGGAATGGATCACGCGGCCATGGATCATGGCGCGATGGACCACGGAACGATGGACCATTCGACGATGGATCACGGCGCGATGAAGATGCGCGATTTCCGCGTCGCGCCGCAGGTGCGCAAGGGTCCGGGGGTCCAGACCCTGTCCGCCATGCCGGTCGACCGCACCGGATATCCGGGACAGGGGCTGGACGGCGTCGGCCACCGCGTACTGACCTATCGCGACCTGAAATCGCTCGATCGCAATCCCGACCTGCGCGCACCCGGTCGGCAGTTCGACATCCACCTGACCGGCAATATGGAACGCTTCATGTGGGGCTTCGACGGTGCGAAAATGTCAGAGGCGCACGAACCTTTCGCCTTTACCGAAGGGGAGCGGGTGCGCGTGAACCTCATCAACGACACGATGATGGGGCATCCGATCCACCTGCACGGCCATTTCTTCGACCTGGTCACGGGGCATGGCGCGTACAGCCCGCGCAAACACACCGTGCTGGTCCAGCCCGGCGGCATGGTCCGGTTCGACCTGACCGCCGATGCGGTCGGCGACTGGGCGTTCCATTGCCACATGCTCTATCACATGCTGGCGGGCATGATGCGCGTCGTCAGCGTCCGCCCGCGCGGCGACGCCGCATGATGCTGGCCGCCCTGCTCGCCACGCTGGTCCCGGCACAGGATCATTCGGGCCATGCCATGCCCGGCATGACGATGCCGATGCCTGCAACGCCCGCCGCCCGACCGCGCGTGCGCAAGCGTCCGGCTGCGAAGCCGACCACGCCCAAGCCCGCCGCGCCCCGACCCGCCGCGCCGAAACCAGCCGCGCCGGTCGACCATTCAGGAATGGATCACTCGCAGACGGACCATTCGACGATGGACCATTCAACGATGGACCATTCGGCGATGGCGGGCATGGATCACACCGCCCCCGCCGCTGCCGATCCCGCGCCCGCCGACCCGCACGCCGGCCACGTCATGACCGCCCCCGCCATCGTCGCGCCGGAAACGGCCCCGCTCGGCACCGACCTGCCGCCGGGGGACGCCCCCGCCCCGCCGGTGCCGACGGCGACATGGGCAGACCGCGTGTGGAACCCCGCCGCGATGGCCCGCGCCCGTGCCACGATGATGCATGACGAAGGCGGCGCGCAGACTTTCGCGCAGGTCATGCTCGACATCGCCGAACTGCGCGTACGCGACGGCGGCACCGGCTATGGCTGGGAAGGCGAAGGCTGGTTCGGCGGCGACATCCATCGGCTGGTGGTCAAGTCCGAAGGCGAAGGCGGCGACCGCGTCGACGCCGCCGAGGTTCAGGCACTCTATTCGCGCGCGATCGGACCCTATTTCAACCTTCAGGCAGGCGTCCGGCACGACATCCGCCCGACGCCGACGCGTACCTTCGCGACTATCGGGGTCGAAGGACTGGCCCCCTATTGGTTCGAGGTCGAGGCGGCGGCGCTCGTGTCGACCAAGGGCGAACTGCTCGCCCGGATCGAAGGCTATTACGACCAGCGTCTGACGCAACGCTGGATCGCGCAGCCGCGCGCCGAACTGAACCTGTCGGCACAGGACATTCGCGACACCGGCACCGGATCGGGCATCACCGCCGCCGAACTGGGCCTGCGCCTGCGCTACGAGATCACCCGCGAATTCGCGCCCTATGTCGGCGTCTCGTGGGAACGCACATTCGGCGACACCGCCCGCTTCGCCCGCACGCGCGGCGGCGACAGCGGCGGTGCGAGCATCGTGGCAGGCGTGCGGGCGTGGTTCTGAAGCGTGATGATGTAAGGGGTGACTGTTTACCTTGATGCCGTGGGTGCCGACGACGCCGGCGACCACCAAACACCGACCGATCGCCTTAAAACGTAACCCATTCCTCGCCGCCCGGCGCGACGACGTCCTCGACCTTGTCGCCCAGCTTCGTCACCGCCAGCAGGATCGCCAGCACGACCAGCAGGTCGAACACGACCACCGCCCCCCACAGGAAGGCGGGGTGGAACGGGCCGATGCGATCGAACCCGTCCCGCGTCACCCGCGCGGCATCATGCCTCATCCGCCTAGCGCTGCCTGTGCCGCTGCCAGCCGGGCGATCGGCACGCGGTACGGGCTTGCCGATACGTAATCCAGACCGACCTTTTCACAGAACGCGATCGATGCCGGGTCGCCGCCATGTTCGCCGCAGATGCCCAGCTTGATGTCGGGGCGCGTCTTGCGTCCGCGTTCGGCGGCCAGTTCGATCAACTCGCCCACGCCCTCGACGTCGATCGATACGAACGGATCGCGGGCATAGATGCCCTTGTCGACATAGGCGCCCAGGAACCGGCTGGCGTCGTCGCGGCTGACGCCCAGCGTCGTCTGGGTCAGATCGTTGGTGCCGAAGGAGAAGAATTCCCCGGCCTCCGCGATCTCGCCTGCCTTCAATGCGGCGCGCGGCAGTTCGATCATCGTGCCGACCAGATACTCGATCCGCCGGCCCTTGTCGGCGAACACCGCCTCTGCCGCCGCATCGACCACCGCCTTCATCAACTCCAGCTCGCGCTTGGTGCCGACCAGTGGGATCATGACTTCGGGGATCGGGGCCGCACCCGATTTCTCCGCGACGATCACCGCCGCCTCGAAGATCGCGCGGGCCTGCATCTCGTAGATTTCGGGATAGGTCACGCCCAGCCGGCACCCGCGATGGCCCAGCATCGGGTTGAATTCGTGCAATTCCGCCGCGCGGCGCTTCAACTGCTCGACCGCGATGCCAGCCGCCTGTGCGACCTCGTCGAACTCGGCTTCCGCATGCGGCAGGAATTCGTGCAGCGGCGGATCGAGCAGGCGGATGGTGCAGGGCAGCCCGACCATCACCTCGAAGATCTCGACGAAATCGCTGCGCTGTTCGGGCAGCAGCTTTTCCAGCGCGACGCGCCGACCAGCCTCGTCCTCGGCAAGGATCATCTGGCGCACCGACGTGATCCGGCTCTGTTCGAAGAACATATGCTCGGTACGGCACAGCCCGATGCCTTCCGCGCCGAATTCGCGCGCGGTGCGGCAATCGAGCGGGGTTTCGGCATTGGCGCGCACCTTCAGCCGGCGGACGCCATCGGCCCATTCCATCATCGTGCCGAAATCGCCCGCCAGTTCGGGCTGCACCGTCGCCACCGCGCCGGCCATCACCTCACCAGTCGAACCGTCGATCGTGACGATATCACCTTCGCGAATCTCGCGCCCGGCGACCTTCATCACGCCCGCCTTCGCATCGATCGAGATGCTGCCCGCGCCGGACACGCACGGCCGGCCCATGCCTCGCGCCACGACGGCGGCGTGGCTGGTCATCCCGCCGCGTGCGGTCAGGATGCCGCGCGCGGCGTGCATGCCGTGAATATCCTCGGGGCTGGTTTCGGTGCGGATCAGGATCACCGCGTCGCCCGCGTTCGACCGGCGCTCCGCCGTGTCGCTGTCGAACACCGCCACGCCGCTCGCCGCGCCCGGCGATGCCGGCAGCCCCTTGGTCAGCACGTCGCGCCGCGCCTTGGGGTCCAGCGTCGGGTGCAGGAGCTGGTCCAGCGCCTGCGGATCGACACGCAGGATCGCTTCCTCGCGCGTGATCAGCCCTTCCTCGGCCATGTCGACCGCGATCTTCAGCGCGGCCTTGGCCGTCCGCTTGCCCGACCGCGTCTGCAACATCCACAGCTTGCCCTGCTGCACCGTGAATTCGATGTCCTGCATGTCGCGATAATGCTTTTCCAGCCGGTCGAACACCGCCGCCAGTTCGGCATAGGCGTCGGGCATCGCCTCTTCCATCGATGCCGGCTTGGCATTCGCCGCCTCACGCGCCGCCAGCGTCAGATATTGCGGCGTGCGGATGCCCGCCACCACGTCTTCGCCCTGCGCGTTGATCAGGAATTCGCCGTAATAGGCATTGGCCCCGGTCGACGGATCGCGCGTGAACGCCACGCCAGTCGCCGACGTGTCGCCCATGTTGCCGAACACCATCGCCTGCACGTTCACCGCCGTGCCCCAGTCGCCGGGAATGTTGTTCAACCGGCGATACACCTTGGCCCGGTCCGCCTGCCACGATCCGAACACCGCGCCGATCGCGCCCCACAACTGGTCGTGCACGTCCTGCGGGAACGGCTTGCCCCACAATTCCTCGACGATCGCCTTGTATTCGGCCACCAGCGCCTGCCAGTCGGCGGCGGTCAGTTCGGTGTCGAGATAATAGCCGCGATCTTCCTTCGCGATTTCCAGCGCCTCCTCGAACCGGCCATGGTCCAGTTCCAGCACGACGTCCGAATACATCTGGATGAAGCGGCGATAGCTGTCCCATGCGAACCGCGCATCGTCCGACACGGCCGCCAGCCCCTGCACCGTCGCGTCGTTCAGCCCGAGGTTCAGCACCGTGTCCATCATGCCCGGCATCGACACCCGCGCGCCCGACCGCACCGACACCAGCAGCGGATCGGCTTCGTCGCCGAACTTCTTGCCCGTGATCCCCTCGATATGGATCAGGCCGTTCGCGACCTCATCGCGCAGCGAATCGGGAAAGGACTGGCCTTCCTCGTAATAGCGCGTGCACATCGTGGTCGCGATGGTGAAGCCCGGCGGCACCGGCAGGCCGATGGACGCCATTTCGTCCAGATTCGCGCCCTTGCCGCCCAGCAGCGTCTTGTCGCCCGACCCGCCGTCCGAAACCCCGCCGCCGAAGCGATAGACATATTGCGTCATGCAGTCCGTTCCTGTGCTGTCCGCAGACGCCGGCGGCGACCGCGGGTTGGGTGTGCGGACCGGACGAGCCGGCCCGTCGCCCGGCCGCGATTCGCGGCCGGGCAGTACGAACCCCCGTTAAACGGGTTAAACGTCCAGGTCAGCCCTCAATTTTCGAGAAGTCGGCCACCTGATGTACCGCTTTGCGTACGCGTGCGAGCAGCGCCAGCCGGTGCGCGCGCTTGTTCGCGTTCGCGTCGTTGACCGTCACGTCGGTGAAGAATGCGTCGATCGGCCCGCGCAGCGTCGCAAGCGCCGCCATCGCGCCCGCGAAATCCTCCGCCGCGATCGCCTGCGCCGCGCGCGGCTCGGCAGCGTCCAGCGCCGCCATCAGCGCGGCCTCGGCCGGTTCGAACGCATGTTTCTCGCGCTCGGTGCGGGCGAACTCGGCAACGATCGGCGCGAAATCGGGGTCCTCGACCTCGACCAGCGGGTCTTCCTCCCCGGTCGCGGGTATTTCCGCGACGGCGGGGACCGGCCCTTCCTTCTTCAGGATATTCGCCGCCCGCTTGTACCCGGCCAACAGGTTCGCACCGTCCTCGGTCGTGACGAACGCCTGCAACGCGTGAACGCGCGCGAGCAGCCGGACAAGGTCGTCTTCGCCCCCCAGCGCGAACACCGCGTCGATCAAGTCGTGCCGGACGCCGGCTTCGCGTTGCTGGACCTTTAGGCGGTCGGCGAAGAAATCGACGGAAAGCTTGACAAAATCGGGATCGAACCGACCGTTTCGACGCTGGGGATCCCCTTCTTTCAAGATCTTCTGGAAAGCTTCATTCGTTTGTTCTTCATCACGAATAGCGACGCTAAGTGAGTTCCAGAGTTCTGCTAATTCACCTTTGGTATCGCGAATGACAACGTCACTGATTGCCATGCGGCCGCTTCGGAGAAGGGCCGCGCTCACCGAAAGCCGTAATTTATTCGCAAGGACTAATGCGATGATTGCCAGCGCAGCCCGTCGCAATGCGAAGGGGTCACGTGAACCGGATGGACGTTCCGAAACTAAGAAAAAAGAAGCAATCGTATCCAGCTTGTCCGCCAGCGCCACCGCCACCGTAACCGGCTCGGTAGGCACGTCATCCCCCTGCCCGACCGGCTTGTAATGATCCCGGATCGCGTCCGCGACTTCCTGCGGTTCACCCTGCGCAGCGGCATAATAGCCGCCCATCAGCCCCTGCAATTCGGGAAATTCCCCGACCATGCCGGTGACGAGATCGGCCTTCGCCAGCCGCGCCGCGCGTCCGGCCAGCGCCGGATCGCAGCCGGGCACGATGCCCTGCGTCGCCAGCCATTCGGCCAGCTTCGCCACCCGCTCGACCTTGTCCGCGACCGTGCCCAGCTTTTCGTGGAACACGATCTTGTCCAGCTTCGGCAACTGGTCTTCCAACCGCGTCTTCAGGTCGGTTTCGTAGAAGAACTTCGCATCCGACAGCCGCGCCGCCAGCACCTTGCGGTTGCCCTCGACGATCCGGTCGCCGCCGTCCGCCGCATCGATATTGGCGGTGCAGACGAACGCGTCGGCAAGCTGCCCTTCGGCATCGCGGCACACGAAATATTTCTGGTTCACCCGCGCGGTCAACTGGATGACCTCCGGCGGGACCGACAGGAACGCGGGATCGAACCGACCGAGCAACGGCACCGGCCATTCGGTCAAGCCCGCATTCTCGATCAGCAGACCTTCATCCTCGACCAGCGTCAGCCCGGCCCCGGTCGCCGCCATCTTGGCACCGATCGCGATGATCGCCGCGCGCTCGTTCTGATCGACCACCACGTGGCACGCACGCAGCTTTTCGACATAGTCCGCCGCCGACCCGATGGTGATGGCGCCCGGATGGTGGAAGCGATGCCCCACCGTCGCCGCGCCGCTGGTTACGCCCGCGACCTCGCACGGCACGATCATCTCACCGAACAGCGCGACGATCCCCTGCAACGGCCGCACCCAGCGCGGGCTTTCCGGGCTGAGCGAGGCGGCGCCCCAGCGCATCGACTTGGGCCACGGAAACGCCCGGACGATCGCGGGGATCGCGGCGGCCAGCACCTGCGCCGTCTCGCGCCCCGGCTGTTCGGTCACCGCGAACAATATGCCGTCGCGTTCGGTCAGCGCGTCGCGCGTCAGCCCGGTCTTGCGCAGGAATCCTTCCAGCGCCTGTGGCGGCGCGGAGGCGCGCGGCCCCTTCACTTCCTCGCGCACCGGCTCGGTCCGTTCGGGCAGGTCGTGCGCGATCAGCGCCAGCCGGCGCGGCGTGGCATAGGTCGTGATCCGCGCGGCGGCGATGCCCGCCTTCGCCAGTTCGGCGGTGAACAGCTTCGCCAGATCCTCGCGCGCGCGGCCCTGCATCCGCGCGGGAATTTCCTCGGAACGCAATTCGAGCAGGAAGTCGGTCATGCCACCCACCCCGGAAACTTCGCCTGCCAGCCCGGCGTCTGCGTCTCGATCCATTTCGCGCACGACCCCTTCGCCAGATCGCGCACCCGCCCGATATAGGCCTGCCGCTCCGCCACCGAGATGACGCCGCGCGCGTTCAACAGGTTGAAGACGTGGCTCGCCTCGATCGCCTGCTCATACGCAGCCAGCGGCACGTCGGCGGCCAGACTGTTCTCGCACTCCGCCGCCGCCTTTCTGAACAGGTCGAACAGCGTATCGGTATCGGCGACCTCGAAATTCCATTTCGACATCTGTTTCTCGTTTTCGAGGAACACGTCGCCGTACGTCACGCCCGCGTCGTTGAACGCCAGGTCGTACACGCTGTCCTTGTCCTGGATGTACATCGCCAGCCGTTCGAGACCATAGGTCAGCTCGCCCGCGACCGGCTTGCAATCGAACCCGCCCATCTGCTGGAAATAGGTGAACTGGGTGACTTCCATCCCGTCGCACCATACTTCCCAGCCGAGCCCCCATGCGCCGAGCGTTGGCGATTCCCAATCATCCTCGACGAAGCGGATATCGTGCTGGGTAAAGTCGATTCCGATCGCCGCCAGCGACCCCAGATACAGTTCCTGCAAGTCGCCGGGCGATGGTTTCAGGATTACCTGATACTGGTAATAATGCTGCAACCGGTTCGGATTCTCGCCATACCGGCCATCGGTCGGACGGCGGCACGGCTGGACGAACGCGGCGTTCCACGGTTCCGGCCCCAGCGCGCGCAGCGTGGTCGCGGGGTGGAACGTCCCCGCCCCCATCCGCATGTCGAACGGTTGCAGGATCACGCATCCCCGGTCGCTCCAATAGTCATGGAGCGTGAGGATCATCTTCTGGAAGGAGAGCGGCTGGGTCACGCCCGAGCGTCTGCCGGATGGGCGTACAGGGGTCAAGCGAGCCGTGGGCGGGTTCGGGACGCAGCGATTTGTCCCTCCGGTTGACCGCCTGCGAGCGTCGGCCCCATGCATCCGCCATGACGTCCGCCCGCCCCGTCCACCTGTTGCGCCACGGGCTCGCCGCCATCGCCGCTTGGCTGTTGCTCGCCAGTCCGGTCGCCGCGCCTGCCGTGCTTCACCCGGCGCTGTGGGCCGCGCGCGATGCAGACACGACGATCTGGCTGTTCGGCACGGTCCACGACCTGCCCCCCGGCACGGCATGGTTGTACCCGGCGGCGGCGAAGGCATTGGCGGCCAGCGATACGCTGGTCCTCGAACTGGTCGCCCCCACCCCGGCGGAAACCGCTGCCGCGCTGGCGGACGCCGCGCCGCCGTCCGACGCACCGCCCCTGCCCGCACGCCTGCCCGCCGCCGTCGCAGCCCGCCTGCCCACCGCGCTGGCAGCGGCGGGTCTGCGCCCCGACGCGTTCGATCGCGCCGATCCGTGGCTGGCGGCGACCGCGCTGACGGCGGCGCGGCTGCACGCGGCGGGCTATCGCCGCGACGGCGCGCCCGAAACGCTGCTCGCCGCCCGCGCCCGTCGCGCGGGCATGCCGGTCATCGGACTGGAGGATCAGGCGGAACAGATCGCGATGTTCGATTCGCTGCCGCATGACGTACAGGTGGCCATGCTGGAACGGACGATCGCCGGCGGCGACCGGGCGGTCGCGGCGATGGCGGAACTGGTTGCGGCGTGGGGTGCGGGCGATACGCACGCGCTGGCGGCGATCGTCGGGCGCGACCTGCCGCCCGCGATGCGCCCCGCGCTGCTGACCGACCGCAACGACCGCTGGGCCGCCGCCATCGCGCGCTGGATGCGCCTTCCCGGCACGCGCTTCGTCGCGGTCGGTGCGGGGCATCTGGCGGGGCCGGACGCCGTGCAGGCCCGGCTGCGGCTGCGCGGCATCGCGACCGCGCGCGTACGGTCGCGCGTACGGTGATGCGGATCGGCGCTGTCCTACACGACTCGGTCCTGCCATGATCCTGTCGCCCGCCGGAATGCCGGCCGTTCTTTGACATCGTCGTCGCGCCGGACCGCGTTTCGTCGCAAATGCGCACGAGTGTGACTTTCGTGACCTTTGGCGGAAATCCGCGGATGCCGCCGCGCAATCTTGCGTCCGCCGCCCCTTTGCCCTATGCGCCCGCGCTTGTCGTGGACGGGGTCATCCCTGGAGGCCCGCCCGCGCCAAGGTACATGAATCTAACGCACTGGAAGACATGATGAGCGATACGCTGCACCTGTCGGCCGAGACGCGTGACCGGGCTGGCAAGGGAGCCTCCCGGGCACTTCGTCGCGAAGGCCGCGTCCCCGCCGTAATCTATGGCAACAAGCAGGAGCCGCAGGGCATCCATGTGAATGCCCGCGAACTGATGAAGCAGCTGATGACCGGCCACTTCATGAACTCGGTCATCATGGTCGACGTCGGCGGCAAGCAGATCCGCACGCTGGCCAAGGACGTCAGCTTCGACGTCGTGACCGACCAGCCGATCCATGTCGACTTCCTGCGCATCGCCAAGGACGCGACCGTGACCGTCGCCGTGCCGGTGGTGTTCATCAACGAAGACGACGCGCCTGGCATCAAGCGTGCGAACGGCGTGCTGAACGTCGTGCGCCACGAAGTCGAGCTGGTGGTCGATGCGTCGAACATCCCCAGCGAGATCACGATCGACCTGACCGGCCGCGAAGTCGGCGATTCGATCCACATCTCCGACGTGACGCTGCCCGACGGCGTGGAGCCTTCGGTCGACGACCGCGACTTCACCATCGCCACGATCGTGCCGCCGACCGTCCCGACGCAGGCTGACGAGGCGCTGGCCGCCGAAGTCGCCGAAGCGCAGTCGGCCGAGCATGAGGCCGAACTGGCCGGTGAAGCTGCCGAAGTCGAGCCGAACGACGACGACAACGACGACGACAAGATCACGCCCCAGAAGAAGGGCTGATCTTTTCGGCTTCTGCCCCGGGCATAACGCCGTTCATGCTGAGTAGGGGCTGAGCTTGTCGAAGACCCGTATCGAAGTACCGCCTGGACGGACCTTCGATACGCCATTTCGACAAGCTCAATGGCTACTCAGCACGAACGGCGGAGGCGGACAGGTCCGTGCCGGGAATGGCCTGATCGGGGGCGGGGCGGTGCTGCGGCACGGCCCCGCCCCTTTCGTATGAAGAAGGGTGCGCGTGATGCAATTGTGGACAGGGCTGGGCAATCCGGGGCCGCAATATGCCATGCACCGCCACAATATCGGCTTCATGGCGGTCGACGCGATCGCGGCGGTCCACGGCTTCTCCGCGCCGAAGCGCGCGTTTCAGGGCTGGGTACAGGAAGGGCGCATCGGCACGCACCGGGTGCTACTGCTGAAACCCGGCACGTGGATGAACGAAAGCGGCCGCGCGGTCGGCGAAGCGATGCGCTTCTACAAGCTGGACCCGGCCGCCGTGACGCTGTTCCACGACGAACTCGACCTTGCCCCGTTCAAGCTGAAGGTGAAGACCGGCGGCGGCACCGCCGGCCATAACGGGCTGCGCTCGACCGACGCGCATATCGGCGCGGACTTCCGCCGCGTGCGGCTGGGCATCGGCCATCCGGGGCACAAGGACCGGGTGACGCCGCATGTGCTGGGCAATTTCGCGAAGGCCGAGATGGACGACCTGACCGACCTGCTCGGCGCGGTCGCGGCGGAGGCCGAATGGCTCGCGGCGGGCGACGACGTGCGGTTCATGAACGAGGTCGCCCGACGGATGGCGTGAGGCAGGCCGTCGTCCTGTCACTGCCTGATCCCCCGCTACCCGCTACCCGCGCTCCCCAGCCCCACCCGTCCATGCTGAGTAGGGACTGAGCGAAGTCGAAGGCCCGTATCGAAGCACCCTAGCCCGACTCACCCCCGCCGCTCGCCGAGGGCGTCCAGCGCATCGGCATTGTCCCGCGCCCAGCCATAGAGCATCTCGACCGGCTCCAGAAACCGCCTGCCGAGCACTGTCAGCCGATACTCGACCGCGGGCGGCATCCCGTCGCCGACATGCCGCGTCAACAGCCCCGCCTCTTCCATCCGCCGCAACGTCTGCGTCAGCATCTTCTGCGAAATGCCCGGCAGGCTGCGCTGCAACGCGCCGGTGCGGGCCGCCCCGCCGTGGCGCGCGTGCAGCGTGTGCAGCACCATGCTGGTCCATTTGGTCGCGAACATCGTCAGGATGCGGCGCGGCGCGCAATCCTCCCGCCATTCGTCCTCGTTCGATCCGGCTTGCATGCTGGGCACCTTCTGGTGCCGTCTGGAAGGCACGCCAATGCGTTACCAGCTTTGCGCATCAACCGAAACGGAGCGTACACATGGGCAAGACAGCATTGGTGGTCGGGGCCAGCGGGATCGTCGGCAACGCGACTGCGACCCTGCTGACGCAGCGCGGATGGGCCGTCCACGGCCTCGCCCGCAATCCCGCCGCACAGGACGGCGTCAAACCCGTCGCCGCCGACCTGCGCGATGCCGCCGCGACGGCGACGGCGCTGAAGGGGGTCGATCCCGACGCGGTGTTCATCACCACGTGGCTGCGGCAGGACAGCGAGGCGGAAAATATCCGCGTCAATTCGGCGATGGTCCGCAACCTGCTGAACGGCCTGCCGGCACCCACCCGGCCGCGCCATGTCGCGCTGGTCACCGGGCTGAAACATTATCTCGGGCCGTTCGAGGCGTACGGCAAGGGCGCGCTGCCGCAGACGCCGTTCCGCGAGGAACAGGGCCGGCTGGACGTCGAAAATTTCTACTACGCGCAGGAGGACGAACTGTTCGCCGCTGCCGCGCGCGACGGGTTCACGTGGAGCGTCCACCGCCCGCACACTGTCATCGGCAAGGCGGTCGGCAACGCCATGAACATGGGCACGACGCTGGCGGTCTATGCCACGCTGTGCCGCGAAACCGGTCGCCCCTTCGCCTTCCCCGGATCGGCGGCGCAGTGGAACGGGCTGACCGACATGACCGACGCCGGGCAACTGGCCGAACAGATGCTGTGGGCGACCGGGACGAAGGCGGCGCAGAACGAGGCGTTCAATATCGTCAACGGCGACATCTTCCGTTGGGAATGGATGTGGTCGCGGATCGCGCAATGGTTCGGCGTCGAACCCGCGCCGTTCGACGGCACGCCCCGCCCGCTCGAAGAACAGATGGCCGGCGATGCCGGCCTGTGGCGCACGATCGCGCAACGCGAGGGGCTGGCCGAACCCGATCTCGCGCGCCTCGCCTCGCCATGGCATACCGACGCCGATCTGGGTCGCCCGATCGAGGTCGTGACGGACATGTCGAAAAGCCGCCGGCTGGGCTTCACCGGCTATCGCGCGACCGACGACGCGTTCTTCGCGCTGTTCGAACGGCTGCGGGCCGACCGGCTTCTTCCGTAAGCCGGGGCGCGTTGCCTTTCCAACCCGCGCCATTTGCGGCAAGCGGACGGCTGGCCCGAAGGGATCGACCATGACCGTCCGCTCGCTGTTTCCGACCACCCTGTATGAAGAAGCCATCGCCGACGATGCGTTGATCGCCGATCTCGACGCATCGGTTCGGATGCTGGCGGAAGAGGACATGGCGGGACGCCGCTGGTCGAAGGCGCATGCCTATCGTGGCTATACGTCCTACGCCTCGCTCAACGACCTGCCGATGCGCGATCCGGCCTTTGCCGACCTCAAGCGCGTCCTCGACCGGCATGTCGCGGCGTTCGCGGCGGCGTGCGGCTTCGATCTGGCGGGACGGCGGCTGAAACTCGACAGCCTGTGGGTCAATCTGCTCAAGCCCGGCGGGGGTCACTCGGGGCATCTGCACCCGCACAGTGTCGTGTCGGGCACGCTGTATGTCGCCGTCCCCGACGGCGCGGGCGGTATCCGGTTCGAAGACCCGCGCCTGCCGATGCTGATGGCCGCCCCCACCCGCCCCGGCACGTTCGACACGGTCGCGCCGCGCGCCGGCACGCTGTTGCTGTGGGAAAGCTGGTTGCGTCACGAAGTCCTGCCGCATGCCGGCAAGGGCGAACGGATCAGCGTCAGCTTCAATTATCGCTGGTAATCATCCGCGACAGGCGGGCTTCGTCCGCCGGACCACCTGATCGCCTGCAAAACGCATCGCGCCCTTGGGCGTCGTTCCGGTCATGACCACCGTGCCAGTCAACCCGTTCGCATCGTAGCTGCCGCGCCGGACCACGTTCAGCGGCGTGCCATTGCGCTGCGGACACGACAGCGTCTGTTCGTAGCGCCCGCCCGCCAGTTGCTGGTGCAGCACGGTGCACTTCGCCTTCGGATCGGGCGACAGCAGCGCCACGGCCCCAGTCTGCGCCAGTGCGGGCGATAGGCATTTCTTTTCCGACCGCGACTTGCCCTTCGCCATCGACAGCAGGAACGACGGCGCGCCCGGCACGACCAGTTCGCGGACCGTCACCGTGCCGGTCCATTCGCCCGGCTGGATCGTCTGTGCCGCCGCGCCGGCGGCAGGCAACAGAAAGGCGAGGAGGATCGGAACGCGCATGCCGCCGATCCTGCCCAATCGCCGTCCTAGCGGCAAGGCCATGCTGGTCAATCCGCGCCGGACGCCCTATGGCGCGTCCGCTCCATCTTTTCAGGAATATGACCAGTGGGTTTTCGCTGCGGTATCGTCGGCCTGCCGAATGTCGGCAAGTCCACCCTCTTCAACGCCCTGACGCAGACGCAGGCGGCGCAGGCGGGGAATTACCCGTTCTGCACGATCGAGCCGAACGTCGGCAACGTCGCGGTTCCCGATCCCCGGCTCGATGCGCTGTCCGACATCGCCGGATCGGCCAAGAAGATCGAGACGCAGCTGGCGTTCGTCGACATCGCCGGGCTGGTGCGCGGCGCGTCGAAGGGTGAAGGGCTGGGCAACCAGTTCCTCGGCAACATCCGCGAGGTGGACGCGATCGTCCACGTCCTGCGCTGTTTCGAGAATGACGACATCCAGCATGTCGACGACCGGGTCGATCCGATCGCCGACGCCGAGACGGTCGAGACCGAGCTGATGCTGTCCGACCTCGAAAGCCTCGAAAAGCGCGTCCCGAACCTCGCGAAGAAGGGACAGCAGGGCGACAAGGAAGCCAAGCTGGCCGCGCAGGTGCTGGGCCGCGCGCTCGACCTGTTGCGCGAAGGCAAGCCCGCGCGGCTGACCGAGATCAAGGATGAGGAGGAACAGCGGCTGTTCGCGCAGGCGCAGTTGCTGACCGCCAAGCCGGTCCTGTACGTCTGCAACGTCAACGAGGAAGACGCCGCCGAAGGTAACGCGCTGTCGACCAAGGTCTTTGCCCGTGCGAAATCCGAAGGTGCCGAGGCGGTGGTCGTCTCAGCCGCGATCGAGGCGGAGATCGCCACGATGGACCCGGCCGACCGCGCCGAGTTCCTGTCCGATCTGGGCCTTGCCGAAACCGGTCTGGCCCGCGTGATCCGCGCCGGCTATTCGCTGCTGCACCTGCTGACGTTCTTCACCGTCGGGCCGAAGGAAGCACGGGCATGGACGGTGTCGGTCGGTGCCCGCGCACCGCAGGCGGCGGGCGAGATCCACAGCGACTTCGAACGCGGCTTCATCCGCGCCGAAACCATCGCCTATGACGACTATATCGCGTGCAAGGGCGAAAGCGGCGCGCGCGACGCCGGACGCCTGCGGTCCGAGGGTAAGGAATATGTCGTGCAGGACGGCGACGTCCTGCTGTTCCGCTTCAACGTCTGACCGGCAAGCGCGCGACCGATTGCCGGTCGCGCGCTTGTCCGTCGATCGTCTCGCCCGATCTTATCGGTGCGTCGCGACGATCGACGACACCACGGTCTGGATCAATTGCTGCCGCTCCGGCACCGGGCGTGCGGTATCGCCGATCAGCACCGCGACGGCATAGGACCGCCCGTCGGGCGCGGTCAGGATGCCGACATCGTTGAACCCCGCCGTCCGCCCACCAAGGTCCTGCCCGGTCCCGGTCTTGTGCGCGACGGTCCATCCCGCCGGCAGTGCGGCGCGAATGCGGGCGCGGCCGGTGCGTGTGTGGGCCATCGTGTCCAGCAACCAGCGCGTCGATCCGACCGACAACAGCTGCCCTTCGTGCAGCCGCGTCAACGCATCGGCGATCGCCCCCGCGCCCGCGCCGTCGGGCGGATCGGCGATATATGCCTGATAGGCCGCCCGGCGCACGTCGGGCGACAGCCGCGAGCGGGCTAGGTTGAAGCCATTGCCCTGCGCATATTCCTGTTTCCACGGCAGCCCGGCGGTCTTCGCCTGCAACAACCGTTCACCCGGACCGAACCGGATGTTGCCCAGCCCGCGCCGGGCGATGAAGTCGCGCACCGCCACCGGCCCGCCCGCCAGCCGCAACAACTTGTCATTGGCGGTATTGTCGCTCATCGTCAGCGCGCGGCGCAGCAGGTCAGCGACGGTCGTGTTGAACACGCCGTTCTTCATCAAATACGCGATCGGCTGATGAAATAGCGTCAGGTCGCTGCGGGTCACCGCCACCGGCGTGTCGAGTTTCAGCCGGCCGGCGTCGATCGCGTCCATCACGGTCATCGCGACCCACAGCTTGCTGACCGACTGCTGCGGCATGCGGCGGTCCATCGCATGGCCGACGACCCAACCGTCGTCGATGCTGCGCACCGCGATACCGACATTGCCCTGAAACCCGCCGCCCAGCGCATTGACCGCCATCACCAGCGCCTGTGGTGCCGGCCGCACCGCCGGGGGCAACGGCACCGCCACGGCATAGGTCGTCGCGCTGGCATGCGCCGATGGCGGCGGCAGCGTGCGCGTCGCCAGCCCGGCGCCCGCCACCGCCAGTAGCCCCAATGTCACCGTCGCCCGTCGCGACCGGACCCAATCGATCATCTTCACCGTCATCCGCACCCCGTCTGCCACGACCATGGTTGACGCAGCGTGAAGCGAAAGAGCAATCGAACCGTATTGCGACGAATGCCCCGCGCCGGACGACGAACCGAACCGCCATGCCGCAGGGTCAACGGCCTCCGCCTATGGCACCAGCACCGTGTCGACCGCGTGCTCGTCGGTCTGCGGATAATCGAGCGTATAGTGCAGCCCCCGGCTCTCCTTGCGATGCAGCGCCGAACGCACGATCAGATCGGCCGACTGCAACAGGTTGCGCAGTTCGATCAGGTCGGGGGTCACCCGGAAGTGGCCGTAATAGTCCTCGACTTCGTCGTTCAGCACCGCGATCCGATGGCGCGCGCGTTCCAGACGCTTGGTGGTGCGGACGATGCCGACGTAATTCCACAGGAAGCGCCGTATTTCGGTCCAGTTCTGCTTGATGACGACTTCCTCGTCCGAATCGGTGACGCGGCTTTCGTCCCACGGCCGGATCGCGGGCGGCACGGGCAGTGCATCCCAATGCGCCGCGATATGCCGCGCCGCCGATTCGCCATAGACGAAGCATTCGAGCAGCGAGTTGCTCGCCAGCCGGTTCGCGCCATGCAGTCCCGACTGCGACACCTCGCCGGCTGCATACAGGCCGGGCAGGTCGGTGCGACCGTCGCGGTCGATCACCACGCCGCCACAGGTGTAATGCTGCGCAGGCACGACCGGGATCGGCTGCGTCGTCATGTCGATGCCCAGCCCCAGCAGCTTTTCGTAGATATTGGGGAAATGCCCCCGCACGAAATCGGGGTCCATGTGGCTGATGTCGAGATGGACATAGTCGAGGCCGTAGCGTTTGATCTCCGCATCGATCGCGCGCGCCACCACGTCGCGGGGGGCGAGTTCGAGCCGCTTGTCGTAATAGGGCATGAAACGCTTGCCGGTCTGCGGGTTGATCAACCGCCCGCCTTCGCCGCGCACCGCTTCGGTAATCAGGAAATTCTTGACCTCCAGATTATAGAGGCAGGTTGGATGGAACTGCATGAATTCCATGTTCGACACCCGGCATCCCGCGCGCCATGCCATCGCGATGCCGTCGCCGGTCGCCCCGCGCGGCGCGGTGCTGAACAGATAGGTGCGCCCCGCCCCGCCGGTCGCAAGGATCGTCGCACGCGCGGTGAACAACTCGACCCGGTCGGTCGCGCGGCTGAATGCGTAGCAGCCCCACACATTGCCCGCGCCCGAATAGCGTTGCTCGTGCCGGCTGGTCGCCAGATCGACGGCGACCATGTCGGGCACCAGCGTGATATTGGGATGCGCCCGTGCTGCACGGATCAGCGCTTCCTGCACCGCCCATCCGGTCGCGTCGTCCACATGGACGATCCGCCGGTGCGAATGTCCGCCCTCCCGCGTGAGGTGCAGCGTCTCTCCGTCCATGTTGAACGGCACGCCCAGCTTGGCCAGACCCGCGATCGCGGCCGGCGCGCTTTCGACCACGAATTCGACGATGGCCCGATCGTTCAGCCCCGCCCCCGCGACCATCGTATCCTCGACATGATTGTCGAACGTGTCGCCGGGTTCGAGCACGGCGGCGATCCCGCCCTGCGCCCACGCGGTCGATCCTTCGTTCAGCGCGCCTTTCGCGAGCACGGTCACGCGGAACCGTTCGGCAAGGTTCAGCGCGGCGGTCAGCCCCGCGGCCCCCGAACCGATGATAAGGACGTCGCTATGATGGGGGTCGGGCAAGGGCGATCCGTTCGCGAAGAGAGAACGGCGGTCCTACCGCGCGGAATCGACGGGGGGAAGTAGCCGCCCCCGCACCGTTCGCCGATGCCGGACTGCCCAAACCCGCCCTGCAACCCAAGCGAAGGTGCGCGCGCGACGGACGCTATCGAACGGAGATTGCGGGCGAAGGAGAGCGGCGTTGCTCACGAGCGAGCTTTCTAGTCGCACCGGCCGCTACCGCACCGCGCCGCATTCGGGCGGGGGGCGATCAGGAACCCTTGGTCAGGTTCAGGAACACATCCTCCAGATCGGCCTCGCGCGTCACCACGTCGACGATGCCGTACCCTTGCGCCGCGACTGCCGCCAGTACGTCGCCTGCATTGGTCACGTCCTTGCGATAGGTGACGACCAGCACCCGGTCGCCCTTGCGCTCCACCTTCTCGAACACGCCCGCCGCCGGCACATCGACGATGTCGCGGTCGACGGTCAGTTCCACCGCCTTGTCCTGCGCCATGCCGACCAGCGCGCGGGTCGGTTCGTTGGCGACGACCCGGCCATGGTCGATGATCGCGATCCGGTCGCACAATTGCTCGGCTTCCTCCAGATAGTGCGTCGTCAGCACCACCGTCACCCCGCCCGCATTCAATTCGCGGACATAGTCCCACAATTGCTGGCGCAGCTGGATGTCGACCCCGGCGGTCGGTTCGTCCAGCACCAGCACCGGCGGCGAATGCACCATCGCCTTCGCCACCATCAACCGGCGCTTCATCCCGCCCGACAGCGTGCGGGCATAGGCATTGGCCTTGTCTTCCAGATGCACCGCTCGCAGCAATTCCATCGTGCGTCGCTTCGCCCGTGGCACGCCATACAGCCCCGCCTGGATCTCCAGCGTTTCGGCGGGCGTGAAGAACGGATCGAACAGGATTTCCTGATTGACGATCCCGATCGACGCCTTTGCATTGCGGGGGTTGCGATCGATGTCGAAGCCCCAGATCGACGCGGTGCCCGACGTCTTGTTGACCAGTCCGGCCAGCGTGTTGATCAGCGTCGACTTGCCCGCGCCATTGGGGCCGAGCAGCCCGAAGATCTGCCCGCGCGGCACGTCGAACGACACCCCGTCCAGTGCGACCTTGGCCGGTGCCCCGCCCTTTCCGGCGGCATAGGTCTTGGACAGGTCGCGGATCGAGATGGCGGCGTCGGTGGCGGGTACGGTCATGCCCCGCGATTACGCGCGCGAAGCGGCCGCGCCAAGTGCGATCGCCGGTCGATTGGCAACTTGTCGGCGAACGGTGCGGTTGCTATCGCGATCTTCATGCTGCCACCGCCCGAAACCGTCCGCGTCACCACCCCCCGCGTCGCCTGCGACGGCGCCGGCGAGATCGCCGCCGCGCTCGGCCATCCGCGCGTCTGGCTCCAGATCGACGAAACCGGCTATGTCGACTGCGGCTATTGCGACCGCCGTTTCGTGCTTGTCGGCGGACCGGCGGACGGTACGGACCAGTCGGGGTTGAAGGATCACGGGGACGGCGCAGGCCGGTAAGGCCGAACGCCGTTCGGACGAACCAGGCTGGCGGCGGACAAGCTCTCCCTTGCCCGTCAACCGATAGCGCGGTTTTGCCACTGCGATTAAACGCCCTGTCTCCCGCCCCAAACGTCATCCCAGCGAAAGCTGGGATCTACCGGTAATCGGGCTGGACAAGCGCCGCGAGAGGCCCCAGCCTTCGCTGGGGCGACGGTTTGGGGTTGGCGCGAACGCCACGCGTAGTAGGGGCTCAGACATGCCGCTGCACGGACCAGATCAGTTGCAGCACAGTCGAAACCGTGACGACTGCCATGCAGACGAACCGTCGAAGGCCGCAAACAAGCAGCCTGCACGGGCGTACCGGGCCACGCGATGACGGCCGCAAGACGAAAACGATCGATCACCGGCACCGTCCGCCCCCCATTCCCCCGCGCCGCCGGGCCCCTATATTGTGGCGATGACCGCAACCGATCCCCGCTCGTATCTCTACTCCGGCGACCTCGACCCGGCCGCCGCGCTCCGCGCCACGCAAGCCACGCTGGCGAATGCCGAGGACGGTGAACTCTACCTCCAATACCGCCGCTCCGAAGCGTTCGGTTTCGATGACGGACGTCTGAAGACCGCGTCGTACGACACGCATACCGGCTTCGGGCTGCGCGCGGTTTCGGGCGAGGCGACGGCCTTCGCGCATGCCAACGAACTGTCCGAAGCTGCGATCCTGCGCGCAGGGGCGACGATGGCGCTGATCGATCCGGCGAAGGGGACGAAGGCACCCCCGCCGCGCGGCAACAACCGGCACCTATACACCGCTGCCGACCCGTTGGACCTGATCCCGTTCGCGGAAAAGGTCGCGCTGTGCCAGTCGATCGACGCCGCCGCGCGCGCGCGCGATCCGCGCGTGGTGCAGGTGTCGGCCAGCCTGCTGGGTTCGTGGAGCGTGATCGAGATCGTCCGCCCCGACGGCTTCGTCGCGACCGACGTTCGCCCGCTGGTGCGACTGAACGTGTCGATCGTAGTCGAATCGAACGGTCGCCGCGAAACCGGCAGCTTCGGCATCGGCGGACGCTATCTGTACGATTCGCTGTTCGCGCCCGAAACGTGGAACCGCGCGATCGACGTCGCGCTGGGTCAGGCACTGGTCAATCTGGACGCGGTCGATGCGCCGGCGGGCGAGATGACGGTGCTGCTCGGCCCCGGCTGGCCGGGCGTGCTGTTGCACGAGGCGATCGGCCACGGGCTGGAAGGCGACTTCAACCGCAAGGGCACCAGCGCCTTTTCGGGGCGGATCGGTGAGCGGGTCGCTGCGCCCGGCGTCACGGTGGTCGACGACGGATCGATCGCCGACCGGCGCGGTTCGCTGTCGATCGACGACGAAGGCACGCCGACGCAGGAGAATATCCTGATCGAGGACGGCATCCTGAAAGGCTATATCCACGACCGGCTTAACGCGCGCCTGATGGGCGTCGCGCCGACCGGCAACGGCCGGCGACAGGATTTTTCGCACGCGCCGATGCCGCGCATGACCAACACCTTCATGCGCGGCGGCCGCGACGATCCGGCCGAACTGCTCAGCCGTGTGAAGAAGGGCATCTTCGCCAAATCCTTCGGCGGCGGACAGGTCGATATCGTGTCGGGCAAGTTCGTGTTTTCGTGCACCGAAGCCTATCGGATCGAGAACGGGCGGATCGGTGCGCCGATCAAGGGCGCGACGCTGATCGGCGACGGCCCCAGCGTGCTGACGAAGGTACGCGGCATCGGCGACGACTTCGCGCTGGATGAGGGCGTCGGCATGTGTGGCAAGGGCGGGCAATCGGTCCCTGCCGGAGTCGGACAACCTACACTGCTGGTCGACGGACTGACCGTCGGCGGCACCGCCGCGTGATGGCGCTGGCCGAACTGGGCCGCTTTCCTCGGGTAGAGGCGCAGATCATCGTCGGGCGGCTCGAAAGCGAAGGCATCCCGGCGATCGCCTTCGACAGTGAGACCAGCCTTGGCGAGGGCAGCTGGCTGCTGATCCCGGTGCGGGTGATGGTCGATCCCGACGATCTGTCCGATGCTCGCCGGATCATCACCGACCCTGCCTGAAAAGCGGGCAGTTTTCTTGCGTTGCACAAATTAACCGCTTGGTAACGCTTCCGTCATGAACGTTTCACGCCCCGACACACGCTTTTGCGGGGTTGGCACGCTCGTTGCTGGGTAACCCGTCAAGGGAAACAACCGACGAGGGGGCGACATGAAACTAGTCATCGCCATCATCAAGCCATTCAAGCTGGATGAGGTACGCGAAGCGCTGACCGAGATCGGGGTCGCCGGCATGACCGTGACCGAGGTCAAGGGGTTCGGCCGGCAGAAGGGCCAGACCGAAATCTATCGTGGTGCCGAATACAGCACCAACATGGTGCCGAAGATCAAGATCGAGGTCGTGTGCGACAGCGGCATCGCGCCGCGCGTGGTGGAGGCGGTGCAGGCCGCCGCGAACACCGGGGCGATCGGCGACGGCAAGATCTTCGTGCTCGACGTCGGACAGGCGGTGCGCATCCGCACCGGCGAAACCGACCTGACCGCGCTGTGATGATGGGGGACATCATGAAGACTCCGATGAAGATACTGGCCGGTGCCGGCCTCGGCCTGTTCGCGGCGATGCCCGCATGGGCGCAGGAAGCGGCCGCCGCCGCGCCGGTCGCGACGGTGGACAAGGGCGATACCGCGTGGATGATGACCTCGACGGTCCTCGTCCTGATGATGATCCTGCCCGGCCTCGCGCTGTTCTATGGCGGCCTGACCCGTACCAAGAACATGCTGTCGGTGATGACGCAGATCGGCGCGGTCGCCGCGCTCGCGATGCTGATCTGGGTGATGTACGGCTATTCGGTCGCCTTTGGCCCCGACGTCGCCAACGCCACCCTGTCCAATTTCGTGTCCGGCTTTGGCAAGGCGTTCCTTGCGGGCGTAACGCCGGCATCGCAGGCCGCGACCTTCACCGCCGGGGTCGAGATCCCGGAATATGTCTTCATCAGTTTCCAGATGACCTTCGCCGCGATCACCATCGCGCTGGTGCTGGGATCGGTCGTGGAGCGGATCAAGTTCGCCGCGGTGATGGTGTTTGCCATCGTCTGGCTGACCATCACCTACCTTCCGATCGCGCACATGGTGTGGGCGTCGAGCGGCTATTTCTTCAAGGCCGGCGCGCTCGACTTCGCGGGCGGCACCGTGGTGCACATCAATGCCGGCGTGTCGGCACTGGTGCTGGCGGTACTGCTGGGCAAGCGTCTGGGCTTTCCGACCGAGCGCATGGCGCCGCATTCAATGACGCTGACCATGGTCGGCACGGGTCTATTGTGGGTGGGCTGGTTCGGCTTCAACGCCGGTTCCGCGCTGGAAGCCAACGGGTCGGCCGCGCTGGCGATGATCAACACCTTCGTCGCCACGGCATCGGCGGGCCTGTTCTGGATGCTGGCCGAGAAGTTTTCGGGTCACAAGGGTTCGGCACTGGGCTTCTGTTCGGGCATCATCGCCGGGCTGGTCGCGGTAACTCCGGCGGCAGGCAATTCGGGTCCGTTCGGCGCGATCGTGCTGGGCGCGGTGGCGTCGGTCGTCTGCTTCTTCGCGGTGACGGTCATCAAGCCGAAGCTCGGCTACGACGACTCGCTCGACGCATTCGGCATCCACGGCATCGGCGGCATCATCGGCGCGATCGGGACGGCGATTGTCTATGCCCCGTCGCTCGGCGGGCCGGGTGCGGCGGACTATGAAATGGGTGCCAAGCTGGGCGTTCAGGTGTTCGCAGTGCTCGTCACCATCGTGTGGGCGTCGGTCGGCACCGCCATCGCGTTCTTCGTCGCCAAAGCCCTGACCGGTGGCCGGGTGTCGAAGGAAGTCGAGCTGGAAGGCCTCGACCTCGGCGAACATGGCGAACGCGCCTACAATTACTGATCCTTTTTCCGGCGGCGGGTTCGCCCCGCCGCCGACATTCCTTTCCTCCTGCGGAAAACCCCTGGGCCGGTGCGGTAACGCATCGGCCCTTTTTTCTGTACGTCGTCGGCAGGATCATTAGGACGCGGACGCAACCTCGTTCGTACCGGTAGGGACGGAGCGGAGCCGAAGCCCCGTATCGACATGGCGCGCCGGCGTCGGTCGATACGGCGTTTCGACGTCGCCCGATGGCTGTCCGGGACGAAGCGGTTCGTTGTTTTGCAAGGTGCCGGCCATGACCCCGTATCTCGACCTGATGCAGCGTGCGCTCGACCATGGCGTTCCGACCGACGACCGTACCGGCGTGGGAACGCGATCGGTGTTCGGGCACCAGATGCGGTTCGACCTGTCGGCGGGGTTTCCGGTGCTGACCACCAAGAAGCTGCACCTGCGATCGATCATCGTCGAGTTGTTGTGGTTCCTGCGCGGCGACACCAATGTCCGCTGGCTGCAGGAACAGCGCTGCACGATCTGGGACGAATGGGCCGATGCCAATGGCGATCTTGGACCAGTGTACGGAAAGCAGTGGCGCGATTGGGAAACGGCGGACGGCCGACATATCGACCAGATCGCCGGGCTGATCGACACGATCCGCACCAACCCCGCCTCGCGTCGCCAGATCGTCACCGCGTGGAATCCGGGCGAGTTGCACGCCATGGCGCTGTCGCCCTGCCACTGCCTGTTCCAGACGCACGTCGCGGGCGGGCGGCTGTCGTTGCAACTGTATCAGCGGTCGGCCGATATCTTTCTGGGCGTGCCGTTCAACATCGCCAGCTATGCGCTGCTGACGCACATGCTGGCACAGCAATGCGGGCTTGAGGTCGGCGAGTTCATCTGGACCGGCGGCGATTGCCACCTGTACGAAAACCATCTGCCGCAGGCGCGCGAGCAACTGGCACGGACGCCGGGGCCGTTGCCGCGACTCGAAATCACGCGCCGGCCCGACGCGATCGACGGCTATGCGTTGGAGGATTTCGTGCTGCACGATTATGTCGCGCAACCGCATATCAAGGCGGCGGTAGCGATATGATCGCGTTCGTGCTGGCCCGCGCGGACAATGGCGTGATCGGCAGCGACGGGCGGCTGCCATGGCATCTGCCCGCCGATCTCAAGCGGTTCAAGGCGCTGACCATGGGTCGTCCGATGGTGATGGGCCGCAAGACGTTCGAGAGTTTCCCCGCCCCCCTGCCCGGACGGCGGCACATCGTCCTGACCCGCGACCGGAACTGGCAGGCGACAGGGGCCGAGGTGGCGCACACGCCAGACGATGCGCTGACGCTGGCCGGCGACGACGTGGCGGTGATCGGCGGGGCGGAAATCTTTGCGCTGTTCCTCCCCCTCGCCGACCGGATCGACCTGACCGAAGTACATGCCATGCCGGACGGGGATGCGGTGGTGCCGGCGTTCGACGGCTGGGTCGAAACGTGGCGCGAGGAACATCCGGCAGACGGCGATCGGCCCGGCTATGCGTTCGCGACGCTGGAGCGGCCGACCGCCAGGTAAGGCCGCGTAGGGCGCGGTGCGGCCACCCACCGATGCGGCTTCGGACAGACGACGGGGCCGGTAAGCCACGTTTCGGACGGGCATTGCAATCGCGAGGGGACCCTGCCCCGGCGTGGCAGGCACTTGGCACGCCGCCGCCGGTCGATGGCGCGATGACCGGTCCCTTCCCCTCGCTCGAACGCCCTTCACCCATCCCCCTTTCGCGAAACGTGGACGGGCGCTAGGGGCGGTGCGCATGGAGCGGCTGGACGGAGGCGCGGCAGTCCCGGCGCGGTGGCGCGGCGGGATCGTCGCGCTCGGCAATTTCGATGGATATCATCTCGGGCATCAGGCGGTGGTCGGGCGCGCGGTGGCGCGTGCGCATGCCGCAGGGCGTCCGGCGATCGTCGCGACGTTCGACCCGCATCCCAAACGCTATTTCCGGCCCGACACGCCGCCGTTCCGGCTGACCACGCTGGACCAGCGCCAGCGGCTGTTCGCGGCGGCCGGCGCCGATGCGATGCTGGTGTTCGCGTTCGACGGTGCGCTGGCCGGCCTGTCGGCGGCGGCGTTCGCGCAGGAGCGGCTGGCCGACGCGATCGGCGCGGGCGGGGTGGTGACCGGCACCGACTTCACCTTCGGCCGGGGCCGCGACGGCGATGTCGCGGTGCTGGCGGCGCTGGGCGAACGGCTGGGCTTCGCGGCGGAGACGGTCGCACCCGTCACGCTGGACGGACAGGTCGTGTCGTCGTCGCGCATCCGCGACGCGTTGCAGGCGGGCGATCCGCGCACCGCCGCCGCCCTGCTGACGCGACCGTTCGCGGTGGAGGGCGTGGTGGAACCGGGCGCGCAACTGGGGCGGACGCTGGGCTATCCGACCGCCAACCTGACGATGGGCAAATATCTGCGCCCCGCCTACGGCATCTATGCGGTGCGCGGGCGGCTGGGCGACGGACGGGTGCTGGACGGTGCGGCCAATCTGGGCATCCGTCCGACGATCGCGGGCGAGCCGGTCGAATTGCTCGAACCCTATTTCTTCGATTTCGACGGCGACCTGTACGGCCAGACGATCGAGGTCGAGTTGATCGAGTTCCTGCGGCCCGAGGCGAAGTTCGATTCGCTCGACGCGCTGAAGATCCAAATGGCGCTGGATTGCGATCGGGCGCGGCGGTTGCTGGCGCGGTAAAGCGCCAAAGGTCACGAAAGTCACACTCGCCGCGATTTGTGACGGGGGCGTTCGCCACCGACGCGGGACGGCTCGTGCAGGGTGAGATCGGGTTGCCCGGTGCTGGGGGAACAGGTTTCGGCGTCCGTCTCATCGGCGTGATCGGGCCGACCGGATACGAGGTGCGGCATGGCCGTTGCAGCGGCAGTCCATAGCTTCTGCGTGCAGGCGGACGGGTGCCGACAGCGCGGCGAAATGCGTCAAAGGTCACGAAAGTCACACCCGCCGCGATTTGTGGCGGAGCGGTCGCCACCGGTGCGGGACGGTTCGTCCAGGGTGCGATCGGGATGCGCGAACGTGCATCGGCGTCCGTCGCATTGGCGCGATCGGGCCGATCGGCGCGAGGTGCGACATGGCCGTTGCACCGGTGTTCCATACGCGTTGCGTGCGGGCGGACAGATGCCGACAGCGCAGCGAAATGCGCCAAAGGTCACGAAAGTCACACTCGCGGACATCGGCATAGGCGACCGAAGCGTCCGTCCGCCGGGCATGCGCGAAGGATTGCGCGCTGCCGAGGAAGGCACCATCACGGGGCAGGGGTCTGAACGATCGAAAGAGCGCCCTCCCCCTGCCATCGCCGCGCCGTGTAGGAAAGCGTGAGGAGGCTATGCGCGGCATCGTGCATCGGCTAATCGCTTGGCCGCTCATGACCGATACGACCGAACCTGCCCGCGACTGGCGCGACACCGTCTTCCTGCCGAAGACCGATTTCCCGATGAAGGCCGGCCTTGCCGCCAAGGAACCGGCGATCCTCGACCGCTGGGCGCGGATCGGGCTGTACGACCGGCTGCGCGCCGAACGGGCGGGACGCGAACGCTTCCTGCTCCATGACGGCCCGCCCTATGCCAATGGCGACATCCATATGGGCCATGCGATGAACAAGGTGCTCAAGGACATCGTCGTCCGCACCCAGTCGCTGATGGGCAAGGACGCGCCGTACATCCCCGGATGGGATTGCCACGGCCTGCCGATCGAATGGAAGATCGAGGAAGCCTATCGCGCGAAGAAGCGGTCGAAGGACGAAGTGCCGGCGGCAGAATTCCGCGCCGAATGCCGCGCCTATGCCGCCAAATGGGTCGATGTGCAGAAGGGCCAGTTCCAGCGGCTGGGCATCATGGGCGACTGGGCCGATCCGTATCTGACGATGAAGTTCGACGCCGAGACGACGATCGCGGCGGAGTTGCTGAAGTTCGCCATGTCGGGCCAGCTGTATCGTGGGGCCAAGCCGGTGATGTGGTCGCCGGTCGAAAAGACCGCGCTGGCCGAGGCCGAGGTCGAATATGAGGACGTGGTTTCCACGCAGATCGACGTGGCGTTCCAGATTGATAGCGCGCCGAATGCTCCCGAGTTGGAGGGTGCGTATGCGGTGATCTGGACGACGACGCCGTGGACGATTCCGGTCAATCAGGCTTTGGCCTATGGGCCGGAGATTGATTACCATCATTTCAAGGCGAGCGATGGACGGCGTTACGTTGTCGCATTTGACCTTATCGATCGTTTTAAAGCGCGTACCGGAATCACTCTGGAGAAACTCGATAGCGAGCCTGATCGGCTGGACGAGAATAGCAACCTAGCCAATTTTGTATCGAACGGCTTTGCTGGAACGGCGCTCGCCGGCGCGACCGCGCGCCATCCGATGCACGCGCTCGGCGGGTTCTTCGCGAAGCCCCGCCCGTTCCTGCCGGGCGACTTCGTGACGACCGATGCCGGCACCGGCCTCGTCCATATGGCGCCCGATCATGGCGAGGACGATTTCGACCTGTGCAAGGCGAACGGGATCGAGCCGGTGTTCGCGGTGCAAGGGGATGGCAGCTACCGCGCCGACTGGCTGTGGCTGGGCGGTCAGGGGAGCGTCATCAACAAGAAGTTCGTGGCGTCCGACGGCCCGATCTGTTCGGACCTGCGCGACGCGGGCGCGTTGATCGCTGCGTCGGACGACTTTTCCCACAGCTATCCGCATAGCTGGCGGTCGAAGGCGAAGGTCATTTTCCGCGCGACCCCGCAATGGTTCATCCCGATGGACCGGAGCGCGGAGGTCGGCGCTCGAACCGCATCGTGGGGCGCGGGCGTCGCCCCAGCGCAGGCTGGGGCCGCTATCGGTGGGGCCGGCGATCCGCTGTTGGCGAGCGTAGGGCTGGAGCGGCTGGCGACCCCAGCTTTCGCTGGGGTGACGTCGGGGGCCGGGGTTACGTCCGGGGCTGGGATGTCGTCCGGGGCCGTGGTTACGTCGGGAGCCGGGGCTACGTCCGGGGCTGGGACGACGTTCGGGGCCGGGGCGACTTCCGGGGTCGGTGGAGCGGCCGCAGGCAACGGTGCTACCCTTCGCCAGATCGCGCTCGATGCGATCGAGCAGACGCGGTTCGTGCCCGACAAGGGGCGCAACCGGATCGGGGCGATGGTCGCGGGCCGGCCCGACTGGGTCATCAGCCGCCAGCGGGCGTGGGGCGTGCCGATCGCGCTGTATGTGCACCGGACGACCGGCGACTATCTGCGCGACGAAGGCGTCAACGCCCGCATTCTCGCCGCCTTCGCCGATGGCGGGGCCGATGCGTGGTTCGCGGCGGATCATCAGGCGCTGCTCGGCGACGGCTATGATCTGGCCGACTACGAGGTCGTGACCGACATTCTGGACGTATGGTTCGATTCGGGTTGCACCCACGTCTTCACGATCGAGAAGCGCTTCGGCGCGGGCACGCGCGCGAACCTGTATCTCGAAGGATCGGACCAGCATCGCGGGTGGTTCCAGTCGTCGCTGCTCGAAAGCTGCGGCACGCGCGGACGTTCGCCGTACGATACCGTGCTGACGCACGGCTTCGCGCTGGACGGCAATGGCCGCAAGATGTCCAAATCGCTGGGCAATGTCGTCGACCCGTTGAAGATCATCGGCGAATCGGGTGCGGACATCCTGCGCTTGTGGGTGGCGCAGACCGATTATTTCGAAGACGTGCGGATCGGCAAGGAAGTGCTGGCGGGCACCGGCGATGCGTATCGCAAGCTGCGCAATACCTTCCGCTATCTGCTAGGCGCGCTCGACGGGTTCGACGATCGCGAACGGGTCGCGGTCGCGGACATGCCGGGGCTGGAACGCCATGTCCTGCACCTGCTCGGCACGCTCGACACCGAATTGCGCAGCGCGGCGGAGGCGTTCGAATTCAACCGCTATGCCCGCGCGCTGCTCGACTTCGCGAACGAGGATCTGTCGGCGTTCTTCTTCGATATCCGCAAGGATTCGCTGTATTGCGACGCGGCGGACGATCCGAAGCGACGCGCGTATCGCACCGTGCTCGACACGCTGTTCCATGCATTGGTGCGCTATGCCGCCCCGATCCTTGCGTTCACCGCCGAGGAAGTGTGGCAGGCGCGCTTCCCCAGCGAGGACGGATCGGTCCATCTGCTCGAATGGCCGGAATTGCCCGCGCTGCCCGCCGACCGGCCGATGGGGACGGAATGGGCCGACCTGCGCACGCTGCGCCAACAGGTGACCGAGGCGATCGAGCCGCTGCGCCGCGCCAAGACGGTGCGGTCGAGCCTTGAGGCCGAAGTGACGGTGCCGGCGCTGCCGCTGGATGCCGACGAGCTGGCCGAGCTGTTCATCGTCGCGAAGGTCACGCCGGCAGAAGGCGAGGTCGCGGTGACGCGCACCGACTATGCGAAATGCGGACGGTGCTGGCGGCATCTGCCCGACGTCGAACAGGACGGTGCGCTGTGCGGCCGTTGCGCGACGGTGGTGGCGTGATGCGGAACCGGTCGATCGCGATCGTGCTGGCGGTGGTGGTGCTGGTGCTGGACCAGTTGGTCAAGCATGTCGTCACCGGGCCGATGGGCATCGATTATCCGGGTGCGGAGCGGGAATTGCTGCCGGTCTTCACCCTGCGCTTCGTCCAGAATTTCGGCGTGTCGCTGGGGCTGTTGCAGGCGGGCAGCGAAACCGCGCGCTGGGCGCTGGTGGCGCTGACGGCGGCGATCGCGACCGGGGTGGCGTTCTGGATCCGGCGCGAGACCGACCGGGTCGAGCTGGCCGGGCTGGGGCTGGTGCTGGGCGGCGCGATTGGCAATATCATCGACCGCGTGCGGTTGGGCTATGTCGTCGATTATGCCGACTTCCATATTTTCGGGTACAGCCCGTTTCTGGTATTCAACATCGCCGATGCGGCGATAACGATCGGCGTGCTGGTCCTGCTCGCACGGGCGCTGTTCGCCCGCGACAAGACCGACGTCCCTGTGGAGAAGGCCAATGCGTAAGTTCGTCGTCGTCAGCAGCCTCGGCCTGCTCCTTGCCGGGTGTCAGGGCAATGCGCTCAACCGCCAGCGCCCCGACGAGTTCGCGGTGGCGCGTCAGGCGCCGCTGGTGATCCCGCCCGATTTCTCGCTGGTCCCGCCGCAGCCGGGCGCCCCGCGTCCGCAGGATACCGCCGCGTCGACGCAGGCGATGCAGGCGCTGTTCGGCGGCCCCGCCGCGCGCAGCGCGACCGAACGGCTGACGCTGGAACAGGCGGGCAATGCGCAGGCCGATGCCGGCATCCGGTCGGGCGTGGCCGATCCGGCGACCAATGTGGTCGACAAGGGATCGACCACCCGCGACATCGTCGCAGCACCACAGGGCGACGGACAGAATGCGCGGACGACCACGCCGTAACGGCGCGGTTGGGCCGGGTTGCATAGCCCGTCCCCCGGCTTGGCGTAGCGAGGTATTGGCCGAGACTTCCCGGTTTGAGTGACGGTGGGCCGCATCGGACCTCGTCATAGTGCGGGACCGTCGCCCCGAAGGTGTTTAGGGGTTCGCCGTGTGGCGATGTCTGCCGACCGAGCGTCGTTCGGCATTGCTCTTGCTCGGACAGGCGCGGGAAATGTCCGGGATGATGACCGGGCCGCTGAATCCCGGCCGGACGTGGATCACGCCGTCCGGCCGAACCGATGCTCGACGGGGCGAAAAGGCGGTCTGGACCCGGATCATTCTCCAGCACCGTCCATCCTGAGTAGCCATTGAGCAAAGTCGAAATGGCGTATCGAAGGACGCCAGCCGGTACTTCGATACGGGTCTTCGACTTCGCTCAGCCCCTACTCAGCACGAACGGAGAAGGCGGGGTACATCCTACGCCAAAAGGTCCGTTCGCGCCGTACAGTCGCACCGCGTACCCGGAGCGCGGCGTCTGGGCCGCTGACGTCCCGGGCCAGATCCACATTCAGCGAAAACTGGCCTTCGTTCGTCACCCCGGACCCCTTCCAAGGTCCACCTGACCCCAACGACGCGGAGAACGGCTCGACCGCCAGCGATTACCGCACGGTAGACCGGGGAACATGTCCGGGGTGACGATCGTGCAGGCGGCAGGGGCCGCCATCGCACTGATCGTCGATCCGATCTAATCCCCGCCGCAGCCGCCATCGCTGCCGCAGTCACCTGAATCCGAACCGCCATCGGTTTCGATGCTGTCGAAGCCGCCACCGTTCGCACGGCGTTTGGGCCGCGACCGCGCGGCGGCGATCGCCACGACCAGCATGGCGCCGATCAGCGCCGCCACGATCACCCAGCCGATGGCGGTTGCTCCCATAGTTCGATCGCGTTGCCTTCAGGATCGTGGATGCGGGCGAAGCGGCCGGTTTCGAGGGAGTCCCATTCCTCGCGCGTTTCGATCGCGATCCCGGCGGCGTTCAGCTGTTCCAGCATGCCTTCCAGATCGTCGACGCGCAGGTTGAGCATGAACGCCTTGTCCGCCGCGAAATAATCGGTGTCGGCCTTGAACGGGGCGAAGACCACCGGACCGCCCAGCGTGCGCCACATCCACGGATCGGCCGGCCCTGCCCCCTCCACGACGCAACCCGCACCGATGCCCAGATAATCGCGATACCATTCGGTCAGCGCATCGGGATCGCGCGCCCGAAAGAATACGCCGCCCAGTCCGAGTACCGCCATGTGCTGCTCCTCCGCCGCGCACCGATGCTGCCATGGCGACGGTGGACAGGCAAGCGTCAGGCGAAAACGGCAAAATCCTTGCCTGCCGCCGCATCGAGCATGCGCCGTTCGAGCGATTTGAGCCGCAACTGGCCGGTGATGCGGTCGCCGGTCAGATCGGTGACGTAGAAGGTGTCGACCGCACGTTCGCCATAGGTCGCGACATGCGCCGAATGCAGCGTCACCTTCGACTGGAACAACGCCTGCGCCAGATGGTGGAGCAATGCCGGGCGGTCGCGGGCATTGACCTCGATCACCGTGAAACGGTTCGACGCGGCATTGTCGATCAGCACGTTGGGTTCGATCGGAAACGCGTCTGCACGCGGCCGCGACAGCGGCTTGGCCGCCAGCCGGTCGTTCAGCCGCAGGCGGTTGGCCAGCGCGTCGGCGATGGTCGTCTTCAGCCGTTCGAGCTGTCCGGCGTCGTCGAACGGCCCGCCCAACGGATTCTGAACGAGAAAATTGTCGAGCGCCATGCCGGTGCGCGTGGTGTGGATGCGTGCGTCGATAATGTTGCCGCCCGCCGCATGGATCGCGCCGGCGATGCGATAGAACAGGCCGGGATGGTCGGCGGCATGGACCGTGACCAGCGTCGCGCCGCGATCCTCGTCGACGCTGGTTTCGATCGACAGGCGAGTGTCGCCCGACTGGTCGACCAGTTGCGCATTGGCGGCGATGACGTCGTCCGGCTCCGCGATCCAATAGGCCGGCGGCAGGTGCCGGACATAGGCGGCCAGCGTTTCCTTGTCCCAGCCCAGCGTCCGACGCAGCGTTTCCTGCTTCTCCGCGATGCGTTCGTCGCGCCCGCGCTGCTTGTGGCCTAGCCGCAGCACTTCCTCGGCGGTTTCGAACAGCGTCGAGAGCAGCTGACGCTTCCACCCGTTCCACGTCCCCGGACCGACCGCGCGGATATCGACGATCGTCAGCACCAGCAGCATGCGCAACCGCTGCGGACTTTGCACCACGCCGGTGAAGTCGAGGATCGTCTTGAAATCCGACAGGTCGCGCTTGAACGCGGTGGCGGACATCAACAGGTGGTGCCGCACCAGCCACGCCACCGTCTCGGTTTCCGCCGGGGTCAGGCCGAGACGCGGGCACAGCCGTTCGGCAACCTCCGCGCCGAGGATCGAATGATCGCCGCCGCGCCCCTTGGCGATATCGTGGCACAGCACCGCGACATACAACGCACGTCGCTGGACGATGCCGTCGAACAGCGCGGTGGCGAGCGGATGATCGTCCTTGAGCAGCCCGCGTTCGACCTGTGACAACAGGCCGATCATGCGGATCGTGTGTTCGTCCACCGTATAATGGTGGTACATGTCGAACTGCATCTGGGCGACGATGCGGCCGAAATCGGGAATGAAACGGCCGAACACCCCCGCCTCGTTCATCCAGCGCAGCACCAACTCCGGGTCGCGCGGCGAGGTCAGCACGTCGAGGAACAGCGCGTTGGCGCGCGGGTGCGACCGGACATGCACCGCAAGGCGGGCATCGCGCGACGCGGCGCGCATCGCCAGCGGATGTATCTCCAGCGCGTGCAGATCGGCCAGCGCGAAGATTTCGATCAGCCGTACGGGGTCCTGCGCGAAGAAATCGTCCTTCGGCAACGCCAGCCGACCGCGATCGAGCACGAAGCCATGCAGCCGCCGGGGCCGCCGCCGCAGCCGGGGCAGGCCGAACCGGCCGCCGCGCGCGGCATAGGTTTCGTCGAGATGGCTGAGGAACATGCCGGTCAGGTCGCCGACGCGCTTCGCCTGCAGGAAATAGAACTGCATGAAGCGTTCGACGCGCGATTTGCCGAGCCGGTCGGAATAGCGCATCCGCGTCGCGATTTCGGTCTGTACGTCGAACGTCAGCCGTTCTTCCGCGCGCCCGGTAATGAGGTGCAGGTGGCACCGCACCGCCCACAGGAAATCCTCGGCACGATTGAACTTGCGAAATTCGGGACCGCTGAGCAGCCCGGCGCGCACCAGCTCGGCGGCGCGGTTCACGTTATAGGCGTATTTGCCGATCCAGAAGAGCGCGTGCAGATCGCGCAGCCCGCCCTTCCCTTCCTTCACATTGGGTTCGACCACATAGCGGGTGTCGCCCATCCGCTTGTGCCGGGCATCGCGTTCGGCCAGCTTGTCGGCGATGAACGCGCGGGCAGTGCCTTCCTGCACCTCGGTCTTGAAGCGCTGCGCCGCTTCGGCATAGACGCCGGTATCGCCCCAGACATAGCGTGCCTCGACCAATGCGGTGCGGATCGTGCCGTCGCCCTTGGCCTGTCGCACCATTTCGTCGAGCGAGCGCGACGAATGGCCGACCTTCAGCCCCAGATCCCACAGCGCGTACAGCAGCGATTCGATGACCTTTTCCGACCACGCGGTCTGCTTCCACGGGGTCAGCACGCCGATATCGACGTCGGAATAGGGTGCCATCTCGCCCCGGCCATAGCCGCCGACCGCGATGAGCGTCATGCGTTCGGCATTGGTCGGATTGGGGTTGGGATGGACCCGCCGCACGACCACGTCGGCCAGTGCGACGAGGATCGCATCGGTCAGATAGGCATAGGCCGCCGCCGTGCGCAGCCCCCGGCTGGGGTCTTCGCGAAAACGGCGCTCGATCTCGTTCCGGCCGCGCACCAGCGCCTCGCGCAGCACGACGGTCGCCGCGCGGCGCAATGCCGCGCGGTCGGGATCGTCAGGCAATGCCGCCAATGCCCCCGCCAGCCGCGCGGGATCGACGATCGCGGTCGGATCGACGATGCGTTCGAAACGCGGCGGGGTGGCGAGATCGGGTTGTGCGATCTCGTTCAGGCGTCACCTTCCTTGACCGGCGCCTTCGCGACGCCGACCAGCGCGGGGCGCAACAGCCGGTCGCGGATCATGTATCCGGTCTGGATTTCCTGAACCACGGTGCCGGGCGCGGCATCGTCCGACGGTACTTCGAACATCGCCTGATGCCGATTGGGGTCGAGCGTTTCGCCGACCGCGACGATCTTTGAAATGCCGTGCCGGGCGAACACGCTGTCGAGTTCGCGCCCGGTGGCTTCCAAGCCGACGATCAGCCCCTTCAACCGTTCGTCGCCGCGCAGGTCGTCGGGGATCACCGACAATGCGCGCGACAGGTTGTCGGCGACCGACAGGACGTCGCGCGAAAAGGCGGTGGCGGCATAGGCACGCGCGTCGGCCACTTCCTTTTCGGAACGGCGGCGCACGTTCTGAAGATCGGCGCGGGCATACAGCACCTCGGCCTGCGCGTCGGCCAGTTGCGCTTCCAGCGCGGCGGCGCGATCGGCCTCGGCGACTTCGGGTGCGGCCTCGGCGGTCGCGTCGCGCAGATCGGCGGTGTCGTCGTTGGCGGGGGTATCAGTCATTCCGGTCTCTTTTCGTCTTCAGCCAAGCAGGCGGGCCAGCGTCGCCGCGGTGAAATCCACCATGGGAACGACCCGTGCATAGTTCAACCGGACAGGCCCGATCACGCCGACCACGCCGACGACGCGCCCGTCCAGCGCGCGGACCGGCTTGGCAATGACGGACGATCCGGTCAACGCGAACAATGTGTTCTCCGACCCGATGAAGATCCGCGCGGCGTCGCCACCCTGTGCCGATTCGAGCAGACGGGCGATCTCTTCCTTGCCTTCGAGTTCGTCGAGCAATTGCCGGACGCGCTCCAGATCCCCCGACGCCGCTTCGTCGATCAGCCGCGCCTGTCCCCGCACGATCAGCACCGGACGATGGCCGCCATCTTCGCTCCACACCGCCAGCCCGCGTTCGACCAGCGTCCGCGCGGTCGCGTCCAGTTCGGCGCGTTCCTGTCCTATCTCGCGCAGGATACGCGCCCGCGCTTCCCCCAGCGTCAGCCCCGACAGGCGCGCGGTCAGGTAATTGCCCGCTTCGACCAGCGCGAGCGGGCTGGTGCCCGGCGCCAGTTCGACCACGCGGTTTTCGACCGATCCGTCGGCCCCGACCAGCACCGCCAGCGCGCGATCCGCCGACAGCGGCACGAACGACAATTGCCGAAGCACCGGTTCGTGCTTGGGAACCAGCACCAGCCCGGCACTGGCCGACAGCCCCGACAGCGCGGCGGCGGTGCCGGCCAGCGCTTCCTCGACCGGTCCCTGAAACCCGGCCTGTGCCTCGATCGCGGCACGTTCGTGCTGCGACGGCTCCATCGCATGCATCATGCCGTCGACGAACAGCCGAAGGCCCGAATCGGTCGGCATCCGCCCCGCGCTGACATGCGGAGCGGCGAGCAGCCCGGCTTCCTCCAGATCCTGCATCACGCCACGGATCGACGCGGGCGACAGGTTCAGTTCGCTGCGCTGCGCGATCGTCCGCGACCCGACCGGCGCGCCGGTGGCCAGATACGAATCGACCACGATGCGGAAAATCTCGCGCGCGCGGTCGGTCAGTTCATGGACGGGCGGGGTCATGGCAAAGGATGTAGGGGGGATGGGTTAAAGAAGAAAGTTCCTGCCCGTGTCTGTCTCCGGCCGGGGCCAGAGGGCCGAGGGCTTCATGAAACTGTTACCGTTCCATCCTGAGTAGCCATTGAGCGAAGCCGAAATGGCGTATCGAAGGACTGCCACCCGTGCTTCGATACGAGTCTTCGGCAAGCTCAGTCCCTACTCAGCATGGACGGATACTGCTTCTTTCATCAGACACTGGCTCAGCGCTTGCCGATGAACGCGGCGATCGGCAGGTCGGTGGGGGCGGCGCGCAGCGTGTCCGCCATCGCACCGTCGGCGCCACGGCATCCGTAATAATAGGACAGGCGCTGCGATCCGCCGCTGTTCTCGGTCCAGCGGATATCGACCGATGGCATGTCGGTCGGCGCGTTGCCGCAGTCGGGCGATCCGGGCTGAACAATCTTCTCACCCTGTTCCGGGCGATAGGGCTGCAGTTTCGCAGCGAAGGCGCGGTATTGCGCTGGGGTCGCCCGAAACGTGCGTGTGCCGGTGACGGCGGTGAAGCGCTTTCCGTCGAACACGCCCGAACCATCGGGCTGGATCGTCACGCTGTACACCGGACAGGTGCCGAAACAGGGCGTGGTTTCGTAGGTGATCGTCTCACGTTCGATCGCGACCGGCGGCGCGTTGGTCGTGGTGTTGCCCACCGCCATCACGCACCCGCCAAGCATCGTCAGCATTCCCAAGGCGATGATCTTCATGGTGCCCCTCCCTTTTTCTGTGTCGCTTCTACCGTGCGGCGACTGGCGCATGGATGAACGGATCGCTAGGGCAAGGCCGATTTCAGGAGAGATTCCCATGCGCCCATCCGGCCGCACCCCCGACGAAATGCGCACGATCACGATCGAAACCGGCTATACCCGCCATGCCGAGGGGTCGTGCCTGATCGGCTTCGGCGACACGCGCGTGCTGGTGACCGCGTCGATCGAAGAGCGACTGCCGCCATGGCTGCGCGGCAAGGGCGAAGGCTGGATCACCGCCGAATACGGCATGCTGCCGCGTGCCACCCACACGCGCGGCAACCGCGAGGCGGCCAAGGGCAAGCAGTCGGGCCGGACGCAGGAGATCCAGCGGCTGATCGGGCGATCGCTGCGCGCGGTGGTCGACCTGAAGGCACTGGGCGAGCGCCAGATCACGCTCGATTGTGACGTGCTTCAGGCCGATGGCGGCACGCGCACCGCGTCGATTTCCGGCGCATGGGTCGCGCTGCGTCTCGCGGTCGACGGCCTGATGCGCGAGGGCAAGCTGACCGTCGACCCGATCAGCCGTCAGGTCGCGGCGATCAGTTGCGGCATCCATCAGGGCACGCCGGTGCTCGACCTCGACTATATCGAGGATTCGGGTGCCGATGCCGACGCGAATTTCGTGCTGACCAGCGACGGCAACATCGCCGAGGTGCAGGCGACCGCCGAGGGCGCATGCTATGACGAGGAAGCGTTGCTGCGGCTGTTGCGGCTGGCGCGCATCGGCTGCGGCCGGATCTTCGCCGAACAGTTGCGGGCGACCGGTCGATGAGCGGCGAGGGCAAGGAGCCGCAGGCGATCCGCAAGCTGACGCCCGGCCGACTGGTCATCGCCAGCCACAATCCCGGCAAGATCCGGGAGATAGCGGCGCTGCTGGGTCCCTATGGCGTGACACCGATCTCGGCGGGCGAGCTGGACCTGCCCGAGCCGGAGGAAACCGGCACAACCTTCGTCGCCAATGCCGAGCTGAAGGCGTTGCAGGCGGCCGACCTGTCGGGCCTGCCCGCGCTGGCGGACGACAGCGGACTGTGCGTCGAAGCGCTGAACGGCGATCCGGGGATCTTTTCCGCACGCTGGGCGGGTGAATCGAAGGATTTCGGCGCGGCGATGCGGCTGGTCGAGGACCGGATGCAGGCGAGCGGCCCCGATCACAGCCGCGCGGCGCATTTCGTCTGCGCGCTGGCGCTGGCGTGGCCCGATGGTCATGTCGAATGGTTCGAGGGGCGGGTCGACGGCACGCTGGTCTGGCCACCGCGCGGCGACAACGGCTTCGGCTATGACGCGATGTTCGTCCAGCAGGGGATGGACCGCAGCTATGGCGAGATCGACCCGGACGAAAAGCACGCGATCAGCCACCGGGCGGATGCCTTTGCGCAACTGGTCGCGGCGGTGTTCTGATACGGAACGCGGGGGTGCGTCCGGGCATTGGGGGGCTTCGAATATGAGGAGCACGCAATGCCCGACGCGATTACCGAAACCCGCCACCGCGAGATCGCGGTCGAACATCTGCTGTTCTGGACGATGCGCTACGTCGAGGAACGCCATCCCGGCCTGCTCGATTCGCTAGATGCCAGCCTCGACAAGCTGGGCGATCCGGTGTCGGGCGCGGACAGGGACGACGGCGCGGTGCGATCGATCGCCGCCAAGATGATCGCTGGCGCGCGGGGCTAGGTCCTTTCGGGGCGGGTGATCGACGGCGCGCGTTGCGCCGCCACGGCATCAATATGCGACCCGCCCCGCGACGTTTCCGGCCGGGACATAGCGGCACACGATGAAATCATCGGTCGCATTGCTTGCCTCGGCACAGCCGAAGCGTTGCGTGTCGCGCCACACGATCTGGCTATAGTGGCCGACATCACCGAATTTGCCCGTCCGCGACGACGCGGGCACCGCGACATGGACATAGTCGCGCCGCTCCGCGACCCAATGGCCGACCATCTCTCCATAGCGATAGGCATTACGCGTACCGGTCCACAGATTTTCGCCCTGCTCAGGCACGCCGCGCGGCTGTGGCGAATGTTCGAAGCGGCCGGTGCGTGCCAGCGTATCGGCATACCGCTTCGCGTCCGCCGCCAGCGTGGCGTCCCATGTCAGCGACGGCGCGCCGACCGCGATCCGCGCGGCACGGTGCCCCGCCTCCATTGCCTCGCGCAACCGCGCCGGTCCACGCGGGGCGTCGCCGGCGAAGCTGCGCGGTTCGACGACGCGCTCGGGCGGAGCGACCGGGGCCACCGTGCAACCGGCCAGCAACAGCGCCGCTATTTGTATCCACCGCATGACGCCCATATGGGTCGGCAATGTCCGGCCACCAACCTCCGCTCGCGCTCTATGTCCACTGGCCGTTCTGCGTGTCGAAATGTCCCTATTGCGACTTCAACAGCCATGTCCGCGAACAGGTGGATCAGGCCGCATGGGCGCACGCCCTGCTCACCGATCTGGCGCACGAGGCGGCGTTGTTGCCCGGACGGCGGCTGGCGTCGATCTTTTTCGGGGGTGGCACACCGTCGCTGATGCCGCCCGCGACCGTCGCGGCGATCATCGACGCCGCCTGCCGTTACTGGCCGCCGACCGACGATATCGAGATCACGCTGGAGGCCAATCCGTCGTCGGTCGAGGCCGCGCGCTTCGCCGATATCGCCGCCGCCGGGGTCAATCGCGTGTCGTTGGGAATCCAGGCGCTGCACGACGATGCGCTGGCGTTTCTGGGCCGGGCGCACGGCGTGGACGAGGCGCTGGCGGCGCTGGACGTCGCACAGCGCCATTTCGCGCGCGCCAGTTTCGACCTGATCTATGCGCGGCCGGGCCAGTCGCTGGCGGCATGGGAATCCGAACTGGCGCGCGCGCTGGCGTTCGGGACCGAGCATCTGTCGCTGTATCAGTTGACGATCGAACCGGGCACGCGCTTCGCCACGCTCGCGGCGAAGGGCGCGTTGACGCTGCCCGATACCGATCTGGCTGCCGACCTGTTCGAAACGACGCAGGCGATGACCGCCACCGCCGGACTGCCGCTGTACGAAGTGTCGAACCATGCGCGGCCGGGAGCGGAGAGCCGCCACAACCTGACCTATTGGCGGTATCGCGACTATGCGGGGATCGGGCCGGGCGCGCATGGCCGACGTGGCGGACATGCGACGGCGCGACGCAAGAAGCCCGAAAACTGGATCGCGGCGGTGGCGCGCAACGGTCACGGCATCGAACGCGAGAATGCGCTGACCCCGCAGGAACGCGTGACCGAGGCGCTGGTGATGGGGCTGCGCATGGCGGAGGGTATCGACCTTGCCCGCATCGCCCGGCTGGGCGAGCGGACGATCGGCGAGGTGGTGCGGACCGACCGGGTGGCGGCGCTGGCGGCGGCGGGGCTGGTGCGACACGACGGCGACCGGCTGGCGCTGACGGCGGCGGGCATGCCGGTGCTCGACGCGGTGTTGCGCGAAGTGGCGGTGTAGAGTCGGACGCCTGCCGGCCGCCCCGCCCGGCGCCCGGCATCCGGCTTTCTCGTCCGTCACCCGAGCCCCCTTCCCCCCTTTCGTCACCCCAGCGCAGGCTGGGGTCTGCCCCGGGGGCCGGGGGGGACTTCACCTCGAGAGACCCCAGCCTGCGCTGGGGTGACGTAGGATGGTCCGTGCCGACCGTTTTGCTTGCCCGCCCCTGCCCGACCCGTGTGTGGGACGACGGCGACCAGCGCTGACGGGGATGCCGACCTCGACGCAGTGTTGCGCGAAGTGGCGGTGTAGCGGTCGTACACGCCGGCTCGCGATCTGCCCTCCCCCTCCCGTCACCCCAGCGCAGGCTGGGGCCTCCCGGGGGCCGGGCGGGGCTTCACCTCGGGAGACCCCAGCTTTCGCTGGGGTGACGTAAGTGGGAGGCGGGTGACGCCAATGTTGCCGGGCGGGCGCGAAATTGCCGGGTGACGCCAAAATCGACGTCGCTGGCGCGTCCGATATGTTTTCGGCACTTCGTCCCGTACCGCACTTGCCCACCCAATCCCGACCCCGCACAACGATGTTTCATCAGCGAAAAAGGTCGTCCATGTCGAACATCACCCGCCGTGCCGCTCTGGTCGGTATCGCCGCCGCCAGCGGGACCGCAGCACTGCCCGCTCAGCCCGCCCGGCCCCGCCGGTTGCAGATCGCATCGACATGGGACTTCGGCGTGCCCGCCAACGATGCGGCGGTGGCGCGCTTTGCCGCCGGTGGCAGTTTGATCGACGCGCTGGAGGCCGGGGCGAAGATTCCCGAAGCGGACCTGAGCAACCATTCGGTCGGCAAGGGCGGCTATCCCGACCGCGACGGACGGGTGACGCTGGACGCGGTGCTGATGGACGATCGCGGCGGCGTGGGCGCGGTCGCGGCGCTGGAGGATATCGCACACCCGATCTCGGTCGCGCGCGCGGTGATGGAGCGCACGCCGCATACGTTTCTGGTCGGCGAAGGCGCGCGGCAGTTCGCGCTGGCATCGGGGTTCACCGCCGAAAAACTGCTGACGCCCGAAGCGGAGGCCGAATGGCGCACATGGCTGAAAACGTCGAAATATGCGCCGGTCGCCAATAGCGAGAACCGGCGCACGCCGCTGGGCGGGCCGCTGGACCACGACACGATCGGCATGATCGCGCGCGCGCCCGACGGGTCGCTGGCCGGGGCGTGCACGACATCGGGCATGGCGTTCAAGCTACATGGTCGCGTGGGCGATTCGCCGCAGGTCGGCAGCGGATTGTTCGTCGAGGCCGGGGTGGGTGCCGCGACCGCCACCGGGCTTGGCGAAGAAGTGACGCGCATCGCCGGAGCCGCGCGGGTCGTGTCGTCGCTGCGCGCGGGGATGACGCCGGGCAATGCCTGCCGCGAGGCGGTGGAGCATATCGCTAAGCTGCGCGGCAAGGCGCTGGACGGGGTGCAGGTCGGCTTTCTGGCGATGGACCGGCACGGACAGGTCGGTGCCTTCGCGATCCTGCCGGGCTTCACCTATTCGGTGGCGGGCGACGACGGGCGCAGCAATGTGGTGAAGTCGGCCAGCCTGCGGCGCTAGAGCGGATCAGCGTCCCGCGCGATGTCGCCGCTGCCGCATGCATGACCGTGACCCCGGAACACGCCGGGGTGACGAACGATGGCCAATGTTCGCTGAATGCCGATCCGCCGTGGAAACGGGCATGCCACCTTCCTTCCTGTCCGTTCAGACCGGATAGGCACCGGACGAAGCCGGGCGGCGATATCGAAGCACCGGCAACAGTCCTTCGATATCGCCATTTCGACAGGCTTCATGGCACTCAGGATGAGCGGGGAGCCGGTTGCGGGTGCGACTGTCCCGCCGGCCTCATTCGGGACGAACGGGGCGTTCCCATATCCGGAACGCGGAACGGCCCGCCTCCCAGTGGGGGAAGCGGGCCGCCCGTAACGCCGTTGCGGTCGATCAGAAGTTGACCGTCGCCCCGATCGCCAGCTGCCGTCCCAGCGAGTCGTAGCGCGCCGGAATGGTGTTGTTGTAGGTCAGCGAGATGTCGCGCGAGCCCGGCAGGATCGGCGGCACCTTGTCGAGCAGGTTGTTCGCGGCGAAGCGCAGCGAGAAGTTGCGGCCGACCGCGAACGATGCCGCCAGATCGAAATAGCTGATCGGATCGATGCGATAGAAGGTCCGCCGTGCGTCCGCCGGGGTGCCGCCGACCGCCGGATCGCCCGAATTCTTGGCGTTGGTCAGCGAACCGACATAGCGCCAGTTGAGCGATAGCGACGCGACCTTGTCCGGCGTGGTGTAGGTCGTGCGCAGCCCGTGGGTCCACTTCGGGATCAGCTGGCCGCAACCATTGGCATACAGGCCGGTGCAGTCGCGTTCGTCGCGGATCGGCGATTCCTGATTGCCCGACAGCGTCGTCAGCGTCGCGGCGAAGATCCAGTCGAACGTACCGATCCGGTCGATCGGCAGCGCGTACTGCCCCTGGAAGTCCCAGCCATGCGCCTTCGTCTTATAGGTGTTGGTCGTACCCTGCTGGATATAGCCCGAAGTCGGGTTGGTCGCCGGCGCGCTGAACAGGATGCCGGTGGTCGGCGCGCGGACGATCTTGTCGCAGAAATACGCATCGCCGCCCGACGTCAGACAGCCTTCCTGCCAATAGTCATAGGGCTGGTAGCCGATCGAATCGTCGATATCGATCAGGAAGCGATCGACCGAAAAGACGAGCCGGGGCACGAAGCGCGGCTTGAAGACGATGCCGAACGTCTTGGTGTACGCGGTTTCCGGATCGACGGTGAAGCCGCCGGTGAACACCGTACACTGGTCGTTCGGGCAGTTGAGCGTCGGGCTGCCGTACAGCGAATCCGCAAGGCCGGTGGCACGGCACACCTCGATCGGCGCGCGCGGCGCGACATTCTGGGTGATCGTCCGGGTCGGATCGGCGGGATCGGGCACCTGCACCGTCGTGGTGGCGCAGAAGTCCTGCGACTGCGTCGCCTGATTATACTGACGCTGCGTCGCCTGACGGATTTCGATCACGGTCGGCGCGCGCTGCGCCTTGTTGATCGCGCCGCGGAAGGTGATGTCCTCGACCGGTGCCCACAGCCCTTCGACCTTCCACGTGCTGAACGTGTCGGGGTTGGTGTCGTACTTCGACACGCGATAGCCGCCATTGACCTGCAACAGGTGGGTCCAGCGCTGCTTTTCGACCAGCGGCACCTGAACCTCGACGTTCGCTTCCTTTACGCTCTGGCGCAGCTGGAAGTTTTCGCCGCCATTCTGTTCGCGGAAGATCGAATCGGCGGTGCCGAGGAACCGGTCCTTGCGATATTCGGCACCGACCGCGAAGGCGATGCCCTGTTCGGCCAGCGGCGACTGGATGCCGTAGGTGCTCAGATCGCCCGACAGGTTGGCGACGACGTCGAACAACTGGGTGATGTTGCCCTGCGTACCGTCGCGGCCGCTGAACAGGTAGTTGTACAGCGCGGTGCTGTTGTTGTTGGCGGTGAACGCGTCGAACGGAACGCAGCCTGCGTCGGTGCCGTCGACGACCGACTGACAGGTCGGCACGCCGCCGACGTTGACGACGTTCAGCGACCGGTTGATCTTCGCGAATTCGGGGAACGGACCATAGGTCACGTCCTGCTGGCTGCGCGAATAGACGCCGGCGACGTCATAGCTCCATGCTTCGGACAGCTGGCCGCGCACGCCCGCGACGCCACGGAAGCCGGTATTCTCGTACTTGTCGGGCGAATAGGGCAGCGCGTTGAAACGATAGCGCACATCCAGCGGGATCGACGCCGACGTACCCGCTGCGGTGCCGCAGATCGCCGACTGCTGACCCGCCGACATCAGCGGGTTGTTGCAGTTCACGCTGAACGGCGTCGAGCCATAGGCGGTGAAGCTGAGCGCGCGCGACGGATAGCGGTTGTAGCTGTTGTCCTTGAACCACAGGCCGTTGCCGTAGATTTCGACCGCGTCGGACAGCTTGAGCGTGACGAAGCCGCCCGCGTTGATCCGGTCGCTTTCGCGCTGGTACGAATAGCCGTCATACGGATTCGCCTGAATCCCGACGCCGAACGGCACGAAGCTGCGCGTGCCATCGGGGTTGTTGGCATAGACGTTGCCGTTGTTGCTGCCGCCACGCGGGCTGAGATAGCCATATTGCGTGTAGGTCGACGTGGCGCAGCTGAGCGGACCGTCCTGCCCTGCTTCCTGAAGATAGCAGGCCGAGGTCGAGCGCGAGTCATACGGGACGAGGTCGGCCTTGCGATAGTTGACGAAGCCCGACACGTTCAGGCGGTCGTCGAACAGCGACTTGCCCGCCGTCAGCGTCACGTCGACGCGACCGCCGTCGTTGGTCAGCCCGCGCGGCGACTGGAACCCGGCGCGCGTCGCGATCGGGGTCAGCAGGTTGTCTTTGTTCTGGTGGTTGTAGAAATTGTAGTTGGCGTTGAGGTTGATGCCGTTCAGGTTCTTCTTGAGGATGAAGTTGACCACGCCCGCAACCGCATCCGATCCATAGACCGACGACGCGCCGCCCGACAGCACGTCGATCCGGTCGAGCATCGCCACCGGGATCATGCCGGCATCCACGCCGTTCTGCGTGCCCAGCCGCAGCCCGTCGACCAGCGTCAGCGTGCGTTCGAAACCGAGGCTGCGCAGCTTGATCCGCTGGCGACCGTCCGAATCCTGATAATTCTGCTGCGCATCGGGGGCGATCTGCGGCAGGCGGTTCAGCACGTCCTCGATATTGACGGCGGCCTGGAGACGGATTTCCTCCGACGTCACCGACTGGATCGGCGCGGCCGACGTGACGTTGGGACGGCGGATGCGCGTGCCGGTGACGACGACGGCTTCGGGATCTTCGCTGGCAGCGATCGTCGGGTCGACGCCGCCGGGCACCGGTGCGTCGGCGGGAACGCCGGTCTGTGCATGGGCGGCGCCTGCCAGCATGGTCGCCAGACAGGATGTGGTCAGCAGCATGGTGATCGGTTTCATGAATCCCCCTTCGTCCGTGGATTGACGCGGTCCGAGCGAGGGCGAGCGGCTACGCCCACAGAAACGACGTTCCGAAAGCGACCTTGTCGCCGCCGGAGCATCGTCGCCTGATCGACGCCGTTCGCCTTCAATTGGTTACGTGGTGTGTTTCACCTGTAAGACAGTCTTTCGCCGATGCGACGTTTCGTCAATCTGGACAGGACCAATTTTCAGAAGGTTATAAGTATTGTCGAGCGGGCGTGACATTCCGGTCACAGTCGAATCGATCGGACGCGGCGACGCATTGCCGGTGACCACCATTCCGGGTTGCCCCGGAATAGCGGTCATCTGCGGTTTCGCGATTAAACCGGTCCCTCGTCCGACGAAGGCCGGTCGGACGATGAGCCTACATCAACAGATGCAGCACCCGTCCGTCGATCCGCGCCACCGCGCGGACACCAGGCAAGGTGGCAAGGTCAGCGGCTTCGACCGGGCGGTCGAGCACCACGCGCACCCGCCCTGCCAGCGACCGCGCCTCGACGATCGCCGCGTCGCCGCCCAGTGCCGCGACCAGTGCGGGCGACAGTGTCACCGCATCGTCCGCGACCGACGCGATGACCGGCGCGGAGGTCGCGACGCCACCGGCAGCGCCCGCGATACGGATCTCGTCGGCGACCTGATCGGCGATCGGACCGACCACCACCTGCACCCCCAGTGCGGACGGACGCAGCACGCCCATCGCGCCAAGACCCTTCAGCGCGGGTTCGTCGACCAGCGCCTGATCGACCACCAGCAAGCGCAGTCGCGTGGTGCATGCGCCGATGCTGGTCAGGTTGCCCGCGCCGCCCAATGCCGCGAGGAACGCCTGCCCCCGCTCGCCCGCCGCGACCGGTGCGGTCATCGACGGGGCAGAGGCATCGCGGCCTGGCGTCTTCAGGTCGAACCGCACGATGAAGAAGCGGAACACCCCGTAATATATCGCGAAGTAGGCCAGCCCGACCGGGATCAGCAGGATCGGTCGCGTCGCTTTTCCGTAATTCAGCACATAGTCGAACAGCCCGGCGGAGAAGGTGTAGCCAAGCCGGACGCCCAGCAGGTCCATCACCACTTCCGCAAGGCCGCTCAACACCGCGTGGACGACGTAGAGCAGCGGCGCGAGGAACATGAACGAGAATTCGATCGGTTCGGTCACGCCGGTCAGGAACGAGGTGAGCGCGAGGCTGAGCAACATGCCGCCCACCGCCTTGCGCCGTTCGGGCAACGCCGACCGGTACATGGCAAGGCATGCGGCGGGCAGGCCGAACATCATGACCGGGAAGAACCCGCTCATGAAGATTCCCGCCGACGGATCGCCCGCGAAGAAGCGGCGCAGATCGCCCGTCACGCCGTGATAATCGCCGATGACGAAATAGGCGACGTTGTTGAGGATGTGGTGCAGCCCGGTCACCAGCAGCAACCGGTTGAGCAGGCCGAATGCGAACAGGCCGAAGCTGCCCGATGCGATCAGCGCGCGGCTGCCGCTGTCGATCGCACCGGTGATGGCTTCGAAGCCGAGGCCGATCAGCGCGGCGATGGCGATGCCCGCCAGACCGCTGACGATCGGCACGAACCGCCGCCCGCCAAAAAAGGCGAGATATTCGGGCACGCGGATCGTGGAATAGCGGTTGTAGAACGCACCGGCCACGATGCCTGCGATGATCCCGATCGGCACGTCGATGCGCCCGAACGCCTTCGCCTTCCACGCCGCCGACAGCGTCGCCGCCACCGGTTCGGTGAACCCCGCCGTCACCTCGCCCGGCACGCCGATCAATACCGGTGCGCCGTTACGTATGACCAGATAACAGACCACGCCCGCAAGACATGCCGCGCCGTTGCCGTCGCGCGACAGCCCGGTCGCCACGCCGATCGCGAACAACAGCCCCAGATTGTTGAACAACGCGTCGCCCGCCGCCGCCAGCAGCGCGATATCGAGCAGGTCGGGCTGACCCAGCCGCAGCAGCAGCCCGGCAACGGGCAGCACCGCGATCGGCAGCATCAGCGCACGGCCGATCGGCTGGAGCAGTTCGATCGGCGACTTCATGCGTCCAGTCCTTTCAGGAAATCGCGCGACAGGGCGCGGACCTCGGTCGGCGACGACAGCGTCAGCGCCTCCGTCGCCAACGCGGCGCAGCGGTTGATGGTCAGGCCGCGTACCAGCGCCTTGAGTTCGGGAACGAACCGCGGCGCGGCGGACAATTCGGTGATGCCCAGACCGATCAGCAGCGGGATCGCCAGCCGATCCGACGCCAGCCCGCCGCACACCCCGACCCATCGGCCATGCCGCGCCGCGCCGGTTGCGGTGTGGGCGATCAGTTGCAGCACGGCGGGATGCAGCCCGTCGACGCCGCTGGCGACCGCCGGATTGCCGCGATCCATCGCCAGCGCATATTGGGTCAGGTCGTTGGTCCCGATCGACAGGAAATCGGCATGTGCGGCCAGCGTCGCCGCCGTCACCGCCGCCGCCGGGGTTTCGACCATGATGCCGACTTCCACCGGTTCGGCGATGCCCATTTCACTGCGCAGTCGTTCGACCACGGCCCGCACCGCGACGATTTCCGCCACGCTGGCGACCATCGGCACCATGATCCGGCATTGTCCGGCCGGACGAACCGACAGAATGGCGCGCAACTGTGCTTCGAGTAACTCCGGCATGGCCAGCGCGACGCGGATGCCGCGCAACCCCAGCGCCGGATTTTCCTCGACAGCGATCGGCAGATACGGCGCGGGCTTGTCGCCACCGACGTCCAGCAGCCGTACGATCAGCGGTCGTCCGTCCAGCGTCGCGGCGATCGCGCCGTACAGCGCCGCCTGTTCGGCGACATCGGGCGCGGTCGCGCGATCGAGGAACAGGAATTCGGTGCGCAACAGCCCCGACCCCTCCGCTCCGTTCGCTACCGCGACTTCGGCATCGGCAAGCGAGCCGAGATTGGCGAACGCTTCGATCCGCACGCCGTCGGCGGTGACGCAGGCTTCGTCGGCACGGGCCAGCGCCGCTGCCTGCGCGGCTTGGCGTGCTGCGGCGACATCGCGCGCGCTCGCCAACGTCGCCGCATCGGGCGCGACGTGCAGGATTCCCGCATCGGCATCGAGGATCAGCGGCGTGCCGTCGGCCACCGCCGTCAACGCGTCGCCGATCGCGACCAGCGCGGGCAATCCCATCGTCGCGGCAAGGATCGCGACGTGCGAGGTCGGCCCGCCGCGCTCCACCGCAAGGCCCGCGACGTGGGCGGGGTCGAGCGCCATCACCTGCGACGGCAACAGATCGTCGGCAATCAGGATCGTACCCGGCGCGAACACCGGCACGCTGGCGGCGGTGCCGGTCAGCACGCCCAGCACCTGTCGTTCCAGATCGAGCAGATCGTCGGCGCGCTCGGCCAGCCGCGCATCGCCCAGCCCTTTCAACCCCGCCGCCTGCGCCCGCGTCGCATGGCGCCATGCATGGCCCGCGTCGCGGCCCTCGGCAATCGCGGTGCGGGCGGCGGCAGTCAGATCTGCATCGTCGAGGAACGCGACATGCGCCGCGCGGATTGCCGCCGCCGCGCCGGTTCCGTCGTTCAACGCCGCGCGCACCGTCTCCAGCGCGCGATCGAGCCGACCGAATTCCACCGTAACGCCTGCGCCGTCGACCGGCACCGCGATGTCGGCGACCTGCCAGCGTCGGGCGATGCCGATCGCATAGCCGGGGGCGGCCAGCGTGCCGGCCAATTGTCCGGCGGGCAGTTCGACCTGCGTCACCGATGCGGCGGGAACGGCGGGGACGGGCGCATGCGCTACCCCCTCCCCCATGCCGCCTTCGATCAGCGCGACCAGCGCCGCCACGGCATCGGCAGCATCGGGTCCGGCGGCGGCGACCTGTACCGTGTCGCCGAACCGGATGCCGAGGCCGAGCAGCCCGACCGCGCCGCGCGTTCCGGCTTCGCGGCCGTCCTTCGCCAGCCAGCTTTCGGCGGCGAAGCTGCGCGCCGTCTCGCCGATCCGCGCGGCGGGGCGCGCGTGCAACCCGTGCGCAAGGGGCACGCGCACGCTGGCGACCACGCGTTCGCCGCCGGGCAGCGGCGCGGTATCGTTGGTGACCGCGATCGGCTCCAGCGTCAGCAGCGGATCGCCGATCGCGACCAGCCGTCCGGTTTCACGCGTCGCGATGCGGAAACGATCGGCATTGGTGACGATCAGCGGCGTCAGCACCGACGGCGCCGACCGGACCAGCGCGTCGAGATCGAGGTCGATCAGCGCCTGCCCGCGCTCGACCCGCTCGCCCACCGCAACGCGGGCGGTAAAGCCTTGGCCGCCCAGTTGCACCGTATCGATGCCGATATGCATCAGCAGTTCGACGCCGCCCTCACCCCGCATGGTGATCGCATGGCCGCCGGCATGCAGCGTCAGCACCTCGCCATCGCATGGCGCGTGCAGGCAGGCGCCAACCGGATCGATCGCGACCCCGTCCCCCAGCATCCGCCCGGCGAAGACGGCATCGGGTACGTCGTCCAGCGGGGTGGCCCAGCCCTGAAGCGGTGCGGTCAGGAGGATGGCGGTCATGGGCTGCCCCGGAATGATGCGTCCGCCTTGCCGACTGGGCCGCGCGACGCGATGAAGATGGTCCCCCGGTCGCCCGGCGGTTCAAACGATACGGACGCCGCCGATCCATGTGCCACGGACGCGCAGCGCGGCGTCCAGCCACACGAAGTCGGCCTGATTGCCGACCGACAGCGTGCCGATCCGGTGCGACAGGCGCAGGAACGCGGCGGGATTGGCCGATGCCATCGCCACCGCATCGTGCATCGCCACCCCCAGGTCGTGCAAATTCGCCACGGCCTGCGCCATGTCGAGATCGCACCCGGCCAGCGTCCCGTCGGCACCCACGCACACGCCGTTTTCGACGCGGATCGGCTGACCGTTCAGCACGAAATCCTTCGATGCCGCGCCGACGCTGGGCATCGCATCGGTCACCAGCATGAAGCGATCGATCGGGCGTGCCGCCAGCGCGATGCGGATCGCGGCCGGATGCAAATGCGCACCGTCGACGATCAGCCCGGCATAGACCGTGCGATCTTCCAGCACCGCGCCGACCACGCCCGGCTCGCGATGGCGCAACGGCGACATGGCGTTGTACAGGTGCGTCACGCCGCGCGCACCGGCATCGATCGCCGCCCGCGCCTGCGCATAGGTCGCGTCGCTATGGCCGATGCTGACGATCACCCCCGCGGCGGTCAGCGTTTCGATCGCGCCTGCCGGATTGCGTTCGGGGGCCAGCGTCACCATCACCACGCCCCGACGCGGGCGGGTGAGCAATGCCAGCGCGTCGTCGTCCAGCGCACGAAAATGCACGGGATCATGGATGCCCTTGCGATCGGGACTCAGGAACGGCCCCTCGACATGGATACCGATCACGCCGGGCACGCCCGCCTCGATCGCGGCATCGACCGCGTCGAGCGCGGCGGCGACCACGTCCAGCCGGTCGCTGATCAACGTCGGCAGGAACGCGGTAGTGCCGTATCGCGCATGCGCCGCGCCGATCGTCGCGATCGTCGCTGGCGTCGGCGCGTCGTTGAACAACACGCCGCCGCCGCCATTGACCTGCGTATCGACGAAGCCCGGCACCAGCCAGCCGCCGTCGAGGTCGATCGCCTGCGCATCGCGGTCGGCGTGGAATGCGGCGATGCGCCCGTCGGCGACGGTGAAGGCGCATCCGTCCTGCTCGCCGCCATCGGCAAGAACGCGGCCGCCGCGAAAGACGAAACCGGTCATCGCGTCTCGGTGACCTTGCGCAGGTGCGGCGGCTGATCGGGGTTCAGCCCGCGACGCAACGACACGGTGTTGATCATGCGATAGAAGCTCTGGATCATCAGGATCGGCTCCATCGCGGGATGCTGGCAGATCGCGGGCGGTTCGCTGGCCAGTCCCCGCCGCGCATCGGCCAGATGCACCGCCGCGCCTCTCGACGCGAACTCCGCCGCCGCCGCGCGGACATCGTCGCCCGCCTCGTCCGATGTGGCGAAACCCAGCAGCGGGAAACCATCGGTGATAATCGCCATCGGTCCGTGGCGGACTTCGGCACTGCTGAACGCCTCGGCGTGCAGCGCGCTGGTTTCCTTCATCTTCAGCGCCGCTTCCTGTGCGATTCCAAAGCTGTATCCGCGCCCGATCACGAACAGGTTGCGTGCATCGACCAGCGTATCGGCGACGGGTGTCCAGTCCAGTTCGAACGCCTGCGCCAGTCCGCCGGGCAGCGCGTCGAGCGCATCGAGCAGTGCCGCGTCCTCGCTCCAGTGCGCCGCGATCGCGGCAAGGCCGGCGAGCGAGACGATGAACGACTTGGTCGCCGCCACCGATGTCTCCGCACCCGCAGACAGCGGCAGGACGGTGTCCGCCAGCGCGGCAAGCGGCGCGCGCTCGTCATTGACCAGCACCACGACCCGCGCGCCGGCCGCCTTGTAGCTTTCGACGGTGCGCAACAGGTCGGGGCTGCGGCCCGATTGCGATACCGCGATCACCAGCGCGTTCATCCGCTCCATCCGCGTGGCATAGATCGACGCGACCGACGGCGCCGCCGACGCGACCGGCACGCCGGCAAGCGTTTCGATCAGATATTTGCCATAGGTCGCGGCATGATCCGACGATCCCCGCGCACAGGTGACGACCAGCGCAGGCGGGTCCGCCCGAAGCGATGCGCCGAGTTCGGCCAGCGCCACCGCGTTGCGGGCGAGGAACCGCGCGACCGCGTCGGCACCTTCCGCCGCCTCGCGGTGCATCAGCGTGCGATCGGCGGCAACCGGTGCCGGTTCGGCATGGACCGTGGACGTCATGAACCCCCTATGTCGCCGGCCCGAAGCCGGATCAGCTGGCGTTGAGTTCGGCAACGACGTCATAGGCGTCGCCCCGATAATAAGACTGCGTGAACTCGACCGTGTCGCCATCGGCCAGAAAACCGCGACGTTCGATGAACAGGCCGGCATGCCCGGTCTCGACCCCCAGCCGACGCGCCTGTTCTGCCGGAAACGCCATCGCGCGCAGCCGTTGCAGCGCGCGCACCGGGCGGCATCCGACTTTTTCGAGCGCGGCGTACAGCGAATCGCCGACCGCATCGACGCCCGGCAGGCAATGTCCCGCGATCGTCGCATATTCGACCGCCATCGGCACGTCGTCGGCATAGCGCATCCGCTGAAACCGATAGACCGGCGTTCCCGGCGACAGACCCAGCGACATCGATTCCTCGGGCGTCACCAGCCCGGTCATGCGCGATACCCATTCGCTGCCAGGCACACGGCCACGCGATACCATATCCTCCGAAAAGGACGACAATTTGGAAAAGCTCTTTTCGACCCGTGCCGCGACGAAGGTTCCCGCACCGCGACGGCGCACGACCAGCCCTTCATTGGCCAGCCCCTCGATCGCCTTGCGCACCGTGATGCGCGACACGTCATATTCCGCCGCCAGTTCACGTTCGGGCGGGATCGCGTCGTCCTGCAACAGCACCTTGCGCTCGATCGCGCCGCGGACAAGTTGCTGCAGCTGTACATATAGCGGTGCGTGCGCGTCGTCGCGCAACCGCCCCACCCGTTCGGAAAACGTCATGCCCTCGCCTCTCGATACCCTGTCTGGGCCAGCGTAGGGGACGGACGGCATATTCACAACTCGGACCATAGGTATGTTTTTGGTCCCAATCAATCCTGTTTTGCGGGCAATGGTACGGCCGGTGACAGGATTGGTTTCGATCCGGCCGGACGCCCGGAATGGTTCGAATCAATCACCTGTTTAGCTGAACCACTTGGCATTCTTAGGGGATGAACACTGAAAATCTAGCTTTCTGCCACGCCAATCACGCTATGCAAACCATTGCCAATGGCCAGCTAGGTCATTGATGTTATTCATAATATTTTACACGATACCTTTGGCTGCCGACGTGAGCGTGCTTTCGGTCCGTCCGGTCTTTTCACAAGCGGATCGCGTTTTCATTTTTATGTAGCTTTTGTTGCGGTTATTGGTCACACTGTATCCGACCAAAATGATCCGTCATGATACCTTTAGAGTACCAATGAGCGGACGAAGTCGTGTTTGAAGCGTACGCCGCCGTCGCGGCAGATCGGGGGGGCGCATCCCGCGCCCGAACACAAAGGGGATCGGGTCATGGCCTTTTCACGTTTCGCATATCTCGCTTCCACCGCGCTGGTCGCCGTCGCCACACCGGCGTTCGCGCAGACCGACCCGGCACCCGCACCGGCCGAAACCGTGTCGGAAGACGACACGATCACCGTCACCGGCATCCGCCGTTCGATCGCGGATTCGATCGCGACGAAGCGTGAGGCCAACTCGATCGTCGACGTCATCAGCGCCGAGGACGTGGGCAAGTTCCCCGACAGCAACATCGCCGATTCGCTGGCGCGCCTGCCCGGCGTGACGGTCGACCGCCAGTTCGGCGAAGGCGAACAACTCTCCATCGCGGGCACCGAGCCTGCGCTCAACCGCGTCACCATCGACGGCCATTCGGTCGCATCGGCCGACTGGGGCGGCAACCCGTCCGACCGGTCGAGCCGCAGCTTCAACTATTCGTTGCTGTCGCCGACCATCATCAGCCAGGCGGTGCTGTACAAGACGCCCGAAGCCCGGCTTCAGGAAGGTGCGATTGGCGGCACCGTCGACGTCGTGACCCGCAAGCCGCTCGACCTGAAGGCGAACACGATCGCCGCGACCGCCGGTGGCGAGTATAACGACCGCGCCCAGCGCGGCAGCTTCCGTGGATCGGCGCTGTACAGCTGGAAGAATGAAGACGAGACGATCGGATTTCTCGGATCGATCAGCTACGACAAGGAACAACTCAGCCGCGCCGGCGTCGCAAGCTACTGGTATCGCACCGGCGAAGCGCTGCTCGAAAGCTATCCGCGCGATGCGCAGGGCAACATCGTCTATGCCGGCCCGAACGGCACCGTCGCCAGCGGCGCGACGATCAACGGTTCGCGTCCGAACGCCGCGACGATCTCCGCGTTCAGTGCCTCGCGCTATGCCTCGTTCCTCGCCCGCGAATTCTTCAAGCAGGAGCGTGAGCGGATCAGCTTCAGTGGCGCGGTGCAGGCCAAGCCGACCGACAACCTGACCGTCACCGGCACCGCGCTCATCATCCGCGGTAATTACGACAACGTGTCGAACTCCGAATACACCTATGGCTTCGAAGGGTCGCGGATGACCGCCGCGACGTTCGTGCCCGGCACCAACGGCCAGCCCGGCATCGTCGATTCGGCGACCTTCTCCGGCATCACGTCGGGCACCGGATCGACCGGCCAGCTCGACACCTATTACCGTCGTACGCGCCTGAAGAACGATACCGTGTCGATGCTGATCGACTGGACGCCGGGCGAATGGATGGTCACCGGCAACGTCGGCGCCAGCCGCGCGACCGGGGGCAAGGATCCCGAATATCTGCTCGACTTCCGCACGCAGCAGGGCTTCACCGCCGGCGCCAACGGCCGCAACACGCAGGTAAACTGGAACTCGCCGGCCAGCGACCCGACCAAGTGGCTCAGCAACTTCACCGCCAGCGGTGGCGAGAACATCACCGCCACCGACGGCCGCACTTTCTTCGGTCGTCAGATCGGCGGCATTCCGTTGCAGTCGGGCTTCACGACCGACAGCGAAATTTTTGGCGAAGTGAACGTCAAGCGCGATATCGAATGGGGTCCGTTGAAGACGATCCTGTTCGGTGGCCGCTATGCGTCGCACCTGAACGGCAACACGTCGTACAGCAACGCCGTGTTCACCAATCAGAACTTCACGCTCGCCGATCTCGATTTCTATGTTCAGGACAGCAACCTGTACAACGGCCTCGGCACGTCGGGTAACGGCACGCCCTATGCCACGCTGGACAAGGACGGCATCATCGCCGCGCTTACCAAATATGGCAACTTCACCGACGATCGCGGGCTGGCGCGCGGCGAATATTGGCGGGTCCGTGAAAAGATCGCGGCGGGTTACGTCCAAGCGAATTTCGAGCTGGGTCAGTTCCGCGGCAACATCGGCGGTCGACTGGTCAACACCAGCGACAAGTCGAGCTTCTACCTGTCGAGCGGAAATTCGAGCGCCTTCACCACCGTGGACAGCGACGAAACCCGGTTCCTGCCGGCCGCGAACCTGATCTACAAGGCAGGTGACGACGTCGTGCTCCGCGCTGCGGCTGCCAAGGTCATCGCACGGGCGCGCTACAGCGATCTCGCCGGTTCGGTATCGCTGACCGATACGATCGTCCTGCCGGACGGCACGGTCAACGGCAGCGGTAGCGGCGGCAACCCCGATCTGAAGCCCTATGCCGCCACCAACTTCGGCCTGTCGGCCGAATGGTATTTCGCACCGGCCAGCTTCCTTGCGGCTGAAATCTTCTATCGCGACATTTCCAACTATGTCGGCAACGCCGTCGAGGAAGGTGTGGAGTTCACCAACACCGTCACCGGCCGGACGGGGATCTATGCGATCTCGCGCCCGGTCAACGGCGGCAAGGCATCGGTCACCGGCTTCTCGCTGTCGGGCAACACGTCGATCGCCTATGGCTTCGGCGTGCAGGGCAGCTACACCTTTGCCGATGCGGATACGCCGTTCTCCACCGGCCTGCCGTTCCTGTCGCGGCATACCTTCCAGGTATCGCCCTATTACGAGAACGGTCCGCTTCAGGTCCGTGCCAGCTACAACCGCCGGTCGAAGTATTTCTATCGCTTCGGTCGTCAGGCATCGGCCGATTTCACCGACCGCTATCGCCAGCTCGATGCGCAGGTTTCCTATGCACTGACCGAAGGCGTGTCGGTCACGGCGTCGGCATCGAACCTGCTCGACGAGACCTATTATCAGTACAGCAGCACGCCGGATGCGCCGACGTCGATCTACAAGAACGGTCGCGTCTTCTCGCTCAGTGCGTCGTTCCGCATGTAAACGGCCTCCCCGGCGGGGGGCGTGTCCCCATGTCCCCCGCCTCTGGCCCCGGCATTGCCGGGGCTTTTTTCGCGTCGGGCGGCTACATGGTTTCATCGGCCGATTCGGCTGGACGATCAGGAGTTTAGCGTGAAGCATCGTTCCATCCACCGCAGCAACGTCCCCCATCGCCGTACGGCACGGCGCGCGCTGGTCCTGCTGCTGGCCGCCGCGCCCGCTGCCCTGTGGGCCGCACCGCGCGAAACGGTGACGCTGGACAAGGGATGGACCGTGCGCCTCGCCTCCGGCGATCCGGCGACGAAGGATCATCCGAAGGCGGCACGATGGGTGCCGGCAACGGTGCCCGGCTATGTCCAGACCGACCTGATCGCGGCGCGGCTGACCCCCGATCCGTTCACCGGCCTGAACGAGGCGACGATCCAGTGGGTCGGGCGCAGCGACTGGGACTATCGCGGGCGGCTTAACGCCACGCCGGCGATGCTCGCGCGCGATCATCTCGACCTCGTGTTCGACGGGCTGGACACCTTTGCCGAAGTGTTCGTCAACGGCACGAAACTGCTGACTGCCGACAATGCGCATCGTCGCTGGCGGGCCGATGCCAAACCGTTGCTGAAGGCCGGCGCGAACGAGATCCGCATCGCGTTCCGGTCGCCGTTGGGCGTGCTGAAACCGATGGTCGCGGGGATCGCCAACCCCCTGCCCGGCGAATATGATTCGACCGCCGGGGACGAGCCGGCGGGGCGGCAGACGTCGCCCTATATCCGCAAGCCGAAATATCATTACGGCTGGGACTGGGGTCCCCGCATCATCAATGTCGGACCCAACGGTCCCGTCCGGCTCGACGCATGGGACGATGTGCGCATCGACACGCTGCGCGTCCAGCAGGAAGCCGTTACGACGGCGGAGGCGCGGCTGTCCGCCGACGTGACGCTGATCGCCGATCGCGATGCCACGGTGCAGGTCGATGCGATCGTCACCGGGCCCGACGGCGTGCAGGTCCGCGCGACGCGCAGCGTGGCGGTGACGGCGGGTGAGAACCGCGTCAGCGTGCCGGTCGCCATCCCCGATCCGAAACTGTGGTATCCCGCCGGCTATGGCGCGCAGCCGCTGTATACCGTCGCGACCGAAACCCGGCTGGACGGCGAGTTGATCGACACCGCGACGCGCAGCACCGGCATCCGCACGGTCGAGCTGGTGCGGGAAAAGGACGCGATCGGCCGCGGTTTCCTGTTGAAGGTCAACGGCATCCCAATGTTCGCCAAGGGCGCGAACCTGATCCCCTTCGACAGTTTCGCCCCGCGCGTCACCGACGCCCGCATGGCGTCGATCATGGCGGACGCGAAAGCCGCCAACATGAACATGATCCGCATCTGGGGCGGTGGTCACTACCTGCCCGACAGCTTTTTCGACGCCGCCGACCGGCTGGGGCTGATGATCTGGTCCGACTTCATGTTCGGCGGCGCGGTCACCCCCTATGACCGTGAATTCCGCGAGAATGTGCGGATCGAGGCGGAGGAACAGGTCGACCGGGTGCAGGCGCATCCGTCGATCGTGCTGTGGTCCGGCAACAACGAAGTGCTGTCGGGCTGGGAAACGTGGAGCGACCGCACTGCGTTCAAGGCGCGCGTCGGGCCGGAGGAGCGCGAGCGCGTCGGCGTGGGCATGGCGATCCTGTTCAATCAGGTGCTGCGCGACGCTGCCGAACGGCGCGATGCCGACGTCCCCTATTGGCCCGGCAGCCCGAGCAGCAATTACGACGGCAAGCCCGATCAAGATGCCGATGGCGACCGCCATTACTGGGACGTGTGGGGCGGCAAGAAGCCCGCCACCGCCTATCTCGACAGCTGCCCGCGCTTCATGTCCGAATACGGGCTTCAGGCGATGCCGGGCATGGCGACGGTTCGCGCCTTCGCCGGCCCGAAGGATCTGGCGATCGAATCGCCGGTGATGAAGGCGCACCAGAAATTCCTGAAGGGCGAGGGTCAGGGGCGGCTGCTCGACTATATCCGCATGCGCTATCGCGAGCCGCGCGACTTCGCCGACTTCGTGTACCTGTCGCAGGTGATGCAGGCGGACGGCATCGCGATCGGCGCGCTGCACCATCGCGCCTGCCGCCCGGTGACGACCGGATCGCTCTATTGGCAGCTCAACGACGTGTGGCCAGGCGCCTCATGGTCGAGCATCGATTATTTCGGACGGTGGAAGGCGCTGCACTTTGCTGCGCGCCGCTTCTTCGCCCCCGTCGCGATCGCGGCGGGTCGTCGGGAAAACGGCGTGACGGAGGTGACGCTGATTTCCGACCGGACGGTGCCTGCCGACGCGCGCTGGACGATCCGCACGATCGATGTCGAGGGACGCGAACTGGCGAAGCGCGAGGCGGCGGTGACGCTGGCCCCGCTGTCGGCGACGAAGGTCGCGTTGCTGTCCGACGCCGATCTGTTCGGCGATGCCGACCGGACGCGCAGCATCGCCGTCGCCGAATTGACGGTCGACGGCGCGCCGGTATCGCGGGCCCTGGTGACTGCCGTACCGGAAAAGGCGATGGCGCTGCCCGATCCGGGGCTGACCACGCGCTGGTCGACGGTCGACGGCGAGCCGGCGGTGACCGTCACCGCAACGCGTCTTGCCCGTGCCTTGTGGATCGATTTCGGCGTGTTGCCGGTACAGGCGTCGGACAACTTCCTCGATCTGTTGCCGGGTGAAAGCGTGACGGTGACCGTCACGGGCGACGCATCGCCCGCCGCGCTGAAACGCGCACTACGGTTGCGGACGCTGGGTACGGAGATCACGAAATGAGCCTGCTTCTCGCGCTGCTAGCACCCCTGCCCGAACCGTTGCCCACGCCCGATCCGCAGATCGCCGCCACCATCGCCACGATGACCCCGGCGGAAAAGGCGGCGCAGTTACAGAGTACCGCCCCCAAACAGGGCGACGTGCTGCCCGAATATGATTATTGGAACGAAGCGCTGCACGGCCTTGCGCGCAACGGCGTGGCGACGGTGTTTCCGCAGGCGATAGGGCTGGCCGCGACGTGGGACGTGACGCTGCTGGAACGGATCGGCACCGTGGTGTCGACCGAGGCGCGGGCGAAATACAACGCGCTGCCGGGCAAGGACCGCCGCCGGTATCAAGGGCTGACGATATGGTCGCCCAACATCAACATTTTCCGCGACCCGCGCTGGGGCCGGGGCATGGAAACCTATGGCGAGGACCCGGTGCTGACCGGCATGCTCGCGGTCGGCTATGTCCGCGGGTTGCAGGGACCGGACGCGAGCCAGCCGCGCGTGATCGCCACGCCCAAGCATCTGGTCGCGCATAGCGGGCCGGAGGCGGGACGCGACGCGTTCAGCGTCCAGACCGCGCCCTATGACATGGAAGCGACCTATCTGCCCGCGTTTCGCCGCGCGTTGACCGAGGGCAAGGCGCAATCGGTGATGTGCGCCTATAACGGCGTGCACGGTATCCCGGTGTGCGCCGACGACGCGCTGCTCAACGGACGGGTACGGCACGACTGGGGCTTTACCGGGTTCGTCGTGTCGGATTGCGATGCGATCGGCAATATCGCGCATTACCAGCGCTATCGCCCCGACAACGCGTCCGCGTCCGCCGCCGCGATCGATGCCGGAATGGATCTGAACTGCGGGCGCGCCTTTTCCGCGCTCGACGTCGCGCTGGCAAAGGGGCTGACGACACCGGCGACGGTCGACACCGCGCTGGCCCGGGTGTTCGCCGCACGCAAGCGGCTGGGCGACGCATTCGGCGCGAAGAGCCGGTGGGACGCGATCGCACCCGGTGAACTCCACACCCCGGCCAACCGCGCGCTGGCGTTGGAAGCGGCAGGCAAGTCGCTGGTGCTGCTGAAGAACGACGGCGTCCTGCCGCTGAAGCGCGGCGCGCGCATCGCGGTGGTCGGGCCGAACGCCGACAGCCTCGACGTACTGGAGGCCAATTACAACGGCACCGCCGCCGATCCTGTCACGCCGCTCGCCGGACTGCGCGAACGGTTCGCGGTGACCTATGCCCAGGGATCGACGCTGGCGGCGGGTGTGCCGTTGCCGGTGCCCGAAACCGCGTTCGGTACAGGGTTGAAGGCGGAGTTCTTCACCGACCCGGCGATGACCGGCGCGCCGGTCGTGACGCGCACCGACCGGCGGATCGATTTCGACTGGGGACGCACCTCCCCCGCCGCCGGGTTACCGGTCGGACGCTATGGCGTCCGCTGGACCGGCACGCTGACCCCGCCGGGTCCGGGTCGGTACGTGCTGCGCATCGATCTCAACCGGTGCTGGGACCGGTGCACCGGTCGCGATGCGGTGAAGCTGACGATCGACGGGCGCGACGTGCTAGCCGGCAGCGGCACGGCGGCGGTCGAAGGGGCGGCGAACGACAGCAAGAGCGAACGGATGGAGGCGGCGATCGACTTCGCCGACACGACGCCCCGGCCGTTCCAGCTCGACCTGACCCATGCCAGCGACGACGACAGCATCCGGCTGACGTGGATCGCGCCGCCCGAACCGCAACTGGTCGCCGCCCGCGCCGCCGCCGATGCGGTAGATGCCGTCGTCGCGTTCGTCGGCCTGTCCCCGGCGGTTGAGGGAGAAGCGTTGCAGATCGAGGTCGCGGGATTTTCGGGCGGCGACCGCACCGACGTTGCGCTGCCCGCCGCGCAGCAGAAGCTGCTGGAAACGGTCAAAGCCAGCGGCAAGCCGCTGGTGGTCGTCCTGCTGTCGGGCAGTGCGGTGGCGATGCAATGGGCGAAGGACCATGCCGACGCGATCGTCGCCGGATGGTATCCGGGCGAGGTCGGCGGCACCGCCATCGCGCAACTGCTGGACGGCAGCATCAACCCGTCGGGCCGTCTGCCCGTCACCTTCGTCGCGAAGACCAGCGATCTGCCGGCGTTCGTCGACTATAATATGAAGGGGCGGACCTATCGCTACTTCGGCGGCACCCCGTTGTGGGGCTTCGGCCACGGGCTGAGCTACACCAGCTACGGCTATTCGGACGCGAAGGGACCGGCGACGATCGCGGCGGGCGAGACGCTGACCGTCACCGCGCGCGTCGCCAATTCGGGCGCACGCGCGGGCGAGGAAGTGGCGCAGGCCTATCTGATCGCGCCCGACGCGCTCAACCGCATCGGCGGTTTCAACGATCCGGTGCTGCGTCACAGCCTTGTCGGGTTCCGCCGGGTCGCGCTGAAACCGCGACAGGCGCGTACGGTGACGTTCACGCTCGATCCACGCCTGCTCAGCACCGTCGCACGCGACGGCACGCGCGCAGTGCGGCCGGGCAAGTATCGCCTGTTCATCGGTGGCGGCCAGCCCGGCAGCGTGCCGGGCAGCGAGATCGCTTTTACCATCACCGGAACGCAGGAATTGCCGAAATGACCGGACCCGCCGTCTCCCGCCGCGCGCTGCTGGGCGGCACCGCATCGCTGGCATTGGCCGGGGCCGTGCCGGTCGGCGCGGCACCCGTGCGGGCACGCGCCGACCTGTTCATCGGCACGGGCGGCGATGGCCATGTCTTTCCCGGCGCGACCATGCCGTTCGGGATGGTCCAGCTGTCGCCCGACACCGATACCGCGCGCTGGGCGACATGTTCGGGCTATCACCGGGACGACACGTCGATCCTCGGGTTCAGCCACACGCATCTGTCGGGCACCGGCATCGGTGACATGCTCGACATCCTCGTCGTGCCGACGCGCGGACCGGTGCTGCTCGACGGCGGCCCGCTCGACGATCCTGACAAGGGGTATCGCCAGCGGTTTCGCGACGAGGTGGCCGAACCCGGCTATTATGCGGTCACGCTGGAAAGCGGGGTGCGGTCCGAACTGACCGTCACCGAACGGACCGGCATCCACCGCCACCGTTTTCCCGCCGGGCCGGGGCATATCCTGATCGACCTGTCGCATCTGGTGATGGAGGGGCCAAACGCGCGCCCCTATATCGATCAGGCCGCACTGACGCTGGAGGCCGATGGCACGCTGACCGGTACGCGCCGCGTGTTTCGTTGGGCCAAGGGGCGTCGAATCTTCTTTGCGATGCAGTTGTCGCGCAAACCCGACCGGGTGGAATTCTTCGGTGACGGCGATGCCCCGGCGGGCGGCAGCGGCGTGACCGGCAAGCGGTTGAAGGCCGTGCTGCATTTCGACGACGCTGGTGCCGCGCCGGTCGTGATCCGCACCGGCATTTCCGCCGTCGACCTTGCGGGTGCCAAGGCGAACCTTGCGGCGGAGGCGAAGCACTGGAGCTTCGATCGCTATGCCCGCGCCGCGCGTGCGGCATGGGCGGGCGAGCTGGACCTGATCCGGTTCGAGGGCGGCAGCACCGCGCAACGGGTCATCGCGACGACCGCGCTGTACCATGCGTCGATCGGCCCGACGCTGTTTTCGGACGTCGACGGACGCTATGTCGGGCTGGACCGCAAGGTGCACACCGTCCCGGCGGGCGAGCGCGCGTACAGCGCGTATTCGCTGTGGGATACCTATCGCGCATTCCATCCGCTGCAGACGCTGATCCGCCCGAAACTGACTCAGGGCTTCGTCGCCGACCTCATCCGCCAGACGCAGCAAAGCCCGTTCGGCCCGCCGGTCTGGCCGTTGCAGGGGGTGGAGACGGGAACGATGATCGGCTGGCACGCGGTGCCGGTGCTGGCCGAGGCGCGGGCCAAGGGGATCGTCGCCGATTATGCCGCCGCATGGCCGGGCGTGGCGAAGCGGTCGTTCGACTGGTCGACGCCGGTGCTCGACAACAGCGTCGGGGTGCAGGCGTATGACGAACTGGGCTATGTCCCCGCCGACCGCATTTTCGAAAGTGTCTCGCGCACGCTGGAATACAGCTATGACGATTATGCCGGGGCGTTCATCGCCGATGCGGCGGGCGACACGGCGGGCGCGGCGCGGCTGCGCAAGCGGTCGGGCAACTGGCAGGGCGTGTTCGACAAGCGCATCGGCTTCGCGCGCGGGCGGATGGCGGACGGGCGCTGGGCCGAACCCTATGCGCCCAACGCGCTGGGCCATTCGAAGAAATGGCGCGACTTCACCGAAAGCAACGGGTGGCAGGCGACGTTCCTGAACCAGCACGACATTCCTGGGCTGATCGCGGCGATGGGCGGCGATGCGGCGTTCGAGGCGAAGCTGGACGGATTGTTCAACGCGTCGTCCGAACTGCCCGCCGACGCGCCGCCCGACATTTCGGGGCTGGTCGGGCAATATGCCCATGGCAACGAACCGAGCCACCACGTCGCCTATATGTACGCATGGTGCGGCGCGCCGTGGAAGACGCAGGCGATGGTCCGCCGACTGCTGACCGAAATGTATCACGACCGCCCCGACGGCATCATCGGCAACGACGATTGCGGCCAGATGAGCGCATGGTATCTGTTCTCGGCACTGGGCTTCTATCCGGTCGATCCGGTCAGCGCGACCTATGTGCTGGGCAGCCCGCTGTTCGATCGCGCCACGGTACGGCTGGGCGGCGGACGGACGCTGGTGGTGGAAGCGCGCGGCAATGCGCCCGACCGGCCCTATGTCCACGCGGTACGCTGGAACGGGCGGCCATGGACCAAAAGCTGGATCGCGCATGCCGATCTGATGCGTGGCGGCACGCTGTCGTTCGATATGGCGGCGACGCCGAACAAGGCGTTCGGCGCGCGCGTGGAAGACCGGCCGGCGCGTTGATCGCCGCGCTGGTCCTCTTGTCGGGCGCGGCGGCGGGACCGATCGTCGTACCGCTCGACCGGGCATGCGTCGTGGGCAGCGATCCGGCGGCGGCGCTGTTGCGGCGACGGCTGACCGAGCGGGGCGCGGCGTGCGGTGCGGGTACGTCGGACCAACGATGTGCCGCCCCCGACGGAGGCGAGGGTCCAGCCGGGACGGTGGTCGCGGGAAGCGCGACACCCCTTACCCCGACCACCGCCGCCGCGGGGCAACAGGGATCGGCGAACGCAACGGGACAGGCCTGCCCGACCGTCACCATCACGTTCGTCCCCGCCACCACCCCGCGCGAAGCGTTCCGCATCGACACCACGCCGCGCACGGTCACGATCCACGCCGCCGGCACCCGCGCGCGTGTCTATGCCGCCGGGTGGCTGCTACGCCATCTCGACGGGACGACCCTGACCGCCCCGGGGCGGGTCAGCGAAGCGCCGGCGACCGCCATTCGCGGCACGCAGATCGGATATCGGGCAAAGAACAACAGCTACGATGCATGGACCCCGGCGATGCTGACCCGCCGGATCGAGGATTTCGCGCTGCTGGGGGCCAATCGCATCCAGTTCGTCGCCCCGGTGTCGGACGATGCCGCCACCTCGCCACTGTCGCCGCTGCCCGCGACCGAGACGCTGGTCGCGGTGGCGCAGGCCACGCACCGCCTCGGCCTCGACGTCGCACTCTTCTATCCGTTGCTGCGCGATTATACCGTGTCCGGCGCGGACGTGGCGGAGCGCGGCGACCTGCGCGCGCTGCTCGCCCGCCTGCCCGCGCTCGACGCGCTGTACCTGCCCGGCGGCGATCCCGGGCACAGCGCGCCGGACACGCTGTTTCCGTTGGCGCAAGGCTTGGCGGACACGCTGCGCCAGCGCTTTCCCCGTGCCGAACTGCTGCTGTCGACGCAGGGGTTCGATGCCGCCGCGCTCGACGCGTTCCATGCGCAACTGGCGAAACGCCCGCGCTGGTTGAGCGGCGTGTTCGTCGGGCCGCAGACACGCGATTCGATCGGCACGCACCGGACCCGCATCGCCGGGCGGTTCCCGATCGAAACCTATCCCGACACCGCGCACACGATGCATGCGCAGTTTCCGGTTCCGCAATGGCATCCCGCCTTCGCGCTGACGCAGGGACGCGAACCGGTGAACCCGCGCCCCGACGCGACGGCGCGCATCTTCGCGTATCTGGCGAACGGTACGCGCGGTTTCGTAACCTATAGCGAAGGGATCAACGACGACTGGAACGTGACCCAGTGGTTCCGCCTCGGCTGGAACCCCGCGACCACCGCCGAACAGGTCGCCGCCGACTATGCCCGGCTGTTCGTCGGCGATCCCGCCTTCGCGGCGGTGCCGTTCGCGCTGGAGGCGAACTGGCGCGGCGATCCGGCGGGCAATGCCGGAATCGACGCGACGCTGGCGCTGGTCGACCATGTCCGTCCGGCGGCATGGGCCGACTGGCGGATCGACCTGTACCGCTATCGCGCGACCTATGACGCGCTGGTCCGCCACCGGCTGATCGCGGCAAAGGCAACGCAGGCGGAAGCGCTCTATACGCTGCGACAGGCTCCTGCGACCGGTGCCGAACCCGCCATTGCCGCCGCACGCTTCGCCTATGCCCGGCCCGAACCGGCGATCGTCGCGCCACTGCGTGCCAGCCTGACCGCGATCGCCGACCGGCTGCGCGCGTCCGCCGGCATGCAGTTGTCGGTTGCCCGGCACGGCGCGTCGCATTGGGAACGCGGTGCCAATCTCGACCGCGCCGATATCGAACTGAACGATCGTACCGCGGTCGAACGCGATCTGGCCGCCGCGCTGTCCCTGCCCGATGCCGCTGCGCGCGTCGCCGCGATCGGCGATCCTTGGGGGATGATGACGCTGGCGCTGCACGACGATTTCGGCGACCCGGCGGCCGAACCGCATCTGGTGCGCGGGGCCGGCTTCGACACCGATCCGCAACGGATGGCCGGCGCGATCGATGGTGTCGCCGACCATATTCCCGACGAAGGCTGGCGGATCGCCGACCTCAGCTATGCCGAGGGACTGTACGAAACCCCCGTCCGCCTGCACTATACGGGGCTGGAGCGGAACCGCCGTTACCGCCTGCGCGCGCGCTGGGCGGGCGAGGACTATGCCCTGCCGATGCGGCTCGTCGCCGACGGCACCGAACTGCACGGGCCGCGCCCGCGCGCGACCAATCCCGAAACCGTCGACACCGCGATTCCGCCCGCGCTGACCGCCGACGGCGACCTGACGATCGAATGGCACCGCCCGCCCGGCATCGGCGGCGGCGGGCGCGGCCATCAGATCGCACAGGTCTGGCTCATCTCCGAATCCCTGACCGCTGGAGCGACCCCATGACCCCGATCCTTTCCCGCCGCGCATTAATGGGCAGCAGCCTGATCGCCGGGGCCGCCGCCTGTTCGCCGGTCCGGCCGAACGGCGGGTCGCTGCCGCTGCCCGCGCCATGGGGTGCGGTGCCCTCTGCCCGGCAACTGAAATGGCACGACCGGCGGCAATACGGCTTCATCCATTTTTCGATCAACACCTTCACCGACAAGGAATGGGGCTTTGGCGACGAAGACCCCAAGCTGTTCAACCCGACCGATTTTGACGCCGACCAGATCGTGGCGGCGGCAAAGGCGGGGGCGCTGACCGGACTGATCCTGACCGCCAAGCATCATGACGGCTTTTGCCTGTGGCCGACGATGCTGACCGAACACTGCATCCGCAATTCGCCGTACAAAGGCGGCAAGGGCGATATCGTCGGCGAAATGGCGGCGGCCTGCGCACGCGGCGGCATCGATTTCGGCGTGTACCTGTCGCCATGGGACCGCAACCGCGCCGATTACGGCACGCCGGCCTACATCACCTATTACCGTGCGCAGCTGACCGAATTGTGCACTCGCTACGGCAAGCTGTTCGAAGTGTGGTTCGACGGCGCGAACGGCGGCGACGGCTATTATGGCGGCGCACGGGAAACCCGCAAGATCGATGCGCCACGCTATTACGACTGGCCGTCGATCGTCGCGCTGGTCCATTCGCTGCAACCCGACGCCTGCACCTTCGATCCGCTGGGTGCCGATATCCGCTGGGTCGGGAACGAGGACGGCCATGCCGGCGACCCGTGCTGGCCGACGATGCCCAACCACCCCTATGTCCAGTCGGAAGGCTATACCGGCGTGCGCGGTGCGCCGCTGTGGTGGCCGGCGGAAACCGACGTGTCGATCCGTCCCGGCTGGTTCTATCACGCCGATGAGGACGTCCAGGTCAAGACGCCGCAAAAGCTGATGGAGATGTACGACCGGTCGGTCGGCAACGGCACCACGCTGCTCCTCAACCTGCCGCCCGACCGGCGCGGCCGTATTCCTGATCGCGACGTCGCCAGCCTGACCGCATTTGGCGACGCGATCCGCGCGACGTTCGCAACCGATCTGGCACGCGGCGCAGTGGCCAGCGCCAGCGCGGACGCGTCCGGCACCGCCGGCCATGTCGTCGACGGCCGGGACGATACCTTCTGGCTGTCGCCCGCCGATGCGCGCGACGCGACGCTGGTCCTCGACCTGCCGCCGGGGCGGAGTTTCGACACCATCCGGTTGCAGGAATGGCTGCCGCTCGGCCTGCGCATCACCCGCTTCGCGATCGACGTATCCGACGACGGGGATGCATGGCGCGAGATCGCGGCACGCGACATGGTCGGGCCGCAGCGGCTGATCCGACTGCCCGCGCCGATCGCGCCGCGCCGCGTCCGGTTCCGCACCGTCGCGGCGGAAGCGGGTCCGGCGCTGCGCGAATTCGCACTGTTCCGGTCGGTCGCCCCCGCGACGCTACCCCCTGCGCGGTCGAGCGATCCCAGCATCGTCGATCGCGCCGGATGGCGGGTGACGGCCGCCAGCGCGCCGGGCGGCGCGGCGGTACTCGACGATTCGCCGCGCAGCGCGTGGATCAGCCCCGCCCCCGCTACGCTCACCATCGACATGAGCCGCAGCGAGACGCTGGCCGGCTTCACACTGACACCGACCCGCCATGTCGATCCGAACGCCGCGCCGCCGATGAAATACCGCGTGGAAACCAGCATCGACGGCACGACATGGCAGAACGGCGGCGAAGGCGAGTTCCCCAACATCCACTACGCACGCGCAACCCAGCGCATGGCGTTCCCGACGGCGCGTGCCGTGCGCTATCTGCGCTTCGCCTTTCCGCAACCGGCGGTGCCCGCACCGGCAATCGCGGTCGCAGGGATCGGGGCGTTCCGGTAATCGCCTGTCGGGCGTGACACGGGTCGGTCCGTGTCACGCCCCTGCCCGGCCCCGGGCCGGGTGGCAGGCGTCGGCTATTCCACCGTCACCGATTTCGCCAGGTTGCGCGGCTGGTCCACATCGGTGCCCTTGGCCACCGCGACGTGATAGGCCAGCAACTGCACCGGCACCGCATAGACGATCGGCGCGATCAGCGGGTGGACCTTCGGCATCGTGATCGTCGCGATACAGCCGTCGCCCGCCGCCTGGATACCGTCATAGTCGCTGATGAGCACGACCTTGCCGCCGCGCGCCATCACTTCCTGCATGTTGCTGATCGTCTTGTCGAACAACGGCCCCGACGGCGCGATGACGATAACCGGCACATGTTCGTCGATCAACGCGATCGGCCCGTGCTTCATTTCGCCGGCGGCATAGCCCTCGGCGTGGATATAGCTGATTTCCTTCAGCTTCAGCGCGCCTTCCAGCGCCAGCGGGTAATCGGTGCCGCGCCCCAGATACAGCACGTCGCGCGCGCCCGCGATGACGTGCGCCATCGCCTCGATCGCCTCGTCATATGCCAGCGCGCCGTTGATCGCAGCGGGTGCCTCGGCCAGATGGCGGACGAGGTTGCGTTCCTCCGCCTCGTCCAGCCGCCCCTTGGCCTTCGCAAGATTGGCGGCCAGCGCCGCAAGCACCGCCAGCTGGCACGTGAACGCCTTGGTCGACGCCACGCCGATCTCAGGCCCGGCATGCGTCGGCAGCAACAGGTCCGCCTCGCGCGCCATCGTGCTGGTCGGTACGTTGACGACGACCGCGATCGTCTGCCCCTCGCCCTTGGCGTGGCGCAGTGCGGCGAGCGTGTCGGCAGTCTCGCCCGACTGGCTGATGAACAGCGCCAGCCCGCCATCCTCCATCACCGGCGCACGATACCGGAACTCGGACGCGACATCGAGGTCGACGGGCACCCGCGCGAACTGTTCGAACCAGTATTTGGTGACCATGCCGGCATAGAAGCTGGTCCCGCACGCGACGATCGTGACGCGGCGGATGCCCGACAGGTCGAACTCCGGGATCGGCAGCACGACCTTGCCTTCGAACCGCTGAAGATAGCCGCGCAGCGTCTGCGCGACCACGATCGGCTGTTCGTAGATTTCCTTCTGCATGAAGTGGCGGTGATTGCCCTTGTCGATCAGCGCGCCGGTGACGCCCGACAGCGTGACCGGACGATCCACCGCCGCATTGTCGCGATCGTACACCTGTGCCGAATCGCGCGTGCACACGACCCAGTCGCCTTCTTCCAGATAGGCGATACGCTGCGTCAGCGGCGCGAGCGCGAGCGCGTCGGAGCCGAGATACACTTCACCTTCCCCATACCCCAGCACCAGCGGCGAGCCGAGCCGCGCGCCGATCAGCAGGTCGGGATGCTGGCGGAACAGGATCGCCAGCGCGAACGCACCGTGCAGCCGGGGCAGGATCGCCTTCACCGCATCGGTGGGCGACCGTCCGGCCTCGACCTGTTCGCTGACCAGATGCGCGACGACCTCGGTATCGGTCTCGCTGGTGAACACGCGGCCGCGCGCCTGCAATTCCTCGCGCAGCGGCTTGAAGTTCTCGATGATGCCGTTGTGGACCACCGCCACTTCGTCGGTCGCATGCGGATGGGCGTTGTTGGTGGTCGGGCCGCCATGCGTCGCCCAGCGGGTATGCGCGATGCCGACCGTGCCGGGCAGCGGGTGCGCCGCCAGTTCGCGGCCCAGATTGACCAGCTTGCCCGATGCCCGCCGCCGTTCGATCGCCATGCCGTCGATCGTGGCAATGCCCGCCGAGTCATAGCCGCGATATTCCAGCCGCTTCAGCCCGTCGAGCAGGCGATCGGCCACGGCATCCGTACCGATGATTCCAACGATTCCACACATGTCACGGTCTCCGGCGGGACTGCCCGCATTTCATTTCGCGGCCTTGGCGGCCTTTTGTTTCGTACGGAAGGCGGCGGCCCAGCCGGGGCGGTCGGTGCGTTCGGGCCGGACCAGCGCCAGCGCATCGGCGGCGACGTCGCGCGTCACCACCGATCCCGCCGCGACGATCGCGCCGTCGCCGACCGTCACCGGCGCGACCAGCGCGCTGTTCGACCCGATGAACGCACCCGCACCGATATTCGTGCGGTTCTTGAAGAAACCGTCGTAATTACACGTGATCGTGCCCGCGCCGATATTGGCACCCGCGCCGATCGTGGCATCGCCCAGATAGGTCAGGTGGTTCGCCTTCGCACCATCGCCCAGCACGCTGTTCTTCACCTCGACGAAGTTGCCGACGCGACTGCCCGCGCCCAGCACCGCGCCGGGGCGCAGCCGTGCATAGGGGCCGACATCGGCCCCGGCGGCGACGGTCGCACCCTCCAGGTGACTGAACGCGTGGATCGTCACGCCGTCGCCGATCGTCGTGCCGGGGCCGAACACGACATTGGGTTCGATCGTGACGTCGCGGCCAAGGATCGTGTCGTGCGCGAACCAGACGGTATCGGGCGCGATCAGCGTCACCCCGTCAGCCATCGCCCGCGCCCGGCGCGCGCGTTGCCATTCGCCTTCCAGCGCGGCCAGTTCGCCACGGCTGTTGACCCCGGCGACCTCGACCGCGCCGGTTTCGATCACCGCCGATCCCCGCCCGTCGGCGGCGGCGAGCATGACGATGTCGGGCAGGTAATATTCGCCCGCCGCATTGGCGTTGCCGACGCGGGCGAGCAGCGCGAACAGATCTTCGCCCCGCACCGCCATCAACCCGGAATTGCACAGCGTTTCCGCGCGCTCCGCCGGCGATGCGTCCTTATATTCGACCATCCGCACGATGCGACCGTCGCCATCGGCGATCACCCGGCCATACGCGCCCGGATCGGCGGGGCGGAAGCCCAGCACGACCACCGCAGGCGCATCGGCATCGTGCAGCCGTGCGATCATCCGCTGCATCGTATCGGCGCGCACCAGCGGCACATCGCCGTACAATATGATCACGTCGCCCGCGAAGTCCGCCAGCGCAGCCTTTGCCTGCAACACCGCATGGCCTGTGCCCAGCTGTTCGTCCTGCGCCACGATCGTCGCACCGTGCGGCGCGACGGCGCGCGCCACCTGTTCGCGCCGCGCACCGACGACGACGGCGGTCTGCGCGGGGGACAGCGCCGCCACGCTGTCGAGCAGATGCAGCAACATCGGCCGCCCGGCGATCGGGTGCAACACCTTGTGCAGGTCGGATTTCATGCGGGTGCCTTGCCCGGCGGCAAGGATCACGGCGGCGATGGGACGCGGTTCCATCGCGCGGCTGTGGCACAGCAACCTTGCCAATTCCACTACACCGGCCGCAAAGACGAACGATGCAGGATTTTCCCTTCGCGATCGTCGGATTCGACCTCGACGGCACGTTCATCGACACCAGCGGCGACCTGACCGCAGCGGTCAACCATGCACTGGCCGCAGCCGGTCGCCCGCCCCTGACCCGCGAACAGGTGGTGCCGATGATCGGCGGCGGGGCCAGGCACATGCTGAAGCTGGGGATGACCGCGACCGGCGGCGGGGACGATGCCGAACTCGACCGGCTCCATCCCCTGCTGCTCGATCACTACGCCGCGAACATCGCGGTCCTGTCGCGACCGTTTCCGGGGGCGATGGCGGTGCTGGACGAACTGGGCGCGCTGGGGGTGAAGGTCGCGATCGTCACCAACAAGCTCGAATCGCTGGCGCACAAATTACTGGGCGAACTCGGCATCGCCGACCGGTTCGCCTGCGTCATCGGCGGCGACACGATGGGGCCGGGCCGGTCCAAGCCGGACCGCGCACCGATCGACGCGATGATCGAACGATGCGGCGGCGGCGCGGCGGCGTTCGTCGGCGATTCGGTCTTCGATATTCAGGCCGCGCGCAATGCCGGTATCCCGTCGGTCGCGGTATCGTTCGGATTCCTGATGCAGCCGGTCGCCGAACTGAATGCCGATGCGGTGATCGACCGCTATGCCGACCTCGTGCCGACGCTGCGCATGCTGGGATAGCGGAACCCGTCCCGCCCCCTGCGCGCTACCCCGCCGACCCCGTATCACCCGAAGGAACGCCCATGTCCCGCCCCGCCGCCCTTGTTACCGGAGCATCGTCCGGCATCGGCCTCAGCTTCGCGCACCACCTTGCGCGGACCGGCCACGACCTGATCCTCGTCGCCCGGCGCGAGGACCGGTTGCGCACGCTGGCCGACGAACTGGCCGACGAACACGGCATCGCGGTGGAAGTGATCGTCGCCGATCTGGCCGATCCCGACGATCTGGACGTCGTCGAGGCGCGGCTGACCGAAGGCGAGCCGGTCGACCTGTTCGTCAACAATGCGGGCTTCGCGGCGTTCGGCAAGGTCGGCGACGGCGATCGCGACGACATGACCGACATGCTGCTGCTCAACGTCGTCGCATTTGCCCGGCTGGCGGATGCCGCCGTCGCGGGCATGACCACCCATGGTCGCGGCACGATCATCAATGTCGGGTCGGGCACGTTGTTCTCGAAGCTGCCGGGCTATGCCGGTTACGGCGCGACCAAGGCGTTCGTCGCCTATTACACGCGCACGATGCAGGTCGAGGCGGAGGGCAGCGGCATTCGCGTCCAGTTGCTGATCCCCGGCGTCACCGCGACCGATTTCCACCATGTCGCGGGGCACAGCGTCGACGATTTTCCGCCCGAACGCGTCATGTCGCCCGACGATCTGGTGGTTGCCTCGCTCCGCGCGCTCGAACTGGGCGAACCGGTGTGTATCCCCGCGCTGCCCGATATCGCCGATTGGGACGCGCTGGTCGCTGCGGAGGCGAAGATCGGCCCGAACGCGTCGAGCGACCGGATCGCCGCGCGCTATCACGGATGAACGGGTTTGACTTGATCGCCCCCATCAATTCTTAAACTCCCCCGGTTAACAGCGTCGCGACGGGGCGATCGATGGGGGACGGGGTGCGGCGGGTTCTGGTCATTTTCGGTACGCGCCCCGAAGCGATCAAGCTGTTCCCGCTGATCCACGCCCTGCGCGCCGATCCGGCGTTCGACACCCGCGTCGTCGTGACCGGCCAGCATCGCGACATGCTGGACCAGGTGCTCGATTTCGCCGGGATCGTCCCCGACGTCGATTGCCGGGTGATGACCGCCGGCCAGTCGCTTGATGCGCTGACCGCGCGGCTGCTGGACGCGCTGGGAACGGTGCTCGATGCGGAGCGGCCCGATCGGGTGATCGTTCAGGGCGACACCGCCACCGCGATGGTCGCCGCGCTCGCCGCCTATTACCGCAAGGTGCCGGTGGCGCATGTCGAAGCCGGCCTGCGCAGCGGCGACATCCACCATCCGTGGCCCGAAGAGGTCAACCGCAAGATCGTCGGCACCATCGCCGACCTGCATTTCGCGCCGACCCGCACCGCCGCCGACGCGCTGCTGGCCGAAAACGTGCCGCCCGGTCGGGTCCATGTCACCGGCAACACCGTGATCGACGCGCTGCATCTGGCGCAGGCGCGCATTGCCGCCGATCCCGCGCGGACACAGGCGCTGGACGCGCTCGCGACGCGCTTCGCCGACAAGCGCGTGATCCTCGTCACCACGCACCGCCGCGAGAATTTCGGCGACGGCATGGCCGCCATCGCCCGCGCCATCGCCCGCATCGCCGCGCGCGACGATGTCGGCGTCGTGTTTCCGGTCCATCCCAACCCGCAGGTGCGCGAACCGATGCAGGCGATGCTGGGCGATCATCCCCGCATCGCGCTGATCGATCCGCAGGATTATCCGCATTTCGTCCGGCTGCTCGGCCTGTGTCACCTCGTGCTGACGGATTCGGGCGGGGTGCAGGAAGAAGCGCCGGGCTTGGGCAAACCGGTGCTGGTGATGCGCGAGACGACCGAACGCCCCGAAGGCGTCGTGGCCGGCACCGCGCGGCTGATCGGCGCGGACGAGGACCGGATCGTGGACGAAGTCGTCCGTCTGCTCGACGATCCCGCCGCCTATGCCGCGATGGCCCGCGCGCACAATCCGTTCGGCGACGGCCATGCGTCCGCCCGTATCGTGGGAGTCCTTCGTGCCTGAACAACGTATCGCCGCCGCAACCGGCTATGACGTGTGCGTCGTCGGTCTGGGCTATATCGGGTTGCCCACCGCCGCCGTCGTCGCCCGGTCGGGCGCGCGGGTGATCGGCATCGACGTCAGCCAGCGCGTGGTCGATACCGTCGCGCGCGGCGATATCCATATCGAGGAAGCTGATCTGGACACGCTGGTACGCGACGTGGTGACGCTCGGGCGGCTGACCACCGCGACCGTGCCCGCTTCCGCCGACACCTTCGTCATCGCGGTGCCGACGCCGTTCGGTCCGGGCCATGTCCCCGACCTGTCGCATGTGCTGGACGCGACCCGCGCGATCGCGCCGGTGCTGCGTCCGGGCAACGCCGTGATCCTAGAATCGACCTCGCCGGTCGGCACCACCGAACGCATCCGCGACCTGCTGGCCGAACTGCGCCCCGATCTCGCGCTGCCGGGAATTGCCGCACAACCGGATATCGCCGTCGCCTATTGCCCCGAACGCGTGCTGCCCGGCCGCATCCTGCTGGAACTGGTGTCGAACGAACGGTCGATCGGCGGGATCACCCCCGCCTGTGCCGAAGCCGCCTGCGCCTTCTACCGCCGGTTCGTCGAGGGGGCGTGCACCGTCACGTCGGCGCGCACCGCCGAAATGGTCAAGCTGGTCGAAAACACCAGCCGCGACGTCGCCATCGCGTTTGCCAACGAACTGTCGATCGTGTGTGACCGGATGGACCTGAACGTGTGGGATGTCATCGACCTCGCCAACCGCCATCCGCGCGTCAACATCCTGCGGCCCGGCCCCGGTGTCGGCGGCCATTGCATCGCGGTCGACCCCTGGTTCATCGTCGATGCCGCACCGGACGAAACGCCGCTGATCCGCACTGCGCGCGAAGTGAACGACGGCAAGGTCGACCATGTCGTCGCCCGCGCCTGCGCGATGCTCGATGCCGACCCGTCGGCGCGCGCCGCGCTGCTCGGCCTCGCGTTCAAGGCGGATATCGACGACCTGCGCGAAAGCCCGGCGGTCAAGGTCGCCCAGCGATTGATCGCGCGCCATGGCGACCGCATCGACCTTGTCGAACCGTTCGTCGACACGCTGCCGTCGGCACTGGCCGGGGGGCGGCTGGTATCGCTGGACGACGCACTGGCGCAGGACGACATCCTGATCGTACTGGTCGACCACAGCGCCTTCAGCGCCGTCCCGCCGGAAGCACGCGCGGGCAAGCGGGTGTACGACACGCGCGGGCTGTGGCGTTAGGGTAGCGGCGACGGGGTAGCGGCGGACCCGGAATTTGACGGGTTGCTCCAACACTCTACGCTCATGCCGGGATTCTGATGAATACAGGTATGACCGTTCATCCTGAGTAGCCATCGAGCCTGTCGAAATGGCGTATCGAAGGACTGCCACGGTGCTTCGACTTCGCTCGGTCGCTACTCAGCATGAACGGGATATCCTGATCCTGGATCTGCTACAGCCGCCCCCCTCAATGAAAATCGCGCGACTTCGGCACCAGCCGCACGTCGCGCGGATGGCGCGCGGCGGGCGGGCGGACCATCGGTTCGGCGGGTCCGCCCTCGCCCAGCCGGTCGAGCAGCACGCTGCGATCCTCGACGCGGTTGCCCATCAGGTGGACGATCCCTTCGGGGCTGCGCTGCACCTCGCCTTCGACCAGCATCAGCCGCGCGCCCATCACCTCTCGGCGATACGCCTCGAACAACCGTGCCCACAGCACGACGTTGGTGATGCCGCTTTCGTCCTCGATCGTGACGAAGATCGCATTGCCCTTGCCCGGTCGCTGCCGGACGAGGACGAGGCCGGCGGTGCGCAGCCGGGTTCCCGCCTTCGCGCCCTGCACCTGCGCGCAACTCGCCACGCCGGCGCGCGTCAGCGTGTCGCGCAGGAACGCCATCGGATGTCCCTTCAGCGACAGGCGCAGCGTCTGGTAATCGGTCACCACCTGTTCGACCGGCGGCATCACGGGCAGGTCCATCGCCGGCTCGACGCCCAGTTCGGCAGCGCGGGCATGGGCGAACAGCGGCAGTTCGCGCTCGGGCGTCCGTCGCACCTCCCACAGCGCCGCCCGCCGGTCGAGCGCCATCGATCCGAACGCATCGGCATCGGCCAGTATCTGCAACGCGCGTTGCGGCAACCCTGCGCGCCGCGCCAGTTCCTCGACCGTGGCAAAGGGTGCCTGCGTCCGTTCCGCCACGATCGCGTCGGCCCAGCGTTCGCGGAACCCGTCCATCTGGCGAAACCCCATGCGGATGCCGGGCGGCGTCCCCTCGATCGCATTGTCCCACCCGCTGGCATTCACGTCGATGCCCAGCACCGGCACGTCATGGTCGCGGGCGTCGCGCACGATTTGCGCCGGGGCATAGAATCCCATCGGCTGCGAATTGAGCAGCGCACAGGCGAACACCGCCGGATGATGGCATTTGATCCACGACGAGACATAGACCAGCCGCGCGAACGACAGCGCGTGGCTTTCGGGAAAGCCATAGCTGCCGAACCCCTCGATCTGGCGGAAACAGCGTTCGGCGAAATCGGTTTCGTATCCGCGTGCCGTCATGCCATCGACCAGCTTCCTGCGGAACGTGTCGATCGTGCCGGTATTGCGGAACGTGGCCATCGCCCGCCGCAATTCGTTCGATTCGCCGGGCGTAAAGCCGGCGGCGGTGATCGCCAGCTTCATCACCTGTTCCTGGAACAGCGGCACGCCGAACGTCTTGCCCAGCAGCAGTTCCAGTTCGCGCGGATCGTGCGGCGGACTGGGCGACGGGAACACCACCGGTTCCAGCCCGGCACGCCGCCGCAGATAGGGGTGGACCATGTCGCCCTCGATCGGTCCCGGCCGCACGATCGCCACCTGCACCGTCAGGTCGTAGATCGATTTCGGCTTCAACCGGGGCAGCATGTTGATCTGTGCACGGCTTTCCACCTGGAACACGCCGATGCTGTCGCCCTTTTCCAGCATCGCATAGACGGCGGGATCGTCGCCCTTCAGGTCGACGGTCAGGTCGTGGTCGCCCATGCCGTGCTGCCGCATCAGGTCGAACGCCTTGCGGATGCAGGTCAGCATGCCCAGCGCCAGCACGTCGACCTTCATCAGCCCCAGAACGTCGATATCGTCCTTGTCCCATTCGATGAAGGTCCGCCCCGGCATCGCGCCGTTGTGGATCGGCACCATTTCATCCAGCCGGTCCTGCGTCAGCACGAACCCGCCGACATGCTGCGACAGATGCCGGGGAAACCGCAGGATCTGGTCGACCAGCCATCGCAGCTGCGCGATCTGCGGATTGGCCGGGTCGAACCCCGCGCTGGTATAGCGCCGTTCCTCCATTGCGCCCGCAAAGCTGCCCCACACGGTGCTGCCCAGCCGCTGCGTCACGTCGCGTGTCAGCCCCAGCACGCGCCCGACCTCTGCGACGGCACTGCGCGGCCGGTAATGGATCACCGTCGCGGCGATGCCCGCGCGGTGGCGGCCATAGCGTTCATAGATGTACTGGATCACCTCCTCGCGCCGTTCATGTTCGAAATCGACGTCGATATCGGGCGGTTCGCTGCGTTCGGCGGACACGAAGCGCGAGAATAGCAGGTCGTGCTCGCCGGGATCGACCGATGTGACGCCCAGCAGGAAACACACGATCGAATTGGCCGCCGATCCGCGTCCCTGACACAGGATCGGCCGTTCGCGCGACCGGGCGAAGCGGACGATATCGTGCACCGTCAGGAAATAATGCGCATAGTCCTGCTGCCGGATCAGCGCATATTCCTCGTCCAGCCGGCGGCGGATATCGGCGGGCAGGTCCTCGCCATAACGGTCGTGCGCGGCGGCGGTGACCATGTGTTCCAGCCAGCCCTGCGCGCTCCACCCGTCGGGGACGGGTTCGTGCGGATACTGGTATTTCAGGTCGTCGAGCGTGAAGCCGATCCGGTCGAGCAGCGCGTCCGTCTCCGCCACCGCCTGCGGATGATCGGCGAACAGCCGCGCCATCTCCGCCGGCTCCTTCAGATGCCGTTCGGCATTGGCGGCAAGGACGCGCCCGGCGGCGGCGATCGTCGTGCCTTCGCGGATACAGGTCAGCACGTCGTGCAGCGCGCGTTGTTCGTGCGTCGCGTACAGCGCGTCGTTGGTGGCGATCAGCGGCACGCCCGCCGCCCGCGCCAGCGCGATCCGGCCCGCCAGCCGCCGCCGGTCGCGTCCGCCGCGCGGCATCGTCGCCGCCAGCCAGACCCGGCCGGGACAGGCCTGTCGCAACCGCACCAGCAGGTCGCGATCGCCATCGCACGCGATCAGCAGCAACCCTTCGGCAAACGACAGTAGGTCGGCCAGATGCAGTTCGCATTCGCCCTTCTTCGCGCGCAGATTGCCGGTGCTGAGCAACCGCGTCAGCCGCCCCCATGCCGCGCGATCGACCGGATAGGCGACGATGTCCGGCGTCCCGTCGGCGAACACCAGCCGCGCACCGACCACCAGCCGGAACGGCAACGGCGGCAATCCCGCTTCCGCCGCCTGCCGCGACGCATCGCGCAGCGCCTTGTGCGCCTGCACCACCCCCGCCACGGTGTTGCGGTCGGCGATGCCGATCCCGGTCATCTTCAGCGCGATCGCCTGTCCCACCATGTCGCACGCCGCCGACGCGCCGCGCAGGAACGAAAAATTGGTGGCCGCGACCAGTTCGGCGAAACCGGTCATGGCAATGTAGCAGCAACGCGTTCGTCGGCGCAGACCGCGCCGGGACGACGGAACGGGGCCGAACCCCGCCGGGCGGCCGTCCCGGGCATCGCGCGCCGGCGCGAAACGATCGCCGCCGCGCCACGCCGATTCACGCGAACACCCCGTGGACATACCATCCCGGATCGGCGGTTTCGCGTTCGTACAGCCCGTGGCGAAAGATCCAGTACCGCCGCCCGCGCACATCCTCGACCCGGTAATAATCGCGCGTGTGCGCCCGCGACTGGCCGCGTCGCCACCATTGCGCGGCGATGCGTTCCGGCCCTTCGAACCGGATCACGTCGTGCAGCACCCGTCGCCAGCGGAACCGGTGCGGCGGGCCGTCGGGCACCTCCGCCATCACCTCGATCCGCTGCGGCGGGTCGAACAGGTGGATCGGGCGCAGCGGCGGCTCCCCTGCCTCCGCCTCGTCCCATGCCACCGGCACCGGCGGTGCGTCCTGCGCCGCCATCGTCAGCACGCCCTGTTCGGGCAGATGGCTGTCGTTGGGCGTCAGGCGACAGATGCGCCCGCGTCCCAGCCGCGTACTCAACCGGTCGACCAGCGCCGCCATCGCCTCGTCGCTGACCGCACCGCCTTCCAGCCGCAGCTGCGTCGGTGCCAGCGGCTCGATCGCGGGCACGCTCATGCGGATCATGTCGAACCCGAATCCCGGATCGATCGGATCGGCCAGCGCGTCGATCCGTTCGCGGAACAGCCGAACCAGCGTCGGCGGATCGCGCAGCGGCAACCCGCTGTCGATCGCCAGATCGCGCATCGCCCCGTCGGCCCGGTACAGCCGCACCGCAAAGCGTCGCCCGCCCTTGTCGCGCGCGGTCAGTTCCGCATCGGCCTCCGCCGCCAGATCGCCGATCGTCGCCAGCACGTCGTCGGTCCGCGCGATCGGATCGGCGAAGCGGCGTTCGAAGAACAAGGCGGGCAGCGCGCGACGCGGGCGCAGCCGCTGGTCGGCCTGTCCCAGCACGCGGGCCAGCGCCGCCACCGTTTCCTCGCCGAAGCGGGCAGCCAGCGGTGCGGTCGGACGGCTGGCCAGATCGCCGATCGTCTTCAGCCCCGCCCGGCGCAGCGCCACCACGATCTCGTCGTCCAGCCGCAGCGCCGCCACGCCCAGCCGCCGGATCGCCGACGCCTCGTTCGCCGCCGGAGCGGTCTGGAACCGGGCGAGCGCCTGTGCAGCGTCGGGCGTGTCGGCCAGCGCGTGACGCAATTCGCCGAAGCGTTGCAACCGTTCCTCGACCTCCGTCACCAGCGCGGCTTCGCCACCGAACAGATGCGCGCAGCCGGTGATGTCCAGCGTCACCCCGTCGCCACCGTCCAGCGCGACCATCGGCGTGAAACGGTCGCACGCATCGGCGATCCGCTCCAGCCAGCCATGGTCGGCGAACGGGTCGGCATCGACCACCGCCAGTTCGGGCAGTTGCGCGCGTGCCGTGGCCAGCGCCATGCCCGGCACCATGCCCAGCGCCAGCGCGCGGGCATCGGGCGACGCGATGCGCAGGCTGCCGCGCACCATCTCGACACAGGCGAAGGGGGCGTCATCCGGTACGACGCAGGGGGACGACCGTGCCAGCCGGTCGGTCGGCAGGAACGGCCACCACAGCGCCAGATGACGCCGCGGGGCTGGCGAAGACGGCTTGGTCACGGTTCCACTCCACTTGCCAGCGCCCATCGGCTCCCCGGCCGCGCTGACGCAATAATTCCAGATCGAGCGTGGCATGCCCCGGCGCATTCGCCGCCAGTGGCTGCGACGCGCAGGATCGCACCGCCCAGCGCGTGTCGGCGGCGCTGGCAACCGGGGTGGCGGCGATGCGCAGCACCAGCGCCGCCACCCCGCTTTCCTCCGCCGCCAGCGCCAGCCGCCGGCTGGCGGTCAGGTCGAGCGCGCGAGGGTCGCGGTGCAGTTCGACGATTGCCACCCCCACCCCGGCGCAGCGCACCACGTCGGCGGCGGCGCGCAATACCGCCAGCGCATCGGGCAACAGCCCCAGCAGCAGACGCGCCGGGTTCAGCCCGATATCGACCAGCCCCGGCGCGTGCAGATGCCCGCCCGCGCGCACCGCCGATTCCTCGCGCAGCCACACGATGCCGCCGCCCGCCCGCCCAGCCCCCATCCGTATCGCCAGCATCCCGGCGAATCCGGTCGCGCTGCCGGCATCGCCCGCTTCCAGTGCGAAGATTTCATGCACCCGCCCGCGCGCGATCCCGCCGCCCAGCGCGGCGTCGATGTCGCCATGCCCGGTGGCGACGCGCACCGCATCGACCGTCGCTCCCCGCCGCTCGATCGCGGCGATGCGACGCTTCAGGTCGCGCAGGGAGGACGATTCTTCGTTCATGATATGTTCTTATCGCGCCGATGCTGCGGCGAAGTCAATCGGCGGCGGACGCCGCCCCTGTACCCGACGGGGATTCGAGGCGCCCGGCAAGCGGGCACCCCGACCGGTTACCCGATGCGCACCTGACCCAATGCCCGCGCGAGCTGTTCGATCGAATAGGGCTTCTGCAACAGCACGTGCCCGCCCGTGCCCTGTTGCGCCAGAACGTGGCTGTACCCGCTGGTCAGCACGACCGGCATGGCGGGCCATTGTTCGCAGATCGCCGCCGCCAGTTCGATGCCCGACCGGCCGGGCATCACCACGTCGGTGAACACCACCGCGAAACGATGCCCCGCCTCCCCGATCTGCGTCATCGCGGCGTCGGCATTGGATGCCCAGACCGATTCATACCCCAGTTCGGCCAGCGCCTGCGTCGCGAATCGACCGACTTCGGCATTGTCCTCGACCACGAGCACGCACGATCCGGGCGCCAGCCGCCGGGCGTCGGTTTCGGTCGATCCGCGCTGCATGCCCGAATCGGCCGCGACGCGTGGCAGATACAGGGTGAAGGTCGTGCCGACCCCGACTTCGCTTTCGACGATCACGCCGCCGTTCGACTGCTTGGCGAACCCGAATACCTGGCTCAGCCCCAACCCTGTGCCGTGCCCGACCGCCTTGGTGGTGAAAAAAGGTTCGAAGATATGTTCGATCCGGTCCGCCGGAATCCCGCTGCCGGTATCGCGGATCGCGACGCGGACCATCGCGCCGTCGACGCGCGGGTGGTTGCGCACGGCGGGCATGTGATCGGCGGGCGATACCGCGATCGTCAGTTGGCCTTCGCCATCCATCGCATCGCGCGCATTGACCGCCATGTTGACGATCGCGGTATCGAACTGGCTGGGATCGGCGTTGACGCAGCAATCGTCGTCGCAATGCTCCAGCGTCAGCACGATCCGCGATCCGCTGAGCGTCCGCAACATGTCGCCCAGCGCCGCCACGCTCTCGCTCGCGTCGAACACCTGTGGCTGCAACGTCTGTCGCCGCGCGAACGCGAGCAACTGTGCGGTCAACCGCGTCGCGCGCTCGGTCGTGTCGGCGATCGCGTCGATATAGCGGCGGCGGCGGTCGTCCGACAGGCCGGGGCGCTTGAGCAGGTCGACCGATCCCTGGATCACCGTCAGCAGATTGTTGAAATCATGCGCGACGCCGCCGGTCAGCTGTCCGACTGCCTCGACCTTCTGCGACTGGCGCAGTGCCTCCTCGGTCTGGCGCAGCGTTTCCTCCGCCTCCTTCTCGGCGGTGACGTGACGTCCGGTCGCATAGATTCGGTTGCGTGCCGGCCCCGCGACCCACGCCATCCATCGCCAGCCGCCATCGGCATGGGCATAGCGGTTGCGGATCGTCTCGATCGGTCCCGCCGCCGCATCGGCCATGGCCTGCGCCATCACCGGCCGGTCTTCGGGATGCGCCAGTTCGACCAGCGACCGGCCGATCAGGCCGTCGTCGCCATGGCCAAGGATCGCGGCCCATGCCGGATTGACCTGCTGGATCACGCCATCGGCATCCAGCACGACCAGCAGGTCGGGCGACGCTTCCCACAACAGGTCGCGTTCGGCGGCGGTGGTGGCGAAATCCTCTTCCAGACGCGCGGCGCGCGATTCCAGCGCACGCTCCATCCGCTTGCGATCGGTCAGGTCGAGCATCGCGCCGATCATCCGCATCGGCCGCCCCTCCCCGTCGCGCAGCACGAATCCGCGATCGAGCACGTCAGCATAGCCACCATCGGCACGACGAAAGCGATATTCCTCCAGCCAGTCGGTGGCAGTGCTGTCGATCAGGGTGTGGATGCTGTCATGCACCCGCTGGTGATCGTCGGGATGAATCTGCCCAATCCACCATGCGCCGGTCGGGTCGACCAGGTCGGGGGTATAGCCATACGCCTTCTCCAGCGCGTCGTTCCACCGCACGGTATCGATCCGCAGATCCCAGTCCCAGATCGCGTCGTTGGTCGCGGCGACCGCATAGCGCAGCCGTTCCTCGGTTTCCTTAAGCGCGGCGCGGGCGCGACGATCGGCGGTCACGTCGCGCACCGTTCCGATCAGCCGGGTCGCGCGGCCGTTCGCGAACAGCGTCAGCCCCTCGGCCGCGACGATGCGCTCCACGCCGTCCTCGATCCCGATCGTGCGGTAATCGACCTCGTACCGCCCCGTTCCCGCCGGATCGAGTGCCGCCACCACCGCCGCCTCGGTCGCGGCGCGATCGTCGGGGTGCAGTGCGGGGGCGAAATGCGTGTCATATTGCGCGGGAACGCCCGGCGATACGCCGAACAGTTCACGGCACCGGTCGTCCCAGTTGAGCGCCCCGGTGGCGGGGACATAATCGAAACTGCCCAGCCGCGCGGCGCGCGTCGCCAGTTCCAGCCGCTCGCGGCTGGTGCGCAGTTCGTTCTCGACGATGCGCTGTTCGGTCATGTCGACGGCGGTGCCGACATAGTGCGTCGCTCGCCCGCCGACCATTTCGGTACAGCGCCCGCGCACCAGCAACCAGCGCAGCTGGCCACCATCGCCCCGGATTCGGAACGTCTTGGAATAATCGCCCAGTTCGGCGATCGCCGCCTGGATTTCCAGCGCCAGCCCGGCACGGTCCTCCGGCTCGACCCGGGCGACGATATCGGTCATCGCCACCCCCTGCGCCATCGCATCGACCGGCTGGCCGAAGAAATTGGCGAGGCGGGGATCGCCCGAAATCGTGCCGGCGGCGACATCCCATGAAAAGAACGCGATCAACCCGGTTTCCAGCGCGGTGTCGAGCCGCAGCCGGCTGGCGTCCAGCGCCTGTCGCGTCAGATGGTCGGCGGTCACGTCGCGCAGGCTTTTGACGAAACCCGACTGGCCGTCGCCGATCAGCGGCGTCACCGCCCCCTGAGCGAAGAATCGCGTGCCGTCCTTGCGGATATGCCAGCGCTCATGCGCCGCCCACCCCTGCGCCCGCGCGGTCGCCAGCGCCTCGCCGGGCTGGCGCGCGGCGACGTCCTCGGGCGTGAAGATCGATGCGAAGGGGCGGCCGATCATCTCCGCCTCGCTCCAACCGAAAATGCGCTCGCCGCCGCTGCTCCAGCTGCGGATCTGGCCGTCCTCATCCATGCTGAAGATCGCGGTGTCGATCGCCGAATCGACGATCGCGCGGTAATTGGCTTCCGCCAGCCGCGCCGATCGCAGCGCCGCGCGCTCGGCGCTCTCGCTGAAACTGGCCGAAATCAGCCCGCCCAGCATCTGCGTTACCAGCATGTGGCGCGACCGGAACGCATCGGGTTCGGTCGCCGTCACCTTCAGCGCACCGAACACTTCGCCCCGACGGACCAGCGGCACCACCATCATCGACCGGATGTTCAGCGACCGGACCACGGCGGCATCGGCCCGCGGATCGGCCCACGCATCGGCGGTGATGAGCGTGCGCCGTTCTTCCAGCGCCAGACCCGAAAACGATCCCGTGACCGGGATGCGCAGTCCGCTATGCGTCTGCATCGTACCCGCGACCGCGGTGTACACCAGCGCGTCGCCTTCTCGCAGCTCCACCGCCACGCCGTCGGCGGACTCCACCGCCGCCAGCGCCGCGCCCACCAGCGCGTTGAGCGCGGTATCGGCATCGCCCCCCGACGCCAGCACCAGTTGCTGTGCTTCGAGCACGGTGTCGAGCATTTCGGCGTCGCGGGCCGCGCGGCCTTCGCGCAGCCGCTGCTCGATCATCAACCGTTCCTGCTCGGTCAGCGCGGTGCGGAGCTCGATCTGCGCGACGACCTGCGCCGCCAGCGCCTTCAGCGCCTCGCCCTGTGGCACGGTCAGCCCGCCGGGGCGCGGCACGGTGTCGATCGCGCACAGGCTGCCCAATGCCGCGCCGGCGGCGGTGACCAGCGGCATGCCGGCATAGAATCGGATGCCCGGATCACCGGTGACCAGCGACATCGCGGCCGTGCGCGGGTCGGTGGACAGATCGTCGATCACGAACAGGTCGCGCTGCCGGATCGCCAGCGCGCAGACCGACGTCTCGATCCCGGTTTCGCACACCTCGACACCGGCGCGCGCCTTGAACCATTGCCGGTCCGCATCGACCAGGCTGACCAGCGCGATCGGCGTGTCGCAGATGGCACGGGTCAGCGCGACCAGATCGTCGAACACCGCCTCCGGTTCCGTATCCAGAATATCGTGCCGGTACAGTGCCTCCAGTCGTTCGTCTTCGGTCCACATCGCTTCGGCTCGCACGGAGGCAGAACGGACGCACCGGCGCCCGCCGTCATCCATTCACCGGGCGGCACGTCCCGTCCGGCAAATCTGGATCAATCCTTTTAAGGAGTGTCGCCCTCACCGGCAATGGCGGGAATCGACGGGACGTCCAGCGGCTCGACATCGACCGACACGTGCATCGTCTGCGCGCCCGACCCCAGCACCACGCCGTCGATCGGCGCGATATCGGCGTAGTCGCGGCCGATCGCCATCACCACATGATCCTCCGCCATCCAGATGCCGTTGGTCGGATCGACACCGGTCCACCCCAGTTTCGGCCCGGCCCAGATCAGCACCCACGCATGCGTCGCGTCCGCCCCGACCAGCCGTTCCTGCCCCGGCGGCGGCAGGGTACGAAGATAGCCCGAGCAATAGGCGGCCGGCAGTCCCGCCGAACGCAGCCCCGACAGCATGATCTGCGCGAAATCCTGACACACCCCGCCCCGCTTGGCGAAGGCTTCGGCGGGCGGCGTATCGACCAGCGTCGCCGTGGGATCGAACGCGAATTCGTTCTGAATGCGCCGCGCCAGCGCGATCGCCGCGTCGAGAATGCCGCGATCGTCCCACAGGTCGTCGGCGCACCATTGTGCGATGTCGGCGTCCAGCGGGACATGGGCGGACGGGAACAGATAGCTGCTCGGGCTGGCCGGGCCGGCATCGGGCACGTCGGCAACCATCGTGCGAATCTGTGCCAGTGTGGGATCGTCAGGGGAGGGAAACGGAATGGGCCGGTCGACGACTACCGTCGCGCGACTCTCGATCGTCAGCGTGCGCTCCGGCCGGTCGACCACCAGCCGCGTGACGTTGGCCAGCCCCGCCTGCGCCCGAGCCGGCGCGGTGCTGCCGCCCGGCACTACCTCCAGCGCATAGTCCTCCAGCGTCTGTCCCGACCATAATATGGGGCGCAGCCGCAGGTTGCAGCGCGCAAACCCTGCCGCTTCGGCATAATCGAACCGCGTCACATGGCGGATGGCATAGCGCATCATGCCAGCGTCAGCCCGGCTTCGCGCAACGCCTGCGCACCTTGCAGGAAATAGCGCGTGGCGATCGCGTCGGACAGATTTCCCAACTGCTGGTTCACCTCCAGCAACCAGCCGCGATCGAGCCGTTCGGCCGATCCCATCGCCAGCGCGGCGACCAGCCGCGCGGCGATGCGTTGCTGCGGTTCGGCGATTCCGGCATCGTTCAGCACGGGCAACCTCGTCAGATGGTCGGAGATCGTTTCGATCTGGAACGCGATACCGCGCGGATTGCCGGGGTCCAGCGCGATCAGATCGACCACCGGCACCCGTGCGAATCCGATCAGATAGCGCTGGCGATAGCTGATCTGGCTGTCGGCAAGGTCGAGCAGCGTCGACAGATCCTCGGCGCTCGCGTGGCGCAGGTCGATCGCGAGCAGCGTGCGCGTCGCCGCCATTGCGCGCTCGATCCGACGGCCCAGATCGTGGAACCGCCACGCATCGGTCCGCCCCATATGTTCGGCCGACAGCCCGGCCAGCGCGGCATAGCGTCGCTGCAACGTCCCCGCCCGGTCGAGCAGCGTGCCGTTGGTCGGGTGTGGCGCATCGAGCAGCCGAACCATGTCGGCCGACAACCGGTCGCGCGACACCGCGCCGATCCCGGCGGCGAAACGGTTGATCGCACGTACGCTGGCCCCGCCTTCGACCGCCTCCATCGCCTCACGACCGAAATCGACCAGATCGCGGCGGCGGTGGCTGGGTGGACGCCGTGCCGCGCCGGTGTCGGTGATGATCCGCACCAGTCGGTCGACGGTCGCGGGAGCCAGCGCCGCGCCGGTATCGGCGGAGATCGAATGGCCGAACAGCACGCGGATCACGCCCAGCAGCGCTTCGCCGCGCTCCAGATACCGGCCCAGCCAGAACAGATTGTCCGCGACGCGACTGGGCAACGTCCCCGGATTGCGGCGCAGTTCGACGCTGTCCGCCGCCTGCAGCAATGAAATCGGCGCGACCGGATCGGGACCGTGAATGCACACGTCCGCCGACCAGCTGCCCTCGCCCATCACCGCCGCGCGTGCATCGGGTTGATCGCCGATCCGCACGAACCCGCCGGGCAGCACGCTCCACCGGCCATCCGGCCCGCGCGCCGCGAACACCCGCAGCGAAAAGGGGCGCGGTTCCAGCCGCTCGCCGCACGCGGTCGGCATGGTCGACAGTTCGGCGACCTCCTGTCCGATATAATCCTGCGGTCGCCGCACCATCGCATCGGCCAGCGTCGCACGCTGCACCGCGTCGAGCGAGGCACCCAGCACCGGTCCACCGGCCAGCCCCAGCACCGGCTGCGCAAAGGCGGGGCCGATCACCAGCTGGTCGATCGAGGCAAGGACATGATCGCGCTCCGCCGCGCCGCCGCACCACCATGTCGCGATCGTCGGCAGCGTCGGCGCGCGTCCCAGAATCCGTTGCGCCAGCGCGGGCAGGAACGCGGCGAAGGCAGGCGATTCGACCACGCCCGCGCCCGGCGAATTGGCGATGACGACATTGCCCGCCGCCATCGCGTCGATCAGCCCCGGCACGCCGATCGTAGAGGTCGCGTCGAACGCCAGCGGGTCGATCAGCCGCGGGTCGATCCGCCGCCACAGCGCGTCGATCCGCTTCAGCCCGGCGATGGTGCGGACGTACAGTTGCTCGTCCCGCACCGCCAGATCGGCGCCCTCGACCAGCAGGAAGCCCAGATAGCGCGCCAGATGCGCCTGTTCGGCATAGCTGGGGTTCAGTTTGCCCGGCGTCAGCAGCCCGATGCGCGGTTCCGCCCGGCGGCACGCGGCGGCGATCCCCGCGCGCATCGCGGCGAAGAACGGGGCATGGCGTTCGATATTGACCCGCGACGGCAACCCGCCCAGCGTCCGCCCCATCGCTAGCCGGTTTTCGAGCGCATAGCCCGCGCCTACCGGCACGCGAACATGGTCGGCCAGCACGCGCCACGTGCCGTCGGGGTCGCGGCACAGATCGGCGGCGACGAAGTGCAGGTGATGGCCCCCCGGCGGTTCCAGCCCGACCATCGGACGCAGGAACAGCGGCGATCCGGTCACCAGCATCGCCGGCAACGCGCCTTCGGTCACCAGCCGCTGATCGCCATGGATATCGGCGACGATCGCTTCCAGCACGTCGGCGCGTTCGGCCACGCCCGCTTCGATCGCGCGCCATTCGGTGCTGCCGATCAACAGCGGGACCGGCGACAATGGCCAGCGCCGCTCCTCGCTCTCGCCCGCCACGCGGTAGACGGTGCCGATATCGTCGGCATGGCGCTGCGCCCGCTCACGCGCGGATGCCAGCGTACCACCCGACAACGCGCTCAGTTCATCGAACGCCGCGACCCATGCCGCGCGGTCGTCACCCGCCGCGCCGCACAACACGTCGCCCGACGGCGCATCCGCGCAATAGGCTTCGAACCAGCCGCCGCCGGTCACGCCTGCCGTCCATGGATCGCGCGACTGGCCATATCTCTCCCCGTTTGCCCGCGAACCCAAGCACGCGCGGTGTTGCGGCGCAACCGGTTTGACGGTGCGGTCCGCGCGCGTCCGCCGCTGGCGGGATCGCAGGCGGCAAGCGTATCTTGATCGACGAAGGACCGACGCCGTCACGCCCGTCGCGGCGGAAAGGACACGCCGTCCGCCCGATCGAACGCGTCGCGCCCGTGAACGCTGGCCCCACCTCTAGAATCGCCCTCCGGTGCCCGCCCCTCACGCCGCCGCGCGGCGCAACCGGTCGTTGATCGCCACGCCCAACCCGACCTCCGGCACCGGCGCGACCGCGATGCCGCGCGCGTCGCTGGCATCGGCGACATGCAGCGCATCGAACAACGCCGCCGCCGCCGCCACCGGATCGCCGTCCGCCGACAATGTCGCATCCCCGGCCACTGTCCCGAACCCGATGAGCCATTCGCCGTCGCGTGCCTCGGTGGCGTTCAGCCGCACCGGCTTGGACGGCGCATAATGACTGGCCAATTGTCCCGGTGCCTCGATCCCGGCCCCCGCACCGCCCGGCATCACCCCCAGCAGCGCGGCGATCTCCTGGCCCGATACCGGTCCCGGTCGCAACAGCCGCACCGTCCCGTCCACGCATGCCACGATCGTCGACTCCAGCCCCCGCGCGGTCGCGCCGTCGTCGATCACCAGCGGCACCCGCCCGTTCAGGCTGCGCAGCACATGCGATGCGCGCGTCGGACTGATCGATCCGCTGGCATTGGCCGATGGAGCCGCCAATGGTCGTTCGCATGCCGCCAGCAATGCCTGCATCGCCGGATGCGCAGGCACCCGCACCGCGATCGTCGGCAGCCCCGCCGTCACCAGCGACGCGATCCCGCTGTCCGCCCGCAACGGGAGCACGAGCGTGAGCGGTCCCGGCCAGAACGCCTCGGCCAGCCGCGCCGCCTGCGCATCGAACGTCGCCAGCGCGTTCGCGGCGGCACGATCCGCGACATGCACGATCAGCGGATTGAACCCCGGCCGGCCCTTGGCCGCATAGATTCCTGCCACTGCCGCCGAATCGGTCGCGTCGGCGGCAAGGCCGTACACCGTCTCGGTCGGCACCGCGACGCAGCCGCCGCGCGCGATCACCGTAGCCGCTTCCGCGATCACCGCCATGCCGTAGGGTAAGGTGCGCGTCACGATCGGGGGGTTTGGAGCAGTCACGATTCCGGCGCTATAGTGTGGGCAAAAGCACATCAAGAGAGGACGCATGGCCACTGCCACCGCCGAACAGCGTTTCGCGCTGACCCATGCCGCCGGGGTCGAGGCGCTGGCCGAGACCGATCGCTTCGCCGACGCGACGCCCGACATGCTCGACGCGATCCTCGACGGGGCGGACCAGTTCGCCACGGGCACATGGCGACCGCTCGACCGCATCGGCGATACGATCGGCGCACGCTGGACGCCGGACGGCGTCGTCATGCCCGACGGATTCCGCGACGCCTATCAAGCCTATGTCGCCGGCGGATGGGGGACGATCGGGTCGCCGGCCGCGTTCGGGGGACAGGGGATGCCGTTCGCGGTCGCCACCGCCGTGCTGGAAACGCTCGGCACCGCCAGTCTCGCCTTCGCGCTCGCCCCCACGCTGACCGCAGGGGCGGTCGAGGCGCTGGTCCATCACGGCAGCGCGGATCAGCAGGCCCGCTTCCTGCCGCGTCTGGCCACCGGCGAATGGACCGGTACGATGAACCTGACCGAACCACAGGCAGGATCGGACGTCGGGGCGCTGACGACGCGGGCCGAACCGCATGGCGACGGCACGTGGCGGGTCACCGGCACCAAGATCTATATCTCGTTCGGCGATCACGACATGGCCGCCAATATCGTCCACCTCGTTCTTGCGCGCACTCCCGGTGCACCGCCGGGGACCAAAGGCATCTCGCTGTTTCTGGTGCCAAAGTTCCGGCTCGATGCGGCGGGGGAACCGGGCGAAGCGAACGACGTGCGCGTCGTGTCGATCGAACACAAGATGGGTCTGCACGCCTCGCCCACCTGCGCCCTGTCGTTCGGCGACGACGGCGATTGCCGGGGCGAACTGATCGGGGCGGAAGGCGGCGGGATGCGCGCGATGTTCACGATGATGAACAATGCGCGGCTGAACGTCGGGCTACAGGGCGTGCAGGTGGCGGAGGCCGCGACCCGGCGCGCCGTCGCCTATGCGCGCGATCGCGTCCAGTCGCCCCGCGCCTCGGCCGGTGGCCCGCCGGTCCCGATCATCGAACATCCCGACGTCCGCCGCATGCTGCTGCGCATGACCGCGCAGACCATGGCGGCGCGCACACTGATCTATTACGCCGCCGGTCAGGTCGATCGCGCGACGCTGGGCCTGCCCGGCGCAAAGGCGCGGCTCGACCTCGTCACGCCGCTGGCAAAGGCGCATGGCACCGATATCGGTTGCGAGGTCGCCAGTATCGGCATTCAGGTCCATGGCGGCATGGGCTATATCGAGGAAACCGGTGCGGCACGGCATTTCCGCGATGCACGCATCACCCCGATCTATGAAGGCACCAACGGCATCCAGGCCGCCGACCTTGTCGGACGCAAGCTGACAGGTGACGGCGGGGCTGCGCTGGAAGCACTGTTCACCGACATGGTGGCCGAAATCCGCCACGCTGCGTTGACCGACCTGCTCAACGACACGAGGGCGGTGGCGCGCTGGATGCTGGAGGCGGATACCGACGACCGGCTGGCGGGCAGCTATCCGTTCCTGACGATGCTGGCTACGACCGTTTGCGGGTGGCTGCTGGAACGACAGGGTCGCGCGGCGGGCGAAACCGGGGATTTCGCAATCCGGAAGCGCGCGACGGTGGCCTTCTACCTCGATCGTCTCGTGCCCGAAGCGCGCGGGCTGGGCATGGCCGCCATGGCCGGTGCCGATGGCCTGTACATGCTGTCGGCCGAACAGTTCGCCGTCGCCTGACGCGATTGGTTACCGAAGCCTCAGGCTGCGATCCCGCGCAGTGGCATCATCACGGCAGTCCGTGCCGATCCGTTGATCGGCAACGTGTCGCCGCAGCATGCGCATTCGGCGATGATCCGGCCCACGAACCATTGCGAAGCACCGCAACTGGGGCAACTGTTAAGCGCGTGCAGCGCATACATCGGCGTACGCGCGCCAATGGTAAACGAACGATTCATCACAGTCTCCCTGTGACGAAATAAACGCCAGCGTTGCCGCACGGTTCCCTGCCGCAAGCGCGAAAGGATCGAACGAAGCGACAATGGTTCCAACCTGAGACAAAACCCGTCGCTATCGCGAACCGCCCTGCCGCATCGATACTGTATTCAGGCGATGGTGCGATCGTCCAGCAATGTCTCGGTGTCGAGGCCCAGCAGCACGATCTGCGCCTGAATTCGCGGCCAGTGACTGGTCAGGAACCGCTGGCGTTCGGCGACGCGCAGCCGCTCGACCGCGCCGGGCAGGACGAACATGCCGACCCCGCGACGGACCTCGACATAGCCGTCGTCCTGAAACGTCTGATACGCCTTCGCCACGGTCAGCGGGTTCGCACCGTGCTCGGCGGCGAACGCCCGGACCGATGGCAACTGGTCGCCCGCCTTGTACTCGCCACGCAGGATCGCCGCCGCGACCAGCGCGCGTAACCGGAGATAGACCGGCGTGTCCTCATGGTCGATCGCTGTCATGCTGAATTAATACAGCAACGGTCGACAAAGTCCACCGTGCCGCATGCATCGATCGCCGCTATCCGCCCCATCGCGAAACGATCCGCGCAAGGTCCGGCCGGGGCCGTTCGTCGAGCGGACGGCCCGGCGATCCGATATAGACGAAACCGGCGATCCGCTCCGACGCCGTGCCGAACGCATCGCGCACGCTGTCGCTATAGGCCGGCCATCCGGTCAGCCAGCACGCGACATAGCCCATCGCGTGCGCGGCGTGCAGCAAATTCATCGTCACCGCGCCCGCCGACAATTCCTGCTCCCAAACCGGAATATGGCTGTCCGCGACGGGGGATGACAGGATCACGACAAGCGCCTCGCCTTCCTGCGCGAACCGGTCCGCCGCCTGCAATTGCGCTTCGGTCGCGCCCGCGTTCCCGGCCACGAACGCATCGCGCAGCACCTGCGCCAGCGCGCCGCGTGCCTCGGGCGGAACCACGACGAACCGCCACGGTGCCAGCTTACCGTGATCGGGCGTCCGCGCCGCGATCGCGATCATCGCATCCAGTTCGGCAGCGTCCGGCCCCGGCGCGACCATGTCGCGCGGCTTGCCCGACCGGCGGGTGCGAAGATACGATAGCAGCGAGGATCGGTCGTTGAAGTCCATGCCCGCGGAGGTAGGCGTGCCGGCCGCGCCGCACAATGCGCTTGGCATTGCCGTTTCATACGTTACGAATTGGTGACGAATGGATCACGGGGCCGAACACGGCCCGTCGACGACAAGGGGTTGGGCGTGCCGGAATTCAAGGCAATGTCATTTTGGTCGGAGGCCGACTGGATCGCGGCCATCGCGACCGTCATTCTGGCGGCGTTCCTCGTCGGCGGCGGCGCGGTCGCGGCCAGCCGCAAACCGGAATTCGCCGGCCATCCGCGCGGGCTGTACATGCTGTTCTTCGCAGAGATGTGGGAACGCTTTTCCTATTACGGCATGCGCGCCATCCTGATCTTCTACTTGACGCAGCATTGGCTGTTCGGCGATGGCAAGGCCAACCTGATCTATGGCGGCTATACCGCGCTGGTCTATATTACCCCGGTACTCGGCGGATATCTCGCCGACCGGTATCTCGGACAGCGCAAGGCGGTGATCTTCGGCGGCGTCCTGCTCGCCTTCGGTCATCTGTTCATGGCGTTCGAGGGGATGGATGGCGTCACCGACGCCGCGGTCAAACAGGCCGATCCCGCGATCAACATCTTCTGGCTCGCGCTCGCGCTCATCATCGTCGGGTCGGGCTTTCTGAAAGCCAATATCTCGGTGCTGGTGGGCCAGCTCTACAAGCTGACCGATGTCCGCCGCGACAGCGCCTATACGATCTTCTACATCGGCATCAATCTGGGCGGCGCAGCAGGATCGATCCTCGTCGGCTATCTGGGACAGACGATCGGCTGGGCATGGGGCTTCGGCCTCGCCGGCATCGGCATGGTCGCCGGGCTGCTGGTGTTCGTCGTGGGCAAGGGCTTGCTTCGCGGGAACGGCGAAGCGCCCGATCCCACCGCGCTCAGCCGCCGCGTCGCGGGTATCCGTTTCGAATGGATGCTCTACGGGACCGGGCTGGTCGCGACCGCGATCATGTGGGGCCTGATCCAGTATCAGTCGGTGATCCAGAACCTGCTGGCGGTGTCCGGCGTCGCGCTGCTCGGCTATGTGCTGTTCGAAGCGTTCAAGCTGGAACGCCATGCGCGCCACCGCATGTTCGCCATCCTGTTCCTGATCGGGCTGAACCCGTTGTTCTGGGGCCTGTTCGAGCAGGCGGGCGGCAGCTTCAATCTCTACACCGATCGTTTCGTCGATCGCGGCGACATACCGGCGTCGCTGTTCCAGTCGGTCAACTCGATCTACATCATCCTGTTCGGCGCGGTGTTCGCCGGAATCTGGGCGTTCCTCGGCAAACGCAATCTGGAACCGTCCGCCCCGGCCAAGTTCGCGCTCGCACTGCTGCAGGTCGGACTGGCGTTCCTCGTCTTCGTCTGGGGCGCGAACAGCGTCGGACCCGAAGTCGCCACCCCGGTGATGTTCGTCTTCCTGTTCTACTTCTTCCAGACGACCGGCGAGCTCTGCCTGTCACCGGTGGGACTGTCGGCGATGAACCGGCTGGCCCCGAAACACCTCGCCTCGCTCATCATGGGCGCATGGTTCTACATGACGGCAGTGGGCAATTTCGTCGCGGGCAAGATCGGCGAGGCTACCGGCGGCGAAGGCGGCGAGATGACCAAGGAGGCCACGCTGTCGGTCTATGCCACGATCGGTTGGTGGACGATCGGTATCGGGGTGGTGGTCCTGCTGCTGTCGCCGATCGTGAAGCGGTGGATGCACCTCGACACGCTGGCCGACGATGTCGACCATTCGCTCGCGGGCGAAGCGCAGATCGGCGAGCCGAAGGCGGCGGGCGTCGACGTGTGGAAGGAACAGCGCTGATCGCAGGCGATACGGGCCGTCCGACGTCGCGTGGCGGACGGAGACCGGCTGAACGGTTCGTTCCGAACAGTCAGCCTGTCGAACGCCGTATCGAGGAACCGTCGTGGATACCGCGATACGGTGCTTGCTCCGGGGGCGTGGTTTCCGGTCGGGATGCCCCATGGGCAGGACAGGGATTCCGGCCTCGCCGGACGACGCGGAAGGGTGCGATGCCCCACATCGTGCCCCCACGGGCGACGCTGAACCGGGCTGAAATCCCCGCCACGAAGCGATCGCCTGAGAGGCGCTGACGGCGATGCAGGCCGGGCCGGACGGCGTTCCGCTCCGATCGCCCCCTATCGCCTGTACGACCGTCACACCGACCTGTCCCCGCGTCCGCCGCGCAGCAATCGTCGGCGGTCTGGCCCTTGCCGCACCGCTCCGGCAAAGGACGATCCCCGGCGCCAACACATGAAGCCTTTTCCCGGATCGCTCGGATAAAGGAGGCCCCCGGAACAACTCCGGGCGACGACAGCATGAGGTCGGTTTTCCGCTGAAGGTCGATCAGGCCGTATCGAGAACCGTTTAAGCCTCCGCCCGCTATGAACGGCTCCGTGCTCTGGCCCGTCCCTGCCGGCACCCCGATCTTCCCCAGACGCAAAAAAGGGGGCCGCACAGGCCCCCTTTCCGTTCAACGAACGATCGCGCCGCAACCGGCGCGGATCGATCAGTTGCTGTCCGAGTCTTCCTCGCCCTTGACGATCGCGACCACGCCGATCGCGGCGATGCCGGCGATCAGCGCCAGTGCGACCGGGCCGGCACCGGCCAGCTTGTTCTTCTGCGACGGCGTGGCCGACGCACGTGCCTGCTTGGCAACCGAAAGCTTGGCAGCGGCAGGTGCCGGTGCGGCCAGAACCGGTGCGGCAACGAGCGACGAGGCGGCGAGGGCGGTGACGAACTTGGCAATCATAGACATACTCCCTTGGAACGAACGTGTCGGAACGAAAATGCCCCTTAATTCAACCGGCTGAACGTCGAAGGCCGGCAAAGGTTTCGCATTGCAGCATAATTTGTCGCAGCGGCTGGACGAAGCGCCCTTCCGCCGCGACTTGCCACCCCCGGTGGCAGGTTTGGTCGCGAATACTGTGGCCGGACATGGCCGGTGCGTCGGAGGCCAGCGCGGCGGACGATCATCGATTTCCCGAACCGTCTCTCGGGCGGCGTCCGGGTCGACCGTGCTGCAATCGCCGACGTTCTCCCATCCTTCGGCATCGCCAGCCCAGAACCGGACCGCAATGGCATCCTGCGAGACGACGGCATGGACCGCTGACGCCAAAGGTCGATCGCACCGGCCAAGCCCGAAAGACCACCGCCACCACAGCGATCGGTACGGAAGGCCGCCAGACGCCCGATCGCACGGAGAACAACCCGCGTCGTCCCTCTTGCAACCGCCGAAAACCACGCTATCCCGCATTGCTCCCGTACAGGGGCGCTTAGCTCAGTTGGTAGAGCATCTCGTTTACACCGAGAGGGTCGGCGGTTCGAGCCCGTCAGCGCCCACCACCCCGCGATCAGGCCCATCCGAGACCGGCATCGGCAATCGCGCGGCCATATTGCACCATTCCTGCAACTGCCTGCGGGGTCAGCGCGATGAACGCGCGGCGGCGGTCGGCCGGATCGTCCTTGCGTTCGAACAGCGCGGCATCATGCATCGTCGCGATCCAGCGCAACGCGGTCGTCGGCGGTACGGCGGCGGCGATGCACAGGCTGGACACCGAAACGTCGCTCCCCTCCAGCCGGGCGGCGAACAGGTCGAGCAGCATGTCCCACGCCGGATCGGCGAACAGCCCGGGCGCGAAATACCGGTCGCGCAGCCGCCGTGCGCGGATCGCGCCGCGCACCACCGCCGGTGACAGATCGGGCACCGTACCGACATCGACCGGGGCCGTCCCGAAGCGGTTCGTGCGATCCTCGACCCCGCCCGGCACATCCCCCTCTCGTGCCAGCTTCGCCAGTATCTCGGCAATCCGAGCGACCTCGTCGTTCAGCCGCCGCAGCCGCTCGCGCTCGGCCTCGCGCTCCGGGTCGTTGAGCCGTCCGCCCGCGCTGCCGCCCAGCGCGATCGCCGCGACACGTTCGTCCAACCGGGCCTCGCACAACAGGTCGGCGGGTCCGCCCAGCAGGTACAACGTCACGACATCGATCTGCTCGGTCGCGAACGCGACGATCATCCGTGCCCGGTCCCGCACCGCCCGGTCGCGCAGCACCGGCAATGCGGCGTCCAGCGTCGCCGGAGCGACTCCCGCCGTCTCGACCAGCAGCAGATCGGCATGACCCAGATCGGACAGCGCGGCGGCAATCCCGGCAAACCCGATCGTCCCCGTCACCGCGACACCGGCATGCCCCGCCGCCTGCACCGCCGCGTCGCGCACGTCGGCACGGTCCGCCACCACGATGGCCCGCCGCCCCGGAGTCGCCGTACCGGCAAACCCGTCGAACGCCATTGCCATGTTTTGCTCCCTGTTCGTTTCGGCTCCGTTCCTGACAGGGCATAACGATGGAGACCAGTACGAATCGCTCCATTATGGCGGCAGTTCGGACAGACTTTCGGACGAACAGGCAGCATCGCCCGGCCTGCCGGTACATATGGGAGCGGGTCCGATGGCTTCGCTCTATCCGGCGAGCACCGATAGTGACGAAACCGCTTTCCTACATTCGAACCGATCGGCACGATGCCGCACGCTCTTTGTCATCGTCCGCCCCGACCACGACACGCGTCGGCTGTCACGCCCCATGTCGAATACGGCGACCGCGACAGCGCGCGTTATACGTTGCGAGTGTGACTTTCGTGACCTTTGGCGAATTCCGCGTATCATCATCGACACATAGCGGGGCGAGAATGGCGTGCCGGACGGGACAGGGCGCTCGTGCCCCCGCCCCGCGCGGTCAGTCGAACGCCTTCACGATTTCCTCGACCATCTTCTTCGCGTCGGCCAGCAGCATCATGGTATTGTCCATGTAGAACACCTCGTTATCCACCCCGGCATAGCCGACGCCGCCCATCGACCGCTTGATGAACAGCACGGTCTTCGCCTTTTCGACGTCGAGCACCGGCATGCCATAGATCGGCGATGTCTTGTCGGTCTTCGCCGCCGGATTGGTCACGTCGTTCGCGCCGATCACGAACGCGACGTCGGTCTGCGCGAATTCGGAGTTGATGTCCTCCAGCTCGAACACATCGTCATAGGGCACGTTCGCTTCGGCCAGCAGCACGTTCATATGCCCCGGCATCCGCCCCGCGACCGGGTGGATCGCGTATTTCACGCGGACGCCATGTTCCTTCAGCTTGTCGCCCATCTCGCGCAGGGCATGCTGCGCCTGCGCCACCGCCATGCCGTATCCTGGTACGATGATGACCTGTTCGGCCTGTTGCAGCAGGAACGCGGCGTCCTCCGCGGACCCGCGCTTCCACGGCCTGTCGATCGCCGCCGCGCCGCCGCCGCCGCTGTCGGTCGCGCCGAAACCGCCCGCGATCACGCTGATGAAGCTGCGGTTCATCGCGCGGCACATGATGTAGCTCAGGATCGCGCCCGACGATCCGACCAGCGCGCCGGTCACGATCATCGCGGTGTTGCCCAGCGTGAAACCCATCGCGGCAGCGGCCCAGCCCGAATAGCTGTTCAGCATCGACACCACGACCGGCATGTCCGCTCCGCCGATCGGGATGATGAGCAGGAACCCGATCGCGAACGACAACACGACGACCACCCAGAACGGCCATGTGTCCTGCGTATGCGCGAACTGCGCGACGAGGATCAGGATCGCCGCCAGCGTGACGAGGTTGATTGCGTGCCGTCCGGGCAACAGGATCGGCTTGCCGCTCATCGAACCGTTCAGTTTCAGGAACGCGATAATCGATCCCGAAAAGGTGATCGCGCCGATCGCGACGCCCAACCCCATCTCGACCTTGCTGACCGGGTTGATGACCGCGAACGGCTGGCCGATCATCGGCACGACCAGCGACGAAATGCCGAACGCCGCCGGATTCAGATACGCGGCGACCCCAACCAGCACGGCGGCCAGCCCGACCAGCGAATGGAACGCGGCGACCAGCTGCGGCATCGCCGTCATCGCGATGCGTTTTGCGGTGGTCAGACCGATGACCGCGCCGATCGCGATGGCGGCGAGGATCTCGGCGGCGCTGGCCCAGTCGGTCGTGAACGTTGGAATCGTGCCGTCGATGCCGACGCTTGCCCCCGTCGCGCTTACCCACGGCCAGTGGGTCGCGAGCGTGGTGACGACCGCGATCCCCATGCCGATCATGCCCATCCGGTTGCCCCGGCGGCTGGTCGCGGGCGACGACAGCCCGCGCAGCGCGAGGATGAAGCACACCCCCGCGATCAGATAGGCAAGTGCGACCCATGGATTGACGGGAGCGGCCTCGTGCATCGTCTCAGCCCTTCTTCTTGTACATGGCGAGCATGCGTGCGGTCACGGCGAACCCGCCGAAGATGTTAATGCTGGCCAGCACCACGCCCAGCAGCCCCAGCCACTTCGCCCCCGGCACCCCGGCGGCGGCGGCGGCGATCAGCGCGCCGACGATGATGACCGACGAGATCGCGTTGGTGACCGCCATCAACGGCGTATGCAGCGCGGGCGTCACCGACCACACGACATAATAGCCGACGAAACATGCCAGCACGAAGATCGACAGAATCGAGACGAAGTCCATGGGACTACTCCAGCGGGATGGAAAGAACGGCGACAACAGACGCCTCGCCACGGGACAGGCTTGGATTCGCAGCGTTGAGATGCGCGAAAACCGTCAACGAGCCGGTCGCGGGAGCCTCTTCGCGGACGTCGACGGACACCCGCCGCGCAACGGTGTACAGGACCGTACGCCCGTGTCCGCGTCGCATGGTCGGCCGGACCGGATCGGGTCGCGCCCACGAACCGCGATCATGCGCGTCGCGGTCGATCCCGATCCCCAGCGCGGTGTCATGGCAACGCAAATCCGCCACGTACGGCCCGACGGGATGATGACGCTGAACGTTCGCGCCCGCTTGTCCACTACGTCCACGCTGCCATGCCGACGCCTCCGGAAGCGACAACGCGTGTCTTGGCCGACATATGATCGCTACTTCGACGCGGCGGAGCTTATGACGCCCGTCACGACGCGACACGCCGGTGCCTCGCCCCATACCGGAAAGGATATTCGCGACCATCGCGCCGCCACGCTGCGCGCGGTCCCCTGCCCGACGCACAACATGCCCAGGATCGATAAGGACCGCCGTTCCCCTCACCGCTTGCCCAGCACCAGTTCCGCCAGCAACCGCTGGATCGCGGCCGGATCGGCCTTGCGGCTGACCTTCAGCGTCATCGGCGTCGACGCGCCGGTCACCCACAGGTTCAGATCGCTGTCGAGGTCGAACGTTCCTGCGCTTTCGACCGAAAAGCGTGTGATCGAGCGATACGGCACGCTCTGGAACGATATCTTCGACCCCGTAATCCCCTGCACGTCGACCAGCACGAAGCGCAGGTTGGTCAGGAACGCGGTGTCGCGCAGCGAACGGAACGCCGCCAGCACCTCTTCGCCCGCGATCAGCGCGTGACCATAGGTTTCGCGGATTTCAGCGGGTTCGACCTCATGGCTGCTGAACAATCCCATTACGCCGCTCCCGTCAGTTTCGGGTGCACCACTGCGCCGCCGCGTGTCAGCACGATCCCCTGCGTCACTTCGTCCTCGGGCGGCAGCACCGGCCGACCCGCATCCTTATCCCAATAGGCGGAGAGGAAATTGTACAGGTTGCGGGCGAACAACGCCGATGCGTCGGCGGCCAGTCGGCTTGGCACGTTGCGATGCCCGACGATCTTCACGCCGTGCCGCACGACGATCTCACCCGCCGCCGCGCCCTCGACATTGCCGCCCTGCTCGACCGCCAGATCGACGATCACGCTGCCCGCGCGCATACTCGCGACCTGCGCATCGGTGATGAGCCGCGGCGCGGGGCGGCCGGGGATCAGCGCGGTAGTGACGACGATATCCTGCTTCGCGATATGCGCGGACACCAGCTCGGCCTGCGCCGCCTGATATTCGGCGCTCATCTCACCGGCATAGCCGCCCGCACCCTCGCCTTCGATTCCCGCCACCTTCTCGACGAAGATCGGCTTTGCGCCCAGCGACTGGATCTGTTCGCGCGTCGCCGACCGCACGTCGGTGGCGGACACCTGCGCACCCAGCCGTCGCGCGGTCGCAATCGCCTGCAACCCCGCCACGCCGACGCCCATCACGAAGACGCGCGCCGCCGATACCGTGCCGGCTGCGGTCATCATCATCGGAAAGGCGCGACCATATTCGGCGGCGGCGTCCAGCACCGCCTTGTATCCCGCCAGATTCGACTGCGACGACAGGATGTCCATCGACTGCGCACGCGTGATGCGCGGCATCCACTCCATCGCCATCGCCTCGATGCCCAGCGCGGCATAATCGTCGATGCGTGCACGATCCCCCGACGGGTTCAGTCCGGCGACCAGCCACGCGCCGGGCTTCACGCCGCCAAGGCTGTCAGGGGCCGGCCCCGACACGCCCAGCACGATATCCGCCCCGGCCAGCGTTTCGCCGCGCGTCGCGACGGTCGCCCCGGCAGCGGCATAGGCCGAATCGTCGATCGACGCGCCGGTCCCCGCCGCCGTTTCCACGGCGACGTCGGCACCCAGCGTGATGAATTTCCGGACGGTTTCGGGGGTTGCGGCCACCCGACGCTCGCCGGGTGCCTGTTCGGCAAGGACCGCGATCCGCATATCAGTCCGCGATCAGCCAGATGACCAGCGCGGCGAGCAGCGCACAGACGATCGCTCCCCACATGAACCAGCGCAGGAAACTGCTGTACGTTCCCGCATGTGCGGGTGGTCGGCCGTCGGTCGCCATCGAACCCCTCTCAGATTCTTGTCGTTCCCGACTGTCTAGCCTGCACGGCCGCCATCGCCAAGTGCCAGCGCGAACGGGGAAACCCTTTGTGGAATCGGTCCGAGGTATCGGACAGCGCGCAGGCGAACCGCCCTGCCATGTTAACACCGGATGGCTCCGCCATTAAGCCGCCCTTTACATACGGACGCCTACACCCTGCTCCGATACGGGACGACAGGGACAGAATGGCGATGGCGCGAGGCGGGCAGCGAGTGCTGATGGTGATCGACGACGAACCGGCGCAGCGCCGGCTGGTCGCAGCGATCGCGGGCCGGCGCGGATGGCGCACGATCTTTGCCGGGGATGCCGACAGCGCCCTCGCGACGCTGGGCACGGCGGACGGCATGGCGCTCGACGCGGTGCTGCTCGACCACTGGTCCCCCGATTGCGACGCGACGTCGCTGATCGCGGAATTGCGCCGCAACCGCCCTGCCCTGCCCATCCTGATGCTCACCGCTAACGGATCGGTCGCGAGCGCGGTATCGGCGATGCGCAGCGGTGCCAGCGACTTCCTCGTCAAGCCGCTCGCCGCCGAACGGCTGCTCGCCGCGCTGGAAGCGGCGACGGGCGGCGAGACGGCGGGCGAGCTGCGTCCGTTAACCGAAAAACTGTCGATGCCGCTGGCGTTCGACGAGATCGTCGGGTCGGCCCCGAAATTCCGCGCGGCACTGGCCATCGCGGCAAAGGCGGCGCGCGCCCGCGTCCCCGTCCTGCTCGAAGGCGAGAGCGGCGTCGGCAAGGAAGTCGTCGCCGAAGCGATCCACGCTGCCTCCCCCCGCGCGAAAAAGGCGATCGTCCGCGTCAATTGCGGCGCGATCCCCGCCAACCTGGTCGAAAGCGAGCTGTTCGGCCACGAAAAGGGCGCGTTCACCGGCGCGTTCGAACGCAAGATCGGCCGGTTCCAGGAAGCCGATGGCGGCACGCTGTTCCTCGACGAAGTCGGCGAAATGCCGTTCGAGGCGCAGGTCAAGCTGCTGCGCGTCCTGCAATCGGGCGAGGTCCACCCGGTCGGCGCGCGCAACGCGATCGAGGTCGACGTGCGCGTCGTGGCCGCCACCAACAAGACGCTGACCGAGGAGGTCGAGGCCGGACGCTTCCGCGAGGACCTGTATTACCGCCTCAACGTCGTGCAGGTCACGATCCCCCCGTTGCGCGAACGCACCGGCGACATTCCCGCGCTTGCCCGCCACCTGATGGCGCGCATCGCCGAACAGCCGGGGCTGCGGCAGCTGGGCATCACCGACGATGCGATCGCGCTGCTCGGTTCCTATGCGTGGCCGGGCAACGTCCGCCAGTTGCAGAACGCGCTGTTCCGTGCGGCGGTGCTGTGCGACGGCGACGCGCTGACCCGCGCCGACTTTCCGCAGATCGCCCAACTGGCCGGCGGTCCGGGACCGATGTCGGCACTGCCGCAGCACCGCCATGTCGATGCCGGCGGCGTGACGCTGTTCCGTCCCGACGGCAACCTGCGCGCGCTGGACGAGATCGAGGCCGACGTCATCCGCCTCGCCATCGGCCATTATCGCGGGCGCATGACCGAAGTTGCGCGCCGGCTCGGCATCGGTCGCTCGACGCTGTACCGCAAGCTGGGCGAACTGGGCATCGACCAGAACGCCGCCTGACGCGCGGCGCGTCGGCGTGGGCAGATACAAAGGCGCGAACGCACCGGACGGTCGCCCTAGACCCGGACCTCGCGCCACGCGCCCGGCGCAAGGCCGTCCAGCGTCCATTCCCCGATCCGCCAGCGCACCAGCCGCAGCGTCGGCAGGCCCACCGCCGCCGTCATCCGCCGCACCTGCCGGTTGCGGCCTTCGCGGATCGTCAGCGACAGCCAGTGGTCGGGCACCGATTTGCGGAACCGCACCGGCGGATCGCGCGACCACAGCGCGGGCGGATCGATCGCGGCGACCTCCGCCGGTCGCGTCGGCCCGTCGTTCAGCACCACCCCCTGCCGCAACCCGTCGAGCGCCGCCGCATCCGGCGCACCTTCAACCTGCACGAGATAGGTTTTCGCCAGCTTGAACCGCGGGTCCGCGATCCGCGCCTGCAACGCGCCATCGTCGGTCAGGAGCAGCAACCCCTCGCTGTCCCGGTCCAGCCGACCGGCGGGATAGACGCCCGGCACGTCGACATGATCCGACAGCGTCGCCCGCGCGGTCGGGCTGCCGCGATCGGTGAACTGCGACAGCACGCCATAGGGTTTGTTGAGCAGGATCAGGCGGGCCATCGCCAGCCTGTCGCCCACGCGATGCCGGTTGTCGAGCGGCCTTGGAGGCGGATCACACGGCGTGATCCGTCCAAAGGTCACGAAAGTCACACTCGCTACGCTTTTGACGATGGCCGCAGGTATCGGCGTCGCGCGACGAAGAATTCGGTTGTCAAAGAACGGTGTGGAGGATGGCAGAGGCCCGACCTGTAGGACAGCGAATGCTGAATCGCCTGAAAATGCGCCCGCGTCACCCTGCCGACGCAGGGTCGCCCCCCTTCAGAAAGGAGCGGTAGAGCCACGATCACGCGCCGCTACGCCACCGCCGACGACAGCCCGCAACATCGCCATCCTTTCCGACACGGGCATCTTCGCCGGTTCGGAGATCGCCACCTTTCGCCGTGCCAAGCGACTATGGGAAGGACATCGCGTCGTTAAGGGGTCTTAGTCCCCAACGGAAAGTCGAAATGACAACTACCCCCCCAATTTTGGACCTTCCACATCTCCACTCCGATGCCGAGATTTCTCGCGGTAATCTTTAGATACCATGGCCGATCAAACCACGCGCGTAAGAGCAAACGAACAAATCAATGGACTGCTCTTACGCGCCGCTGAGAATAGGCCTACGACCCTGACCTAGTTTAGCCTGACACCTTGCGATTGAAGGCTACCATCGCTTCACGTTCGAACGTCAAGCTCCCGTCGATGAACGCTTGGGTGATGAGTTCAACGTTGTGGGGCGAGCGGGCCTTATCAGCATACGAAAGCGCCTTCGCCAAGCCGACGGCATCGAGCTCCGTGCAATAGGCGGGCGCGCCCGGCTGGAAACGCCAGGACTCCGATATAGGGCCGGCGTCCACGGCATCGAAACCCGTATCATCGACCAAGCGCGACACTACGGATTTAGCAGCCTCATCATCGCCACCGATCGGTATGGCAAGTCTGGAAGCTGAACCACTTTCTGATCCGGCTTCGTTGAGTGTGAAGGACAGAAGGGCGTTCCAGGCTTTCACGAGAGGCCGTCCCATCTGCTCACTGCTCCAGACAGTTTCCAGCTTTCCTTTATCCACCTCTTCAACCCTGCCGTCCCGTGCGGGGTAGTAGTTTGACGTGTCGATGATGATCACGCTCGCGGGAACATTTGCGAGCACCGGCGCAAGTTCTGGATTTCGAGCAAACGGAACGGAAAGAATGATCACATCGACGTCCTTGACGGCATTCTCACGGGTGACCGCCTCGATCGCCGTACCATTCACGACCTCCCTGAGCGTTTCGGGCGCCTTTGAATTGGCCAGCTTCACGTCATAGCCAGCTTTGTCCAAAATCTGAGCCAGACTTGCCCCGATGTTTCCTGCGCCGATGATTCCGATTTTCATTAAATGTTCCGATCATGAATGTTGCCTTGCTGGTTAAATAGCGTTAGCTCCACACATCGCAAGAACTCACCGAAAGGTGGGGTACATACCAAAAGGTAAGTGCATGGATCGTGATTGCCAGAACCAGGACCCGAGGCAGCAGCTCATTTGGGCAGCGGCAACAAGCGAGACCCTGCGTGTGCTCGAAGGCAAGTGGAAGATCGCGATCATCGTCCAACTCTTCGCGGCAAGAGAACCGGTGCGATTCTCCGAACTGGAGCGCCGCGTTGAGGGCGTGAATCAGAAAATGTTGATCCAGCAGCTCAAGGAACTGGAGAAGGACGGCATCCTCACGCGGACTGTCTATCCTCAAGTTCCACCGAAGGTGGAATACGCTCTGACCGACAAAGGGTACGCGCTCGGCCCTTCGATCGAAGCCTTAGTCAACTGGGCGGTGGAGCAGGGCTCGTTGAAAAATGAGGTTACCAAGACGGCGTGAGGTCATTAGGCGCTTCTCTTGTCCAGACGGCAGGTTCTGTTTTCCACCCAAACTCGGTCGTTCCTCGAATTCGATCGTTTCCGAGAATGCCGACGGCGTCAGCAAACGTCGGCTATCGCCTTCCAATCTTCCGGGATGCAGCCGGACCGCTCCACCACTTCCACACATTCGGCCACCGTCGTAAGCACCGGCCATGACCGACCCCCGCAACATCGTCATCCTCACCGGCGCGGGCATTTCCGCCGAATCGGGGATCGCCACCTTTCGCGGTCCCGGCGGGCTGTGGGAGGGGCATCGCGTCGAGGACGTCTGTACGCCGCAGGCGTTGCGGGCCGACCCCGATCTGGTCCACCGCTTCTACGACCTGCGCCGCGCCGCATTGACGAGGGTCGAGCCGAATGCGGCGCATCATGCGCTGGTGCGGCTCGATCGCGACTGGGCCGGCGACCTGTTGCTCGTCACACAGAATGTCGACGACCTGCATGACCGCGCCGGATCGCGGCGCCTGCTGCACATGCATGGCGAATTGAAATCGCGGCTGTGCGCGGCATGCGGGGATCGCGCACCGCATGACGGCGACCTGCCGCCGGGCAGCGCCTGCCCCGCCTGCCATGCCCCGGCGCTGCGCCCCGACATCGTGTTCTTCGGCGAAATGCCCTATGCGATGGAACGGATCGAGGACGCGATCCTGTCGTGCGACCTGTTCGTGTCGATCGGCACGTCGGGCGCGGTCTATCCGGCGGCGGGGTTCGTCGAACTGGCGCGCCATGCCGGTGCGGCGACGCTGGAACTCAATCTGGAACGATCGGCGGGCAGCGCCCGGTTCGACGACAGCCGGCTGGGCGCGGCGGGCACGCTGGTGCCGGCATGGGTCGATGCGGTGCTGACCGGCGCGGCATAGCCGCCGCGCTCCGGCGGTGCCTATTCGACCCAGTCGAGTCCGATATCGCGGTACAGCATCCGGTCTTCTTCCCAATTGGGTTTGACCTTCACGTGCAGGTACAGGTGCACGCGCACGCCCAGCAATTCCTGCAATTCCTTGCGCGCGGTCGCGCCGATTTCCTTGATCCGCTGCCCGCCCTTGCCCAGCACGATCGCGCGCTGCGTGTCGCGTGCGACGAAGATCTGCTGGTGGATCTCGACCGACCCGTCGTCGCGTTCGAGATAGCGTTCGGTATCGACCGCGCTGGCATAGGGCAGTTCCTCGTGCAGCTGGTGATATAGCTGCTCGCGCGTCACTTCCGCCGCCAGCATCCGGTCGGTGGCGTCGCTCACCTGATCCTCGGGGAAGTGCCACGGCCCTTCGGGCATGCGCTTGGCCAGCGCCGCCTTCATTTCGGGCAGGCCGTCGCCAGTCTGCGCGCTGACGAAGAAGGTTTCGTCGAACGCCGCCATTTCGTGCAGCCGCGCGGCATGGTCCAGCAGGCGCGGCTTGTCGGCGATGTCGACCTTGTTCAGGATCAGCAGCTTGGGTTCCTTGCGGGTCGCCAGCGGCTCGACGATCGCGCGGACCTTCGGCCCGATGCCGCCCCGCCCGTCGACCACCACCGCGACCGCATCCGCGCCGTGCGTGCCCTCCCACGCCGCCGATACCATCGCGCGGTCTAGCCGCCGTTTGGGTTCGAAGATGCCGGGGGTGTCGACCAGCAGCAACTGGGTGTCGCCTTCGATCGCGATGCCCATCAACCGGGTGCGCGTCGTCTGCGCCTTTGGACTGGTGATCGCGACCTTCTGTCCGACCAGCGCGTTGACCAGCGTCGATTTGCCGGCATTGGGCGCGCCGACGATGGCGACGAGGCCGCACGACTGGGAGGATGGGGTCAATTCACTGGCTTTCGGACGGGGTAAACCCGCCCCATACCCGTCCGACGCCCGTTGCGGAAGGGGCCGGACGGATGCGGCGGGTTCAGCCTTCGGACTCGAACTCTTCCCGAACCTCGCGAATGCTGTCGTCGATGTCTTCCAGCGCCTCGCGACGCTGTTCGGCCGACAGGCCGGGCTGCGTCGCCAGCGTCTGCCGCGCCGCGCGCAGTCCCGACATCGCCGCCGCCAGCCCGGCGCGGGCCGCCGATCGTGCCTCCACCGCCGAAGCATGGGCCAGCCGCACCTCGACCGCCGCCTCGACGCCGATCTGTTCGGCACGGTCGGTGCAGATGATGATCCGCCGCTTCGTACCGCTGGTTTCGTTGATCGACACCTGTCGCCGGTTCGGGCCGTCGATGCCGCATTTGCGTTCGATCACTTCGGGCACCGACGCGACGATCGCGTCGACATCCGCATCGCTCATCGGCCCGTCGCGGCGCACCTGACGCAGGATGATCTGACGCGGCTTGCCGTCGGCACCCGTCGTGGTGCGGCGGGTTTCCGTCGTGGTTTCCGACACCGGCGGGGCGGGATCGGCGGGGTCGGCGGGAACTTCGGGCGTGGTAATGGGGGCGGCCTGCGCAGCCTGCGCCGTGACCAAGGCGATCGGGGCGAGCGCCTCTGCCGCCTGCAGTTCGACGGCGGCGAGCTCGACGCCGGTCACGCGCTCGACGCCGGTGCGGATCGTTTCCGCCGCCTCGGTCCCCGATGCGGTGGCGCCCAGTGCGACGACGGCCAGCGCCAGCGTGGCGGTGCTGGCGATACGGCGGGTCGTCGGCGACATGACGCGGTGTTTGGACAACATGACCAGTCTCCCCTTCAGTTCGTTGATGCTGTGCAGATGGCAGGCGGCGGACATTGCGCCGCCATGGGCGGATTTGACGATCGCGCTGGCATAGGCGTGGCGGACGCGCGGCGTGGCGCGGGCAAGGACCATCGCATCGCACGCCATTTCCTGATCGGCGCGGAACGCCCGGAATGCGCGCCACGCGACCGGATTGAACCAGTGGCAGCCAAGGATCACCAGTGCGGCCCAGTTGGCGAGCAGGTCGCCGCGCGCATGGTGGCCCAGTTCGTGCGCCAGCGCCAACGCCTGCTCCTGCGGATCGTATCGCTCGGCGAAATCGGCCGGCATCGCGACGTATCGCCGCCATACCCCGAACGCCAGCGGCCCGGCGGCATGGCGCGTTTCGATCACGCGGACATGCCCCTGCGCGACCCCCCGCCCCTGTCCCGACGACAGGATACGGGCGCAGAAACGGCGATGCGCGACGATATGCCACGCGACGAAGCCGATCGCCCCGACCGCCCACAGCGCGACGACCGCCACCGGCACGTCGGCCATGCCCCAGCCCTGCGGCAGGGCGGGCACGTCGGCGATCGGCACGAACATCATCACCTGTCCGGGGTCGGTCGCCGCCCCGATCGGTGCGAAATCGACCGGTCGCCATGCATCGGGAATGGGCGGCAGCACCATGCGCAGCGCGGGCAGCGCCCACAATGCATAGGCGGCGTGCGGTCCGAACCGGCGGGCGACCGCCCCCCGGATCGCCAGTACCAGCAGCATCAGCAGCGTTGCCGCCACCAGCGTTTCCACCGCCCATCCGATCATTGTTTCAGCGCCTTCAACAGAGCCTCGATCTCGTCGATCTCGCGCGCGCTCAACTGATCGCGTTCGGCGAGATGCGCGACCAGCGGCGTCAGGCTTCCGCCGAACAGCCGGTCGATGAACTTTTGCGATTCCCCCGCGACATAATCCTCACGGACGACCAGCGGACGATAGCGATAGCGCCGTCCGTCCTCGTCGGCGGCGATCACCGTCTTGGCGAGCAGCCGTCCCAACAGCGTCTTGACGGTGTTCGCGCTCCATCCGCGCGCGGGGGCGACGCGGTCGACCACCTCCTGCGCGGTGAGCGGGTTCTGGTCCCAGAGCACTTCCATCACGGCATGCTCGGCATCGCTGATTCGTTCGGCCATGGCGCATGACTACACCTGTGATCGTCGCGCTTACAAGTGTAATCTTCGAGCCTTCGCGGCGGTGGATCGAACGGGCAAACTGCCACCGGATGCGCGACGTCGGCGCCATCGGAGCGATTCGGGTCGCGGCCCGTTTCTTGTGCGCAACGATGGGAAGCATGGCATGGCCGACGACGCGACTGCCGAAACGCTGGCCGATTCGGTCGACGACGCGATGTTCGCGAAATCACGGCCGCCGGTCGGCCGGATGGCGCTGCTCGGGATCGGTGCCGGGGCGCAGATCGCGTTCGGCGCGATCGGCTATCTGGTCGGGCATGCCGCGATGCCCGCCGATGGCGCGACGCAGTTGCTGTCGGGTCTCGCCTTCTCGGTCGGGTTGATGCTGGTGATGGTGACCGGCACGCAATTGTTCACCGGCAACACGATGCTGGTGCTTCCGGCGGCGCAGGCGCGACTGGGGGTCGGCGAAACCGTGCGCGACTGGGCGATCGTGTGGAGCGCGAACCTGATCGGATCGATCGTCATTGCCGCGCTGTTCGTCGCATCGGGCGCGACCGGAGCGCTGGACGGCGCGGTCGGACGGGCGGCGCTGGCGACGGCCGAGACGAAGCTCGGCAAGGACTGGGTCGAAGTGATCGCGTCGGGCATTCTCGCCAACATGCTGGTCTGCCTCGCGGTATGGATGGCGATCGGTGCAAAGTCGGTCGGCGGCAAGATCGCGGGCGTGGTGGGGCCAGTCACGCTGTTCGTCGCGGCGGAGTTCGAACATTCGGTCGCGAACATGGCGTTGCTGCCGATCGCGTGGGGCGTCGATCCGGGCGCGGTGCCGGCGGGCGCGCTGGTCGCCAACCTGTTGCTGGCGACGACGGGCAACATCATCGGCGGGTCGCTGGTCGCGGTCGTGCTGGCGGCGGGGCACGGCACGCTGATCGAGCATGACCATCCCCGGACGTGAAGAAGGCCGCCGGGGTCTCTCGACACCCGACGACCTTCAGCATGGTCAGCGGCCGGAAGTTCCAGCCCGGGAGACCATGCGAGCCGCATGTCTGTCGGCCACGGCGTTTACCGGGGAACATACCCCCGCACGCGGCCAGTCGACACCTTAGCGGCGCGTCTCCCGAACGAACTGAACCGAACCCACTGCTGAACCATGAGACATCGGATCACCTCCTTTCGCTAGTTAAAGCCTGCGCGCCCCGACTGGTGACGCGACCAGAATGTGTGGCATGCCGGGCCTTAGCGCAAGACTTGAATCGTACCGTTTTCTGGGGATGATCGACGCCCCGGATCAGCCGCGGCAATCTTCGGTCACGCGCAGGATTTCGGCCCATGCCGGCAGGACGAGGCGACCGACGCCCGCGCCTTCCACCACGAAGCGTCCCCGGCTGAACCCCATCGCGTCGAGCAGCCGGTCGGCGGCGGGCAGCACCGCCGCGACGCCACCGGGCGCGGGCCGCACGGCAAGGCTGCGCTGCGTGCTGGAGGTGCGGATCGCCACCGTTCCCGCCGCCGGGGCCGCGCTGGCCAGCGACAGCGTGACCTGTCGCGCCGCACGGTCGCAGGTCAGCGTCGCCACCGGTGCCGCGCCGCGCACGCCGAAACTGGCCGCCGATCCACCCGACAGTCCGCGATACTGCCAGTCGCCCGGCGTCAGCGCCCAGTCGCGCCAGTCGGACGAGGCGGGCGGCGGCGCGGGCAATACCGGCTGCGGACGCGGTGCCGGCCGGGGCGCGGGTGCCGTGGCCGGGGGCGCGGCGGCGGGCGGCACGCAACCGGCAAGCAGGACGATCGGGGCGAGCGGAAACAGGATACGCATGCCGACCTTATGCGGCATGGTCCCGCCCGCCTCAACCGTCGCGGTGTCGATCGGCAAGACGCCGTCGCGGGACCGGTCCGGTCCGTCGCGCAAGGGGGGTCAGCGTTTGCGCGCCGTCCCCGCCATCCGCACCGCCTTCTGCTTGCCGTACCGGGTCTTGCGCGTGCCGGGCTTCCCCTCGTTCGACCGGCCCATCACCGGCGCCTTATGCTCCGACGCGGGCAGGCCCAATTCCTCGCTTTCGAGCGATCGGATCTCGTCGCGCAACCGGCCCGCCGTCTCGAACTCGAGATTCGACGCCGCCTCGCGCATCTGCTTTTCGAGGCTTTCGATATAGGACCGAAGGTTGTGGCCGACCATGTGGCGCGGACCGTCGTCGATCTCGACCGTGACCTGATCCTTCGACGCGACATGCGCGATGATGTCGCCGATGTTGCGCTTGATCGTGGTCGGGGTGATGCCATGCGCGGCGTTATATTCGCGCTGCTTCTCACGCCGGCGATCGGTTTCCGCGATCGCGCGTTCCATGCTGCCGGTCATGCGGTCGGCGTACAGGATCACCCGCCCCTCCACGTTGCGCGCGGCGCGGCCGATCGTCTGGATCAGCGAGGTTTCGGACCGCAGGAACCCTTCCTTGTCGGCGTCGAGGATCGCGACCAGCCCGCATTCGGGGATATCCAGCCCCTCGCGCAGCAGGTTGATGCCGACCAGCACGTCGTACACCCCCATGCGCAGGTCGCGGATCAGTTCGATGCGCTCCAGCGTCTCGACGTCGCTGTGCATATAGCGGACCTTGAGACCCGCCTCGTGCATGAATTCGGTCAGATCCTCCGCCATCCGCTTGGTCAGCGTGGTGACCAGCGTGCGATAGCCCATCTCCGCCGTCTTCTTCGCTTCGAAGATCAGGTCGTCGACCTGTTCCTCGACCGGCTTGATCTCGATCGGCGGATCGATCAGCCCGGTCGGGCGGATCACCTGTTCGCTGAATACGCCGCCGGTCTGTTCCAGCTCCCATCCGCCCGGCGTGGCGGACACGCACACCGTCTGCGGGCGCATCGCGTCCCATTCGTTGAAGCGCAACGGCCGGTTGTCGATCGCCGACGGCAGGCGGAATCCATATTCGGCCAGCGTGATCTTGCGCCGGTGATCGCCGCGCGACATGCCGTTGATCTGCCCGATCGTCTGGTGACTCTCGTCGACGAACAGCAATGCGTTTTCGGGCAGATATTCGAACAGCGTGGGCGGCGGCTCGCCCGGCAGGCGACCGGTCAGGAAACGGCTGTAATTCTCGATCCCCGCGCACGAACCCGTGGCGGCGATCATCTCCAGATCGAAATTGGTGCGCTGTTCCAGCCGCTGCGCTTCCAGCAGCTTGCCCTCCATCACCAATTCCTTGAGCCGTTCGGCCAGCTCATGCTTGATCGCCTCGCCCGCCTGTTTCAGCGTCGGGCCGGGCGTGACGTAGTGCGAATTGGCGTAGACGCGGATCGAATTGAGGTTCGCGACCTTCTTGCCGGTCAGCGGGTCGAATTCGACGATTTCCTCGATATCGTTGCCGAAAAAGGTGATCCGCCACGCGCTGTCGTCATAATGCGACGGGAACAGTTCCAGCGAATCGCCGCGCACGCGGAAATTGCCGCGCTGGAACGCGGCGTCGTTGCGCTTGTATTGCAGCGCGACCAGCTTGCGCACGATCTCGCGCTGGTCGACCACATCGCCCTTTTTCAGGTCGAAGATCATCGCCGAATAGGTTTCGACCGATCCGATCCCGTACAGGCACGATACCGACGCCACGATGATGCAATCGTCGCGTTCCAGCAGCGACCGCGTCGCCGAATGGCGCATCCGGTCGATCGCCTCGTTGGTCGAGCTTTCCTTTTCGATGTACGTATCGGACCGGGCGACATAGGCCTCGGGCTGATAGTAATCATAATAGCTGACAAAATATTCGACGGCATTGTCGGGAAAGAACGACTTCATTTCCCCGTACAACTGCGCAGCGAGAATCTTGTTGGGCGCAAGGATCAACGCGGGGCGTTGCAGTTCCTCGATCGTCTTGGCCATGGTGAACGTCTTGCCCGACCCGGTGACGCCCAGCAGCACCTGATCCCGCTCCCCCGCCCGCGCCGCCGCCACCAGTTCGCGGATCGCCGTCGGCTGATCGCCGGCGGGTTCATATTCGGACTGGATGACGAAGCGCCGCCCCGCATCGACCTTGGCCGGACGCGACGGGCGGTGGGGAATGAACGTCTGACCGGTTTCCGGTTCGGACAGGTCGGTACGGATCTGGATCGCCATGCACGGAATATGGGTTGCGTGGAACGGGACGGCAACATCGGAAACAGGACGGTTCGGTTCAGGCGGAAGCGCGGGGGCGCGAAGGCGCGGAGGGGGGAAGCGCGGAGGCGCTACGTGCATGGCAACCTGCCCGATCATCGTCACCCCAGCGCAGGCTGGGGTCTCCCGATCGGGAGCGCCCGCCCTGCCGCGGGAGACCCCAGCCTGCGCTGGGGTGACGGAACCGGGGTTGCCACGCCCACGACATTCCTCCGCGCCTCCGCGCTTCCGCGTGAAAACCAGCTTCTTTCCGCGCGCCCGCACGACGACCCAACTTCCCTTCGCGCTTTTGCGTGAACCAACCCAACTTCCCTCCGCACCTCCGCGTGAACCAACCTCCCCCTCGACACCGCCACAAATCCCGATAGCCTGCCCGAAAACCGGGGGACCCGAACCATGCGCCGACTGCTAGCCGCCACCTGCCTGATCGCCGCGACGCCCGCAGCCGCCGAACCCGACTGGGCGCCCGCCGTCCGTGCCGACTATACCGCGTCGCTCGGCAGCATGTGGGACTGGTTCCATCGCAACCCCGAACTGTCGTTCCGCGAGACGAGGACCGCCGCGCGCATGGCGACCGAACTCCGGGCCGTCCCCGGCATGACCGTGACCGAAGGAGTCGGCGGCACCGGAGTCGTCGGTGTGCTGAAGAACGGCGCCGGCCCGACCATCCTGCTGCGCGCCGACATGGACGGACTGCCGGTCGAGGAGAAATCGGGCCTGCCCAACGCCAGCAAGGCGCGTCAGGTCGGGGTCGACGGGGTCGAATCGCCCGTGATGCACGCCTGCGGCCACGACACGCATATCACGGCGATGGTCGGCACCGCACGACGGCTGGCGGCGCTCAGGGATCGCTGGCACGGCACGATCGTGTTCGTCGTCCAGCCGGCGGAGGAACGCGTCGGCGGCGCGGCGGCGATGATGAAGGACGGCCTCTACACCCGCTTCCCCAAACCCGACTATGCGCTGGCGTTCCACGTCGGGGCCGGGCTGGCGTCGGGCAAGATCAGCGCGTCCGAAGGCATCCAGTATTCGTCCGCCGATTCGGTCGACATCACCGTCCCCGGCATCGGCGCGCATGGGGCCAGCCCGCATGCCGGCAAGGACCCGGTCTACATGGCGTCGCAACTGGTGATCGCGTTGCAGGGCCTCATCAGTCGCGAACGCGCGCCGCTCGACCCTGGGGTCATCACGGTCGGCGCGTTCCATGCGGGCACCAAGCACAACATCATCGGCGACGAGGCGAAGTTACAGGTGACGGTGCGCGCCAATGACGAGGCGACGCGCAAGGAACTGCTCGACGGCATCCGCCGCGTCGCCGCCGGGATCGGTACGCTGAACGGCATGCCCGCGAACCGGATGCCGATCGTGAAGGTCAGCGAAGGCACGCCCACGACGATCAACGACGCAGCGCTCGCCCGCCGGCTGAACGCGGTGATGGCCACGACGCTGGGCGCGACCAACGTCGAGCCGTTCGAACAGGGCGGCATGGGCGCGGAGGACTTCGCCTATCTGATCGAACCCAATACCAAGGTACGCGGCTATTATTTCGCGGTCGGCGGCACCCCCGCCGCCGACATCGCCGCCGCGCGGGCGGGTGGTCCGCCGATCCCGTCGCATCACAGCCCGCTGTTCCGCATCACCCCCGAACCGGCGATCGTGACCGGCACGATCGCGATGACGGCGGCGGTACTCGACCTGATGGGACCGTCCGCCAGATAGGCTGTCCGCGTGATAGGCGATCGGGCGGAGCAGCCGCCTCGAATCAGGATGAAAACAAGAGAGAACCGTTCATCCTGAGTAGCCATTGAGCCTGTCGAAATGGCGTATCGAAGGACCGCCGCGGGATGCTTTGATACGGGTCTTCGTCTTCGCCGTCCCTTCCATTCGGTTCGAGCCTGTCGAGAACGGGTTTTCGCGAGCGGAACGTTCCCGACACGCTCGAACCGAACGGGCGAGGACACTACCGCGCGAAGATCGACCAGTCCGCCCGGTGCGCCAGCATCTCCAGCGCACGCACGCCGAGGATCGAGTTGCCCTGCCGGTCGAGATTGGGCGACCACACCGCGATCGACGCCACCTGCGGCATGATCGCAAGGATGCCGCCGCCGACCCCGCTCTTGGCGGGCAGCCCGACGCGATAGGCGAAGTCGCCCGACCCGTCATACTGCCCGCTGGTCACCATCATCGACAGCAACCGCCGCGTCCGCTCGACCCGCGCATCGCCGGCCTCGTCGCCGGTCCGCCCGGTGCGCGTCAGGAACCGCCCCGCCTTCGCCAGCCCGATACAATCCAGTTCGATCGCGCATTGATGGACATAGGCTTCCATCACCTCGTCGATCTCCGAATGGAGATTGCCGTGATGGCGCGCAAAGCTCATCATCGCGCGGTTCAGGTCGCCCGCGGTGCGCGCGGTTTCGAGTACGGCTTCGTCCAGCGGCACGTCGTCCAGCCCGGTCTCACGCTGTACGAAGTCGATCACCGCGCTCGCCTGCCGGTCGTCGCCCAGCAGTTCGACGAGGATATCGACCACGACCAGCGCGCCCGCGTTGATGAACGGGTTGCGCGGAATGCCCCAGTTGCGTTCCAGATCGACCATCGAATTGAACGGATCGCCCGACGGTTCGCGCCCGACGCGCTTGAACACGCGGTCGCCGATCGCCTCCAGCGCCAGTTCCAGCGCGAACACCTTGGCGATGCTCTGCAACGCGAAGCGCGTATCGGCGGCACCACCGGTGTGCAGATTGCCGTCCGCCTCCAGCACCGCGATGCCGAACGGGCCGGGATCGTTGCGGACCCAGACTTCGGCCTCGCCCTCGATCGTGGCGGCGTCGGCCTGTATTTCGGAAGCGATATCGGCGACGATGCGGGAAAGGTCAGGCATGCACGGTCCCTAGAGCGTTACCGGACCAGATTGAACCACCGTCATCGCCCTGCGGGCGACCGCTGCGCGGCGGGGCGCTTTCGCCGAGATGCTGCGTTGTTCGTCGGTCACGATGCTTCGGCATCGCTTCCTCCTCACGCGTTGCACCACGCCAAAATCACCTCCGTGCCGATCGTCCAACCTGGTCCGGTAACGCTCTGGAACGCCGGGCACCGACCGTCGAGGGGCGGGTCGGTTCAGTCCTGTGCCAATGCCGCCGCCAGCCACGCCGGACGAATCGCATCGCCCAGATCGTCGATCCGGCGATGCTCCACCCGCAGGTCCAGCTCGGGATGGACGACGCGCGTCCGTGGTCCCTCCGTCACGCCCGGCACCACCACCAGCCGCCGGTTGACCGTCGATCGATAGTTCATCCGCGCGGTATTTTCCTGCCCGACATAGCAGCCCTTGGTGAAGCTTACGCCGTTCAGCTCGCGCGCATTGCACTCCAGCCACAACGTCGTCGCGTCGCCCAGTTCGGCCCGGCCCTCGGTCACGCCCAGCGCCAGCCGGTGCGCGGTCCATCCCGCCGCCGGTTCGCCCGCCCCGCCCAGCCAGCGCCGGCCCAGTTCGGGAAGACGCGGGTCGGGCGCGCCCTCCGCCCCCGCCCCGGTCGCCGACCAGTGCACGGCGATCTCGACCGGCTCGATCGTCACCGCGCGGCGCAGGCGGTACATCGTCAGCCGGCGTGCCAGCGCCTCCGCCGCATCGCGTTCGCAATCGATCAGCACCGCATCGCCGTCGTGCCACATCACGAAATCGAACAGCACCTTGCCCTGCGGCGACAACAGTGCCGACCAGGCCGGACCGGCGGCCAGCGTCGCGACGTCCTGCGTCACCAGCCCCTGCAGGAAATCGCGTGCATCTGGCCCGCCGACGCGCAGAACCGCGCGGTCGGCCAGCCGGCTTCCCGGGGTGGTCATGGTCATCCCGAACAGGTAGGAAAGCGGCTCGTGGCGACAAGAGGCGGCTTTGACGACCTTCGATACCAAGCTCACCGGTGGCACGGTCCACCTTCCCGGCGGCCCGGCACAGGTCGATATCGGCATTCGGGACGGCCGCATCGCGGGGATCGGCATTGCCGGCGATGCGGGCGCGACGATCGACTGCACCGGGCTGGATATCCTGCCCGGCGTCATCGACACGCAGGTGCATTTCCGCGAACCGGGGCTGGAGCACAAGGAAGACCTTGCCAGCGGATCGGTGGCGGCGGTGATGGGCGGCGTGACCGCCGTGTTCGAAATGCCGAACACCAAACCCAATACCGACAACGAAGACGCGATCGCCGACAAGCTGGCGCGTGCGAAGGGCCGCATGTGGTGCGACCATGCCTTCTACGTCGGTGCGACCGCGCGCAACGCGAACCATCTGGACGAACTGGAACGGCTGCCCGGCACGGCGGGGGTCAAGATCTTCATGGGATCGTCGACCGGCGATCTGCTGGTATCCGAAGATGCCGACCTGTTGCGCGCGCTGCGCTCGGGCCGGCGGCGCGTCGCGATCCATGCGGAGGACGAAACCCGCATGATCGCGCGGGAGGGCGAACGGATTGCGGGCGACCCCGCATCGCATCCCGTCTGGCGCGACGATGAAAGCGCACTGATCGCGACAAAACGTATTCTGCGCCTCGCACGCGAAGCGGGGCGTCGCGTCCATGTGCTGCACGTCACGACCCCGGCCGAGCTGGAATTACTGGGCGCGAACAAGGACATCGCTTCGTGCGAAGTCACGCCGCAGCATCTGACGCTGGCCGGCGAAGAAGCATATCCGCGCCTCGGCACCTACGCCCAAATGAACCCCCCCATCCGTTCGGGCGCGCATCGCGACGGGCTGTGGCACTGGCTGCGACAGGGCGTGCCCGACGTCGTCGGCTCGGACCATGCGCCGCATACCGTCGAGGAAAAGGCGAAACGCTATCCCGCCAGCCCCAGCGGCATGCCCGGCGTCCAGACGCTGTTGCCGCTGTTGCTCGACCATGTCGCGCAGGGGCGGCTCACGCTGCCCCGCCTGATCGATCTGACCAGCGCGGGCGCGCAGCGGATTTTCGGACTGGCGGGCAAGGGGCGCATCGCGTTCGGCTATGACGCCGATTTCACCATCGTCGACCTGAAGGCGCGGTGGACGGTCGAACAGTCCTGGCTGGCGTCGCGGTCCGGCTGGTCGCCCTTTACCGGCGACACGCTCATCGGTCGCCCGATCGGCACGATCGTGCGCGGCCGCACCGCGATGTGGGAGGCCGAACTGGTCGGCGAGGCGCAGGGCGCACCGGTCCGCTTCGAATCGACCGCGTTCGGCTGAACTGTCCGGGTCCGGGCCTGAGCGGATGCGCGCCAGATAGGGTGCGCATCCGCCCGCCCCTGCCTGTATAGATCGCTACGAACATCGCGTCCGGCAGCGACCGGCTAAGCAACGACCTTGCCGCCTTTGCCGCCGAACGTCCCGGTACGGGATCGCCGCACGCCGTGCCGGGGGCAGCGGCGCTCGTGCATCCTCCTTCATGAAGACCGAAGCGCGCGAGTATCTCGGATGGTCATCCGCCCGCGTCCGTCAGCGGCTCAGAACGGCAGCCACTTCTGCTTCTCGCTGAACCGCATATACCCGACGTTCGCGCCCAGTCGCCAACCAACCCCAAGCCGTACCGGGATCAGCACCGTATTCCCGCGTCGCAGATAGCTGGCCGAGAAGCCGCCGACGAAATAGGCCCGCCCTTCGGCTGCGGGAAACCGGCGATACAGTTCCTGCGAATCATACAGGTTGTAGACCAGCACGAACACCTTGGTCGCGTCGCCGCCGACATCGAAGCCGACCGACGGCCCGGTCCAGTAGACGGTGCGCTGCCCCTCGATCTTGTGGTTCATCACCCCCGAGCCATAGCGCAGCCCGACCACGAATGCGCCGGCCGCCTCCCGCCCGGCAATATAGGCGTTGGGCTTGCCCTGATCCTTCAGGATATTTTCCATGATCCCGGCCAGGCCTTCGGCCCCGCGTCCGAACACGCCCTCTGCCGCACCGATCAGGTCGTCGCGCTCGAACGTGTCGTCCGCCGCGCTGGTGGCGGATGCGCCCGGCTGGGTCGGGGCAGGCGTCGCCGGGGCGGGCGGCACCGTCTGATCGGGTACATAGGCCGGGGGCACGTCGGCCTGACGCGCCGGTGCAGGCGCAGCCGGCGCGGGGGCAGGCGCCAGATCGGCGTCGATCGCGTCGTTGGGATCGACGGTACGCACCTGCGCCTGCGCCGGTGCCGCCAGCATCGTGAGCGGCAGCAGCCACCCGATCCATCGTCCCATTCCGATACTCCCCGCAACCCGCATCATGCCGCATGATAGCCGCGTCCGCCCTTGCCCCGCAATGAACGCGCGTTCGATCGCGAACGATTTACCATCAATGTTGGTGGTTGATCGCCGACGCAGGCCTCGCTATAGGCCCGCTCTCCGGGGGCGAACGCCCTTGGGAGACGTGGGTGAGTGGCTGAAACCAGCGGTTTGCTAAACCGCCGTAGGGGGATTACTCCTACCGAGGGTTCGAATCCCTCCGTCTCCGCCAATATGGCAAAAAAATCCCGCAAAATTAGTAGTTTAGCCGGTTTAGAAGATGCTGGCCAACGTACGGGCCAACAATCGACTAGCAAAGACTTTGCGCACTAAACTGCTGCGCTGGGCACCGACTCACCGATAGAAAAATAATTCCTAGCGCGCGCTTCAAGCAGCGCATTTCCCAAACCGCTGCAGAGGCCGGCTTCCACGCCTTCGAAGACACCGGCAGCTACAACTGCGCGCATCAGGGCGCCAATGTAGCAGGGGTTTTCCGTTTGGTGCGTTAACGCCATTAGATCCCGAGCAATTGCACGGCCTCGCTCGCAGTTCTCACTATAATCTCCAGTCCTATTCGGAGCCCATCCCGCTCTTATCGCATTGATAATAATCATTACGTTCTCCTCCGTCAGTGTGCATCCTTAACATACCCAAGACGTAAATCATGTAAATACCTTTGAGCCAAAATATTTACTCACTATATTAGTGATATTTGGACGGCATACTTTCTCTTAACTAGGTAAACATAATAGTGACCTGCTACGAAGGTAATCAATACTCAGGCCGTGCCACAGTGTATAAACCCCCAGATGCTTACTGGCTTCCGTTATACACGCGTTGGCTCGACATGCTGAAGCATGACCAACTTAGTCGCTATCCTCGCGAACGATGTGATCCCCCACCTGCGGACCGTTCCCGAGTCCGTCATCCGGGAGGTCATTCAACTAAACCTCCCCAGCATCGTAATTCAGGCGTATCACCCGATTCAGGCGGGCGAAGCTATTTCAAAGCCGTTCGAGTTGATCACGCGAGTCATCGCGAACGACGAGAACATTCAGCTCGATATGGTCCGCCAAGGATCGGATCTCACCGAAGAACAGATTCAGGCGCTTGAGCCCTCCGCCCTGCTTGCGGCTTGCGTCGAAGTTTATGACTTCCTCGTCTGCGTTTACGGCACCAAAGACCTAACCAACATACTGCTCGACGAACTGTGGCCATTCCTTCCGGGCTTGCCGCGTGGTGCCGCAGCATGACGACCCGCAATACCGATGTGAACCTGATCGTCCGCGCCCGCACGGAGGGTGAGCGCGCGATTGCAGGGCTCGGTAACGTACTCGAGACGCTCTACAACGACGCGCGTCACGGTACGAGCGACCTGGCAGAACTTGGCAAGACGCTGGGCGCGCTCGACCGGGCGGCCGGGACGATCTCCGGTTCGATGACCAAGGCGGGTGAAGCGATCGATCGTCAGCGCGCGTCGCTGGCCGAGAGCAACGCCGCCTATGGCGCACTGCTGCGGCAGCAAGCCGAGGCACAGCGCGTGCTGAACGGCTTCGGCGAACAGGCCAATAGCGGGTTCGTCGGCCCGCGCACCCGAGCGTTCACCGAGCAGTACGCGGCGGTGAAGGCGGAAGTCGATCGCCTCAGCTCGTCGATCACGAACCTCTACAGCAAGATCGGGACGCAGAGTGCCCAGATTGATGGTAGCCGTTCGTCCCTGCTGAACCTCAGCGCGACCAGCACGGCAGTCAAGCAGGCGCAGGCCGAAGCCGCCGCGCAGATCGAATTGACCACCGGCGCGATGCAGCGGCAGGCCGAGGAGAGCCGCCGCGCCGCAGCCGCGCAGACGTTCTACAACAACAAGGCGTCGCCCGCTCTCAATCGCGGCCCGGCCACCGAGAACGGTGCAGGGTTCGAAGCGCTGTTCGCCAACCTGCAACGCCTGGAAGGTGAGGCCGCGCGCGCCAGTCGGGCGATCGATCCGGTAAAGACTGCGATCCGTGACGCCGAACGCGCGATCAAGGATGTGCACGACGCCGCGCGCAACGGGATCATCTCGTCGGATGACGCGATCATCCGTGAGCGCCAGCTTCGCAACGAACTCGACCTGACGATCGCGAAGATCGCCGAAGGTGCGACGCGCGCTCGCGAGGCACGCAAGAACGCCGTCACCGAATATCAGGCGCTGATCAACTCGGTCACGGGTGTCACCGGCACCCGCGCCAAGGACAACGGCGCGACGTTCGAAGCACTTGATCGCCGGGAAGCCGAGACGGAGCGGCTGCAGCGCGCCCAGCGCGCCCGTGAGGCAGCAGCGATCCGTGAGGCGGCAGAACGGAACAGCGGCGTCACCGGTCCGCGTGCCAAGGACAACGGTGCGACGTTCGAAGCGCTGGCATCGAAGGCGGCGACGGATGCGGATGCGCAGGCGCACCGCGAAGCCGCGTTCGCCTATGGCCAGTTCGAGGCGGCGGCGCGGCGCGGTGCGGCGGCGATGCGGGAAAAGGATGCGGCGACCGAGCGTGACGCTGCGGCCGTGCAGCACCTGCGTGACGTACTCAACCCGCTGGTCACGATCCAGAACCGGTTCAACACCGAACTGGAAAAGTACCGGAAGCTCGCGCAGGACGGCAAGATCAGCACGGACGAACTGGCCAAGGCCGAAGTCCATCTGAAAGAGGAAGCCGAGCGGGCGAAGCGCGCCATGGAGGCCGGCGCGAACGGCGGGCGTGGCCTGTTCGGTCTGCGCCCGTACGAGTTGCAGAACCTGTCGTACCAGATCAACGACGTGGTTACGGGCCTCGCCTCCGGGCAGCGGTTCGGGCAGGTCGTGGCGCAGCAGGGCGGGCAGATCCTGCAGTTGTTCCCGAAGGTCGGCGGAGCCGTGGTCGGCGCGCTGACCAACCCGTTGATCCTTGCCGGCGTCGCGACCTTCGCCGCACTGGCCGTGGCGATCAACCGGTCGGTGGAGGAAGCCGAGCGGCTGCGCGATATCGGCGCAGACCTGACGCTGTCCGCCGATGGTGGCATCTACGACGCGGACAAGCTGGACGGATCGGCGAAGGCGCTGCGCAATTACGGCGCGTCGATCGAGGACGCGACCAGTGCGGTGAAGGTCTTCGCATCGGCCGGCATCAACCCTGACCAGATCGACGCGTTCGCCCGCTCCGCCCAGAACATGGCGGACGTGACCGGGTCGAAGGTGCCCGAAGCCGCGAAGAAACTGGCGGACAGTTTCACCGGCGGATACGAAGCAATCGCCAAGCTGGACGACGAACTGAACTTCCTCAGCGTCACCCAGCGCCAGTCGATCAAGGACGCGTTCGAAGACGGCAACGCGCAGACCGCGCGTGCGAACGCGTTCCAGATCCTGACCGCCAAGCTGGAAGAAGCGGCGCAGATCCAGCGCGGTCCGGCGACCGAGGCGACACGATCGCTGCGCAAGGGATACAACGATCTCGTCGACTCCCTATCGAACACGGCGCCGGTCGTCGCGCTGATCGACCTGTTCGCCAAGCTGGGCGACGGTATCTCGCGCGCGACCGGTAATGCGGCGGCGTTCACCACGGTGCAGGCGCGCACGCAGCGCATACTGGAACTGCAACGCGAGATCGCCAGCCTCGAGCAGTACGATCGCGATATTGGCCGTGACACGGTGGCGAACCCGAACGGCATCGTTGCGGCGCGCAAGTCCGAACTGGCCCAGTTGCAGGATCAGCAGCAGCGTGAACAGCGGGCGGCAGCGCAGGGGGCGGCAGACACCCGCGCCCGCGACCGTGAAGCACAGCGTAAGGCCGACCTGCGCGTGAACGACCAGCGTGAACGCCAGCAGACGCAGACGGACCGCCTTCTGGCGACCGAGCGCGGCATCACCACCGAGGCCGAGAAACAGCGCCGGCTGCGCGTCGCCGAGCGCAGCGCCCGTGAACAGATCGAGAGCTCGAACCCCAACGCGTCCGATGCCGCGAAGAACGGGTTCGTAGCCGCAGCACTGGAAACCGAGCGCCTATCCATACGACGGGAGGAAGCGCAGCAGGCCGAACGGCGGAAGCGGGAGCAGGAGCAGGCAGCGCGCGAGCGGGCCCGGCTTGCCCGGCAGACGCGCTTCGTCGACCCGGTGGAAGGCCGCATCTCGTCGGGTTTCGGCGCGCGCCGGAGTCCGGGCGGCGTCGGATCGACGTTCCACCGCGGCATTGATTATGCGGTGCCGACCGGCACGAACGTCCGTGCGCCCGCCGCCGGTGTGGTGATCGATACCGGTTACGACGCGAAACTGGGCAAGTACGTCCTGATCGACCACGGCAACAAGACGCAGTCGAAGTTCGGCCACCTGAGCAACAACACCGTCGTGAAGCCCGGTCAGGACGTGGCGCAGGGTCAGTTGATCGGCAAGTCCGGCAACACCGGGTCCGCGACGACCGGCGCACACCTGCACTATACCGTGCTGGTGAACGGCAAGCCGGTCGACCCGCGCAAGGGTATATTCGTCGGCGATGGCCCCGCGCGGTTCGAGGTCGATCGTGGCGAAGCGGTTCAGGATTACGAGGAGGCAGAGGAAGCCCGCAAGAACCGGCAGGACAACTTCAACTTGTCGGTCCGGCAGGAAGCCGACGAGCGCGAGCGGATCATCAAGCAGCTTCAGCAGCAGGAAGGTCTGAGCGGTGCTGCCCTTTTCGCGGAACAGCGGCGGCAGGAACAGATCGAAGCCGAAGCCAATCTGCGCAAGAACGTCGAGAACGCCAATCGCAACCTTGATCCCGGTCTCGCGCCGATCGTGATCACCGACGAAATGGTAGCGCGGGCGCGCGACCTGGCGGGAACGCTGTTCGACCTTCAGCGTGCGCAGGATGCACTGGACGACCGGCTTGAACAGGCCAACCGTCCCCTCGACGCACTGGAAGAACAGCGCGACGTGCTGATCGAGCAGCGCGACCTGATGCGTTCGATTGGCGACTTCAAAGCCGCATCGGCGATCGACGTTCAGATCTCGAAACTGGGCGTCAGCATCGGGGATGCGTACGACAAGCTGATCGAGTTCTACCGGGCGCTCAGCCCCGCGGATCGGGTCCGCCTCGGCATTCTCGACGACGCGCAACTGGAGCTGGTGATCGCCAAGTTGCAGCGTGCGAAGACCGCGGCGAAGGATTTCAGTGGCGCTCTATTTGGAGGACGCGTCACATTCCGTCAGTTTGTGGACGCGTTCGCGGACAGCGCGACTGACGCCTTCGTTGGGTTCATAAAGAACATTTCGGAAGGCGACGGCGTGTTCAAATCGTTCGGCCGTGCGATCAAGGAGTTCGCCGCCACGTTTGCTGCTGCTATCGGGCAGATGATCGTAAAGGCAATTGCGTTCGCGGCGGCGCTACAGGTGCTGTCGGTTATTACCGGCATTCCTGCGTCACAGTTGGCGGCAGGCCTTTCGGCGGCTTCCGCCGGTGTGCACCACGCTGGTGGGATCGCAGGGTCTGCCGGCGGCGTGAAGCGCAGTGTCGCGTATGATACGTTCCAAGGTGCCATGCGGTATCACACGGGCGGTATTGCCGGGCTCGCTCCGGACGAAGTGCCCGCGATCCTGAAGCGTGGCGAGGAAGTGCTGACTGAAGGCGATCCGCGCCACCGAGCGAATGGCGGCGGTCAGGGTGGCGGGGGGGAGCGGATGTCCGTTCGGAATATCAACCTGTTCGATTATGCGGACGTAGCCGAGCAGATGCTCACGACGAAGGCCGGCGAGCGCGCGGTCCTCAATATCGTGAAGAAGAACAGTCGCAGCTTGAAGGGCTGAACGACCAAACGCCCTGCCCCGCCGCGGAACTTCCGTAACCTTCACCGCTTATTTCGCCGTTCACAGCCCTGCCGTTCTGGATGACGCCGCACGCGCAGAAAAAATCGAGGGCGCGGACCAATCGTCCTGAAGGATGACTCCCGAAACGGCGGAGGCAGATAGCTACGTGGCAATGAGAGACTTCGCGCAGTTCGGCGGCGCGATGGTGACATTCGACACCTCCGCTGTCGTTTTATATGCACCCCATGCGGGTGGAGCCGGCACGAAGGTGATTCTAGGACCGGTTGAAAATTGGACCGAGTTACATCTTGATGCTGATTACGGAACGATCAGAAGCTTGATTATGGGAGGTGATGCCTAGCGCGCCACTCGACATTGCCGACCGTGGAAATACTAGCCCGCCGGAATGGACCGGCGGGCTAGTCGTTTGTGGGGCGTATGACGCACGACGGCACTTCTGGGGTTGGACGGGCGGTTGCGCGAGCGCGGGCGTGGCGTCAGCATGCCGGTGCCGCTCGGGGTGCTGATGCACGCGATCGTTGAAGCGATGTTCGTCAGTTAGGCACGCTGCAAACAAGCGCTGACAAAGGCGGAAACACGGACGTGTTAGGCGTAAAGACGGCTACCGCGCGCATTCAAAGCTAACCGCTGCCGTGCCAAATCATCGACCTGTCGAAGAGCCGACGTCAGATCACCGTGTCCGAATCGTGCCTTCACCGCCGCAGCGATCGCACGCTCTTCGTCCCGATCGAGTTGCTCGATCGGATCCTGTTCTGGTCCAAATCTCATGGGCGGTGGCTCCTTGCTCAGATTTCGTACCATGCAATTTTCAACGCGCCAAGATCATACTTCGCTCCGAGCGAACGCCACAGCGGCGAGGCCGGTCATGCGTGCAATAAGCCGAACGGTGTCGACTGCCTGCACCTGCTTGTTCCCAGGGTCGCGCCGAAACCGGCCCGGGCAGCTCGTAGATGCAGCAACGACACCCCATATTTGGGCGGGATCGCCAGTACGGATCGGCACAGCCGCCATGGATCGGTACCGAGCAGCATCGTACTCCCGCCGCTTCTCTTGAGGCACCGTAAATTGGTCAAGGACGTCAGTCACAGTACCGTCTGGCACGATCACAGGCTGCTCAGTAGCCCAAGCGCGTCCTACGAACCCTTCGTTCTCTTTCCAAGTTCTTGCTAATGCAGGCGGTGGCAGTTGACCGGCACGCATCGCAGCAATTCGGACCAACTCGTCACCATTTACTTTGAAAACGGAAATGGCCCATTCTTCGTCGATGCCAAACCCAATGGACATAAGGACGAGCCGTTTGGCATTTTCGAGCATTGCTTGAGTTGTTTCGTGGGCATCCGCTGCAGGAATAAGAAGGGATTGCTCCAGCGTCTCTCGCATGGATCGATTGGCATCAATCAAAGCCAGCCGCTTCTGGTCCAGCGCGAATAGTCCCTCGATCTGAGACATAAATTTATCACGTTCATCTAGAAACGTTTGCGCTTCGCCTTCTAAGGCGGCAGCTCGAGCAAGCAACTCCGTGGCTTCGTCCTGGATAAAGAACAGTAGCATGCCGCCAACAAAAACGAGAAAGACGCCAGCCCAGACGCATAACCCTTTAACAGTCAGTATGCCTGTGCCAGCACTTGGGATTAATCCCCCTTCCATTGCGCCACCTACCGCGGCTAGCGCGCCGCCGCCAAGTACGCAGACAATGTTAATCCATCTTTGAAAACGCCTTGCCCGCCTGACTAACGTGAGGCCCTTCCGCATGAGCGCATCGCGATGGACCCGTAGTCGATGTCTCGCGTCGTCCAAGAAGCGTCTCCCCCAGTAAGTTTCAGGCGCCCTTCGTCATCACACTGTTATGGTCGTCGCGTGGACGAGGCAACATGGGCGTAGCCACAGCCGCATTGAAGCGAGCTGGACCATGGTAGGGAAGTTGCTGCGGGCTTGTCGTAGACAGTGGCGACGCGGCGGAAGTGCTTCAGCTTAGAGAAGAAGCGCTCGATCAGGTTGCGTTCCCGATAGAGCCGTTTGCTGAAGCAGCGCTTCCAACGCCGGTTGCTCTTGGATGGCATATTTGGTGTGCCTCCTTGCTCCTCGATCATCCCACGGATGCAGTCAGCATCATATGCCTTGTCCGCCGGGACGATAGTTTGCGGGCCGAGATGATCAAGCAGCGTGTCAGCGACTTGGCCGTCGTGAGCCTGTCCTGCCGTCAGGCTGGGCCGGATCGGCAGCCCTTGCGCATCGACGACTGCGTGGACTTTGGTCGTGAGCCCGCCTCGGGAGCAGCCGAGACAACGATCTCGATCCCCCTTTTTGCCGTCGCGGCCTGCTGGTGGGCGCGAACGGACGTGCTGTCGATCATCTGGATTTCGCCGTCATAGGCGGCAGTGATGGCGTCCATCATCCGATCCCAGACGCCAGCCTTCCGCCATCAAACGCAGCGATTGTAGCAAGTGGTGCGCGGGTAGCGCTCGGGGAGATCACGCCACGGCGCACCGGATCGCAGCACCCAGAAGATGCCGTTCAGCACGCGGCGATTTTCGACGCGCGGCACGCCTCGCGGCTTACTGGGCAGAAGCGGCTCGATTAAACGCCACTCGAAATCGGTCAGGTCATATCGGCTCATGCCGTTTCTGAATCAGAAATCGATGGCTTGTGAAAGGCTCGATAAATCAAACCTTGTGCACCTTAGCCATGCGCCGTTACCGCCACGCGATGGACGGATTAATGATCCACGCTGGCGCTTGCGATTTTTGCGACCATCAGGGCTGGCTTGGTTTCTACCTTTGCGGTGATCAGGAGACCATCGTCTTGCTCTGCGACGAGTGCGACACAGTATATTTGTCTCCACTAGACAAAAATTGAGGAAGTCCCGTGCGGTTGGGCGATGCCCCAGAATATTGCGTTGAAGCGCTGAACGTTTCCACCGCAGGCGGGTGGGATGCGACGCGCGCCGAAGTGGCTGCGAAAGGATGGGACGCCTATGTCGAGGGCGAATATGCCTATCACGTCTGAGTTCACGACCTAGTAAAGCACTGCGCAGTTTCTGAACCCAAGCCGCGACAGCCTACTACTAGGCGCAAAACCGCAATAACAAGCTGAGCGCACTCGCTAAGTATTCGCCTGTATTCTACTTGAACAGCGGAAAAACTATATCACCTCCGAACACCTTCCCAGACAATCCGGGAACCACAACAGCAACCTCACTTACCATGCCCTTGGAAATTATTGTATCGCTTGGCGCAGACGCTTTGAATGCCTGCCATACTCTCGAAGACATTAGAATGGGCGGCGCGTATGGACGAACCGTCTCGGTCGTGTCGTGAACATAAACCGCCCGATATTCGGGGTCTTGGTAGCGTAGTTGGTAGCTAGGATAGCCGGTGTCTGTTAGCTTTTGTACGAACTCGTGCGGCCATTCCCATTCGCTCATCCAATCGGTTTTTCCAGTGAACAAGTTCGGTCGTTCGTAAACGATGAGAAGCTTTTTAAGCGAGGAATATTCTCCCGCCTTGTTCGCAGCATCGGTTAACTTCGATGCTAAGTTCGCTGGCTTCCCAAGCCAAACTAGATTGCGATAGTTGCTTTGATCAACGCCGTTTTTACGAATGCCAGTCTTCGTAACAAGCATCTTGCCAGAATCGATACCAAGTCCAAACGTCACCTCTCCACTAGCGAAATGCTTATTAATGACGTACTTGGCTACGGAGTTCATCAACACCGCGCAATTCACGGCGTTGGAGAAGGCGTCCTCCTCATCGAACAAGACCATCACTCGATCGCCAATAATTCCCCTAACGTGCCCTTTGTAATAACGAGCGCAACGGGTCATACACCTGACAAATGTTGAGTACAGCTTGGCAACAGTCTGTGGCTTAAGTCTCAGACTCAACTCAGTAGAACGACGCATATCGATGTAAAGTACACACGTGTCTACCAACTTACATAATTGCCTCTTTTCGTCTAGGTTTGGAAAAGTGATCTTTGAATCACCAGAATGCGGAACAATTTTTGTCGCAGTGACCTCAACCGTGAAATCTTTGCCAAGAATTGTTTCCGCTTCTTGGATAAGACTGTCTCTAAAAGCGGCCATACTCACTTTGCAAATTCTCCCGCAAATCGGATTGCAAATATGAAGACGTACTTAGCTGCCGGAATAGCTAGGACAACGATTGCTGCCAAAGCAAACCAGCAAGCGAACTTAAATTGTTTAAATTTCCTATTTGCAATCGTGCTATTCACATGGATCTGACACGTTAGGTCGGTAGCATAACTTTCCGTCAGTGTGTCATTCTCGATTGGCATATACTGGTCTCGAAACCGGCTGGCGACGTTCTCAATGGGGATGGCGGCGATATCGCCAAAGAATACTAAATTCAGCGGGCGAGCGATTGCCTGCTCTCCTCGGAAAAATTTGCTTAATGAAATACGTGGGAGAAACGAGAAAATTGCGATAACGGCTGCCGCAATAAACAGGCATCCTGCGACAGGCAGGTAGCTGGCGTACTGCGCAGACGCCCCCCCGTCTTTTGCAAGCGCGTTCCCGATCGCAACCGCCCACGCCGAGGAGAAAGCCAGAAGCGCCGCATTTTTCGCTTCAGCAAATTTCACCCAGTCGTTCACGCGAGAAAAGGTCGCAGTCAGTACCTTTTCATACGCCTCTTGTTGGTCGTTTTTCGCCATTGCCGTATCCCAAGCCCTTTGGGTTTCCAGCATAGTAGATGACGAAATATTGGTCTATGCTCGAGTCGAGCATCAGACCCCAGGCTTAGGACACGGCCCACGGCTGACCTACGTCCTAAACCATTTGTTACGTGGTAATTAGCTGACGGATGCCATGCATCCTTACGGCGCTTCTCTCTGCGAATGTCAGTTGCGTTGCAATCGGCGTTGACCGAAAAATGTGCGAGGGCAGTCGCTATTTGGAGAGGCCATCATGGCGTTGAAGGACGATCTGGAGGCGGAAGTAGCTAAGATTTTTCGCGAGCAATGGTCCACCCGAGACGGGCAGGTCGTGCCGACTCCCGGTGATATCAAGCTAGGAAACGACGCCGTCAAGTTGAGAGGAACGGTACTCTACGCTGATCTTTCAGAATCAACGGCGATGGTTCAATCAAAACGGGACTCATTCTCTGCAGAGGTCTATAAGACTTTTTTGCATTGCGCAGCGAAGATTATCAAGGAGTTTGGTGGTGTAATTACAGCTTACGATGGCGATCGTATTATGGCGGTCTACCTTGGCAATTTCAAAAATACGAATGCTGTGAAATCATCCCTCAAAATCCACTCTGCTCGACGTCACATTATTCAGCCCGCATTGACCAAGCAATATCCGAATGAATCTTTCACGCTGAAGCACGTAGTTGGGATAGACACGTCCGATCTGTTCGTTGCCCGGACGGGGGTAAGAGGTGACAACGACTTGGTTTGGGTGGGCCGGGCCGCCAATTGGGCTGCGAAGCTCAGCGACCTTCCCAACTCTCATGCAACTTGGATTTCAGCGGCAGTCCACGATAAAATGAACGATACCGTCAAGAAGGCGGGTGACGGGCAAAACATGTGGGAACAGCAAACTTGGACGGCGCAGGACGACGCAAGGATCTACCGATCGGATTTCTGGTGGAGGCTGTAACCATCAGCCTTTCACTTTGCTTACAATCGCTTCGCGGAGCATGTACTGAGGGACAGCGTCATGGCATATTTTCTCCGCAGTTTTGCTGGGGCGATCATTCCGATTGAAGACGAAGCAGGCACCGCGCTCGACTTAGCGCTCGACTGTATCCAAGCGCAGATCGCGTTTGAGGAATTATGGGAAACCGTCGTACAGAATCTTTTGGATCTTGAGAGGGATGTTCTTAATCATTCGCTTGACGATATGCTGTTCGGCGGTCAAGACTGGAACTATTTCCAAGATATGCGCACATTATTCGCCCGCCGGCTGGCTAATCTTTTAAGTTCCTGCCGAGCCTATATAGACCTTGCTCCAAGGCAGCTACGCATTATAGGGCATAATTCAGGGCTTGAAACGAGATTCGCCAAATTAAAGTCGGAAGCGTATGAACAGCATTTTAGCTTCCGGCTAATGGAGGCATTGCGCAATTATACTCAACATTATGGGTCTCCAATAAGCGCAACACATCTTGATTCTCGTTGGATGGAACATGGTTCTCGCTTCCAGCTTCGGCATGTAACTGGCGCCTCAATCAGCGCGCATAAATTGCGTAGTGATATGAAATTTAAGGCGTCGGTCCGTGCGGAGCTGGCAAACAAGGACAAACTTGAGGTAAATAAGCACACTCGCGAGTACATTGAGCAGCTTAACAAAATACATCTTACGATGCGATCGTTGACAATTGAAAGCGGAGTAGTTGCGCACTCGATAATAATGGATGCCATGCGACGTATCAAAGACAAATCAGGCGACAGCGATTTTGGAGCGTATCTCGCAGTGGATACACGTACTGACCATAAGAGTCTTCGCGCATTGATGTGCGAACCATTCGAGCGATTAAAGTTACTCGGCCGCCGTAATCATGCATTAGAAGGCTTGGCATCGCGATACGTAAGCGGAGAACTACTCGACTTAAATCTTCGATGATAATTAGCAAGACATTACCGACTATTTCAGCATAAGACTCTGACTATTCTCACGTTATATTAAAAGTATGATCTATAATGTAAATAATTATTCCGGTGGAATTGGCATTGTTCTTACTGGGCAGTGACGTGAAACACGGCTCCATGCAATTTCGGCGCCTGCAACGTCAACTTCGATCGACCGAGCACCTCCGGTCAGATGCGCAGTAACGGTCGCGGACCTCGCTTGCCGAAGCGCGTTGATGATTTCGGCCGAGTCTTCCGATGTGGCAACCATTCCCCGGTCGACTACTTCTTCCGACTTTTCAAATACGTATCGCCGGACCGTAGCGTCGCTACCGTCTCTCGTAACCGGCCCGATAGAAAACACCGATTGATCCGGAAAGCTACGTCCATTCCATTCGATAAATAGCTTCGGACTCCCCTTCGAACATCTCATAGTAAACATTACAAAGTCGGGATCATCATTTTTTGCGTAAGCTTGTAGCGAATATACTTCGCGTTCTCCAGTATTGTTGTTAGTCGTGTCACTAATAAGCCAATCACCTTCATAACCCGTCCGAATAGGTTGCGCGTGAATTGCAATTACTACTAACAAAAGATTGATCATACCATCCTGCCAATCCGCACCAAACTTAATACTCTACAATTCAGCATGTAATTAAGAGAAACACTAAAGTTTATCTAGGAGTATAAATCTTGTTGAGGAAGTATCGGCCTGCCGTTGCTCGAACCCCGACAGCCAATAGGCAGATAAACCTAATTACCGCCAACTGCAGAATACCGAGCAATTGAGAATCTAAGAAGCTTAACTAGCGATCACCTACCTTGGAAACTTCGAACGATAATAGGTCAATACGGCGATTACCTTCAAAAATATACGTTCTCCAACGTGTAAATCCCATGTCCGTGTCACTTGCCGCAGTGGACGCGTCCGCATGAACCGGAAAATCCCGTAAGTCCGAGAACCCATTGGCGCTTTCGAAAATAGTTGAAATTCGTAGGCCGGACGCCCCGAGGATGAGCCCGCCTACAGGCTCGTCGACAAAGGCCGGCTTATAGCGGCTGGACGGGTCAACCTCGAACTGAACCCCTTGTACGCTGTGCCCGACGACGCGCCAATCAGCTACACGGACGCACCTTCCTGAAATGCCACTGCTTAGTGCAACAACCATAGGATCCTGCTCACCCGTCACGAGCCATGGTTCTGCATCTTTCCTAGCCGGCCAGAAGATTGCTGGCCCCTTGACCTGCGAAAGCGGTGACGGCGTAAACAGGTGCGTAGGTATGTAATCCATAGGTCGCTCCTTCGCGGTATCGCTGATGTTCCGATGATCGATAGACTATTTCGACAAGCTGAAGCAGTTACCCGGAGGATTTCTCCGTTAGCGGGCTATCGGTCGCCAGCCGCTTAGTAGGGCTTCGATCGCAACGGATGCCGGGCCGCTAACCGGGATCTCACCGTCCTCCCAACGCCTCACCTGACGCTCGCCATTCGGGCCCATCCTGAGCGCGCTAGCCAATTCACGCTGCGATAGTGCGAGTTCGCGGCGCGCCGCCTTGATGCCTTCTGGACTCATAGAGCATTTGTACCGAGCCGATCGATACCACGCCAGTTAGATCGCCGGTTCATTTCTCCGGGTGGGTGTCGCCGGTTCATTTCTCCGGGTGGGTGTCACCGGTTCATTTCTCCGGCGGGTCTATTTCTCCGGCGGGTCTATTTCTCCGAGGGGCGCCGGCTGAAGCATGGCAATGGTGTCACGAAGCAGAAATTGCTGCACCAATCTTCAATCACGTCAATTCGCATTCATACACGGTAAAATTGGCATAATTACTTTCGTGCTCATTCCTATACTATCGGTATAACATTAGATTTGCTTTGAGCATTTGAATTATACTGTTGCGAATCACGTGGAGGCGGCCCACTATTCAGTTGGGCCATTGGCCCGCCAACCTCGGGAGTCGAGACGATGTTTACGAACGGATTTAGCGGTACGGTCTATCAGGGCGACACGATCGAATGCGAAGTCGACGGCTTCACCGTGACCGCGACGATCCACAGCGACGACGACACGACTCCGCCATGGGAACGGCAGGACGGTAACGGGCCGGTCAGTGACTGGCGGCGGCGCGATTGGGCGGGCCGGTATGAGAAAGCGCCGGGCGAACTCATGTTGCATGAGGATCGGAACCGGGACGCGCGTTTCTATGACTTCGCTGAAGCCTGCCGCATGGCGCGCCGCGACGGTTGGGGCGTGGCGGGCGGAAAGCGCGACGGGGAAACCGCGCGGCAGTGTGCGGCGCGTGCGGCGATGGCTGACTTTGAGCGTCTGCGGGCATGGTGTCGCGACGATTGGCAATATGTCGGAGTCGTCGTCACGGTGTCGTGCAACGGCATCAAGCTGACTGACAGTTACTTGCATGCCCTTTGGGGTATCGAGAGCGACGCGGGCGACTATCTCACAGAAACCGCCAATGAGTTTATTGACGATGCCATTAGCGACGCGCGCGCCACCATTGCTTCGCTTGCCGCCTAATCAAATTTATTTGGGCCATTGGCCCGCCCATCAAGGGAAATCAGTATGGCACAGTTTCAGTTGAACCACCCCGCCCCGTCGCATCCCTTCCACTCGCTCGACCTATTCGGCCGCGCTTATGTCGAAGCCATGTTCTTCACAAACGGCGATACCGGCGACGAACGCGAGCATTTGCTCAACGAAATGGGCACTGAACGTCTGAGCAATGCGGCCGTCGCGACCATTCAAGCCGATTGCGACAGGTTCCGTGCGATCGTTCTTCCGGGACCTGGCGGTGCTACCGTACAGCGGCTGTTGGACGTGCTTCAGCGCGAACGGGGCTACACCATCGAGCAAGCGGGTCACGACCTGTGGTTTACCCGCCAGGGGCACGGCGTCGGATTTTGGTCCCGTGAAGAGCTGGCGTCGTTCGGGGATGTGCTGAACGACGCCGCTAGCAACCTTGGAGAGTCGTACGTCGAAACCGATGGCGAATGGATTCACGTGCGATGATGGTCGTATGTGCTGTGCTGCTAATCTGCGCGGTAGTCAGCACTCCTGAAACGCGAGCCGCAGGTCGTGACGCTATGAGACCGTTCGCCCATGTGACGGGCGTTATCACAGCGATCATCTGGCTAGCCGTGATCCTGCTACCCCACGGCGACTAACCGCCACCCCTTACGCGCTATCCTACCGCGCCCGCCTTGCCACCCGGCTAGGCGGGCGTTTTTGCGTCTGTGCCAGATCGCCTCCTCATCACGTGCTTGCTGGCGTCTCGAGGTTCGCATCGTTGCGCCGCGACGGTGTCCGGCTTTGCGTCGGTGCCGGCGGCGAGTAACGCACAATCAATCTGGCTACGGGTCCTTCCGTGGAGGGGCGGCAGGGGCGGTGGGCGCTGAGCCCCGAGATTCACGGGTTTTCAAACATACCCTAAAGGCAAATGGCCTGATTGTGCGATTGGGGCAGCGGCGACCGGACATTCGGACACCCCTTAGGGGTGTGTCCGTGTCTGTCCGGTTCGCACGACAGGTTGCTGGTGGGACATTGAACCGGACATTTTCGGACATTTCGGGACATGCGACCGGGACAAATGGCCGAAAACTGCCATTTTAGTTTAATGCGGTAATGTCCGGTCGATTGTCCGGTCGATTGTCCGGTAGCAGAAATGCCTGCGCCGATCGGGGCAAACCACGAGTTCACTAAAAAGTTGAAAATGTCCGGCCGAATCCCGCAAAATAACGACCGGACATAAGTTTCGGACATTACCAGACATTCCGGATATTCCGGACATTCGTCGGCAACTACATGCTGAACCGGCTCGGTTGCCGCGTACCGGTGGTAGCCAATCAACCACATTGGCTCACGAAGATGTAAGCGACCGCTAGCGGGCAGGCGGCGGATGGCTGAAATACACGATGAATGGCCCGTCCGTTCTCCTAAGATCGGAAGGCGATAGCCGACGTGTGCTGGACGCCGTCGCTATTCTCGAGAACCATCGAGTTTCGGGAAAGGGTCAACCTATCCGCTACCGACCATGCCGCGCCTGCACCAATCTATTTTAGCAGCAGGAACGGTTCCCCGACCGCCTCATGTTCCGGCACCTGCGGGAAGAAAGTGATGCGCCGATAGTCTCGCGCTTCCTCGCCGCTGGTCGCTAGCCAATCGCGCTGGTCCATCGACAACGGTTTTCGCATCTATGCCAGCCTCCAGCCGGCCAAACAGCCAGAACCGTGATTCAGATCCGCGCGTTCCTGCGATTCCCAATCGACTCCGACAGGCTGAAAACCGCTGTGAGCGCACCGCGCCTAATCTGGAAGGGTGTTCGGACAGACCTTGGCCTACTAGGGCTGCGACATTACAAGTACAGCAGTGAAATCTTCCGCCAGCTGCTTCCAAAGCTCAGTAGGCGCCCCCGCCGGCGAGGTCCTGAGATAGACGCCAGCCATGTCGTCTCCAGGAGATGCGAACTGCACATTGATCTGGGTAAAGCCTTGATTTCCCCAAAACTGCATAGCCGCTCCGATGACCGTTTGCAGCATTGGAGCCGTGTCAGCCCTGCACACTTGAACAACTAATGCGGACATATAAACCTCCTACTGGCAAGCCGCAGCATTGATGGCCTTGATCTGCTCATGTTCGGAAATGGACAGTGCCACTGCACCTCGAAACGCAATTTCGTCATCCCCGTTGATAATTTTCATGATCTCGCTGTTCTGATCGAGTTTAGCAGTGGCGGCCTGTCGGTAGGCAGTGCGGTTCGCGTTCCAGCATTTCACCGAGTTTGCCACCAGCTTAGTAGCGTCGTCCGTTGCTGGCCCGACCTCCTGCTTGCCAACTGCCTGTAGCGCCTGCTCCGTGGCTTTCCGCGCCGCCTGTTCTGCGGCTACCACCTGCGCATTGGTGTCCTCAACCTTCAGCGCTTGCGGCGCGTGCGGGTTAGCGGCCAGCTTCTGCGCTGCGATACCCGTCGCGAAGAATTGAGCCAATGCCGCTTTCCCCCCTCCTGAAGCTCCGAAGTCTCCTCCGAAGCTCGCAAAAACTGAATAGGTATCAGCTCTGCCCTCTCCCGCACCGACGTACTTAACCTCCCCGGTAAGAGATGAAAGACATTGATCTGGAGGTAGTTTTGCCGCGCATTGTTGAAATGCTGTTAGCAACGTAGCGGGAACGTCCCAGCATGACTTTCCATCTGGGGTGCAGGACCTTTGCCCAGATAGGAGCACGGAATTTCTACCATTCACTACGAGTGGCATCCAAACGCCTTCCTCTCGTTTGTAACCGAGCGTGAATGATGGCGTGCCTCCGCTTGTTGGTGACGTTGAAACGTCCAATGCAACCTTTGTCTGAGTAGCAAAGACGAGCACGTCATTGTGCTGCATGTTGGCGCACGCTGTCAGAGCTGCTGCTCCAGAGACTACGGCAACACGGCTTATTATACATCTTAGTTCTCGGTGACAACGCATGGTCCGCCTCCCGCAGAGTATAACCCTTCCAGTAATTTACCTACTTCGGTGTAAGAAGTCTTGTCTTTCAGTATCACAACAACTTGACAGCTAAGCGGAACGGTTACTGTAGAATTTTTTCGCAGGCCTACGCCTACTGCGGCTCCTTCAGTTCCTCGCTCCAACCAACCTCCAAGCACCGATATCGATCGCGACTTGACGCCATCTGGTGATGATTCGGCTTTTACGCGTACTACGCCAACGTACAGCGAATCACTGCGAAACGCCGTTGGAACTGTGCACGCGGAACAGCAGAAAGCCACTGTGTACACCAACGGGCGTCCAGGAAATCGCATCAACACTGCGCACCCCCTAATATTTAAGAAGATATCTCTACCAGTCTGGCAAAAGCAAGAGCGATTTTGCTGAAAACGACCAGTTCCTATTCGGAATACCGGTTCAATTCGCTGCGCTGTTCGTGAGCGCAGGCTTTTCCGAGGCTATGCAGTGACGCTGTACGCATTTCGATCGGCTAAATGGTAAAATGTCTGCTTCATGCGAGCGAGTTGGGCGTCGCAATGCACGGACAGTCCGAAGAGTGCCGTGAACTCTCGGCAGAAGGGGTATTCAAGAATTCTACGACACCGCTCACCACATCCAAATTCAAATTAAAATCCAAATTCAAATTAAAATCGTCGTCCGTATGCCATTCACCCGCTTCATCCGGGAATTTTGTTATAAAGCACCAATTTCTTCTTGCCTTATCCTCCAGAGCGACGCCGGCTAGCGGTTCCCATATACGACGCGCTCGACCGATCTTGCGGTTCCGGCATAGTATACCGGTGTTCCCAAAGACGAACTCATTACGAGACAGTCGCTTTGTCGAGCGCGCCTACAACGCGCTGCGGCATTCCCTTTCTCAAAATCGGTTCTTGATTGCCCTTTCCCGAATTTTCTAAGTAAAGATTTAAAAATGGGGATTAACATGCTGAACTATGGGCAGCTTTCGGAGGCTCCGATCGCTAGCCTCAGCGTCGGAATGTGCGCTTCTCAACAGGCGACTTCACGAGTCTATGGCTTATTCTTCGTCAAACGCGTTCCCGATACTATCAGGCCGCCTAACAATGCCACTATCGATCACGACCGCACCCTTGCGAGCCAAGCCCTCGAAAGCGCGTTTTGCTGCCTTCCGCCGGCTCTCACGGTCGTCCGCTGCCGATACAGTGGGAGAATCGATGCATGCCTTCCGCCATGCTTCCTCAAACACCGGGCCGGCTGACTCCAAGCCTTCGAAAATCCTGAATGCCGCCCTTTCGCTCGGCGTCAGCTTCTCGCGCTTCGGCGCCGCACCGGGTGCCAGTTCGTCAACAAGCGCCACGGTCACGGGATCGCCATCCTCATCTTCGCCCAGACATTCCGTTGCGATCCTGAAGGCGATATCCCGCTCGGCGGTGCCATTCCGGTTCTTGGTAAGCTTGGCGCGAACGACTCCAGATTCATCGCGCGGGAACAGTTGGAGAGCCACATCCAGCGCGCCGTTCAGCAGGCTGTGCCCCCGCGGAGTCGGACCTTGTGATTTGGTGTCGTGATGGATCAGAACCACTGCCGCGCCGTGTGCGGTAAGGGAGCGTCCGATTGCTACGACGCGGCCCATGTCTTCGGCGGTGTTCTCTTCCAAGCCCGGAAAACTCATTGCTAGGGTATCAAGAAAGATCAGCGCCGGCTGTTGCTCCGCTACCGCCGATTGCAACGCAGCAAGGTCCGGGCTCCCCCTCGTCAAAAGGTCCGATACGCCTTCTACCAGCACAAAATCGGGCGCGTCGCCGTGCCGCATTCTCAAGGCTGTAATCCGCCCCCGCATGCCGTGCGGGTCTTCGGCGGCTACGTATAGCACCCGTGCGGGCTTCGTTCGCAAGCCGAATGCCGATCGGCCCAATGCGACTAGGTAGCCGATGTGAGGCGCGATCAACGACTTGCCGGCACCGGGCGCCCCAAAGATGCAGCCTAAGTCCCGCGGCGCGACCAGACCCTTGACGATGTAGCCTCGCGAAGGCGAACTCGCACAGTCGGCTGGCGCGAGGAAGCGAAGGGCAGTTGGGGTAGTTGCCGGCTTCTCTGCTGTCACCTCCGTGCCAATCAGATCAAACGGGTCAGCCTGCGGCGCAGCGGGTGTGTTGCCGGTCCAATCGTAGCGCTTAGCAAGGTCATATAGCGTGCCAATGCGAACCTGCTTCCGACCGTCCGATCGAAACGAGTTCCAGTCGCGCCGGATATGACGCGCGTTGTACTTTTCGCCTTCGCGCGACCAGGCGTCCCAGCGCGCGAAGCCTTCTTCGCTGCCTCCAGTGACGTGATGCAAGGCTTGCCCCACACGCAACCACATGTCCCGTCCGCCGGTTTCCTGCTGATCGGCATCTTTGATTGGGACCGCAGCAAGCGCGCTATCGATCCGATCCCATTCCACCGGCGCTTGGAAGTGCCAATCATCATCCTCATCGTCAGAGACGGCCGGCGCAGTGAGTCCCGCCGGGCCGGGACGATACGGTTCGCCGTTGCGCCCGAGCGCGGACGCATCCAACTCAGCAGCAGCGTCGATCGGACGACCCTCGACAATGGCCACGGCAGCCGTCGCCGTCCCATCAACCTTCCCGAAATAATAGGACTGTGACAGCGTGAACGATTCGCCGGATAGCAGCCCGCCAAGAGCGCTGTTCAGCCGAGCGCAAAGGCGTTCGCGAGCGTCAGGCGCCGCACTGCCACTGAGCGGGCACAGGACACGCCAGCGCGGCTTGCTGCTCGTATGCGAAGGACTGGAATACAGAACTGCAGCGACGTTAGCCGCTTTGAGCCGTCCGGCGGCTTCCGATATGCTAACTACCTCACCGTCGTAATCGCCTTCGATGCCGTCGATGGCGAGCACGTTAGCGTTGTTGCGAAGCGAACCCTTGGTCGTGGGCACCGCGCCGAACTTTGCCAACTTCAATAGTGGAAGTTGCGCCTTCGTTGGAGCCGTTGGAAGGTGCACCTGTTCGACGAGCTCGCGCAACGACGAAGTCTTCTCCGTCTTGATGCGCGCAAGTTCGTCTGGGAACGTTGTCAGCATCAAAGGGCGATCGAGAACGGAATCATCACCACCCAGGATGTCATCGAAGTCGCTGATATTCGAAGGAGTGGTCGACATAGCTGATTTGTGTCCTTGAATAATACTTAGGACGGCGCTATGTCATTAGATGACTTACGGCGGTGCTCGTCCAGGTAAGTTGTAACGGCGCTGCGGTGGGGACCCCGCAGCGCCGTTTTTATTTCTTGGCCTTGCAAGCCATCACTTCAATCGCGTCCGACTGTGCTTCAGTGAGGCCGTTCATTGAGCCCGTTAGGGCGAACCGGACACGGTCGCCGTCGAATTGGCAGATCAACTCTGCTTCTCGTGCATGCTTTCCACCGATCAGCCGCGTTAACGACCGTCGCACGTTCATCTCAGCGGCAGCGATTCGGTGTGCGAGATCTGCGGCAAGCCCTTCGGCATATAGTCGCTGGTAGCGATACCGTTGCCACCGAACCCAACCACCCTGCGGACGCCGCGTCATTGCAACTTCCCCAGTGCCGATCGGAGTGCCTTATTAAGGCTATCTGGCCACTGCGGTGGCTCGCCATCACGAACGCCGGGTCCGCTTGCCTTGTACTTCGTAAGCTCAATGCCGGTGACGGATAGCTTTAGGCTCGGGCTTCCCAGATCGCCGAGCAGGTCAGCAAAGCCCAACACTTGTCCTGCCATGAAGGAAAAAGCTCGGCGGGTTCCGCCGCCCTCGGTGGGCTCGGAAACCCAAGACTGTTTTCCAGCGCGATGTACCGAAATCCCCACACCCATTTTGGCTTCCAAAGCGGACAGAGCGGACTCACCCCCTCGCGCCACTTCCAAAACGAGAAATTGCCGCTTCGATAACGTAGCGACAGGGACTGCAGGCTGACCGGCAGCGCTTGCAATCGCAGACTTACCATCTGTTATCGCATCGACTGGTGCGGTTGCGCGAGTAGCGAGCCTATCAACGTTGTAGCCAGGCAGCTGGCATTCACGGATCAACTCGTGCGTCGCCAACTCCTCCTCGCTTACGACATTTTGATTGCGACGCTCATTTGAAGGGTCAGCCGCCTTGTAGCCTGACAGGCCACAAAGCTGGATAAGGGCAACGATGTCGTCGCTGCTATCTTCATTCTGCGTGGTCATGGATAGTAACCTCGTCGATTTCAGAAAACTGTGTTTATTTGAGCCGGGCCGCGCCGATGCTGACTAGCCTCGCGACCTCCGCAGGATCATTCTCGGTGAAGGTTTCTCCCGGCTCGACCACAACGGCGTTGCGCCAATAGTCGACCGCGGCACTTCCATTCACGGAACGAAGGTTGCCTGAGGCGCCCTTTAGCATGATCGTTACGCGTGCGATTAACGCAGGCATTATTCACCTCCCTCCGATAGAAGGGAGTTCGCCGACGAGGTCGAACATTTGAATTTCTCGATCATTCGGTAGGCGAACGGCATTGTTGGCAAGAAGCCACTCAACTTCTGTTTCGTTCGTTTCCTCGAAGATCGTACCGGGCTTAATTTCCTCGGAAACGGCCTGTATGATCGAGTTTCCTTCAGCATCAAATCCAGCGAACTGGGTCGGGGCAGAATCGGCGGGCGTGCGAACGATCGCACAAAGGGCAACAAGGCGGGTCACTTGGCATTCTCCTTCAGTTGATTAACGGTCGTTGCAGCAACGACCCGCGCGCGTTGCTCCACGCGCTCTAGGGTAAGGGTCGGCGGTCGCAGAAGTCCGGGGATTGTGGCCAGAAGCTTGCGAGTGACGATCGCGCCGGAGAAGGGAGCCGTCTGGCCTTCTGGAATAGGAAAGCGGTCGCCTACGAGGCTGGACACAACCATGTCGGCCGCAACCAAAATGCAAAGGTCCGCTTCGAGTGCGCTCAAGGCGTCCCGGACGCGCTTTACGGCTGGCGCCTGGAACTCATGAACCGCTTCGAGCACCGCACGCGTGAGAGGAACTTCGCTCCGCTGCAGTTCCGTCCGACGCTCGCCGACACGCGATTTAAGCAGCGGGACAGAGGCAGCAAGAACCGGAATTTTCTCGTTCAGGCTTGCGAGGCGCTTCTTACGTTGTGGCCGCTCCGGCGCCGCCTCCGGTCCGTCGACGTGGCGAACGGCGGCATCAGCATCCTCTAGCTCAGTCAGTCTAACGCGCTCGTTCTTGGCGGCCTCCGCCTCGCGCTCGTTCTCTCGCACCTTCGCTTCGGCGAGGTCGAGCGCCGCTTGCCGCTGCAGCTTGTCGGCATATGCCTGAAGCACCGAAGGGCTCAGGAGAGTTTCAAGGACGCCGCTCATACCAAAGCGTCCGGTGCTGCGAACCGCGCTGCGATGACAGCATCAAGCCAAGGCCGAGGAACGCCGGTCGCTCGCTCGGTGATCTTGACTGGTGACGGGACCAAACCCCGCGTCGCCTGGCGGTAGTAAGCGGAAAGGCAAAGGCCAATGTATGCGGCGGCCTGTGCTGGGCGAAGGATGGGACCGGCGGGAGCAATGCCGCTCCACGGCACATTTCCTTCTGGCTTTTGAGAGTGGTGTGTCACGATGTACCTCGCTGGCGTCAGTTCCCTGTGAACCGATGCTCAGGAGGTGCATTTCCCGCGTGTATAATGGGAGGCTGCGCTATTCGAATGTTTGACACACGCTCCGGTTTGAACGTGCGTACGGGTACGCGGTTAATATCGCGCGGTAGAAAGAGGCCATATTACTCAGACAAATTTTTTGCGGACCTGAGCAAAGCGTTAAAAAGATTATTAGATGCGACGAATAGACGTAGATATGATGGCAGTTCCGGTTCGAACTCCAGACCCTGCTTCTCTGCGGCCGTTTTCCTTTTCGAAAACTGTGTACGTATACTCTCACTATCAATCTCTGACGGCTCAAATTCTGTAGCGTCACCATTCTCGCTCAGAATTTTTGCTCTACGAGTTCGATCTAGTTTAGCCAAATCTTCCGCAACCAATTTGGCAGCGCTACGAATGTTCATTTTGTTGCCATTTTTCGGATGCACATCCAAATTCATATAGTGCAGCATGAGTTCGTCACGTTCGATTTGATCGTCTTCCGCTGGTGATCTTTTAGTGAATGGACGTAAATACATCTCAAATCCCGGCTCACCATGCTTAAATGCCAAAGCGATAGCGAGGCGCTGCCAGTCTTCCGGTGAAGCTCTACGATTGCACGGCCTCCATTCCCCGCTTTCAACCTTTTCAACCCAGTTTGCGTAATCCAATCGCAAAAATAGCTCACGTATCCTGCTATCTAAATCATCACTTTTTGCACGATCACCAACTGTGTCCTGAAGCGGCAAGAACTGTTTTTTATTCATGCTGATCGCCCTTCACAATAATTAGACCACGCCGACATCAGTAATACCCGTTTCGGTAACAACGAACCGCGCTGGTAGGCAGCTTCAGCTTTATCCGCGAGCTGATGCGCGAGAGCGTGCTCTATAACCTCCCGCGGGTAGTTGGACATTTCACCGGCCCATTCACGAAATGTCGAACGGAAGCCATGCTGAGTTAGGTCGCTCCGCCCCATTCGTTTAAAAAGCGCTTGAAAAACAGCGTCGGAGAACGACGAACCATGAGGCGCCGGAAAAACAAATTCGACAGCGGCGCCGGGATCTACTTTCCGCTTTGGCAACCCACGCAAGATTGAAAGCGCTCCGTCTGATAGCGGAACGACGTGCTCCCGTTTCGCCTTCATTCTTTCGGCTGGAATGGTCCACGTCCTACGATCCATGTCGATTTCGCTCCATACGGCTTGCCTAACTTCCCCGGAGCGGGAGACGCAGAGAATGGCAAACTCGAGCGCGCGAGCTGCCATGCCAGTGCGTTGCCGAAGCTCCGCTACGAAGGCAGGAAGTTCAGGGTAAGGTAGCGAGGCATGATGCTTGATCTTCCGAACGTCCCCCGGCGACGGCAGATGGTGGTCGAGATGATCTTTCCAGCGCGCAGGATTTTCGCCCGATCGGTATCCACGGAATGTGGCCCAACCCAATACCTTCTCGATGCGCCCACGTAGTCGCGAGGCCGTCTCGGTTTTCGCCGCCCAAATCGGCTCTACAGCCTTCAGAACGAACGCCGTATCGATAGCATCGACCGGAACGCTTCCAAAAACAGGGTAGGCGTACGCCTCCAGCGTGCTCGACCATTGAGATGCGTGTTTCGGGTTCTTCCACTCACTACACCGACTGGCGATGTAGGCCTCAGCGCACGCCCTAAACGTCTTGCCCTTGTCCGCCTTCGCACGACGCTCTGCGATAGGATCGCCGCCCTGTGCGACTCGGTCACGATGCGCGTTGGCAAGCTTTCGAGCCGTAGCGAGGGTGACACCCGGATAGCTTCCCAGTCCGATGTCCCGGCGAACCCCACCGACCATGACACGTAGAATCCACGACTTTGATGCACCCGCGATGCGCAGATGTAGTCCATCGGCACCTCCAACCATAAAGCGCGTCCGCATGCGCCCAGAAGCCGATTCGACGGGCTTCAGGTTCGCAACGGCAAGGGCGCCAAGTTCTTTTGCTTTCCGGGGCATTCGTTCTCGCTGGCCAACATCTAGGCCAACAACAAAGCGTGGATACTAGTACATGTCAATAGACGCTAGTAGCTCGGGCCCGACTAAAAACCGTTTAAAATCAATGGCGTTGTAGCCGCTAATAGACGCCGGTAGACGTTGACGGAGTCCAGGATTGCGGACTCCGTCTCCGCCAGCGGCGCTGTCGTGCCGGCAGCCCGGATGAACGCGGCGATGCTGGCGCGGCTTCCCGATCGCATCGCGCTGGCAGCGACACTGGCAAGAGTTATGGCGTGCTCGGCATTTTCCGCGCGCTTGGGTCGAATCGTCCACATCAACGCCCCGAACTCAACAGATCCGCTGCACCGTTCGGATGCGCGGCCACTTCTGCCGACGACGATGCCGCTATTTCTCGTGCCCAATACCGCGGCGGACGATTAAAACCGATCCCCTCGCCGATGCGACAAGGCCAAAAGCCGATTCGGCGTGATCGCTGGGGAACGCGTCGTCAACGGAGGACGAAAACCGGGCCTCCCGCACGCAATTCCTATCCGTCGCATGTTTTTTACGGCAACTATGCAGCCTTTGCCTTGGCAGGCACTCCGCCCGGCGGTAACGACCGCAGCCAACGTCATTGAGACAGTCAAGGATTCTACGCATGTTGATTACCGTCCGGGACAACAACGTCGACCAAGCGCTCCGCGCGCTGAAGAAGAAGCTGCAGCGCGAGGGTGTGTATCGCGAAATGAAGCTGCGCCGCCATTACGAGAAGCCGTCCGAAAAGCGCGCACGCGAGCATGCCGCCGCCGTGAGCCGCGCTCGCAAGGCCGATCGCAAGCGGCAGGAACGCGACCGCTGATCGCGGTCATTCCATAGCATCACGATCACCGTTCGGACCGCCGGGGCACGCCGGCCAGACACCATCGCCTGCTGTACGCAGGTCGATGGACTATGGAGTCGTGCGCCCGCACGGCTCCTGCAGCGGCACCATGCCAGCGGCATTCGCGCGATTGCATCCGACAGCCTGTGGTCCCGGCTGGATGCAAACCGGGGTGACGGCACGACGTCCGGAACGATGTCGACGTCGAACGCCATCCCGTTGACCGACAGACAGGGGACGGCGCTCCGCCGCCCTTCGCACTGCGCGCAGGTCGATTCGCCCCCTGCCCGCCTGAATTAACGTCCATCGTGCGAAGCGCGATACGCGTAGCCTAGACCGACAGCGCCGTTCGGCTTCGTCCGGGAGCGCGGAACGAACCGCGCTTTGCCCTACGTCCTGAACCGGACCGGTCATGCGATGCCCCGCGAAGGTATGGCGGGCTAGAGCGGTTTTCGATCAGTCTGCATCATATCCGCATGCGGCGAAGTAGTTGGCGCATTC
>NZ_JACYVA010000006.1 GCF_014842075.1 Sphingomonas sp. CFBP 13720
AGACGGCGGAAGAGGGGGGAGGCGGAGGAAGACGGGGGGAGACGGGGGGCGGTAAGCGCCATCAGGATCAGGCTAATCGCGCGCCCACGCCCCATCCGTCCTTCCGGCACGGGCCGGAAGGACGGAGCAGGTTCAGATCGCCAGCCGCGCGGTCACGCGGATGTCGCGCCCGGCGAGCGGCGCATAGTCCTTGAGGAAGCTGGCATGTCGCCGCGCCTCCACGTCGAACAGATTGTTGGCCGACAGCGTCACGCTGGTCGCGTTGCCCTTTCCGAACGGGCGCAGTGCGATCGATGCGTTGACCATCGTATAGCCGGGCGTTTCGGTTTCCAGCACGGCGGTGCGGTCCTGCGCCGTCACAAGTTCGACCTCGCCGCGAACCCGTACCAGCCGTCCCTGTGCTTCCAGCCCGCCGAGCAGGCGCAGCGGCGGGATGCGCGGGGCGGGGCCGGTGTCGACGATCGTCGCGCGGGTATAGTCGGCCAGTGCGTCCGCGACGATCGCGGTCTCGCCGATCCGCGCCAGCCGTGCCGACGCCTCCGCCTCGAACCCCCACAGCCGCGCATCGGCCTGCGAATACTGGAACACGGGCAGGTCGTCCTCGACCTCCCCGGTCGGGGTTTCGTAGATGAAGTTGCGGAACCAGTTGTGATAGGCCGACAGGCCGAAGCTGTAGCCGTCGCCCGATCCCTTGACCGTCGCCTCGATCCCGTCGCTGATTTCCTTGACGAACGCCGGGTCACCGACCTCGAACGCCTGCGTCCCCGCATGCGGACCGTTGGCGAACAGTTCCTCGGCCGACGGGGCACGTTCGGTGTGGCTGCCGTTCAGTCCGAACCGGATGCCGTCGACCACCGCGATGCTGCCGCCGATCGATCCCGAGAAACTGTCGAAGCTGCGACGCAGCCGGTCGTTGCCCAGATCGGCATCGGCATCGGCCCGCGCGACGGTATATTCATAGCGTCCACCGGCTTCGGCACGCACCGGGCCGAAATCGAACGACTGAAGCGTGAACACGCCGAACTGCTGCGTCTCGCTCTTGGGCAGGAATTTCTCCTCGCCCACCACGTTCAGGTCGCGCAGGAACATCTGCCCGCCGAACGCGCCGCGCCAGTTGCCCCGTTGCGCCTGCACCGCCTCGATCCGGGCTTCCATCCCCTGATTGTAGAAGGTCGTGCCGATCTCGCCGGTATCCTCGATCTCGTCATGGCGATAATCGGCGAAGCCCGCGCGCACCCGGATCTTTTCGAGCAGCCCGCCGCCGGTCTGCACCTCGCCACGCAGGTCGGCGCGCGTCTGCTGGACGTGCAGCGTCACATTCTCCGCCTCGCCGCCCGTCAGGTCGTAGCGCAGCGGCACGCCGTAGCGGTTGTCGAGATGGCTGACCGAAAATCCCAGATTGCCGGTATCGGTCACCACCGACGCGCCGCCCGCGACTTCCCACATTTCCGAGGCGGAATTGGGCAGTTTGCCGCGCAGGTCGGCAAGTTCGCGGATCGCGGGATCGGCGCTGGCGGCGGCCTGCGCCCGCAACGGCCGCGACAGGATCGATCCGCCGGTTTCCAGATCGCCGGTCTTTGCCCAGGTGCCGTCGACGTGCAGCACGATCTTGCCCATCACAGGCACATCGACCGCCGCCGCGCCACTGCGCTGTTCGGCGGCGGTGCCATAGGTGCCGATCGCTTCGGCATGAACCGGTTCGGTCGGCACGCGGCGCGGGATGCGGCTGTCGATCACGTTTACCACGCCGCCGATCGCCGACGATCCGAACAGCAACGCGGCCGGACCGCGCAGCACTTCGATCCGGTCGGCGGTCAGCGGGTTGATCGCCACCGCATGGTCGACCGAGGTGTTCGACACGTCGAAGCTGCCGATCCCGTCGGTCAGCACGCGGACCCGTTCCCCCTGCAAACCGCGCAGCACGGGGCGCGAGGCATTGGGACCGAAGCTGGTCGCCGACACGCCGGGCTGCCGCGCCAGCGTCTCGCCGATCGTCGTGCGCAGTTCGCGGGTCAGTTCCTGTCCGGTCAGCACGCTGGTGCCCGACAGGATATCCGCCTGGTTGCGGGCATAGGGGGCAGTGACGACGATCTCGGCAGGGGCTTCGTCGTGATAGGCATCGCCCTGTGGCGTGGGCGTCTGGGCAAACGCCGCGAACGGCAGGAACAGCGCGGCACTCGACAGCAACAGGGCGGGGCGGGACATGGGACTACTCCGGTTTACGATGGCACCGTCCGTAAAGCGGTATGGTACAACATATCAAGCTATTTTGTGCGGTGCGGTAGAATGGCGAGGATGACGTACCGATGAGACCTTCATCCCGGCGCCGCCCGGGGACTTTTCGGGTATGTGCCGCCCTGGCCACCAATCGTACCGCCCAGGGATGTACTGCCCTCGCCACCGCCAGTCGTCACCCCAGCGAAGGCTGGGGTCGTTTGCGGCAGTGTTGGCACGCATCCCCGAGCGACCCCAGCCTGCGCCGGGGTGACGATTGGTTGTGGCAGGGGCGGCACGCTTTTCCGGGCGACCCCAGCGTGCGCTGGGGTGACGATTGGTTGTGGCAGGGGCGGCACGCTTTTCCGGGCGACCCCAGCCTGCGCCGGGGTGACGATTGGTTGTGGCAGGGGCAGCACGCTTTTCCGGGCGACCCCAGCCTTCGCTGGGGTGACGACTGGTGGTGGCGAGCGCAGCACGCTTTACCGGAAGACCCCAGCCTGCGCTGGGGTGACGAACGGTGAAGGGGGCGGAGGGCGCCCCCTCTTACACCAGCCCGCGTCCCTCGATCCGCACCACCGGCAACTGGCCGCCCGCCGGGCGCGGGGGCAGCGTCAGCATCAGCGCGTCGTCGCCCGCCACGAACCGCACCCGGCCGCCTCCGACCAGCGTCACGCGCTCGACGCTTCCGCCGTTGAGTCGGCCCCGGCCGAGCGACGCGACCCGCACCGGTGCGGTCGGCCAGTCGAGCAGGATCGCGTTCAACGTCCCGTTCTTGACCGTGAAGCGCACGTCGTTCGCGCCCAGCCGGCTCGCCTGCCCTTCGTTGTGCATGCCGCCGGCCAGATCGGTCGGCCCTTCGCCATAGATCCGCCATGGCCGCGAGCCATAGATGGCGGCCTCGCCCTCGCGCGTCATCCACCGGCCCAGATCGGACAGGATGCGTTCTTCCTCGCTGTCGATGCTGCCGTCGCCGCGCATCGGGACCGACAGCAACAGATTGCCGTTCTTCGACACGACGTCGGCCAGCCGTTGAAGCACCTGATGCGCCGGCACATAGCTTTTGTCGGTGAAGCGCGACCGGTTGTAATGCCAGTCGCCCAGACAGGTGCAGGTCTGCCACGGTTCGGGCCGCAGCCGGTCGGAAAAGCCGCGCTCGACATCCTCGACCATCGCCGTCCGCTGGAACGGGGTCAGCAGCTTGCCGGTCAGCACCACGTCCATCGCGCCCTTGTCGGCGATGCTCTGGCCATAGAAATGCGCCGCCGCCTCGACCCCGGCGGGGCCGAACGGCAATCCGGTATTGTCGAAATAGACGATGTCGGGACGGTATTTCTCGACCATCTCCTTCTGTCGCGCCAGCCAGCCGGTGACGAACGGCAGCTTGTCCGACGGCGCGAATTCCATCCAGCGGCGGCTGGTCGATTCGACCCAGTCGTCCATCGCCGCCTGCGTACGGATGCCGTCGGGCGGGGCGAAGCTGGGGCCGGTGTACAGCGCCTGCGGGTCCAGCCCGTCCCAATATTTGCCGCGTCCGTCCCGCTTGGTCAGGCGGGCGGCATCGTACCGCTCGCCCGCGCGCGGACCGGTGGCGTCATAGCCATAGGCGGTCTGCCACCAATGCCACGCATGGCTGATATGGTTCGACAGGCCAAAGCGCAGTCCCGCACCGCGCACCGCGTCACGCCACCCCGCCGCGATATCGCGCTTCGGCCCGACCCGGACCGAATTCCACGGATGATGGCTGCTGTCGAACAGGTCGACATTGTCGTGATGCCCCGCCATGCCCATCACGTAGCGCGCGCCGGCGGCCTTCCACCGCGTCACCAGCGCGGCCGGGTCCCAGCGTTCGCCGCGCCATTGGCCGAGGATGTCGATGAACCCGGTATCGGCGGGATGGCCATAGGTCTTGCGGTGATGGTCGTAGAACGGGTCGCCCTGTTCATACATCTTGCGTCCGTACCAGTCGCCGAATTCGGGGACGCATTGCGGTCCCCAATGGCCCCAGATGCCGAATTTGGCGTCGCGGAACCAGTCGGGCACCCGGAACGCGGCGGCCAGCGACGACCAGTCGGGCGTGGTCGTCTGTGCGGTGGCGGGCGCGGCCATGGCCAGCCCGATCGTCGACCCGCTGGCCGACAGGAACGTGCGACGGTTCATAATAGCAATCCTCTCGACATCATATATGCACGGCGCGTGCGCCGGTGCAAACGGTCAGCGGCTTGCGCGCGACGGTTTTTGGCGCGAGTGTCGCGCCCATGAACGCACCAGCCATTGTCGATGCCGACGAAGACGTCGTCGAGGACCGCCGATACCGCGCACCCGCGCTGGAAAAGGGTCTGGATATCCTCGAACTGCTGGCCGGGATGGCGACGCCGCTGACGCTGACGCAGATCGTCCAGCGGCTGGGGCGGTCGCACGGCGAACTGTTCCGCATGGTGCAGGTGCTCGAATATCGCGGCTATCTCACGATCGAACCGGGCGGGGAGGGCTATGTTCTGAGCGACCGGCTGTTCTCGCTCGGCATGAACCAGCCGCGGACCCGGCATCTGATCGAGGTCGCGTTGCCGGTGATGCGCCAACTGGCGCAGGATCGCGGGCAGTCGTGCCATCTGGCGGTGCATACGCGCGGCGACATGGTGGTCGTGGCGCGGATGGAGTCCGGTCAGGAACTGGGGTTCGCGGTTCGCGTCGGTTATCGCCGGCCGCTGTTGCAGGCGGCATCGGGGGCGGTGCTGTACGCATTCCAGCCCGCCGACGTGCGCGCCCGATGGGAAGCGCAGTTGCAGCCGACCCCGGACAAGGCCACGCTGGACGCGTTTCGCGCGCATGCGGACGAGGTTCGGCAGCGCAGCGTCGAACGCACGCCCAGCCGCTTCGTATCGGGAATCACCGATCTTTCCGCCCCGATCCTGCGTGGCGGTGCGGCGGCGGCGGCGCTCACCATGCCCTATCTGCCCAAACTGGACGGCGAGGACGCGATCGATGCCGCCGTTGCGGCGGTACAGGCGGCGGCGGCGACCATTTCGCAGCAACTGGTCGACGGGGACAATCACGCCTGAACCGTGGACCACGAAAAGGTCGCCGCATAATTCGCGGTTGCAACGAAAATCGCTCGCACATATAAAAACCGCTGGACCTGCCACCGGCGGGGCGGGGCGGATATGACACCAGCAAGGCACGCCGCCCGTGCGAGGACGGCGAACGCATGACGATCATCACCCGGCTTACGGTACACGACATCCGTTTTCCCACGTCCGCGTTTCTCGACGGGTCGGATGCGATGAACCCCGAACCGGATTACTCCGCCGCCTATTGCATCCTCGAAACCGACACGCCGGGGCTGGAAGGCCATGGCCTGACGTTCACCATCGGGCGCGGCAACGACCTGTGCTGCGCGGCGATCGCGACGCTGGCCCCGCTGGTCGAGGGACTGTCGCTCGAATCGATCGCGCAGGATGGCGCGGGATTCTGGCGGCGGATGACCGGCGACAGCCAGTTGCGCTGGGTCGGGCCGGAAAAGGGGATCATCCATCTGGCGACCGGCGCGGTGGTCAACGCGGTGTGGGACCTGCTGGCCAAGCATGCCGGACTGCCGCTGTGGGATCTGATCGGGTCGATGACCCCGCAACAGATCGTCGGGCTGATCGACTTCCGCTACATGACCGACTGCATCACGCCCGAAGAGGCGGTGGCGCTGCTCGAAACCCGCGCGGCGGGCAAGGCGGAACGGCGGGCGACGCTGCTGGCGGAGGGGTATCCGGCCTATACCACCTCGCCCGGCTGGCTCGGCTATTCAGACGAAAAGCTGGCACGGCTGTGCCGTGAGGCGGTCGAGGCCGGCTTCGTCCATGTGAAGCTGAAGGTCGGCGGCGATCCCGCCAACGACCGCCGCCGGGTCGCGATCGCGCGCGACGTGCTGGGTCCCTACATCGACCTGATGATCGACGCCAACCAGGTGTGGGAAGTCGATCAGGCGATCGCCTGCGTCAACGACCTCGCCTTCGCCAAGCCGCGCTTCATCGAGGAGCCGACCTCGCCCGACGACGTCGAGGGCCACCGCGCGATCCGGCAGGGGGTCGCCCCGGTGCAGGTCGCGACTGGCGAGATGTGCCAGAACCGCATCGTCTTCAAACAGTTCATCATGCGCGAGGCGCTGGACGTGGTCCAGATCGATGCGTGCCGGCTGGGCGGCGTCAACGAAGTGCTCGCCGTGCTGTTGATGGCGGCGAAGTACGAGCTTCAGGTATGGCCGCATGCCGGCGGCGTCGGGCTGTGCGAATATGTCCAGCATCTGTCGATGATCGACTATCTGTGCTTTTCGGGCGTCAAGCACGACCGGGCGGCTGAATTCGTCGACCATCTCCACGAACATTTCGTCGATCCGTGCATCGTCGAGCGCGGTGCCTATCGTGCGCCGACCCGTCCGGGCTATTCGATCGAGATGAAACGCGAGTCGCGGGAAGCGTACCGCTGGACCGGCAAGGCAGCGACACCAGTAAAAACATGAATCATAAGACAAAACGCCTTGCTTCCTATCCGGCACAAGGGCAACGTATCCCCTGACACCGTAGGACAAATCGGGCGACAGGGGACAGGATGAGAAGGCTTGGATACGCGACGGCATTTGGGCTCGCGCTTGCCCTGACGGGGCAGGCGGTCGCACAGACCGCGCCCCTGCCCACGCTGGAACGCAGCAAGGGCCGTCACGCGCTGATGATCGACGGCGCGCCGTTCCTGATGCTGGGCGTGCAGGCGAACAATTCGACCAACTATCCGTCGGCATTGCCGAAGCTGTGGCCGACGGTGCGGCGTCTCCATGCCAATACCGTCGAGATTCCGGTGGCGTGGGAACAGATCGAACCGGTCGAAGGGCGGTTCGATTTCAGCTATCTCGACGTGCTGCTGCCACAGGCGCGCGAACAGGGTGTGCGGCTGGTGCTGCTGTGGTTCGCGACGTGGAAAAACACGTCGCCTTCCTATGTCCCGACATGGGTGAAGACCGACAACGCCCGCTTCCCGCGGATGCGCACGCCCGACGGCAAGGCACATTACGCGATGTCGCCGCACGCGCCTGCGACGCTGGCGGCGGACAAGAAGGCGTTCGTCGCGCTGATGACCTATCTGCGCGAAAAGGACCCGCAGCATACGGTGGTGATGGTCCAGCCGGAGAACGAGGTCGGCGTCTATCAACAGGGACGCGACCATTCGCCGCAAGCCAACCGGTTGTTCGCGCAACCGATTCCTGCCGCACTGGCGAAGCGCACGGGCAAGTCGGGCAGCTGGGAACAGGCGTTCGGCAAGGACGCGGCCGATGCGTTCTTCAATGCATGGTACACCGCGTCGTATATCGACGAGATCGCGGCGGCGGGACAGGCGGTCAAGGATCTGCCGATGTACGTCAATGCGGCGGTCGGCGACCCGTTCGGCAAGCCCGGCGCCAGCGGCGGTGCCAGCGGCGGCCCCGACTGGGGCGTGATCGACGTATGGAAAGTCGCTGCCCCGCACATCGATTTCGTTGCACCCGATTTGTATGGCCGCGATCCCAAACCCTATGCCAAGTTCCTCGATCACTATGCGCGTCCCGACAATGCGCTGATGATCCCCGAAACCGGCAATGCGGCGGCGTTCGCCCGCTATCTGTGGCCGGTGCTGGGCAAGGGCGGCATCGGGTTCGCGCCGTTCGGGATGGACGACACCGGCTTCTTCAACTTTCCGCTGGGTGCCAAGGCGCTGGACGACGCGACGATCGATGCGTTCGCGTCGAAATATGCGTTCCTGGCACCGCAGGCGCGCGGCTGGGCGGCGCTGGCCTATGCGCATCCGACCTGGGGTTCGACCAAGGGGCTGGACGATGCGCAGCAGACGCAGGTCATGGGCCGCTGGCGCGTGACCGCCAGTTACGAGGAATGGCAGTTCGGCGACCGCGCATCGCCATGGCTGAAGAGCGAGCCGGTGCCGACCGCCGGACAGCCGGTCGGCGGCGCGGCGGTGGTGCAGGTCGCGCCCGACCAGTTCATCGCGATGGGCAGCGACGTGCGCCTGAAATTCGGCCTTGCCGACGGGAAACCGGGTGAGAACGGCATCATGCTGCGCACCGAGGAAGGTCATCTGGACGACACCGGCCGCTTCGTGGCGGAACGGGTGTGGAACGGCGACCAGACCGATTATGGATTGAACTTCACGCGGCCGACGATGCTGCGGGTGACGATGGGGATGTTCCGGGGATGACGAAGTTTTCCAAAACCGCCTTCGTGGCGCTGCTGATGACGAGCGCGCCTGCCCTTGCGGCGGACGTAAAACAGGTGGCCAACGGCGTGGTCGTCACGCCCGATGCCGGCCCGGCCAAGCGCGTCCGCGTGCTGGTCTATGGCGACGATCGGTTCCGCGTCACCGCGTTTCCGGGTGCCGAAACCGACCTGCCCGACAGCCTGATGGTGGTCGCGAAGCCGACCGGCAGCTATGCCGTCACGCAGGCCAACGGCATCGTCACGGTCAAGGCGGGCAAGGCATCGGCCGAGATCGACATGGATGACGGCGAAGTCCGTTTCCGCGACGCCGCCGGCCGGCTGACGCTGGCCGAAGCGCCGCGCGCCCGGTTCGAAACGACCAGCGTCGACGGAAAGCCGTACGTAAAGACCCGCCAGCAGTTCAACCGCGCGACGACCGAGGGTTTCTTCGGGCTGGGCCAGCATCAGAACCGCCAGATGAACTATCTGGGTCAGGACGTCGAACTGGCGCAGCACAACATGGACATCGGGATTCCGTTCGTCCTGTCGACGAAGAATTACGGCGTGCTGTGGGACAATAACGGCATCACCCGGTTCGGCAATCCGACCCCGTACAAGCTGGTCGGCGACGGGCTGGCGGTGTCGAGCGGCGGCAAGGCCGGATGGACCGCGAAATATTATCTGGGCAACGCGCTGAAGGTGACGCGCCAGGAACCGACGATCAACTATCAGTTCATCAAGGATCAGGCGAACTATCCGGCGGAGGCAAAGGCGGCGACGGTCGCGGCGACCACCGGTCAGAATACCGCCGGCAACGCGGTAGAGACGCAGAAGGTCGTGTGGACCGGACGCGTGACCCCGGCGCAGAGCGGCACGCACCCGTTCCGCCTGTATTCGTCCAGCTACGTCAAGGTCTTTGCCAACGGCAAGGAAGTGCTGTCGCGCTGGCGGCAGAACTGGAATCCGTGGTTCCATAACTTCGATCTGCCGATGACCGCGGGCAAGCCCGTCGACATCCGCATCGAATGGGAACCCAATGCCGGCTATATCGCGCTGTACGGCAACGATCCGCTGCCCGCCGCCGACCGCAATTCGCTGTGGTGGTCGTCCGATCTGGGCCGCGCGGTCGATTATTACTATGTCGGCGGCGACAATCTGGACGGCGTCGTCTCGGGCTATCGCGCGCTGACCGGCAAGGCGGTGATGATGCCGCGCTGGGCCTATGGTTTCTGGCAAAGCCGTCAGCGGTACGAGACGCAGGACCAGTTGCTGGGCGTCGTGCGCGAATATCGCAAGCGCCGCATCCCGCTCGACAACATCGTCCTCGACTGGTTCTACTGGCCCGAAGACCAGTGGGGCAGCCATGATTTCGACAAGGCGCGCTTCGCCGATCCGGTCGGCATGGTGAACGAGGTTCACGCGAACAACGCCAACATCATGATTTCGGTCTGGCCGAAATTCTATCCCAACACCGACAATGCGAAGGAACTGGCGGCCAAGGGCTTCCTGTATCAGGGCAACCTGCTCGCCGGGGAAAAGGACTGGGTCGGGAAGGGCTATGCCAATACCGATTACGATCCGTACGCCCCCGAAGCGCGCAGCATCTATTTCCGCCAGATGCGGGAAAAGCTGGTCGACAAGGGGTTCGACGCATGGTGGATGGATGCGACCGAACCGGACATCCATTCCAACCTGTCGATCGAACAGCGCGCGGAGCGCATGGGACCGACGGCGCAGGGCCCGGGCGCGGAATTCTTCAACAGCTTCCCGCTGGTCCATGCCGAAGGCGTCGCCGACGGCCTGCGCAAGGCACGGCCGGGGCAGCGTCCGTTCATCCTGACGCGGTCGGGCTTCGGCGGACAGCAGCGGACGTCGTCCGCGCTGTGGTCGGGCGACGTCGCGGCACGGTGGGACGATCTGCGCGACCAGATTTCGGCGGGCACCAACCTGTCGATGACCGGCGTGCCCAACTGGACGCACGATATCGGCGGCTTTGCGGTCGAGGACCGCTATTCGAAGGCCGATCCGAAGGCGCTTCCCGAATGGAAGGAGCTGAACCTGCGCTGGTTCCAGTTCGGCGCGTTCAGCCCGCTGTTCCGCAGCCATGGCGAAACGCCCAAGCGCGAAATCTATGAACTGGGCAAGGACGATCCGGCGCTCTACGCGGCGTTGGTCGACTATACGAAGCTGCGCTATCGTCTGTTGCCCTATATCTATGGGGCGGCGGCGGACACGTGGCTGCGCGACGGCACCATGATGCGCGGGCTGGCGATGGACTTCCCTGCCGACCGGCGCGGATGGAATGTCGACGACCAGTATATGTTCGGCCGGGCGTTCCTCGTCGCGCCGGTGACCGAGTTCAAGGCGCGCAGCCGGTCGGTCTATCTGCCCGCCGGCACCGGCTGGTACGACTTCGCCACCGGTGCCTATACGATGGGCGGCAAGTCGATCACCGCACAGGCACCGCTGGCCCGCATGCCGCTGTACGTCCGTGCCGGATCGATCGTCCCGACCGGTCCCGACGTGCAGTATAGCAGCGAACAGCTCGACGGCCCGATCGTCCTGCATGTCTTTACCGGCAAGGACGGCGTGTACGAACTGTACGAGGATGACGGCAAGACCGACGGCTATCAGCGCGGGCAATCCTCGCGCGTCGCGGTGGGCTGGAACGAAGCCACGCAGACGCTGACGATCGGCGCACGGACCGGCAGCTATCCCGGCATGGCGGCCAAGCGCGCGATGTCGGTCCGCTTCCACACGCCGGGCAAGGCCGTTGCGCCCGACTTCGCGATGAACCCGGCGACGACCTTCACCTATACCGGACAGGCGATATCGGTGCCGATGAAGCGATAACGGCTAGGTAGACGGCGGGAGCGTGCGATGCTCCGGCCGTTCGTTCGCGGTTAAAACCGGCGGGCCAATTAGTGCCAGCCGCCCGCCGCGCCCTGACGCCACCCCCAACGTCATGCCAGCGAAGGCTGGCATCTCCCCGTAACGGAGGGCCGTCCTGCAACCGCGCCGCGCCCGTCGACGCCCCAAGTCCATACCCAACCCATCCTGCGTAGCCATCGAACCCGTCGAAATGGCGTATCGAAGGACCGCACCGGCGCCTCGACCGGCTCGGTGTCCGTTCGGCACGCACAGTTACGGCCGTCCGTAGCGCTACGGAACCGACGTACCCCTGCGAACGGCGAGCAGCGAACCCGCGACCCGCAGGACTCGCCACCGCCGCCACGTCGTCCCGGCTAACCCACTGAAATCTTAAGTCGTGCCGCCCCGACTGTGCACCAGCCGTACGCCACGACATTTTGCGACAAATCCCGCATTGCGCCCGCCCGTGCCGGGTTTATGGAGGATGCAGACATATCGGATGGCCCGGCCGGTCCATCCGCGCCGACTCAAGCAGAGTATCCGCCTTGATCCGATCGCCCGCGTCGCCGCGCGCCTGTCTGTTTCCGTTGATCGCCCTTTGCGGCCTCGTATCGCTGACCGGCTGTGGCGGGGGCGACGCGGCGGCGGACAAGGATGCCAAGGGCAATCGCGGCCCGACGCAGGTCGGCTTCGTGGTGGTCCAGGCGACCAGCGTCGAACAGACCACCGATCTCGCCGCGCGCGTCGTCGCGTTCCAGCAATCCGAAGTCCGGCCGCAGGTGGCGGGCATCATCCGCCGCCGGTTCTTTACCGAAGGCGCGCTGGTCCGCGCCGGGCAGACGCTCTACCAGATCGATCCGCGCCTCTATCGCGCACAGACCAACGAGGCTGCGGCCAATCTGAACAGCGCGCGCGCCAATGCGGAGGCCACGCGCGTCCGCGCCGAACGCTTCCGCCCGCTGGCGGAGATCGAGGCGGTCAGCCGGCAGGATTATACCGACGCCGCCGCACAGGCGCGACAGGCACAGGCGGCGGTCGAACAGGGACAGGCGCAGTTGGAGACGGCGCGCGTCAACCTGTCCTTCACCAACGTACCCGCGCCGATCACCGGCCGGATCGGGCGCAGCTATTTCACCGAAGGCGCGCTGGTCACGACGAACCAGACCGATCCGCTGGCGGTGATCCAGCGGCTTGACCCGATCTTCGTCGATATCCAGCAATCGAGCGCCGATCTCCTTGCGCTGCGCCGTTCGCTGGCGGCGGGCGGGACGGTGCCCGGATCGGCGGCGGTGCGTCTCAGTCTTGAAGACGGCAGCGATTACGGCGCGACCGGCACGGTGCAGTTCGCCGAGGTGATGGTGAACGCCCAAACCGGCACCGTCACGCTGCGCGCGCGTTTCCCCAATCCGCAGGGTATCCTGCTGCCCGGCATGTTCGTCCGCGCGAAATTCGCGCAGTCGATCAACCAGCGCGCGATCCTCGTCCCGCAACAGGGGCTGAAACGCGATCCGAAGGGGCAGGCGACGGTGTTCGTCGTCGGTCCGAACGACACGGCGGTGCAGAAGGTCGTGCAGGCCGAACGGACGCAGGGCGCGTTCTGGGTCGTCACCGGCGGGCTGAACCCCGGCGACCGGGTGATCGTGCAGGGCACCGCCAATCTGCGTCCCAACGCGAAGATCCGCGCCGTGCCCGCCACCGCCGCGCAGCGCATCGCCCCGCCACAGGGTGACGCCGCCGCCGCCGCGCCGAAGGGCGGATAAGCTTTTATGTCGCGTATTTTCATCGATCGCCCGATCTTCGCATGGGTCATCGCGATCATCACGATGCTGGCCGGGCTGGGGGCGATCCTGAGCCTGCCCATCGCGCAATATCCCGACGTGGCACCGCCACAGGTCAATATCCGCGCGACCTATCCCGGCGCCAACGCCGACACGATCCAGAATTCGGTGACGCAGATCATCGAACAACAGCTGACCGGACTGGACGGGCTGCTGTATTTCAGTTCGCAAAGCTCGTCGCGCGGACAGGTGACGATCAGCGCGACGTTCGACAAGGGCGTCGATCCCGACATCGCGCAGGTGCAGGTCCAGAACCAGGTGCAACAGGCGCTGTCCCGCCTGCCGCAGCAGGTCCAGCAACAGGGTATCCGCGTCACCAAATCTAATCCCGACTTCCTGATGATCGTCGGCATCTTCGACGAAACCGACCAGCGTACCAACGGCGACGTGTCCGATTTCATGGAAGCGAACCTCGTCGAACCGCTCGCGCGGATCAACGGGGTGGGCGAAACCAACGTGTTCGGATCACAATATGCGATGCGGATCTGGCTCGATCCCGCGCGGCTCGCCTCCTATTCGCTGATGCCCGGCGACGTGGTGACGGCGATCCAGAACCAGAATACCGAGGTCGCGGCGGGCGAACTGGGCGGACAGCCCTCCGCGCCCGAACAGCAGTTGAACGCCACCGTCACCGCGCAGTCGCGACTGCAAACACCCGCACAGTTCAAGGCGATCATCCTCAAGACCCAGCCCGACGGCGCGACCGTGCGCCTGTCCGACGTGGCGCGGGTCGAGCTGGGGCAGGAGAATTACAACGCGCTCAGCCGGGTCAACGCGCATCCCGGCGCGGGCCTCGCCATCAGCCTCGCCCCCGGTGCCGACGCGCTGGAAACCGCCGAGCTGGTCAAGGCCGAGGTCGAGCGGCAGTCGGCGAAATTCCCCGCCGGGCTGACCTTCGCCTATGCCAACGACACGACCGCGTTCATCAAGCTGTCGATCGAGGAAGTGGTCAAGACGCTGATCGAGGCGGTGATCCTCGTCGTCATCGTCATGTTCGTGTTCCTGCAAAGCTGGCGCGCCACGCTGATCCCGACGATCGCGGTGCCGGTGGTGCTGCTCGGCACGTTCGGCGTGTTCTATCTGTTCGGCTTCTCGATCAACACGCTGACGCTGTTCGGTCTCGTCCTCGCCATCGGCCTGCTGGTCGACGATGCGATCGTGGTGGTCGAGAATGTCGAACGGTTGATGGAGGAAGACCCCGACCTGTCGCCGCGCGACGCGACGATCCGGTCGATGGAGGAAATTCAGGTCGCGCTGATCGCGATCGGCATCGTGCTGTCGGCGGTGTTCCTGCCGATGGCGTTCTTCGGCGGATCGACCGGGGTCATCTATCGCCAGTTCTCGGTCACGATCGTGGCGGCGATGGTGTTGTCGGTGCTGGTCGCGCTGATTCTGTCGCCCGCGCTGACCGCGACGCTGCTGAAACAGAAGAAGCGCGGTGAGGACGGCAGTCTCGAAGGCGGCTGGCTGGAACGCAAGTTTCCGCGCGTCGCGCATGTCGGCGAACGCGCGCGGAACGGCTTCAACCGCAATTTCGACAAGGGCGTGGCCAAGTACGAACGCGGCGTGACCCATGTCATCGACCGCAAATGGCTGTACCTGCTGATCTATGCCGGGGTGCTGGCGATCCTTGTCCTGCTGTTCTTCCGCCTGCCGACCAGCTTCCTGCCGACCGAGGATCAGGGCGCGGCATCGATCCGGTTCCAGCTGCCCGCCGGATCGACGCGCGGCCGTACCGAGGAAGTGCAGCGTGAGGTCGAACGCTATTTCACGACGCACGAGAAGGATAATGTCCGCACGCTGCTGGTCGTCGCGGGCGGTGGGGGCGGATCGTCGGGACAGAATACCGGGCAGGGCTTCATCAACTTCACCGATTGGGCCGACCGCAAGGGCAAGGAGAACCAGGCCGACGCGATCATCGCCCGTGCCTCCGCCGCGTTCCGCGGCTTCCGCGATGCGCAGGTCTTCGCGCTGCTGCCGCCCGCCGTGCGCGGGCTGGGGCAGGCCAACGGCTTCACGATGCAGTTGCAGAATACCGGCGCGATGACGCCGGCGCAGTTCGCGGAGGCGCGCGAGAAACTGCTCGCCGCCGCGACCGCCGATCCGATGCTGACCGGGGTCCGCCTGTCCGAACTGCCCGATATCGCCACGCTGAACGTCGGTATCGACCAGCAACGCCTGTCGACGCTGGGGCTGACGCAGGGGGACGTGAACAACACGCTGTCGACCGCATGGGGCGGGCGGTACGTCAACGACTTCATTGATCGCGGCCGGGTGAAGCGCGTGTTCGTCCAGGGGGACGCGCCCTATCGGTCCGAACCCGCCGACCTGTCGCAATGGTTCGTGCGCGGATCGGACGGACAGATGGTGCCGTTCTCGTCCTTCGCCCGCACCGGCTGGACCGTCGCGCCGACCACGCTGTCGCGCTTTCAGGGACTGCCCTCGTTCGAATTTCAGGGGCAGGCGGCCGACGGCGTCAGCTCGGGCGAGGCGATGGACCGCATCGCCGAACTGGCCGGACAGATCCCCGGCACCGGCGTGGCATGGTCGGGCCTGTCGTTTCAGGAACGGCTGTCGTCGGGGCAGGCGCCGCTGCTTTACGGCCTGTCGATCCTCGTCGTGTTCCTGTGCCTTGCCGCGCTGTACGAAAGCTGGTCGATCCCGGTCGCGGTGCTGCTGGTCATTCCGCTGGGCCTGATCGGCGCGATCGCGTTCGTGACGCTGCGTGGGCTTGAGAACGACGTCTATCTCCAGATCGGGTTGCTGACGACGATGGGGCTGGCCGCCAAGAACGCGATCCTGATGATCGAATTCGCCGAACAGGCCGAACGCAAGGGCGCGACGGTGATCGATGCGGCGATGGAGGCGGCGCGCATCCGGCTGCGCCCGATCCTGATGACGTCGCTGGCGTTCATCTTCGGCGTGTTGCCGCTGGCGATCTCGACCGGCGCGGGCGCGAACAGCCGGATCGCGATCGGCACGGCGGTGATCGGCGGCATGCTGACCGCGACGATCCTTGCCATCTTCTACATCCCGCTGTTCTTCGTGCTGGTCCGCCGGGGCTTGCGCGGCGGGATGCACAAGCTGCGCGGCACGCCGCCCGTGGAGGGAACGGCATGATCCGCCGCCTGTCGCCTTTGCTGCTGCTCGCCGGCTGTTCGATGACCCCGGCCTATGATCCCGCGCCGTTGCCCGTGCCGACATCATGGCCGGCGGGCGACGCCTATCTGAAACAGCGCGAGGCGGCGTTGCCCGCGCTGACGTTCGAACAGGTGTTCGTCGATCCCTGCCTGCGCACGCTGGTCGGGCAGGCACTGGTCAACAATCGCGATCTTCGCATCGCCGCCGCCAACATCCGCATCGCGCGGGCGCAATATCGCATCCAGCGCGCCGGCCTGTTCCCGCAGGTCGATGCATCGGGCGGGGCAGGCTATCGCGGCGGCGGCGGTGGCAGCAGCGGCGGCGGCGGCACGCAGGGTTCGGGGACGAACGTCTCGCTCGACGTCGGTGTCACCGCGTTCGAGATCGACCTGTTCGGTCGGCTGCGATCGCTGACCGAAGCCGAACAGAATCGCTATTTCGCGACCGAGGCCGGCGCGCGCGCCACCCGGCTGACGCTGGTCGGCGACATTGCGGAGGGGTGGGCGACCTACGGTGCGGACCGCAGCCTGATGGAGATCGCCGAACGGACCGCCGCCAACGCCCGGCGCAGCGTCACGCTGACCCGCGCGCGGTTGCAGGGCGGCGTCGCGCCACGCACCGACCTGCGACAGGCCGAACAGATCCTCGCCACCGCCGAAAGCGACGTCGCCGAACAGCGGACGCAACTGGCGCAGGACATCAACGCGCTGCAATTGCTGGTCGGTGCGCCAATCGATCCCACGCTGCTGCCGGAATCGATCGACCGGGTGCTGCCGACCATCGCCGACCTGCCCGCCGGGATCGATTCGGGGGTGCTGCTGCGCCGGCCCGACGTGGTGCAGGCCGAATATGAACTGATCGCCGCCAATGCCGATATCGGCGCGGCGCGTGCCGCGCTGTTCCCCCGGCTGTCGCTGACCGGACTGGTCGGGTTCGCCAGCGACGCGCTGCGTACCTTGTTCAGCGGCGGGGCGTTCAGCTACTCCGTGTCGCCGGGCATCTCCTATCCGATCTTCCGCGCGGGCGCGGCGCGCGCCAACGTCGAACTGTCGCAGGCACAGCGCGACGCGCTGCTCGCCAGCTATGAACGCACGATCCAGACCGCGTTTCAGGAAGTGTCCGACGCGCTGGCGCGGCAGGGGACGATCGCCGAACAGACCCGCGCCGACCGCGCGAACCTGAATGCCGCGCAGGACACGTTCCAGCTGACCGAGGCGCGCTATCGCGGCGGGATCGATACCTTCCTCACCAGCCTCGACGCGCAGCGATCCTATTACACCGCGCAGCGTCGGCTGGTGACGACCCAACTGGTCGCGGCGACCAACCGGGTGGCGCTGTACCGGGCGCTGGGCGGCGATTCGCGGCTGGAAACGACGGCGGCGGGACCGGTCGGGATGCGCTGAGGGGCGATTGCGCCGTTTCGGTCGAGGCAGACCCTTTCCCGGTTCGCCTGGCCGCTATCGCTGCCCCGTACGTCCGACCGATCCCGTTCGCAAGGGATAGGATCGCTCACGCGCAGTAGTCATCGAGCCTGCCGAAAGGGCGTATCGAAGGACCGCCACGCCGACTTCGTTCATCCTTCGATGTCGCCCATCGCTACCCGGCATGAACGGGTGTTGCCGACCCGATCATCCGCCGAGAGCGACGTCAGGCCGCCAGTGCAAATCGCGCAGGGCCATCGCCATCGTCGTTCGCCGCCTTGCGCACCGCCCGCGTCCGGCGTGCCCGCCCCGTTCGTCCGACCGTCCGCCGGAACCACAGGCGAACCGGCACGCCGCGCACGACGCCCGCCGCCGCAGCGACCGCCAGCGCGGCATCGATATAGGCGGCGAACTCGATCGTCCCCAACGCCACGACGATCTCGGGCGAAGCCAGCCCCATGACCACGATCATGTCGCCGCCCATCCAGAACGCGGTGCCGACCCCGGCCGCGACGATCAGGAACAACAGCCAGTGTCCCGTCGTCAGCGCGGCATCGCGCCGGGCCAGCGGTTCGACCAGCCAGCCGTCCAGCGTCCGGGCCAATGGCAATCCGGGCCATCCGCGCAGGACGACGATACAGGCAGCGAGCATTGCGACGATAGCGATCATGGTTCCCCCTGCGTAACGACATGGGGAGCCATGGGCCGTCCGTAAAGATCAGCCGCCATCGACGATCAGGTCGACCGACGTCCCGTCGCCGTCGGGCGTCAGGAACGCGACATAGGCCGCGTCACCGCGCGTGCCGCCGACCAGATGCTGCTCGCCCTCGGCCTGATGCTCCGCCGAATAGCCGCCGCGACGGGCCCGGGTATAGGTCCAGTCGACCATCTGCCCGACTGGACGGGCGATGACGAAGTGGACCACGCGCAGGCGACAGCCATCGGCGTCGGTGCCGGCGGCTTCGACGACGCGCGCATCGGGATGCAACGCGAACGGGCCGGGCAGGCGGTTGGCCCAGACGGCGGAATAGCCGACCTTCGTCGCGCATTGCCGGTCGCCCGACCGCTGTGCCGTCGCCAGTTCGCCCAGCGTCAGCGCTTCACGTCCGCCGCGACACGTCGGACAGTCGCCGGGGGCGGGGGCGTGTTCGAGCTTTTCGTCGCGGCCCGCGCTGCCCGCCGCGACGGTCGCCGATGGCACCGGCGCACCATATGGGCGATCGGGCGGGCGCACCGCATCGCCATTGGCCTGCGCCGCCAGCGTCGGATCGACCATGATCCGGTCCCGCAACGCCGCCGTCACCGCCGGATCGGCCGCATTGTCCTGCGCCAGTTCGGCTGCCAGCGTGTCGGGCGCGCCATCGCCCTTGCCCGCATCTCCGCAGGCGGCCAGCGCGAGCGTCGCGGCCCACAGGACAGGATGGCGAATCGTCATGCGAACTCCCGGATCGTTGCCGCAGCATGGCACGCCGACGGTTAAGCCCTGTTTGCGCGAAAAAGTCGCGTTCGTCATTGTCGTGACAGCGAACCGGGGCCATGTCGGGACCATGCTCAATATCGTTTCGCTCCTGATCGGTCTCGTCGCGCTGGTGATGGCCATCCCTGCGCTGATCCCCGTCATCTCGCTGATGAACTGGATCGTGTTCCCCATCGCGCTGGTCGGGTTCGTGGTCGGGTTGCTGTCGTCGAAGACGTCGGGGCGCAACCTGAACCTCGTGATCCTGATCGTCAGCGGGCTGCGGCTGTTCCTGACCGGCGGACTGATCTGATCGGATGACGCTGGCGGGGGACCGGCGCGGGCTGGCATATGGCGTCGGCGCCTATGTGCTGTGGGGGCTGTTGCCGCTCTATTTCCGGGTGTTGCACGACGTCGATCCGGGGGAGATCGTGGCGCAGCGCGTGCTGTGGTCGGCGCTGCTGGTCGCGGGCATCGTCATCGCGGTCCGGCGCGGCGCGGCGTTGCGCGCGGCGTTCGCCGACCGGCGCGCGCTGCTCAACCTGATCGGCAGCGCGGCGTTCATCGCGGTCAACTGGATCGTCTATGTCTGGGCGGTGCTCAACGGCCATGTGCTGGCGGCCAGCCTCGCCTACTTCCTCAATCCGCTGCTCAACGTGCTGCTCGGCGTCACGCTGCTGGGCGAACGGATGAACACCGCGCAGCGGGTGGCAATCGCACTGGCGGGACTGGGCGTGGCATTGTTCGCGATCGGATCGCTCGGCGAATTGTGGATCAGCCTCAGCCTCGCGTTCAGTTTCGCGTTCTATGGCCTGATCCGCAAGACGGTGTCGGTCGGCGCGCTCGAAGGGTTGATGGTCGAAACCACGCTGCTCGCCCCGGTCGCACTCGGCTATCTGCTGTGGCTGGGCAATGGCGTCCCGCTCGCGATCGAGCGCGGGGCTGGCATGGCGGCGCTGCTGGTGTTCGCCGGTGCGGCGACCACCGCGCCGTTGCTGCTGTTCTCCGCCGCCGCGCGTCGCCTGCCGCTCACGAGGATGGGCATGCTCCAGTTTCTGGCGCCGTCGATCCAGTTCGTGCTGGCGATCGCGGTGTTCGGCGAAACGCTGACCCCGGTGCGACTGGCGTGTTTCGCGCTGATCTGGGCCGGGCTCGCGGTCTATATCTGGGGCGGCGTGCGACGGCGGCCGGTCGTCCCGGCCGCCGTCCCCGAATAGATCAGCGGCAGACGACCTGACGCCGGTCGATCGACCGCCCCAGCAATGCGCCGCCCGCGCCGCCGATCAACGTGCCCAACAGGCGCGAATCACCGCCCGCGATGACGTTGCCCAGCGTGCCGCCGGCCAGCCCGCCGATGATGAGGCCGGTCGTCCCGTCGTTGCGCCGGCAATAATAGCGCCCGTTCTGCCCGCGATAGATGCGGTCGTTGCGGGTCAGCGAACGCGGCTGGTAATAGCGCCCGTCGCGATAATAGCGGTCGGCGAAATAGCGGTTCTGCCCGCGTTCGGGGCGGTTGTAATTGAAGTTGCGATATTGCCGCCAGTCGCGCTGGTCGCGGCGGACGTCCTGTCGCGCGTCGCGGACGTCGCGACGATATTCGCGCTGCGCCTGCCGCACTTCGCGAGGGTTGTCGGCGCGGCGTACGTCGCGGCGAAGATCGCGCCGCGCGTCGCGCACTTCGTCGCGATATTCCTGACGCGGCGATTGCGCCAGCGCCGGGGCGGCGGTGAGCGCGGGCAGGGTGACGGCCGCCGCCAGCGCGGCGAGAATGGGAAAACGCATTCGTCCAACTCCTTGAACAGAGATGATACGAAAACGTTGCGGTCGCGTAGCGGGTTGCGTGAACGGCAAACTACCCGCCGTTCACGCAACGCTCACGTGGCGGTGGTCCGCTCAGACGTATTTTTCACCCGGATAGGCGAACAGCAGGTCGGCGTCCGCGCCTGCGCGCAACGTCACCGTTCCATCGAACGTCAGGCAATCGCCTGCCGCCCATGCGACGCCGTCCGCCGTGCCCGACCCGGTGACCGGCACGAACCAGCCCTTCACGCCCGCCGGCACCGTCACGCTGCGGTCGCCGCCGGTCCAGCGTTCGAGCACGAACTTCGGCCCGTTGACCAGGATCGTGCGGTCGTCCGCGATCCGGCCCGGCGCAGGCGGCGCCACGAACGGACGCGCGTCGGACACGGCGACCCCGTCGTCCAGATGCAGCTCGCGCGGCCGGCCGTAATCGTACAGGCGGTAGGTCGTTTCCGAATTCTGCTGGATCTCGATCAGCGTGATTCCCGCGCCGATCGCGTGGACCGTCCCCGACTTCGCATAGAAGAAGTCGCCCGGCTTCACCGGCTTCCAGTCGAGCTTGTGTTCGATCGATCCGTCGAGCGCGGCGTCCTTCAGCTGTTCGGCGGTCATCGGCTCCAGCGTGCCCAGCGCGATCGTCGAATCGGGTTCGGCGGCCAAGAGCGTCCAGCATTCGTCCTTGCCGCGCGGCAATCCGCGCGCATGCGCCTGCGCATCGTCGGGATGGACTTGTACCGACAGTTTTTCGGACGTGAACAGATATTTGACCAGCAGGTCGGGGGTGTCGTCGCCGGGCGCCTTGAACCAGATTTCGCCGACCGGGTCGGCATCGGCGGGCTGGTCGGCAAAGCCGAGGCCGAGATGATGGCGGCCCCACGGCTTTTCGACGCGGTGCATTTCAAGCTTGGTTGCGGGCACGGAATCGCTCCTGTTCGGACAGTTTGGGGGTCGGTGCCGACATGCGCGAAAGGGACTGTTCGCGCTACCCCTTGCGCAGTACAAGCCCGTCCATGCGTACCGTATCGTCCCGCGCATCCGCGCTGCTCCTCGTCGCCCTCGCCGGCGTCGGCCTGTCCGCCTGTGCCCGTGGTGGTGCGGGGGCTGGCCGCGACCTGCCCTATGTCGCGCGCGACGTCGGCACCCTGTATTCCGCCGCGAAGGATCGGTTGGACCGCCATCAGTACAAGGTCGCCGCCGCGCTGTTCGACGAGGTGGAGCGCCAGCACCCCTATTCGGTCTGGGCACGCCGCGCGCAGTTGATGGGGGCGTTCAGCTATTATCTCGACGCCGATTATACGAAGGCGATTGCGGGATCGCAGCGGTTCCTGTCGGTCCATCCCGGCAACCGCGACGCACCCTATGCCTATTATCTGATCGCGCTCAGCTATTACGAGCAGATCAGCGACGTGACCCGCGATCAGAAGATCACGTTGCAGGCGATGGAGTCGCTGGGCGAACTGTCGCGCCGCTATCCCAACACGCCCTATGCCGCCGATGCGCGGCTGAAACTCGACCTTGTCCGCGATCACCTTGCGGGCAAGGAGATGGAGATCGGGCGCTTCTATCAGCAACGCGGCCAGTGGCTGGCGGCGCAGATCCGGTTCCGTTCGGTCGTCGACGAATATCAGACGACGACGCACGCGCCCGAAGCGCTGATGCGCCTGACCGAAACCTATCTGGCGCTGGGCGTGCCGGGCGAAGCGAAGAAGTCGGCGGCGGTGCTGGGTGCGAACTATCCCGGAACCGACTGGTATCAGCGCGCCTACGACCTGATCGGCGACAAGACCCCGCCGCCGCCCAAGCCGATCCCCGTCAAGTTCGCGCCGCCCGAAGCACCGCCTTCGGGAATCGTGACGCTGGAACCCGACGACGAACCGGCCCCGACGACGCCGACCACGCCGGCCCCGCCGCCGGTCACCCCGTCGCCCAGCACGCCGTCGCCCAACGGGCCGACCGGCAACTGACGCACGGCATCGTACGTTCGGCCCTTATGCCGTACGAAGATGTTTGTTCCTGCACTGTTCCTGCGGTAAGGGCGAAGGCGCGATGCTGACTGCGCTTTCCATCCGTGACGTGGTGCTGATCGAGGCGCTCGACCTCGATTTTGCCGAAGGACTCGGCGTGCTGACCGGCGAAACCGGCGCGGGCAAGTCGATCCTGCTCGACGCGCTCGGGCTGGCCCTGGGCGCGCGGGGCGACACCGCGCTGGTCCGGCATGGCGCGAAACAGGCGGCGGTGACCGCGACGTTCGCGCCGCCCGTCCCCGAGGGTCCGGTCGCGCGGCTGTTCGACGACAACGGTCTCGACCTCGAACCCGGCGAACCGCTGGTCATCCGGCGCATCGTCAAGGGCGATGGCGGCAGCCGCGGCTTCGTCAACGACCAGCCGGCATCGGCGGGGTTGCTGCGCGACCTTGCCCCGCACCTTGTCGAGATTCACGGCCAGCATGACGATCGCGGCCTGCTCAACCCGCGCGGCCACCGCGCGCTGCTCGACGGGTTCGGCCGCATTGACACCGCGCCGGTCACCGCCGCCTATCGCCGCTGGCGCGATGCCGATGCCGCGCTGGCGGCGGCCCGCGCGCAGATCGACGTCGCGCAACGCGATCGCGAATGGCTGGAACATGCGGTCGGCGAACTGACCGCGCTCGCCCCCGAACCGGGCGAGGAAGACATCCTCGCCGAACGTCGCCACGGCATGCAGCGCGCCGAAAAGGTCGCGGACGACCTGCAACAGGTCGAACAGCGGCTGGGCGGGTCCGATGGCGCACTGTCGGTGCTGCGACAGGCGGCGCGCGTGCTCGAACGCATCGCGGAGGATCACCCCGCACTCGCCGAATCACTGGCAGCGGTCGACCGTGCGCTGATGGAAGCGGAAGCGGCGGAGACTTCGCTCGGCGAAGCGGCCAGCGCGCTGGCGTTCGATCCGTCCGCGCTGGAGGATGACGAATCGCGTCTGTTCGCGCTGCGCGGCATGGCGCGCAAGCATCGCGTCCAGCCCGACGATCTGGCGGCGCTTGCGGAGGAACTGTCGGCACGCCTCGCGCTGCTCGAATCGGGCGAAGCCGGGATCGGCGCGCTGGAATCGAAGGTGGCGCAGGCGCGTGCCGTCTATCTGACCGCCGCCGACAAGGTGCACGACGCGCGCGCCGCCGCCGCCGTCCGGCTCGACGCGGCGGTCGCGGGCGAACTGGCCCCGCTCAAGCTGGATGCCGCGCGGTTTCGGACGGTCGTCGCCGCGCTCGACGACGGGCAATGGTCGGCGGCGGGGCGCGACCGGGTGGAATTCGAGATTTCGACCAACCCCGGTGCGCCGTTCGCGCCGCTGGCAAAGATCGCGTCGGGCGGTGAATTGTCGCGCTTCATACTCGCGCTCAAGGTCGCGCTGGCTGAAGAGGGCGGGGCGGCGACGATGATCTTCGACGAAATCGATCGCGGCGTGGGTGGCGCGGTCGCCTCCGCGATCGGCGACCGGCTCGCGCGGCTGGCACAGGCGACCCAGTTGCTGGTCGTGACGCACAGTCCGCAGGTAGCGGCGCGCGGCGCGCGGCACCTGCTGATCGCCAAGAGCCATGACGGTACGGTCACCCGCACCGGCGTCCGCCCGCTGACCAGCGACGAACGGCGGGAGGAAATCGCTCGGATGCTGTCGGGCGCGGAAATCACCGACGAAGCGCGGGCGCAGGCGCGACGGCTGATCGAGCCGGCGTGAGCGATCCGCTACGCACCCCTGATGGCCGCTATATCGTGGTCGACGGCGTGGTGTGGCGCGCGACGCGGCCCAACTTGTCTAACGAAGAACGCGACCGGCTGGTCAAGGCGCTGATGGACGCCCGCCGCGCGGTGGGTGCGGGCAAGCGTGCGGCGGACGACGCAGCCGTGGCGGCGGCGCGACGTGCGGTCGATGCGGCCAAGATCGCGCTGGGCGAACGCGGGCCGGTCTGGTGGACCGACGGTGCGCCCGACTGGAACCGGTACAAGGTGGAGAACACGCCCTATGCCGGCTGGTGGGCGGGGCGGTAGGGCATGATGGGTCGAGGTACACCCGTTCGTGCTGCGTAGCGCCTGAGCGAAGTCGAAGACGCGTAACGAAGCATCCGTGACAGTCCTGCGATACGCCCTTCCGACTGGGACGGAGCGGCGTTCAGCGCGATGGCGGCAGCACGACCGTCACCCCGGACCTGCTCTGGGGTCCACCGTGCGGCAATCGTTGGCGGTCGAGCCTTTTTCCCGCATCGTTGAGGGTCCGATCGACCCCGGAACGGGTCCGAGGTGACGAAAGACGGCCAATGTTCGCTGAAGGTCGATTAGGCCTTGGCGCAATGGCACTCGGGCTAAACGGTCACGCCTCGTCTAATCACGACTTAGAGCCGATCGCTATTCAGTCCTGACAGCCTGTCAACGGCGGATTTGCGTGCTTCCGGTGCTTACGTACCGATAGTACGCTGCGCCCCGGGTCATGCAAAGACCACCGTTTTCAGGACGGCATCGTCTGAATATCGATCGGCCCCGAAACGGTTCCGGCTGCGCTTGCGTCAACCCGCTGGCGATCGCCCGAAGCCTTGGGACGGTGGTGCAAGCCGGCCGGAAACCGCTCCGGTCTAAACATCGGACGGTCCGCCGCGCCGATCAGGTGCCCGACAGGCTGGCCGCGGCGATGCGCCCGACCGCCGCCAACACGGCGACGGCGTCCGGGTCGATCGCGTCGGTACGCCGGGCCGGCTCGAAATAGCCTGTGACGATCAGCGGCGCACGGCCGGCCGGCCCGCCAACGGCCAGATCGACATAGATACGCGTCGTCTCGCTGATCCCGGTGCCGGTCTTGTCGCCGGAGGTCCAGCCGGCGGGAAACCCCGAGCGGAGGCGACCCTGTCCGGTCGCCACCTCGGTCATCCACGCCTTGAGCAAGGCGCGGCTCGATTCGGCAAGGACGGTGCCGTTGACCAGCGCCGCCACCGTCTTCGCCATGGCGGCGGGCGTCGTCGTATCGAGCTGGGTTCCGGGCGGTGTCGCGTTCAGTTCGGGTTCGTATCGGTCGAGCCGGCTCGTCCCGTCGCCGATCGATCGCCAGAACGCCGTCATTCGCGCCGGGCCACCGAACCGCCGCATCAGGACGTTGGCGGCGGTATTGTCGCTGGTGACGAGCGTCGCACGAGCCAGATCGCGCACCGATAGGCCAAGGTCCAGATGCGCCTGCGTCACCGGACTCGACGAAATCATGTCGTCTTTTGTCCAGCGCAGGATCTCGTCCAGATCGATCCGGCCCGCATCCCCCCCGGCAAGCATCATCGCCGCCAGCGACAATTTGAACGAACTGGCATGTGCGAAGCGTTCGTCGTGCCGCCAACCGAACGCCGTGCCCCGTACCGGATCGAGGACGAAGGCACCCAGCCGACCGTTCGCCTCCCGCTCCAACGCGCGAAGCCGGGCGATGCCGGTCGCGTCGGGCGCCACCGGCGTCGCCGCCGACCGGCATCCCGGCAGGAACAGGGCGGTCCCGCCGATGATGGCGCTGCGGCGATCGAGCGAAGTGGATGCGAAGCCGGAAAAATCCATGGCGTGGCATATCACTATCGGCCGTCGCAGCAACGACCGTCCCATCGCCTCAGCCGCATGCCGCGCGCCGACATTGCAGCAGCGTGGCATGTCGGGATCGCGCTTCAGGTGCGCACACGCCGTTCCTCCAGTTCACGACGGCGCAGACAGAACCTCCGGGTTCCATCCGTCGCCCGCGAATGTCGATCGGCTTTGGCGGGCAGGTCTGCTCCGGCGACGATCCCGCTGTCCTACACGCCCCCGCCATGCGAAGGGCGACATCGCTCTTTGACAACCGCATTCACGACCGCGAACGCGCGACCGGTACGGCGCATCGCGAAAAGCGTGGCGAGTGTGACTTTCGTGACCTTTGGTGAAAATCCGCCGTTCGCAACGCCCGATCGCGCTCAGATCGCGCTGTTCGCCGCCGCCTGTGCCGCCGGATCGAACATGTAATGGTGCCACGCGAACACCGCCGCCGCGCCGCGATGCGGCCGCCACGCTTCCGCCACCTCACGGGTCAGCTTCTCGCTGGGCCGTTCGGCATGGCCGAGGATGCGGCCGACCTCGATCTGCACCGCCAGGTCGCCTGCTGGCCAGATATCGGTGCGCCCTTCGGCGAACAGCAGGTAGATTTCGGCCGACCAGCGCCCGATCCCCTTGATCCGCACCAGTTGCGCGATCGCTTCCTCGTCGTCCACCGGCAGCGCGGTCAGGTCGAGCCGGCCGCTCAGCACCTCGTCCGCCAGACTGCGGGCATAGCTCGCCTTCTGTCGCGACAGGCCCGCTTCCCGCAGCGCTTCGTCGCTGGTCGCGGGAATGCGCGCGGGATCGGTCGCATCACCCAGCATCGTCTCCAGCTTGCGCCAGACCGAATCGGCTGCCTTGTAGCTGACCTGCTGCCCGACGATCGTGCGCAGCAGCGTGGCATAGCCGCGATCGCGGATGCGGGGTTCGGGATATCCGGCGCGCGCGATCGCGGCGACGAATGCCGGTTCGATCGCGGCCAGTGCGTCCAGACCGGTGCGAAGCTGTTCGGCGGAAAGACCCATGGCATCATCCGTTGTAATGCACCGGCGCCCACGGCAAGGGACGCCCGAACAGGAGTTTGATCGATGCCAAGGCTTACCGTCGTCACCCGTGCAGGGGAAGAACGAACCGTGGACGGCCATGCCGGCTGGTCGGTGATGGAGGTCATCAAGGACCACGGCTTTGACGAGATGCTGGCGATCTGCGGCGGATGCTGTTCGTGCGCGACGTGCCACGTCGTCGTCGACCCCGCATTCGCCGATCGCCTGCCGCCGATCGGCGACGATGAGGAGGATCTGCTCGACACGCTGGACCATCGCGATCCGACGTCGCGGCTGTCGTGCCAGATCCGGTTCGAGGATGCACTGGACGGTTTGAAGGTGCGGATCGCCGCCGAGGAATAGAGACGAGGCAGCGCAAGCTGGTTCGCATTATTCCCGGCGCGGCCGGCGGGGCAGCGCCCCGACCGACGACACGGGCTTTGCCGGAGAATAGAGACGAGGCAGCGTAGCTGGTTCGCACTATTCCCGGCGCGGCCGGCGGGGCAACGCCTCGACCGACGACACGGGCTTTGCCCGTGTCGTGCCCCGCCCTCCCGTTCGGTTCGAGCAGCTTCGAGCGTGGTCGAGAAGCGTCCGTCGAGAACGGGTGCCTGACCGAACTCCGTTCTCGATACGCGCTCTCGACTACGCTCGATCGCTACTCGAACCGAACGGCCGGGGGCGCTCCATCACCCCTCGTGCGTCGCCAGCGCGTACAGCGCGATCGCGGCGGCGTTCGATACGTTCAGGCTCTCGACCCGGTCCGATATCGGCAGTTTGACCAGCACGTCGCAATGCGCCTCGGTATTGGCGCGCATGCCTTCGCCCTCTGCACCCAGCACCAGCGCGATGCGCTTCGGCCCCAGCGCCTGTCCCAGCGTCGTCTCGGCCTCGCCGGTCAGGCCGATGCGCCAGTATCCGGCGTCGCCCAGTTCGACCAGCGCGCGCGACAGGTTGACGACGCGGACCCATGGCACGTTTTCCAGCGCGCCCGACGCCGACCGGGCGACCGTCCCCGATTCGGGCGGGGCGTGCCGGTCCTGCGTCACGATGCCCAGCGCATCGAACGCAGCGGCCGAGCGCAGGATCGCGCCGACATTGTGCGGGTCGGTCACCTGATCCAGCAGGATGATCGGACGATCGTCGTCGCGCCCCTGTTCGATCAGGTCGGCCAGCCAGATATCCTCCAGCGGGTCGGCCTCGACCACGATGCCCTGATGCGGGGCATCGGCAGGGACCAGCCGCGCCAGATCGGCGACCTCGGCATACACCACCGGCACGCCTTCGGGCAGCACGAGGCTGGCACCCATTTCGTGGGTGCACCAGATCTTACGGATGCGGCGTTCGGGATTGTCGAGCGCGGCGAAGGCGGCGTGACGGCCCCAGAAGCGCGGTCGCTGCGGCGATGCCTTGCTCGGGCGGTGTCCTTTGCGGGCCATGTCAGTCTTTCTCGGGGAAGGCATAGGGGTCGGTGACGACCGGTTGGGTGGGCAACGGCGGACGCGGCAGCGCCCGGTCGGCATTGGCGGCGGTCAGCAGCAGCGACGCGAGGATGATCGCGTTCTGCCGCATGTCCGGCCCCTTCAGATGATCGAAGGTGTCGGCGCTGCTATGGTGCAGGCGGCTGCCATAGTCGAGCGGGTCCTGAATGAACTGGAACCCCTGCAACCCGACCGACTGGAAGAAATAATGGTCGGTCGACCCGGTGCGGCGATTGGCGACGGTCGTGGCGCCCATCGAACCGAACGGCGCGAACCATTCGCGCAGCACCGGCACGGCGGCGACGTTGTTCTCGGCATTGATTCCGCGAATCTTGCCCGATCCGTTGTCGATGTTGAAATACGCAGTCATCGCGTCGTAGCCGGGCTTCTTGGTGATCGGAAAGCGTTCGCTCCACCCATAGAAGCGCGCCAGCCCCGAATCACGGCCGCCGGCCGCTTCGGGGCGGCTGGCGATGTGACGCTCAACATAGGCGAGACTGCCGAGCAACCCCTGTTCCTCCGCATTCCACAGCGCGAAGCGAATCGTACGCTTCGGCTTGACGCGCATCGCGGACAGGATGCGTGCGGCCTCCATCACCACGGCGGTGCCGGCCGCATTGTCGACCGCGCCGTCGCCCGCGACCCAGCTGTCGAAATGCGCACCCGCCATGACATAGCCGGCCTTCGGGTCGGAACCGGGCAGGTCGGCGATGATGTTGTACGCGGTGGTATCGCTGTCGTCGAAGCGCACGTCGCTGACGATCTCCAGCGTCGGGGCCGGTCCGGTCTTGGTCAGCCGGGCGAGGCGACGATAATCCTCCGCCGCGATCTCGATGCCGGGCAGGGCGGGCGCGACCTCGCGCCGGAACAGATAGCCCGATCCGTGCAGCAGCTTGCCGTCGCGATACGACATGGTCGCCATCGCCACCGCGCCTTCGGCCTTCAGGAACGCATCCAGCTTCTGCGCGAAGTCGAGCCGTTTGGCGCGACGATCGGTGCTGGCCGGATCATAGACCGGCTCGCGCCAGCTATCGGCCTTGGCCAGATCCTCGCCGGTCAGCCGGCGGAACGGGGCCTCGCCCGGCTCCGATCCCTCGCCCGGGCGGGTGACCATCACGATCTTGCCCGACAGCTTGCCGCGCCATTCGGCGAAATCGCTTTCCTCGGCGATCGGCGCGACGATCACCGGCGCGGTCAGCGTGCCGCTCGTCCCCGGCGTCCACGCGATCGGGATGGCGGTCAACTGGACCGGGCGCGGCGTGACCATGCGGACGCTCGACCGTTCGATCGACCAGCCGCGGCCGAAATCGAAGCCTTCCTTGGTCGCAGTCAGTCCCCATTCGCGGAACTTGGCCTCGGTCCATGCCTCCGCCCGGCGCATGTTGGGCGAATTGGGCAGGCGCGGGCCGATCTGGTCGGTCAGGTGCTGCGCGATCGGCATGACCTGCGACCGGGTGGTGGCTTCGTCGGTGATCCGGTTGATCGCGTCGCGATCGACGCTCTGTGCCGCAAGCGGCGCGGCGATCAGGCAGGTGGCAAGCAGGAATGCGCGCAAAGTATGTCCCCCATGTCGGGTAAAGTGGCTGCCGATGACGCTAAGTCGCACATCAATATGGCGCAAGGCGTTGACAGCGCCGCGCGGGGACGGCAATGGGCGCGCTCGCTCGGGGCCAAGGCCCATGAGTGGCGGCTGGACAGGTGGCCGAGTGGTTAAAGGCAGCAGACTGTAAATCTGCCCGGGTTTCCCGTACGCTGGTTCGAATCCAGCCCTGTCCACCACCGCCCGCGCATCATGGCGCGGTGCGGTCGGCGCGCGAGAGGATCGCGATGCCCATTGCTACTCCCTTGATATTCCTGACCGCGGCGCTGTTCGAAATCGCCGGCTGCTTTGCGTTCTGGGCATGGTGGCGGCTCGACCGGTCGCCATGGTGGCTGGTGCCCGGCATGGCCGCGCTGGCCGCGTTCGCATGGATATTGGCGCAGAGCGACGCCGCTGCGGCCGGGCGTGCCTATGCCGGCTATGGCGGCGTCTATGTCGCGACCGCGATCGGATGGCTGTGGCTGGTGGAAGGGGTCGTGCCGGATCGCTGGGATCTGGCGGGCGGGGCTTTGTGCCTCGCGGGATGCGCGGTAATCGTGTTCGGCCCGCGATAGAGCGCACACCACTCGGCGGGCTGTCGATGCCATGCGCCGACGGTAAGAGAGCAGACCAGTTCGCTCTGAACGGCAGCGGACACGGAATAGGGAAGCACCGAAACCAGCGCTGGAGCGGGTAGCGGGAATCGAACCCGCGTATTCAGCTTGGAAGGCTGCTGCACTACCATTGTGCTATACCCGCACGCGCACGGCGTCGTGTGGGCACGCCCCTGCCACAGCGCGGGGCGCATGGTCAACCGCCCGACGGATTATGATGGCGGTCAGCAGGCGAGAATCCTATGACGCGGGGAAAGAATGCCGGGGGAGGGCAGGATGTTGGACGAGATCACCGGAGCGATGCGCGACGTGCTGGGCGCGCACGGCCCTGCGGTTCAGGCGGCGGCGAACAGCTTCGCGCCATCCGATTATTCGATCCATTTCTTCCTCCAGCTTGCGGTCATCCTCGCGACCTGCCGTTTGGTCGGCTGGGCGGGGCAGCGCTTTCTGGGACAGCCGCAGGTGGTGGGCGAGATGATCGCGGGCGTCGTGCTCGGGCCGTCGCTGCTGGGACTGTTCCTGCCCGATCTTCAGGCGGCGATCTTTCCGAAGGAGACCCGCAACGTGCTGTATGCGGGCGCGCAACTGGGCGTCGGGCTGTACATGTTCCTTGTCGGACTGACGCTCAATCTCGATCATTTCCGCACCAAGGCGCGCAGCGCGGCGGCGGTGTCGGCGGCGGGGATCGCGGTGCCGTTCCTGCTGGCAGTGCTGATCACGCCGCTGTTGCTGAACGTGCCGGGGCTGTTCGCGCCGGGAATCGGTACGGGCAGCGCGACCCTGTTCCTCGGCGCGTGCATCGCGCTGACCGCCTTTCCCATGCTGGCGCGGATCATCCACGAACGCGGGCTGGCCGACACGTCGCTCGGCACGCTGTCGCTGACCGCCGGCGCGTTCGACGACGCGGTGTCGTGGTGCGTGCTGGCGGTTGTGCTGGCGACGTTCGGCGGAGGCGCGGGCATCGCGGTGATCGCGATCGGCGGGGCGGTGCTGTACGCCGCGTTCCTGATTCTGTTCGGCCGGCGGCTGCTCGCGCCGCTGGGCCGCGCGGTCGAAGCGCGGGGCGAAATGAGCATGACCGTGCTGTCGATCACGCTGACGCTGTTCTGCATCTCCGCCTTCTTCATGGACGCGATCGGCATCCATGCGATCTTCGGCGGCTTCATCCTCGGCGTGTTCATGCCGCGCGGGCTGTTCGTCGCCGAACTCAAGCGCAAGGTAGAGCCGCTGGCGGTGGTGCTGCTGCTGCCGATGTTCTTCACCTATTCGGGGCTGAACACACGGATGGACATGGTCAATTCGCCGTCGCTGCTGCTGATCGCGCTGGGCGTGCTGGCGGTGTCGATCCTCGCCAAGTTCGGCGCATGCTGGGCGGCGGCGCGGCTGGCGGGTGAGGACAACCGCACCGCGCTGGGCATCGGCGCGCTGATGAACTCGCGCGGGCTGATGGAACTCATCATTATCAACATCGGCCTGCAAAAGGGGATCATCGGCCCCACGCTGTTCGCGATGCTGGTGCTGATGGCGATCGTCACCACGGTGATGGCGACCCCGTTGTTCGAGGCGGTCTATGGCCGAAAGGCGCGGGCGAGCGGCGAACTGGGGTCGATCGACCGCAAGGTCGCCGCATAGGGCCGGGATATCATCTGGCGTTCGCCGCGCGGACGCCATAGATACCGCGCCCTGATGGCAAAGATCACCACCCCGCGCCCGGTTCGCGGCACCCAGGATATCTTCGGCGACTTCGAACGGCGCTTCACTCATGTGGCGGAGACGTTCGAGCGCGTGCGGCGGCTTTATTGCTTCCAGCGGGTCGAGGTGCCGGTGTTCGAATCGACCGCCGTCTTCGCCCGTTCGCTGGGCGAGACGACCGATGTCGTGTCGAAGGAGATGTATTCGTTCGAGGATCGCGGCGGCGATTCGCTGACGCTGCGCCCGGAGTTCACGGCGGGTATCGCCCGTGCGTATCTGACCGAGGGGTGGCAGCAATACGCACCGCTCAAGCTGGCGACGCACGGTCCGGTGTTCCGCTACGAACGCCCGCAAAAAGGTCGCTATCGCCAATTCCACCAGATCGACGCCGAAGTGATCGGCGCGGCCGAACCGATGGCCGATATCGAATTGCTGGCGATGGCCGATCAGCTGTTGCACGAACTCGGCATCGCCGACGGCGTGACGCTGCAACTCAACACGCTGGGCGACGCCGAAACGCGCGACGCATGGCGTGCGGCGCTGGTCGAGCATTTCGAAGCGCATCGCGGCGACCTGTCGGAAGACAGCATCAAGCGGCTCGACAAGAACCCGATGCGCATCCTCGATTCGAAGGACCCGCGCGACCGGCCGATCGCCGACAGCGCGCCGGGGATCGACGGGTTTCTGACGGCGGAAGCGGCGGACTTCTTCGCGGCGGTAACCGGTGGACTGGACGCTGCCGGGGTCAAGTGGACCCGCAACGACCGGCTGGTGCGCGGGCTGGACTATTACCGTCACACCGCGTTCGAATTCGTCACCGACCGGCTGGGCGCGCAGGGTACGGTGCTGGCCGGCGGGCGATATGACGGGCTGATCGAAAGCCTTGGCGGGCCTTCGACGCCGGGTGTCGGCTGGGCGGCGGGGATCGAGCGGCTGGCGATGCTGCTGGCGGAGCCGAAGTCGCCAACCCTGTTCGCCGTTGTGGTGCCGCTCGGAACTGCGGCGGAACGTGCGGCGCAAACGGTCGTGACCGACCTGCGCCGGACCGGATTGCGGGTCGATATGGCCTATCGCGGTAACATGAAGCGCCGAATGGCTAAAGCCAACGCAGACGGTGCCGAATATGCAATCATCCTCGGCGATGACGAGCTGGCGCGAGGTGAAGCCGCCGTGAAGAATCTGCGGAGTGGAGAACAGCAAATCGTTCCGCTGGACCGGTTGCGTGTAACGATGTGGGCGCAGTTCATGGCCGACGACAATCCCGATGTCGCGGACGTGACCAGCTTTGACGACCATGGGAACATCGTCCCGGAACCGTTCGCGCGATGACCATTGCCCCCGAACGCATCGCCCAGATCGAGGCGCGGCGCGACGAATTGCAGGCGCAGATGGCGACCGGCGATCTGCCGGGCGATCGCTTCGTCGCGGTGTCGAAGGAATATGCCGAACTCGAACCGGTGGCGCAGGCGGCGGGCGAGGTGCGGCGGTTGCGCGCCGAGAGCGAGAGCCTGCTGTATATGACGCAGGACGCCGATGACGACCTTCGGCAGATGGCGACCGAGGAACTTCACGACAATCGCGCGCAACTGGAAGCCGCCGAACGCGCGCTGGCGTTGGCCTTGCTGCCGCGCGATGCGGCCGACGAACGCGCGGCGATGCTCGAAATTCGCGCCGGCACCGGCGGGGACGAGGCTGCGCTGTTCGCGGGCGACCTGTTCCGCATGTATCAGCGCTATGCCGACAATCGCGGCTGGCGGATCGAACTCATCTCGGCATCGGCATCCGATGCGGGCGGGTACAAGGAAGTCGTCGCCAGCGTGACCGGCGCGGGGGTGTTCGCCCGGCTGAAATTCGAAAGCGGCGTCCACCGTGTCCAGCGCGTGCCGGCAACCGAGAGCGGCGGGCGGATCCACACCAGCGCGGCGACCGTCGCCGTCCTGCCCGAAGCAGAGGAAGTCGACGTCCAGATCGACGAGGTGCGCGACCTGCGGATCGACGTGTACCGTTCGTCCGGGCCGGGCGGACAGTCGGTCAACACCACCGATTCGGCGGTGCGCATCACGCACCTTCCTACCGGTCTGGTGGTCATCCAGCAGGATGAAAAATCGCAGCACAAGAACAAGGCCAAGGCGCTGAAGGTACTGCGCACCCGGCTGTACGAGGCGGAACGCTCGCGTCTTGCTGACGAACGTGCCGGCACGCGCCGGTCGATGGTCGGATCGGGCGACCGGTCGGAACGCATCCGCACCTATAATTTCCCGCAGGGCCGCGTGACCGATCATCGCATCAACCTGACGCTCCATCGCCTTCCCGAAATTCTGGAAGGCGAGATGGAAGAACTGCTCGGTGCCCTGATCGCGCAGGACGAAGCCGAGCGGCTGGCGACGCTGGATGGGTGAGGCGGCAGAAGGTCGTTCTCACGCGAAAGCGCGAAGGCGCGGAGGAAGAAGGGGGTTTTCGCGCGGAGGCGCAGAGGCGCAGGGAAGGTTCGCGGCGACGACCGATCGCGCAGCGATCCGATTCGTCCCCCGGCAAACCAGCAAGAGAGCGCCGTTCGGCGCAACCGACCGACCCGCACGCACCCTCTGCGCGCCTCCGCGGCTTCGCGTGAACCCATGACCACGCTTCGCCACGCACTGACCGAAGCAACGACGCGCATCGCTGCATTCTCGGAATCCCCCCGCCTAGACGCCGAACTCCTCGCCGCCCACGCGCTTGGCACATCGCGCGAATCGATGCTGCTCGCCCGCCTCGACGACCCCGTACCGCCCGGCTTCGCGGCGCTGGTGGAGCGACGGCTGGCGCACGAGCCGGTCGCCTATATCGTCGGCAGCCGGGCGTTCTGGACGATCGAACTGACGGTCGGCCCCGGTGCGCTGGTGCCCCGCGCCGACAGCGAGACGCTGATCGAGGCGGCGGTGGCCCATTTCGGCGACCGCTCGCCCCGGCATATTCTCGACCTCGGCACCGGGCCGGGCACGTTGCTGCTCGCGGCGCTCGACCAATGGCCCGACGCGGACGGTCTGGGCATCGATGCATCGGAAAGCGCGCTCGACTATGCGCGGGGGAATGCTGCCAGTCTCGGCATGCAGGCGCGGGCGAGCTTCCGCATCGGCGATTGGGCGAGCGGCATCGACGACCGGTTCGACCTGATCCTCGCCAATCCGCCCTATATCGGGGCCGACGAAATCCTGCCGCACGAGGTCGCCGGCCACGAACCAGCGTCGGCGCTGTTCGCGGGTCAGGACGGGCTGGACGACTATCGCCGGATCGTCCCCGATCTGCCGCGTCTGCTCGCGCCCGGCGGGATTGCCACGATCGAAATCGGCCATACACAGGGGGATGCGGTATCGGCGCTGGTCGCCGCCGCTGGCCTGTCCGCCCGGATCGTACCCGACCTCGGCGGCCGTCCGCGCTGCGTGGTGGCCGGTTGAAGACAATGGCGTGCTGCCCCATCTTTCCGCTTGGAGAAGCCCGACGCAGCGGCTAAGACCGGGTCGGGGCAGCACCATCGACCAGGTCGTTGATAGCGGGGCAGGGCTCCTTCCATCGTCATGTGAGCCGCTGTCGTCCGGTGGCCATGGCAGACGGGCGGTGCTCGCGCATCGTTCGCGGATTTGCTCGCAGCCGCGATCGCTGGATCGACGGACAGGTAAGGACAGGACAACCAAACCTTGATGGATAATCGTCAGGCCGGCCGCCGTCGCGGTCGCGGTGGACAGCGCCAGCCGGGAACCGGCGGCGGCAACAATCCGCGCAACAATGGTAACCGCATCGACAACCGCGCGCGTGGCAACGCGGCGCAGTTGCTGGAAAAGTACAAGAATCTTGCCGCCGATGCGCAACGCGCCGGCGACCGGGTCAACACCGAATATTACCTGCAGTTCGCCGATCATTATTTCCGCGTGCTCGGCGACAGCCGCCCGCGGGTCGAGGAACAGCGCGGGGGCCGCGACGATTACGCGGACGGCGATGATTCCGACTTCGACGGCGACAACGGATCGGACGCAGTCGCGCAGGAGCGCGGCAATCGCGACGACCGTGGACAACGCGACGACCGTCCGGTTCGTGCGCAGCGCGACGATCGCGGTCCGCGCGAGGACCGGGGCGACCGTGTGCAGCGCGACGACCGTGGCGAACGCGCACCGCGCGAGGATCGTGTCGCTCGCGAGGACCGCACACCACGCGAAGATCGCGTCGCTCGCGAAGACCGCGCACCGCGCGAAGATCGTGTAGCCCGAGAAGACCGTGCGCCGCGTGAAGATCGCGTTGCCCGCGAGGACCGCGCACCCCGTGAAGAACGCGCTACCCGAGAGGACCGCGCACCGCGCGAAGATCGCCAGCCGCGCGAACGGCTCCGTCGCGACGCGGGCCGCAGCCCTGCCGAAGACGCGGGCGAAACGATGCAGAGCGAAGGCGAAGCCGGCACGCAGGCCAACGATGTAGTCGAGGTAGCGGAGGTCAAGGCACCCCGCCGTCGCACGCCGCGTCCGCGCGTCGATGCGGTAGCCGCCGCACCGGCGGAAGCGATCGAACCGGGCGAACCGACCGCGTCGATCGAGGCGGATCGCCTGCCACCCTCGCTGTCGACCAGCGACGATGGTGCGGAACGCCCACGTCGCCGCCGCCGCGTGCGCGCCGATGAGGAAGCAGTGCCGCCCGTAGCCTGATATGGCGTGATCGCGGTGTCGCGAACGAGGCCGGTGCCACGGAGACGTGGTGCCGGCCTTTTTCATTCGAGGCGGGTCCAAACCGGCCGTACGCATGCCCGGCGTGACGAATCCCGGCCGGGTTACGGCGGATGCAGCTTCATTCCTACAGCCGATCGACGTTCAGCCCTGACGGCATGCGTACGACGTCTTGCACCCTTCCGGCGCACGTACCGCTTTAGCCTACTGTGCTGAGGGCGGGCCAAACCAGCGTTTCCGAACATTTTTGTCTCGATGCCGATCGGCGGCTTCGTTCGTCGTTCGCGAAACAGCGGCATCGCGATCAGAGCGTGCCATACATGGATCCAACGCATGCCTGTATTGGCGGACCAGCGGAGCGGTGGGTCGAGGCCCAAGGTGTATGGCGTAACCGGACGTCAGCGCGCGAAGGCAGCATGCGTCCGTTTGCAAAGGGCGGATCGACGTTCAGCGAACATCAGTCTCATGTCGTCATCCCGGGACTTTGCCACGGCGAGGCGCAGGCAGGCCGCGAAAGCACGCTCACGGTGAGCGCCGATTCAACCTAAGCGCAACGGACCAGATTGCGAAGCTAGGGCAGGGCAACGTTCAGCCGCACGACATCCGAACCCGACGTTACCGTATTTCCGCCAAGCGCCCCACAACCGGCCGCACATGAAAAAGGGCGGCGTGTGTCGCCACATGCCGCCCCAAACGTTCAAACGCCAGTCGTCGATCAGATGTGGATCGGCTTGCCCTGTACCGCCATCGCCGCTTCCTTCAGCGCCTCGGCATGCGTCGGATGCGCGTGGCAGGTATAGGCGATGTCCTCGCTGGTCGCGCCGAACTCCATCGCTTGCGCTGCCTGTGCGATCATCGTGCCCGCCAGCGACGATACGATCCATACGCCCAGCACGCGGTCGCTCTTCGCGTCGGCGATGACCTTTACGAAACCATCGGTGTCGCGATTGGTCTTGGCTCGGCTGTTGGCGGCGAAGGGGAACTTGCCGACCTTGATCTCGCCCTTTTCCTTCGCGGCTTCTTCGGTCAGCCCGACGCCGGCGATCTCGGGCATGGTGTAGACCACGCTCGGGATCACGTCGTGGTTCACGATGCCGGTCTGGCCCGCGATGAACTCGGCGACCGCGACGCCCTCGTCCTCGGCCTTGTGTGCCAGCATCGGGCCATGGACGACGTCCCCGATCGCCCAGATGCCGTCGACCTTGGTGCGGAACTCGTCGTCGATATCGACCTGTCCGCGCTGGTTCACCGTCAGCCCCGCCTTGTCGAGCGCCAGCCCTTCGGTGTTGGCACGGCGACCGATCGACACCAGCACCGCATCGGCGGTGATCGTCGTCGCCTCGCCACCCGCCGCCGGCTCGACGGTCAGCGTCGCGGTAGCGCCATCGACGCGCGCGCCGGTGACCTTGGTCGATGTCTTCAGGTCGAAGCCCTGCTTCTTGAACAGCTTGGCCGATTCCTTGCGAACCTCGCCATCGAAGCCCGGCAGGATCTGGTCGGCATATTCGACCACCGTCACCTTCGCGCCCAGACGCCGCCACACGCTGCCGAGCTCCAGCCCGATCACGCCGCCGCCGATCACCACCAGATGCTCGGGCACCTTGGGCAGTGCCAGCGCGCCGGTCGAATCGACGATGATCGCCGTGTCGTTGTCGACATCGACGCCCGGCAGCGGGGTGACCGACGATCCGGTCGCGATCACGATATCGCGTGCGGTGACGGTGCGGTCGCCGATACGGACGCTATGGTCGTTCTCGAACGCGGCATAGCCTTTCAGCCACTCGACCTTGTTCTTCTTGAACAGATATTCGATGCCGCCGGTCAACTCGCCGACCGCTTTCGCCTTCTCGGCGTGCATCTGGTCGAGGTTGAGCGTCGCGCCCTGGATCTCGACACCGAACTTGGCGAGATGGCCGCTGGTCGCTTCCTCGTACAGTTCGGACGCATGCAACAGTGCCTTCGACGGGATGCAGCCGACGTTGAGGCACGTACCGCCCAGCGTCGCGCGACCCTCGGCACAGGCGGTCTTCAGACCAAGCTGCGCCGCGCGGATCGCCGCGACATAGCCACCGGGACCGGAACCGATCACCAGAACGTCGAAGTCGTATTCAGCCATTGGTTTGCCTTTGTCCGTTAGCGAGAAGGGCGTTCAACCCTGTCCAGAATTGTCCGAAAGATGGCGAGACGTTGGTATCGGGCATCAGCAGGCTACCCATAGTCCGCGCCACGTCGATCTTGGGCAGGCGATCGAGGCCACGCAAATGGCCTGCCCCCTGCAATACGCGCAGAAACGCCTCGTGGGTTCCTCCACGAATTGCATCCGGATCGCGGTACGCTGCTTTTCGCAATGCCCTGCCTGATCCGGGCCATGCCCGTTCCACCGCGTTCGCATCCCCAAAGAACCATGCCTCCAGTTCCTCGATCACGATGCGGTTTACAACGTCGAAATCGGCGGTCGCGTCATGCCGGTTCCGGACACGCAATCCGGCGGCACGACATGCATCCTCGACCTGACGTTTCAGGACAACGCAGTTATCATCGTCCCGATCGATCAACACCAGGGAGAGCGGACGGTGTTCGGCCGGTACGCGGGCATAGCCCATCATTCGCATGGGCAACCGCGCCAGCAACTGCTGTTTCGATCCGTAATTGACCGCTTGCCATGCGATAGCCTGGTCAAGGAAGCGCGGCAGCAGTTCCAAAAGAAACGCTTCCATGGACGGCTCTTCGACGTGGATGTGGAGTTTGCGTGGCATGCCGTCAGGGATTGCCTGCTTCGAAGAAGCCTTCGGTCCACAATTGGCCAAGTGTGGCACCCGCGGCGATCTGTTCCGGGACACCAGCCATCTGCGACGCGCGAACGGCCTCGGTATAGCCCATTGCATTGCGGCGAAGCGCCCATACCTGTGCTGGCGTCAATGCGTCGATGAAGAACGGCGAGTGGGTCGTCACCACCATCTGCATCCGTCGCGCGGCGACTTCGCATTCCTCGGCAAGTTCTCTGAGCAGCCTCGGATGCAGGAAATTCTCCGGCTCTTCGATGCCAAGGAAGGGGGGCGGTGAAGGATCGTTCAGCTGGATCAGGTATGCCAGCATTTTTAGCGTGCCGTCCGATACATAGCGCGCCTGAACGCCTTCGGCAAAAGGCGCATCCTTGACCGTCAGCAACAGGTGCCCGGTTGGCAGGGAAACGGGCTGGACCGACTCCAGCTTTGGAATACGCCGCCGCAGCGCAGTGAACACGCGTTCCAGTACCATCGGGTGACGTTCCGAAAAATACTGGATAACATTCGCGAGATTGTTGCCGGTACGCGAAAGATGCTCTTGCGGCCCGGCCTCGGGAACGACCCGGGTATCGCTTGTCGACAAGTATGACAGGTGCCAGCCTACGATAAAGTCGCGAAGTGACCGGACGCGAGGATTGTCTGCCAATTGGCCTAACGTGCTGACTGCCAGTACGTCGGGTGCCGCGAGCGGCAAATCGCGACGGGTATCGTCCTGTTCCGGCAATTCCCCGGAGATTACTGATCCGAGGCCGAACCGATAATCCAGAAACCGGAAAGGCTTCCCAAAGCTGCCGCGTTTCCAGTGCATCCACTCAGAAGCTACGACCGGTCGGCCTTCTGCTTCGTCGATGGCAAGGTGATACCGTACCAATCCCGGTCGTACACCACCGATCTGGCCGCCTTCCCGATACGCGACCTCGAACGTGATCGGTCCGGTTTGTCCACGGCTTCTGAGGTCGGAAAACTTGCCCCGCTTGTCGACCGCTCGACGCAGACCCTCAGAAAAACAGTCCGATAGAAACGCAAACACATCGAAGAACGTCGATTTTCCGCTACCGTTTGCCCCCAGCAGGACGGTCAGCGGTGTGATACCCTTGAACTCGACCTGTTGCAGTGAGCGGAAGTTGCCGATGGTTACTTGCTCGATGCGGGCAGGCGACGTGGCACGGGCTTGGGTATCAGCCATGATTATCCATCCCGTCCCAAATCGTTCACGCGATCACGCGGATCGCGCCATCGCCGGTCCGCCGGCACGTCGTCGCAAAGCGACGCAATGCGGGCACACCCTGCATGATATAATCGAGCGCCTCGGCGCCTTCATCCGCGAACATGTCCGCCAGATAGACGTCGGCCGCGACGAATGCCGCCGGATCGTAGCGTGCCGCAAGTGTCGCGTCGTCGAGTTTGTCGAGTGCCGCCGCAAACGCCGCCATCCGTTCGGGAGAGATCACGCCGAAGCCGTCCATCCCGTTCTCGTCCGCGCCCAGTTCGGGCAACGCTTCGCAGATCAGGCCCAGCGGGTGCGGCGTCCGGCCTCCGTCGGTCAGCATGAAATGCAGCGCATCCCATGCCTTGTCGAAATCGATGACGTCGGCGCCGTCGACCGCTTCCTCGAACACGAATTCCTCGAAATCGGTGGGCGTCGCGATCAGCCGATCGATATCGGCCGCCCCTGCACGACGCAGATAGATCACCATGCCCACCGTCTCGCGCTCCCTTACAGGTCGATCAGCAGGCGCGTCGGGTCCTCGATCGCGTTCTTGAGCGCGACGAGGAAGGTCACCGCCTCGCGACCGTCGATCAGACGATGGTCGTAGCTGAGCGCCAGATACATCATCGGGCGGATCACGATCTGTCCGTCGCGGACCACCGGGCGTTCCTCGATCCGGTGCAGACCCAGCACCGCCGACTGCGGCGGGTTGATGATCGGCGTCGACATCAGCGATCCGAACACGCCGCCGTTGGAGATGGTGAAGGTGCCGCCCTTCATCTCGTCCATCTTCAGCGTGCCTTCCTTGGCGCGCTTGCCGAAGTCGCCGATCGTCTTTTCAACGCCCGCGACCGACAGCTTGTCGGCGTCGCGGATGACGGGAACGACGAGGCCGCCCGGCGCGCTGACCGCGACCGAAATGTCGGCATAGTCGCGATAGACGATCTCATCGCCCTCGATGCTGGCGTTGACGGACGGAATGTCCTTCAGCGCCATCGTCGCGGCCTTCACGAAAAAACCCATGAAGCCAAGGCGAACGCCGTGCTTCTTCTCGAACAGGTCCTTGTACTTCGCCCGCGCCTCGATGACGGCGGTCATGTCGACGTCGTTGAAGGTGGTCAGCAGCGCCGCCGTGTCCTGTGCTTCCTTCAGGCGGCGGGCGATCGTCTGACGCAGGCGGGTCATCTTCACCCGCTCTTCGCCGCGCGTCGGTGCGGTGGCGGCCACGGGTGCCGCGGCAGCGGCGGGCGCGGCACCCGTGGCCGCTGCGGCTGATCGGTCGCCGGCTGCGGCGACGACGTCTTCCTTGGTGATGCGACCGTCACGGCCCGTACCCTTAACCTTCGCCGGGTCGACGCCGTGTTCGAGGATCGCACGACGGACCGACGGCGACAGCGCGGCGGCGTCGACGTTGGTCTCGGCGGGTGCCGGGGCCGGTGCGGGTGCCGACGCCGTCGGCGCGGCCGCTGCGGGTGCCGCATCGGCCTTCGGCGCTTCGGCCGGCTTGGGTGCCGCTACGGCACCACCGCCGGCATCGATCGTCGCGATCATCGCGCCGACCGACACGGTGTCGCCCGGCTGTACCGCATGCGCACCCATCACGCCCGCGACGGGGGAGGGGACTTCGACCGAAACCTTGTCGGTTTCAAGACTGGCGATCGGCTCATCGGCGGCGACGGCGTCGCCTGGCTGCTTCAGCCATTCGCCCAGCGTCGCTTCGGTGATCGATTCGCCCAGCGTGGGGACGAGAACTTCGGTTGCCATCGGGTCTTCCTCATCTGCCCCTGAAGGGGCCAGCACATGGTGGTTACGACGCAGCCTTGCCGGTGGCGGCGTTGCTTTCGGACTGGCGGGTACGACGGATCTCGTCGCGGACATTGTGGCCCAGCGCATCGGCGACCAATGCACCCTGTTCGGCCTGGTGCCGCTTCATCAACCCGGTGGCGGGCGATGCGGCGGCGGCACGACCGGCATAGCGTGCCCGACGAACCGGTGCGCCCGCATCGGCCAGCGCATCCTCGATCAGCGGCTCGACCAGGAACCACGAACCGTTGTTCTTCGGCTCTTCCTGGGCCCAGACTACGTCGGTCAGCTTGGGAAGACGCTGCAACCGCTTGACCAGCGCGTCCGACGGGAACGGATAGATCTGTTCCACGCGGACGATCTGCGTCGTAGTGTCGCCCGCCGCGTCGCGTGCCTCGATCAGGTCGAACGCGACCTTGCCCGAACACAGCACCAGACGCGTCGTGTCCGCGTCGGCGGGTGCCGACGGGTCGGACAGCAGCCGCTGGAAATGCGTCGTGCCAAGGAAGTCCGCCGTCTTCGACACCGCCATCTTGTGCCGCAACAGCGACTTGGGCGTCATCATGACCAGCGGCTTGCGGAAATTCCGGTGCATCTGCCGCCGCAGCAGGTGGAAATAATTCGCCGGTGTCGTGACGTTGGCGACCTGCATATTGTCGCCCGCGCACAGTTGCAGGAAGCGTTCGAGCCGTGCCGAGCTATGCTCCGGTCCCTGACCTTCGTAACCGTGCGGCAACAGCATCACGAGGCCGTTGGCACGAAGCCACTTGGCCTCGCCCGCCGCGATGAACTGATCGATCATGATCTGCGCGCCGTTGGCGAAATCGCCGAACTGCGCTTCCCACAATACCAGCGCCTTCGGATCGGCGAGCGCATAGCCATATTCGAAGCCCAGCACACCATATTCGGACAGCGGGCTGTCGAGCACCTCGAAGCTGCCATGTTCGATCGTCCGCAGCGGCACGTATTTATGCTCGTCGGTCTGGTCGACCCACACCGCATGACGTTGCGAGAACGTGCCGCGGCCCGAATCCTGTCCCGACAGTCGTACGCCGAACCCTTCGGACAGCAACGACCCGAATGCCAGCGCCTCGCCGGTCGCCCAGTCGAATCCTTCGCCGCTGGTGAACATCGCCCGCTTGGCATCCAGCACGCGCGCCAGTGTCTTGTGGATCTGAAGATCCTCGGGAATGGCGGTCAGCGTGCGGCCGAGCGAATCGAACAGCTTCTGTTCGATGCCGGTTTCGACCGACCGGCGCGATCCCTCTGCGTCCATCGGCGCATGCAGGCCCGACCAGCGCCCGGCGAACCAGTCGGCACGGTTGGGCTTGTACGACTTGGCCCCCTCGAACTCGCCTTCCAGCTGCTGGGTGAACTCGGCGGTCTTGGCGGCGGCGAACTCGCCGTCGATCACGCCTTCGTCCTGCAGCCGCTTGCCATAGATTTCGCTGACGCCGGGATGGCCCTTGATCTTGGCGTACATCAGCGGCTGGGTGAAGGACGGCTCGTCGCCTTCGTTATGGCCGAAGCGGCGATAGCACCACATGTCGATTACGATATCGCGCTTGAACGTCTGACGGAACTCGATCGCCATCTTCGTCGCGAACGTCACGGCCTCCGGATCGTCACCGTTTACGTGGAATATCGGCGCCTGAACCCCCTTCGCCACATCCGAAGGATATGGCGACGAACGTGCGAATTGCGGGCTGGTGGTGAAACCGACCTGGTTGTTGATGATAAAATGGATGCAGCCGCCAGTATTGTAGCCACGGATGCCCGAGAAGCCGAGGCATTCCCAGACGATTCCCTGACCCGCAAAGGCCGCGTCGCCGTGGATCAGCACCGGCAGCACCTGTTCGTGCGTGCCCAGATCGTCGCGGAACGTCTGTTGCGCGCGTACCTTGCCCAACACGACCGGGTTCACCGCTTCGAGGTGGCTCGGGTTGGCGACCAGCGACATATGGACGGTGATGTCGTCGAAGCTGCGATCGGTCGAGGTGCCGAGGTGATATTTGACGTCGCCCGATCCGCCGATCTCGTCGGGGTTCGCCGAACCACCGGCGAATTCGTGGAAGATCACCCGCACCGGCTTATGCATGACGTTGGCCAGCACGTTTAGCCGGCCGCGATGCGCCATGCCGTACACGATCTCGCGCACGCCCATCTGGCCGCCATATTTGATCACCGATTCCAGCGCCGGAATCATCGATTCACCGCCGTCGAGCCCGAAGCGCTTCGTGCCGACATATTTGCGGCCGAGGAATTTCTCCCACTGCTCGGCCTCGATGACCTTGCTCAGGATCGCCTTCTTGCCGTCGTTCGAGAACTGGATCGCCTTGTCACGGCCTTCCATGCGGTCCTGCAGGAACTTGCGTTCCTCGACGTCGGCGATGTGCATGAATTCGAGGCCGACATTGCCGCAGTAATTCGCGCGCAGGATATCGACGATTTCGCGCACCGTTGCCCATTCAAGGCCGAGCGTCCCGCCCAGATAGACCGGCGTGTCGATCTCGGTATCCGAGAAACCGTGATATTCGGTACGCAGATCGTCGGGCAGTTCACGTCGCGCCAGACCGAGCGGATCGAGATTGGCGGCCAGATGCCCGCGCACGCGATAGGTGCGGATCAACAACTGTGCGCGGATCGCGTCGCCCGCCGCCTTGGCGATATCGACCTTGGGTGCCGCAGGCGCGGGGGCAGGCTTCGCGCCGCCCCGTGCAGGCTTCGGAGCAGGTTCCATCTGCGTCGGATCGAGCGCGGCGGTCAGCGCGTCGGTGTCCGTCAGCGGCCAGCGCTTGCTCTGCCAGCTGGGATGCTGGACCGCACCCTCCAGACCGTCGAACCACTGCCGCCATCCGGCATCGACCGACGACGGATCGTCGCGGTAGCGACCATAGAGCGTTTCCACGAACGCCGGGCTGACGCCGGCGGCAATGTCGAAATCCTGGCCTTCGTAGCCCATGGTCACTTCCTGTCGTGTCCGCGTTCCCGGTCCAACCGGGAGGTGCCCCGTGCGAACGATCGCACGGGGATCTTCGTTCAGCCGTTCAATACTTCGAGCAGCGTGGATCCTAGCTCGCTGGGCGAGGCCGCGACCTTGATACCGGCCGCTTCCATCGCTGCGATTTTGCTTTCGGCATCGCCCTTGCCGCCCGAAACGATCGCGCCGGCGTGGCCCATGCGACGACCCGGAGGCGCGGTGCGACCGGCGATGAAGCCAGCCATCGGCTTGCTGCGGCCGCGCTTTGCCTCGTCGATCAGGAACTGCGCGGCCTGTTCTTCCGCATCGCCGCCGATCTCGCCGATCATGATGATCGACTGGGTGGCATCGTCGGCAAGGAACAGTTCGAGCACGTCGATGAAGTTGGTGCCGTTGACCGGATCGCCGCCAATACCGACCGCCGTGGTCTGGCCCAGACCGGCGTTCGACGTCTGGAACACCGCCTCATAGGTCAGCGTGCCCGAGCGCGAGACGACGCCGACGCTGCCCTGCTTGAAGATGCTGCCGGGCATGATGCCGATCTTGCACTGGCCGGGCGTCAGCACGCCGGGGCAGTTCGGGCCGATCAGCCGCGACTTCGATCCCGACAGCGCGCGCTTGACCTTGACCATGTCCAGCACCGGAATGCCTTCAGTAATCGCAACGATCAGGGGGATTTCGGCATCGATCGCTTCGAGGATCGAATCGGCGGCGAAGGGCGGCGGCACGTAGATGACCGATGCGTCGGCGCCGGTCTTCGACTTCGCTTCGGCAACGGTGTTGTAGACAGGAAGACCGAGATGCTCGGTTCCGCCCTTGCCCGGCGTTACGCCGCCGACCATCTGCGTGCCGTATTCCAGCGCTGCCTTGGTATGAAAGCTGCCGGTTTCACCGGTCATCCCCTGGGTGATGACCTTGGTGTTCTTGTTGACGAGGATGCTCATCTTCGTTTCCCTTGCGTACTCCATAACCGGAGCGAAAATCAGGCCAACTGGTCGAACAGGTCGTTCCAGCCGGGATTGGTTTCTTCGATCAACCGCAACGTCCAGTCGCGGTTCCACTTCTTGATCCGGCGTTCCCGAAGGCGCGCTTCCTACAAATCGTCGTGGCATTCGTACCAGACTAGAAGCGTGCAGTCGTGTTCGCTCGTAAATCCTTCGACGGCTCTGGTACGGTGCTGATGGATAGGCTGAACCAGCGTACTGGTCGAACCAGTGTAAATCGTTCCGTTGCGGCAGCTGGCCATGATGTAGACGTATCCGTCCTTCATCATGGCAGGCCTACCATTCTGTATCCCCGCGCAGGCGAGGATCCAGAGCCATAGGCGTTGTACCCCGTACCCTGGACCCCCGCCTGCGCGGGGGTACGACATGTTACGCCAAACTGTCGTCGATGCCCTTACACGCCACCAGCAGTTCCTTGACCGCGTCGACCGATACGGTGAGGTTCGCCTTTGCCTCGTCGTCCAGCGCGATCTCGACGATCTGTTCGACGCCGCCTGCACCGATCACCACCGGCACGCCGACATACAGGTCGTTCACGCCATACTGACCGTCGACATAGGCTGCCGCTGGAAGGACGCGCTTCTGGTCGTACAGATAGGCCTCGGCCATCGCGATGCCGCTGGTCGCCGGGGCGTAATAGGCCGATCCGGTCTTGAGCAGCGCGACGATCTCGCCGCCGCCGCCACGCGTGCGCTTGACGATCGCGTCGATGCGCTCCTGCGTCGAACGGCCCATCTTGATAAGGTCGGGAACCGGGATGCCCGATACCGTCGAGTAGCTGATGACCGGAACCATCGTGTCGCCATGGCCGCCCAGTACGAAGCTGGTAACGTCCTTGACCGATACCTTGAACTCGTCGGCGAGAAAGTGGCTGAACCGCGCGCTGTCGAGCACGCCGGCCATGCCGACGACCATGTGGTGCGGCAGGCCGGAGAATTCGCGCAGCGCCCATACCATCGCGTCGAGCGGGTTGGTGATGCAGATCACGAACGCGTCGGGTGCGTTGGCCTTGATGCCCTCACCAACGGCCTTCATGACCTTCAGGTTGATGCCTAGCAGGTCGTCGCGGCTCATGCCCGGCTTGCGCGCCACGCCCGCGGTCACGATGATGACGTCCGCGCCGGCGATGTCGGCATAGTCGTTGCTGCCGGTGATCGTGGCGTCAAAGCCTTCGACCGGTCCGCACTGCGAGAGGTCGAGCGCCTTGCCCTGCGGCACACCTTCGGCGACGTCGAACAGGACGATATCGCCCAGGTTCTTGAGCGCGGCCAGATGGGCGAGGGTGCCACCGATGTTGCCAGCGCCGATCAGCGCGATCTTCTTGCGAGCCAAGACTTCTCTCTCCGTGCAATCGGGACGCGGTCCTGCCGCGACGCGGGGGCCATAAGCTGTTTTGGAAAGCGAAACAACCCCAAAGCTACTCTTAATGATAATGCATCGCAACTGCGATATGGCGGATTTCGATCCTAAGGATTGTGGGTAACTGGTAGTATTCGCATTATCAGCGTCACTTTCGCGTAACCGATGATGCGGCCACTGGCGCGGGCGGGGCAGGCTTTGCTATGAATTGCGCAATGTGCCGTGCAGGCGGCCACAACGACGATCCAGGAACAGCCGTATGTCCAATGCGCGAATCTATCAGTTTCCCAAGAATGCGATGCAATCGGGCCGCGCCCGCGCAGAGACATGGATGCTCGAATTCGAACAGGTCGAACCGCGCCGTGCCGACCCGCTGACAGGCTGGGCCGGGTCCGGCGATACGCAAGAGCAGGTAAAGCTGCGTTTCCCGACGCTGGATGCCGCGGTCGAGTATGCGACGCGCGAAGGGATCGAATATCACGTGATCCCGGCACCCGAACGGAAGCTGAAGCTTCAGGCCTATGCGGATAATTTCAAGTAAGGCGGATCACCGCTCCGGCAGGCGCCGGGGCAGAGGATAGAAAAAGGCCGGGAAGGGGCATCCCCTCCCGGCCTTTTTTCGCGTCTGGATCCCGCGACGGCAAAGCCGCCGCCCGTCGGTCGGGTGCAAGAGCACCCGCCGGCCGGATCGATGCGGACCCCGGACTAGCCCGTGGCTCGCCCGGGGGGCCGCAATCGATCAGAAGTCCATGCCGCCCATGCCGCCCATGCCGCCGCCGGCGGGCATTGCCGACGACTTGCCGTCGTCGGGAAGCTCGCTGACGGTCGCTTCCGTGGTGATGAGCAGACCGGCAACCGACGCCGCGTTCTGCAGCGCGGTGCGCACGACCTTGGTCGGGTCGATCACGCCGGCCGCGACAAGGTTCTCGTACTTGTCGGTCGCTGCGTTGAAGCCCATCGACGGGTCGTTGCCGTCGAGCAGTTTGCCCGAAACGACCGCACCGTCGTGACCGGCATTCTGTGCGATCTGACGCACCAGCGAGGTCAGCGACTTGCGAACGATGTCGATGCCGCGGGTCTGGTCGTCATTGGCACCGGTCAGGCCGTCGAGCGCCTTGGTGGCGTACAGCAACGCCGTACCGCCGCCGGGGACGATGCCTTCTTCGACGGCTGCGCGGGTTGCGTGCAGTGCGTCGTCGACGCGATCCTTGCGCTCCTTCACCTCGACCTCGGTGGCGCCACCGACCTTGATGACGGCCACGCCGCCGGCCAGCTTGGCGAGACGCTCCTGCAGCTTTTCGCGGTCATAGTCCGAAGACGTGACCTCGATCTGCTGACGGATCGCATCGGTGCGACCCTTGATCGCATCGCTGTCGCCCGCACCGTCAACGATGACGGTGTTGTCCTTGTCGATCGTCACGCGCTTGGCGGTGCCGAGCATGCCCAGCGTCACCGACTCGAGCTTGATGCCGAGGTCTTCGCTGATGACTTCGCCCTTGGTCAGGATCGCGATGTCTTCGAGCATCGCCTTGCGACGATCGCCGAAGCCCGGTGCCTTGACCGCTGCGACCTTCAGACCGCCGCGCAGCTTGTTCACGACCAGCGTGGCGAGCGCTTCACCCTCGATATCCTCGGCGATGATCAGCAGCGGACGGCCCGACTGCACCACGGCCTCTAGGATCGGCAGCATCGCCTGCAGCGACGACAGCTTCTTCTCGTGGATCAGGATGTAAGGGTCGCTAAGCTCGACCTGCATCTTTTCCGGGTTGGTGATGAAGTAGGGCGACAGGTAGCCGCGGTCGAACTGCATGCCCTCGACGACATCCAGCTCGAATTCGAGGCCTTTGGCCTCTTCGACCGTGATAACGCCTTCCTTGCCGACCTTTTCCATGGCTTCGGCGATCTTCTCGCCGACTTCCACATCGCCATTGGCCGAGATGATGCCGACCTGTGCGACTTCGGCCGAACCCGATACGGGCTTCGAACGCGCCTTCACATCCTCGACCACCTTGGTCACGGCGATATCGATGCCGCGCTTCAGGTCCATCGGGTTCATGCCGGCGGCGACCGACTTCATGCCTTCACGCACGATCGCCTGTGCCAGCACGGTGGCGGTGGTGGTGCCGTCGCCCGCGATGTCGTTGGTCTTCGAGGCCACTTCGCGCACCATCTGGGCGCCCATGTTCTCGAACTTGTCCTTCAGTTCGATTTCCTTGGCGACCGACACACCGTCCTTGGTGATGCGGGGCGCGCCGAACGACTTGTCGATCACGACGTTGCGGCCCTTCGGCCCCAGCGTGACCTTGACCGCGTCGGCAAGGATGTCGACGCCGCGCAGGATGCGTTCGCGTGCGTCACGACCGAATTTCACTTCTTTGGCTGCCATGTGGCTACCCTTTCAGTATTGGAAACAGAATAAAGACGAAGGGTTCAGCCGACGATCCCGAGGATGTCGCTTTCCTTCATGATGAGCAGGTCTTCACCGTCGACCTTGACCTCGGTGCCCGACCACTTGCCGAACAGGATGCGGTCGCCGGCCTTGACGTCCAGCGGGGCGATCTCGCCCTTGTCGTTGCGGGCACCGGTGCCGGCGGCGACGACTTCGCCTTCCTGCGGCTTTTCCTTGGCCGTGTCGGGGATGATGATCCCGCCGAGCGTCTTTTCCTCGGCTTCGACGCGGCGAACGAGCACGCGATCGTGCAGCGGACGGAAGTTCATGCGCGGTTTTCCCTTTTTGGTTGGCATGGTAAATTGGTCTGGCACTCACCCAGGGGGAGTGCCAGCGCCCCGGATATGTGGAGGCGTTCATCCACCGTCAAGGCGCGGGGAACAAATTTGCGGACGCGGCGTGGCGGCAACCGGGCAGGGCGTTCAGCGAACCCCGACCAGCCCCAGTCGTTCGCGGCGACGCCAACGGTCGACAAGAAGGACGGCAACGACCAGCAGCCCGAGCGCAAGACCGATCCAGATGCCGATGCCACCCATCGGCGTCCAGAATCCTAGGAGGACGGACGTGGCGAACCCGATCGCCCAGTATCCGACCAGCGCGATCACCATCGGCACGCGGGTGTCCTGCACCCCGCGCAGCACGCCAGCCGCCACGGCCTGCGCCCCGTCGAACAACTGGAACAGCGCCGCGATCGCGAGATACTGGACCGCCAGTGCGACCATCGCCGCATTGGCCTGGGCACCGGTATCGACATAGACGCCGACGAACGCGCGGGGAAACGCCCATAGCAGGGTCGCAGTAACGACCATGAAGCCGGTGCCGACCGCCAGCGCCGACCACCCTGCACGGGCCATCCATTGCCGGTCGCCCGCGCCATAGGCCATACCGACCCGGATCGTGGCCGCCTGTGCGATCCCGAACGGCACCTGGAACAGGAACGCCGCGATCTGGAGCGCGATGGCATGCGCTGCGACCTCCGTCACGCCGATCCGCCCCATCAGGAACCCTGCGGCGGAGAACAGCGCCCCCTCGAACGTCATCGTCGCGGCGATCGGCAGGCCCAGCACCACGATCTGGCGCAGTCGCGACCATTCGTGCCGCCACCACCGCCCGAACAGGCGGAAGCGCCGCAGCCGTCGGTCGCCGATCAGGACGATCGCATAGGCGGCGGTCATCGCGATGCTGGTCGACAGGCTGGCGATCGCCGATCCTTCCAGCCCCCATGCCGGAAAGCCCAGATTGCCGAACACCAGCAGCCAGTTGGCGAAGATCGACACGCCCAGCCCCAGCGCGGTGATCGCCATCGCCCAGCCGGGCCGGCCGAGCGCCGCCGCCGTGATGCGCATCACCGTACCGGTCAGCGCCGGGATCAGCGCCCATAACAGGATGTCGAGGAACGCGTCCGCCCGCGCCGCAACGGTCGCGTCCTGTCCGGTTGCCAGCAGCATCGCCTGACCGTGCGACATCGCGATCATGAACGGGACGCTGCCCAGCACCGCGATCCACATCGCCATGCGGAACGACCGGCGTACTTCACGCACCGCATGGCGGCGCTGGCCGAGTTCGGCGGCGATGATCGGCGCGGCGGCACCGATCAGCCCCGACAGCGCAAACAGAATGACGCCATAGATATAGACGCCGAGCGTGGCGGCAGCCAGTTCGACCTCCCCCAACCGCGCCACGAACACGACATCGACGGCATAGACCGCCATCTGCAACAGGTTCGCGCCGACCAGCGGTGCCGCGAGGCGCAGCGTCGCCGCCAGTTCGGCCCGCGCCGTCGCGGGCGCGGCGGCAGACGTGAAGGGTATGGGCGGCATCACGGACACCGGGGGCGTGTAGAAGCTGCCGACGCGGAACGCCATAACCTCTCCACCGTCGAGCGGGTGCATGCAGGACGGGACCAAAAGGAATGTGCCGCAAGCGTTGCGGCGTCGAGCAGGCCACCCTTTCTTCCGGCCCGCGCCCAACTCAGCGGCGCACGTCCTCTGGCCAGAAAGATGTTTCTGTTTACTCCCCCGGCACCCCCGCTATTTATCGGGGCACGATAAGTCCCGAAGGAAATCGCGTGAAGCTCGTCCGTGGTGCGTGGAAATTGCTGGTCGGTATCAAGGATGCGCTGGTGCTCCTTGCGATGCTGTTGTTTTTCGGAATGTTGTTCGCGCTGCTGTCGTCGCGGCCCAATACGCGCATCACCGACGGCGCGCTGGTGCTTGACCTGTCGGGATCGATCGTGGAACAGCCGGCGGAGGCCGATCCCGTCGCCGCATTCTCGGGACAGAAGCTGACGCAGCAGCTTCGGCTGCGCGACGTAGTCCGGGCGCTGGACGCGGCGAAGGACGATGCACGTGTCAAGGCGGTGGTGCTTGACATGGATCGCTTCGCGGGCGGCTATCCAGCGACGCTGGCCGAAGTCGGCGATGCCGTGGCGCGGGTCCGTGCCGGGGGCAAGCCGGTACTGGCCTATGCCACGCTCTATACCGACGGTGCGTACCGCATCGCGTCGAACGCCAGCGAGATCTGGCAGAACCCGTTCGGCGGCACGATGTTTCGCGGCCCCGGCGGATCGCAGCTTTATTACAAGGGTTTGATCGATAAGCTGGGCGTCAACGCCCACGTCTACCGCGTCGGCGAGTTCAAATCGGCGGTCGAGCCGTTCACGCGCGCCGACCAGTCCGAGCCGGCCCGTGCGGCGAATCAGGCGCTGTACGGCGCGATCTTCGACCAATGGCGCTCGGCGATCACGAAGGCGCGGCCCAAGGCACAGATTGATGCGTTCCTGACGCGCCCGGTGGAGCTGGTACAGGCGGTCGGCGGCGACGTGGCACAGGCCAATCTTCGCGGAGGGCTGGTCGATCATCTGGGCGACCGGATCGCGTTCGGACAGCGCGTCGCCAAACTGGCGGGCGCGGAAGCCGGCAAGGCGATCGGCAGTTTCCGCACGATCGGGTACGCCAACTGGCTCGCCGCGCATCCGGTGCCGCGCGGCGGCGACGCGGTCGGCGTCATCACCGTGGCGGGCGAAATCGTCGACGGACAGGCTGGGCCGGGCACCGCGGGCGGCGACACCATCGCCGGACTGCTGCTCGACGGTCTGGCCAAGCGCAACCTGAAGGCATTGGTCGTCCGCGTCGATTCGCCCGGCGGATCGGTGCTGGCATCCGAACGCATCCGCCAGGCGATCCTGCAAGCAAAGAACGTCAACAAGATACCGGTCGTGGTATCGATGGGTGGCCTTGCCGCGTCGGGCGGATACTGGGTATCGACGCCGGGCGACGTGGTGTTCGCCGAACCCAATACGATCACCGGATCGATCGGCGTGTTCGGCGTGATCCCGACGTTCGAGAACACGCTGGCGAAGGTCGGCGTCAGCGCCGATGGTGTCGCCACGACGCCGTTGACCGGGCAGCCCGACGTCCTGCGCGGCACCAGCCCGGCATTCGATGCCATCATGCAGGGCGGCGTCGAGGATATCTATCGTCGCTTCACCGGGCTGGTCGCGCAGTCGCGCAAGCTGCCGCAGGCGCGTGTCGACCAGATCGGGCAGGGCCGGGTTTGGGACGGCGGCACGGCGCGCCAGTTGAAACTGGTCGACCGGTTCGGCAATCTGGACGACGCGGTGGCCGAAGCGGCGAAGCGCGCGAAGCTCGACCCGGCAAAGGTCCACGCGGTCTATCTGGACAAGGAACCGAGCGCGCTCGACCAGTTGATCCGCAGCTATGCCGAACGCAACCGTGAAGAAGGCGAGGGTGGGGAGGCGGCGACCGACCTGATCGGTCATGTCGCGCGCGAACAGCGCGGGATGCTGACACAGGCGCTGGGCGACGCGCGGCGGATGCTGTCGGGCCGTGCCGGGGTGCAGGCCCGCTGTCTGGAATGCGCCGGTATGGGGCCGGTCGCGGCGTCGGCAGACGATGCGTCGCTGTTCGATCTGATCGTCGCGCGGTTCGGCCTGTGATCGCGATCCGCGCCGCCCGGACCGAGGATGCGGCGGCGATCGCCGCGATCTATGCACCCTATGTACTGGGCGGCACGGTATCGTTCGAAACCGAGGCACCCGATGCGCGCGCGATCCGGCATCGAATGAGCGGCAGCGACGGGCTGTACCCATGGCTGGTCGCGACGACCGGCGAAGCGGACGGCGACGCGGTATTGGGCTATGCCTATGCCACGACGTTCCGCGAGCGGCCGGCGTATCGCTATGTCGTCGAAACGTCGATCTATATGGGTGGCGGCACGCAACACCCCGGCGCGGGGCGCATCCTGTACGAAGCGCTGGTCGACACGTTGCGCGCACAGGGGTTCACGCAGGCGGTCGGCGTGCTGTCGCTACCCAACTCCGCTTCGATCGCGCTGCACGAAGCGGTCGGTTTCCGCCGGGCGGGGGTGTATCGCGAAATCGGGTTCAAGCAGGGCCGGTGGATCGACGTCGGCTTCTGGCAGTGCGCGCTGAACGAAGGTACGATCCCACCCAAGGAGCCGCGCCCCTTCCGCGACGTGGGTGTCGTGCGCGGCTAGGGCCGATCCGCATTCCATAAGGACGCACTGAAAAGGCTGGTTTGGCGTGACGCTGACCGGAGCGCACGAACGCTATGTCAGCATCGTAAGCGCAAGGCTGGCGTTTGCAGGGCGTCAGGGCTGGATGCAGATCGGTAATCGAGCGTTTCCCTACCGTTTGCCGCCATAGGCCGGAAGCGCCAGCCGGAACCGGATCGCCGCCCCGCGCAGCGCGAATCCCGCCGCCGCCGCCGGAAACGCCGCGACGAACGGGGGCAGTCCCGCCGCGACCAGCGCGACGTGCAGTCCGGCCGCCAGCGCCGCCGCCGTGACATAGAGTTCGGGGCGGATGAGGATCGACGGCACCCCGGCAAGTACGTCGCGCAGGATGCCGCCGACGCACGCCGTCAGCACACCCATCAAGGCCGCCTGAAACTCCGGCACGCCCCATGTCAGCGCCTTGGCCGCGCCGAACACCGCATAGGCGGCCAGTCCCGCCGCATCGAGCCATTCGAGCGCACGTTCGCGCCACCAGCGTTCGGGCGTGAGCCACACCGCCGACGCGACCGCGACGCAGATCGCGGCGACCGGCGACCCATGGACCCAGAAGACCGGTGCCCCGATCAGCAGGTCGCGCACCGTACCGCCACCGACGCCGGTCACGAGCGCGAAGAAGATCGCGGTCACGAGCGTCTGTCCCGTCCGCGCCGCCGCCAGCGCGCCCGATGCCGCGAACACGGCGATGCCGATCATGTCGAGCGCGCCGAGCATCTGGCCGAGCGCCTGCGGGGAAGGAACCATATCCTCCGCCTATCGCGGCCGGCGCGATCGGACCAGTCCCGATCCCCCTTGTCGAGCGCGCGCCCGATCGGGCAAGGGAAGGCGATGCGACGCCTGACCCCTGCCGCGACTCTCGCGACCACGCTGCTCGCGGCGCTGGCCGGTGTGGTCGACGCGCTGGCGTTCCAGAGCCTTGGCGGTTTCTTCGCCTCGTTCATGAGCGGCAATTCGACCCGGTTGGGCATAGGCCTTGCCGACGGGTGGAGCGGGGCGGCTGCGACGGCTGCCGCGCTGCTGCTGGCGTTCGTATGCGGGACGATGCTGGGCACGATCGCGGGCGCGGCGGCCACCGAACGGCTCGGTGCGGCACGTCGGCCCGAAGCGGTGATGGGCGTCGTCACGTTGTTGCTGGCATGCGGCGCGGCGCTGTCCGGCTTCGTGCCGATCACGCTTGCCATGTTGCCGCTGGCCGCCGCGATGGGCGCACAGAACGGGGTCGTCGCGCCGGGCGGGGAGGTGCGGATCGGTCTGACCTACATGACCGGGACGCTGGTGCGGATCGGACAGCGTCTGGCCCGGCGCCTGTTGGGCGAAAAGGAAGCGCCCGGCCTGCGGCGGGAGCTGTTGTTGTGGCTCGGCTTCGTCGCGGGCGTGGTGGCAGGGGCGCTGTGGTGGCACTGGCTGGGACTGGCGGCGCTGTGGGTCGCGGCGGCGGCGTCGGCCGCGCTGACGATGCTGGTCGCGCGGGTCACGCTCGACTGAACGCGCGACCCGCACGGGCGCGCTATTCCGTGCCGGTCGTGCCGTCCGTCTCGGGCAACAGTGCGCGGATCTCCCCGATGAAGCGCGCAAGTGAAATCGGTTTGGTGATATAGGCGTTCGCCCCGGCGGCGCGGACGCGATCCTCGTCGTCGCGTCCCGAATAGGCGGTGACCGCCATGATCGGAATCGTGCGAAGGCGCGTATCGGCCTTCAGCATCGCGATCAGTTCCAGACCGGTCATGTGCGGCAATTGGATATCGGTGACGATCAGGTCGGGCTGGAACGCGCGCGCGCGCGTCACCGCCTCACGCCCGTCGCGCACCGGCTCCGTTTCGAATCCGTGTGCGCGCAGCAGGTCGCAAAACAGTTTCAGGTTGAGTTCGTTGTCCTCGACAACGAGTACCCTTTTTGCCACGCGCGTCTTCGCTTCCCCACCAAGGTTCGAAAGGTTGTCTAGGCGATGCGCGGGACGGAGACAAACGAAGACGCTGCGACGCTGGCACTGGGCGCGCTGGCATGGGTCGTCGGCGATCCGACGCGCGCCGAACGTTTCCTTGCGCTGACCGGGATCGATCCGGGGGAGTTGCGCGCGCGGGCGGCCGACCCGGCGTTTCTGGCGCAATTGCTGGGATATCTGGAGGCGCACGAACCCGATCTGATCGCCTGCGCCGACGCGCTGGGCGTCGCCCCGACCGCGCTGGTCGGTGCCCGCATGACACTGGAGTCCTGAATGAAGCCGCTGCTCATCACCGATTGCGACGAAGTGCTGCTGCACATGGTGCGTCATTTCGGCACATGGCTGGACGAGGCGCACGCGATCGATTTCCGCATGTCGGGCGGCGATTTCGCGTCGTCGATGGCCCGCGCCGATGGCACCGTGCTGGAACGCGACGAGATGTGGGCGCTGCTCGACGGATTCTTTCCGGCGCAGATGGGGCGGCAGACGCTGGTGCCGCATGCGCGGACGGCGCTGGCGACGCTGGCGGAACAGGCCGACATCGTCGTGCTGACCAATTTGCAGGATCATTGTCGGTCGCACCGCATCGAACAGCTCGCGGCGCATGGCATTGTGCACCGTGTCGAATGCAATCAGGGCGGCAAGGGGACGCCGGTCGCGCGGCTGGTCGCCGAATATGGCGCGTCGGTCGCGGTGTTCGTCGACGATCTGGCGGTGCATCATCAATCGGTCGCCGACGAGGCACCGGGCGTCCACCGGCTGCACATGGTGTCCGAACCGACCCTGGCCCCGCACGTCCCGCCCGCGCCCGCCGCGCATGCCCGGATCGACGACTGGACGGAGGCGCAGCGCTGGATCGAGGCACGCTTCGCCGAGCGTGCACCGGCACGGACTTGACGGCGCGGGCGCGTCGGTCGAGGAACACGACCATGGCATATGACATCCCCGCAAAGCTGGCCGAACTCGGCCTGACCCTTCCCGCCGCCGCCGCGCCGGTCGCCGCTTATGTCGCGGCGGTCGAGGGCGGTGGCCTGCTCCATCTGTCCGGGCAGTTGCCGTTCGACGACGGCGAACTGATGACCGGCCGGGCGGGCGAGGACCGCGACCTCGCCTTCGCCACCACCGCCGCGCAGAAATGCGGGCTGATGATCGTGGCGCAGGCCGAAAAGGCGCTGGGCAGCCTCGACCGGATCGAACGGGTCGTGAAGCTGGGCGTGTTCGTCAATTCGGCGGCGACGTTCACCGACCAGCCGAAGGTCGCGAACGGCGCGTCGGAACTGATGGTTGCGTTGTTCGGCGATGCCGGGCGTCACGCCCGCAGCGCGGTTGGCGTACCGGTGCTGCCGCTGGGCGCGGTGGTGGAGATCGACGCGATCCTCGCGATCCGCGACTGACCCGGCGAACGGGGCGGCGGCATCGCCGTCGTCCCGGTGTGTTGCGATGGCGCAACAGCATGCGCGTCATCGCAATCGTTTCGGCAATTTTCATTGTGCGGCGCGGAACGGTTGGGCAATAGCATGTCTCGACGGTCAGACCGCACGGGTCCTTTGAGGATCACGTAAACAGCGGCAACCGACGACGCAGGAGAATCATCCCGTAACCACAGAAAGGGTTTACGATGCGATTCTCGAAACTGATCCCGGCCGCGTTCCTCGCTTCCGCATTCGCCATGCCGGCCATGGCGCAGGACACCGCTCCCCCCGAACCGATCACGATCAGCGGCAGCGCAAGCGTCGCGTCCGACTATCGTTTCCGCGGCGTGTCGCAGACCGACAAGAACGTCGCGGTACAGGGCGGCATCACCATCGCGCACGAAAGCGGCGTCTATATCGGCACCTGGGGTTCGAACCTTGCCGGATGGGGCACGTTCGGCGGCGCCAATCTCGAACTCGACCTGATCGCTGGATACAAGAAGACGTTCGACACCGCGACGGTGGACGTCGGTGTGACGTGGTACACCTATCCGGGCGGCTTCGACGAAACCGACGTCGTCGAATTCTATGGCAAGCTGACGGGTACGGCCGGTCCCGCCACGCTGACCGCAGGCGTCTTCTATGCGCCCAAGCAGACTTCGCTCAGCTATGTCACCGCATCGGCCACGCCGTTCATCGCGGGTGACGGCGGCAAGGAAGATAATATCTACCTGTCGGGCGATGCCGCTGCGGGCGTGCCGAATACACCGGTGACCTTGAAGGCGCATATCGGATATTCGGACGGCAATCCGGGTCTCGGCCCCAACGGCACCAGCCTTGCCCCGACTGGAAAATACTGGGACTGGTCGCTGGGTGCGGACTTCACGTACAAGAACCTGACGCTGGGTGTCGCCTATGTCGACACCGACATTTCCAACAGCGAGGCGTTCTACCTGACGCCGAACTTCAGCAAGACCACGAACGGCAGCCCGATCGCGGCCGGCACCGGACTGGTTTCGCTGACCGCCGCATTCTAATCGTTCGATCGAGTTGCGGGGGCCGGAGCGACGGATGTCGTTCCGGCCTTCTGCGTTTCAAGAGCGGCGGTTCGATCGGCGGCGGACCGTCTGGTCGTAGGTGAGCCGGTCAGTCGCGGCATGCGCTACGGCATACGGGTCGTAGGTCGGGCAACCGGCTGCCGTCGATCGGCGATGCCGGGGTTGGTTGACCTGTTCTGGCATGACACCCGGAGCAGAGTGGAAGCCGGTTTTGCGGAGTGTCGGTCGACTCCGTCAGGGTCGGCGGGCGTGGGGGATGCCATAGTGCTTCCGCGACGACCGATGGGCATACCCGCACAGACCATTCCTTGACCCGCACGCCCTGCTGTCCGCCTTCGGGAGCGGCCTGCGGCGTCGCCTATCCGTTCCGCTGATCTATCAGCGTCCCGTCCCGAGTAGCAGCGCGGTGAGGACCGGATCGCCGCTGCGGCGCGGGTCGGCGCGGATTGCCGCTTCCTCGCGCCCGATCGCGCGGAAGATGGCGGCACCCGCTTGATCGGCGGCGGAACGGGCGATCGCGGTGTAGTCGATGCCGGTCTGCGCCGTGACGATCGCCGACAGGATTTCGGCGGCGTCGGATTGCAGGCCGCTGGCGAATTCCGGGAACAGCGCTTCCACCACCGCGCCGCGCGTCGATCGGGCGAGCAGATCGGTGGCTGCCGTCGGACCGCCGCGCAGGACCGCCAGCGCATCGTTCAGCGTCAGCCCCCGAATCGCGTCGAGCACGATCGGGGTCGCACGATCGGCGGCGTCGACCGCGACGTCGTTCATCGCCATCGCGATCCGCCCGCGTACGGCATTGGTGCGCAGCACCGCCGCCAGCACCCCGTTCTGCCCACCGGTCTCCGGCAGTGTCAGCCGGGTCAGCTGGTCGTCGTAAAAGCCGCCCGGTCGGATCAGCCGTTCGAACGCGCGCTGGCTCGACAGGGTCAACAGCCGGCGAACGCCTTCGTCGATCCCGTAGCTGCCAAGCGGCGTGGCGCAGCCGGCCAGCCCGGCAAGCGGCAGCAGCGAGGCCCAGCCGAGAATGCGGCGGCGGGAACAGGTTATGATCATTTGCACTCTTTCGATTGGGCGTCCGGGGTGACCGATGCCGTTCCGGGCGTGAACGATCGTTGAACCGGGGTTGGGGATGGCATCGTTTTGGGGCATCGGCGCGCGCAGGACCATTGCCGTTCCGCGCGGCTGGCCCTAGCTACGCGACATGGCAGACCCTTATGCAGTTCTGGGCGTCGCGCGCGACGCGAGCGAAGCGGATATCAAGAAAGCGTATCGCACGCTGGCCAAGGAACTGCATCCCGACCGCAACAAGGACAACAAGGCCGCGTCCGATCGTTTTTCGAAGGTGACGCAGGCGTATGACCTGCTGACCGACAAAGCGAAGCGCGCGCGTTTCGATCGTGGCGAGATTGACGGCGACGGCAATCCCGCCTCTCCGTTCGGCTATGGTCAGGCACCCGGCGGCTTCCGCCCCGGACCGGGCGGGCGCGGCGGGTTCGAACCGGGCCCGGATGGCGGGGCCGGTGACTTTTCGGATATATTCGAAGGGCTGTTCGGCGGTCGCGGCACCGCCGGCGGCGGTTTCTCCAGCGGTTTCGGCAAGCGGCAGCAGCAGCAGGTGAAGGGTGGCAACGTCGCCTATCGCCTGAAGGTGCCGTTCGAGGATGCGGCGACGCTGAGTCCGCAGCGTATCACGCTGGCCGACGGCAAGACGATCGACCTCAAGCTGCCGCCCGGCGTCGAGACGGGAACGCAGATGCGGCTGTCGGGCAAGGGCGATCCGGGACCAGGCGGCGCGGGCGATGCGATCGTGACAATCGAGGTGCAGCCGCATCGCTTCCTGACCCGCGACGGCGACGATGTGCGCATCGACCTGCCGGTCGGGCTGGCCGAGGCGGTACTCGGCGCGAAAGTGCGCGTGCCGACGGTCGAGGGCCCGGTGATGCTGAGCGTGCCCGCAGGATCGACGTCGGGCAAGACGCTGCGGCTCAAAGGGCGCGGGTTTCACCGAAAGGACGGTGCGCGCGGCGATCAACTGGTGACGTTGCTGGTCGACCTGCCCGCCGACGACGCCGCGCTGGCCGAATTCGTCGCGGGCTGGGAAGGGCGGACGATGGACCCGCGCGGGAAGTTCGGGGTTTGACCGGTTCCTGAACCGGCCGGAGCCGCGCGACCGTGAACCAGCCGTCCCCCGAAAGCCCCGAAGTCCGCCGCCGCGAAGGTCGGCCGGCGCTGTCGCGGCTGCATCTGCCCGCGCGGACGATCGAGGTCGTCAAGCGCGTCGCGATCGGCACGTATAACGACGGGTTCACCCATGCGGGCAACCTTGCCTATCTATCGCTGCTGACGCTGTTCCCGTTCTTCATCGTCGCGGCGGCGATCGCGCGGGCGTTCGGGCGGGGGCAGGACAGCATCCATGCGGTGACGGCGTTCCTGCAGACCGTGCCGCCCGAAGTCGCCACCGTGTTGCAGCAACCGATTCTGGACGTGTTGCAGGCGCGGTCGGGGTCGCTGCTATGGCTGGGTGCGCTGGTCGGGTTGTGGACGACGACCGGCTTCATCGAAACAGTGCGGTCGATCCTGCGACAGGCCTATGGCGTGCCGTTTTTCCGTCCGTTCTGGGAATATCGATTGGGATCGATCGGCCTGATCGTCGGGTCGGTAGTACTGTTGATGCTGGCATTCAGTTTCCAGGTGGTGCTGGTCGGCGTCGAACAGCTGATCTATCGCGCGCTGCCGTTCCTGGCGCCCTATGCTGGCTATCTCTCGGTCGCGAAGATCGCGCCCGCACTGGCGCTGTTCGGCGCGCTGTACATCCTGTTCTATTCGCTGGCGCCGAAGAAATATCGCTATTCGAAATGTCCGAAATGGCCCGGCGCGGCGTTGACCGCCGGGGTGTGGATCGGCACGACGCAGCTCTTGCCGCTCGCGATCGACGCGTTGGGCGGGTATGATCGCACCTATGGCAGTCTGGCCGGCGTGATGATCGCGCTGTTCTTCTTCTTCATCGTCGGTCTTGGCGTCGTGATCGGTGGAGAGTTGAACGCGGCGCTGGCGGAAACCCCCGGCCCCGCGCTAGAGGGTTCGGTGAACGACGAAAAAGGGATAGTTGCGTGAGCGGACTGATGCAGGGCAAGCGTGGGGTTATCATGGGCCTCGCCAATGATCGATCGCTGGCATGGGGCATCGCCAAGCAACTGGCCGCGCAGGGGGCCGAACTGGCCTTCACCTATCAGGGCGAGGCGCTGGAACGGCGGGTCCGTCCGCTGGCGGCGGAACTCGGCGCGGATTTCCTGATCGAATGCGACGTTGCCGACATGGGCGCGCTGGATACCGCGTTCGATACGGTCGCGGCGCGGTGGCCGACGATCGACTTCGTCGTCCATGCGATCGGATTTTCGGACAAGAACGAGCTGCGCGGACATTATTACGATACCAGCCTCGACAATTTTCTGATGACGATGAACATCAGCGTCTATTCGTTCACCGCGGTGGCGAAGCGGGCGCGGGCGTTGATGCCGAACGGCGGCAGCCTGTTGACGCTGACCTATTACGGGTCGGAAAAGGTCGTGCCGCATTACAACGTGATGGGCGTGGCGAAGGCCGCGCTGGACATGTCGGTCAAGTATCTGGCGATGGACATGGGGCCGGAAAACATCCGGGTGAACGCCATTTCGGCTGGGCCGATCAAGACGCTGGCCGCCAGCGGCATCGGCGATTTCCGCTATATCCTGAAATGGAACGAGCTGAACTCGCCGCTGCGCCGCAACGTCACGATCGACGATGTCGGCGGCGCGGGATTGTACCTGCTGTCCGATCTGGCGAGCGGCGTCACCGGCGAGATCCATCATGTCGATGCGGGCTACAACGTCATCGGCATGAAGGCCGAGGACGCACCCGACATCGCGCTGGCCTGAACCCGATGAGCATCATCCGTTCAGCGACCGCCGCCGATGCCCCGGCGGTCGATGCGGTGCTGCGCGCGTGTTTTCCGCGTGATGCGGAGGCGCAGCTGGTCCAGCGGCTGGCGATCGACGGCGATCTGGTGCTGGTGCTGGTCGCCGAGGATGCAGGCGCGGTGGTCGGGATGATCGCCGCCAGCCGCATGCACGTCACGGCGGACACGCGCGAAGTGCGCGGCGTCGCCATCGCGCCGCTGGCGGTGATGCGCGAGGCGCGCGGGGACGGCGTAGGCGAGGCGCTGCTGGCCGCCGCCATCGCGCATCTGCGCAGTGCGGGCGTCGAACTGGGCTTCGTGCTGGGCGATCCCGGCTATTATGGCCGGTTCGGGTTCGATGCGGCGACGGCGCGCGGGTTCGACAGTCCCTATGCCGGCGACCATCTGATGGGCATCCGGCTGAACGACGGCCCGTGCGTCCATGCGCCCGGCGTGGCGACGCACGCGCCCGCCTTTGCGGCATTGGGGGAGGGCGCATGAGCCACAACAGTTTCGGTCATCTGTTCCGTTTCACGACATGGGGCGAAAGCCATGGCCCGGCGCTGGGCGCGGTGGTCGACGGGTGTCCGCCTGGACTGACACTGAGCGAAGCGGATATCCAGCCATTCCTCGACGCACGACGGCCGGGGACGAGCCGGTTCACCACGCAGCGGCGTGAGCCGGACGCGGTGCGTATCCTGTCGGGCGTGTTCGACGGGCGGACCACGGGCACGCCGATCAGCCTGATGATCGAGAATGTCGATCAGCGGTCGAAGGACTATTCGGACGTGGCCAAGGCGTATCGTCCCGGTCATGCCGATTACGCCTACGACGCCAAATACGGCTTCCGCGACTATCGCGGCGGCGGGCGATCGTCGGCGCGTGAGACGGCGGCGCGGGTCGCGGCGGGTGGGGTGGCGCGACTGGTCATTCCCGAAGTGACGATCACCGCATGGGTCGAATCGATCGGCGGCGATGCGATCGATCCGGCGCGGTTCGATGCGGCGGAGATCGGTCGCAACCCGTTCTTCTGTCCCGACCCGGCGGCGGCGGCACGGTGGGAAGCGCTGGTCGATGGTGCGCGCAAGGCGGGGTCTTCGCTGGGCGCGGTCGTCGCCTGCCGTGCGGAGGGCGTTCCGGCGGGCTGGGGTGCGCCGCTCTATGCCAAGCTGGACGCCGAGCTGGCGAGCGCCGCCATGTCGATCAACGCGGTCAAGGGCGTCGAGATCGGCGATGGCTTCGCGGCGGCCGCACTGTCGGGCGAGGCGAATGCCGATCCGATGCGGCCGGGCGAAGGCGGACCGCAATTCATGGCGAACCATGCGGGCGGGATCGCGGGCGGCATTTCGACCGGACAGCCTGTGACGCTACGCGTTGCCTTCAAACCGACCAGTTCGATCCTGACGCCCGTCGACACGATCGGTCCCGATGGACAGGCGACGACGATCGCGACGAAGGGGCGCCACGACCCGTGCGTCGGTATCCGCGGGGTGCCGGTGGTCGAGGCGATGGTCGCACTGGTGCTGGCCGACCAGAAATTGCGTCATCGCGGGCAGATCGGATAAAGTTACCGCTGATCGGTCACGGTCTGCCGTGAAAATGAGTGAAACACAGGATAAGACGAGTAGGGGTTTCGGACCCTTTCGGCGTTTCGAGGCTTGTGTCTCCTGCTTGATGCAAGGAGAATTTCGATGCGCAAGACTATTTTCACGAGCCTGTTGATCCTTGGCGGAGCGACCGCCGCCGTTGCACAGGTGCCGACGACCCAGGGCCAGACCCCGCCGACCACCACGCAGGGAACGGTCGATCCGTCGCGGCCGACCCAGCCGCTGCCATCGACGACCGGCCCGACGAACCCCGTGCCGTCGGACCCGAGCCGTCCGAGCGAATCGACGGCGCCGACCGACGACACGACGACGTCGACGACCACCACAACGACGGACGATACGACGCCGCCGACCACCACTGGTGATGCGCCGACGACCACGACCGGGAATCCGTCCGGCACGACCACGCCGGGTACGACCGGCACGCCGCGCTGATCGATTGATAGCCGGCATGAAAAGGGCCCGCCCGGAGCGATCCGGGCGGGCCTTTCTTATGCGTCGATCTCGTCATGCCAGCGCCGGGTGGCGTCGTTCGTGGCTGTCGGTGCGCTCCGCCGCGGGCGACCCTAGCCTGCGCTGGAGCGACGTCAGTTCTGATCGGCCGATTCGATCAGTCGGCGAACGGATCGCGCACGAGGATCGTGTCGTCGCGCTCGGGGCTGGTCGATACCAGCGTCACCGGGCACTGGATCAGTTCCTCGATACGGCGGATGTACTTGATCGCCTGTGCCGGCAGTTCGGCCCAGCTACGTGCGCCCGCCGTGGATTCGGACCAGCCGGGAATGGTTTCGTACATTGGTTCGACCGCCATCTGGTCGGCGGCATGGGCGGGGAAATAATCGAGCGTCTCGCCGCGCAATTGGTAGCCGGTGCAGATGCGGATTTCGTCGAACCCGTCGAGCACGTCCAGCTTCGTCAGTGCGATGCCGGTGATGCCCGATACCGCCGCCGCCTGTCGCACCAGCACGCTGTCGAACCAGCCGCACCGACGCTTGCGCCCGGTCACCGTCCCGAATTCGTGACCGCGTTCGCCCAGCCGCTGGCCGGTGGCGTCCTCCAGTTCGGTCGGGAACGGACCCGATCCGACGCGCGTGGTATAGGCCTTGGCGATCCCCAGCACGAAACCGACCGCGCCCGGACCCATGCCCGACCCGCCGGCAGCGGTGCCTGCGATGGTGTTGGACGAGGTGACGAACGGATAGGTGCCGTGGTCGATGTCGAGCAGCACGCCCTGCGCGCCTTCGAACAGGATGCGCTTGCCGCGTGCGCGGGCGTCGGCCAGCACGCGCCACACCGGCTGGGCATAGGGCAGGACGAAGCCCGCGATCTCGCGCAGTTCCGCGACCAGCGCCGCACGGTCGATGGCGGGTTCGCCGAAGCCGGCGCGCAGCGCATCGTGATGCGCGGTCAGCCGGTCGAGTTGCGGTTCGAGCTGGTCGAGATGCGCGAGGTCGCACACACGGATCGCCCGGCGGCCGACCTTGTCCTCATAGGCCGGGCCGATGCCGCGCCGGGTGGTGCCGATCTTGCCCGCGCCGCTGGCGTCTTCGCGCAGCCCGTCGAGGTCGCGATGGAACGGCAGGATCAGGGCGCAGGTCTCCGCGATCATCAGCAGGTCGGGCGTGACCGAAACGCCCTGTTCACGCAGCCGTTCGATCTCCGCCTTCAGCGCCCATGGGTCGAGCACCACGCCGTTGCCGACGACCGACGGCGTGCCGCGCACGATGCCGGAGGGAAGCAGCGAAAGCTTGTACACATTGCCGCCGACGACCAGCGTGTGGCCGGCATTGTGCCCGCCCTGGAACCGGACGACCATGTCGGCCCGTTCGGCCAGCCAGTCGACGATCTTGCCCTTGCCCTCGTCGCCCCACTGGGCACCGACCACCGCTACGTTCGCCACGTCACCTATTCCCTATGCCTGCGCGTATCGCCGACGCACTAGGCCGGTCGCGCGCGCGCGTCCACACCGGCATGGGATGGATTGCAGGATTGTGACGACGGGACCGGCTCGACTTCGCGTAAACGGGCGCGCACAACGGGGGCCAACGATCGCGATCAGGAGAGCGCACCCATGAAACTCGCCAGCCTCAAGCAGGGCCGCGACGGCCGTCTGGTCGTCGTGTCGACCGATCTGGCATGGTATGCCGATGCCGGTTCGATCGTGCCGACGTTGCAGGCGGCGCTGGACGATTGGGACCGGGTGGAAGGCGACCTGCGCAACCTTGCCACCGATCTGGACCATGACGTCATTCCCAAGGAACGGTTCCACGAACGCGACGCCGCTGCGCCGTTGCCGCGTGCGTATCAATGGGCGGACGGATCGGCCTATGTGAACCATGTCGCGCTGGTGCGGCAGTCGCGCGGGGCGGAGATGCCCGACAGCTTCTGGCACGATCCGTTGATGTATCAGGGCGGGTCGGACGGGTTCCTGGGGCCGCGCGATCCGATCCCGGCGGGCGATCCGGCATGGGGATGCGATTTCGAAGGCGAGGTGGTCGTCGTGACCGGCGATGTGGCGGCAGGCGCGGACCGTGCGGAGGCGCTGGCGGCGGTGCGGCTGGTCGGGTTGACCAACGACGTTTCGCTGCGTGGGCTGATCCCCGGCGAACTGGCCAAGGGATTCGGTTTCTTCCAGTCCAAGCCGGCATCGGCATTCTCGCCGGTGTTCGTGACGCCCGACGCGCTGGGCGAATGGTGGAGCGACGGCAAGCTGCACCGGCGGCTGTGCGTCGACCTGAACGGCCAGCCGTTCGGGCGGGCGCAGGCGGGCGTGGACATGACGTTCGACTTCGGCACGCTGATCGCCCACGCCGCGAAGACGCGGGCATTGGGCGCGGGGACGATCATCGGATCGGGCACCGTGTCGAACCGCGACGCGGACGGTGGTCCCGGCACGCCGGTGGGCGAGGGCGGCGTCGGCTATTCCTGCCTTGCCGAAGTGCGTACGATCGAAACGATCCGGGGCGGGGCGGCGGTCACCCCGTTTCTGAAAGCCGGCGATACCGTGCGGATCTGGGCGGAGGACGATCGGCATCATCCGATCTTCGGGACGATCGAACAGTCGGTAATATAAGGACCGGGCGGTCGGTCGGAGCGCCAAAGGTCACGAAAGTCACACTCGTGCGCAGTTTCGCGCGGCGTCGTTCATGCTTCGCGATGCGCGTCCGGGCCGCCTTCTTCCAGCCGTCATTTCCGCCTGCGCGGGAAGACGGCTGCGGGCGGATAACGGCTGCAGTCGGTGCTAGCGCGCGATGATATCAGGTGGCGAAATAGCGTATCGAAGGACTGCCACGGTTGCTGCGATCCGCGCCTTCGACTGCGCTCGGTCGCTACTGAGCACGAACGGGCGACCCTAAACGCATCATGCTATGAGCCCGGCGATGCGAAAGAACGTGCGCCACCATGCCGGGCCGGGTGCGTGTAGGAAAGCGGGAACCACGTCCCGTCAGGCCAGCCACGCCGCCATGTCGTCCTGCTGCCCGATCAGTGCGAGGCCGTGCGCGACCGACGTCAGTTCGTTGCCGGATGCCAGCCGCGTCTCGCCGAAGCGTGCGGCGAACGCATTGCGGATCGCCGGGGTGAGCGAGGTGCCGCCGGTCAGGAACACGCGGTCGATCGCGTGCGCGTCGATCGCGGCGACTTCCAGCGCGCGGTCGACCGTGGCCATGATGCGCGCTAGGTCGTCGGCGATCCAGTGTTCGAACTGGGCGCGGGTCACGGGTGCCTCGATCGCGATCCCGCCGCCTTCGAAGCGGAATATCGTGTCGTCCTGTACGGACAGCGCCCGCTTCACCTGTCCGACGGCGTCGTAGAGCGGATAGCCCTGTTCGCCCTCGATCACGGCGATCATCCGTTCGATCGCGTCGGGATCGGTCGCGGCGCGGCGCAGCTTGTCCAGTTCGGCCATGGTCTTGCGGTTGCGCATCAGCGCAAGGCGTGACCAGTCGGAGAAATCGGTGAAGTGGCCGGCGGGAATCTCCAGCACCTTGTCGAACGATCGATAGGTGCCGCCCTTGCCCAGCAGCGGCAGGACCAGCCGGTCGAGGATACGGCGATCGAACTGGTCGCCCGCGATGCCGATGCCGGCATGGCCCAACGGGCGTGCGCGCCGGTCCGCGCCGGGCGATTCGAGCCGGACGACCGAGAAATCGCTGGTGCCGCCGCCGAAATCGGCGACGAGGATCGTGGCGGCGTGATCGAGCGCGGCGGCATGGCTGAACGCCGCGCCGAGCGGTTCGTAGACATAGGCGATCTGTGCACCCAACCCGGCGAACATCGCGTCATAGCGGGTGCGGGCCAGCGCCTCGTCGGGGCGATGGCCGGCATAGGTCACCGGTCGGCCCACGACGATCCGTTCGGCATCATCGAGCGCACCATGCGACCGCGCACGCATCCGTTCGAGGAAGCGCGCGCCCAGATCCTCGAACCGGTAGCGTTTGGTGAAGATGGGCGCAGTGTCGAAACTGGGGCTGGCCGCGACCGATTTGAACGACTGGAGGAAGCGGCATCCTTCGGGATAATGGAGATATTCGTCGATCGCCCATGGCCCCGCCTCGACCGCGATGCCGCCGGGCACCTCGTCCTGCCAGAAGCACAGCGCCGAGCGGAAGACGGCGTCCGTTCCCGAAGGCGCGTCGAGCGGAACCAGCGTCGCGCCGTCGCCGTCGGCGCGGGCAAGGACCGAGTTGGTCGTGCCGAAATCGAGACCGAGGATGGACATGCGCACGTGCTCCGGGGCGGGCGGCCGGCTTAGCCGGGATCGCGCGGGTGTGCCACCATGTGTTGGTGCACGCGATAGCGCGAAGAAGGAGGTTCTCGCGGAGGCTCGGGGGGTTGTGTCCGGTGGAGCGGTCGGGTCCGGGTTGTTCGTAATCCAGAGACTAAAGAATCAGAGGCGTGACGTTCTATCTTGAGTGCCATTGGACCTGTCGAAATAACGTATCGAAGGAGCCGGAGCAGTGCTTCGATACGCGCCTTCGACTTTGCTCAGTCGCTACTCTGCATGAACGGGCATACTGGGAATCCTCATGCTCTGGACAGCCTGCGCCAGTGGTGCGGCAAGTCTTTTAACTTCACTCGACAAGAAGGGGGCAGGCGATTAACTGGATCATGACAATCGTCGCCGCCGCAACGTCTTTGCGCCTCCGCGCCTTCGCGTAGAAAACCTTCGTCAATTCATGCGTCGATCATGCCAGCGTGCGGCGGACCGTTTCGTAGCAGTCGTCGATATGCGCATTGCCGACCAGCTTCATCGCACCGAAACTGATCCCCGCCGCCGCCACCTGTCCGGCGAAAGGGACGTAGCGGAGGAGGGATTTGGTGGCGTATCGTGCGCCTATACGCCGGATCAGCATCGTGACGATGCGGCGCGTGACCGAACGGCCGATGACGCCGTTGCCGAGATTGGCAGCGATCAGCAGGACTTGTTTGCCGCGCGCGGGTTCGAGCGCGGCGACCTGTGCCGCGTCCAGTCCGAACCGATGGTTGATGTCCGGCAGCAGTTTGGTGAGGATATTGGCATCGACGATCAGATCGGCACCCGGAATCGGCACCGCCGCTGCCCCGGCGGAAACGAGCGAGCGTTTGGTGACGAGGCGGCGCGCTTCGTCGCGGACGCGGTCGAGTTCGGCAAGGGTGGTGATCTGCATGTTGCCCCGTGATCGTTTCGTTCGCGCACCAACGCGCAACTTGCCAAGCGGCTCCCGATGGCTAGGCTCCGCACCATTCGACATTGAGAGAGTATTTCATGATCGCACGTATCGGCGCGCTGCTTGCCACCAGTGCCCTTGCCCTGCCTGCCGTTGGAGCCGCCATGCCGCAAGCGCCTGTCCCTGCTGCCCCCGCCGCCGCCCCGGCCCCTGCTCCTGCCGCCATCGACGCCACCCCGCTGACCGCGAAATGGACCGGACCCTATGAAGGGGTGCCGCCATGGGACAAGGTGACGGCGGCGATGTTCCCGGTCGCGTTCCCGGTGGCGATGGCGGACATGCGGCGCGAGATCCATGCGATCCGCGACGACCGCCGCCCCGCGACCTTCGCGACGGTGATCGAGCCGATGCAGCTGGCCGGGGACATGATGGACCGGGTCGGTTCGATGTGGGGCGTCTATACCAGCAATCTGGCGGACAAGGACGTGCAGGCGATCGATCGCGAATGGTCGCCGAAACTGTCGAAGTTCAACGACGAGCTGTTCCTCGACCCGAAGCTGTTCCAGCGTGTGAAGGCGGCGTACGACACCCGTGCCACGCAGCGGTTGAATGCGCAGCAGATGCGGTTGCTGGAGCGGACCTATCGCAGTTTCGTGCGGCGCGGCGCTTTGCTGAACGATGCGCAGCGGACGCAGGTGAGCGCGATCAACCAGCAATTGTCGGGCGTGTACAACGACTTCAGCCGCAAGGTACTGGCCGATGAGGAAACGTGGATCGTCGTCGACGATGCCCGGCAACTGGCGGGACTGCCCGAAAGCTTCGTCGCGTCGCTGAAGTCCGCCGCCGACGAGCGCGGGCTGGCCGGCAAATGGGCGATCGTCAACACGCGCTCGTCGGTCGCGCCGGTGCTGACCTATGCCGCCGATCGCAGTCTGCGGGAAAAGGTGTGGCGCGCCTTCACGATGCGTGGCGACAACGGCAACGCCAACGATACCAAGGCGACGATCGCGACGATCCTGAAGTTGCGGCAGGAGCGCGCGAAGCTGCTCGGCTTCCGCAACCATGCGTATCTGCGGATGGACGATACGATGGCGGAGACGCCGGCCAATGCGAAGGCGCTGATGATGCGCGTCTGGCCCGCCGCAGTGGCGCGGGTGCGCGAGGAAGTGGCGGACATGCAGGCGATCGCCGGGACGGGCATCACCATCGCGCCATGGGACTATCGGTTCTATGCCGAAAAGGTGCGCAAGGCGAAATACGACCTCGATGAAAGCGAGGTGAAGCCATATCTGCAACTCGACAATATCGTGCAGGCTGCGTTCTATGCGGCGGGACGGTTGTACGACCTGAAGTTCACGGAGAATACCGGGCAGATCCCGGTGTTCGAAAAGAACGTGCGGACGTTCGTCGTCACCGATGCGCGCGACGGGTCGAATGTCGGGGTATTCTATCTCGACAATTTCGCGCGGTCGGGCAAGCGGTCGGGGGCATGGGCGACGCGTTATCGCGGGCAGCAGAAGCTGGGCGGCGATACCAACGTGCTGGCGTCGAACAACAACAACTTCCTGAAGGGCGGGGCGGGCCAGCCGACGCTTATCAGCCTCGACGATGCGACCACGCTGTTCCACGAATTCGGCCATGCGATCCATTCGCTGGTGCAGGACGTGACCTATCCCGGATTGAGCGGCACGCCGCGCGACTTCGTCGAATATCCCAGCCAGGTGAACGAGAACTGGTTGCTGACGCGCGACGTGCTCGACCGGTTCGCGAAGCATTACCAGACCGGACAGGCGATGCCGCAGGCGCTGGTCGACAAGATCGACAAGTCGTCGACGTTCAACCAGGGGTTCGCGACGGTCGAATATCTGTCGTCGGCGATCGTCGATATGGAATTGCACGACCGCGCCGAACCGGTGGCCGACGTGGCGGCGTTCGAACGCGACACGCTGGCACGGATCGGGATGCCGAAGGAAATGGTGATGCGGCACCGGTTGCCGCAGTTCAATCACCTGTTTGCGTCGGATGCCTATTCGGCCGGCTATTACTCCTATCTGTGGTCGGAAACGATGGACGCCGATACCTGGGCCGCGTTCGAAGCGACCGGCAACGTGTGGGACAAGGCGACGGCGGACCGGTTCCGCACGACGCTGCTGGCGACCGGGAACGAGACCGACCGGAAGGAAGCGTATCGCGCGTTTCGCGGACGCGACCCCGACGTGACCGCATTGTTCCGGCGTCGGGGGTTTCCGGTGGAGTAACGTCCGCAGCCTGTCCGGTGCGGGAAGGAGCTACAGGCTTTCCGGCCAGTGGTCGGCTGCGATGGGCGGCAGGGCGCGGATGGCTTCGGCCTCCAGCGTTGTCGTCACGCCGTCCGCGCCGAACACCAGTTCCCGTGGCGACATGGCGTGCAACGTTTCGCCGACGCCGCCGATGCCGCCGGTGCTGATGACGACATAGGCGATGGCGTTGTCGGCACATCCCAGCATCGCATCGACGATCGTGCCGATCGTCGCGCCATCGGGGCCGGTCACGTTGCGGCCGACGATGCCGCCGGCGGGATAGAGCGTCGGCACGTCGCGACGGGCGCTGGCGGTGGCGGCGCGGGTGCTGCCCTTGTCATAGGTCGCCTGCCGCCCCAGCCAGCGCCAGATTCCGACGAGGTTCACCAGCGTCAGGAAAGCGTTGGACAAGACGAGGTTGGTCTGTCCGCTCGACAGGCCGACCGTGGTCCACGCGACCGAACCTACGGTAAACACGACGAAACCCCAGCCGGTCACGCGCGCGCCGAGATTGGCGGCGGTCATCATCGCCGCAATCATCGTCGCGGCGGGCGCGATCCATCCAGCCAGTTCCGCCACTTTAATCTCCCTTGTTTTGCAGTAGCATACGGGTCAGCTGGTCGCGGGTTCCGTTGAAACGGGCGGGAATGCGGCAACAGCCTCTCGCCAAGCGCGTTGAAATTATAGTACAAGCCTTTGTAACGAGTCTGCGCGACCGGTTCCTGGCGATGCGGACGAAATGGAGAGTGCATGACCGGCGACAGCCGCACCAATCTGCCGCGCCTTGCGCTGCATGTGCCCGAACCGAAATTCCGCCCCGGCGACACGGCGGACTTCGCAGCGGTGACCGTGCCGCCTGCCGGCGCGCAGTCCCGGCCCGATACCGCCGCCAGTCCGCACGACTTTCACGACCTATCCTATACGCTGATCCGCGTGCTGGCCGACGACGGCCGCGCGGTCGGTCCGTGGGACCCGCGCCTGTCGCCCGACACGCTGCGCCGGATGCTGCGCAACATGGCGCTGGTGCGCGCGTTCGACGAGCGGATGTTCCGCGCGCAGCGGCAGGGCAAGACCAGCTTCTATATGAAGTGCACCGGCGAGGAAGCGATCGCGGTGGCGGGCACGATGGCGCTCGACCGCGACGACATGACGTTCCCCAGTTACCGGCAGCAGGGCATCCTGATCGCGCGCGACTATCCGCTGGTCGAAATGATGAACCAGATCTATTCGAACCGTGGCGACAAGTTGCAGGGCAAGCAGTTGCCGATCATGTATTCGGCGAAGGATCACGGATTCTTCTCGATCTCCGGCAACCTGACCACCCAATATCCGCAGGCGGTCGGCTGGGCGATGGCGAGTGCGTCGAAGGGTGACACGCGGATCGCGGCGACGTGGTGCGGCGAAGGCAGCACGGCGGAGGGGGATTTCCATTCGGCGCTGACCTTCGCCACCGTCTATCGCGCGCCGGTGATCTTCAACGTCGTGAACAACCAGTGGGCGATCAGCAGCTTTTCGGGGTTTGCGGGGGCGGAGGCCACGACCTTTGCCGCGCGGGCGATCGGATATGGCATCGCCGGGCTGCGCGTCGACGGCAACGACGCGCTGGCAGTGTTCGCCGCGACGCAATGGGCGGCGGAGCGCGCGCGGACCAACCAGGGGCCGACGCTGATCGAACATTTCACCTATCGCGCCGAAGGCCATTCGACGTCCGACGATCCGACGCAATATCGGTCCGCTGGCGAGCCGACGGCATGGCCGCTGGGCGATCCGGTCGCACGGCTGAAGGCGCATCTGGTGGCGATCGGCGAATGGGACGACGACGCGCACACGACGATGGACCGCGAGGTCGCCGAACAGGTGCGCGCGGCGCAGAAGGCGGCGGAGGCGAACGGCATTCTGGGTCACGGACTGCACCAGCCGCTCGACACGCTGTTCGATGGGGTGTTCGAGGAGATGCCGTGGCATTTGCGCGAACAGCAGGCGCAGATGATGGCCGAGGAAACCGCATCGGGCCGCCCATGGGCGCGCAAGGACGATGCCGGCATGGACGGGGGCCACTGATATGGCGCGGATGAACATGATCCAGGCGATCAATTCCGCGATGGACGTGATGATGGCGCGCGACGACGCGGTCATCGTGATGGGCGAGGATGTCGGCTATTTCGGCGGCGTGTTCCGCGCGACGGCAGGGTTGCAGTCGAAATACGGCAAGACGCGCGTGTTCGACACGCCGATCACCGAATGCGGCATCATCGGCGTCGCGGTGGGGATGGGGGCTTACGGCCTGCGTCCCGTGCCGGAAATCCAGTTCGCGGATTACATCTATCCCGCGCTCGACCAGTTGGTCAGCGAGGCGGCGCGGCTGCGCTATCGCTCCGCCGGGGACTTCACCGCGCCGATCACGGTGCGATCGCCGTTCGGCGGCGGGATTTTCGGGGGGCAGACGCATTCGCAGTCGCCCGAAGGCATCTTCACGCATGTCAGCGGTATCAAGACCGTGATCCCGTCGACGCCGTACGATGCCAAGGGGCTGTTGATCGCGGCGATCGAGGATAACGATCCGGTTCTCTTCTTCGAACCCAAGCGGATCTATAACGGCCCGTTCGACGGCAATTGGGACAAGCCGGCACAGAACTGGTCGAAACATCCGGCGGGCGAAGTGCCTGAGGAATACTACCGGATCGAACTGGGCAAGGCCAATCTGGTGCGGGAGGGGAACGACCTGACCGTGCTGGCCTATGGCACGATGGTGCATGTCGCGCTGGCGACGGTCGAGGCGATGGGCATCGATGCCGACATCCTCGACCTGCGCACGCTGGTGCCGCTGGATATCGAGGCGATCGAGGCGTCGGTGAAGAAGACCGGGCGGTGCATGATCGTTCACGAAGCCACGCGCACCGGCGGGTTCGGCGCGGAACTGTCGGCGCAGGTGCAGGAGCGGTGCTTTCACCATCTGGAGGCACCGGTCGAACGCGTCACCGGGTTCGACACGCCATATCCCCACAGCCTCGAATGGGCGTATTTCCCGGGGCCGGTCCGCATCGGACAGGCGCTCAAGAAGATCATGCAGGACTAGATCGCCATGGCATTGTTTTCGTTTCGCCTGCCCGACATCGGCGAGGGTATTTCCGAGGCCGAGATCGTCAATTGGCATGTCGCGGTCGGCGACCGGGTCGAGGAAGACGGCCGGCTGGCCGACATGATGACCGACAAGGCGACGGTCGAGATGGAAAGCCCGGTCGCGGGGACGGTCGTCAAGCTGGCCGGGGAACCGGGCGATCAGGTCGCGATCGGCGCGACGCTGGTGGTGATCGAAACGGCGGAAGAGGTCGTGCAGCCGGTCGAGCCGGCGCGGGTGGCGGCCGAGAATCCGGGCGTGGACGAGGTTGAAGAAACCGCCGTGACGCCCCAGGATCGTCCGGCGCATGGGGAGCCTGACCGGCCCGTGGTGGCGGAACGGAATGTCTCCACGCCGGAGGCCGTTGCGGCGGAAGAGGTTCCGAAGGACCATCCCGCCGCGACCGACGCGGCATCGGCCCGCGAACGGAGTGGCGTACTGGCATCCCCGGCGGTCCGTGCCCGCGCGAAAGACCTTGGCATCGACCTGTCACAGGTGCGGCATGACGGCCCGCACGTCCGCCATGCCGATCTGGACGCGTTCCTGCGCTATGGCAGCGCGCAGGGCTATCACGCCCCGAACGTTTCCCGCGCCCGACCGGACGAGGCGGTGCGCGTGATCGGCATGCGGCGGCGGATCGCCGAGAATATGGCGGCGGCGAAGCGGCATATCCCGCACTTCACCTATGTCGACGAGATCGACGTGACCGCGCTGGATGCGATGCGCGCCGATCTGAACGGTGCGCGTGGCGCGCGGCCCAAGCTGACGCTGCTGCCGCTGCTGATCGTGGCGATCTGTCGCACGCTGCCCGATTTTCCGATGATGAACGCGCGCTACGACGACGAGGCCGGCGTGGTGACGCGGCATGGCAGCGTGCATATGGGCATGGCGACGCAGACCGATGCCGGGCTGATGGTGCCGGTGATCCGCGACGCGCAGGACATGAACGTCTGGCAATTGTCGACCGAGATCGCGCGGCTGGCGGATGCTGCGCGGACCGGCAAGGCGACGTCGGCCGAACTGTCGGGTGGCACGATCACCGTGACCTCGCTGGGGCCGCTGGGCGGGATCACGACGACTCCGGTCATCAACCGGCCGGAAGTCGCGATCATCGGCCCGAACCGGATCGTCGAGCGGCCGGTGTTCCGGGGCGACGACATCGTCCGTGCCAAGCTGATGAACCTGTCGATCAGTTGCGACCACCGCGTCGTCGACGGCTTCGATGCCGCGAGCTATGTCCAGGCGGTCAAGCGGTTGCTGGAAACGCCGGTGCTGCTGTTCGCCGACTGACGCACGGTCAGGTTTTGTACAGCCGCGCGGGGGCATGGCGGGCGGCGAGGGAGACGTGGGCGATGCGGATGCTGGTGATGCTCGGATCTTTGATCGCAGCGGCTCCGGTGGCGGGCGCGCAGACCGGACCGGGCTCGGCGGACTATGACTTCGCCTATCGTTATCCGGCGGAGGCGGGGCGGATCGCGCCGCTGCGGGCTTGGCTGGAGGCGGACAAGGCGAAACTACGCGCGATGATCGCGCGCGATGCGGCGGCGGCGAAGCGCGAAGCGACGCGCGACGGCTATCCATACCGGAAGTACGAGGCCCAGAAACAGTGGCAGCGCGTCGCCGATACGCCGCGGTTCCTGAGCCTGTCGGTCACCGACTACAGCTATAGCGGCGGGGCGCATGGCGGGACCGCATCGGGTGGCCTGTTGTGGGACCGGCGCGCGGGTCGGCGGGTGGCACCCAAGGCGGTGTTCGCATCGGCGGCGGCGTTGCAGGCGGCGGTGATGCCCGATTGGTGCCGATGGATGCGTGCCGAACGTGCGCGACGTATCGGCGAGGTGTCAGGAAACGACCCGGTGTTCGGAAAATGTCCGCCGATCAAGGATGTGACGGTACTGCTCGGATCGTCCAGCGGGCGTGCGATCGACCGGATCGGCATCATCGCGGACCAGTATCTGGTCGGTTCCTATGCCGAGGGGCCGTATGAATACACGCTGCCGGTGACGGCCGCCGTGCTGCGGACGGTGAAGCCCGAATATCGCGGGGCGTTCGCGGTCGGGAAATAGCGTGGGGCGGCTGGTTAGAACGGCCGGCCGGGTAGCGCGGCGTCCGTACGCGATAGCGTCTCTCTCTCTCTCTCTCTCTCTCTCTCTGCGCCTTCGTGGCTTCGCGTGAAAACCTGCTTTCTTTTGGGGCGGGAAGTGGACTGCGGCATTCTGGATGAGCGTGGTGCCTTCCCCATGGAGACCCCAGCCTTCGCTGGGGTGACGGAGCGCGGGGATACGGGGGACGTCTGGCGGCCTGTGCGTCAGGCGATCGGTTCCCCGAACATCAGCGCGCGGACGTAGCGGGTCGGGGGCGAGCCGTGCGACAGGACCGCGTCGTGATAGCGCATCAGGTCGAACTTCGTGCCGTCGCGGCGCTGGGCATCGCGGCGCAGGTCGGTATGTTCGCTGTACCCGACGAAATAGCTGGGCAACTGCGTCGATCCCAGCCGGGCACGGGTCCATTTGCCCGCCGCCTCGCGCTCCTGCTGGAACGCGCCCTGCATCATCATCTCCATCGCCTTCGCTTCGGTCAGCCCTTCGGTATGGATGCCGATGTCGAGCAGCGCGTTGGTGATCGACCGCATCCGCATCTTGAGCACGGTCAGCTTGAACAGCGGGTCGCCGTCGAGATAGTCGGCGTCGGCCATGACCCCTTCGGCGTAGACCGCCCAGCCTTCGACGAACGGCCCGGACGACAATACCGCGCGCAGGACCGAGCGGTTCTCGTTCGAATGCGCGATCTGGAGGTAATGGCCGGGCATCGCTTCGTGGATCGACAGGTCGTGGATCATATAGTCGTTATATTCGCGCAGGAACGACGTCGCCTGCGCGTCGGTCCAGTCGGCGGGGATCGGCGACACGGCGTAGAAGGTGCCGAGGTTCTTTTCGAGCGGGCCGGGGCTGTCGCAATAGGCGACGGCGACGCCCTGCTGGAATTTCGGCATCTCGATGATTTCGACCGGGGTCGCGGGCACGCGGACCAGCCGCTTTTCACGGACGAAGGCGGTGGCGTGCTGTAGCGTCGCGCGCGCCTTCGCCATCACCTGCGACCGTTGCGGGCGGCGGGCGTAGCTGAGTTCCAGCGCGGCCTCGATCGCCGCCTGTTGCTGCGCACGGCTGGGGGAGGCGGGGGTGGCAGGCGCGCCGGGGCGGCCGCGCAGGACCGTGCGGGCCAGCGCGTACATCGCCGTACGGGTCTCGGTCGCGGCGCGGGTGGCGCGGGCCTTGATCTCCGCGCGCGACAGCGGCGAGACGAGCGCATAGGCCAGCTTGGTATCGTACAGGTCCGCGCCGAGGCGGAAATCGCCCTTCGCCGCCGGGACCAGCACCGTGTCGAGCCAGCGTTGCTGATCGGCAACCGCTTTTTTCAGCGTCGCGACGGCACGGTCGAAGCGGGTTCGGTCGGCGCGGGGCAGGGTCGCCTTGTGCGGCGCGAGCATGGTCTCCACGATCTGGAGGATGCCGCCATTCTGTTTGGCGACGGTGGTCGCGTAGACGGGAGGCACGCGGGCGGGGACGATGCTGGCGCGCATCTGGGCGTACATCGCGGGCACCTGTTCGATCCGTCGGGTCGCGGCGCGCAGCCGGGTGCGCCACGGCGCGAAGTCGCGTGCCGCCAGCGCGTACAGCCCGCCCGAAATCGTGCCGCCGGCCCCCTGCGGGTCCCATTCGAACGGCTTGAGCACTTCCAGCGTCCACAATTGGTAGCGCAGGTCGTTGTCGAGCAGCGTGGCATCGACCTGATCGTCGCGTGACAGCGCGCCACGATCGATCGCTGTCAGTTCGGCCAGCGTCTGGCGCAGGAACGCCGCGTCGCGCGCCCGTCCGGCGTCGGACAGGTCCTCGACCTCGGCATCGTGCAGATGGTTGCCGAGCGCCGTCGCGCTGGCGGGGTGAAGCCGGGCGAACCCCGCCAGATACCGTTGCGACAGCCGCGCGAAATCGCCCGCCGCGCCGGGTTGCGCCAGCGCGGGCAGCGCATGGGCGAGCGGCGCGAGCGCCATCAGCGCGACGAAATGGCGGCGGTACATGGTATTCCCCCTTACTAACTGCTCCCCACGCTATCGCCGTGTGCGCCGCGTACAAGCGGATTCGGTGGTGTCGCGCGCCGTCGCACGATAGGCGCGGGCCGATGGACAGCTATGCGATCGCGATCGGATCGAACCGGCCGGGGCGCCACGGCGCGCCCGCCGACGAAGTGCGTGCGGCAATCGCCGCACTGGACGGCGTGTCCGCGGTCGCGCCGATCGTCGGCAGCGCGCCGTTGGGCCCGTCGCTGCGTCGCTATGCCAACAGCGTCGTGCTGGTCGACAGCGGTCTGTCGCCGCCCGGGATGCTGGCGCGATTGAAGGCGATCGAGCGGGCGTTCGGTCGGCGTCGCGGGCGGCGCTGGGGCAGCAGGGTGATCGATCTGGACATCGTGCTGTGGTCCGGGGGATGCTGGCACGACGCACGGCTGACCGTGCCGCATGTCGCGTTTCGCGAACGGGCGTTCGTGCTGGGGCCGCTGGCGCAGGTCGCGCCCGGCTGGCGCGATCCGGTGAGCGGACGCAGCGTGCGACAGTTGCGGCATTTGGTTGACCGCGCCCGTCCGCGTCCCTAGTGCGAGGCGCTTCGATGACCGGTGCGCCGGAATCGGGTGTGGGCCCGTAGCTCAGTTGGTAGAGCAACGGACTTTTAATCTGTAGGTCTCGGGTTCGAATCCCGACGGGCTCACCAAATACGCAAATCGTCGTCGTCATCGTAACCGGCAACGCCGGCGCCGTATCGCGCGCCGTACGTACGGTCATGGCGTTCGGGGCGCGAACCCTCCGCTTTGGAGGTTCGGCGCATCCGAAGCGGAGTTTGTTGCGCTGTCCGTTCGCGCCCCCGTCCGGCATCACCATCCCAGTGGGTGGAACGGGGCGGTCGGACATGTCGGGATTGGTGGATTCGGCGACTGCGGTAATGCGTATGGCGCAGATGCGGCTGGACGTCACTGCGCACAACGTCGCCAACATCGCGACCCCCGGATATAAACGGCGGATCGGCTTCGACGAGACCATCGCGGCGCGCACCGCCCCGGTCGGGGAACCGGTCGCGCTGTCGATCCATGTCGATCGGGCGCAGGCACCGCTGTCGCAGACCGGCAATCCATTCGACCTGGCGATCAGCGGCGACGGATATTTCCGGGTGCGCGACGGCGATCGCACGCTCTACACGCGGCAGGGACAGTTTCGGCGCGATGGCGAGGGGCTGCTGGTGACCCCGCAGGGCTATGTCCTGCAACAGGTGGGCGGCGGCGACGTGACGATCGACGGCGCGACGGCGACGATCATGGCCGACGGAACGATCGTCGATGCCGGGCGACCGGTCGGGCGCGTCGCGGTCGATCGCGGCGGCGATCCGGCGCGGATGACGGCCGTCGGCGAAAGCTTCTTCGCGAGCACCGATGCGGACATGGCGGAGGCGACCGACGCCGTGGTGCGACAGGGCATGCTGGAAGCATCCAACGTATCGCTGGGCGACGAGATGACGCACACGATGGTCGCGGTACGCCAGGCGGAAAGCGGCGCAAAGCTGATCCAGCTGTACGACGAGTTGATGGGCCGCGCGGCGAGCGTCTTCGGAGGCGGTCGGTGAGCGACGCGTATCAGATCGGCGCGATCGGACTGCGGACGCAGCAACAGGCGCTGGACGCCATCGCGAACAACATCGCCAACATCAACACGTCGGGTTTCAAACGGTCGGAGGTGCGCTTCGCCGATGTCGTCGCCAGCCGGCCGGACGCCGCGCTGTCGCCCGCCGACCTGCAATCCACCGCGCCGACCTTGTCGGGCGTCGCCATCGACCTGCAATTCATGCTGAACGATCAGGGGGAGTTGCAGCGCACCGGGGTCACGATGGACGTCGCGGTCGACGGTCCGGGCTTCATCGAACTGATGGGGCCGGATGGGCGGACGCTGTTGTGGCGCGGCGGGCGGCTGGCGATCGGGGACGACGGCGTGCTGGGCAGCGCGGCCGGGTTCGCGCTGAAGGCGAACATCACCGTCCCCGACGACACTACCAGCCTGTCGATCGGAACCGACGGCATGGTCCGGGCGCAGGGTGCGGACGGCACCGCGCCGATCGATCTGGGCCAGATCCGGCTGGTCCGGGTCGCCGATCCGGCGGGGATCGTGCGGCTGGACGGCGGACTGTACCAATTGGCCGACGATGCGCCGCCGGACGAACAGGCGCCGGGCGAGGATGGCGCGGGCCAATTGGTGCAGGGCGCGGTCGAGCGATCGAACGTGCAGCTGACCGAGGAAATGGTGCGCATGATGCTGATCCAGCGCGCCTATGCGGCGAATGCGCAGATCGTTCAGGCGGCCGACCAACTGATGGGGATCGCGAACACGCTGCGGCGCTGACACGTGATCGGGATGGGGAACAGGCAATGATGATGGCTTTGGCGGCCGGGCTGACGCTCGCGTCGACGGCGGTGGTGCATGTGCGCGAGGTGACGCTCGGCGATCTGCTGCGCGATACGCGGGACCGGCGGTTCACCGGGGCGCAGGCGCAGCGCGTGGTGTTGCGGATGCCCGCACGGCAACGGCGCGTGACCCTGACCGGACCGGCGGTCGCGGCGCTGGTGCGGCGTGCCACGGGGTTCGACGTGGCAGGCAACGGCGGCGTCACCATCGCGTTCGATCCGCCCGTATCCCAGCCCCCGCCATGCTGGCGCAGCACGAAGCCATTGGCGGCGGGCGCCGTGATATCGATCCGCGACGTCGCCATTGCGCCCTGTGCATCCGACCCGGCGCGGATCGCGATGCGCGGCGGCCTGCCGGTCGTGCGGTCGGCAGTGACGGCGGGCGCGATGCTGGGTCGCCTGACGCCCGCCACCGCCGACCGGGTGGCGGCGGGCACGACGCTGACGCTGCGTTCGGTGGCCGGTCCGGTCGCGATCGAACGTCCCGTGACGACGCTGCAACCCAGCCAGGCGGGGCGTTCGGTGTTCGTGACCGATGCGCAGGGGCAGGTGTTCGCCGTACCCGTCGCGGCGGGGATCGGGGCATGATGCCGCTGCTCGCACTGGCCGCCGCATTGCTGCCGGGCCCGGCGGACGACCTGTACCGGCCCGGCGGCTGGGGCGCCCTTGTCACCGACCAGCGCGCCACGCAGGCGGGCGATACGCTGACCATCATCGTCCAGCAGACGGCGGATGCCAGTCATTCGGCGCAGAACGATACGCGCAAGGCCACGGATCTTTCGACGGGGATCGATGTGGGATCGATCGCGGAAACCGGCCGTGCGACGATCGGCGGCGGTTTTACCGGGCGGGGCGAGGCGCGGCGGAGCGAACGGCTGGTCACGCGGCTGAGCGTAACGGTGAGCGCGGTGCTGCCGAACGGCGACCTGATCGTGACGGGCCGGCAACGCATGGCGATCAGCGGCGAACGGACCGAAGTCGGCGTGCGCGGCCGGGTGCGCGTCGCCGATATCGGTGCGGACAATACCGTCCTGTCGTCACGCATCGCCGATGCGGAGATCGATTATGGCGGCAAGGGATTCGTATCGCGCGGATCGAAGCCGGGGCTATTGAACCGGCTGTTCGGGCTGCTGGGGCTGGGATGATGCGCCGGCTGGCTGCTATCCTTTCGGTCGCGCTGGCGACCATGGTCGCGACACCGGCCATGGCGCAACCGGTGCCGATCGCGGCGCTGGGCCGGTTCGACGGCTGGCGCCAAAACGCGCTGGTCGGCTATGGGCTGGTCGTCGGCCTGTCGGGGTCGGGCGACAGCCGCCGCAGCGTCGTGACGCGGCAGGCGCTGCGCAACGTGCTCAACCGGTTGGGCACCAACGTCGCCGACGCGGAAATCAGCAGTCGTAACGTCGCGGTGGTGATGGTGACGGGCATGTTGCCGGCATCGGCCAATGTCGGCGACCGGATCGATGCGACGATCGCGTCGATCGGCGATGCACGCAGCCTCGCCGGGGGTACGCTGGTCATGACCCCGCTGCTTGGGCCGGACGGAAAATCCTATGCGCTGGCGCAGGGGCCGTTGCTGGTCGGCGGGCATCGCTTCGACAGCGACCTGAACCGCGAACAGCGCAATTATCCGACCTCCGCCATTCTGGAGGCCGGGGCGACGGTCGAGGCGGCGGTCGACAGCAACATCCTGAAGCCCGGCGGGGAATTGTCGTTCCTGCTCGCCGATCCCGGTTTCGAGACGGCCGAGCGGATCGCGGCGGAGATCGTCCGCCGGTTCGGCGCGGGGGTCGCATGGGCGCGCAACGCCGACGAGGTGCGGGTGCGCTATACCGGCGTGGCGACCGGTCTGACCGGGTTCCTCGCGGCGCTGGAATCGGTGGCGGTGGTCCCGGCGACCGCGCGGCGGGTGGTCATCAACGAACGCACCGGCACGGTGGTCGCGGGCGGCGACGTGACGCTGTCGCCGGTGGTCATCGCACAGGGCGACATCCGCGTGTCGGTGGTGGCGGAGAATATCGCGTCGCAGCCGGGGTTCTATGCGGGCTTCGCCAGCGACGTAGAACCGGATGCCGGGGTCCGCAGCCTGACCGTGACCAATACCCGGCTGGACGTGCGACAGGGGAGCGGCGATGCGGCCATCCGCTTCGGCAGCACGACCATCGCCGATCTGGTGCAGGGCCTGTCGCGGGCACGCGTCGATACGCAGCGGATGATCGGCATCCTGCAGGCCATCAAGGCTGCTGGCGCGCTGCACGCCGAACTGATCGTCAAATGAGGACCATGGACATGGATGCGCTGACCTCGCGCGTCGTCGCCACCGCGCTGGACGGCCTTGCCGCTCGTGCCGAGGCGACGGCCGCCAATATCGCCAACGCCGGCACGCGCGGATACCGGGCGGTGCGGGTCGATTTCGAAACCGAACTGCGCACCGCCGCCGGGCGCGGCGCGGCAGCGGTGGCGGCGGTGCGACCGCAGACGCACTGGGCGGACGTATCCGCCTATGGCGACGAACCCCGGCTCGACCTCGAACTGGCGACGGCGGCGCAGACGTCGTTGCGCTTCGCCGCGCTGATCGACGTGCTGGGCCGCGAAACGGCCCTGATGCGCACCGCGATCACGGGGGGACGCTGAGTTGGACGCCGCCCGGATCAGCCGTACCGGCCTCGATGTCGAATGGCAGCGATTGCAAGTGATCGCCGCGAACATCGCCAACGCCAACAGCAGTGGTGTCAACAACAACGGGGTGCCGCCCTATCATGCGATGCGCCTGGTGTCGGGGCCGGCGGGCGGGTTTCGCGCGATGGTCGGTGCGGGGCCGCAGGTCTCGGGCGTGACGGTGCTGGGCGTCGAGCCGGTCGCGGGCGGGGTGCGGCGGGTCCACGAACCCGGTCATCCGCATGCCGATGCGGAGGGGTTCGTGACATACCCCGGCATCGATCAGGCGGGCGAGATGGCGCTGATGATCCGCACCGCCCGCGCCTATGAAGCGAACCTGACCGCGATGGGCATCGCGCACCAGATGTATGCCCGCGCGCTCGAACTGGGCAAACAGGCATGACCGCCGCGATACCGCCGCTGGGCAGCGTGGAAGCGTCGCCGATCGCGCTGCAACCCGTCCCGGTCGCGGCGATGCCGCCGGTGGTGCCCGGGTTCGGCGCGCTGCTGCTCGACGGCATCCGGACGGTCGATACCAAGCTGGCGGAGGCCGACACGCTCGTGCGGCGACTTGCGGTCGACGACGGCGTGCCGATCCACCACGTCACCATGGCGCTGGAGGAAGCGCGGCTGTCGCTCGAACTCGCGATGCAGGTCCGCGCCCGGCTGGTCGAGGGATATCGCGAGCTGATGAACATGCAGCTATGAGCGATCCCGTTTCCTCTTCCCGGCGGCAGTGGCTGGTGATCGGCGGCGTGTTCGTCACGGTGATCGCGCTGCTGGGTGCGGCCTATTACGCGTTCGCGCGCGGCGGTTATGCGACGCTGGCCGATCATGTGCGGCCGGGGGAGGCGGCGGCGATCGTCGCCGAACTCGACAAGCGCGGCACGGCCTATGAATTGCGCGACGGCGGCACGACGGTGCTGGTGCCGACGGCGCAGGTCGATGCGACGCGGCTGGCGCTGGTGCGGATGGATGCGGGCGAGGTCGGGTTCGAACTGTTCGACAAGTCCGACATGGGGCTGACCGGCTTCGCGCAGAAGATCAATTACCAGCGCGCGTTGCAGGGCGAACTGGTGCGCACGATCGCGCGGATGGACGGCGTGGAGAGTGCGCGGGTGCATCTGGCGCTACCCGAACGGACGCTGTTCCGTGACGACCGGACCGAACCGGGCGCGGCGGTGAGCGTGCAGATGCGCGGGGGCGCGGTGCCCGATGCAGCACGCGTCGCGGGCATCCAGCGGCTGGTCGCGGCGGCGGTGCCGGACCTTCCGGTCGAGCGCGTGGTGGTGCTGGACGCCGAGGGGCGCGTGGTCAGTCCGGCGGCGGCGGAACCGTCGGCGGCAGTTGGGGACGAGCGATATTATGGCGCACTGGCGCGGGCGGCGGTTTCGTCTCTGCGTCCGGGGCTGGCGCATGAGCTGCGCGTGGTGGCGCTGCCACTGCCGCCCGGTGTGGCGGGGACGCCGGGGGTGGAGGCGCGCGATTTCGCCTTGCAGGTGACGCTGGTCACGCCCCGGCCGCTGGATGCGGCGGAGCAGGTGGCGCTGGCCGCCGCGATCCGACCGGCGGTGGGGCTGGACGATGCACGGGGCGATGGGCTGGCGTTCGAAGCCGGAGCGGTCGCGGGCATGGCTGCGGCGGTGCCGGTTGCTCCTCCGGCAGGGCGGGACGTGATCGCACCTACCGCGCCGCCGCCTGACGACGCGACACGGTGGTGGCCGTGGGCGGCGGTCGCGATGGTCGGCATCCTGCTGATCGTATTGCGCCGCCGGTCAGCCGCGCGGCTGTCGGATGCGGAGCAGGAGGCGTTCGCCGAGACGCTGCGCCGCCGGGTCGCGCAGGGCGACGGAGGCGATCATGTCGCAGGCTGACGATCCGATCGACCGGTTGGGGGCTTTGTCGCCGGGGGACCGGCGTGCGGTGCTGGCACGGCTGGCCCCGACCGAACGGCGACGCGTCGTGGCGGCGCTGGATGCGGCCGATCCTGACGCGGCATCACCGTTCGCGGCCGATATCGCGGCGCGGATCGCGGCACCCGGCGATGCGATGACACCCGCCGCGCGCGCGGTGCTGACGCGCATGGCGGGACAGTTCGCGCCGCCATCCCCGTCGCAGCCCGGCCCGTCGCTGTTCGGACGGTTGCGTGCCGCGTTGGGGGGAGGCTGACCGATGGTCGTCCTGAAACAGTCCGGGGCGGCCGATGGCGTCCGGCCATTGTCGGCGCGGTCGGGGGTAGTCGCGGACGACGCCGTCACGCGGCTGCTCGCCGAACGGGCGGCGCTGGCGGCGGAAGTGGCGGCCCTGCGCGAGGCGATGGATCGCGCGGCGGCGGCCGCGCGGGACGCGGTCGCCAGGGCGCATCGGGACGGGGTGGCGGAAGGACGGCGCGCAGGCATCGCATCGGTCGAACTGGACGAAACCGGGCGGGTCGAAGCGGTTCGCAAGGGTGTTTCAGACGAAGCGGGTCGGCTTGGCGAACGTCTTGCCACGCTCGACGGACTGGCGGCGGCACTGGCGCGTGCGTGTCTTGGCCGCGTGTTCGCCCGCCCCGAGGCGATGGCGGCGATGGTCGTCGATGCGCTGGCGCATCGGCTGGCGGTCCTGCGGGATCAGACAGTGCTGACGGTGCGCGTCAGCGGGGTGGATTTCGCCCAAGACACCGCGCTGACGACGGCGGTGCGGGGCACGGGCAGCGATGCGGTCGTGACGATCGATCCCGTCCTTCCGTCCGGCGCGTGCCGGATGACGGCGCGGCTGGGGCAGGTCGATCTGGACGTGCCCGGCCAATGGGATGTGATCGCGCACATGCTGGACGGACTGGCACAGGCATGACGCCGCACCCGTTCCTGACCCGCATCGCCGAACTGGAACCGGCCATTGCTTATGGCGTGGTCCGGCGGGTGACGCCCGGCCGGATCGAGGCGACCGGCCCGATGGCGACGATCGGCGATCTGTGCCGCGTCGACGGGCGGCTGGCGGAGGTCGCGGCGGTCGATGCCGATACGCTGGTGCTGGTTCCGGTCGAGGACGGGGAGCCGGTGCGGATCGGTGCGCGGGTCGAGGCCGTGGCGCAGGGCGGACGGATCGGGGTCGGCGACGGCTATGGCGGACGCGCGATCGACGCGCTGGGCCGGCCGATCGACGGCGGCGCGGCGATCCGGCCGGCGGGGCATGTTCCGGCGCGCGGCGTCCCGCTTCCCCCACTGGAGCGCACGGCGTCCGACCATGTGCTGGAAACTGGCATTCGTGCGATCGACGCGCTGCTGACACTGGGTCGGGGCCAGCGGATCGGCGTGTTCGCGGCCAGCGGCGTCGGCAAGACCGCGCTGCTGGAACAGATCGTCGCGCAGACCCCGGCCACCCGCCGCATCCTGTGTCTGGTCGGGGAGCGCGGGCGCGAGGTCGCCGGGTTCTGGCGCAGCGTGTCGGCTTGGCCCGATGCGGATCGCGCGACGCTGGTGGCGGCGACGTCGGACGAAAGCGCGGCAATGCGCGCGCGCTGCGTATCGACCGCACTGTGCCTTGCCGAACACTGGCGCGACCGGGGCGAGCATGTCCTGCTGGTCGTCGATTCGGTCACGCGGCTGGCGATGGCGCTGCGCGAGATCGGGTTGGCAGCAGGCGAACCGCCGACGGTGCGGGCCTATACGCCGGGTGTCTTCGCCGCGTTGCCGCGCATCGTCGAACGGTGCGGCGCGACGCGATCGGGCGGTGCGATCACAACGGTGATGAGCGTGTTGAGCGAAACCGACGAGGTCGATGATCCGATCGTGGAGACGATGAAGTCGCTGCTGGACGGGCATATCGTGTTGTCGCGTACGCTGGCCGATCGCGGGCATTTCCCGGCGATCGACCCGATCCGCAGCATCAGCCGACAGTCGGCAAGACTGATGACGCCGGACCATGCACAGGCGGCACGCGCCGCGATCGCGCATCTGGCGACGCATGACGAGGCGCGCGTGATGATCGAAAGCGGCCTGTACCAGCCGGGGGCCAGTGCCGCGATCGACGCGGCGGTGGCGGCACGCGAGCCGCTGGCCAAGATCCTGCGGCAGGGTCAGGCGATCCGCACGCCGTTCACCGAGACGATCCGGCAGTTGACCGCACTGCACCGGGGGACGCGTCATGGCTGACCGGATTCCGAAGGCGTTGCAGATGGTCGTCGCCGCACGCGTCGACCGGGCCCGGGCGGCGCATGCGCGGGCGATGCGTGCCGAAGCGGACGCCCGAGCCGATGCGGCGACGGCGGATGCAGCGCTGTCCGAAGCGGGCGACGCATGGCAGCGCCACCTCACGGAGCGTTTCGACCCGGCGCTGGGCACGGCGTACGCCCGTGCCCTGACGCTATGCGCGGCGAACAGCGCGACGGCCATTGCGCAGCGGCACGACGCGGCGGCGGCGACCGCGCTGTCGGCGCAGGCGTGGCAGCGCGAGGACGCACGCCGTCGGGCGATGGAAACGCATGCGAAGGCCGCCGCACGGCACGCGCGCCACCGCGCCGACGAACGGACGCTGGCCATGATCGCGGATCGGGAGACGTTCAAATGGCAGCGGTGACGATCCAGCCGCCGGTCGACCGGCTTCCCCATGCGAGCGGTATCCAGAGCGTTTCGGCACCGGCGGTCCGGTTCGCCGATCTGTTGACGGCTTCGTCGTCGGCCTCTGCGTTGTCGCCCCGCGACGAGGTGCGCGCCGAACGGTTCAATCAGGACGGGTTCTTCGGCAGCGCGGTCGCTGGCGCCGTGCCGGTTGTGTCGGCGATCCCGCCAGCGGCGGTCGAGCCGGTTGAAGGCCCGATCGAGGTGGTGGCGAGCCAAATCGCCGTGTCTGGGGCGGGGGCCGGTACGACCGGAACGGTCGTCGCGGGACGGATCGTGCAGGCGACGATGCCTGAAAGGCCGACCGCCGGGCGGTCCGCGCCAGTGTCGCTGATGCTGCGAGCGCCGGGCATCATCGCCGGTGCGACGCCGCGTCCTGCCGATCTTCGCGCTCCCGTACGTGCCGCGGCTTCGGCTCTCGCGCCGAAGTCGCCGGCCGTGCGGCAACCGCCGCTGCCCGCCGGGGCGTTCGTCGCGGTCGCGGTCCACGCCGCCGCGCGGGGCATCGAGGTCGCGGCGCAGGTCGACGGGCTGAGCGAGCAAGAGCGAAGCGTGCTGGCCGACGAGGTCGCGGGGATGCTGTCCGCGCATGGCTATCCACCCGCCTATGTCACGATCATCGCCGCGCCGCGCGGCCTGCAACGGGAACGACGTTGATGCAGACCGCCCCGATCACCCCGGTCGCTCCCGGCACGCCCGCCAGCGATCCGGTTGCGCCGGATACGGCGACGAGTGCGTTCGGCCTCGGCTTCGATGCGCTGCTCAAGATCATCCTGACGCAGCTGACCTATCAGGACCCGTTGAAGCCGATGGATAATTTCCAGTTCGTTTCGCAGCTCGCGCAATTTTCGCAGGTTCAGCAGGTCCAGACTACGAACGACCGGCTGGAATCGCTGATGGCGGTTCAGGCGACCAATCAGGCGACGGGGCTTCTGGGCCGCCGGGTCGACGTGGCCGCCGGGGCGGCGACGCTGTCGGGCGTGGTGACCGCCGTCGCGCTGTCCGGTGGCGTCGCCACCGTCACCATCGACACCGACGACGACCGCACCATCAGCGGGATCGCGATCGGGACCATCGTCCAGGTCAGGGAGAATAATTGATGTTCGGTGCCATCTATATCGGGCTTAGCGGCCTGAACGCCTATTCGCGGGGGCTGCAACAGGTCAGCAACAACGTCGCGAACCTGAACACCACGGGGTTCAAAGGATCGACGGTCAGTTTCCGCAACCTGTACGGCGCGTCGGATCGCGGCGGACTGTCGATGACCGGGAAGGGCGGCGGCGACGGCTATGGCGTCGCGGTGGCCGACAGCACGCTGAACTTCAAACAGGGCGAATTGCGGCCTACCGACCGCGATCTCGACCTGTCGGTCGACGGCAACGGTTTCCTGGTGCTGCTCGATGGCGACCGGACGCTCTATGCCCGTACCGGCAGTTTCGAGGTCGATCCGGCGGGCTTCATCGTGATGACCGGCACCGATTACCGGCTGGCGACGCTGGACGGCAACGGGCGTGCGGTCAGCCTGTCGATCGACGCGCAGCGCACCAGCGCGCCCAAGCCGACCAGCGCGATCCGCTTTGCCGACAATCTTTCATCGACCGCGCAGAGCTTTGCCGTCGGTGACCTGCGCGTGTTCGACGCGACCGGCGCGGCGCATGTGTGGACGGCGCAATTCACGCGCGACGCGAATGCCGCCGCAGGTAGCTGGTCGATCGCGGTCACCGACGACACGGGCGCGGCGATCGGGACGCAGACGCTGAAATTCATCGGCGGGATGGTAGATCCCGCGACCTCGAGGCTCGATTTCACCGATGCTGCGTCGGGGCTGACCGTCGCGTTCGATTTTTCCGGCGGCGTTTCATCCTTTTCGGGCGGCGAGGTGTCGACGCTGCGGGCGGCGAACATCGACGGCTATGGCGCGGGCACGGTTACCGGCATCGCCGCCGATGCCGAGGGCCGGCTGGAACTGTCCTATTCCAACGGACAGAGCGTCGATGGCGGGGCGATCGCGCTGGCCGATTTCCGCGATCCCACCGCGCTGGAACAGCGCAACGGCGTGTTCGCGGAGCAGGTGCCGGGGCAGCGGATGCTGCTGGCCAGCGACGACCCGCGCGTCGGGCTGGTGCGGTCGCAACGGCTGGAGGCGTCGAACGTCGACCTGTCGCAGCAATTCGGCGATCTGATCCTGATCCAGCGCGGCTTTCAGGCATCGTCGCAGATCGTCAGCGTGTCGAACGACATGATTCAGCAGCTGTTCGGCATCCGGGGGCAGGGTTGACCATGGTCGCGACACGATGGCTGCCGGCCGATACCCGGCCCCCCGCCGCGCTCAACGCGTTGTTCGCCGCGCCGGTCGCCGCATGGGCGGCGCACTGGTTCGCGGACGGGCAGGTTCGGACACCGCGCCTCGAACAGGGCGCGAGCGGCGCGCTGGCTTGGCGGGAAGACGATGCCGGGCTGGCGATCGGGTTCGCGCCCGATACCGCGCTGGCGATCGGCGCGCATATCCTTGGCCTGTCGGGGCAAGCACGCGACGGGGCGGATCGCGCGCTGATGGAAAGCATGGCCGAACCGTGCCTGATCGATCTTCGCGACCGGCTGGCCGCGCTGACCGGCGGCGGCGGCGGGGCGCGTCCGGTGACGCATGTACCACGCTGGAGCGCCACGCTTCGCGACGGGCTGGCGTTCGGACTGTCGGATGCGCTGTTCGCCGCGCTGTGCGTGCGGACGTTGCCACCGGTAACGCCGGAGCCGCTGGGATCGGGTGCGCAGGCGCTGGCGGCGATCGGGGTGTCGGTCAGCGCTACGGTCGGCCGGGCGGCGATGCGCGTGGCCGATCTGCGCGCGCTGGAGGTCGGCGACGTGGTGGTGCTCGACCACCCGCTCGCCGATCCGGTCCCGATTGCGGTGGATGGCCGTCCGCTGCCGCGCGGTCGCGTTCGCGTGGTCCCCGCCCACCCGGCCCCGGTTCTGGAGATCGTCGATGTCGCAGCGTGAAGGATCGACCATGAACGACGGCAGCCCATCGGTTCCTTGCGTCAGCCCGACGTTGATCGACAGCGTCGCGGTCGAACTGGACGCGATGCTGGGGAAGGCGCGGATGACCGTCGGCGCGCTGACCGCGCTGAAACCCGGCGCGGTCGTGCCGCTCGACGCGGCGCTCAATCGGCAGGTCGAGTTGCGGCTGGGCGAGGTGACGGTCGCGCGCGGCGAACTGGTCGCGGTCGATGACCGGTTCGGGGTCCGGTTGACGGAGATCGCGCAGTGGCCGGAATGACGGTCCTTGCCGCCGCACCGGTGCGGCTGGGCGGGGGCGCGGCGTTCGACGTGTCGTCGACGCGGATCGTCGGCGCGCTGCTGCTGTGCCTGATGCTCGCCGCGCTAGCGGCGGTGCTGCTGAAGCGCGGCGGCGGACGACTGGTCCCGACCGGACGCGCCGGACGTCGGATCGCCGTCGTCGAAAGCCGCCGGGTCAGTGCGCACGCCGACCTGTGCCTGTTGCGGTGCGACGACCGTGAATATTTAGTGCTGTCGTCCGCCGCTGGGCAACAGGTGCTGCGGTCCGAACCCGCGACGGAGCCGACGCCGTGAGCGCGCTGATCGCCGCAGCGCCGGTCGCCGGGGGCGTGATCGGCACCGACGTCGTGCGGACCGCGCTGATCCTGACGCTGCTCGCGGTGTTGCCCGCGATCGTTATCAGCATGACCAGTTTCGTGCGGACGGTGATCGTGCTGTCGATGGTGCGCCACGCATTCGGCATGCCGGAAACGCCGCCGACCCCGGTGCTGATCGCGCTGTCGCTGTTCCTGACCGCGTTCACGATGGGGCCGACGATGACCCGCATCAACGCCGACGCGCTGCAACCGCTGATGGCGGGGCGGATCGGGGTCGAGCAGGCGATGACCGCCGGGGCCGCGCCGTTGCGCCGTTTCATGCTGGCGCAGACGCGCGATTCCGATCTGGAATCGATCTATGCGATCAGCCGCACGCCGCTGCCGCGACGGGCGGAGGATGTCGAGACGCTGAAGCTGGCCCCCGCCTTCATCCTCAACGAACTGCGCGTGTCGTTCACGATCGGGTTCGTGATCCTGTTGCCGTTCCTGCTGATCGACCTGGTCGTGGCGAGCATCCTCCTTGCGCTGGGAATGATGATGGTCCCGCCGGCGACCATTTCCCTGCCGATCAAGATCCTGATGTTCGTGCTGATCGATGGGTGGGGGCTGGTGTTGCAAGGGGTGCTCGGCAGTTTCCGATGACGCGCAGGACCGGCCTATATCTCGTGCAGATGCCGCCGCGGGTCGAGGCGTCGCTGTGGCGGCGGCTGCGGTTCGAGCAAGAAGTACGGTGCCGCGAACAGATCTTCAGCCGCTATCGCACGCTGGCGCGCACGATCGCGCGACGGCAGCATGGGCGGCGACCGAAACATGGCGCCGATCTGGGCGATATGGAGCATTTCGCCTATGAGGGGCTGTTGCAGGCGATCGACCGCTACGATCCGCTGCGTGGCATCCCGTTCGGCGCCTATGCGCGGCGGCGGATCGTCGGCAGCATCGCCGACGGATCGGCGCGGATGAGCGAAAGCGACGCGACCTTTTCACAACGCCGCCGGATCGAAACCGATCGCGCCCGGTCGCTGTGCGATGTTCAGGACCGCGATCCGGTCGCGGCGCTGGCGGCGCTGGTATCGGGTCTGGCGATCGGCCTGATGCTGGAGGGGAGCACGCTGGTGGTCGGTGCGGACGGCGTCGATCCGCGCCCCAACGCGTATCAGAGCCTCGAATGGCGCGAGTTGCACATGGTGCTGGGACGCGGCATCGCGGAGTTGCCGGAGCGCGAGGCGACGATCATCCGCCAACATTACGAAGGCGGCGTCGGCTTCGTCCAGATCGCGGACCTGCTGGGCCTGTCGAAAGGGCGGGTGTCACAGCTTCATGCCGCAGCGCTGGGCCGGTTGCGCCGGCGACTGCACGGATATCGGAGATAGGTGATGTGCGACGACGACGATATCCGCCGGGTGCTTGCGGCCGCCGAAGAAGGCCCGGACAAGGCGGTGCCGATCGCCGACCGGTTGATCGCGGCGCATCCGGACGATGCCCGGCTGCATTTCCTGCGCGGATCGATGCTGGCGGGCAGCGGCCGTCCGATCGAGGCGCATGCATCGCTGTCGCGCGCGGTGGCGCTGGCCCCCGATTTCGCGCTCGCCCGGTTCCAGTTGGGGTTTTTCGAACTGACGTCGGCGGAACCGTTGCGGGCGCAGACGACATGGGAACCGCTCAACGCCCTGCCCACCGAACATCCGCTTCGCCGGTTCGTCGTTGGCCTGACGCACCTGATCCACGACCGGTTCGCGGATGCGATCGTCGAACTGGAAGCGGGGATCGCGGCGAACGTGGAGACCCAGCCGCTCAATCACGACATGCGCCTGATCATCGACCAGTGCGCGGCGCTGATCGATCCGGCGGTGCCGGATGTCGCGGAGGCATCGGCGACCTCGTTCCTGTTGGGGCAGCCGGGCGGGCGGGGCGGGGCGCATTGAGGGTCGCCGGGACCGACCATGTCCTGCTGCTGCTGCGCGACAAGCTGTCGCGTCTGGCGCGCGAGGGGGCGGGGGGTACGCGGCGGGCGGCGACCCCTGATGCCGCGCCACGTCCGGTCGACCGGCTGCGCGCGATGGCGAGGTTCGACGCGCTGGGCGAGGACGAACGGCGACGCGCCGTGGTCCACGGGTTGCTGACCGAGGAACTGGGCGAGGCGATCGCCAATGATGCGGCATTCGGTGCGGTGCTGGACGACGTGTTGCGGATCGTGGGAGCGATGCCGGGCGGTCCCGCGATGATCGATCGCGCCGCCGATGCGATGCGCGGGCGATGAACGCAGGGTAAGGCCGTAGCCGTCGCGGATATTGTGTCCGTCCCGCTATCCCGGTCCGCCCATGCGCGCCAATGCCTGCGCGATCGTCGTTCCGCCATCGTCGATCGGCGTGGTGAGCGCCAGCCCGACGATCCGCTCCACAGCTGCCGCGTCGCCATCGCCCGCCGCCAGCATCGCCGCCGCCAGTGCGGCCGAAAAGGATGCAGGGTCGAGCCGCCGCGCGATCACCGCACGGCGCCGGCCACCAACGACATCTCCCGCAAGGATATCCAGTACCGCCAGCGAACCCTGCGCCTCCGCGAATCGATCGTCGATCGCCAGTGCCCGGTCGAACCGGACCCGCGCGTCTGCCGCATTCCCGGCCAACAGATGTGCCCATCCGGCGGCAATCCACGAACCGGGATGCGATCCGAACGCTTCCGCCCCGCGATCCAGCCACGATGCCGCCGCCGGGTCCTGCGCATTCAGTGCCAGCAGCCCCCGGCCGACCAGCGCGCGGGGATGATCGGCCCGTACCGCCAGCGCGGCGTCGAACAGTGCGGATGCCGCTTGTGGATCGCTATCGTCCATCGCCAGCGTCCCGCGCGTGACCAGCGCGTCCGGGTGGTCGCCCGCGCGCGACGCGGCGGCACCGGCGAGGTCCAGATCCTCTATATCGATCGCCAGCGTCGATATGACGGCGTTCACGCCGACATGGTCCGGGAACCGATCGAATGCCGCACGCGCGACCGCCTCCGCCCGGTCGATGTCGCCGCGATCGTGGAGCAGCCCGATCAGCAGTTGCGCCGCCTGTGGCAGGTCGGCGACGACATCGTCGTTCAGCAGCGCGATCGCGTCGTCATGCTGGCCCAGCATCGCGTGCGACCAGGCAAGGTTATAGCCGATTCCGGTAGCGGCGATCCCGGCGGCGTTTAGCGCGCCGAATGCGGCGACGGCTCCGGTCCAGTCCCCGGCCGCCATCGCCGCCAGACCGATTACATGATCCATCGCCGGGGACGGGCCGTCGAGCGCGCGGTGCCGCGCCGCCAGCACCGCCGCCTCCGTCGGGCGTCCGGCGTCCAGCGCCGCGCGGGCGGTATCGGCGATCAGCGCCGCATTGTCGGGATCGGTCGCCAGAAACGCGGCGAGCTGTTCATAGTCGGCCATGGTCAACCCTGTGGTTCGAGACGGACGATATCGAAGGATTTGAGCGTGATCCGCATCGGGATTTCGGCGACCGACAGCACCGCCATCGTCGGCAGGCTACGCCGGGTCAACGCCTTGAGGTGCCGGCGCAGTTCCGCACCGCACAGCAATACCGGCGCGCGCCCCTGTCCGAACATCGCTTCGCTCAACGGCATCAGGCGGCGGATCAACTGTTCCGCCAGCCGTGGTTCCACCGCCATCGACCCCCCGGCGGTCGCGGCACCGATGCTGGCGGTCAACTGGTTCTCGACGCGTGGATCGAGGCTCAGCACCGCCAGATCGGGATGCCGTCCACGCAACTGGTGGCAGATCGCATAGCTCATGCGCTGACGGATCAGTTCGGTCAGTTCGACCGGATCTTTCTGTGACCGCGCCAGATCGACCAGATGTTCGACGATCAGGTCCAGATTGGCGATCGACACGCCTTCCGCCAGCAACGCCTGCAACACACGCTGTACGTCGGACACCGACAGCGTCTGCGGCAACAGTTCCTCGACCAGCCCGGGCTGTCGCCGCCGTACGCCGTCGAGCAGCGCGACGACGGTGGCGCGGGTCAGCAGCGTGCCGATCTCGCCGCGCACGATCTCCGCGAAATGCGTGACGAGCACGGTCAGCGGGTCGATGATGCTGCAGCCCGCCGCCCTTGCCGCATCGCCTTGATCGGGGTCGATCCACCATGCCGGCAGGCCGAAGGCGGGTTCGACCGTCGCGATGCCCGACAGCGCGGGCTGCTGCCCCTGACCCGCTACCGCCAGAACCCGGTCGACATGAATGTCGCCCGCGCCGTACCGCGCGCCGAACAGCCGGACTTCATATTCATGGCTGCCCAACCCCGCGCCGTCCTCCATCCGCACGGCGGGGAAGGGCAGGCCGAACTGTTCCTCGTGCACGCGGCGCAGGCCGGCGATACGATCCATCAGCAGCGCGCCATCGGCGGACCATGCGGCGGACAGCCGCTCGCCCAGCCGGATTTCGAGCGGCGGCGAGGCGGTGGATTCGGGCGCGACATCCTCGTCCACCGGCGCGTCCGCCGCCTGCGCCGCCGCCTTGCGGATGCGCCGCCATGCGACGAAGGCGAGCGTGCCGATCACGACGATCGGCCATTTCGGCATTCCGGGCAGCAACAGCAACGCGCCCAGCACGACGGCGACGATCAACGGGATGCGCGGCACCGATCCCAGCTGGCGAAAAATCTCGGTCGACAGTTCGCGGTCGGACGCGGAGCGGGTGACGATGATGCCCGTCGCGATCGAGATGATGAGCGCGGGCAATTGCGTCGCGATGCCGTCCCCGATGGTCAGCAGCGTGAAATGGCCGAGGGCGTCGCTCCATTCCATCCCCATCTGCGTCACGCCGACGATCCAGCCGGCAATGATGTTGATGAGCAGGATGATGATCCCCGCGACCGCGTCGCCCTTCACGAATTTCGACGCGCCGTCCATCGCGCCGTAGAAGGATGCTTCCTTTTCCAGTCCCTTGCGCCGCGCCATCGCTTCGTCCCGGTCGATCAGGCCCATGTTCAGGTCGGCGTCGATGCTCATCTGTTGCCCCGGCATCGAATCGAGCGTGAAGCGCGCGGCGACTTCCGACACCCGCTGTGCGCCGCTGGTGATGACGACGAACTGCACGACGACGAGGATCGCAAAGACGACCAGTCCGACGACATAGTTGCCGCGCACCGCGAACGCGCCGATCGATCCGATCACCGCCCCGGCATCGCCGCCGGTCAGGATCAGCCGCGTCGCGGCGATGTTCAGCGACAGGCGGTACAGCGTCGCGACCAGCAGCAGCGACGGAAAGGTCGAGAATTCCACCGGCTTGCCGACATAGAAGGTCAGCAGCATGATCGTCAGCGCCAGCCCGAAATTGGCGATGATCGCAAGGTCGAGCAGCGCGGGCGGGATCGGCGCGAACAGGATGACCAGAATGCCGATCGTCGCTGCGACGAGGACGAGGTCGCGGTTGCCGGCGGGCAGGGCGGGAAGGCGCGGGAGGATGCTGGTCGACATGCGGGATCAGGCCTGTTCGCTGTCCGCGCGGGCGCGGTGAAGATCGATGTAGAGGTCGGCGACCGCGGCGTAGCGGTCGGGCGGAACGGCGCTGCCGATCGTGCAGGCGCGAAACAGTGCGCGGGCGAGCGGCGGGTCGGGGATCACCGGCAACCCGCGTCGAAAGGCGTCCTCACGCAGGCGCAGCGCATGGATGCCGCGCCCGCGCGCGACCACTTCGGGCGCGATCATCGCGGGGTCGTCATAGCGTAGCGCGACGGCGAAATGTTCGGGATTGACGACCAGCAGGTCGGCCCCGCTCAGACTGCCCTTGCCTTGCGCGACCATTTCCCGGTGCAGTTCCTTGCGACGGCGTTTCAGCCGTGGCTCGCCTTCGCGCTCACTGCTTTCGCGCGTCACTTCGCGGCGGCTCATCCGCATCCGGCGGACGAATTCGCCGCGCACAAGGATCTGGTCGAGGATCGCGATCCCCACCGCGACGGCCATGAACGCGAATATCAGCCGCAGGCCCGCCGCCCTCAGCGTCGGGGCAAGGCGTTCGGCGTCGAGCGTCGTTTCCGCCAGATGCGCCACCGCCCAGCGCGCGACGGCCCATGTCGCGGCGGCATAGAGCGCGAATTTGACGATGCTCTTCGCCGTTTCCCGGACCATCCGCAGCGTGAACAGGCGTCGAAGCCCCTTGGCCGGGTTGAGGCGGCTCCAGTCGGGTTTTAGCGGGTGGAACGTCAGGATGAACCCGCGCAACTGGATCAGTTCCAGCAGGATCACGATCGCCGCCATCGTACCGCCGAGCAACGCGACCGGCACGATCATCCGCCGTCCCAGATCGCCGGGCAGTCCCGCCGCGCTTTCCGGTTCCACCGCGCCCGCGAAGCCAGCCGACAGCGCGATGCGCATCGCCTGCGCCAAGGTCGCCATCAGCGCTTCGCCCGCGATCAGCGTATAGCTAGCGATCGTCAGCAGGCTGGCGAGGAAGCCCAGTTCGATGCTGCGCGCGACATTGCCGCGTTCGCGTGCCTTTTGCAGCTTGAACGGGGTCGGTGCCTCGCTGCGGTTCTGATCGGGCGGTTCGGCCATGGCGTCAGCCGATCCGCGCCATGGTGTCGAGTGCCGAGGATATCAGCGTCGCGAACAGCGACCCCGACAGGGCCAGCGCGATCGGAAGGACGATCATCGTCGCCAGCGTCTTCACCTGAAATCCGAACAGCAGGACGTTCATTTGCGGCAGCGTGCGCGACATCAGCGCGATGGCGAGGTCGAGGATCAGCAGCACAACCAGCAACAGCCCGACCAACCCCATCGCCATCAGGAATACGCCCGAGACATAACCGATCAGCACGTTCGGATCGGTTGCGGCAAGCGCGCTGCCCATCGGCGCATGGCGCAGCGACGCCGCCCAGATGGCGAGCAGGCGTGCCGGTCCGTCGGTGGCGAAGAACACCGCGCCGGCGGCATAGGCGAACACCGTGCCGACCAGTGGCAACTGCGTCCGCGTCGACGGATCGACCAGTACGGCAAGGCCATAGCCCGCCTGGATATCGATCGTCCGCCCCGCCACCAGCAAGGCGGCGAAGGCGAGCTGCAACGCCAGCGCCAGCGCGATGCCGAGCAACAATTCGCCCGCCGCGACGACAATCGGTCCGCCGCCCGATGCGGCCGCGCGCCATGTCGCGTCGGGGTTCCCGGCCACCAGCCATGCCGCCAGCGCGATAGAGAGCGCGACCCGCACCGGCGCGGGAATGCGGATCAGCGTGAACGGCTGTGCGAAGGCGAGCGTGGGCACGATCCGAAGCGACAGCAGCAACGTCGCCACCGCCTGTCCCACCCATGGTTCCGCCGCGCCGTGCATCCGCCGTCAGTTCACGATGGCAGGAATGGCGAGGTAGAGGCCGCGTGCGAAGTCGGTCATCCGCGTCATCATCCACGGTCCCAGCACGATCAGCAGCCCGGCGGCGACCAGCAGCTTCGGGACGTAGCTCAGCGTCGCTTCCTGAATCTGCGTCGCGACCTGCAGCACGCTGATGACGACCCCGATCGTCAGCGTGGCGAGCAGGATCGGCGCGGCGATCATCGCCGATTGCCACAGCATGTCGTCCAGCAGGTTCAGCGCCCGGTCGGCGTCCATTCGCATCTCCGCCCTTGCGGAAGCCCCCCGGCTCCGGCCCTGCCGGCCCGATCGGCCGGTACGCCGTACCTACTATGCCGGGCGGGTCGGAGAGAAGATCGCGGCGCCGCCAACTTAATCCTAAACGAACGCAAATCCTCCCCGACAGGCTTTGGGACAGCGGACGACGAACGCGCCTTCGCTGCAGATTGCCGGGGGGGTTCGTACGACATGGTTGCCATTTTCACGGGGGCGGGAACGGGGTTCGAACGCGGTTCGGGCAACGTCCTCGGCGGTGCGGGACTGCTGGGTCAGGCGGGGATCGGCCGTTCGGGCGAGCAGGTGATGCTCAACGCCGCCAATGGCAACGTCCTGATCATGCAGCAGGACGAGTTGCTGCTGGGTCGCGGTCCCGACGCCGCCGTCAGCCGGACGTACAACAGCCAGGGCGACCTGTCGGACGAGAATGGCGACAACTGGCGGCAGAGCACCGACCGGCGGATCTTCGGGCTGACCGGCACCGTCAACAGCGTCGGCTCGACCGTCCGGCGCACCTCGGCCGACGGGTCGGTCGTCACCTACCGCTATGACGGGACCGCGTACGAAACCACCGACGGTGCGGGTGCACACGATGTGGTCGCCTATACCACTACTGCCGGCTGGACATGGACCGATGGCGACACGCAGGTCGTCGAAACCTATGGCTACGACTATCGCGGCCAGTCCTACATCACCGAACAGCGCGACCCGAGCGGCAACGCGCTGACGTTCGTCTATGCCGACGGCAAATTGTCGGAGCTGCGCACCGCGAACGGCGAACGCATCCAATATGGATGGAGCGGCGATGCGATTACCGAAATCCGCACCTTCACCGCGCAGGCGGGCGGCGAGCGGATGCAGACCCGGACGCGCTATGGCTATGACGCGCTGGGTCGCCTTGCATGGGCGACGGTCGACCTCACGCCCGAAGACAACAGCATCGCCGACGGGCGAACCTATGGCAGCGCCTATACCTATATCGGTGACACCCGGCTGATCGCATCGGTCGCGCAGACCGACGGCACGCGGGTCGATTTCGAATATGACGTGCATCGGCGGGTCACCGCCGTCACCCAGACCGTCGACGCATCGACCACGCGCGTCACCCGGCTGGAATACGGCACCGGGCATACCATCGTCACCGACCCGGCGGGGCAGGCAACGCGGCTGGACTTCGCCGCAGGCGATTTTGCCGTCCCGGGGCAGGCATGGGGCAGCGCCAACCTGACGGAACAGGTAGCGTCGATCAACGGCGCGACGGCGACGCGGTACACGGTCCAGACGGCCGGTGTGTCGTCCCACGCCATGCAGAGCTTTGCCGTGGACGCCGGAGAGACGGTGGGCTTCGGCATCAGCCTGCAGGCGGTCGGCGACATTACCAGTCATGAGCTCGGCCTATATTCCGACCAGTCGGGATGGGGCGCCACCGGCAGTTCGACCGCGCGGATCGTGTCGGGGCCGGGCACGATCGAAATGCTTGGCGGCGGACGATGGCGGGTCGTCGGCCTGTCGACCACGGAGGGGACGCGGGTCGAGATCACCCGGACCTACGAGCGGGCCGGCACTGGTACGGCCTTCTTCTACGTGGATGCGGCCGGCGGCAATCGCGCCGGGGCATCGCTGATCGCGGGCGGGGAGACGCTGGTCCGCAGCGGCAGCGCGTCCTCGCTGGACCGGATGGATGCGACCAAATGGACGGGCGGCAACCTGACGCGCACGGTCGACAGTCCGATCGACGGCGCACCGGCGTACCGGTTCGCGGTGAAAACGGCGGGCAGCGCCGCCAACGTCCAACGCAGCTTCAGCGCCAAGGCAGGCGAAACCTACAGTTTCCTCATTACGCTGAAGGCGGTCGGCGGCACGCGTGCCCACCATCTCGGGGTGGGCGGCGCCAGCAGTTCGTGGGGAGCGGACACGCTGTCGACCGCGCGCATCCTGTCGGGGCCGGGTGCCGTCGTTCAGCAGGCCGGCGGCTTCTATGCGGTTTCGGGACTGTCGACGACCGAAGCGACGACCATCGTCGTCACCCGTACGTTCACCCGCGACGAGAGCGCCTATGCCCGGTTGTTCGTTGCGCTGCCCTATAACGAGCCGGCGGGCGCGTCGGTCGTGGTGTCCGGACTGAACATCGTCGGACCGGTGGACGAGCCGGCAACGTCGCAGATGCTGACGAAGATCACCGCCCCCGCGGCGGTCGCGGGCGCGATGCGACAGGTCACGCAATTCGCGTACAACGCCAACGGCGATCTGGTGTCGGTGACCGACGATGCCGGCGGCACCGTCGCCATGACGTATGATTCGTCGGGCAATCTGCTGACCACGACCGATCGGCTCGGCAACGTCTTGACCCGTAGCTACGATGCGCGGAACCAGTTGCTGCGCACGGTCGGCAGGGCGGTGTCGGCCGACGCCGAGGCAAGCGTTGCCGCCGTGAATGTCTACGATGCGTCCGGCCGCCTGCGCTACGCTATTTCGGCCGAAGGACGGGTGACGCGCAACCAATATGGTCCGGCCGGCCAATTGCTGCGCACCGATGCTTTTACCGGGAAATTCTGGACCGGCACGGGGACGCCGACCGAAGCGACGATGAACGACTGGGTCGCGCAACTGACCGACCGGTCGGCCGCGATGATCGTCCGGTACGAATATGATGCGCGGGGCGAAGTCACGCGGATCATGCGCGACGGCGCGCTGGACGCCAATGGCCAACCCGTCGCGACGCAAGGCTATAGCGAAACCGTCCTGATCCGCGATCCGTCGGGTCGGTTGCTGGAGCGGGTGACCGCAGGACAGCGTGAGATCTTCGTCTATGATGGCCTGGGCCGGATGATCGGGTCGACCGACGTTCGCGGCGCGACGACCTCGTTCGCGTTCGACGACCCCGGACAGAAGACCATCGTCACGCTGGCCAGCGGTGCCGTACGGACGTCGACCTACAACCGCGCGGGCGAACTGGTCGCCAGCAGTGAGGCGGGACAGCATAGCGGCACCGGAAGTGCCAGCTATCGCTACGACCGGCTGGGGCAGGTGCGGATCGTTACCGACGCGTTCGGCTGGAGCCGCTATGTCGTCTACGATCTGATCGGGCGGAAAGTCGGCGAAGTCGATCCGCAGGGTCGCCTGATCGAATACCGATATGATCGCAACGACCGGCTGATTGCGTCGATCGGCTGGAGCAACGCGCTGTCCTCCAGCCAGATGGCGTTGCTCGGCGACCCGCAGGTCGATGTCGATATCGCCGCGATCCGCCCCGGTGCGGGCGCGAACGATAGCTGGAACTGGACGGTGCATGACCGCGAAGGCCGGGTCGTCCAGCAGATCGACGCGACCGGGGCGACAATAGTCTACGACTATGACGCGGCCGGGCGGCTGCTGAAGGAAACCAGCTATGCCAACCGGCTGACGATCGATGCGCTCAAGGCGACACCGCCCGTCGCGGTGACGCGGCCGGTTGCGGATGCCGACCGCGATGTCGTCACGCGCACCTTCTACGACCGGGACGGCAACGTCACCGGAGTGCTGGACGGCGAAGGGTATCTGAGCCGCAGCCGGTACGACGCCGCCGGCAACCGGATCGAGACGACGAGCTTTGCCCGGCGTACGACCGCGACGTTGCGGGCATCGGGCAGTCTCAACCGGTTGCTCACCGATGTCGGCACCAGCACAACCGACCGGACGGTGCGCTATGCCTATGACGGGCAGGGGCTGCTGCGCTACAGCGTCGACACCGTCAATCGCGTTACCGAATATCTCTATTCCGGCCCGGTTGCAGGCGATGCGACCGGCGTCGTGCGGCAGACGGTCGCCTATGCCCATCCGCTCGCGTCGCTCGCCACCTATAGCGTCGCCACGATCCGGCAGGAACTGGACCGGGCCGGTGCGACGGGCGATCCGGCCAACCGACGTGGCTTCGTGGTCCATGACGATCGCGGCAACCTGACCTTCGCCATCGATCCGGCCGGGTCGGTCACCGGCTATGCCTATGACGTCAGCGGGAACGTCGTGCGGACCACCCGCTATGCGACGGCCTATGCCACCACCGTCCTGCCGACGCACGATGGCATGACAGGCTGGGCTGCGATGGCGATCGGCAGCGCCGACGACCGGGTGACGCGCAGCTATTATGCCGCACGCGGCGAATTGCGCTTCACGGTCGATCCGCTCGGTTACGTCACCCGCTATGACTACGATGCGGCTGGGCGCAATGTCGCCGTCGTCCGGTTCGACACCGCGATGGTCGGCGCGGACGATGCGACGACGATCGATGGCGTCGCCGGATGGCAGACGGGCAGCAGTGTCGTCACCACCATGCGCTACGACGAAGCCGGGCGCGTGTTGGAAACGCACGACGCCGCCGGGACGATCACCCGGTATGTCTACAACGTCGACGGGACGGTGCAGTCGACGCTTGCCGCCCATGGCACGGAAGAGCAGGTCCGCACGCAGTTCGACTATGACGCCGCCGGGCGCGTGGTGTCGCGGACCGACGATGCCGACGGCATCCGGTCCGTCACGCAATACGAATATGACGGCTTCGGCAATCTGCTGACGCAGGTCGCGCCCGATGGGACCAGCCGCACCAGCTATACCTATGACCGCGAAGGCCGCATGCTGACGCGTACCGACGCGATGGGCCAGGTCCAGTCGTACGCGTATGATTCGTTCGGACAGCGGGTGTGCATCGTCGACGAACGCGGGCGGGCTACCTTCACCTATTACGACGCCGCCGGGCGGATCGCCGCCGTGCGCGACGCCGAGAATTACGTCACGGAGACGACCTACACGCCCTTTGGCGAGATCGCGACCGTCACGCGGCGGGCGAACGTCGCGACCAACGCGGCCTTGGCCGGAACGCCGCCAGCCGTCACCGCCGATGCGAAGGATGCCGTCACCAGCTTCGTCTATGACAAGCTGGGTCGAACCGTGCGCATCGTCGATGCACAGGGCTATCTGGAGGCGACCCGCTACAACAGCTTCGGCGAGGTGGCGCAGGCGACGAACAAGCTGGGCGCACTGACGACGCGGCGCTACGACCGGCGTGGGCAGGTGATCGCCGAAACCGTCGCCAAGTCGGTGTCCAACGCCGCGGGCGACCGTATCGTGGCCCCGATTTCGATCGGCACGCTCGATACCGTCTATTATGCGTCGGTCCATCCCGACCTTGCCTACAAGGCAGGCGACGACACGTGGCTGTATTCGCACTGGGCAAATTACGGCTGGCGCGAACGCCGCAATCCCAACGCGGTGTTCGATACCGGTTTCTACCTTTCGACCTATTCGGACATCGCCGCAGCGAACGTCGATCCGCTGAACCATTATGCGATTTGGGGTGCCGGCGAGGCGCGTTCCCCGAGCGCGCAGATAGTGGGCGGTGCGCTGGAGGCGGGCGGGACGACCACCCGCTACGAATATGACGCGCGCGGCAACCGCACGCGCCTGATCGAGGCGGCCGACCTGCCCGAACAGCGTGTTACCGAATATTCGTACGACGTGCTCGACCGGCTGGTCGAGAAGCGCGGTAGCGACGTCCTGTTCGGGTTGCCCGGCAGCCGCGAATGGACGAAGCCGACCGAAGCCTATCTGTACGATCGGCACGGCAATCTGACCCGCCACACCGATGCCAATGGCCAGAACAGCTTCTACTATTATGATGCACTCGGTCGGAAGGCGGTCGAGGTCGATGCGACCGGCGCTTATGTCACCTATACGTATGATGTGAACGGCGCGCTGGCGGCGACCCTCGCCTATGCCACCCGGCTCGACGTCACCACCCTCGATCCGGCGATCCTGCCGCCTGCGTCCGGCGAGTATCGCAAGACATCGTATATCAGCGACGCGATCGGCCGCCGTGTGTCCAGCAGCATTGCCGACATCCGCACCGGGGCATGGGACGGTAGCGTCTATACGCAGTCTATCGGCACGCTGACCGAACGTATCGGGTATGACGCGGCGGGCAATATCGTACGCACGACCGACGCGACCGGCACGTCCGTCCTTTCCTATTATGAAGGGCTCGGTCGAAAGATCGCGCAGGTCGATCAGGAAAACTACCTGACCGAATGGACGCTCGATGCCGAAGGCAACGTGCTGACCGAACGGCGCTATGCCGTGGCGGTCGCCGGTGCGAGCGAAACCGCGCGGCCGGCGGGCGTCGCGAACGACGCGGATCGCGTGACCCGCTTCACCTATGACCGCAACGGCCGCCGCCTGACCGAAACGCGTGAGGGTGTGATCGCATGGACGGTCGATCCGGCGACAGGGGCACTCGTCGCGGCGACGGGCGATGCCACGATCACCTATGCGTACAACGGTCTGGGACTGGTCACCTCGAAGACGGAGGCGACCGGCGATACCGTCCTGTACACCTATGACCGGGTGGGCCGGCTGGTCGAAGAGCAGCGCCCCGATCTGATCAGCAACGCCGATGATGAGGCCATTCCACGGGTCGCGTATTTTTACGATGGCGTCGACAATCTCGTGCGCGTGGTGGAAGGCTATGACCGCGTCACGACCAACCGCTACGACGCCATGGGGCGCAAGACCGCGACCGTCGACGCCATGGGGTCCGAGCGGAGCTTTCATTACGACCGCGCGGGCAACCTGATCGGGGAAGCCTATTCGCGGCGGAACTCCGCCGGGACGCTGCTGCGCGAGGGCGTTACCTATCGCTACGATGCGGTCGGGCGGCTGCGGTATCAGAACCTCGCCATCTGGACCGCGCAGAACGGCGTTGCGACGAACTGGGTCAATGTCGGCGACTATGCGGACATCACCTACAACGCCTTTGGCGAAGTCGCATCGCGCGCCGTCAACGGCAAGGTGCAGGAACGTCACGACTACGACGCCGCCGGGCGGGTATGGCGCAGCACCGGCGGCGACGGGGTATCGCGATATTTCGTCCATGACGGTGCGGGTCGTCAGACGCTGGTACTTGAAAGCGACGGCGGGGTCGATCTGCAAAACCGGACGCTCGGGGACGTCCTGACGCTTGCTGCGGTGAACGGCACGCTGGCGGGCGGGCCTGAAACCGGCATCGTCGCGACGATCAGCCAGTATGACCGCCGTGGGCAGGCGATCGCCACCCGCAGTCCCCGGCGCGAACTGAACGGCGGTGCTTCCGGGGTAACCGATCTGCTGACCACGCGCAGCTATACCGCATTCGGCGAAGTCGCGTCTGAAACCGACGCCCGTGGCGCAAGCATCCACTATGCGTACAACCGGATGGGCAGGGTGGTGGCGATCACCCGACCGACCGTGGTGGTCGTCGGCGAGGACGGGCAGTCGGTATTGAGGGCCCCCGTCGAGGAACGATACTATGATATCTCGGGACGCCTCGTCGGCGCGAGGGACGCCAACGGCAACCTTTCGACCCGAATACTCGCTGCAGGCACCGGCTATGAAGGTGCTGCCGAACTAGTCACCGGCGAATACCATGCCGACGGCGGCCGCGTCTGGCTGCGGTACGACGATGCCGGCAACCTCGTCCGCCGGAACGACGAACTGAACCGCGCGACCCTGATGGAGTATGACAAGCTGGGGCGGTTGCTGACGACCAGCAACCTGAACGCCCGCGATGTCGCGCACAGCTATACCTATGATTCGCTGGGACGCCGCCTGACGCATAGCCAGACCGGGCGGGGCGCGGACGATATCGAAAAGACCGATTACGACATCGGCGGTCGGGTCGTTTCGACCCGCGCCTTCGGTGGGGACGTGACCACGACCAGCTACAGCTGGGACTCGTCGATCACCAGCGAGCTGGGGGCGGCCGGCGGCTGGCGCCAAACGACGACCTACGCGAACGGCAAGACGACAGTGGAATATAAGGACACGTTCGGCCGCATGACGCGCCGCACCGACATGGGCGGCAACAGCGCGACGACCAGTTTCGACCAGGCGGGGCGGGTGGCCCGGATCACGGGGCTGGAGGAACAGACCTTCGTGTGGTTCAATACCGGGCAACTCGCGTCTCAGACGAGTGACATGGGAACTGGCGAAGTCCGTTCCGCCGCGACGTTCGGCTACGAACCCGGCGGCAACATCGTCGCGGAAACCTTCACCCGCGACGGCGTGCTGTATCGTAACACGACGGCGGCATTCGATCTTCAGGGTCGCATGACGTCATGGGCGGAAGTCGGGAACGGGAGCGTCCCGGCAGCATCGACGCAATGGTTGTACGACGCCAATGGCAATATTCGCAGCACCGCCTCGAAACGGTCGTTGCTGGATCAGCAAGGCGCCGTGATCGCCTCGGGCAGTTCGGAAACGGCCTGGTTTCGCTATGATTCGATGAGCCGGATGACGCTCGATGGTGGCCAGATGGTTGCCGGCGTCCTTCAACGTGCGAACGGCACCGAGATAACGTACCGGGTCGATGGAAGTCGGGCGACGTCGACCAGCAGCGTGTACCTCACCGGAACGGCCTATTTCTGGGAACCCACTCCCGGTCAGGATCCGCTAATGCCGGTCCTGACCGGCCCGGATGAGGGCGGGTATCAAGCCCATACGGTCTCCTATCTGGGTGAGCGCCGGGAAACCTACAGCTGGCGCGACGACGGTCAGTTGCAGAGCGTTGCCGTCGCGGACACCGGTTATATCGACAACGGGGACGGCACCCTGACCTCGACCGGGGATTTCACGCGCTCCGGCGGATCGGCGACCTACGACTATGACGCGCTGGGTCGCCAGACGCGGCAAGTCGATCGCAACGAGGCGGGCTCGGCGGTGTATGATCGTCAGGTCGCCTATGACACCGGCGGCCGGGGGCTGATCGCGTCCGAAACGGTGGTGACGATCCAGCAGGGCGGCGGTACGGTCACGACGTCGACGACGAACGATTACGGCGTGGGTGCGGACTATGCGCTGGGCGCGGTCCGGCAGGCGACCGTGGGCAGCACGGTGCGGAGCGGCGGGACCACGACGACCACGTCGACGACCACCACGAACAGCTATCAGTGGCGCGACGGTGCGGTGCTGCTGCGATCGGTGACGAGCAAGGCGGGGTCGCCGACAGCATATCGAACTATGGCTATAGCGGCGTGGGCCAGCTGGAGACGGTGTCGATCGGCGGCACGCGTCCGCGCACGGTGACGTTCGTGACCGACCTGGCCGGTCAGGTGATCCGCCGGGACGAAGCGGACGCGACGTACAGCACCGGCGACCCGCACGAAATCTGGTATCGCCACGGTGGCCGCGAGATGGGGCACATTGGCAATCAGGGCGTCGCGGCGGAAACGTATGGCGAGTCGATCGTGCGACGCGGTCTGCCGCCTTCCGAAAATGCGTTCCCGTCTCCGGGCGGTTCGCCGCGGGGGTCCGCGTTCGCGGAGACGATCGACCGGATCAACAGCTACGAGACGGGGGGGGTCGGCTCGCAGCTACACCGTGCAGGGCGGCGAGACGCTGGCGGGGATCGCGGCGCAGCTGTGGGGCGACGCGTCGCTGTGGTACAAGCTGGCGAGCGCCAACGGGCTGACCGCCGACAGCGCGATGACGACGGGGCAGGTGCTGGCCGTGCCGGCGGGCGTGGTGCGCTCGACCTACAACGCCGACAGCTATCGCCCGTACGACCCGGCGGACATGCTGGGCGATCTCAGTCCGGTGACCCCCACGCCCGCCGCCAAACGCGGCAACAAATGCGGCGCGTTCGGCAAGATCCTGCTGGTGGTCGTGGCGGTGGCGGTGACGATCGTAAGCTCGGGCACGGCGCTCGCGCTGAGCGGCGCGGTCGGCTCGGTCACGCAAGGTATCACCACGGTCCTGTCGCTAAGCGGCGCGGCCACGGTCGGAACGAGCACGCTGATCGCGGCAGGCGTGGCGGGCGCGATGGTCGGCAGCGCGGTCAGCCAAGGTGTCGGCATCGCGACGGGGATGCAGGACCGGTTCGACTGGACCGGGGTGGCGATGGCGGGTCTTGCCGCCGGGGTGTCCGGGGGACTTGCGGCCGCGGGGATCGGCAGCGGCGTCGCGGGGGCGGCGTTGCGCGGCGCATTGGGCAACACGATCACGCAGGGCGTCGCAATGGCGACGGGACTGCAGAAGCGGTTCGACTGGGTCGGGCTTGCGGTGGCGGGGGTCACTGCCACGGTCGGGCAGGCGGTAGCAGGCGACAGGCCGTCCTTCTGGCGTCAGACCGCGGCGGGCGCGGCGTCGGGCATCGCCGGTGCCGCGACGCGCAGCGTCCTGACGCGCACCAGCTTCGGCGACAATATTCTGGCGGTGCTGCCCGACGTGATCGGTTCGACCGTCGGGCGACTGGCGGCGCGGCAGATTGCCGGGGGCGGGCGCGTGTCTACGAGCGCTGGGAAGGCTGCAACGCTATCAGCCTCCAGTACGGAATCCGGTTCCGGTGCGCAGGATGCTCCCGGAAACCCGGTAAGTACGGCGCGCAATATCAACGCGGGAACAGCCATCGACGAACTATCGATCGCACGAGAAGCGGCGCCGATTTACGGACCCGCCGAGCCGGGTGTTTCCTATGCGGTTCAGACCGATGACGAACTCATTGTCACCGGTGATCTGAGCAAGCGCACAATCGCTATCGATTACAGCCTAATAAGCTGGCTGGCACCGTCTCCCAGCATGCTTTTCCCTTCCGGTAGCATCACACCATATAGTAACCCGCTTGGGCAGTATTTTACCCAGCTACCGAACGCGTGGCAGGGATTTCATTATGCCGGCCGGGATTATCGTTCGGCTGCCGAAGCGCAAGCCTTCGGCATGCCTGTGCTGGTCGACGCGTTAAGCCCGAGACGCGAGTACGAGGCCCGTCGCGATGCTGCATTCCTCGCGTCGATCGGGTCCGGACCTCTCGGCCTTGGTCCGATAGCGTATGTCTTGGGCAGTGGCCCCGAAAGGATAAACGCAAGCGGTAGCTTGGACGTTGCCCTAGGAGGGTTGATGCAAGGTGTTGCCTTGCGGCCTGTGGGACGAACGACACAACTTTCTACGTCCCGCCCTGAACTGGAGCCACTTTCAAGAAGTTCGGTCGGAACGGACGGTATCAGTTCCGCAAGCAGAACAACTACTGGTGTTCGTGCCGACCTTCCGGCAGGAAGCTTCTCTATCTCGGATTGGTCGGGCTATCCCGCAGGCGTGCCGAAACCGCAGGGACCCTTTAGGATCGTCGAGGGTACCGAATATGACTTGGCACGCGCTGCTGCGAATAAGGCGAATGGGGCCATCCGGAAGGAGCAAGGACTTGTTGGGCAACCCGTCGATGTGCATGATATCCAACCGGTTAAGTTCGGTGGTAGCCCTACGGATCCGGCCAATAAGGTCATCCTGCCACGGGGTTTTCATCGGCAGCAAGTGACACCTTGGTGGAATCGGCTGCAAAGTCAGTTAGGGTATTAGAGCGAGGAATGGGAATCGATGGTCTACCGATTATCAGACGGAGAACTCCTACCGCCAGCTAAGTCAGGCGTTATAGAGGAAGTCATATCTAATATAGGAGTGAATCTCCCGGGAGATTATTGGGAATTTATTAGAATTCATAACGGCGGAGAAGGTTTTATTGGAACTAATTATATAGTTTTCTGGAAAGCTGAAGAGCTTGTCGAATTTAATCATGAGTACGAGGTGATGAAATATGCACCGGGAATTCTTTTGTTTGGGTCGGATGGCGGAGGTGAAGGGTACGGTTTCGACCTGCAAGCGGTAGCAACGCCTATAATCCGCGTTCCGTTCATCGGAATGGATCGTCGTTACGCAATACCGATCGCGAATAGTTTCCCCGACCTATTTGCGAAATTGCGGGCCCCGGAATGAAGAATAGGAAAGATATTCGTCGAAAAGGTATGCGGTTAGCGGAAATTAAACCTTCCATTATTGGAGGGGATCCCGCGGACCTAGATAATAAAACGTGGGTAACAAAGGAAGAGCATTTTGAGTTGGTGCGTTATTGGAATGCAGTAATTTATAGAATGACTAATACATCTTGAATTATTTTTATTGCTTTGGTAAGTTTCGCAATTGTTTACATTTTACAAAGGCGAATGTAGTATATTGGATGCTCGTGCGACGTTTTGAATTCTGCAACTTACAGTCGACAACCTATCCCGCGAACTGCAGTCTGGCAATGCCGAGTTCCAGTCCGCGCAGTTCCGCGAGGCCGCGCAGGCGGCCGATCGCGGAGTAGCCGGGGTTGCCGGTCTTGCGCAGGTCGTCGAGGATCTGGTGCCCATGGTCCGGTCGCATCGGGATGGAGCGGCGCTCTCGCTTGGACAGGGTGTGGATTGCCGATATTACGGCGAACATGTCGACCGAGCCGGTGAGATGGTCGGATTCGTGGAAGACGCCGGGGGCATCGCTGGCGGTATTGCGCAGATGCAGGAAGCCGATCCGGTCGCCCAGCCGTTCGACCATGCCGGGCAGATCGTTGTCGGGCCGCACGCCCAGCGATCCGGTGCACAGGCACAGGCCGTTCGACCGGTTGGGCACGCGGGCGAACACGGCCGCCAGATGTGCTTCGGTGCTGACCACGCGAGGGAGGCCGAACAGTGGGAACGGCGGGTCGTCGGGGTGGACGACCAGACGGATGCCGACTTCGTCCGCGACCGGGCAGACGGCGTCGAGAAACGCGACGAGGTTCGCGGTCAACCTGTCCTCGTCGACATCGGCATAGGGTTCGAGCGCGCGGGCGAAATCGGCGGTGGTGAAGCTTTCCTCGCTGCCCGGCAGTCCGGCGATGATCGTGCGTTCGAGGACGTGCGCGGCGGTCGCGTCCATCGTGGCGAATTGCCGGGCGGCGCGGTCGAGCGTGTCGTCGTCGTAGCTGCGCGCCGCCCCCGGCCGTTGCAGGATATGGAGGTCATAGGCGGCAACAGCGGCCAGATCGAACCGTAACGCGCGCGCGCCGTCGGGCAGTTCCCACGCCAGATCGGTCCGGGTCCAGTCGAGAACCGGCATGAAATTATAGGTGACGACATCGATCCCGCAGGCCGCAAGGTTGCGCAGGCTGTCACGATACAGGTCGATGTAGCGTTCATGCCCCGGCGCGGCGGTCTTGATCGCTTCATGCACCGGCAGACTTTCGACGACCCGCCATTCGAGGCCCGCCCGTTCGATCATCTGCTTGCGTTCGCGGATCGCTTCAATGGTCCACAGCGCGCCGTTGGGGACGTCGTGCAGCGCGGTGACGACACCGGTACATCCCGCCTGACGGATATCGGACAGACTGACCGGATCCGCCGGGCCGAACCACCGCATCGTCTGCGTCATCATCGTCATGGGCATGTCGAACATCCTTCCGGCACCGCTATGTCGCGACGCGGCCCGAAAAGCAAAAGAGCGTAAGCGTCACGGAGTGCGCAGGACGATGGAACCGCATGAAAGTAATGCGGTATTCGAACGGCTTGCGGTAGGAGGGGGGCGCGGACGCCAGCCAATGCAAGGCCGGCGCCAACGTGCGACTTGCGGACGTGCCGCATGACCGCATCGTCGGCAACGCCGTGCCGCCGCACGGCATCAGCGGCAAAACCGAAACGCCGCCCCGGTCTCCCGAAGCGGCGTTCGCGGTCTTATACGTCGGCGGGGGCTTTCGCCTTGCCGCCCTTGCGGGGCTTTTTCGGCGCGGCGGGCACCATTTCGAATGCCAGTGCGCCGTCCTTCAGCTTCACGTTCACTTCGCCGCCATGGACCAGCTTGCCGAACAACAGTTCCTCGGCAAGCGGCTGCTTGATCTTGTCCTGGATCAGGCGGCTCATCGGACGCGCACCGTACAGCTTGTCATAGCCCTTTTCGGTCAGCCACGTCTTTGCCGGCTCGTCGAGCTGGATGTGGACGCCGCGATCCGCAAGTTGCAGTTCGAGCTGGAGGATGAACTTGTCGACCACGCGCGCGACGACTTCGGTCGGCAGATAGCCGAACGGCACGATCGCATCGAGACGGTTGCGGAATTCGGGGGTGAAGAGCTTCTTCACCGCTTCCTCCTGCACGTCCTCGCGATCGATCTGGCCGAAACCGATCGATTCCCGCGCCATGTCCGAAGCACCCGCATTGGTCGTCATGATCAGGATGACGTTGCGGAAATCGACGGTCTTGCCGTGGTGGTCGGTCAGCTTGCCGTTGTCCATCACCTGCAACAGGATGTTGAACAGGTCGGGATGCGCCTTCTCGATCTCGTCGAGCAACAGCACGCAATGCGGCTGCTGGTCGATCGCATCGGTCAGCAACCCACCCTGATCGTAGCCGACATAGCCCGGAGGGGCACCGATCAGCCGGCTGACCGAATGGCGCTCCATATATTCGGACATGTCGAAGCGCTGGAGCGGGATGCCCATGATCTCCGACAATTGCCGTGCGACCTCGGTCTTGCCAACACCGGTCGGACCGGTGAACAGATAATTGCCGATCGGCTTGTCGGGATCGCGCAGGCCGGCACGCGACAGCTTGATCGCCGACGACAGCGCCTTGATCGCATCGTCCTGTCCGAACACCACGCGCTTCAGATCAACTTCGAGGTTGGCCAGCACGCGCGTATCGTCGGTCGACACGGTCTTTGGCGGGATGCGTGCCATCGTCGCGATGACCTGTTCGATCTCCTTCGACGTGATCGTCTTTTTCCGTTTCTGGAGCGGCACGAGCATCTGCATCGCCCCGACCTCGTCGATCACGTCGATCGCCTTGTCCGGCAGCTTGCGGTCGTTGATGTATCGCGCGGACAATTCCACCGCCGACTTGATCGAATCGGGGGTGTATTTGACCTTGTGATGCTCTTCGAACGCGGTGCGAAGCCCGGTCAGGATCTTGATCGTGTCCTCGATCGTCGGTTCGTTGACGTCGATCTTCTGGAACCGGCGCAGCAGCGCACGATCCTTTTCGAAGTGGTTGCGGAATTCCTTGTATGTCGTCGATCCGATGCAGCGGATCTGCCCACCCGACAGCGCGGGCTTGAGCAGGTTCGATGCGTCCATCGCCCCGCCGCTGGTCGCGCCCGCGCCGATCACCGTATGGATCTCGTCGATGAACAGCACCGCGTGCGGCAGCTTTTCCAGTTCGGTCACGACCTGCTTCAGCCGTTCCTCGAAGTCGCCGCGATAGCGCGTGCCGGCGAGCAGCGCGCCCATGTCGAGCGAATAGATGACGGCGGGCAGCAGAACTTCGGGCACGTCACCCTCGACGATCTTGCGCGCCAGACCTTCCGCGATCGCGGTCTTGCCGACGCCGGGATCACCGACATAGAGCGGGTTGTTCTTCGAGCGGCGGCACAGGATCTGCACCGTGCGATCGACCTCCGCCGAACGTCCGATCAGCGGATCGACCTTGCCGATCTTCGCCTTCTCGTTCAGATCGACGCAGAACTGCTTGAGCGCGCTTTCGCCCTTGCCCTTGTCGGCCGTTTTCGGGGTTTCCTTTTCCTCTGCACCCTTGGGGGCGGGAGCCTCCGTGGTGCCCGATCCCTTGCCGACGCCGTGGCTGATGAAGCTGACGGCATCGAGGCGGCTCATGTCTTGCTGTTGCAGGAAATAGACGGCATAGGTCTCGCGCTCGCTGAACATCGCGACGAGGACGTTGGCCCCGGTCACTTCGTCACGGCCCGAAGACTGGACGTGCAGGATCGCGCGCTGCACCACGCGCTGGAAGCTGCTGGTCGGCGACGGATCGGTCGCCGCGTCGACCTTCAGCGTATCGAGTTCGGTGTCGAGATAGTGCGACACGGTCGCCTTCAACTCGGACAGTTCGACGCCGCAGCCGGTCATGACCTTGGCGGCGTCCTTGTCGTCGGTCAGCGCGAACAACAGGTGTTCGAGCGTCGCATATTCGTGACGGCGCGAGGATGCGGCCTCGAGCGCCTTGTGCAGGGTGGATTCCAGTGCGGAAGCGAAGGATGGCATTCAGGTCACTCCGGTCGGCCGGCGAAACCGCGCCGGCCCTGCGTCCCGGTTTCCCGGGTCTTGCCCCATGTCGGTATGCTCGGCCCCGGCATCAAGCGGTGCGGCGTGCCGGGGGCGGGGTCGCCCCGCCACGGTCGCCCCGTCCGGTCACGACCGGAATAGCGCGTCAGCGCTTACCCGGTGGTGAACGGCGCGGTCGATCCGCGCCCGGCATCGTACGATTTCCGCTTCGAGCGCGGCGATCCGTGCGGCCAGTTCCTCGACCGAAAACGGGTCGAGATCCTCCGCGATCAGGCGGGCCAGCGTATCGCCGCGGCCATGGCTGGAAATTTCATCGATATCCATTGCACTGCAACGTTGACCCTGTCGCCGGTGATGTCAATAACGCCGCCCGACAGGGGGACGACGATGGCGACACGGGCGGTAATGCGAGCGATCGATCCGGCGGGGCCGGGCGGGCCGGAGGTGCTGACGATCGTCGAGCGCCCGGTGCCGGTGCCCGCACCGAATGAAGTGCTGATCCGCGTCGCCGCCGCCGGGGTGAACCGTCCCGACGTGTTGCAGCGCACGGGCGGCTATCCCCCGCCGCCGGGCGCACCGTCGATTCCGGGGCTGGAAGTATCGGGCCATGTCGTCGCGGCGGGTGCGGACGTCGACGACGTCATTCTGGGCCAGCCGGTCTGTGCGCTGCTCGCCGGTGGTGGCTATGCCGAATATGTGGCGGTTGCGGCGGGACAGTGCCTGCCGATCCCCGACGGGCTGTCGATGGTCGATGCCGCCGCGTTGCCCGAAACGCTGTTCACCGTGTGGACCAACCTGTTCGAGCGCGCCTATGCGTCCGAAGGCGACACGGTGCTGGTCCATGGCGGCACCAGCGGCATCGGGACGATGGCGATCCTGCTGGGTAAGCTGTTCGGGCTGACCATCATCGTCACCGTCGGGTCGGCGGCCAAGGTGCAGGCGGCGCTCGACCTCGGCGCGGCACATGCGATCAATTATCGCGAAGAGGATTTCGTCGAACGGGTCCGTACGCTGACCGACGGCAAGGGCGTTCAGGTCGTGATCGACATGGTCGGCGGCGACTATGTCCCGCGCAACCTGCAATGCCTTGCCGAGGACGGGCGTCACGTATCGATCGCGGTACAGGGCGGGGCGAGCGCGACCGTGCCGTTGTTCGACATCATGCGCCGCCGGTTGACGCTGACGGGATCGACGCTGCGTCCGCGCGATGCGGCGTTCAAGGAAATGGTCGCCGACGAATTGTCGCGAACCGTATGGCCGCATGTCGCCGCCGGCCGGCTGCGCGCGGTGATCGACCGGACGTTTCTGCTGGAGGAAGCCGCCGCCGCGCACGCGCGGATGGAGGCGGGGGACCATGTCGGAAAGATCGTGCTGGTCGTCCAGCCGGACTGATCGCGCGGGCGCTTGCCCTTTCGGCGGTACGGTACTAGATCGACGGCAACGTGGCCGCCCGGTTTGGGCGGCCCTTTCTATTTCGGAGACCCGTCGTGGCCCAGCCGCTGATGCCGCACGCGACCGCTTCCTGGCTGGTCGATAATACTGCATTGTCCTTTCCGCAGATCGCCGATTTCTGCGGCCTGCACGTCCTTGAGATCCAGGCGATCGCGGACGATACCGCGTCGTCGAAGCTGACCGGGCGCGATCCCGTGCGGGCGCACGAACTGACGATGGAAGAAATCGAGAAGGGGCAGAAGAACCCCGACTATCGCCTCGTCATGATGAAGGGGCCGGATCAGGTCCGCCGGACCAAGGGACCGCGGTATACGCCGGTCAGCAAGCGGCAGGACAAGCCCGACGGCATCGCGTGGATCATCCGCAATCACCCGGAGATCACCGACGGCGCGATCGGCAAGCTGATCGGCACCACCCGCACGACCATCGCCGCGATCCGCGACCGTACCCACTGGAACATCGGCAACATCACGCCGAAGGACCCGGTGACCCTTGGCCTGTGTTCGCAGCGCGAGCTGGACGCGCTGGTCGGCAAGGCGGCGAAGGCGGCGGGGATCGAAGCCCCGACCGACACCCGTCTGGAAGGCGATCGGGAAGCGCTGATCGAACAGCTGCGCAACGAACGCACCCAGGCCGCGCGCGACGCCGAGATGGCGGCCAATGGCGAGTTGCCCGAGCCGACCGCATCGAGCTTCTTCGACCCGTTCAAGCGCTGACACCTGCCTGACGCCGCCTTTGTCCTTGCCGGCAGGATCGGGCAGGCCGGGGCGGCGGCACCGACTTTCCCCGGTCATTGAAACAGATTACGCTTCCGTCCGTAAACGGGAGAGTAGCATGACCGACCTGCACAGCCGCGCCATCGCGCTGTACGATGCCTTCACCCACGACCATCGCGACCGCCGTCGCTTCATGGGCGAGATGGTGGCGCTGGCCGGATCGGTCGCCGCTGCCGAAGCGATCGTTGCCGGCATTGCCGCTTCCCCGGCGGCGGCACAGCAGGTGCCGGTCGACGATGCCCGGCTCAACGTCGGTCGCGCCAGCGGCGAAGAAGCGGGGAAGCCCGCCACCGCCTATTTCGCCGCGCCGAAACAGGCGAAGGGCAAGCTGCCGACCGTTCTCGTCATCCATGAAAATCGCGGACTGAACGCGCATATCGAGGATGTTGCCCGACGTATCGCGCTTGCCGGGTTCCGTGTGATCGCCCCGGACTTCCTTGCGCCGCAGGGCGGGACGCCTGCCGACGAGGACAAGGCGCGCGAGATGATCGGGACGATCGACTACGACCTCGCACTCGCACAGGCACGGTCGTTCCTCGCCAAGGCGCGCGCCGATTCCAGTGGCAATGGCCGCACCGGGGCGGTCGGGTTCTGCTGGGGCGGCGCGTTCGTCAACCGGCTGGCGGTGGCCGAGCCGGCGTTGAATGCAGGCGTTTCGTATTACGGCCCCGCACCCGCTCCCACGGAAGCTGGCAAGGTCCGTGCCGCGTTGCTGCTGCAACTCGCTGGCAAGGACGCGCGGGTCAACACGACGGCGCTGCCGTGGGGCGAGGCGCTGACGAAGGCGGGCAAGACCGCGACCACCCATGTCTATCCGGGGGTCGACCATGCGTTCAACAACGATACCTCGGCACAGCGCTACGACGCGGCAGCGGCGGCAAAGGCGTGGCAGCGGACCATCGATTTCCTGCATCTGCATCTTGACGCGCGGCGATAATCGTTCGAGCTTTGTTCCATAACAGACGGGGATCCGGACGATGGCTGACGTGATATTATACACCAACCCGATGTCGCGCGGACGAATCGCGCGTTGGATGCTGGAGGAGGTCGGCGTCGCGTACGGCGTCGAGATGCTGGCCTTCGGCGGAACGATGAAGGACGCCGGGTATCTCGGTGTGAACCCGATGGGGAAGGTGCCGTCGATCGTCCATGACGGCCGGATCGTCACCGAATGCGCTGCGATCTGCGCCTATATGGCCGACGCCTTCCCGTCCGCCGGACTGGCCCCGACCGATGCGGAGCGGGCCGATTACTATCGCTGGATGTTCTTCGCGGCGGGGCCACTGGAACAGGCGCTGGTCAACCGGTCGCTGGGCGTCGTACCGACCGCGCAACAGGAAATGATGGTCGGGTACGGCAACTACGATCATGTCGTCGCGACGCTGGAACGGGCGGTTGCGGCGCACCCCTATATAACCGGGGATCGCTTCACCGCCGCCGACGTCTATGTCGGATCGCACGTGATGTGGGGGCTGCAGTTCGCATCGTTGCCGAAGCTGGATGCCTTCGTCGCCTATGTCGACCGGCTGGCCGACCGCCCGGCGCATGTCCGCGCCAGCACGCTGGACGACGCGGCGATGGCGGAGATGAAGGCGGAAGCGGAGGCCGCCGCCTGAAAGGCCAGACCTATCGGCGCGGAATGTTGATGAGCCACGTCTTCGTCCGTCCGGTCGGACGGGGCGTTCCGTCGAGCCGGCGGGCGCGGACGATGCGGACGGGGTCGAGGATCATCTGCCCCTTCATCGCGTCCATCCCGCCGCCGGTCGCCCGGGCGAGAATGCGCTTTACCGTGTCCCGGCCACCGACGATCCGGCCGAACGCGGCATAACCGTCGAAACTGCCCTTCGCGTCCATGCTGGGCATTGCGCCCAGCAGCAGGACGAAATTGCCCCCCGCCGAATTGGGTTCGGGGCGGCGCGCCATCGATATCGCGCCGTCGACATGCTTCACGCCGGTCCGGTCGGTCCGTTCATGGGGAAAGGGGGGCAGGATACGCCGCGCATCGGTGCGGATGCCACCCTGAACGAAGCCCAGCGCAGGGTCGCTCTTGCGCCGCGCCGCGCGGTAAAAGACCGTGCCGTCGAACCGGCCATCGTCGACATAGGCGAGGAAGTTGCGCGTGGTTGCCGGGGTGCGCTTCGCATCAAGCGCGACGACGATCGGCCCGGCCGAGGTATCGAAGCGGACGCGGATATAGCCGGGCGTCGGCCGCGTCGCCGACTGCGCGGTCGCGAGCGGGGTGGGCAGGGCGACAGCGGAGAGGACGGCAAGGAGAGCGGGCAGCAGGGCGATACGCATGCGGATGCCTCTATCGCGCCATCGCAAAGGCGTCGACCGGTTGTCGGCGGCGTTCTGCCATCTGTCGTCGGCGGCAGGAGCATGGTAACGGGGGCAGTACGCAATTGGGGGCGGCGGCGATGATGATCCGAGCGATGCTCTGGCCGACGTTCGCGCTGGTCGTGCTGATCCTGTTCGTCGGGCTTGCTCTCCTGATCCAGCGGGTTGCGCAACTCCGCCGCCAACCGCCGACCCGCGCGGACTTCGCCACCCTTGCCGCGAGTCGTGCCTATTTCCAGTCAGCGGAACGTCCGGCCGCGAATCTCGCCAACCTGTTCGAATTACCGGTTCTGTACTTTGCGTTGGTCCCGCTGCTCCTGCTGACCGGACAGGTCGGCGTAGCGCAGGTCGTGCTGGCGTGGACCTATGTCGCGCTGCGTGCGGCGCACAGTATCGCGCATCTGACCGGACGGCTTCGCCTGCGCCTTATCGTGTTCGTCGCCTCGTTCGCCGTGCTGTCGGCGATGTGGCTGACATTCGCGATCGATATCGGCTTTTCGGCGCGCTGATCGTTCAGGCGGGGCGGAGCGGGCCGGCAGGTGCCCGGGCGAACGGCGCGGTGCCCGGCTCGCGCAGCCGTCCGGCCAGACGGAGCGCCGCCAGCATCAATGCCGCTACCCCGATCGGCGGGATGGTGATGCTGGCCAGCAGCGCCATGACCGCCAGTCGTCCGATCCGCGCGGCGACCGCGATTGGCAGCAACGCCCACAACAGGGTCGCCGGTTCGGGGAGCAGCAGCGCGGCGCTTACCATCGCCAGCGCGACTCCGCTGGCCGACGGGCGCGGCATGGGCGACCGTGCGAACGACTGCAGGAGCGGGACGAGAATCAGTCCGCCGGCAACGACCGCGATCAGCGTCGTGACCGTCGCCCCGACGCCCGCCTGTTGCGCGAGCGTCCATAAGCCGGGCGCGGCGATCCGGTTCGCGCCGATCGCCGTGCCGATGCCCCAGAACAACAGGGCCGTTGCCAGCGGAACGGCGATGGAAGGACGATGATAGCGGGCCATGGAACGGGCATAGCGCGAACAGGGTTAATAAGCCGTTGCCAGCCGGTTGAGGCCCGTGGCCATTGACCGTCACGGTGCGATCGGGTAGGGGCCGCGCGTCCCGCTGGGTCGGTTTCGTTTCCGCGCCGCCAGCCTGCATGTGGGTCAAGAGCTGAACGTTGCTGGAGACATCGGCCCCGGGGGCACATGCCCGCGTGGCCTTTGCGCATTTCTGATAAAGAACGGCTCCGGCAAAGTAACCGCAACAGTAAGGTGAAGGGCTTCATGCCAACGATCAACCAGCTGGTCCGCAAGGGCCGCGAACCGCAGAAGGCCAAGTCGAAGGTCCCTGCGATGGACCAGAACCCGCAGAAGCGCGGTGTCTGCACCCGCGTCTACACGACGACTCCGAAGAAGCCGAACTCGGCATTGCGCAAGGTGGCCAAGGTTCGCCTGACCAACCAGCGCGAAGTCATCAGCTACATCCCCGGCGAAGGCCACAACCTCCAGGAGCACTCGGTGGTGCTGATCCGTGGTGGTCGTGTCCGCGATCTTCCCGGCGTTCGCTACCACGTCCTGCGCGGCGTGCTCGATACGCAGGGTGTCAAGGATCGTCGCCAGTCGCGTTCGAAGTACGGCGCCAAGCGTCCGAAGTGATTTTGCGCCGCACATGCGGCGTGAAATCCACCTACCCCAGTAAGCCCCCGACGGGTTCGGGAACCGGCTGAAGAACGAAGGAATATCTGATGGCTCGTCGTCGTCGTCCCGAAAAGCGGGAAATCCTGCCTGATCCCGTATACGGGGATGAGGTTCTGACCAAGTTCATGAATTCGGTGATGCTGGACGGCAAGAAGTCCGTCGCCGAAGGTATCGTGTACACGGCATTCGAAACCGTCGAATCGCGTGCGAAGCGCGATCCGCTGGGCGTGTTCCACGATGCGCTGAACAACGTGAAGCCGAACATCGAGGTGCGTTCGCGTCGCGTCGGTGGTGCCACCTATCAGGTGCCGGTCGAAGTCCGTTTCGAACGCGCGCAGGCGCTGGCGATCCGCTGGCTCATCACGTCGGCTCGCAACCGTTCGGAAAACACCATGTCGGCACGCCTCTCGGGCGAGTTGATGGATGCCGCCAACAACCGCGGCAACGCGGTCAAGAAGCGCGAAGACACGCACCGCATGGCGGAAGCGAACCGCGCCTTCTCGCACTACCGCTGGTAACGAGGCGCATAGCGGTCTTCCGCTGGCACCAACCCTGACCTATATGACGGGGAGCCGGGCCGACCGGCTCCCCGCATCGCTTGAGGAAGATCGATCATGGCCCGCAGCCATCCGCTCGAAAAGTATCGCAACATCGGCATCATGGCCCACATCGATGCCGGCAAGACGACCACGACCGAGCGCATTCTTTATTATACCGGCAAGTCCTACAAGATCGGCGAAGTGCACGAAGGCACCGCCACGATGGACTGGATGGAGCAGGAGCAGGAGCGCGGCATCACGATCACGTCGGCCGCGACGACCTGTTTCTGGAACGACCACCGCATCAACATCATCGATACCCCCGGCCACGTCGACTTCACGATCGAAGTCGAGCGTTCGCTGCGCGTGCTCGATGGTGCGATCACCTGCTTCGACGGCGTTGCCGGCGTGGAACCGCAGTCGGAAACCGTGTGGCGTCAGGCCGACAAGTACAATGTCCCGCGCATGTGCTTCGTCAACAAGCTGGACCGCACCGGTGCCAACTTCGAACGCTGCGTCGAGATGATCAAGGACCGTCTGGGCGCACGTCCGGCCGTTCTGTATCTGCCGATCGGCATCGAGGGCGGCTTCAAAGGTCTGGTCGACCTGGTCGAGAACCGCGCGATCATCTGGCTCGAAGAGTCGCTGGGCGCGAAGTTCGAATATCAGGACATTCCGGCCGACCTCGTCGATTCCGCAGCCGCTGCCCGCAGCGAGCTGATCGAAATGGCGGTCGAGCAGGACGACGACGTCATGGAAGCGTATCTGGAGGGCAACGAGCCTGACACCGCGACCCTGAAGCGTCTGATCCGCAAGGGTACGCTGACGTCGGCATTCGTGCCGGTGCTGTGCGGTTCGGCGTTCAAGAACAAGGGCGTTCAGCCGCTGCTCGACGCGGTGATCGACTATCTGCCGTCGCCGCTCGACGTGCCCGCGATCAACGGCCTGAAGCTCGACGGCGAGACCGAAGATGCCCGCGCCGCAAGCGACGAGGCACCGTTCAGCGCGCTGGCGTTCAAGATCATGAACGATCCCTTCGTCGGCACGCTGACCTTTGCCCGCATCTATTCGGGCAAGCTGGAAACCGCATCTTCTGTCCTGAACTCGGTGAAGGACAAGAAGGAAAAGGTCGGCCGTATGCTGCTGATGCATGCGAACGACCGCGAGGACATCCAGGTGGCCTATGCCGGCGACATCGTCGCGCTGGCGGGCCTGAAGGACACGACCACCGGTGACACGCTGTGCGCGCAGAACGCACCGATCATTCTCGAGCGCATGGAGTTCCCGGACCCCGTCATCGAAGTGTCGGTCGAGCCGCGTACCAAGGCCGATCAGGAAAAGATGGGCGTCGCGCTCAACCGTCTTGCGCGCGAAGATCCGTCGTTCCGCGTTTCTACCGATCACGAGTCGGGCCAGACCATCCTGAAGGGGATGGGCGAGCTTCACCTCGAGATCATGGTCGATCGCATGAAGCGCGAGTTCAAGGTCGATGCGAACGTCGGTGCGCCGCAGGTGGCGTATCGCGAATATCTCGCCAAGCCGGTCGAGCTGACCTACACCCACAAGAAGCAGTCGGGTGGTTCGGGCCAGTTCGGCGAAGTGAAGGTGAAGGTCATTCCGGGCGAGCGCGGCACGGGCTACCAGTTCTTCGACGAGATCAAGGGCGGCAACATTCCGCGCGAATACATCCCGTCGGTCGAGAAAGGCATGCGCGAGACAGCACTGACCGGTTCGCTGATCGGCTTCCCGATCATCGACTTCGAAGTGCACCTGATCGACGGTAAGTACCACGACGTCGACTCCTCGGCACTGGCGTTCGAAATCTGTGCGCGCGGCGCGATGCGCGAAGCGGCACAGAAGGCGGGCATCAAGCTGCTGGAGCCGATCATGAAGGTCGAGGTCGTGACCCCGGAAGAGTATCTGGGCGACGTCATCGGCGACATGAACAGCCGTCGTGGCCAGATCCAGGGCACCGACAGCCGCGGCAACGCGCAGACGGTCGACGCGATGGTCCCGTTGGCCAACATGTTCGGCTATGTGAACCAGCTGCGCTCGTTCACGCAGGGCCGCGCGCAGTACAGCATGCAGTTCTCGCACTATGACGAAGTGCCGCAGAATGTGGCGGACGAGGTGAAGGCGAAGATGGCCTGATGCGGACGGAGCCGGGACATCCCGGCTCCGCCGAGCAGATGGTTTGCCGGTCGGGCCGGGCACCCGATCCGATCGGTCATGGCGGCAACGCTCCGCCATCGGCTTCTCCACAGGGGCTGGCATTACCCGGAAACACCCGCTAAAGGCGCGCCTTCGCGTTGCCCTGATGCGGCACCGAAATCGAATCAGAAGGTAGGAAAATGGCTAAGGCAAAATTCGAGCGGAACAAGCCGCATCTGAACATCGGCACGATCGGTCACGTCGATCACGGCAAGACCTCGCTGACCGCAGCGATCACCAAGGTGCTGGCCGAAACGTCGGGCGGCGTCGCCGTCGACTTCGCCAACATCGACAAGGCTCCGGAAGAGCGCGAGCGTGGCATCACGATCTCGACCGCGCACGTCGAGTATGAGACGGCTGCCCGTCACTACGCACACGTCGATTGCCCGGGCCACGCCGATTATGTGAAGAACATGATCACCGGCGCCGCGCAGATGGACGGCGCGATCCTCGTCGTGTCGGCTACCGACGGCCCGATGCCGCAGACCAAGGAGCACATCCTGCTCGCCAAGCAGGTCGGCGTTCCCACGATGGTCGTGTTCCTGAACAAGGTCGATCTGGTCGACGACGAGGAAATCCTCGAACTCGTCGAGATGGAAATCCGCGAAGAGCTTTCGAAGCGCGAATTCGACGGCGACAACATTCCGATCATCCGTGGTTCGGCGACCTGCGCTCTGTCGGGTTCGAACGACACGTTCGGCAAGGAAGCGATCCTCGCACTGATGGCAGCGGTCGACGAGTCGATCCCGCAGCCGGAGCGTCCGCTGGACAAGCCATTCATGATGCCGATCGAAGACGTGTTCTCGATCTCGGGTCGTGGTACGGTCGTCACCGGCCGCGTCGAAACCGGCATCGTGAAGGTCGGCGAGGAAGTCGAGATCGTCGGCATTCACGAATCGGTTCGCAAGACCGTCGTGACCGGCGTCGAAATGTTCCGCAAGCTGCTCGATCAGGGCCAGGCCGGCGACAACATCGGCGCGCTGATCCGCGGCGTGGCCCGTGACGAAGTCGAGCGTGGCCAGGTTCTGGCCAAGCCGGGTTCGATCACGCCGCACACCGATTTCCAGTCGTCGGTGTACGTGCTGTCGAAGGACGAGGGTGGCCGTCACACGCCGTTCTTCGCCAACTATCGTCCGCAGTTCTACTTCCGCACGACCGACGTGACCGGCACGATCGAGCTGCCCGAGGGCACCGAAATGGTCATGCCGGGCGACGAAGTCGCGCTGGGCGTGAAGCTGATCGCACCGATCGCCATGGACGTCGGCCAGCGTTTCACCATTCGTGAAGGCGGTCGTACCGTCGGCGCAGGGGTTGTCAGCGGCATCGACAAGTAATATAGCGACTCGAACAGCGGCCGGCCCCGGGGCAACCGGGGCCGGCCGTTTGCTATTTAATGAGGGCAGTTCGCGTTTGCGCAGGACCGCTCGCACCAGACTTTGGCAGTAATCAAGAGCCGTCCCAACGGCCCGCTCTTTCGCATCGGTAGGACCATGGACAACAATATCCGTATTCGCCTGAAGGCGTTCGACCATCGCGTGCTCGACCAGGCGGCCGGCGATATCGCCGACACCGCGCGTCGCACCGGCGCGCTGATCCGTGGACCGATCCCGCTGCCCACGCACATCGACAAGTTCACCGTCAACCGCGGCCCGCACATCGACAAGAAGTCGCGCGAGCAGTTCGAGACCCGCACCTACAAGCGTCTGCTCGACATCGTGCAGCCGACGCCGCAGACGGTCGACGCGCTGATGAAGCTCGACCTTGCGGCAGGGGTGGACGTAGAGATCAAGCTGGCGTAAAGGCCTGCTTCCGCGGTGCGAGGAGATTCTCTTCGCGCCGCGCTTTCGCTTCCCGGATTCGTTGTTTGACACGCATCCGGTAGAAGCCGGGAAAGCACCACAGGGATACCGAATGGCACCGTCGACCCTTCCGGGTCACATGCCATTGTCCGCGTCCCCGCTATTGCGATCGCCGACCGGAAACGGGAAGCGGTCACAATGTCTGGCCCTGGCGGGGGCGTGCAGTTCGCAGGGGCTGGGGCTTCGGAGGCGGGTGACCGCGCACCGGAGCCTTTTTCGTTAGGCAAGCTCGTCGTCAAGACGAGCCTCTGTTGGAGGAGTGGGTCATGCGCACTGGCGTGATCGCGAAGAAAATGGGAATGACCCGGCTGTTCAACGACGATGGGCGCCATGTGCCCGTCACCGTGTTGCAGCTGGAAGACGTGCAGGTCGTTGCGCGCCGTGAACTGGATCGTGACGGTTACGTCGCGGTGCAGCTGGGTGCCGGCACCGCCAAGGCGAAGAACGTCGCCAAGCCGCAGCGTGGGCATTTCGGCAAGGCCGAAGTCGCTCCGAAGGCGCGCCTGGTCGAGTTCCGCGTGGCGGACGATGCGCTGCTCGACGTCGGTTCGACGATCGGTGCGGACCATTATGTCGCCGGGCAGCTGGTCGATGTATCGGGCAAGACGCAGGGCAAGGGTTTTGCCGGCGCGATGAAGCGGTGGAACTTCGGCGGCCTGCGCGCGACGCACGGTGTCTCGGTTTCGCACCGTTCGCACGGTTCGACCGGTCAGCGTCAGGATCCGGGCAAGGTCTTCAAGAACAAGAAGATGGCCGGCCACATGGGCGACCGTAACCGCACGCAGCAGAATCTCGAAGTGGTGTCGACCGACGTCGAACGCGGCCTGATCTTCATCAAGGGATCGGTCCCCGGCCACAAGGGTGCATGGCTGACGGTCAAGGACGCGGTGAAGGTCGCGCGCCATGCCGACGCGCCGTACCCGGCCGGTCTGAAGACCGCGAACAGCAACGAGACGCCCGCTGCGGCGACCGAAGGCCAGGAGGGCTGAACGTGAAGGTCAAGGTACAGACCCTCGACGCCGTCGAAAGCGGTGATATCGAGCTCAACGACGAGGTGTTCGGCATCGAACCCCGTGCGGACATCCTGCACCGGGTCGTGACGTGGCAGCTCGAAAAGCGTCGCGGCACCGCCCGTGGCACCCGCGAGCGCGCCGACGTGGCACGCACCGGCAAGAAGCTGGGTCGCCAGAAGGGCGGCGGCGTCGCCCGTCACGGCGATCGTCGCGCACCGATCTTCGTCGGCGGCGGCAAGGCGCATGGCGCCCGCGTCCGTGACTTCAATCCCGGCCTGAACAAGAAGGTTCGCGCACTGGGGCTGAAGATGGCGCTGTCGTCGCACGCCAAGGCCGGCTCGCTGGTCATCATCGACGATCTGTCGGTCGCCGACGGCAAGACCCAGGTCCTGCTCGGCAGCCTGGCGAAGCTGGGCTTCGGCAAGAAGTCGCTGGTGATCGATGGCGACGTCGTCGAAACCACGTTCGCACTGGCCGCCCGCAACCTCCGTCAGGTCAATGTCCTGCCGGCAGTGGGCGCCAATGTGTACGACATCCTGAAGCATGACACGCTGGTGCTCACCCGCGCCGCGATCGAGAAGCTGGAGGCACGCTTCCATGGCTAAGCAGCAGCAGACGGCGGTCGATATCCGCCATTACGACGTGGTGCTCAGCCCCCACATCACCGAAAAGGCGACGATGCTTTCCGAGCATAACGCCGTGGTCTTCAAGGTCGCCAACAAGGCGACCAAGCCGGAGATCAAGGCGGCGGTGGAAGCGCTGTTCAACGTCACGGTGACGGGCGTGAACACGATCGTGACCAAGGGCAAGACCAAGAAGTGGAAGGGCGCGCCCTACACCCGGTCCGACTTTAAGAAAGCGATCGTGACGCTGGCCGACGGCCAGTCGATCGACATTACCGAGGGGGCCAAGTAACATGGCACTCAAGCATTATAACCCGACCACGCCGTCGCAGCGCGGGCTGGTGCTCATCGACCGTTCGGCCCTGTACAAGGGTCGTCCGGTCAAGGCGCTGACCGAAGGCAAGACCAAGTCGGGCGGCCGCAACAACAAGGGCCATGTGACGTCGCGCGGCATCGCGGGCGGTCACAAGCAGCGCTATCGCATCATCGACTTCAAGCGTCGGTTGTGGGATGTCGAAGGCACGGTCGAACGGATCGAATATGATCCCAACCGCACCGCGTTCATCGCGCTCGTCAACTATGGCGAGACCGACGGCAAGGCGAACGTCGCGTACATCATCGCGCCGCAGCGTCTGAACGTCGGCGACAAGGTGATCGCCGCGAAGAAGACCGACGTGAAGCCGGGCAACGCGATGGAACTGGGCCAGGTGCCGGTCGGCACGATCGTCCACAACATCGAGATGAAGCCGGGCAAGGGCGGTCAGATCGCACGTTCGGCCGGCACCTATGTGCAGGTCGTGGGTCGCGACAAGGGCATGGTCATCGTCCGCCTCAATTCGGGCGAGCAGCGCTACATCCACGCCGCCTGCATGGCGACCGTGGGTGCGGTGTCGAACCCGGACAACCAGAACCAGAATCTGGGCAAGGCCGGCCGTAACCGCTGGCTGGGCAAGCGTCCGCTGACGCGCGGCGTCGCCAAGAACCCGGTCGACCATCCGCACGGCGGTGGTGAAGGCCGCACCTCGGGCGGCCGTCATCCGGTCACGCCGTGGGGCAAGCCGACCAAGGGCGCCCGCACGCGGCACAACAAGGCGACGGACAAGATGATTATCCGTAGCCGTCACGCGAAGAAGAAGGGCTAAGCGATGGCTCGTTCCGTATGGAAGGGTCCGTTCGTGGACCTCAATCTGATCAAGAAGGCCGAAGCGGCGCAGGACGCGGGAACGCGTTCCGGCCCGATCAAGACCTGGTCGCGTCGTTCGACGATCCTGCCGCAGTTCGTGGGCCTGACGTTCAACGTCTATAACGGCCGCAAATTCGTGCCGGTTTCGGTCAACGAGGAAATGGTGGGCATGAAGCTCGGCGAGTTCGCGCCGACCCGCTTCTTCCCCGGCCACGCCGCCGACAAGAAGGGCAAGCGCTGATGAGCAAGCAGGCAGCACCCCGCCGCGTCGGTGACAAGGAAGCTCTGGCGGTCGCGACGCAGGTTCGCGGTTCGGCCCAGAAGCTGAACCTCGTCGCCGCGCTCATCCGTAACCGCAAGGCCGGTGACGCGATGAACATCCTCGCTTTCTCGAAGAAGGCGATGGCGGTCGATGTCCGCAAGTGCCTCGCTTCGGCGATCGCGAATGCGGAAAACAACCACAACCTCGACGTCGACGCTCTCGTCGTCAAGGAAGCGTCGGTCGGCAAGTCGATCACGATGAAGCGGTTCGCCACGCGCGGTCGCGGCAAATCGACGCGTATCCTGAAGCCGTTCAGCCGCGTGCGCATCGTCGTGTCCGAGGTGGAGGAAGCGTAATGGGTCATAAATCCAATCCCATCGGTCTGCGTCTGCAGATCAACCGCACCTGGGACAGCCGTTGGTATGCCGAAGGCGCCGACTATGGCCGTCTGCTGCTGGAGGATCTTCGGATCCGCCAGTTCATCATGAAGACGCTGCCGCAGGCCGCGATCTCCAAGGTGGTGATCGAGCGTCCGGCCAAGCTGTGCCGCATCTCGATCTTCGCGGCGCGTCCGGGTGTGATCATCGGCAAGAAGGGTACCGACATCGAAAAGCTTCGCAAGAAGCTGGGTTCGATGACGTCGTCCGACGTGTCGCTGAACATCGTCGAGATCCGCAAGCCGGAAATCGACGCCAAGCTCGTCGCACAGGGCATCGCCGATCAGCTGGAGCGCCGTATCGCGTTCCGTCGCGCGATGAAGCGTGCGGTGCAGTCCGCGATGCGTCTGGGTGCCGACGGCATCCGTGTCGCATGCGGCGGTCGTCTTGGCGGTGCCGAGATCGCCCGGTCGGAAGGCTATCGCGAGGGCCGCGTGCCGCTGCATACGCTGCGCGCCAACCTAGACTATGCCGAAGCCGAAGCGCACACCGCGTACGGCGTCTGCGGCGTCAAGGTCTGGATCTTCAAGGGTGAGATCCTCGGCCATGACCCGATGGCGCAGGACCGGCTGATGATGGAGGCCCAGACCTCCGGCGTGCGCCCCGCGCGCGACGATCACCGCCGCTAAGGATGATTTGAGATGCTGCAACCAAAGCGCACCAAGTTCCGCAAGGCCTTCAAGGGCCGCATCCATGGCGATGCCAAGGGTGGCACCAGCCTCAACTTCGGGTCGTATGGCCTGAAGGCGATGGAGCCGGAGCGGATTACCGCCCGCCAGATCGAAGCGGCTCGCCGTGCGATCACGCGTCACATCAAGCGCCAGGGTCGCTTGTGGATTCGGATTTTCCCGGATCTGCCGGTGTCGTCGAAGCCTGCCGAAGTCCGCATGGGCTCGGGCAAGGGTTCGCCCGAATTCTGGGTCGCCCGCGTCAAGCCGGGCCGCATTCTGTTCGAGCTGGACGGCGTGCCCGGTCCGATCGCGGCGGAAGCATTCGAGCGTGCGGCGATGAAGCTGCCGATTGCGGTCAAGGTCGTCGCCCGTTTGGGTGACACCTCGCACCTGGAGGGTTGAACATGACGAACGCAACCGATCTTCGCGCGAAGAGCGACGACCAGCTGGTCGAGGAACTGACCAGCCTGAAGCGTGAGGCATTCAACCTCCGTTTCCAGGCGGCGACCAGCCAGCTGGAAAAGCCGACGCGCGTGAAGGAAGTCCGTCGCGACATCGCGCGGATCAAGACGCTGCAAGGCGAGCGCAACCGCTCGTCGGAAAAGTAAGGGACGAATACCATGCCGAAGCGCGTGCTGACCGGGATGATCGTCTCGGACAAGACCGACAAGACGGTGGTCGTGAAGGTAGAGCGGAAGGTCAAGCATCCGCTCTACGGCAAGATCATCCGCCGCTCGAAGAAGTACCATGCCCATGACGAGGGCAACGAGTATCGCGAAGGCGAGACCGTGCGTATCGAAGAGACCGCGCCGATCTCGAAGCTGAAGACCTGGAAGGTCGTCGAGCGGGTCAACACCCACGCGACCCCGGCCGAGGTTTCGGCGGAGGCGTAAGCCCCTTCTGCGGCCCCTGCATCTTCCGTTCGGCGGGGGCGGGGGCCGCAACGAATTTCCGGTGCATAGCCGGATTGTGGGAACGGATGCGGAGAGGCCTTGCCTTTCCGCCACGGGGTGGCTATTGGGCCGCTCCCCCCGGTGCGGATCGTTCCGCTGCCGGGGGTTCATTTTTCAAGGCGGGGTCCGGTCGGAATCGGCCCCATGGGTAAGGAATCGCATCCATGATCCAGATGCAATCCAATCTCGACGTCGCTGACAACAGCGGCGCGAAGCGGGTGCAGTGCATCAAGGTGCTTGGCGGGTCCAAGCGCCGTGTGGCGGGCGTCGGTGACGTCATCGTCGTCAGCATCAAGGAAGCCGCGCCGCGCGGCCGCGTGAAGAAGGGCGACGTGCATCGTGCCGTCATCGTTCGGACTGCCAAGGACATCCGTCGCGCCGACGGTTCGGTGATCCGTTTCGACGGGAACGCCGCGGTGCTGGTCAACAAGAACGAGGAGCCGATCGGCACCCGTATCTTTGGCCCGGTGGTCCGCGAGTTGCGCTCGAAGGGCTTCATGAAGATCATCAGCCTTGCGCCGGAGGTGCTGTAATGGCGTCCGCAAAGATCAAGAAGGGTGACCAGGTCATCGTCCTGTCCGGTAAGGACAAGGGCAAGACCGGCCAGGTCGTCCAGTCGCTGCCGAAGGCCGACAAGGTCGTCGTGTCCGGCGTGAACATCGCCATTCGCCACAAGAAGCCGACGCAGGATGCGCCCGAGGGCGGTCTCGTCCGTTCGGAAGCGCCGATGCATGTCAGCAAGGTCGCGCATGTCGTGGACGGCAAGCCGACCCGCGTGCGCTTCGAAGTGCGCGACGGCAAGAAGGTCCGGGTCGCCGTAAAGGGCGGGGAGGTCATAAATGGCTGATAAGTACACGCCGCGGATGAAGGCGATCTATGACGATCGCATCATTGCCGCGATGACCGAGAAGTTCGGTTACAAGAACGCGATGGAAGTGCCGCGTCTCGACAAGATCGTCCTGAACATGGGCGTCGGCGAGGCTACGCAGGACAAGAAGAAGGTCGAGCAGGCCAGTTCCGAAATGGAGCTGATCGCGGGCCAGAAGCCTGTCGTTACCAAGGCGAAGAAGTCGATCGCACAGTTCAAGCTGCGTGAAGGCATGGCGATCGGCTGCAAGGTCACGCTGCGTCGCGAACGCATGTACGAATTCCTCGACCGCTTCATCACGATCGCGCTTCCGCGCGTTCGCGATTTTCGCGGCCTGAACCCGAAGTCGTTCGACGGTCGCGGCAACTATGCCTGCGGCATCAAGGAACAGATCGTGTTCCCCGAAATCAACTATGACCGCATCGACACGGTGCGCGGCATGGATGTGATCGTGACCACCACCGCCAAGACCGACGACGAGGCTCGCGAGCTTCTGCGTCTGTTCGGCTTCCCTTTCCCGCAGGAAGCGGAAACGGAAGAGAAGAAGGCGGCCTGACCCCGGTTCGCCCCGTCCGGTTCGGACGGGGCGACCGTTCGCTTTTGCTAAGAGAGAGCTTAAGTCCATGGCGAAACTGAGTTCCGTGAATAAGAACGAGCGCCGGCGCGCACTCGTCAAGAAATTCGCGCCCAAATATGCGAAGCTGAAGGCGATCGCAGCCGACCAGTCGCTCGACGAAACCGAGCGCCTGATCGCGCGGCTGAAGATGGCCGAGATTCCCCGCAACGGGAATCCGACCCGCATCCGCAACCGTTGCGAGCTGACGGGTCGTCCCCGCGGCTATTATCGCAAGTTCCGTCTCGCCCGCGTCATGCTGCGTGAATTGGCCAACAAGGGCATGATTCCCGGCGTCACGAAGTCGAGCTGGTAAGGAACATACAGCATGGCATTGACCGATCCCCTGGGTGACATGCTCACCCGCATCCGCAACGGCCAGCGCGCGCGCAAGGACTCCGTCCTGACGCCGGCGTCCAAGCTGCGGGCACGCGTTCTCGACGTGCTCCAGCGCGAAGGCTATATCCGTGGCTATAGCGAAGAGCAGATGGGCCCCGCGGCCGGCATCCGCATCGAGCTGAAGTATTTCGAAGGGCAGCCGGCGATCAAGCACGTCGCGCGCGTTTCGAAGCCCGGTCGCCGCGTCTATTCGGGTTCGCAGGAACTTCCGAAGGTGCGCAACGGCCTCGGCATCACCATCGTCTCGACGCCGCGTGGCGTTCTGTCCGACGCCGAAGCGCGCGAACAGAATGTCGGTGGCGAAGTCCTCGCGGAGGTCTTCTGATGAGCCGCATCGGCAAGAAGGCAGTCCCGGTTCCGGCCGGCGTGACTGCGAACATCGCCGGCCGTGAGCTGAGCGTGAAGGGTCCCAAGGGCACCCTGACGCTGCCGCTTGCGGACGACATCGCCTATGAGGTCGAAGGGGACACCATTTCGGTGAAGCCCGCCAACGACACCAAGCGCGCTCGCGCATTCTGGGGCATGCAGCGTACGCTGGTCCAGAATCTGGTGACTGGCGTGACCGCCGGCTTCACCAAGAAGCTGTTGATCACCGGCGTCGGCTATCGTGCCGCCGCGCAGGGTCGCAATCTGAAGCTGCAGCTTGGCTACAGCCACGACGTCAACATCGACGTGCCGGAAGGCATCGACGTGAAGACGCCTGATCAGACGACGATCGAGATCAGCGGGATCGACAAGCAGAAGGTCGGTCAGCTCGCAGCCGAAATCCGCCGCTGGCGCAAGCCCGAGCCGTACAAGGGCAAGGGCATCAAGTACGACGGCGAGTTCATCTTCCGCAAGGAAGGGAAGAAGAAGTAATGACCAAGGGTCTCTCCCTCTTCGCGAAGCGCCGTCGGCGCAATCGCACCGCACTGAAGGCTCGGTCGGGCAACCGTCCGCGGCTTTCGATCCATCGTTCGGGCAAGCACATCTATGCCCAGGTCATCGACGACGCGCAGGGCCACACGGTCGCTGCGGCATCGACCCTGGAAAAGGACGTGCGTGGCGCGTCGGGCGCGAATATCGATGCCGCCAAGCTGGTCGGCACCCGCGTTGCGGAAGCGGCGAAGGCCGCCGGCGTGACGCAGGTCGTGTTCGATCGTGGCGGCTTCCTGTTCCACGGCCGCGTCAAGGCATTGGCCGAGGCCGCCCGCGAAGCCGGATTGGAGTTCTAAGACATGGCTGACGAGAACAATCAGGGCGAAACCCCCGTCGTCGAGCAGGCGGCACAGGCCGGCGAACAGCCGCCGCAGGGCCGTGGCCCGCGTGGCGGTCGTGGTCGCGGCGGTCCGGGTGGCCCGGGCGGCGGCGGTGGCGGTCGTGGTGGCCGTGACGGCAATCGTGGCGGCGGACGTCGCGACGATCGCCGTGGCGGATCGGACGACGGCGGCGAAGAGTTGATCGAAAAGCTGGTCCACATCAACCGCGTGTCCAAGACGGTGAAGGGCGGCAAGCGCTTCGGCTTCGCGGCGCTGGTCGTCGTGGGAGACGGCAAGGGTCGGGTCGGTTTCGGTCATGGCAAGGCGCGCGAAGTGCCGGAAGCCATTTCCAAGGCGACGGCCGCTGCCAAGAAGGCGATGGTCCGCGTTCCGCTCAAGGACGGTCGCACGCTGCACCATGACGGCAACGGTCACTTCGGTGCCGGTCGCGTGACGCTGCGTTCGGCGCCTGCCGGGACCGGCATCATCGCGGGTGGCCCGATGCGCGCCATCTTCGAATCGCTGGGCGTGGCCGATGTGGTGACCAAGTCGGTCGGCACATCGAACCCGTACAACATGATCCGTGCGACCTTCGAGGCGCTGAACGACCAGTCGTCGCCGAAGTCGGTCGCGCAGCGTCGCGGCAAGAAGATCGCCGACCTGCTGGGTCGTGGTGGATCGCAGACCGCCGAGGCTGATGCCGCGGCGATCGTGGAGTAAGCGACATGGCTACCGTCAAGATCACCCAGACCGGATCGCCGATCCGCCGGACCAAGGACCAGCGCGCGACGCTGATCGGCCTTGGTCTCAACAAGATGCACAAGACCGTGGAACTGACCGACACCCCCGAGGTGCGTGGCATGATCCGCAAGGTGCATCACATGTTGTCGGTCGAAGGCTGAACCCTTCGCCTTCAACGGTGACAAATGCGGGGAAGGGGGCTAAGCGGCCCCCTTCCTCATTTCTATCAGCGCGAACGAAGCGAAAGCGAGTGCACCCATGAAACTCAATGAAATCCGCGACAATGATGGCGCCCGCAAGGGCAAGATGCGCGTCGGACGCGGCATCGGCTCGGGCAAGGGCAAGACCGCCGGTCGTGGTCAGAAGGGCCAGAAGAGCCGTGAAGGCGTTTCGATCGCCGGCTTCGAAGGCGGTCAGATGCCGCTCCACATGCGGATCCCGAAGCGTGGCTTCAACAACATCTTCGCCAAGGACCATGCTGAAGTGAACCTCGGTGCGATCCAGAAGGCGGTCGACGCCGGCAAGATCGAAGCGGGCGCATCGCTCGACCATGCCGCGCTGAAGGCGGCCGGTCTGGCACGCGGCGGCAAGGACGGCGTTCGCCTGCTCGGCAAGGGCGAGCTGACCACGAAGCTGAGCTTCACCGTCGCCGGTGCGTCGAAGGGCGCGATCGAAGCAGTCGAGAAGGCCGGTGGTTCGGTGTCGGTGATCGAAGTCGTCCCGGCTGCCGAGAAGGCGAAGGCGAAGAAGGGTCAGACGCTGGCCGCCAAGAAGGCCGCACACGCCTGAACGGACGAAGCCGTCCGTCCTGAGTAGGCGCCCGGTGAAGTCGGTGCGGCGTATCGGAAAGTAGCGCGAACGACGCGCTTCGATATGGCCCTTCGACTTCGCCGGTCCCCGCTCAAGCATGGAGGGGTCGGCGGGCCGGCGATTGCCGTCCTCCCCCTTAGACATCCCCGACGCGGACCCTATATGGTCGCCGGGGGGTGGGCCTTCGGTCCCGCCAGCATCAATCGGGACAATATCATGGCATCGGCCGCCGACGGTCTCGCGACCAACATCAATCTTTCGAAGTTCGGCAAGGCGACCGAACTCAAGAAGCGCCTGTGGTTCACGCTCGGCGCACTCATCATCTTCCGCATGCTGAGCTATGTTCCGCTGCCGGGGATCGATCCGACGCAGCTTGGCCTGCTCGCGAACCAGACGCAGGGCGGCGTCCTCGATTTCTTCAACACCTTTTCCGGCGGCGCGTTGACGCGGATGTCGGTCGTCGCACTGGGGGTCATGCCCTACATCACCGCGTCGATCGTCGTGCAGCTCGCGACCTCGCTCAGTCCGCATCTCGCCGCCATCAAGAAGGAAGGCGAATCGGGCCGCAAGAAGCTGAACCAGTATACGCGCTACGGCACGGTCGCGCTGACCGCGATCCAGGGCTATACCATCGCGGTCGGTCTTGAGGCATTCGGTGCATCGGCCGGCGCGCAGGCGGTGATCGAACCGGGCATGGCGTTCCGCGTCGCGGCCGTCATCTCGCTCATCGGCGGCACCATGTTCCTGATGTGGCTGGGCGAACAGATCACCAGCCGTGGTATCGGCAACGGTATTTCGCTCATCATCATGGCGGGCATCGTCGCGCATCTGCCGACTACGCTGCTGCAGTTGTTCGAAGGCAGCCGGTCGGGCACGATGAACCCGCTGACGCTGGTCGGCATCATCGTCGCGGTCGCCGCGCTGGTGCTGTTCATCTGCTTCATGGAACGGGCGCAGCGCCGCATTCTGATCCAGTATCCCAAGCGCCAGACCGCGCGTGGGGTTCAGGCCGATCGCAGCCACCTGCCGCTCAAGATCAACACCGCCGGCGTCATCCCGCCGATCTTCGCATCGTCGCTGCTGCTGATGCCGGTGACGATCACGCAATTCGCGGGGCAGGCGACGGCGGGCGAGAGCCGCTGGGGTGATTTCATCATTACCGTCAACCAGTATCTGGCGCACGGGCAGCCGCTGTACATGGCGCTGTACGGCCTCGGCATCGTGTTCTTCTCGTTCTTCTACACCGCGATCGTGTTCAATCCCGAGGAAACGGCGGACAATCTGAAGCGCTATGGCGGGTTCATTCCCGGCATCCGTCCGGGCAAGAACACCGAGAATTACTTCGATTACGTGTTGACCCGGATCACGGTGATCGGCGCGGCCTATCTGGTCATCATCTGTCTTCTGCCCGAATATCTCGTGTCGGCGCTGTCGATCCCGTTCTATCTCGGTGGGACTAGCCTTCTGATCGTCGTGAACGTAACGATGGACACGGTAACGCAGATTCAGTCGCATCTGCTGGCACATCAGTATGGCGATCTGATCAAGAAGGCGAAGCTGAAGGGCGGCAATCGCCTGCGCGGTTGATCGACGACGATTTGGTTTTTGGGGGGCAGGCTTTGGACATCATCCTTCTCGGACCGCCGGGCGCGGGCAAGGGCACGCAGGCGGCCCGGCTCGAAACCAGCCGCGGCATGGTTCAGCTGTCGACCGGCGACATGCTGCGCGCAGCGGTCAAGGCTGGCAGCCCGGTAGGCCTTCAGGCCAAGGCCGTGATGGATGCCGGGGAACTGGTGTCCGACGCCATCGTCTCGGCGCTGATCGGCGAACGGCTCGACCAGTTGGGCGACAGCGGCGCGATCTTTGACGGCTATCCGCGTACGGCGGCGCAGGCCGATGCGCTCGACTTGCTGCTCGAACATCGAGGGCGCAGTCTGACCCACGTCATCGAACTGGTGGTGGACGAGGACGCGTTGGTCGAACGGATCGTCGGTCGCTTCACCTGCGGCAATTGCGGGGCAGGGTATCACGATCGGTTCAAGCCGCCGGTCGTCGCCGAAGTCTGCGACGTTTGCGGTGCTAGCGCGTTCAAGCGCCGTCCCGACGACAATGAAGACACAGTGCGTACCCGAATGATCGAGTATCGCGCGAAGACTGCGCCGATCCTGCCGCTGTATGAGGCGCGTGGACTCGTGTCGCGCGTCGACGGTATGGCGGAGATGGACGTGGTGTCTGCCGCGATCGAGGCGATCCTCGCGCGTTAGCCTCGGCCGGGACCGGCGAGGTACGCCGGTCTTTCGCGGTGTCCGACGGTTGTCGACAGGGATTCGCCTTTCGTATCGCGCACATTTTATCGTGAAAATGGTTCCGGTCGGCGGTTGACACCTTTATGACGAGTCTTTAGGTGCGGTTTACCCCGACATCGGTTCCCGGCGGCGCTTTCGTGCGCGCGCCGCGATCATGCGTGACGGGGCTTAACGCTAAGAGATGGGGCGCTGCTGCCATGCAGGCCTCGTGGAGCTGGGAGAATTTAATTCATGGCACGTATCGCGGGTGTCAACATCCCGACCAACAAGCGCGTCGTCATCGCGCTGCAGTACATCCACGGCATTGGTGCGACCAAGGCGAAGCAGCTGACCGAGCAGCTCGGTATCGCGGCAGAGCGGCGCGTGCAGGATCTGTCCGATCAGGAAGTGCTGCAGATCCGTGAAGCGATCGACGCCAGCCACACCGTGGAAGGCGATCTGCGTCGTCAGGTCGCGATGAATATCAAGCGTCTGATGGATCTCGCCTGCTATCGTGGCCTGCGCCATCGCAAGGGCCTGCCGGTTCGCGGTCAGCGTACGCATACCAATGCGCGCACCCGCAAGGGCAAGGCCAAGCCGATCGCGGGCAAGAAGAAGTAATTCGTTCTAAGGACGGGTTACTTCGCCGGGAGCAGCGTGGAGGCGGATCGCCTCCCTGCTTCCGCATCAGGATAGCAAGGATTTCCATCAATGGCACGTGAACCGCAGCGCATTCGTCGTCGCGAGCGCAAGAACATCACCGCCGGCGTCGCGCATGTGAACGCCAGCTTCAACAACACCATGATCACGATCACCGACGCACAGGGCAACGCCATTTCATGGTCGTCGGCCGGCGCGATGGGCTTCAAGGGTTCGCGCAAGTCGACCCCGTACGCCGCGCAGGTCGCCGCCGAGGATGCGGGCCGTAAGGCCGCCGATCACGGCGTTCGTACGCTCGAGGTAGAGGTCAAGGGTCCGGGTTCGGGTCGTGAATCAGCGCTTCGCGCGCTCCAGGCAGTCGGTTTCCAGATCACGTCGATCCGCGACGTGACCTCGATCCCGCATAACGGCGTTCGTCCGTCGAAGCGTCGTCGCGTCTGATCCGTGCCGACCGCCCTGCCGGCATGCTTGTCGGCGGGGCCGTTCTTTCTTGGCGCGGAACCGTTTCTCCGCGCCGCCAAGCTAGGGGAAGCCCGTGTCCGTCAACGCTAAGAACTGGCAGGAACTCAAGAAGCCGAGCGGCCTCGAGAAGAAGCCGGGCGGCGATCCCAAGCGCCGTTCGACCTTCGTCGCGGAGCCGCTGGAGCGTGGGTTCGGCCTGACGCTCGGCAACGCGCTGCGTCGCGTATTGCTGTCGTCGCTTCAGGGCGCCGCCGTTACCTCGATCAAGATCGAGAACGTTCTTCACGAATTCTCCAGCCTTGCCGGCGTCCGTGAGGACGTGACCGACATGGTGCTGAACGTGAAGCAGATCGCGCTGCGCATGCAGGGCGAAGGGCCGAAGCGCCTTCAGCTGTCCGTCACCGGTCCGGCCGAAGTGAAGGCCGGCGATATTGCCGTCAGCGGCGATATCGAGGTGATGAACCCCGAACTGGTACTGTGCCATCTGGACGACGGCGCGACGCTGAACATGGAACTGACCGCCGATGTGGGCAAGGGCTATGTTCCGGCGTCGGGCAACCGTCCGGCGGATGCGCCGATCGGTCTGATTCCGGTCGACGCGCTGTATTCGCCGGTGCGTCAGGTCAGCTACAAGGTCGAGAACACCCGCGTCGGGCAGGAACTCGACTACGACAAGCTGACACTGACCGTCGAAACCGACGGCACGGTGACCCCGGAAGACGCGCTGGCCTATGCCGGCCGCATCCTTCAGGACCAGCTGGCGCTGTTCGTCCATTTCGACGATTCGTCGCTGCCGCGCGCTGCTTCGACCGGTACGCAGGTCGCTGCGCAGCCGAGCGAAGGGTCGGGCGACACCGCGCAGATCAATCGTTATCTCCTTAAGAAGGTCGACGAGTTGGAACTGTCGGTGCGCAGCGCCAACTGCCTGAAGAACGACAACATCATCTACATCGGTGATCTGGTTCAGAAGACCGAGGCAGAGATGCTGCGTACGCCCAATTTCGGTCGCAAGTCGCTGAACGAAATCAAGGAAGTACTGTCGTCGATGGGTCTGCGTCTCGGCATGGACATCCCCGGATGGCCGCCCGAGAATATCGAGGAAATGGCCAAGAAGCTCGAACAGGAAATCATGGGCTGAGCCGCGCCGGGTTAGCGATGCTGACCCGGAGACGGCGACGGCCCGGCCGGTGGGCTTTCAGCCCGACCGACGACACGGGTTTTGCCCGTGTCGTCGCGGCAAACCAAAACGTGGCAAGTGTGACTTTCGTGACCTTTGCCGCGAACGAACAGGCGATCGGTGGCTGCCTCGAATGCCACCTGCTCTGGGGATTCCGTGACACGGCCCCATAACGAACGAAGGAATTACCATGCGTCATCGCGTCGGCGGCCGTAAGCTGCAGCGTACTTCGGCCCATCGTCTGGCCCTGTTCCGCAACATGTCGGCCGCGCTCATCAAGCACGAGCAGATCACGACGACCGTCGCCAAGGCGAAGGAACTGCGTCCCTACATCGAAAAGTTGATCACGCTGGCGAAGAAGGGCGGCCTGTCCAATCGCCGTTTGGCCCATGCCCGGTTACTTGACGACGCGCAGCTCGTGAAGTTGTTCGACGTGCTGGCGTCGCGCTATGCCGACCGGAACGGTGGCTATACCCGCATCATCAAGGCCGGCATCCGTGCATCGGACGCTTCGCCGATGGCGATCATCGAATTCGTCGACCGCGACGTGTCGGCAAAGGGTCAGGACTCGGGTCCGGTCCTGAACGACGAGGATTTCGACGAAGCAGCCTGATCGAGGCTTTTCGGTCGATCCCGAACGGGGCGGTCGTACCTTTGGTACGGCCGCCCTTTTGCGTTGCAGCATGTCCCGTTTCTTGCCTATCCTCGCTGCATTCCGCGACCGGCCATCCGGCCGTCGCCGCACCCGTGGAGCACCGATGTCCCGCCATGCACTTGTCGCGATCGCCTGCCTGATGACCAGCACCGCTGCCCTTGCCCAGACCATCGCCTATCCCGTGACGCGCACTATCCCGCAGGTCGACGAACAGTTCGGCGTGCAGGTGGCGGACCCGTATCGCTGGTTGGAAAACGACGTCCGTAACGATCCGGAAGTCGCGGCGTGGGTCGCCGCCGAGAACAAGGTGACCGACACCTATCTGGCGACGCTGCCGGGTCGCGACGTCTTCAAGCGCCGGCTGACGGCACTGTTCGATTACGAACGCTTCGGCGTGCCGCAGCGTGAAGGCGGGCGCTATTTCTACAGCCGCAATTCGGGGTTGCAGAACCAGTCGGTCCTGTACGTCCGCGACACCGTCGACGGACCGGGCCGGGTGCTGATCGATCCGAATGGCTGGTCGAAGGACGGGGCGACGGCGCTGGCCGAATGGTCCCCGTCGAAGGATGGCAAGCGTGTGCTCTATGCGATCCAGGACGGCGGCAGCGACTGGCGGCGGGTCAAGGTGCTCGACGTCGCGACCGGCAAGACGCTGGACGACCAGATCGACTGGGTGAAGTTCGGACTGACCGCCGCATGGGCGAAGGACGGTTCGGGCTTCTATTATTCGCGGTTCCCGACCCCGGAAAAGGGGCAGGAGTTCCAGAGCCAGAACCTCGACAGCAAGCTGTATTTCCACAAGCTCGGCACGCCGCAGAGCGCCGACCGGCTGATCCACGAACGCCCGGACCAGCCGAAATACACGTTGGCACCCGGCGTCACCGACGACGGCCGCTGGCTCATCATCAGCATCGATGGTCCCGGCAATCACAGCGAATTTGCCGTGGTCGACCTGACGAAGCCCGGATCGGCGGCGCGCACCATCGTGAAGACCGACGACATCGATTGGGGTCTCGCCGGTGCGAAGGGCGATACGCTGTACCTGACTACGACGCAGGGCGCGCCTCGCCTGCGCGTCGTTGCGATCGATCTCGCAGCGGCGACGCCGACCCCGCGTGAGGTCGTGGCGCAGGACAAGGCGGTGCTGGGCGGTGCCTCGCTGGTCGGCGACCGCATCTTCGCGACCTATCTGGTCGATGCGAAGACCGAGGTGAAGCGCTTCACCCTGGACGGCAAGCCCGATGGTGCGATCGCGTTGCCCGGCATCGGGACGGTCGGCGGCGTCGGTGGTGATGTGGACCGGGACGAAGGCTTCTTCGCCTTTTCCAGCTTTGCGACGCCGACGACCGTCTATCGCTATGACGTGAAGTCGGGGAAGGCGACGCCATGGGCGACGCCGAAGGTCGCCTTCGACCCGGCACGCTACAGCGTGACGCAGCGTTTCTACACGTCGAAGGACGGCACGCGCGTGCCGATGTTCATCGTCCGGGCAAAGGACGTGACCGGTCCCGCACCGACGCTGCTCTATGCCTATGGCGGCTTCAACGTGCCCATCCTGCCGGGGTTTTCGCCGGGTCGAATCGCGTGGCTGGAACAGGGCGGGGTACTGGCGGTCGCGAATATTCGGGGCGGCAGCGAATATGGCAAGGAATGGCATGACGGCGGCAAGCTGCTGAACAAGCAGAATGTCTTCGATGACTTCATCGCGGCGGGCGAGGATCTGATCGCGCAGGGCGTGACCGGCAAGGGGCAACTGGCGATCCAGGGCGGATCGAATGGCGGCCTGCTGGTGGGCGCAGTCGTCAACCAGCGTCCCGACCTGTTCGCCGCGGCGCTGCCTGCGGTCGGCGTGATGGACATGCTGCGCTTCGATCGCTTCACCGCCGGGCGCTACTGGGTGGACGATTACGGCGTGCCGGCGAAGGAAGCAGACTTCCGCAACCTGCTCGCCTTTTCGCCCTATCACAATGTGAAGGCGGGCGTGGCCTATCCGGCGATCCTCGCGACGACGGCCGATACCGACGACCGGGTCGTGCCGGGACACACGTTCAAATACACCGCAATGATCCAGTCGAAGGATTTGGGGCCGAAACCGCGTCTCGTTCGCATCGAAACCCGCGCCGGCCACGGATCAGGCAAGCCGACCGACAAGGTGATCGAGGAGACTGCCGACCTATGGGCGTTCGCGGCGAAGTGGACGGGGCTGGAGGTCAAGCCGCTCGGACAGTGAGTCAGGCGGCATAGCTCTAAGCGAAAGAGCGGACGGGGTCGCATCGGCAGCGGCCCCGTCGTTACCCCCGGCGATGGAATGCGATCCGTCGAAGGGGTAGCGCCGACGCCGCGCGCTGGCTATCGAACGCGCATGAACGAAACGCCCGACTCCATCCTGATCGTCGACTTCGGCAGCCAGGTGACGCAACTCATCGCCCGCCGCGTACGCGAGGCCGGCGTGTATTCCGAGATCGTTCCCTTCCAGAAAGCCGAAGAGGCATTCGCGCGGTTGGCGCCGCGCGGTGTGATCCTGTCGGGCGGGCCGGCGTCGGTGTGCGACGAAGGCTCGCCGCGCGCACCGCAGGCGATCTTCGATGCCGGCATCCCCGTCCTCGGCATCTGCTATGGGCAGCAGGTGATGACGCAGCAGCTGGGCGGGATGGTCGAACAGGGCCATTCGGGCGAGTTCGGCGAGGCCTATATCGAAATCGGTGACGACTGCACGCTGTTCGACGGCCTGTGGTCGCAGGGCGACCGGCATCAAGTGTGGATGAGCCACGGCGACAAGGTCGCGGCGCTGGCCCCCGGTTTCGGCGTCGTCGCGACCAGCCCGGGTGCGCCGTTCGCCATCATCGCCGACGATAGCCGCCGCTATTACGGCGTACAGTTTCACCCGGAGGTCGTTCATACCCCCGACGGCGGCAAGCTGATCGCCAATTTCGCCCGCCATGTCTGCGGCCTCGCGGGCGACTGGACCATGGCCGAGTTCCGCGCCGCCAAGATCGCCGAAATCCGCGATCAGGTGGGCGACGGAAAGGTGATCTGCGGCCTGTCGGGCGGCGTCGATTCGTCCGTCGCGGCGCTGTTGATCCACGAAGCGATCGGCGAACAGCTGACCTGCGTCTTCGTCGACGGCGGCATCCTGCGCATGGGCGAGGCCGAGCAGGTCGTCAGCCTGTTCCGCGGCCATTATCACATTCCGCTGGTCCATGTGGAAGCACAGGACCTATTCATGGACGGGCTGGCCGGGATCACCGATCCCGAGGCGAAGCGCAAATTCATCGGCAAGACCTTCATCGACGTGTTCGAGGCGGAGGCGAAGAAGATCGGCGGGGCGGAATTCCTTGCACAGGGGACGCTCTATCCCGACGTGATCGAAAGCGTCAGCTTCACCGGCGGCCCGTCGGTGACGATCAAGAGCCACCACAATGTCGGCGGTCTGCCCGAACGCATGAACATGGCGCTGGTCGAGCCGCTGCGCGAACTGTTCAAGGACGAGGTCCGCGCGCTGGGCCGCGAGCTCGGTCTGCCCGACGCGTTCGTCGGCCGCCATCCGTTCCCCGGACCGGGCCTTGCGATCCGCATTCCGGGCGAAGTGACGCGTGAACGCTGCGACATCCTGCGCAAGGCGGACCAGATCTATCTCGACGAGATCCGTGCGGCGGGGCTGTACGATACGATCTGGCAGGCGTTCGCGGTCCTGCTGCCGGTGCGTTCGGTCGGCGTGATGGGCGACGGGCGGACCTACGACAACGTACTGGCACTGCGCGCGGTGACGTCGACCGACGGCATGACCGCGCAGGCGTTCCAGTTCCCCGGCGACTTCCTGCCCCGCGTCGCGACCCGCATCGTCAACGAGGTGAAGGGCATCAACCGCGTCACCTACGATTATACGTCGAAGCCGCCCGGTACGATCGAATGGGAATGAGCCGGACGGAATCTCCTTTGAAAGTGGCGGGCAGGTAGAAGAAGTCTGGTTCACGCGGAGGCGCGGAGGCGCGGAGAAGGGGGTAACCGTTGCAACCCGCCCCGCGCCATCGGCCTGATCGCTTATTTCAGCCATCCCGAAAGTCTGCCGTTCGCGAGCGTTTTCCCCGGACGCAACCCCTCCGCGTGAGCAACCCTTCCTTCGCCACCGGTCGCGTCTCGCGCAGCCCCAGCAACACCGGCAGCACCCCCAGCGCAACGACGGCGATCATCGCGCCCGGCACGGGTGCCCATCCGGTCCGTTCGACCAGCAACTGCGACACCAGCGGGGCCAGCCCGCCGAAGATCGCCGTCGCCGCCGTCGCGCCCAGCGCGAGGCCGCTCAGTCGTCCTTCGCCGGGAAACTGTTCGGCGGTAGCGACCGCGCCGACGGCGCTCACCGCACCGCCCAGTGCCGCCAGCACCAACGCTCCGGCCAGTGCCACCGCCCATGATCCACCCGCCATGCCCGAAAACATCGTGATCGGCAGCACCGCGGCAAGCACCGCCACGGCCAGCAGGACCGGCTTGCGTCCGATCCGGTCGGACAACAGCCCGACCAGCGGCGTCACCGCGATCACCATTACCGCGGCGGCGGTCGACAGCCACAGCGCGTCGCCTTCGCCCATCGCGCCGGTGCCGGTCAGGAAGGCGGGGACATAGACGATGCCGACATAATAGGTGATCGACCCCAGCGCCGAGATCGCGAACCCGCGTCCGATCGCGACGCGGTGATGCCGCAGCACATGCGCGAACGGATTGGCGGGGATCGTCCCTTCCGCGCGCTGACGTTCGAAATCGGGCGATTCCTGAAGGGTGGAACGCGCCAGCGCCACCGCCGCCGCCAACGCCGCGCCGATGAAGAACGGAATACGCCAGCCCCAAGCCTCCAGATCGGCCGCGCTCATCCACGCGACGGTCGCCGCCGAGATCGCGACCGCGAGCAGCCCGCCGACCTCGCTCGCCGCCGATGCCACCGACGTGACGAACCCCCGCCGGTCCGGCCGCGCGCCTTCGAACAGATAGGCGACGACCCCGGTATATTCGCCACCGACCGAGAACGCCATGACACAGCGCAACGCCAGCAACAGCCACCCCGCCGCCGGCCCGATCTGTTCGCGGGTCGGGAGCAGCGCGATGCCCAGCATCGCCACCGTCATCAGCGCCATCGATGCCAGCATCATGCGCCGCCGCCCGAACCGGTCGCCAATCTGCCCGAACACGATCGCGCCCAGCGGTCGCATGAGATAGGCGATGGCGAACCCGCCCAGCGTCACTGCCAGCGACGCCGCGCCCCCGCCATAGAAGACGCGCGACAGCAGCGTGGCGAGGTAGAGATACAGCGTGAAATCATACCATTCGACCACGGTCGAAAACGCCGCCACCGCCATCGACCTGCGCGATATGCCGTGCGCGGCGTTCGGGTCGTTCGTCATCCGTTGGTCTCCGCTGTGGCGAAGCGGTGATGCGGGGGATGGTGGCGCGGCGCAAGCCGTGGGTGGCGACGTCCCGGCGAAAGCCGGGGTAGCGCGTGGGAACGGGTGGTGAGGCCCGGCAACGCGTTCATCCGTCACCCCGGCGAAAGCCGGGGTCGCTCGTGGTTGGCGCGCGTCCCTGCCACGAACGATCCCAGCCGGCGCTGGGATGACGTTGGGGAAAGGCAGGTGCAGTGGCAGGCTCCATGCCGACCGCGACAGAGCGCAGGCGATACTCTCTCCTCCGCAAGCCGAAAAGGGAGCAGCATCACTCCAGCGCGGCATATCCCCCGACCGCGCCTTCGTCGTCGATCACCCGTCCGGTGCCGTCGCGGACCTGCGTCACCACGCGCCGGTCGACCGCATCGCGTTCCCATGGCCGCGCGCCCGCGGTCGCCAGCACCCACGCCTCGACCCCGGCGGTCGGCAACGCCTTCAGCCCCGTCGGCCAGATGACCGGCCGCGCCTGCGGCACGATCTTCGGCTGACGGTTCGAAATGATACCGACCGGCTGCATCGTGCGTCCGTCGGCGTGCTGTGCAACGTTGCCCGCCGCGTGGAGGTTCAGGTCGCCCTGTCCCTCGACGATCAGGAACGGCAGGTCGGCGCGCGTCGATGCGCCGCCCTTCACCACATTGTTCACGATCGACAATTCGCCCGCGATCCACTGATGGCCGACCCATTCCTCTTCGTTCAGTGCGTAATGCATGCAGCGATTGCCGGGGTCGTAGATCAGGTTGTTGACGCACGCTGCCTGCGCCGCACCCTTGAACAGCGGATTGCGCTCATAATTATGCGCATAGAGATTACCCGCGATCAGCACTTCGGTGGCATTGTCGTGGATCAACGATCCCTTGCTATGCTCGCCCTTGGCATGAGACGAATGCGACAGCCCCTCGGCGACGATATTGCGGGTGAAGCTGATCCGCCGGGACGTATGCTGCCGCCACTGCGCCACGGTATCGCCCCCGGCGAAGCGTGGTCCCGACGCTGACAGGTTTTCGTCGGTGGCCCATGCGAACGAACACTGGTCGACGATCACGTCGTGCGCGGCGGTGGTGGCAAGGCCGTCGACCTCCCAGCCGCTGTTCGCCGCCGCGCCGTCCGCCCCGGCGCGCACCCGGATATGCCGCACGACCACATCGTGCGTCGCCACGCTGATTCCGCCGCGAATGATCGTGATGCCGGGCGTGGGCGCGGTTTCGCCGGCGATCGTCACGAACGGCTCGCGGATCGACAGCGACTCGCGGCCCAGATCGATGATCCCGCCGACCGCGAACTCGATCACGCGCGGCCCCTTCGCCGCCAGCGCCGCACGCAGGCTGCCCGCACCCGTCGACGCAAGCGTCGTGACCCGCAGCACCCGTCCACCGGTCCCGCCGCGCGTCCGTGTCCAGCCCTGCGGTGCGGGCTGCGGTTTCGCTGCAGCGGGGAGCAGCAACAGCGCTGCGCCGGCCGGTGCGATGCCGAGCACGCCCCGGCGATCGATCCGCGTCATCGGCATGATCCTCCACTCGCCAGCACCCGGTCGGCGGTCGGCCGCCGCGTATCGGTCCGGCGGGTCGGTGCGGCGACCGCGCCCGGGCCACGACTATCCGCCTCGTACAGCCGCGCTTCCAGCGGGGTCAGTTGCCGCTGCACCCCCGCCGGGTCGCGATAGCCCATCCACGTCCACCCTTCGGCGGCGATATGCGCATCCATCCGGCACCGCAGGAAACTGGCCTGTCCCAGCAATGCCATGTTGCCGCCCGCCCGCCATGGCCGGCCGAGGAACACCGATCCGTCGCGCACGCCGTCCTCGCGCAGCAGGCGGCAGCGATCGAATACCAGCCCGAACGCCTGGCAGGCGGGAGTGCTGGGCGCGGCGACGAAGCCCGGCGCGCCGCTCTGCGTCGGGCGGCTGACGATATCGCACCGTTCGATCCACGCCGCCGCGCCGCCGAAGATGAAGTCGACATTGCCGCTGATATGGCAATCGCTGACGCGCGACGTCGCCTGCAACAACAACGTGTCCTGATATCCCTCGATCCGGCACCGGCGCAGACGGCACCGGTCGCCACCCGCCTGCACCGCCAGCGCCACCGCCTGCATCGGCTGCTGCGGATAGGGGTGATCGTTGCGGATCGTCATTCCGTCGATCGTCACATCGGCCGCGCGGATCGTCAGCGTCGCCGATCCGCTGGTCCCCCAGTTGCGCCCGTCCGGTCCCGGCAGCGCCGCGCCGGCATCGTATGTCAGCACCGCCCCCGGTCCAGTCGCGCGCAGCGTAACGCCGGCAAGGTCGATCGTCAGCTTTTCGCGATAGACGCCCGCATCGATCGTGATGACCCGCACGCCCAGCCGCCGGGCGGTCGCCAGCCCCTCCGCGATCGATCCGCCGCGCACGACGCGGATCGGCGGCCGGGCGGCGGCGACGCTGCCCAGCGCGATCCCGCCGATCAGCACGCTGCGCCGGTCGATCATTTCAGCGCCACCGGATCGGGCTGCGTCAGGAATACCAGCCCGGCGGTGTCCGGCACCGCCTTCACCAGCGAGCCCGCCATCATCGCCGCCACCCGGTCGGCGCCGGCACGGCCCAGATGCGTGCGGTCGAACGACAGCTTGCGCGCGGCCCCCGGCGGCACGACGACCTCGGTCGATGCGGGCGGGGCGGGGGGCGTCGCGCCCTTCGGCCATTGTGCCCAACGCTCGGCCTGCGCCTCGCCGCCCGCTTCCAGATCGGCCAGGCTGATCGCGTTCAGATCGACCAGCGGCACCTGCATTTCACGGGCAATCCGCCGCGTCGCTTCGGCCCATGGTGCCAGATCCTGCACGACGCTACCGTTGTCGAACGTCCGCCGGCTGAGCGGCGTGACCAGCACCGGCACCGCCCCCGCCGCCCGCGTTTCCGCGACATAGCGCCGCAGATTGGCGGGAAACTCGGTGGCCAGATCGGTTGACCGCCCCGGCTTGCCCGGCTGGTCGTTATGCCCGAACTGGATCAGCACCCATGTCTTGACGAACCCCGGCGTCTTCATCTCGTTCAGCGCGAGCGCCCATGATCCCTCCGCACGGTAGCTGCCCGACGACCGCCCCCCGCGCGCAAGGTTCACGCAGGCGACGAACGACGTGACATGCTCGGCACAGAAGCTGCCGCCCCATCCGCCCGCGACCGCCGTCGTGGAATCGCCGACCAGCACGATCTTCGACGCGCGGATCGGCTGGACCGCCGGTGCCGCGACCTGCGCCAGCGCGATGGCGATCGCGATCACAGCGCTTCGAACCGGAAATCACGGAACTTCGCCGTACCCTGACCCGCCGAATACAGACCGGGACGCAGCATGAGGAACCCGCCACGGACGTTGTGGTGATATCCCGACACTTCCATGCCGCGATCGAACCGCGCCCACGTCCGGCCATTATCGGTGCTGGTGTGGTAGGATACGATGTGCCGGTCGTTGACCACGCGCATTCGCATGCGCCGGCCGTTGGGGTTGCCGGGACGACCGCGTTCGATGCCATATTGGTGCGTGACGAACCGCTTTTCGTCGAACCCCAGCCCGCAATACAGCTTGTCGTCATAGAACAGGATCAGCCCCGCCGTGCCGCCCGGCGCGATTTCGATGTCGCATTCGAAACGATATCCGGTGTCGCCCGCGATCAGCAGCAACGGCGCGCCGTCCGACGGTGCCTTGCCTTTCGCATCCAGCAGCAGCGCGCCACCCTCGACGCGCGCCCGCTTGCGCTCGTCGGGGCCGGGGCGGAAGAAATTCCACTTGGTGCCATATGCCAGCGTCGCGAAATCGTCCGACAGCTTCTGGCCATGGCGCACCGGGGTGCCGCCCTTCGGCTTGGCGATCGGTTGCGACAGGTCGCCGCCCTTCATGCGGAACCAGCCGTCCGCCGTCCATTCCACCGGGTCCAGCAGCGTCTGCCGCCCCAGCGTCCAGAACCCGTTCTCATAGCCGTGATAGACCGACCACCAGCTTCCATCCGGTCCCTCGACCAGCGTCGCATGGCCGCGCGACCACCATTTTTCGTCCAGCGACGTGGTGCGCACGATCGGGTTGCCTGGATGATTTTCCCACGGCCCGTTGATCGATTTCGACCGTGCGGCGATGACCATGTGCCCGGTCGGCGGCCCAGCGGTGCCGCCGACCGCCGCGATCATGTAGAAATACTGGCCATGGCGCATGACCTTCGGCCCCTCGGGGCTGAAGCCTTCCACGTCCCACGTGTCGGGATAGCGCCACGGGTCATAGACATGCTCGACCTTGCCCACCGTCGACAGCCCATCGGGGGCCAGCCGGATGCGGTCGCCACCCGACAGGAACAGCCAGCGCGATCCGTCCTCGCCCACCGCATGGCCGGGATCGATGTGATCGGTCAGCTTCAGGTCGACCGGGTCCGACCACGGCCCTTCGATCTTGTCGGCCCAGATCACCCAGTTGGTCGTCGGGTTCTTGGTCGGGATATACAGGTAATAGCGGCCGTTATGCTTGGTCAGCTCTGGCGCCCACACCGATCCGATATTGCGCGTCAACGCGGCGGTACGCGGCGTCCAGTTCACCAGATCGCGCGAATGCCAGATGACCAGACCCGGATAGGAATCGAAGGTCGAGAACGTCATGTAATAATCGCGACCGTCCTTCAGAATGGTCGGATCGGGATGGTCGCCCGCCATCAGCGGGTTCAGGAACCGTCCGTCGCCCAGATCGGCGATGCGCTGGTTGTCATAACCGCGCTGATAGGGCGGGGCGGCGGGCGGACGCTGGCCCTGGGCGAATACCGGCGGGCTGGCGAGCGCGGTCGCGCCCAACGCGGCGGTGGACATGGCTTCGCGGCGGGTAAGGTTCACGATCGGGCTTCTCCGGGTTCGAACGGACGGGTGGCGAACGGCTGGTCGCGGGTGAAGCGCACCCGTCCGTTCGCATCGAAATCGATACGGGCAAGGCCGGGCATCTCGCGGAACGGCGAAGCGTCGACATTGCCGAAATAGGTGACCCACCACTCGCCGTGATGGTCACGAAAGAAGTTGCCGCCGCCACAATCGGGCAGTTCGTGGCGGTCGCCATAGGGGCCGGTGATCCGGTCGGCGGTCCACATCGCGAACGAATATCGTCCGTGATAATTGTCGACGACGCCCAGATGATAGCGCCCGTCGCGCCGGAACAGCGTCGCGCCTTCATAGCCGAAATGCGCGAAGTCCTTGGCCACGCATTCCTTGCGATGATGATCGGGATCGCGGTCCCATTCGGTCGAGGTCAGCGTCTGCCAATCGCCCGCCAGCCCGGACAGGTCGTCCTTCAGCCGCACGATCCGCTCCGCCGACCCGGCGGTCAGCCAGACCGATCCGTCGTCATCCTCGAACAGCGTCGCGTCGATCCCGCCCTTGATCGGCTGGTCGGGGGAAAAGGCATGGACGTACGGCCCTTCCGCCCGTCCGCTGGTCGATCGCAGGATGGCGAGACCGGCCCGGCTCATCGAATGACAGATGAGCCACTGGCCCTTGATATAGTGGATTTCGGGTGCCCACAGCGCGCGGAACGGCACGCCCTTGCGCATCCGCCAGTTCCGCTCCCATCGGCCGTCGCGCTCGATCGACCACACCAGCCCGCGATATTCCCAGTCGGACAGGTCACGCGACCGCCACAGCTCGACGCCGGCGTTCGTCGCCCAGATATTGTCGCCGGTCGATCCGGTCATGTAATACCAACCATCGGGACCGGGCCGGACGATCGTGTCGCGGATATGGACGTGGTGGATCGGACGCAGCGCGGGCAGCACGCCGTCGGTCACCGCCTTGCCGCTGGCGGCATCGTTCCATGGCGCGACGGGGTAGGGGACGCGCCCCGGCCCCCGATAGCGGACATCGGGCAGCCCGGAGACCCATCCCTGTCCGACGCTGGCGGCATTCGCCTTGCGCCCCGGTCCGCTGACTCCGGAGAACGGCCAATAGTCGCGGAGCGGCGGCGGCACCGTCCGCCCGCTATCGTCCCCCGCCGGATCGATCGGTTGCCCGGGCAACGGGGCGGGGCGATAGGCGGGCGTCTGGGCGAAGGCACCGGGGGCGGCGACTCCCGCCAGCCCCATGGCGATGGCGTGGCGGCGATCGATCACGCGGCCCCCTCCGCAGACGTCACCCCGGCGAACGCCGGGGTCGCCTGATGGTGAAGCGCTCCGCCACACCATAGCGCGAGCCCGGCCCGCGCCGGGATGACGATCGGGAAGGGGCACCACGCCACCTCCGTTAGAACCGCAACCGCGCACCGACGCGATAGATCGGTCCCGAACTGGCGTACTGCGTCACCGCATTGGCGTCCTGATACGCATAGCGCTCGCTTGGCTGGTTGGTCAGGTTCAGCCCCTCCGCGCTGACCGACAACCAGTCGGTGAACTTGTAGCTCATCGATGCATCGACGTTGGTCGTGTCGCGGCTGAAGATGAAGTCGTTGACCAGCGGGCTGTCGCACGGCGTACCCGCGACCGACGGGTTGGCCGGATTGTTCTGCAACCCCGGCGCGCACGATCCGCCCGCGATCGGATAGCTTTGCGAATAACCCTTGCGATACGCCGCCGAAACGCGCGCCCGGAACTTGCCGGTTTCGTACGAGATCGTGCCGTTCACCGCCTGTGGCGACACGCCGAGGAAGGGCGCGGTGCCGAAGGTCGCGGGGATCGCGGTCAGCGTGCCGCTGGCGGCCCGGCCCGGATCGAGGATGTAGTTCAGTTCCGACTTGATATAGGTGTAGTTCAGCTGAACGCCGAGGTTCTTGAAATACCACGGCAGGAAGTCGAGCTCGATCTGGAAGCTCGCTTCGATCCCGCGCAGATATCCGCCCGGCGCATCCTGATACTGCCGCGCGACGAACGGGTTGTTCGCGTCGATATAGGCAAGCTGCAACGGATCGGTGAACTGCGCGCGGATCGCGGCGATCGTCGCTGCGTCGGTGAACTGGCTGAGCGGCCCGGCGAACGAGATCGTCTGTGGAAAGCTGGAAATCTCCTTGCTGAACGCGGCGATGCTCAGCAGCCCGCCCGGTGCGAAATACCATTCGACGCTGGCGTCGAGGTTGGTCGACCGGAACGGCTTCAACTGCGGATTGCCGACCGTCAGCGTCGCGCCGGTCGTGTCGCCGGTGTTCGGCACCGAAATCCCGGTGATCGACGGCGACAGGTTACCCAGCAACGGCCGCGCCATCACCTTCGAAGCGCCGAAGCGCAGCAGCAGATCGTCGATCGGTTCGTACACGACGTTCAGCGACGGCAGGAAATCGGTGTAGTTGTTGGTGCCGACGATGCCGCGCCCGCCCGGCGTCGTGCCGTTCGACGTGACGTCGGTGATCGCCACCCGCGTACCGGCATTGCCGCGGAACGGCCGCCCGAACAATTCGCTGGTCCAGTCGAACTGCAGGTAGAAGCCGGTATCCTTTTCCAGCACGTCGAAGTTTTCACGTCCGCCGTTGCGGCGGTTGGTCAGCCGCCAGTCGCCCCATTTGTTGACGCAGTTGCACGTGAAGTCGAACAGCTGCTGGAACGCCTCGATGCTCGGGACATAGAAGCTGGTCGCCGTCCCTTCGGGCACGTCCAGTCCCTGACCGAAATCGACGACCCGCCCGACGGCGGCGGCGTTGCTTCCCGCCTCGCGCAGGGTCGGGTTGAGCAGATCGTTGTTGCGTTCGAACAACTCGGTCTCGAACGAATATTCGCGGTAGTTCGCGCCGAACCCGACGTTGAACGCCTCGTTCGCGCGCCAGTCGAAGTCGATCTTCCCCTGCTTGTACGTGTTCTTCACGAACCGCTGGTAATGGCGAATGCCGGAGAAACCCTTGACCGTTTCCCAATTGGTCGGATCGGCCACGTCGAAGCCGAAATCGATGACCGGCATCTTGCCGCCGCCGCGCTCGTCATAGACAAAGCGTCCCGGTGAATCCATGCGGTTGAATTCGACGAGCAGCCCCTGCGTAAAGTTGGTCGATTCCGACATGCCGCCGATGAACACCGCGCGGAAATTGTCGGTGAATTCATGCTCCAACTGCATCGACCCCTGTTTGAAGGTCGTCGTGTATTCGGACCGGTCGGCGGCGGAGCGCAGGTCGACATTGGTCGCGACCAGATAGTCGACATTGCCGTTGGTGACGTTGACATCCTGGATCTTGACCGACGGACGCCCGATCAGCGCGCCACGGAATGCCAGCCGGTTGGTCGACGGCACATATCCGACCGAGTTTGGATTGTTGTAATAATCATACGGGTCGAGGTTGAACGGATTGGTGCTGAAGATGTTCGACGTCGCCGGATTGTTCGCCGCGACCGTGCCCGGCACCACCGCCGACGGGGCGAGCACCGATCCGACGAGCTGGTTCTGGGCATTCAGCGCGGTGCCGAACGCCGGGGTCGATCCATAAAGCTGCTGGCCGCAATCCTGTTCGGGCAGCAGCGCGGATGCGGCGGCGGGAACGCAGGTGCCGGGGTACAGCGCACGCGCCGCCTGCGGCGTCAGGTTGTTGCCGGCGGTGTTGTACGCCGCGTTGGTGTTGTTGCGGTTCAGCCCGACGGCCGAAATCTGGTAATAGGTGCTCTGGTTCTTGAACCGCGAATAGGCGCCGTCAATGCTCAGCCGCGTACGGTCCGCGATCTGCCACTGATAGGCGGCGGTGACGCCGATACGTTCGGTCTTGACCTCCTGCTGCTCGATCGCGGGAAGGGCGGGGAAGCGCACCGTCGAATTGTCGAAGCGGCCCGGTGTGTTGAACGGCGCGCCGGGATACAGCTTGGCATAAGCATCGGCGTTCGATCCAGTCAGCTGCGCGATCGCTTCCGGGTTGGTGATCGCGGTGCCGAAATTGGTGCCGGTCGGTGCGGCGAAGCCGGCGCGCTGCGGGTTCTCGTTCCCCGCCCACGTCGATCCGCGATAGACGTAATCCGATTGCCCGGCACCGCGGCGATACTGGTCCAGTTCGTTCTCGGACTTGCTGTACGCGCCCGACACCAACAGGCCCATCCGGCCGTCGAAGAAGTTCTTGGACGCAAGGCCGGCGAGGCGCGGCGACCATTTGCCGCTGTTTTCCTGATAGCTGCCCTCCGCCGACAGCGCGAGCGCGCCCTTGCGGTAATCGAACGGCCGACCGGTCTGAAGGTCGATCGTCGCACCCAGCGATCCTTCGTCGGTTTCCGCCGACGGGGTCTTCTGGACTTTCAGGCTGCTGAACAGCTCCGACGCGAAGGTGTTGTAATCGAACGACCGGCTGCGGTTGGGGCTGGTGCCGGCGTCGTTCGACCCGGCGGTGGCCAGCGCCTCCAGCCCGTTCAGCCGCGTCCGGTTGAAATCGCCGCCCAGACCGCGAACCGTGATCGAGCGACCTTCGCCATTGTCGCGGTCGATCGAGACGCCGGGAAGCCGCTGCAGAGACTCGGCAAGGTTGTTGTCGGGAAAGTCGGCGATATCCTCGGCGTTGATCGAATCGACTTGGACGCTCGCCTCACGCTTGTCGGTGATCGATTCACGCAGCGACGCGCGATATCCGGTCACGACGATTTCCTGTTCCTCGGGTGCGATCGAGTCCGCCTGACCGCCGCTCTCCGACACGGTCTGGCCCGGCGCATTGCTCTGCGCGGGCGATCCGGGGGCCGTTGGCGGCGCGGCCGGGGTCTGGGCGGAGTCCGGCGCGGTCTGCGCACCCGCGACTCCGGCGACGGTCAGCGCCAGCATCGATACCCCGATGGCTGCGATCCGTTTGGTAGTGAAACCCTTCATCATCTTCTCTCCCGCTGGTGTCGCGCCGTCCCGGATGTAGCCCGGTGTCCGGCGATCAAGATTTAGAAACCGGTGTCATGGTACGCGTTTCGAGCCAGTCCTCGATCGCGGTCCAGCCGTCGCCGTTATGGTCGCTGGCCGAATCGTCGCGTGACGGGTCCAGCCCCCGCGCGCGTTCCCACGCGTCGGGCATGCCGTCGCCGTCGCTGTCGCGTTCGGCCGTGCCGCCGTTCAGCGTCGGCCAGCCGCCATCGTCGGCCTCGGTATCGACCTGTCGTCCGGTGCCTGCGCGCACGCCCGCAATCACCGCGATATCGATCGTGTCGCGCACCCGCGCCGCGCCTGCGCCGTCCAGCACCCGCGCCATCGCCGCTGCGGCGCTATCGGTACGGACCGGCGCGACCTCGACCGGGGCGGTCAACCGGTACGCACCGTCGGTCTTGCCCGATACGAGGCTCCACGGATCGGTCGGCACCGCGCCCGCCATGCTGTTGTCGGCGAACCATGCCTTGGCCAGCGGGTTGCTCTCGTCGAACGCGAAGCGGCCCTTGCTGTCGGGACCGGGCAGATAGGCGTTGGCGACGAAATTATAGCGCGCGAGGCTTTGCGTATCGGCGTTATAGCCCGACCGCGATCCGCCCCAGTTATAGAAGACGTTGTTGCGGAAATCGAAGCTCGCCCCCTGCGGATCGACATCCGGCGCGGCATAATTGCCCGGACGCGGCATCCGCGCGGCGTGGTTCGCCCAAAGATTATGGTGGAAACTCACGCGTGCGCCACGACCGGCGCGGATCAAGCTGCCATAGCCGTGCGCGCCCTTCACATGCCCGGCGCGACGCAGCGAATTAGCGATGACGCTCCATTGTACGGTCAGGTCGCCGATGCTGTTCGCCGGATCGCGATAGTTGGACGATGCCGACAGCGTTTCGTCCACCGACCAGCTTGCCGATACGTGGTCGAGGATCACGCGCGTTCCGCCGCTGACCCAGATCGCGTCGCCCTGTGTCCCCGATGCGGCACCGAGGCGCGACCGGAGATAGCGGATGACGACGTCGTCGGTCGCGATCTGCAGCGTCTGGTCACGCAGCGTGATGCCGTCGCCCGGTGCGCTCTGCCCCGCGATGGTGATGCGCGGATTGCGGATGACCAAGGGCGTTTTCAGCGCGATCGTGCCGCCGATCGCGAACACGACGATACGCGGTCCCGTTGCATCGACCGCCGCGCGCAGGCTGCCCGGACCCGAATCGGCCAGCGTCGTCACCTTCAGCACGCGTCCGCCGCGACCACCCGCCGCAAAGCGTCCCGCACCCTCGGCCCCCGGAAAGGCGATCGTTCCGCCGGGTGCCTGCGCAGGCGCCGACGCAGCCTGCCCGATGGCGACCGCGACGATCGAAATGGCGATGCCATGGCTGGCGATCACGCGTCCTCTCCCTCTTCCCGCCGATGGCGGAATGCCTTGGTCGCTCGTGCACCGCTTGGGCGGTTGTCTTTGAGTAACCGGTGTCATAGGGTGCGAAATAACGAGGCACTTGTCAATGAACAGAGTGTGGAGAGGATAGAATATGCGGATATGGATGGCAGCGTTGCTGCTCGCGGCCCCGGCGGCAGTGCAGGCGCAACCCGTTGCGACCACGGCATTTCCGGGTGCGCAGGGCTGGGCGGCGGTGACGCAGGGCGGACGCGGCGGTCGCATCCTGCGCGTCACCACGCTGGCCGCCGACGGCCCCGGATCGTTCAAGGCGGCGGTGGAGGCGAAAGGCCCACGGATCGTCGTGTTCGAAGTGGCCGGCGTGATCGACATGGCGCGGACCACGATCACGATCAAGGAACCGTTCCTGACCATCGCGGGACAGACCGCGCCGTCACCGGGCATCACGCTGATCCGTGGCGGCATCGACATTCGTGCCAGCGACGTGATCGTCCGCCACCTGCGCGTCCGCCCCGGTCTGGACGGACAAGCAAAACGATCGGGTTGGGAGGTCGACGCGCTGAACACCGTCGCGGCGCACAACGTCATCATCGACCATTGCACCATGACTTGGGCGCTGGACGAAAACCTGTCGGCGTCGGGGCCGCGCTTCGAAGGTGCGACACCCGACGACTGGCGGCGCAACACCAGCCATTCGATCACCTTCAGCTATAATCTGCTGGCGGAAGGGCTGGCCGATGCCAGCCATCCCAAGGGCGAACACAGCAAGGGGTCGCTGATCCACGACAATGCCAGCCAGATCCTGATCTGGCGCAACGTCTATGCCCATAATGTCGAACGCAGCCCGTTGCTGAAGGGCGGCGTGCAGGCAGCGGTGGTCAACAACCTGATCTACGATCCGGGCCTTCGCGCCGTGCACTACAATCTGATGGCGCTGGAATGGGGCAACCAGCCTTATCAGGAAGGCAAGCTGGCGGCGGTCGGCAACGTCATGCGTGGCGGTCCGTCAACCGACGCAGGATTGCCGTTCCTGATGCTCGGCGGTGACGGCGACCTGCGCTATCACGGGCGCGACAACATTGCCGTCGATCGCCACGGCAATCCGCTGCCGCTGTTCGGGCGCTATGGCGCGACCAAGGCAAAGCTCATCGAATCGCGCACTCCACCGGTATGGCCGACCGGCCTACCGGTACTACCCGCCGCCGAACTCGAAACGCATCTGCTGGCGAATGCGGGCGCGCGGCCGTGGGATCGCGATGCCGACGATATCCGCGTGCTGTTCTTCGTCGCCGAAGGGCGCGGCAAGATCATCGACGACGAACGCGAAGTCAGCGAATATCCCCATCCGGTGCAGACCAGCGCGCCGTTCGTCGACGCCGAATGGGATCTGACCACGATGGAGCCGAAATCGGGCCGCTATCCGGGGCAGAAGGGGCCGGTGCAGGAATCGCTGTCGGCGCGCGACCGGGCGATGCGCCAGTGACCGGCGCGGGCATCACGCGGCTGGTCGTGGCGGCGGCGACGTTGCTGGTCGCCATGCCTGCGGTCGCCGCACCGACGCGCGTGCTGCTGTTCCACCGCGCGACCGGATTCGTCCATGATTCGATCCCCGATGCGGTCGCGGCGCTGCGCGTCCTCGCCCGCGAACAGGGGCTGGAACCGGTGGCCAGCGACGATCCGGCGGTGTTCGACGCGCCGCTCGACGGTTTCGCCGCGATCGTACTGGTGTCGACCACCACCGACCGGAAGCGACCGGAGACCGAATGGTTCGTCGGTCCGCGCCGTGCCGCGCTGGAAAGCTATGTCGATCGCGGCGGCGGTCTGGTCGCACTGCATGCCGCCGCCGATTCGCACGCCGGCTGGCCCGGCTATGCCCGGCTGATCGGCGGACGGTTCGCGCGTCATCCGGCGGGCACGCCCGAAGCGGCGATCCAGCGGACGCCCGAACGCCATCCCGCCACCGCGACGCTGCCGTCCGCGTTCCGCATCGCCGACGAATGGTACTGGTTCGACGACGTGTTGCCCGATCTGACGCATCTGCTGACGCTCGACCCCGCCTCGATCGGCGCGACGGAGGTCAATCCGCGTCCGCTGGCATGGACGCACCGCGTGGGGAAGGGGCGGGTGTTCTACACCGGCCTCGGCCATCGCCGCGAAAGCTGGCGCGACGCGCGCGTGCTGGCGCATGTCGCGGGGGGGCTCGGATGGGCGACGGGCCGGGCAAAGGCTCCGGCGATGTTGGTGATCGACGACGAATCGACCCGCCTGCGTCAACCGGTGCCGCATGGCGCGATCGGCATGAGCACCGCATGGCGCATCACCGATCGCGTCCCCGGCCGCACGATGGAGTTCCGTCGCCGTACGCTCGATCGCAACGCTGCGATCGGCCTGCACCCGATCGATCATGACGAGGTGTATCACGTCGTGTCGGGCGAAGGCGACGTCACCAGCGACGGCGTCACCCGCCGCGTTGGCAAGGGCACGACGGTATATCTCTACGCCGGCGCCACGGTCGGCATCGCCCAGCGTGGACGCCAGCCGCTGGCACTGATCGTCAGCTATCCGCTGGCGAAACCGGTGGAATAGGGGCGGGCTAGTGTCGCGCCTTGGTCGGAGTGGCCCAGCCGCTCTCGAGAACGCGGATGGCAATAACCGACCTCAAGCGTGCCGCCGCCCTTCCTAAAAGGAACGAGTTTTGGGAATGCGGCTGTTGTCTAGCCGCTGTATGGCGATCATTGATCCCGCACAGCCGGCGGTGAACCATGAATAGTCCCTAACCAGAAGAATCCGTCATAAGCATCGTCTGCATCGGACGATGCATTTAGCGACAAAAACTGATTTTGTCCGAGGTCCGGCTGCATGCCGACGGAATGAATTGCGCATTCGATTGCGTCCTTTGAGATGGGTTTTCCCGGTTCTGACCGCATTCCGGGCTTCAGTTCGCAGGTCCAAGCGCTGCCGCGTGAATACCGGGCGTCGAGCGTCACCATTGGCCCGATGCGCGCGAGGTGCATCGCCATCGGCTCGACGGCTGTGCCACCACGCTTGAACGACTGCTTGCTTGCATGGAAATTGCCCGTCAAAACGAGGATAAAATCGTAAGAAGCCTGATCGGCAGCTATGCGAATATTGTCTGCCTGAGCCGCTTCCCGCGGTCGTTGCCCCGGCAGAGTGCCAAACTTGCGATGCTGCACATCGTCGCGCTCACCATCGAAGGCAGTAAGGCGGATCGCGCGACCTTGCCAAGCGAGCTGATGAAGTCGCTTTAGCATGTCTAGCATCGCCACACTGCCTTTTCCGTCGCGACTTCCTTTCCAACCCGCTTGGAGAAGGGCCGCCGCGAACTTCTCAGGCGGCTGTCGCCATGCCGCTTGGTACGCAGGATCGAATGATACGTCATGCTCGACTGCGACCAAGACGCTCTTACCTTGTGCGGCAAGTGCACAGGCTACGCGACCGAAAAGTTCAGGGGCTTCTTGTGTTCCGTGAACTTCGCCGAAAACACCGAAACGCGGCTTGCGCAGGGCAATATCACCCCAACCCAATGGCATATCGCAGCTGGTTGAAGCTATGGCCTTCAAAGTTTCTGAACTACGCCCCGCGGCAGATAAGTTTGGAATAATGAACAACGATAGGATGATGACCATCGCTCTAAGCATGTCCTCGGTCGCCTTTCCTGTTGCGCTGCATAGCCGGATGATCCGGCGCGTCATTGGCAATACCACGTCCTGGCGCTCGATCCGACAATACCCGCCGAAGTTTCCTTTCTAAAAACGAGTCCATGGAGAGACGGCCTGCCGGGGCGATTGCGCTGCAAACCGCTAAGCGCTTCCCCCATCTCGAAATCTGTTCCCGATTGCTGTTTCTCGAAATGGCCCTTCGTAGATGTAGAAATAGGAAAGATCGCACTTAACTGGTGGTGCGATCGGCAGTCCGAATGTCCGGGTTTATGCGCCCGCCGCCCCCCACCGACGCCCCCATCAAGTCCCCGGCTGCACATACGGGAACCGCGCGAACAACTCGCGTTCCCAGCCGCGCGGATCGTTCACGACCCGGCTGCGGGCATCGAACACCATCGTCGCGCGCTTCGGCAGGGTGTGGCGCGGCCAGCCGCCGCCCGGATCGCCGCGCCGGGCCAGCGCGACGAACGCCGCCATCATTCGCGCCGACACTGCCTGCGCCGCCGGGCCGGCGCCGCTGACCGATCCCTCTGCGTCGAGCGTACCAAACACCAGCGGGATATCGTCAGTATGGCCGGCACCGGCGCGGCCCGGTCCGGTGTAATCCAGCTGATACACCCATGCCGGCACGCCCGCCGCCGCGCGCGCCTCGGCCTCGATCACCTGTCCCGGCCAGCTTCGGCCGGCGGTCGTCGCCGAATACAGGACGTCCTGCGCGGTCATCGCTGGATAGCGCGCGCGATATTGCGCCACCACCCATTCGGGATGCGCGTCGACGCGCAACTGCGGTGCCATCCGTGCCGCCAGATTGCTCCAGTCCAGCCCGCGCACCACCGGTCCGTCGGCGGCGATGAACGCCCGCGTCTCGTCCCGCGTATTGCCGAGGATCAACGGAATGTCGCGGCCCAGCGGGTGGGCGTCGGGCCAGAACGGGTGGCGTTCCAGCGACCGCATATCGACCACCGGCCCCATATACACCCCGCCGCCGAGGAACGGGTCTTCGGCCCCCAGCCCGTCGATCAGCCGTTCGACCGGCATCGCCGCCGCCTGTGCCGGCGTCGCCTTCAGCCGCGCCAGCACCGCTTCGGCACGGCGGGTTGCGTTGATCGGTCCCGATGCCGTCACCTGCTGCCCGCTCATCGTCGCGGCCGCGTGGAACAGCCCCCGCGCGGCGGGCATCGCCATCAGCGTCGCGATCTTCGCCCCGCCGCCCGACTGGCCGAACACCATGACCCGCCCCGGATCGCCGCCGAACCCGGCGATGTTGTCGCGTACCCAGCGCAGCGCGAGGACGAGGTCGAGTTGCCCGCTATTGCCGCTGTCGGCGAAGCGCGGGTCGATTCGCGCGAGATACAGATACCCCAGCGCGTTCAGCCGGTGATTGACCGTCACCACCACGACGTCGCCCTGCGCCGCCAACCGGTGACCGAACACCAGCGGTTCGACCACCGTACCGCCCGAATAGGCACCGCCGTGGAAATAGACCATCACCGGACGCTTCGCACCAGCGGCGGCATCGGGCGTCCAGACGTTGAGGAACAGGCAATCCTCGCGCTGCGTCAATCCGCGCCCGCCGCGCTGCGGACAGGACGGCCCGAACGCCGTCGCGCGCTGCACACGGCCGATGGGGGCGGGGGGCAGGGGCGGCTGGAAGCGTCGCGCCGTCGGGTCAGCGCCATAGCGGATGCCGCGAAACACGCGCACCCCGTCTTCGGTCGCGCCCTGCCAGCGTCCGCCCGCGCCCTGTGCCACCGGATCGGTCGCGCCGCGTGCGCCGTGGGGCAGCAACAGCGCCGCCGCACCGCCCGCCAGCACGCCGCGCCGTGCGATCAAGCTCCCGTCATCAGCCATGTCACTCTCCCCAAGTCGCCGGATGCGCCGGTCTGTCGGTCCGGTGTCGCCGCGCGGCGATGCCGCTGCGATGATTCCCGGTCGGTTGCGACCTTATGGGGTAAGCGGTGTCACAACCCTTCGCAACCCATCGGACCGCCCGTCATGCGGCGGGCTTCGCCACCGATGCCCGACGGATCAGCGTCGATACGAACAGGTCGTCCTCGCCATCCTCCTCGCCGCCATCGTCGTCGCCGACCAGCTTGAGCGCCGCCGCACGCGCCATCGTCGCGATCGGCCAGCGGACGGTGGTGAGCGGCGGCCACAGATGCGACGCGATCGACGTATCGTCGAACCCGATGATCGACAGGTCGTCGGGCACCTCGAGTCCGCGTTGCCGTGCGACGTGCAGCGCCCCCGCCGCCATTTCGTCGTTCGATGCGAAGATCGCGGTGGGGCGCGGCGACAGGTCGAGCAGCCGTTCGGCCGCGCGCATCCCCGATTCGAACGTATAGTCGCCCTGCGCGATCCACGTCCGCTGCACGCCGATCCCGGCCACCTCGATCGCCTCCTCATATCCCTGCTGCCGTTCATGCGCCGACCGGAAGCCGTGCGGCCCGGCAATCATGCAGATCCGCCGATGCCCCGCCGACAACAGATGTTCCACCGCGCCGCGCACCGCCTCGCGGTCGTTCGACGACACCATATGCTCGGCTTCGTCGAACGGAGCCGATCCCATGCGGACGTAGCGGCACCCGATCTGGTCGCACAACGCCGCCAGCGCGTCGTTCTCCGAAATCGGCGGCAACAGCATCACGCCATAGGGGCGCTGCCGTTCGAGGAACCGGCGCACCTCGTCGGTCATGTCCGGCGCGCCGCGATCGACCGGGTGGACCAGCAGTTCGAATTCGGTGTCGCGCAGCACTTCCAGCAACCCCTGCTGCACGCCCAGCACCATCTGGGCATTAGGATTGTCGTGAATCAGCGCGATCAGGAAATTGCGGCGCAGCGCCAGTGCGCGCGCCTGCGGATTGGGGATATAGCCGATCTCGGCAATCACCGCCTGCACCCGGTCGCGCGTTTCGCCGTTCAGCAGCGGCGACTGGTTGATGACCCGGCTGACGGTCTTTTTCGACACGCCGGCCAGCCGCGCGACGTCGTTGATGGTGGGCTGCCCGGTTTTCTTCATCTGCGATCGATAGCCGCCCCGCGGTCCCGCGCCAATCGTCCGTTATTTGACCGGCTTGTCTTTGACACCGGTTTCCGATAGCAAATCGCGATAACGATGGAGAGGGCGGCAATGGACAATCGCGATCAGATCGCGCGCGCATTCGTGTCGGCGCGCCGGGGTGCGCATGGGCTGTCGCCCTATCCGGGCGAACGGCCCGCGACGATGCCGGAAGCCTATGCGATCCAGGACCGCGCCATCGCGCTCGACGGTCGCCCCGTCGCGGGGTGGAAGGTCGGCAAGATCAATCCGCCGCTCGATGCGCAGCTTGGCACCAACCGCCTTGCCGGTCCGATCTTCGCCGATCAGGTCGTCGGCATCGACACCCTGTCGCTGCCGGTGATCGCAGATGGTTTCGCGGCGGCGGAAGCCGAATTCTGCGTTCGTGTCGCGCGTGGCCCGGCTCCCGGCCGCACCGGCCTGTCGCTCGACGAGGCGCTGGAACTGGTCGACGCGGTCCATATCGGGATCGAGATCGCCAGCTCGCCCTATGCGGACATCAATGCCGACGGTCCGCTGGTCACGATCAGCGATTTCGGCAATAATTTCGGCCTGTTGATCGGGCCGGAAGTGCCCGGCTGGCGCGACCTGTCGTTTCTGGACTTGCCGGTCGAATCGCGCATCGACGGCGTGGTCGTCGGCGAAGCGACCGCCCGCGCGATGCTCGACGGGCCGATCGGCGCGGTCGCGTTCCTCGTCGATTGCCTCGCCGCGCGCGGATTGTCGCTGGAACCGGGTACATGGGTTTCATCGGGCGCGGTAACCGGTGTACACCAAATCCGGCCGGGCCAGCGTTTCGACGCGAAATTCGGGGAATTGACGGTCAGCTGCACGATCGATGCGGCGCCCGTGATGGAGGGAATGCAAGTGGAGGCGATGAATGGAACCGGTTCACTCTGACGGGATCGAGCGCGCGGTAACGCGCGCCGGACGCTACCGATGGGGTATCGTCGCCCTGCTGTTCATGGCGACCTGCATCAACTACGTCGATCGACAGATGATCGGCGTGCTCAAGCCGACCCTGTCGAAGGACCTTGGCTGGACCGAAACCGACTTCGCCAACGTCATCTTCTTTTTCCAGTTCGCCTATGCGATCGGCTATATCGGCTTCGGCCGCATCGTCGACGTGATCGGCGCGCGGATGGGCTATGCCGTCGCGTTCGTGGTATGGCAGATCGCGCACATCGCCCATGGCGGCGCGTACAGCGTGACCCAGTTCGCCATGGCGCGCTTCGGCCTCGGCCTAGGCGAATCGGGCAATTTCCCGGCGGGGATCAAGGCGGTGACCGAATGGTTCCCGGCCAAGGAACGCGCCTTCGCGATCGGCGTGTTCAATGCGGGCGCGAATGTCGGCGCGATCGTCACGCCGCTGGCGGTGCCGTGGCTGACGGTCGCCTATGGCTGGCGCATGGCGTTCGTCGTCACCGGCGTGGTCAGCTTCGTCTGGCTGGTGCTGTGGCTGGTGTTCTACCGCCGCCCGCGCGAGCACGCGAAACTGTCCGGCGGCGAGCTGGCATGGATCGAACAGGACCCGGTCGACCCGATCGAGCCGATGCCGTGGCGGCGCATCGCCACCATCCGCGAAACCTGGGCGTTCGCGCTGGGGAAGTTCTTCATCGACCCGATCTGGTGGTTCTTCCTGTTCTGGCTGCCAGGCTATCTGGGGACGCGCTACAACCTCGATCTGCTCAGCTTCGGACCGCCGCTGGTCGCGATCTATCTGTTGTCCGATCTGGGCAGCGTCGCGGGCGGATGGCTGTCGTCCACGCTGATCGCGCGGGGCCGCACCGTCAATTTCGCACGCAAGATGACGATGTTCATCTGCGCCTGCGCGGTGCTGCCGGTGTTGTTCGCCCAGTCGATCGACAATCTGTGGGTCGCGGTCCTCGTCATCGGCATCGCCACGGCGGCGCACCAGGCGTTCTCGGCCAATCTCTACACGCTGCCGTCGGACCTGTTCCCGCGCGCGGCGGTGGGATCGGTCGTCGGCATCGGCGGCACGGTCGGCGCGATCGGCGGCATGTTGATGGCGAAATATGCCGGCTACGTCCTCGACGGCATCGGCAGCTATGCGCCGCTGTTCTACGTCGCGGGTTCGGCCTATTTCCTCGCGCTGCTGGCGGTGCATCTGCTGTCGCCCCGCCTGAAGCGCGTCGACGCGAAGTAAGGGAAGGGGGACCGGCGGTCCCCCGACCCACACCGTGGCGGGCCGCCGTCCCCGACCCGCACTGTGGCGCGCCGCACCGTCCCCGATCCGCACCGTGGCGCGCTGCACCGTCCCCGACCCGCACGGTGGCCCGATCCACATCGAGGTCGACCCCCCACCGTGTCCCGACCCGACCCGCACCGACCACCGCCCCACGCCGTCACCCCGGCGCAGGCCGGGGTGACGGCGTGTGGCGCGCGCTTCGCGACGGAGCGATCCCGGCCTGCGCCGGGATGACGGTTATGGTCGCGATCCGGGCAAAACCCACTGGCGCTTCTTCCCCCGGGTCGCGTACGACGCGCGTTTTACGACCGGGGGCCGATCATGACGACGCGACGCACGCTACTGAAGAACGGCGCGCTGCTGACCGCCGCGATCGCTTCGCCGCCGGTCCTTGCGCAACCGGCGTCCTTCGCCAGCAAGCGTCCGGCCGCCGCCGCACGCCGCTTCAGCAGCCCGGCGGTCGAGCGCGAGATCGCACGCGTGTCCGCGCGGATCGCCGATCCCGAACTGCGCTGGATGTTCGCCAACTGCTACCCCAACACGCTCGACACGACAGTGCGGACGGGCACCGTCGACGGACAGCCCGATGCGTTCGTCATCACCGGCGACATTCCCTGCCTCTGGCTGCGCGATTCGGCGGCGCAGTTGCGGCCCTATCTCCACCTCGTCAAATCCGACCCGAAGCTGGCCACGCTGTTCCGCGGCCTGATCGCCCGGCAGGCGCGTTCGATCCTGATCGATCCCTACGCCAATGCCTTCATGGAAGACCCGACGGCCAAATCGAACCTCGAATGGTCGCAGGCCGATCGCACCACGATGAAGCCCGGCGTGGCCGAACGGAAGTGGGAGATCGATTCGCTGTGCTATGCGCTGCGGCTCGCGCATGATTACTGGTCGACCACCCGCGACAAACGCCCGTTCGACGCCCGCTGGGCGGAAAGTGCGCGCGCGATCGTCCGTACCTTCCGCGAACAACAGCGGAAGGACGGTCCCGGACCCTATCAATTCCAGCGTAATTCGACCCAGCCGACCGAAACGCTGCTGTGGGGGCAGGGGAATCCGACCCGCCCGGTCGGGCTGATCCATTCGGGATTCCGGCCGTCGGACGACGCCTGTCTCTTTCCGTTCCTGATCCCGTCCAACCTGTTCGCGGTAACGACGCTGCGCGAACTGGCGGTCGTCGCGCGCGGCGCGCGCGGCGATGCCGAACTGGCCGCCGACGCGACCGCGCTGGCCGACGAAGTCGCCGCCGCGCTGGCCGCGCATGGCACGATGACGCTGAAGGACGGTCGTCGCGTCTGGGCGTATGAGGTCGACGGGTTCGGCAATGCGATCTTCATGGACGACGCCAACGTGCCGTCGCTGTCCGGCCTCGCCTTTCTCGGCTGCGTGTCGCCGACCGATCCGTTGTGGCGCGCGACGCACGACGCGGCGTGGAGCGATGCCAACCCGTGGTTCTTCCGCGGCCCGGCTGGCGAAGGGATCGGCGGCCCGCATGTCGGGCTTGGTCATATCTGGCCGATGTCGCTGATCGTCCGCGCCTTTTCCGCCACCGACGACGCGGTCATCCGCCAGTGCCTGACGACGTTGAAGGCGACGCATGGCGACACCGGCTTCATCCACGAATCGTTCGACCGGAACGATCCGAAGAAATTCACGCGCGACTGGTTCGCATGGGCCAACGGCCTGTTCGGGCAGTTGATCGTCCACCTCGCCGACACCCGTCCGCATCTGCTCGGCTGATCGATCCGGTTCGGGACGTTACGCGATGTTTACGATGCTGCGGTATGGCGGGCCGATGATGCGGCCGCTCGCCCTGAATCGGACCTGTTCGACCGTCCTCCCGGACGCGCGGGACGCCGGTGCCCTGCGCGCGCTGCTGATCGTAGGGTTCGCAGTGTGGTGCGCCTGCATCCTCGGACTTGCGTCGCGGCATGCGTTTTCGGTGTCGTTCTGGCCCGCCAACGCGGTGCTGGCCGGACTGCTGGTGCGATGTCCGGCGCTGCATCGTCCGGCGGGCTGGACCGGTGCCGCGCTGGGCTTCGTGGCGGCCGACATCATGTTCGGGCGCACCGCGTCGCTCGCGTTCGCGTTCGCCGCCACCAACATGATCGGCGTGTTGCCGACGATGCTGTTGCTGCGCCGGCTCGATGCGATCGACCTGCTGTTGGGGCGCGTCCATTCGGTCGTGCGGATTCTCGCCTGCATCCTGCCCGGCTGCTTCACCGCCGCGCTGGCTGGTGCCGTGCTGGTGAAGTGGCAGTTCGACGGTTCGATGCTTCAGGCGCTGGCGACATGGCCTGCCAGCGAGCTGGTCAACTATCTGACGACGCTGCCCGCCGTTCTCGCATGGTCGTCGGCCGTATCGGCGGTGCCCACCGAACGCTCGATCCGGGTGACGGCATGGCCGGTGGTCGGGCTGGTCGCGTCCTGCGCCGCTGCGCTGTGGCTCGACGGGCCGGGCAGCATCATGTTCCCGATGCCCGCGCTGTTGCTATGTGCGCTGACCTATTCGGTGCGTACCACCAGCGTGTTGACGATGGCGATCGGGGCCGGGAGCCTGACCGCGATCGGCCTTGGCGCGGTACATATCGGACAGGATATGGCGATCCCGGCGCATGTCGTGTCGATCCGGGTCGCGGTCGCGTTCCTCGTGCTGGTGCCGCTGACGATCAGCAGCGCGATGGCGGTGCACGACTCGCTGTCGCACCGGTTGCGCGAGGCGGCGGACCATGACGGGCTGACCGGCCTGCTCAACCGGCGCGCGTTCGACCAAAGGATGCGCGCGATGCTCGCCGCGATGCCGCCATCGGGCGGGCTGGCGGTGCTGTGGCTGGATATCGACCATTTCAAATCGATCAACGACCGGTTCGGCCATCTGGCGGGCGACGCCGTGTTGCAGTCGTTCGGCGCGCTGGCCGCCGATGTCAGCGGTCCGACGGGTCTGGCGGGACGCATGGGGGGTGAGGAATTCGCGCTGGTACTGGCCATACCGGATCGGGCCGCCGCCATCGTCGCGACGAACCGGCTCCGTCGGGTGTTCGCGGCCACGTCAACCGGATGGTCGGGCGTGTCGGTGCGTGCCACCGTCAGCATCGGCGCCTGCTATCTCGACGCGCCACCCGCCGACGTGACGCATCTGGTCCACCGGCTCGACGAAATGCTTTATCGCGCGAAGCGGGCAGGGCGCGACCGCGTCGAATGGCTGGACGATCGCGAAGCCGCCCGCGACGTGGCCTGATCCGTCAGTAGCGCGAAATCGCCAGATCCGCCGTTTCGATCGCCGGGGTGACGCCCGACATCAGGTCGGCGATCACCTGCGCCGATCCGCACGCCATCGTCCACCCCAGCGTCCCGTGTCCGGTATTCAGGAACAGATTGCGATACCGCGTCGGCCCGATCACCGGCGTGCTGTCGGGCGTCATCGGCCGCAGCCCGCTCCAGAAACTCGCCTGCGCCACATCGCCCGCGCCGGGGAACAGGCTGCCCAGCGAATATTCCAGCGTCGCGCGCCGCGCATCGGGCAGGTCGTTGTTGAACCCCGATATCTCCGCCATCCCGCCGACACGGATGCGGTCGCCCAGCCGGGTGATCGCCACCTTGTAACTCTCGTCCAGCAACGTCGATACCGGCGCGCGGTTCGCGTCGACGATCGGCACCGTGATCGAATATCCCTTCACCGGATATACCGGCAGCCGGATGCCGAGCGGTGCCACGATCCGCGTCGAAAAACTGCCCAGCGCGACCAGATAGGCATCGCCGGTCACGATGCCGCGATCGGTCCGTACCCCGGTGATCCGGTCGCCGTCGCGCACCAGTCCGCGGATCGGTTCGCCCAGCCGGAACTCGACCCCCGCCGCCTGCGCCATCGCCGCCAGCGCGTTGGTGAACTTGAAGCAATCGCCCGTCTCGTCGCCCGGCAACCGCAATCCGCCCGCCAGCGGCTGGTTGCTGCCCGCCAGCCCCGGTTCGGCGGCAATGCACCCGGCGCGGTCGAGCACCTCGAACGCCACGCCGTCGGCGCGCAGCACTGCGATATCCTTCTCGATCCCCGCCAGCTGCTTTTCCTCGCGGAACAGCTGCAACGTCCCTTGCGACCGTTCGTCATAGGCGATGCCGGTCGCGCCGCGCAGCTCGACCAGCCGGTCGCGGCTATATTCCGCCAGCCGCACCATCCGCCCCTTGTTCACGGCATAGTCGCGCGCGTTGCAATTCCCCAGCATCGCGATCAGCCAGCGCAGCATCGCCATGTCGAACTGCGGGCGCAGGATCAGCGGCGCATGCTGCATGAACAGCCATTTGACCGCCTTCGCCGGAATCCCCGGTGCCGCCCATGGCGATGCGTAGCCCGGCGAAATCTCGCCCGCATTGGCGAAGCTCGTTTCCAGCGCCGGGCCGTCCTGTCGGTCGATCACGACCACCTCGTGCCCCGCCTGTGCCAGATACCATGCGGAGGTGACGCCGATCACCCCCGCGCCCGCGATCACGATACGCATGCGCCATTCCTTTCGCCGGTGACCGGCAGGATGCGCCGCGCATAGCGTCGCCCCAGCTGCGTCAATATCTCGTACGCGATCGTCCCCGCCTGTGCGGCGACAGTGTCGATCGTCTGGTGCGGGCCGATCAGCTCGGCATGTGTCGCCGTCGCCAACAATTCGGCGGGCACGTCGCTGACGTCGATGCACAGGCTGTCCATCGACACGCGCCCGGCAATGGGTGCGCGAACGCCGCCGATATAGGCCGCGCCGACATTGCTCAGCGCGCGCGGCCAGCCATCGGCATAGCCGATCGACAGCGTCGCGATCCGCCGGTCATGGTCCGCCACCGAGGTCAGGCCATATCCGACCCCGGTTCCCGCCGGCACCGTCCGCCACTGCACGATCCGCGCGTCCAGTGCGATCACCGGCCGCATCGGATTGTCGCGCCCTTCCTGCGGCGCGGCGCCGTACAGCGCAATCCCCGGCCGGACCAGATCGCCGTGAAAGTCCGGCCCTAGAAAGACCCCGCCCGAATTGCCCAGCGATCGCGGCGCGGGCGGCAACCGGTCGGCCAGTGCGGCAAAGCGCGCCCGCTGTGCCGAATTGGCCGGATCGTCAGGCGCATCGCCGCACGCCAGATGGCTCATCACCAATACGACCTCGATTCCCGCCAGCGCGTTCGGATCGTCCGCCAGCGCCGCGACCTCGCCGTCCGACAGGCCCAGCCGTGACATGCCGCTATCGACCTGCACCGCCGCCTTCAGCGTCCGGCCGACCTCCGCCGCCGCCGTCCGCCACCGCGCCACGTCGCCGGTCGAGTTGAGCACCGGTATCGCATCCGCCGCGATCAACGCATGCTCGTCGCCCGGCGCGACGCCGTTCAGCACGAACAGTCGCGCCTCCGCCGCGAGCAACGGCCGCAACGCCACCGCCTCACTGGTCACCGCCACGAAGAACGTGTCGCATCCCACCTGTGCCAGCGTCTGCGCGACGATCGCCGCGCCCAGCCCGTATCCGTCGGCCTTCACGACGCCCGCGACCGGCACCGGTGCCGCGCGCGCCGCCACGATCCGGTAATTCCCGGCCAGCGCGTCCAGATCGATCGTCAGCACCGTCATGCCCGTTCCCGTGGTCCGCCCCGGCCGGACGGCGCGTTGTAAGATTGTTGCGCATGGTCTGCCACACTTCCCGAAGAACGCAACGACTCCGTGCCGGGATGCACGGCGGGGAACGATGGCACGCGACGGACGACGCGGCACGATCGCGCTGGCCGGCATTCGCACGGTTCCGACCCGTTCGGAGGGGGCGCCGGTGCCCGGGCGATGCTGAACGCACCCCGCCGGACCTTGCAACAGGTCAGCGTCGACGGGCTACGACATGATGGCGGATCTACTTTCTCGCTGGTCGAAATTCAGCGAAAAACTGACCGTATATCGTCACCCCGGACCTGTTCCGGGGTCCACCTGACCGCGAGCAAAGCGGAAGGAGGCTCAACCACCAACGCGTGCCGCGCGGTGGACCCCGGAACAGGTCCGGGGTGACGGTCATGCAGGCGGCAAGGGCACCATCGCGGTAGATGTCGATCCTGCCCGGCACCCTGTTTGAACGTCGAAAATCGATCCGGCCTGCGAGTCCATCGTCAACCGCACCAGCGCCGTCGACCTGTCGCCACCAAGCTGGCAATCCCACCGAATTCGCAGCCGGTATCGCGTAGCGGCAACGCCAGCCCCGATCCACCAACCCCAAACATCAGCCGTTCGCTTAGCCCCGCCGCAACCGCGCCAGCTTTTCCGCCGTCAGCACGTCGTGCGCCACGACCATTCCGGTCAACCGGTCGATCAGTTTCAACAACCGCCCGCCACGCGCCGCTTCCTCTGCGCCGTCCGTCACCAACTCGCTCCCCCATTCGCGCGCCAGCGATGCGATGGCTGCGGGATGCGAATGGTCGACCGTCACCGACCGAAAGGGCAGTGCGACACCGGGCGATGCGAACCGGCCCGCTTCGGCCGACGGATCGACGAGGATCGCGCCCGCGACCCGCGCGACGTAATGCGTCGGTGACAGCCGCGCCCACCACGCCGCCGCGCGGCATCCGGCGCCGTGCGCCAGCAGGATCACCGACCGGTCGGCATCGCCGACGAACCGGTCGATCCGCGCCCCCAACAGATTACGATCCGCGTCGTTCGCCCGCCCCAGCGGCAACAAGGTCGCGCGCAGCCGGTCGATCATATCGGCCAGCGCGGGCGGCGGCGGTCCGTCGACCAGCGCCAGCACCGAATAGGCGTCTCCTGTGGCGATTGCGACCATCGAACCGACTCCAGCAATATAGCCGGGACAGGCTATCACAGCGCGTAGCAAGCGCAACGCCCGGCCACCGCATGCCCGGCACGCAGCGGCGCGATCGTTACAGCGGCAGCACCGTCGTCGCCTTCACCTCCTCCAGCACGGCATAGGTCCGCGTCTCGCGCACGCCCGGCACGGTGGTCAGCGTGCGGCCCAGAAAGGCGCGATACGCCGCCATGTCGGCCATCCGCACCTTCAACAAATAATCGAACCCGCCTGCGACCATATGGCATTCCAGCACTTCGGGCAGGTCGCGGACATGATAGCCGAACGCCGTGAACACATCGTCGGTGGTTCGGTCCAGCAGCACTTCGATGAACACCAGCAGCGACCGGTCCAGCTTGTCGGGATCGAGCAGCGCGGCATAGCCCCGGATCACCCCGCTTTCCCGCAACCGCCGCACCCGTTCGAAACACGCTGCGGGCGACAGCCCGCACTGCGCCGCCAGCGCCTGATTGGTGATCCGCCCGTCGGACTGCAACACGCGCAACAGCTTGCGATCGGTCTGGTCCATGACACTACTCCGTTGCCCCCGCCCGGCCGTCACCCCGGAACAAGCCCGGGGTGACGAAAATCGTGGGAAAACTCTTATCTGGCACGACATCGTCGGACAACCCGCCCAACATCCGAAGCACCTTCACCCCAAGCCGCGATATACCATCGATCCGACACGGAGAAAAACGAATGCGCACGATCGACTGGGACGCTCTCGACGCCGACAAGTTCACCGACGAATCGGTGCTGCTGCCCCAGTTGCTGGCACAGGTGCCGCTGACTACCGCCGATCGGACCGCCATCGTCGCACAGGCTGCCGCACTGGTCGACCGTACCCGCGCCGCATCGGCCAAACCCGGCGTGGTCGAAGGCTTTCTCCAGCAATTCTCGCTGGGTACGCAGGAAGGGCTGGCGCTGATGTGCCTTGCCGAAGCATTGCTGCGCACCCCCGATGCCGCGACGCGCGACCGGCTGATCGCCGAAAAGGTCGGGGCCGCCGACTGGGCGGCGCATCTGGGCGCGTCGTCCAGCCTGTTCGTCAATGCCTCGACCATCGGTCTGACGCTGACCGGGAAGCTGGTCGGCGAAGAGGGTACGGCTGGAATCGGCGAGACGATCCGCCGCCTTGCCGGGCGGCTGGGCGAACCGGTGATCCGGCGCGCGCTGTCCGCCGCCGTCGGCATCATGGGTGACCAGTTCGTGCTGGGTGCGACGATCGACGCCGCGCTGAAGCGCGCGGCGAAGGACGGTTATCTCTGTTCGTTCGACATGCTGGGCGAAGGCGCACGTACGCGTGCCGATGCCGACCGCTACGAATCGATCTATGCCGCCGCGATCGACGCGGTCGGCCGCGCCCGTGCGCCGGGCAGCACGCCCGAACAGGGGCATGGCGTGTCGGTCAAGCTCTCGGCGCTGTGCCCTCGCTACGAAGCCGTGCACGAAGCCGACGTCGTGACCGATCTCTATCCCCGCATCCACCGCCTTGCCGGGATCGCCGCCGGCCACAACCTCAACCTCGCGATCGATGCGGAGGAAGCCGACCGGCTGGCGCTCTCGCTCAAGCTGGTCGACCGGTTGGCCCGCGAAGCCGATCTGGGCGACTGGACCGGCCTCGGCGTCGTCGTACAGGCGTATAGCAAGCGCGCGCGCGGCGTGATCGACGGCCTTGAAACGCTGGCCCGCGACACTGGCCGCCGGATCATGGTCCGGCTGGTCAAGGGCGCCTATTGGGACAGCGAGGTCAAGCGCGCACAGGTCGCCGGGCACCCCGGCTATCCGGTGTTCACCGCCAAGCCCGCCACCGATCTCAGCTACCTCGTCTGCGCGGGCAAGCTGATCGCCGCCGCGCCCGCACTTTATCCTCAATTCGCCACGCACAACGCCCATACCCTTGTCGCAGTGCGTCACATGGCGGCGGCGCGGGGCGTCGCGATCGAACATCAGCGCCTGCACGGCATGGGCGAGGCGCTGTACCGCGCGGCCGGTGCGGGCAGCGACAACAGCCTGACGCTGCGCGCCTATGCCCCCGTCGGCGGGCATGAGGAATTGCTGCCCTATCTGGTCCGGCGGCTGCTGGAAAACGGTGCCAATTCCAGCTTCGTCAACGCGTTGCTCGACGAAGCCGTGCCGTCGGTCGATCTGGTCGCCGATCCGGTCGCGGCGGTCGCCGCTGCCCCGCACCAGCATCCCCGGCTGCCGTCGCCTGCCGCCATCTATGCCTCGCGCGCCAATCCGGCGGGACGCGACTATTCGATCCGCAGCGTCCGCGACACCGCCGCCCGCGCCGCCGCCGCCTACGCGCCGATCACCGCCGGCCCGATCGTCGGCGGGCGCATGCTGGCCGGGGCAGGGGAGGTGCCGCTTTCCAGTCCCGCCGACCACGCCCGCGCGATCGGCAGCGTCACCGCCGCCGACCCGGCGGATATCGACCGGGCCGCTTCCCTCGCCGCCGCCGCGCAGCCGGCATGGGACGCGCGCGGCGGCATCGCCCGTGGCCGCGTCCTGCGCGCGATGGGCGACGCGCTGGCGGCACAGACCGACCGCTTCGTCGCGATCCTGTCCGCCGAAGCGGGCAAGACGCTGAACGACGCCGTCGCCGAAGTGCGCGAGGCGGTCGACTTCTGCCGCTATTACGCCGTCCTCGCCGAAACGCAGTTCGCCGCGCCGACCATCCTGCAAGGCCCGGTCGGCGAAGTGAACCAGATCGAGCTGCACGGGCGCGGCGTGTTCGTCTGCATCTCGCCATGGAATTTCCCGCTGGCGATCTTTACCGGCCAGGTCGCGGCCGCGCTTGCCGCCGGTAACGCGGTGCTGGCCAAGCCCGCCGAACAGACGCCGCTGGTCGCCGCCGAAGCCGTCCGCCTGTTCCACGCCGCCGGGCTGAACCCCGATCTGCTTGCCCTGCTCCCCGGCGACGGTGCCAGCGTCGGCGCGGCGCTCGTCGGGCATCCCGCCATCGCCGGGGTCGCCTTCACCGGCGGCACCGAGACCGCGTGGACGATCAACCGCCAGTTGGCCGCACGCAACGGCCCGATCCTGCCGTTCATCGCAGAAACCGGCGGCCTGAACGGCCTGTTCGTCGATACCAGCGCGCTGCGCGAACAGGTGGTCGACGACGTGCTGCTGTCCGCCTTCGGCTCGGCCGGACAGCGTTGCTCGGCATTGCGGCTGCTCTACCTCCCGCGCGACACCGCCGATGCGGTAATCGAAACGCTGGTCGGCGCGGCGAAGTGTCTCGTGTTCGGCGACCCCGCCGATCCGGCGACCGATATCGGTCCGGTGATCGATGTCGATGCCCGCGCGGCGCTGGACGCGCATGTCGACCGGCTGGCGCGCGAAGCGACGATCCTGTTCCGCGCCGATCTGAACGGCACCGCCGATCGCGGCCACTTCTTCGCCCCGGTCATCGCCGAAGTCCCCACGCCCGACTTTCTGGAACGCGAGGTGTTCGGCCCGGTCCTGCACGTCTATCGCTATGACCCCGCCGATCTGCCCACCGTCGCTCGCCGCCTCGCCGCACGGGGATACGGCCTGACGCTGGGCGTCCACAGCCGCATCGACCGCTTCGCCGACGAAGTCGCCGCGCTGGTCCCCGCCGGCAACGTCTACGTCAATCGCTCGATCATCGGCGCGGTCGTCGGCGTCCAGCCGTTCGGCGGCGAAGGCCTGTCGGGCACCGGACCCAAGGCCGGCGGCCCGAACGCCCTGCTGCGCTATGCCAGCGAACGGACGACGTCGATCAACATCATGGCAAAGGGCGGCGATCCGGCGTTGTTGAACCTGTAGCCGTACGGGCCGGCGGTACTCCGGGTATCGGTCGCAGCGTTACCACGGACGGGAATAGCCCCGTCTGCCTGCGGCCGGTCGTGCGGCGTCGTCCGGGCATACCTGTCACCCCGGCGAAGGCCGGGGTCTCGTCCGGCTCTAGAGGTGCGGCTGCCACGGGGAGATGCCAGCCTGCGCTGGCATGACGCGTAAGGGGAGGCGTCGATCCCCGCTCCGGGCGATCGCCCCGCCTGCCGTGGCGGCCTGTCGATCGGAGGCAGTCGTACCGATCGCCGCCCTCGTCATACCAGCGAAGGTCATCGTGGGCCGGTGGAGCTTGCCCGGCATCACCGGCGACCCCCTTCGTTATTCCGGCAAAGGCGGGAATCCATCGTGTCGCGACATCGCGGACGGAACGCGGCCGCGCAACGCCACAGGATACGCACAATCGTCCGGCGACTTGCCGTAGGTTCGGGGCCGAACGCCGTCGCGAACAAAAACGGGGCCGGAAGCGTGATGCTTCCGGCCCCGAATGTCGTTCCGGTCGGCCGACGCGGGAGTTAATCCCGCGTCGTCGGTCGGGGCCTGCGCCCCGCCGGCCGGCCTCGGGCCGTGCCCTGCGGCACGGCGCAGCGCTTACGCGCCTGCAACCTCGGCGGTATCCACCTTGATGCCCGGGCCCATCGACGAGCTGACCGCGACCTTGCGGACATACTTGCCCTTGGCGCCGGTCGGCTTGGCCTTGACCACCGCGTCGACCAGCGCGTCGAAGTTCGCGCGCAGGTCTTCGGCGGGGAACGATGCCTTGCCGATGCCCGAATGGATGATACCGGCCTTTTCGACGCGATATTCCACCTGACCGCCCTTGGCGGCTTCGACGGCGGCGGCGACGTTCATCGTCACGGTGCCCAGCTTCGGGTTCGGCATCAGGCCCTTCGGACCCAGGATCTTGCCCAGACGTCCGACCAGACCCATCATGTCCGGCGTCGCGATGCAGCGATCGAAATCGATCTTGCCGCCCTGGATCGCGTCCATCAGGTCTTCGGCACCGACCACGTCGGCACCCGCCGCCGTGGCTTCGTCGGCCTTGGCGCCGCGGGCGAACACGCCGACGCGCACGGTCTTGCCGGTGCCCTTGGGCAGCGTCACCACGCCGCGGACCATCTGGTCGGCGTGACGCGGATCGACGCCGAGGTTCAGCGCGACCTCGATCGTCTCGTCGAACTTCGACGTGGCGTGGGTCTTGGCCAGCGCGATCGCTTCATCGATGCCGTGCAGCTTGAGCACGTCGACGGCGGTGGCGAGGGTCTTCGCCTTCTTGGTCAGCTTTGCCATGATATCAGCCCTCCGTCACTTCGAGGCCCATCGCGCGGGCCGAACCTTCGATGATCTTCGTCGCCGCGTCGATGTCGTTCGCGTTCAGATCCTTCATCTTGATCGTCGCGATTTCGGACAGCTGCGAACGGCTGATCTTGCCCGCGACCGTCTTGCCCGGCTCCTTCGAACCCGACTTCAGGTTGATCGCCTGCTTGATCAGGTACGTCGCCGGCGGCGTCTTCGTTTCGAAGCTGAACGAACGGTCGGCATAGACGGTGATGATCGTCGGCAGGGGCGTGCCCTTGGCGATGTCGCCGCTGGACGTCTGCGCGTTGAACGTCTTGCAGAATTCCATGATGTTCACGCCGCGCTGACCCAGCGCGGGCCCGATCGGCGGCGACGGCTTGGCTTCGCCCGCCGGCACCTGCAGCTTGATATAGCCGGTAATCTTCTTGGCCATGTGTCACTCTCTTTCAAGTTTAGCGGTACGCACGGCAGCCTTCCCGAAAGAACGCCGCCTCCCGCCATGGTTTCGCAAACTGTCGTCTGGAAGCGCGGGCGCATAGCGCAACCGGGCCGCACAGGCAAGCGCGCCGCCATCGCCCGGCTTGCAATGTAGGATTTCGCCTGCTTCGACCATGGCCATGCCGCGACCCTATTCCCGCAAACAAGCGCTACAGAACGCCGCCTTCCTGCGCGTCCTTGCGCAGACCGGTAACGCCCGCGACGCCGCGCGCTCGCTCGGGCTCAACCGGTCGATGCTGACCAAGCGGCGCAACGCCGATCCCGACTTCGCCCAGCGCTGGGAAGCGGCGCAGGTCGTCGCCGCCAATCGCATCGCCGACCCCGATCTGCCGCCGGGCGAAGCGCGCGTCGTCCGCAGCGCCGGTCGCCTGCAACTGCGCATGCCGGGCAAGGGTCGCCATATCGACCTTGCCGCCGAACAGATATTCCTGTCTGCATTGTCCGCGACCGCCAATGTCCGCCTCGCCGCGAAGGCCGCCGGGTTCGCGCACAGCAGCTTCTATGCCCGCGCCCGCACGCATCCCGGCTTCGCCCGCGAAATGCGCCTCGCGCTTGCGCAAGGGTGTGAACGGCTCGAAATGGCATTGCTGGAAGACAGCACGCCCGAAGCCAACACGCACGACCATTGGCGGCACAACGATCCGCCGCCGATTCCCCGCATGACCGCCGCCGAAGCGTTGCAGGCAATGGCGATGCACCGCCGTCCGCAGCATTCGTCCGTCGATCCCGACATCTGGCGCAAACGCGGCGAAAGCAGCGACGCATGGTCCGAACGCCGACGCAGGGAACATGCCATCGAACGCGCAAGGGAGGCGGAAGACGCCCGCCTGATCGATTACGCCCGGTCGCAGGCCGGTGCGAAACGTTCCGAATTCGAGCCGCCGGCGCCGTTGGTCCCGCCGCTGGAGCAGGTAGCGTGGCGGGACAAGGAACGGACGGTGACGGAGGAAGGGAAGGGGCTGTTCGGTGGAAAGGGGTTCGGCTCCGGGTAGGTCCACCGCTCGCCGACGCGCGTCGTCAAACGACCGATGACGGCTTGCCGACCAACAATGCATCAGGCGGGCAGGTAAAGGGCCGCGCCTTTCCCTGTTTCCGCTGGACCCGGCCATATTCACTACGATGGCAGTTCTGCACCCTGCACGACCGTCGTTCCTGACCTGTTTCAGAGTCCATCTAGCCACCAGCGTTGCGCAAAAGGTTTGGCCACCGACGATGGGCGCACGGTGAACCGGGGAAAGGCCGGGGTGAGGATCGTCGGATCGATATGCCGACGAATATCGTTCCGCCCATCCCCGCTTCCGCACAAATTGCGCAACAAGTGTCTGCCGGGGATGATCGGATCACCCACTGTTCGTACAGTTGCGAACCTCATTGAGCGTCAGCGACTCCGCTTGCCCGCGTTTCCGAACGTTTCCGTAATCAACGTCGCCCTGCAGTCGTTCTCGCCTGCGGTGCCGACCCAGATGTCATAGAGACCTTCGGCAGCGTTCTCGAAATCGATCTTCGCGTTCAGACCCTGACTGCCATCGTCGTCGAAGGTCCACTCCCCGGACGGAGCGTTGATGAGCAGCACCGTGTCGCAGCCCGCTTCGGTACGGAACACCAGCTTTCGGCGTTGCGCGGCATTGCCGGTCAGGCGGAACGTATAGTCGGGTTCCCGCGTCACCCACCCCGAACCCGGCTCGTCGCATCGCGCCAGATTATAGTCGCCACCGGCGGTAAGTGTGTGACGGACAGCACTGTACAGTTCGTTGCTGCTGTACGTGGCCTGCTCGCCGGTAAGGGTATAGTCGGGACAGGCGAGCGCACTCTGCGCAAGACTTGATCCGACGGTTACGACGGCAGCCGACAACATCATCCGTACGATCTGGCGCATTTGAACTACCCTTTCCCAACCGGTTCCCAGCACGGAGTCAGGCGCTCCCACGTCCCGATGAACCGCATCCGCATTGGCGTTGCGTCTCCTCGGCACCGGCACCACTTGCCGCGCTAAAATCCTAAGATAGTTGAGATTTTTGCGCATACCCCATTTGGGGTAGATGCCTGCGATACGCAGGATTTACGCTGGACGTTTTACAGAAATTTCGTCCCATGCCGACGAATGCGCCGGACGATGTTGGGGGGGGCGTCCCATGAGCCGGCCCGTGGGACGGCCACCGATGCAACGGCATGCAACCAAAAACGGCGCAGGGCCTTCGCCCTACGCCGCTAACGTCGGTCGGGTTGTACCCGCCGGCCGGTGTCCGCCGTCTCGGCGATAGCTCGCGCTATCGCCGTGCGGACAGCAAGTTTCGGCTTTGCCTTACTTGCTTCGTTCCACCTGCTCGAAATCGAGTTCCACCGGCGTCGCGCGCCCGAAGATCGACACCGACACCTTCACCTTCGACTTGTCGAAGTCGAGTTCCTCGACCAGCCCGTTGAAGCTGGCGAACGGGCCGTCCAGCACCTTGACCGAATCGCCGATCTCGAAATCGACCTTGATCTTTTGCTTGACGGGAGAGGCGGCGGCCTCTTCCTTGCTGTTCAGCATCCGCGTGGCTTCCGCCTCGCTGATCGCCTGCGGCTTGCCCGACGAACCGAGGAAACCGGTCACCTTCGGCGTGTTCTTGACGAGGTGATACACCTGATCGCTCAGGTCCAGCTTCGCCAGCACATATCCGGGCATGAACTTGCGCTCGGACTGGATCTTCTTGCCGCGGCGGACCTCGGTGATGTTCTCGGTCGGCACCTCGATCGCCTCGACCGCATGGTCGAGGCCGAGGCGCGTCGCCTCCGTCATGATCGAATCGCGGACCTTGCCCTCGAAACCCGAATAGGCGTGAATGATGTACCAGCGCGACATGTAAGACCCTTGTATTCGCAGTTACTGGGCGAGCTTGAGCAGCGCCTTGACGATCGCGTCGAACGCCGAATCCACGCCGAGGAAAAAGATCGCCAGCAACGTCGTCATGATGACGACCATCACCGCGGTCATCACCGTTTCCTTGCGGGTCGGCCATGTCACCTTGGCGGTTTCGGCCCGGACCTGCCGCATGAATTCGACTGGAGTAACCTTGGCCACGCGCGCACCTTCGCCCTTGCTATGGACCGACTTCGGGGCAAGGGGCCTCGTCCGGGCCCCCAAGGGAACCGGCGCTGCCCATCCACGCTGTCGGATTGGGCATGGTATCTAGCGACGATCCGCGCGCGTGGCAAGCGCGCGGGGCCGGGGCGGCGACCGTGTGCCGCCGCCCCTCATGGATCGATGCCGATCCGCGTCGTATCGCGGCCCCGCCACCCCGCCGTGAAGCGGTCGCCCCCCCCGGGCGGTAACCGCGGCGTAATCCGCCGGGAACCGCCTTTAGAAGCGGAAGCCGACGCCGAACGTTGCCTGCGTCCGCTGGAACGTCAGGTCTTCGTACAGGCTGTCGCTGGTGTCGTACCCGGTAACCGACACGTCGCCCTTCAGATACGCGCCGTCGTGCAGCGTGTGCTCGAAGCCTACGCCGGCGTGGAAGCCGTTATATTTCTCGGTGAGCGTGAAATTGTTCAAACCACCGTCTTCATAGGCCAGTTCGAGCTTCAGGTTCGAATATCCGCCGCGCAGATACAGTTGCGAAGCCTGGCCGATCCGGAAACCAACCCGGACGCCGCCCGAGAATTCGACGCCGGGCTTCTGACACAGCGAATCGCCGCCGAAGACTTCGTCGCACCGGTCGACCGACGTTCCGGTCACGCCGGCGTAGGCACCCAGCAGCGTGCTGCCGCTCACCGGCAGGTCATAGCCGATCTCACCGCCATAGCGGACGCCGTTGGCGCCGGCATAATATTTGGTGTCGTCTTCGATATAGCTGAGTTCCAGCCGGTCGAATCCCGCGCCGATTTCGACCCGCAGACCGCTCAGCGATACCTCGGCAGGCGCTTCCGGCTCGGCCTCGGGCGCGGTCTCTTGTCCGTAATAGGGCTGGGGCGGATAGGCGGGCAACGTCGTCTGGGCAAAGGCCGGCAGCGCGACGAACAGAGACGACGCCAGCGCGGCGGCCGCAACATATTTCTTCATAAGGATCCCCCGATGCCGAACGAAATCGTACGGCGGCAGAGCCTGTACAGGAAGATTGTGACTGTGGCGTAAAATTGAATCCGTTACGGACGCAGTTTCACAGCAGGCTGACCGCCGCGAACCCGCCAACCACCGCGACCACTACCGCGATGCCGATGATCGTCAGCCGCTTTTCGATGAAGTCCTGCACCGGCTGGCCATAGCGCTTGAGCAGGAATGCGATCAGGAAGAAGCGGAACGCGCGTGTGATCGTGGCGGTGATGACGAACAGCGCGAAGTTGAACTTGGCGAGGCCCGATGCGATCGTCACCAGCTTGAACGGGATCGGGGTCAGACCCTTCAGCAGGATGATGACCGCGCCGTACTCGGCAAATTTTTTCTGAAAATCGGCAGCGCTCTTTTGCAACCCGTACAGGTCGATCACCCATTTGCCGACCGTGTCGAACAGGAAATACCCGATGGCATAGCCCAGCATGCCGCCCAGCACCGATGCGATCGTACAGATCGCGGCGATGCGATAGGCGCGGGTGCGGTGTTGTAGGATGACCGGCACCAGCACCACGTCGGGCGGAACCGGAAAGAACGAACTTTCGCAGAATGACACGATCGCCAGGCTGCGCACCGCATGACGATGATTGGCGAGGCGGAGCGTCCAGTCGTACAGCGCACGGAACATCGTCGTCGGCGTCCTGATTGGCGGGCGGCGCGCGGGGTGCGCTGGCACGAGTGGAGGGATTCGAACCCCCGGCCCTCGGTTTTGGAGACCGATGCTCTACCAGCTGAGCTACACTCGTGTGCGGTCGTGGCCACTACCCTCCCGATTTCGGAAGGGCAAGGGCTATGATGAAACTAGGGCGCGGATCGCGTGTAGGAAAGCAGAAATCACGCTGCGATGGCGTAGGGTTTGATCTCGCCGTCGAGGTACAGCTTGCGCGCCTTGGCCCGGCTCAGCTTGCCCGACGACGTGCGCGGCAGGGTGCGTGGCGGGACCAGTTCAATGACGCAGTTCATGCCGGTAACCGCCCGCACGCGCTCGCGAATTTCCTCGCGCAGCCGCTGCCGCTCGCCCTCGTCCGATGCGCGGCACTGCACCAGCACCGCCGGGGTTTCCTCGCCGCCGGGGGTCGTGATCGCGAAGGCGGCGATATCGCCCGATTTGAAGCCGGGCAGCTGCTCGACCGCCCATTCGATGTCCTGCGGCCAGTGATTCTTGCCGTTGACGATGATCATGTCCTTGGCCCGACCGACGATATAGACATATCCGTCAGACAGATAGCCCATGTCGCCGGTGTCCAGCCAGCCATCGGACATGCAGGCTGCGGTCGCTTCGGGATCGCGGAAATATCCGGTCATCAGCGACGGTCCCTTGCACCACAGCTTGCCGATCGCACGCTCGGGCAGGGGGGTGCCGTCCTCCTCGCGGATCTCGACCGCCATGTCGCGCACCGGCTTGCCGCAATTGACGATCGCGCGATATCGCTGCGGCCGGTCGCTGCGACCGGCATGGCCGGACAGCTCGGTCTCCTCGACCAGTTCGACCGTAATCCCTTCGTTCGGCGGCATAATCGACACCGCCAGCGTCGCCTCGGCAAGGCCGTAGGACGGCAGGAACGCCGATGCGCGGAACCCGGCATCGGCAAAGGCGTCGACGAACGACTGCATCACGTCGGGCCGGATCATGTCCGCACCATTGCCCGCCAGCCGCCACCGCGACAGGTCGAACCGGTCCGCCGCCTTGGTCTGGCTCGACATGCGCCGTGCGCAGATGTCGTAGCCGAAGGTCGGCGAGTAGGAAATCGACGTCCCCGGATTGCGGCTGATCAGATCGAGCCACGCCAGCGGACGCCGCGCAAAATCCTCTGTTTTCAGATAGTCGGTCGACACCTGGTTGGCGACGACCGACAGGAAGCAGCCCACCAGCCCCATGTCGTGATACCATGGCAGCCACGATACGCAGCGGTCGCTGTCGACCACCTGCATCCCATGGCTGTGCGCGGCCAGATTGTTCAGCAATGCGGCATGCGTGATCTCGGTCCCGTGCGGAAACCGCGTCGACCCGCTGGAATATTGCAGATAGCAGATTTCGTTCGTGTCGGCGCGGGGCAGGTCGCACGGCGTCGCGTCCCCGGCGGAAAAACGCTCCCAATCAATGCCTTCGATCCCGGCTACGCGGGCAGCCTCACCAGCCATCGCTTCCAGTTCGACCGGATAGAACAGCGTGCGCGGATCGCAGCTGGCCAGTTGCACCCGCAACTGTTCGACATAGGCTTCGCGCCCGCCGAACGAGGTCGGCAACGGCAACGGCACCGGCCACGCGCCGGCATAGACCACCCCGAAGAACAGCGCCGCGAATTCCGGTCCCGTTTCGGCGATCAGCGCGATCCGGTCGCGTGGCCGTACGCCATGCGCGATCAGCCGTCGTGCCTGTGCCAGCGCGTCCTCGCGCATCTCCCGAAAGGGATAGGCGCGGCGCAACGTGCCGCGCGCGTCGTGGAAGTTCAGTCCGCGCGACCCCTGCGCGGCATAGTCCATCGCGTCGCCCAGCGTCGCGAAATCCGCAAAGCGGCGTGGCAGGCTGTCTGCGGTAGGCGTGGCCACCGGCGACACTGCAACAATTTCTTCAGAATTCGTCGTCATTCTTGTCCAACTCACGGCCACGATCGCGCACTACGCGGCTTCGGGCCGGTTGCCATAGCGACAACCGGCCTCCCGGCACAGTTCATTTCAAAATTGCCCGTCACTGTGGCACAAACATGGCGCATGTCCCGTGATGTCCGCCGCCCGCTCCCCCCGATCGACCAGAGCGCACTCGAACGCATGGCGCTGCGCTATGTCGAACGATACGCCACGACCCGTGCGAAACTAGTGCAATATCTGACGCGTAAGCTGCGCGAACGGGGCGCGGACGGGACGATCGACGTCGCGGGGCTGGCCGATCGCATGGCCGAACTACGCTATGTCGACGATCGCGCCTTTGCCGAGGCACGCGCGACGGCGATGGCCCGGCGGGGGCTGGGTCCCCGCCGGGTGCGCGACGCGCTGCGCCATGCGGGGGTTGGGGAGGACGATGCCGGCGCGGTCGCCGACACGATCGACGAAGGCGCGCTGGCCGCCGCGATCGCCTTCGCCCGCCGACGCCGGATCGGCCCCTTCGCGCCGCAACAGGCGGAACGCGATCTGCGCGAGAAACAGGTGGGGGCGATGGTCCGCGCCGGCCATTCTCCCGGTCTTTCCCGCGTCATCGCCTCGCTCGGCCCCGACGATGACATCGAAACCTTATCGGATCGCTACTAAACGCAAAGAAATCGTCGCCTTTGCGAAAGTACGTGTTAAAAAGCAGTCAGGGGGACGATCAAAAGATGCATGTCGAGGCACGACAGGGCGGGGACGAAATGTCCGTTGCGACGGCCGGACAATTCGTCGTCATCGACGGCGAAGACGTGCTGACCATGCAGGGCGGCGTGAAGTGGTTCGACGTCACCCGCGGCTTCGGCTTCATCGTTGCGGACGAACCGGGTCTCGGCGATGTCCTGATCCATTTTTCGGTATTGCAGCCGCACGGACGGCGTACCTTGCCCGAAGGGACACGGATCACCTGTACCGCCGTGCGCCGGTCGCGCGGGCTGCAGGCGCTGGAAATTCTCGACATCGACCTGTCGACGGCGATCGAGCCGGTCCGCCGGGTGGCCGACCGCGCCGACCGCGTGGTGCTAGTCGATCAGGCGGGACCGTTCGAACCGGTCTCCGTAAAATGGTTCAACCGGCTGAAAGGCTATGGTTTCCTGATCCGAGATGCCGTTCCCGGGGATGTGTTCGTCCATATGGAGACGCTGCGACGCGGCGGTATCGAGGAAGTGGATCCCGAACAGCGGCTTGTCGCCCGCATCGTCGAAGGGCAGAAGGGGCCGTTGGCCGTGATGGTCGAAAAGGGCGAATGACCGGGTGAAGATGCACGTAAGGGCGGGACTGGCGGCGCTGTTGCTGACGCTGGGCGGCTGTCAGGGCGGAAATGCCGGCAACGAATCGGCGTCGGCAAGCTCGACCGGTCGTGCGCAGGTAACGGTCGTCACCGCAGCGGGCGCGTCGCACCGGTTCGACGTCGATCTGGCCGCCACCTCCGCGCAGCAGGAACAGGGGCTGATGTACCGTCCATCGATCCCCGCCGACGGCGGCATGTTGTTCGCGCCCTATCCCCCCGACGGCGGACCGCCGCGTGCCGCGCGCTTCTGGATGAAGAACACACCCAGCGCGCTCGACATATTGTTCATCCGCCCTGACGGCACGGTCGCGACGATCGCCGAGAATACCGTACCCTTCTCCGAAGCCGGTGTGGAATCGGGTGAGCCTGTGGCGGCGGTGCTGGAACTGGCCGGCGGGCGGGCGGCGGAACTGGGCATTTCGCCGGGCGACAAGGTCAGCTGGAAATAGCGTGGCGGATCGCCGAACCCTTCCCGGAAATCATCCGCCCCATTGTCGCGCGGGCGCGGCGACGCTAAGCGATGCGCATGGCAATCCTGGCAAACATCTTCACCTGGTGGAACGGTGCCACCTTTGGCACGTGGCTCGGCCTGCGCGGCAAGAAACAGGTGGGGTCCGATTCGCTGGGCAACGCCTATTATGTCGGCGGTAGCGACACCAACGGCGTGCCGCGCCGCTGGGTGATCTATTCCGGTTCGAATGATGCCAGCCGGGTGCCGCCCGAATGGTTCAGCTGGCTGCATCACCAGATCGAGGGCACGCCCGACGAATCGCTCCCGCCAGTCCGCCAGTGGCAAAAGCCGCCGCTGGCCAACCAGACCGGCACGCCGCTCGCCTATCAACCGCCGGGCATGCTCGACAAGGGCGGTGCCCGCGTCCGCGCCACGGGTGATTACGAGGCGTGGAGCCCCGAGGCGTGAATTTGCGTCGCTGGCTGGCAGGGCTGGCGATCGTGATATTGCTGGCGGCGGGTGGCTGGACGGCATGGCGGGTCTGGTCGAACCGGTCCGATCCTGATCCGGCAGCCGAAGTGGCGGTGCCGGACGCGGTGCGCATGCCGGTTCCGGGTGCGTCCGGTCCCGAAGTCGTCAGCGTCGACAACGGCGTCGATACCAACTTACTGGCAGGTGCCACGCCGATGGCGCAGCGCGTCGCCGTCGTGGGGTTGCTGAACAAGCGCAACGGCCAGACACGCGATCTGACGCTTCGTCCGGGCCAAGCCGTGCGGGTGGGTGACGTGGTCGTCCGCCTGCGGGCATGCGAACGGACCGCACCGTGGGAGCCGGAGCAATATACCGGGGCCTTCGTTCAGCTTGACGTGCGCGGCGCTGATACGAAATGGCGACGTGCCTTTGCAGGGTGGCTGTTCAAGGAAAGGCCATCGCTGAACGTCGTGCTGCACCCGATCTACGACGTATGGCCCAAAAGCTGCACGATGTCCTTTCCCGACAGTGGGCCGGATACCGTCCCTGCCGGTGCGCCGTCGGCGGCGGGGGTCAGGCGGTCCAGCGCGCCGAAATCCGCGCCCACCGCTGCGGTCGATGCCGCCAGTGCAGGCGAAGCATCGCCCAGCCCCAGTGCGTTGGCCAACAGCACCGAATAACGCGCACGCGGTATTTCCACCGCGCCCATCGACGCCAGATGATCGGTCTGGAACTGGCAATCCAGTAGCCGGTATCCCCCGACGCGCAGCCGCGCGACCAGCCATGCCAGTGCGACTCGCGATGCGCTGGGTGCGCGACTGACCATGCTTTCGCCGAAGAACGCGCCGCCCAGCGCCAGCCCGTACAGGCCACCTGCAAGGTGCTCGCCATCCCAGACCTCGATCGAATGGGCGAAGCCCAGTTCGTGGAGCCGGACGAAGGCGCGCTCGATCGATCCGTTGATCCAGGTGTCCGGGCGATCGGCCGCGCTTTCGGCGCACAGCGCGAGGATGTCGGCGAACGCAGTGTCGGCAGTAACGCGATAGCGGTCCCGGGCGATCAGCTTTCTCAGCGATCGCGACACATGCAATCCGTCCAGCGGCATCACGCCGCGCTGCTTGGGCTCTACCCAGTAGATTCCGTCCGCATCCCGATGATCCGCCATGGGAAAGATGCCGAGCGCATAGGCCTGCAACAGCGTTTCGGGTTCGAGTTCCTGCACCTGCACCATTGCGCAAAAGCCTAACGCGGTTCGGGGCGGGCCACCAGTCGCCGTTATCGCCCGGCCAGATAGCGTGCGACGGGTTCGACCATATCTTCTGGTATCCGGCGTGCAATGACCGGCATCGTCGCCTGGCTCTTGCGTGCGTCGACGACTTCCTTCTCGCCGCGCCACTGGCGCAAACGCTGGGCGATGTAGGTCGCCTTCTGTCCGTCGATCACGGGAAAGGGTTTGGCGCCGGCGGCGTCATGACAACTGCGGCACGACGGCAATTGCTGATCGGGCAGCCCCCGTTCGACGATTCGCGCCGCCGCTGCATCGGTGGTGCCGGTGGTCCCCCCGCCGATGCCGGGCATCGCCGCGAATCGTCCGGCCAGCGCCACGCGTTCCTGCGGGGTGAGCTGCGCGGCGGCGTTGGCCATCACCGCGCTCTGTCGCTTCCCCGTCGCATAGGATTCGAGCGCGGCGGCGAGATAGGCGGGGTTCTGGCCGGCAAGCACCGGGATATCGCGCTGGCCCCGGCCAAGGCCGTCGTTGCCATGGCACCCGGCACAGCTGTCGAACCGTCCGCCCGCCGCGCCGAAGCCCTGTGCGTTGCCGCCGGCCAGGACGCGATATTGGGCGGGCGTCATGGTCGGCAGGCGACGGACGAACGCGACCATCCGCCGGATTTCGTCCGGTCGTTCCTGTGCCGCCCATGCGGGCATGCCGCTGAATTTCACGCCATGCTGCAGGATCCAGAATAGCTGTTTGTCGGTCCATTCCCGGGCGTTGGCCGACAGGTCGGGAGCGGGCGGCGTGGCGGCCTGCATCAGCGGAAGCGGGCGCACGCCCGGCGCGCCGTGACACGATGCGCAGGAGGATGCGTAATAGCCGGCCGCGCTGACCAGTCCTGCGGGATCGGCGGCGTCGTCGGGGGAGGACAGGGCGGACCGGGTCTGGACCGAGTTGCGCATCACCCAGTGCAGGAACCAGTCCGTCACCGCCCAGTGGCCCGACGACGCCGCCACGTTGAAAAGGCCGGACCACGCATAGGCCATGCCCAGCGCGAACAGCCCGATCAGCGTCACGATCACGCGTTTCCATGTGAGGCGGATCGTCATGCGGCGTGCTCCGGTTCGCGTAGCAGGGTGGCGAGCAGCGCCAGTCCGCCGAGGAAATAACTGGCCGCGCCCACCATCAGCATGACGACGCCGCCAAGCTGCTGATCCGCCAGCGCATCGCCGCCGTGATGCATCATCGTCGGATAGAGCGGGCGGGGGGCAAGGCCGATCAGCGCCCCCAGCAGCGTCATGTGCATCGACGTCAGCAGCATCGCACCGACGCCCGCCGCGCGTTGTCCGTTCGCGAGCACTGCCGACCACAACAGCCAGCCGGCCAGCAGGAACGACGCCTGTTCGATCACCATGGCGAACGGAACCGCGTCGGCCAGCGCGCGCAGTGCCGGCAGATGCCAGCCCCATACCACCGCCAGTTCGATCAGCGACATGGCGAGCGGCGTCACGATCCGGTGCCAGCGCCGTGCCGGGTCGAAGCGGGTGGCGCGCAGTGCGAAGGTCGCCAGCGGTGCCGCGATCGCCACCGCTACCATGTGGCCGGTCATATGCCCGACGAACCCGCGACCCGCCGCCCACCATGCGAGCGGCAGTAGCACGATCGCGGCGATCAGGCAGACGCGCCTCACCGGCAGTCTGTCAGGAACAGAACCGGCGCGGCGGTGAACAGGACGCCGACGAAGCTCAGCGCCGACAGCAGCACGGTCGAGAAGGCGAGAAACCGGGTGCGATCGATGTCCGTGCCTTCTTCGTGCGGGGGATCGTCACCGGGGACGTGCGATTGAAGGTGGGCGATCACGCCCGCCGCCAGAATCACCAGCAGCGCGATGCCGGTTCCGATCGCATAGAGCGTCGGAAACGTCGCGAAGCCGCCAAGCTTCGCACAACGGATCGCTGCCCAGAGGTAGGAGAACAGGAAATGCGCCGCCCACACCGATGGCGGGACGATCAGCGTCCACAACGTGACCTTCAGTTCGCGGACGCGATGGCCGAACCCCCGTTTCATGCGACCCCCGGGAACAGACCGATCGTGGCATAGGTCACGATCGCGGTCAGCAGCATGAAGTGTTGATAGACGGTGATGTTCCGCAGATCGGCGTCGTGGGTCGGCGTCATCCGCCCGGCGATGCTGCGCGCGAGCGTATAGGACTGCATGATCGCCCCGATCCCGGCATGAGCGGTGGTCCAGATGACCAGCACCCACACGATCGCCGGATAGCTGTGCAGTTTCGGATCGAGGCCGGTGGTCAGCGGTCCCTGCAACCCCGCCCAGATGCCGGCAAGGCTGGCGACTATGCCGAGCGCGAGCAGCCCCTGTGCGGCCGGAACCAGCCCGCGCCGGTTGACGCCGCGCGCAGCGACGGTGGCGATCCAGCCTATGACCGCAAGCGCCAGTGCGACCATCGGCCAGAATACGCCGGGTCCGTCGAGCCCCGGCCCCGACGGTGGAAATTCGGGGTGGACCGTCCAGAAGAAGTAATAGCCGAACACGAGTCCCGAAAACGCCGTCGCATCGGCCATCATCGTGATGAACATCGCCCACCATCCCGGTGCGGACGAACCGGAGACATAGAGCGGCAGTTCGATGCCATGCCCGATCGACTTGGACGGCTTTTCAGGGATTTGCGCGGTGCCGGTCCACAACCAGTAGAGGATGCAGCCCAGCGTCACGACCGCCCCGGCCAGCGACCACCAATAGAGGTGATAGGTCGTCAGGATGAACACGCTGCCCAGTGCGATCGCGGTCATCATCGGCACCCAGCCGGGCGTGCCGAGGCGCACGACGTACAGCGGACGCGCGTCGAGGACGCTGGTCACGATCGTCTCACGCCGTCCTTCCTCCGCATCGGGCAGGAAGAAGCGGCCTTCGTCGACCTTCTTCACGAAATCGCGCTGGTCCCAGATCGGATAGCGGGTTTCGATCAGCGGGATCGACCGGATGCCCCAATTCTCGTCCTTCGGGTGGGCAAGCCATTCGAGCGTGCCGGCATTCCACGGATTGCGCGGCGATTTGGTGCGCCATGGCGACCGGAACAGGTCGATGCACACGATCAGCGTGCCCAGCGCGAACAGGTACGACCCGGCGGTCGAGGCGAAGTTCAATCCGCCGATGCCTAGTTCGGCCGGATAGGTGAACACCCGGCGCGGCATCCCGAACAGCCCGGAGAAATGCATTGGAAAGAAGGTCAGGTTCGCCCCGACGAACAGCAACCAGAACGCGGTGCGCCCCATGCGGTCCGACAGTTTCTTGCCGGTGATCAACGGCCAGTAATAATATAACCCGCCGAACAGCGGCAGGAGCGTACCGCCGATCAGGACATAATGGAGATGCGCTACGACGAAATAGGTGTCGTGCGCCTGCCAGTCGAACGGCGCGATAGCGACCATCACCCCGGTCAGCCCGCCGATCACGAAGATCGCGAGGCTGCCGGTCGCATAGAGCAGCGGCGTCGACCATTTGACCTTGCCCGCCCACAACGTCGCGATGAACGCGAAGATCTGGATACCCGTGGGGATGGCGACCGCTTCGGACGCGGCCGAGAAGAAGGCGAGACTGATCTTGGGCAGGCCGGTCGCGAACATGTGATGGACCCACAGGCCGAACGACAGGAACGCGGTGCCCACCGCCGCCAGCACGATCCACGGATAGCCGAGCAGATGCCGCTGGGCGAAGGTCGGGATCATCATCGCGAACAGCGCGATCGACGGCAGAAAGACGATATAGACTTCCGGGTGGCCGAAGATCCAGAACAGGTGCTGCCACAACAACGGATCGCCACCCCGCGTCGCGTCGAAGAACGGCCAGTCGAGCAGCCGTTCCATTTCGAACAGTACGTCACCCGCGATCAACGGCGGAAACGCGAACAGGATCATCACCGCGACGACGAGGATGTACCACGCATACAGCGGCATCAGGTTGAGGCGCATGCCCGGCGGGCGGCATTTGAGCACGCCGACGATCAGTTCGACGGCGGCGGCGACCGACGACACCTCGATGAAGCTGAGGCCCAGCATCCAGATATCGGCACCCAACCCCGACAGGTCGGTGCGCGTGGTCAGCGGGGGATACATGAACCAGCCGCCATCGGGTGCCGCGTTGAAGAAGATCGATCCGCCGACGAACACCCCGCCCAGCAGGAACGACCAGTATCCAAAGGCGGACAGGCGGGGGAACGGCAAGTCGCGCGCACCCAGAAGCTGCGGCAACAGGATGATCGACACTGCTTCGAACATCGGCACGGCGAACAGGAACATCATCATCGAGCCGTGCAGCGTGAACAGCTGGTTGAACGTGTTCGCCGACACCAGATCGTTTTCGGGCACCGCCAGCTGCGTGCGCATGATCAGCGCCAGCACGCCGGCGAACAGCATGAATGCGAATGCCGTCAGCGTGTACCACGCACCGACCTGGTTGTTGTTGCAATCGGTCCAACGCAGGAAAATGCCCTTGGGCGGCGCCCATACCGCGCGCAGCCGGGCCTCCTGCGCAGCGCGCAGTTCGGGATCGTCCTGGGCGTGGAGACTCATTGCAGGCTTTCCAGATAGGCGGCGATCGCGTCCGCATCGGCGGGCGACAGATGGGGGTAGGCGGGCATGCGCGAACCGGGTTTGACGGCGGGCGCGTTCACGATGAAACGCGTCAGCGCCGCACGGGTCATCGGCACCGTTCCGGCACCCAGCGCCGCGCGACTGCCGACATGGGTCAGGTCGGGGCCGATCACGCCTTGCGCATCGGTGCCGACAATGGCGTGACAGCCGGCGCACCCCTGCGCCGCGAAGACACGCGCGCCAGGGTTGGCGGCGGCGGTGGCAGGGGCAGCCGGGCGGCGCTGGCCGGCCAGCCACGCGTCGAATGCCGCAGGCGGCATCGCGACGACCTCGAACGCCATCAATGCGTGGCTCAGGCCACAAAATTCGGTGCAGACGCCACGAAACCGTCCGGCTTTGGTGGCCTTCACCACCAGGCGGTTGGTGCGCCCGGGGATCATGTCCATCTTGCCCGCAAGGCCCGGAATCCAGAAGCTGTGGATCACGTCACCCGCAGTAAGATCGAACTGGACCACGCGGCCGACGGGCACGCGGATCTCGTTGGCGGTGACGACCGGCGGTGCGCCGGACGGCTGATAGCGGACCCGCCACCAGAATTGTTCGCCTTGCACCGCGATCCGCAGATCGGTGTTCGCGACCGGCAGCGGGCGCATGGCGGGCAGGCTGTAGAGCAGCAGCGAGAGCAGGACGATCGTCGGGATCACGCCGCCCAGCCAGCCGATCAACCGCATGCCCTTAGGCAGGGTCAGCTTACCTTCGGGCGCGCGCACCGCGATCACCATCAGGACGGCGACCCCGGCGGCGATGACGATCGCGCCGATCAGCATGACGATCGTCAGATGCCGGACGGTGGAGGCTTCTTCTCCAAATACCGTGAGAGCGGACTGGTGGCGGTTACAGCTAGAAAGCGCCAACGCGCCGATCAAGGCCGTGGCCCACCGCATATGTCTTCTCGCCCCCTGCGCGGCCGAATTCATCGGTCCGCATCGCAGCATTAACTTCAGCGATTGGAATTTCGTTCCACGACAACCGTTAACGGGGCGCCCGTAGCGGCGATCCGCAGCCCGTCCGGGCCGAACCGCACGCGCCGGCCATCGATGGTTGCGACGCCCGGTCTGCCATCCAGCGGCCATCGCAGGACGAACCCGCCGGGCGGGGTCGCGCCGCCGCCGATCGTAACGTACAGGCGGCGTTCGTCGACGCGCATTGTCAGGTCGACGGCGCCATAGGGCGTGCGCAGCCCCCGGATCGCCGCGCCCTCGCCGTTCAGCCAGCCAGCATCGAGACCCGCGCCCAGCACGATGGCCTGCGCGTCCTGCTCGACATACGCGAACAGGTCGAGCGCGGCGCGAATGAAGTCCGACGCGACCCACGCGTGCGGCACGTCGCCCAGGAACCGGGTTTCGCGCGGCACGCGGCCGACGACTTCGGCCCAGCCGTTCCATTCGGGCGGGCGGCGATCTTTCATGTAGAAATCGAGCATTGCATTGGCGCGGTCGCGCCGGCCCAGCCGAACCATCGCCGACACGTTGCGCAGTTCGTATGGCGTGTAATCGGCCCAGTCGGTGGTGGTCGGACGCGCCATCACCCGCCGCCATTGCCGGTCGAAGGTATTGGCCAGCAGCGTCGGATCGATCCGCGCCTGCTCGCCCGCCGGGTCCAGCGCCATCGTGGTCGAGGTCGCATCGAAATCGCCCATGCTGGTCGCACCGGGGATGTAATCGATCTTCCAGTACGCGACCGACGCGGCGATAGCGGCGTGCAGATCGGCCTGGAACCGGTCGCGCTGCGCCTCGATCGCCGCCGCTTCGGGGCGGCCAAGGACGCGTGCGGCAAAGGCCGCGTCCTTGTACCCGGTCAGCGCCCAGAAATCGTCCCACAGGCTGTATTGCGCCTTGGCCGAATAGCCTTCGTGGCTGATCGACGGCGGCATCAGGCCATAGAGCATGCGACGTTCCGGGGTTTGGTTCGCGGCGGTGCGTTCGGATTGCGCCAGCGTTTCCATATGCCGCCGGGCAGCGTCGAGTTTCGGCCAGTCGCGTTCGAGCGCCGCCTTGTCGCCGGTGTAGCGATACAGGTCGGTGACGAGATGGATGTACTGGCCGTGGCTGTCATTCTCGGGCACCGGATCGGGACCGCGCGCGTCGACGCAGCACGGCACCTTGCCGTTGGCGAAGATTTTCGGCCCGTACCAGTCGGCGAACGCCCGGCCGGGCGCGACGACGCCCATGCGCAGCATCGTTTCGCTCATCATCGCGCCATCGCGAATCCAGCTTCGGTCGTAGGAGCGGGTCCCCGGCTTCAGTGCGGGACCGTCGCGGCTCATCAACACCTGCGCCAGTGCGGATTTGACGGTGTCGGCAACCGCCTGCTTGCCGGACGGGACGCGCAGGTCGATGCCGCCCAGCGTCGTCGTCCATTTGGCGCGAGTGGCGGCGTGGGCGACGGCGATCTGCTGCGCCGTCATCGGCGCGTCGCCACCGATGGCCATCGCGGTCGACCAGCTTGCACCGGGCGCCAACGTGACGTCGTACGCTATACCGCCCGACGCAAGATCGGTGGGATCGGTGACCCGTGTCGCTGATGCGCCGTTCAGGCGGGCGGCGGGACGAACCGCCAGTGCGCCCCGATCGAACGGTACTGCCCATTCCGCATCGGGCTGCGTCACCGGGAACAGCGCGCGCGTCACCCCAGGATCGCCAGCGATCACCGGCGGCGTCGAAACCGCTATCCGCGATCCGTTCCATGCGATCGACCCGATCCGGCTGACCCCGCCGCGCTGCGACAGGAACTGTGCGGGCGGGTTTACCTGAAACGGGCGCACGGCCAGCAGCAGGCGCAGCGTGCGTGGGGTGGAGCCGGTGTTGGTCAGCGTCCATCGGCCGACCAGCCGCTTTGTGTCCCCATCGGCGAACAGGCTGGTGTCGAGGCTCCAGCCGTCGGCTGCCCACTCGACATGCGGCATCGGCAGATAGCCGTCCTCCAGCCGATGCTTTGCGACGATGTCGGCCCAGCCGGTGGTGCGCCGATCGGCGACGACGAAGGGTTCGATCGAAAAGCCGCCTTTGGCGACTTCGATCGCGCCGTCCTCGCCGATCAGGCCGCTGACCGCGCCGCCGTCGCTGGCGACCAGCGTCCAGTACGATTGTTCGGTGAAGCCACGCGGATAGGTGCCGCGCGGCGCATCCTTCGCCAGTGCGGCGATGAAGGCGTTGGGATCGGCCGCCCAGTCGCGGTCCTTGATCTCGGCCTCGGCGAGCCCGGTGGCACCGGCGATCCGCAAATATCGCGTTTCGGTGTCGGGCAGCGCGATCGGATCGCTGCCGCCGTCGCCCTGCGTGACCGCGCGCAGCACGCGCCATTCGCGGCGATCGTCGGATGCTTCGATCCGGTAGGCAGGAGCGGCACCGGACCAGTGAAGAACGACACCGCCCAATTCCCTGGAGCCGCCGAAGTCGATCGTGACCGGACCCCGTGCTGCGGTGCGCCGGTCGCGGTCGATCGCGCGCATGTCGTTTGCGACCGGGGTGGGGAGGGGGCGGGGTGGGGGTAGTGTTTCGAATGTCCAGTCGTCGATCTCGATCGTGCCCGCGCCACCGTCGCGGCCGCGCACGACGACGATCTCCGCCGCCTGCGTCGATCGCAGCGTCTTGTCGGTGGTCGGTCCCCATGCGAACTGCACGTCGCGGGGGCGGATGCGGACCTCCTGCCAGTCGGCGGAAGGCCGGAAATTCGGTTTCGTCACCCACCACACATTGGTGCCGTCGGCGTCGGTGAACTTGATCTGGAGATCGTTGACGCCACCAGTGCCGCGCAGCTTCAACCGCATTTCCCAGTGTGGCGGGAAGGTGAGCGGCAAGGCACGCCGGACGAAGGCGTAGCCGGACACCTGTGCGAAATCATAGGTTAGGCGCAGCGCCTTTCCGTCCGCGCCAGCCACGGTGGATGCGGTCGCGGCGACGCCGTCCGACGATGCGGCGGTCCATGGCGCGACCTGTTCGAACCGGTCGACCGGCTGCGTCTGTGCCGCCGCCGCCATCACCAGCAACGCGATGCTCATGCCAGCCAGCCGCCGGTGAACCCCGCACGTTCCAGCCCGCGACGGATATGCGGATTACGCCGCATCACTTCCCAGATCATGCCGCTGCGCCGGTTCTCGATCATCGCCACGATCGGTCCCTGATCGATGCCCAGATAATCCCGGTCGACCCAGCCGATGCCGGGGACGATCCGGCCGTGCTTCAACGGCGCATCGGCGCGGGTCAGCGTCGGGTTGAACGAATCCAGAAAGCCGTATTTTTCATAGATGCCGGGGCCGTAGCGGGCATGCACCTTTGCGATCATCGGTTCGACGATCTCCGGCGCGAAGGCGATCGAACCCAGCGCCGCCGTCGGCGCGATCGTGCCGTCGTCGCGTTCGCCGGGGCCACGGGCAGAATAGCTGAAGAACTCACGCTGCCGACTGTCGATCGTGACCGTGAAGTCACCCGGCCCGTCGCATGCGGTCAACCCCCAGCAATCGTCGCCATAGCCGACCTTGCCGCCCGGATTGTCGTTGGCATAGGCGCGCTGCGCATAGGTCGCGCGGCGGCTGTTCTCGAAATAATCGATGCCCTTCGATGCGATGTACGGATCGCGGATGCCGCGGAAATCGATCCACACATGGCTGTACTGATGACCGAACATCGGCGCGAACTGCAGATGCGGTTCGCCGCCGTGCGCGTTGCCCCAGCTCTTGTCGAACGCCTGCGTCAGCGCAGTCCAGGTTTCCGGCGGCAACGGATGCGTCGGGCTGGCCAGCGCCAGCACGTACAGGGTCATGCCTTCGTTATAGATGTTCCAGTCGGAGCGGATGAAGCCGCTTTCGGGATGCCAGCCCATCGACACGAACGGCGGGCGCGGCACGATCCAGTCCCATTCGACCGCGCGGTAGATGCGTTCGGCAAGATCACGGATGCGCGCCTCGGCCGGATCGGCGCGGTCGAACCAGCTTTGCGCGAACAGCACGCCGCCCAGCAGGAGCGCGGTGTCGATCGTCGACAATTCGCAACGTGCGAACCGCAATCCCTTCGTCACGCCGAGGAAGTGGTAGAAGAAGCCCCTGTGGCCGCTGAATCCGGTTTCCGCGTCGCCCTGCGGCGCGTCCGCGAAGAATTGCAGCGTGGCGAGCGTACGGTCGCGCGCCTGTTCGCGGGTGATCCAGCCATGTTTCTCGCCCACGCCGTACGCGGTGAGCGCGAAGCCGACGGCCGCGATCGACGCGAAGCTGGGCGTCGGCCAGCGATCCATTGCAAGCCCCGTCGCCGGATCGGTCGTGTCCCAGAAGAAGCGGAACGCTCGTTCCTGTATGTCGGAAATCAGGTCGGGCACCGCCATCGTCGGAAGGCCGCTCCGCGCGGCGCACCCCCCGATCAGGCTGGCGGAAGCGGTAGCGAGGAAACGGCGACGGTCGATCACGCGGACATACTCATATGGCAGGGACCGGGGCGGGCGATGCCCGCCTCGGTCCTTGGGAAGGATCAGAAGCGATAGCCGACGCGGAACTGGATGCGCCGCGGCAGGGTGAGCAGGTCGCGGCCGATGCGCGCTGCTTCGAGCGGATCGCGCGCCTGACCGGTCGCAGGATCGATCTGATTGTTGAAGTTGTCGTCGAACCCGGAGAAGTTGTTGTTATTGAACGCGTTGAGCACGTCGATCGCAATCTCCGTCTCGCCGCCGAGGATCTTCAGCTTGTTCGCCAGCGTCAGATTGACTTCGCAATAGGCGAAGACACCGCCGATGCAGTTCTTGTCCGGATAGCTCGCGGTGAACTTGCGCTGTCCGGGATCCGAGCCGAGCGTGACGTCGGTCACGCGGAACGCCTGACCTGAGCCGAAGGTGCTGAGGGTCGAGAACTGGAAGCCGAGCGGCAGATCGACGATGCCCGAGAACACCAGCCGGTGGCGTTCGTCGCCGTTGCGCGGACGCCAGCCATAATCGTCCGGCGTCACCTCATCGAGGCTGAACAGGTCGCCGCCATTCTGTTCGCCCTTGGACAGGGTATAGGCGATGTTGACGCCATAGCCCGACGTACGACTGTAGGGCTTGTCGACGGTGACGTAGAGCGCCTTGTACCGCGTATCGAGACCGTCATAGCCGATCAGCGCGTTCGAGAAGCCGAACGGCGTCAGCGGCGACGTGTCGCAGCAAGGGCCGGTGCCCCCGTTGCGCCGCGTGGCGAACAGGTTGGTATATCCGTTGCGCCCACGCTGATACGATCCGGTCACCGCGACCTGCAACGGGCCGACCTGCTGACGGATGCCGAGGCTGACCTGATCGTTGACCGGCGGTTTCGTGTCGTTCTTCACCGCGAACAGTTCGGGCAGGCCGCTGGTCGACGTGGCGCGCAGCGCCAGCAGGCCTTCGCGCGTCAGATAGTTCGGATTCCACGCCACGGTCGGCAGGCCGTTGCGCGGCGCGCCGTCACGCGAGAAACGGAACACGCCGATCGGATTGATCGTGCGCGACTGTTCGTCGACGGTGTTGTTGAAGTTGTTGCGATCGTAATAGCGTCCGAAGCCGCCGAAGAACACCGTCGTGCCGTCGTCCTTGACGTCGTACGAGAAGCCGAAGCGCGGCGCGAAGGCACCGGCGAACGCCTTACGGTTGTTGCGCGTGCTGATGTAGTTTTCGGGATCGAAATAGCTGGTCGCGGGCAAGGCGCGCAGCGCTGCGGCCGCTGCCGGCGACGTGACGAAATTGTTATTGTTACCGTTGGTTTCGTAATCCCAGCGCAGGCCGACGTTCAGCTGCAACCGGTCGGTCACGTCCCAGTCGTCCTGCAGATAGAAACCGAGCTGGGTATTCGAGCCGCGCACCGTGCCGTTGCCCAGACCGAGCCGTGCTTCGGCCGGGAAGGTGAAGTCGGTGTTGTTCACCGCATCGACCCGGAAGATATAGCCCGGTTGCAGGAAGGCGAGGTTCGAGAATTCGATGTCGGTGATCTCGACCCGCGCGCCAGCCTTGATCGCATGGCCTTCGAGCGCGGTGTAGGTGAAATCGTCGCGGATCGTATAGCCCTGCTGCACTTCGCGCCGCGTCGAATCGCGGCCGCCGAACAGGATGACGCTGTCATAGTTGAAGCTGGGGCTGCCGGGGTTCAGCGACGTCGGGTTGAAGACATAATTCAGGTAGTTGAGATTGACTTCGTTGATGAAGCTATCGCCCCGATACGTCCATTTCAGCAGATAGGTATCGACGGTGTTAAGCTTGTTCTCGGCAAATTCATACGACGTGTTGCCGCCGAACCCCTGAATATCGGTTTCCTCGCGGCGGCTGTACGACAGATCGAACGTCTGCGCATCGTCGGGGGTGAAGGTCAGCTTGCCGAAATAGAAGTCGCCGCGGAACGGGCTGACGTAATTTCCTTCGAAGTCGGCGAGCGTACGGCCGGTCGCGGCCTGGAACGCGGCGATGTTCGCCGCCGACCCGGTGGAATCGACGATGAACGCGCGGTCCTGATCGTTGCCTTCATAGGCACCGAAGAAGAACAGCTTGTCCTTGATGATCGGGCCGCCCAGCGAGATGCCGTATTGCTTGCGCTCGAATGCGGGCTTGTCGCGATCGTTGCGGCGGTCGAGGAAGCTGCGCTCGGTCAGGCTGCGGTCGGTATATTGCCCGAACACCTCGCCATGGAATTCGTTGGTGCCCGATTTGGTGACGGCGGTGATGATCGCCGATCCGGCCTGTTCGTATTCCGCCTTGTAGTTCTGCGTCAGGACGCGGAATTCTTGCACCGCCAGCTGGCCGAACGGGTTGCCGCGGCTGTTCTGCTGGCCCGCCACGCCGCCTTCGCGCAGCTTGTTCTTCAGGCTGACGCCGTCGATGAACACGTTGACCTGCGACGCGGTCGAGGCACCGGCCTGGAACCCCTTGTCGGTTTCGCTGTCGTTGTAGCGGACGCCGGGGGCGAGTGCTGCGAACGACAGGAAGTTGCGATCGGTCTGCGGCAGCGTGCGCAGCTGCTGCTGGCTAACGTTGGTCGCGATTTCGCTGGTCCGCGTTTCGGCAAGGCGCGTGCCGGTGACGACGATTTCGCCGTCGCTGCCGCCATCGCCGCTATCCGGGGCCGCTGCCGTATCGCCGGTCGCAGGTGCCGCCGCGCCCAGCGTCGCGTCAAGGCTGGCCGACTGCGCGATGCCGACGGTGACGTCGCGGGTAAAGACCTCGCCGCTCGGACCGGTGATCGTGACCGCATAGGCGCCAGCGCGGATACCGTTCAGCGTATAGCGGCCCGACGCATCGGTCGTTGCGCGATAGGTCTGGTTGGTGCCCGACGATACGGCAACGACGGTCGCGCCGCTCACGACGGCACCGGCGGCGTCGCGCACGGTGCCACGCACCGACGCGGTGGTGGTCTGCGCCGACGCCGGGGCGATGGCGATCGCGCCGGTCGCCAGCGTCGTCGCGGCGACGAGCGCGGTGCGGAAGATGGTGTGCTTCATGATGATTTTCCCCTGCATGCCCGGTTTTCCGGGTTTTGTTGTGAAACGGTGGTTTCGCGGACGATCAGGACCGGCGCGAGGTGTTCGATGGCACGATCGTCCGCGCCGCCGACCAGATCGACCAGCCGCGCGACGGCGCGTTCGCCGATCCCGGCAATGTCGATCCGCAGCGTGGTGAGCGATGGCGAGATGAGCCGGGCGAGCGGTACGTCGTCGAACCCGGCGACGGCGACGGCATCGGGCACGGCGATCCCGGCACGACGCAGCGTCATCAGCACGCCGATCGCCATCATGTCGTTGCCGCAGAACACCGCATCGACCGGGCGTCCGTCGGCCAGCACCCGCTCGGCGGTCGCTACACCTGACTCCTCAAGGAAGGTGCCGCGTTCGACCCATGGCGTCCGCCCGGCGGCCTGCATCGCGGCACAATAGCCTTCGACCCGCTCGTCGGCATCGATATTGCCTTCGGGACCGCCCAGATGAAGGATGTGGCGGCGTCCGCTGCTGACGAGGTGCTCGACCATCGCCGCCGCCCCCGCCGCATTGTCGATGCGCAGTTCGGGACGCGGCTGATGATGCGGCGCGCAATTGACCAGCACGGCCGGAATGCCGGGGGGCAGATGCGTGAACAGCCGGTCGGGATCGATATGCGGTGCCATCACCACCAGCCCGTCGACGCGGCCTCGCATCGTGTGCAGCGCCTCGATCCCGCGTGCCGGATCGTCGTGCATGTTGGACAGCAGCAATTGCAGCCCGCGCGCCGACGCTTCTCGGTCCATGCCGCGCAGCAGTTCGGAGAAGAATTCGCCGTGCAGGTCGGGCAGGACGATGCCGATCGCGTTCGAGCGTGACAGGCTGAGCGAGCGTGCGCCGGCATGGGGGACATAGCCCAACTGGCGGGCAGCGGCCTCTACCTTCTGGCGAAGTGCGGGGCGGACGTTGTCGTGACGGTTGAGAACGCGCGAGACCGATGCGACGGACACGTCCGCCGCACGTGCGACATCGCGGATCGTGGCATGTGCCATCGCTTTCGTCATCCGCTCCCTCTTCACCGCACCCATTGCGACTTTATCGTCGGCTGGTGGCCGATCGCTCTTGATGTAACCGGTTACATCAACTTAAAACGGTCGACAACCGGGATTCGTCGGCGATCGTTCGATCGGCTGATACGAGCATGGAAGAGGGGATCGCATGGAAGACATCCGCATTTCGCGGCGCGCGCTGATGATGGGCGCCGGTGCCGTGGCGGCGTGGAGCGCGTCGCCGGCCCGTGCCCTGCTGGCGCAGGCAACCGCCGCGCTGCCGGCATCGGTCGAGGCGCTGATCGCGCAGATGACGGTCGAGGAAAAGGCGGGGCAGCTGACGCTGATGGCCGCCGCATGGGCGGGCGGCGCGGCCAATGCGCTGAACCCGATCAGCGCGACCGCGACGTTCGACGAACAGCTGGCACAGGTCCGGTCGGGTCGTATCACCGGCGTGTTCAACGGCAACGGTGCCGACATGGCGCGGCGGATGCAGACGGCGGCGATGCGCGAACAGCGGCTGAAGATCCCGTTGCTGTTCGCCGCAGATATCATTCACGGCTTCCGCACCGTATTCCCGATGCCGCTGGCCGAGGCGGGCAGTTTCGATCCCGATCTGGCCGAACGCACCGCGCGGGTCGCGGCGGTCGAGGCATCCGCCGCCGGGATCGACTGGACCTTCGCGCCGATGGTCGACATCGCCCGCGACCAACGCTGGGGCCGCGGCATCGAGGGCGCGGGCGAGGATATCATGCTGGGCAAGGCGATGGCCGACGCACGCGTCCGTGGGTTCCAGGGGCGGCGCGGGCTGGGGGCCGACGATGCCGTCGCCGCCTGTGCCAAGCATTTCGCGGCCTATGGCGCGGGAGAAGCAGGGCTGGATTACAACACGGTCGATGTGTCCGAACGGACGCTGCGCGAGGTATATTTCCCTGCGTTCCAGACCGCGTTCGCGGCTGGTGCGCCGACGACGATGGCATCGTTCAACGAATTGTCGGGCGTGCCCGCCACCGCCAATCCGTGGCTGCTCGATACGGTGCTGCGCAAGGAATGGGGGTTCGGCGGCGTCGTGGTGTCCGATTACACCGGCGACGAAGAACTGATCGCGCACGGGTTCGCGGCCGACGCACGCGAAGCGACGAAGCTGGCGTTCCTTGCCGGCGTCGACATGTCGATGCAGTCGGGATTCTACATCAAGCATCTGCCCGATCTGGTCGCGAAGGGCGAAGTGCCGATGGCGCGGCTGGATCAGGCGGTGCGGCGCGTGCTGGCGATGAAGGTGCTGCTGGGCCTGTTCGACGATCCGTTCCGGCGGATCGATCCGCGCCGGGAAAAGACGCGGGTGCGGACGCCCGCCAACCTGAAGCTGGCCCGTGAGGCCGGTGCGCGGTCGATCGTGATGCTCAAGAACGACGGCGATCTGTTGCCGCTGCCCAAGGCGGGCAAGAGGATCGCGCTGATCGGACCGTTCGTGCAGGGGCAGCGCGAATTGATCGGAACGTGGAACGTCTATGGATCGGATGCGGAAGCGGTCGACCTGTTGACCGGGGTGCGCGGCGCCGTCGCCGATCCGGCGCTGGTCACCGCCGTTGACGGATCCGGCATCACCGACGCGCTGCCCGGTGGGATCGATGCGGCGGTGCTGGCCGCTGCCGCTGCCGATATCGTGGTACTGGCGATCGGTGAAAGCCAGAAGATGTCAGGCGAGGCGCAGTCTCGCGTCGATATCGGCATTCCCCAACCGCAGATCGATCTGGCGCAGGCGGTATTGGCGGTCGGCAAGCCGACGGTGGTGCTGTTGCGCAATGGGCGCGCGCTGGTGCTGGAAAAGCCGGTGCTGGATGCGCCTGCAATTCTCGTCACTTGGTTCCTCGGATCGCAGAGCGGCCCGGCGACCGCCGACGTTCTGTTCGGTGATGTCGGTCCTTCGGCGCGGTTGCCGGTCAGCTTTCCCTATTCGACCGGGCAGGAGCCGTATCACTATGCCCACAAGAATACCGGGCGGCCCAATCCGCCCGGGCCGCTGCTGGAATACAAGGCGCGGTATCGCGAGGGGCCGAACGCTGCGCTGTTCGCGTTCGGGCACGGGCTGACCTATGGCCGGATCGGCTATGCGGATCTCGATACCGGCGGCGGACGGCTGGCGATGGACGGCAGCCTGATGGTTCGCGCGCGCGTGACGAACAGCGGGACACGGGCGGCGACCGAGGTGGTGCAGTTGTACGTGCAGGACGTCACCGCCAGCATTACCCGGCCGGTGCGCGAGTTGAAGGGGTTCCGGCGCGTCGCCCTCAAACCGGGGGAGTCGCAGGTGGTCGAGTTCACGCTGCGCGCCGCCGATCTGCGCTTCGTCGGCATCGACGACAAGCTGACGGTCGAGCCGGGCGAGTTCCGGGTTTGGATCGCACCGTCGGCACAGGCGGAGGGGGTGAACGGACGGTTCGTACTGGCCTGACGCATCCTTCGACGGTCGCCACGCGTTGTTTTTCCAACAGGTTAGCGAAGGATGATGCGATGGCGGACGACGGCAAGGTTCCGATGCAGGCGATGGGCACCAAGTCGGATGCGGCGACGCCCGACGGCACCAACCTGACCGACAAGGACAATGGTCGGGAAGGCGGCGGCGAATCGAACGGTGGCGCCTATCCCAACCCGCATACCGGGTCCGACGATGGCGGTTTCGAAGGCGGACAGAGCCTGCGTGACTATCATGGCGGGCCGGGCGGCGCGGACAACGAAGGGGCCGGAACCGACTGAACGACCGCCGCTATGCCGGGGCGGCAAAACCGACATCGCGGCTGATCGCCAACGCGGTCGCCGCTACTTCCGGACCGATCGCCGCGACCTTGTCGTCGGTCAGATACTGCGCGGCGGTGGCGATGCCGATTGCGGCGACGATCCCGCCCGATACGTCGCGGATCGGCGCTGCGACCGAACGAATGCCGTCATTGCCGGCGCTGTCGTGGATGACATGTCCGCGTGCGGCGTTGGCGCGCATATCGGCGATCCAATACGCGGTCGATGCATCGGTAACCGGCGCACGCGCGGCGAGGCCGTGCAACCGGGCCAGCGCGTCGTCCTTCTCATCGAACAGCAGCGCCTTGCCGATGCCGGTCTGCGCCACCGGGCGTCGGTCGCCGGGCCGCGTCGAGACTTCGAGCCGCTGACGACCCGCCGCGCGGTCGAGATGCAGCGAATGGTCGCCATCGCGGCGGCCGAGGAATACGCACAGACCGGTGTCGGCCGACAATGCTTCCATCCGTGCCCTTGCGACGCGGACGATGTCGATTCGGCGATGCGCGCTGAACCCCAGTTGGAGCAGGGTCGGTCCGAGCGTCAGCAAACCGCGTTCGTGCTGCGCGACATAGCCACGTTCCACCAGCGCCGCCGCCAGCCGATGGGTCGTCGTCCGGCTCAGTCCCAGCGTCCGGGCCAGTTCCGCCACACGCTGCGGTTCGTCGCGCAATGCTTCGACCAGATCGAGACCGCGCATCAGCGTCTGCGTACCGCGCGATGCAGGCGACGGATCGGGTGCCTCTTCGACGTCGGGTTCGACGGGCATGTTCATGCCGCCACGCCGCCGGGCAGCAGCGCGCGTGCCATGACCAGTGTGCCGAGCGGCCCGGCCTGTTCGCCCAGCGCCGCCGGGACGATCTGTTCCCCGATCGTCCCCGCATCGACATAGCGAAGATACCCGCCCAGCGCCGCGACCGTGCGTTCGCGCACCATGTCCAGCACATGCGGTTGCCCCAGACCGACCCCGCCGCCGACGATGATTCGCGCGGGCGACAGCGTCAGGAACAGGGTCGCGAATGCCTCGCCCAGCGCATCGGCCACGTCGCGCCACGCCGGGTCGCCCGCGCCCAGCAGATGCGCCGGACCGCCGCTGCGTGCCGCGATCGCCGGACCGCTCACCAGCCCTTCGAGACAGTCGCCGTGGAAGGGGCATGCCCCCGCAAAGGCGTCATCCGCACGGCGACGCACGCGGATATGCCCCGCTTCGGGATGCATCCGGCCGGTGACGGGGCGACCGCCCGCGATGATTCCCATGCCGACACCCGTGCCGACGGTGACATAGATATAGTCCGACAGCCCCTGTGCCGCGCCCCAGCGCCCTTCGCCCAGCGCCGCGCCGGTCACGTCGGTGTGGAACGCGACCGCGTCGAAGCCGGGCGACAGCGCGCCGACGATGTCCGCGCCGGCCCAGTGCGGCTTGGGCGTGGGCAGCATCGTGCCGTCGTTCACCGCGATCGGCCCGAAGCTGGCAATGCCGATCGCCTGCGGTGCGAACTCGCTGTGCCAAGCCGATAGCTGCCGCGCCAATTCGCCCAGCGTCTCGTCCGGCGTCGTGGTGGGTACGCGATGGCTGGCGAGGATGTCGCGGCCACGCCCGATTACCGCGATCGATTTGGTCCCGCCCAGTTCGACACCCGCGACGATCGGATCCGGCTCCATAAACATCGTACCTCTTCCCCGTTTATCGACTGCATGTGCCGCATATTGGAACATTGCTGCAAGCAGTAGCGCGTATTCGAAGCCACAAAGGTTTGCAAAGCCAACCTGCGGCAATGGATTGGCACTAGGCGGCGGGTAGTTTTGTCAATTACAACCGTATTCATGGAACAGAATGGATATGACGCACCGCGCGTGCGGACGATCGCCGACCTTGCCCGGCTGGCCGGCGTATCGCCTGGCACGGTATCGCGTGCGCTGGCTGGCAAAACGCTGGTGAATCCCGAAACACGCGACCGGATTCAGGCGCTGGCGACCGAACACAGTTTTCGCCCCAACCAGATGGCCAGCCGGCTGCGCACGCAACGTACCGGCGTGATCGGCGTCGTGGTCCCGCTGGGTCATGAACGACGACAGCATTTGTCCGACCCGTTCTTCATGACGATGCTGGGGTTCCTTGCCGACCGGCTGACCGAGGACGGATACGACCTGATGCTGTCGCGGGTCATTCCCGACGCCGCCGACTGGCTGGAGCGGATCGTCGATTCGGGCATGATGGACGGCGTGTTGCTGATCGGGCAATCGGACCAGATCGGGACGATCGAACGGGTCGCACGACGCTATCGCCCGCTGGTCGCATGGGGTAGCAGCAACCTTCCCGGACAGGTGCATGGTGCGGTCGGGTCCGACAATGTCGCCGGCGGACGGCTGGCGGGCGAACGGCTGGTGGCGCGCGGCGCGCGGCGGGTCGCATTCCTCGGCGACGTGCGTGCACCAGAGATCCGCGACCGGTTCGACGGGGTGGCACAGGCGATGGCAGCGGCGGGGCTGTCGCAAACGCCGATCCAGCTCGATACGCCGCTGGCGTCGGACCTGATGGAACGGCAGATCGCGGCGCATCTCGATCAGGTGGCGGGACAGATCGACGGCATCGCCGCCGCATCCGATGTGATCGCGATGACGACGTTGCGCGTTCTCGCCGATCGGGGCATCCGCGTGCCGGACCAGATGGCGGTGGTCGGGTATGACGACCTGCCGATCGCGCTGAGCGCCGTGCCGCGCATCACCACGGTGCGACAGGACATCCGGCGCGGGGCGAACGAGATGGTATCCGCCCTGTTCCGCCGGATTGCGGGAGAGGATGCGCCATCGGTGACGATGGCGCCGACGCTGGTCGAACGGGATTCGGGATAAGGCGCGGGAGCGCTTACCCCAGCGGTGCGCATTTCGCCGCGACCCACGCCGCCGTCTCGATATCGAGCAGCGGCGCCAGCAGCGCGGCGACCTTCGCATGATAGCCGTCGACCCATGCCCGTTCGGTGTCCGTGAGCAGGTCGGCGACGATCAGCGACCGTTCGATCGGGACGAACGTCAGCGTTTCGAACCCCAGCATCGCACGATCGGCTCCGGCAATCGCGCGATCGATCACCAGCACCAGATTTTCGATGCGGATGCCGTACTCCCCCGCCTTGTAATAGCCCGGCTCGTTCGACAGCATCATGCCCGCGCGCAGCGGCTCCAGCGGCCCGCCGCCCGGATAGTCGGGCGCGCCGATCCGCTGTGGCCCTTCGTGCACCGACAGGTACGAACCGATGCCGTGACCGGTGCCGTGCGCGTAATCGAGGCCTGCTTCCCATAGCGGGCGGCGCGCGAAGCCGTCGATATGGCCGCCCAGCGTGCCGTCGGGAAAGACTGCGCTGTCGATCGCGATATGACCTTTCAGCACGCGGGTGAAGCGGTCGCGCATCTCCGGCGTGACGGTGCCGACCGGCATTACGCGGGTGATGTCGGTGGTGCCGTCGCGATACTGTCCGCCCGAATCGATCAGGTAGAGTTGGCCGGGGCGGATCGCCGCGTCGCTGTCGACCGTCGCCTTGTAATGCGGGCTGGCGGCATGCGCGCCGGTCGCCGAAATCGTGTCGAACGACAGGTCGAGCAGCAGTCCGGTTTCCTCGCGGAACGCCGCCAGCCGGTCGGATGCCGACAATTCGGTCAGCGTGCCCGACGGTGCGGTTTCCTCGAACCATTTGAGGAAGCGGACCATCGCCACGCCGTCGCGCGCCTGCGCGGCCCGGTGGCCGGCGATCTCGGCGGGATTCTTCAGCGCCTTTGCCAATATGGTCGGGTCGCGTTCCGCCACGATCGTCGCGCCGCCCGCCGCCAGCGCGGCGTGGATCGCGGCGACGGCACGGTCGGGATCGGCGGCGACGCGCCGGCCCGCGAATCGCCCGAGCGCGGGGGCGAATTCCTCCATCGCGCGGACGGTCACCGCGTTGCCCAGATGGCGGCGAACGCCCTTGCCAATCTTGCCCGGCGCGGCGAACAGCTCGGCTGTGCCGTCGGCATGGACGATCGCATAGCCCAGTCCGACCGGGGTATGCGCGACGTCGGTGCCACGGATGTTGAACGTCCACGCGACCGAATCGAGCGCCGACAGGACGACCGCGTCGGCGCGGCGTCCTGTCAGCCATTCGCCGATCACCGCCCGCTTTTCGGCCGACGAACGCCCGGCCAGTGCATCGTGCTGCGCGATCATCGGCGCAGGCGACGGGGCGGGGCGATCGGCCCACAGCGCATCGATCGGGTTGGCATCGACTGCGACCAGCGATGCGCCGGTCGCCGTCAGTGCGGCCTGCGTCGCCGCGACCCAGCCAGTGGTGGCCAGCCACGGGTCGTATCCGATGCGGTCGCCGGCCGTCGCATGGTCGGCCAGCCACTCGTGTATCGCGGTGTCAGGCACCTGGACGAACTGCCAGTCGGCGGCATCGACCTGTTCGCGCACCTGCAACGTGTATCGCCCGTCGGTGAACATCGCGGCGACATCGCGCAGCACCACCGCGTTGCCCGCCGAACCGACGAACCCGGTCAGCCATTCGAGCCGCCGGGCATAGGCCCCGACATATTCGCTCATATGCTCGTCGGTCAGCGGCACGACGAAGCCGGTCAGGTCCAGCGTGGACAGATGGGCACGAAGGGCGGCGAGGCGGTCGGTGTGGATCGTCATGCAGGGTCGTTATCAGGTGGGGCGGGGTGGTAGAAGATCGGTTTTCACTTGCGGGCGATCGCCGGGTGGCGCGGCGGGCCGAAGTGAGAAGGATGCGAAACGCCGGTTCACGCAGAGGCGCGAAAGCGCGGAGGCGTTGGGTTCGACGTTCTGTTTCGCGTTGCGGAAACCCTATTTGCAGTGACAGGCAGGTGTGAGCGGCCGCTCGCGCAGCGGGACGTGCCCGACGGTTTGCTCTCTCCGCGCCGTCGCGCCTTCGCCTGAACCTGTTTTCTTCCGGGCCCGACGGCTCGACTTCCGCCACCGGCCGTCCCACATGGGCGGCCTATGACGCATCCCATCCCGCCGATCGCCGAGCAGCGCCCCTTCACCTACGAACGCCACGGGGTCGCGATCGACGATCCATGGGCCTGGTTGCGCGATCCGGGATATCCGACCGTCGAGGATGCGGACGTGCTCGCCTATCTCGAAGCGGAGAATGCGTATTTCGAGGCGGTGATGGCGCCGCATCAGCCATTGATCGATACGCTGTTCGCGGAGATGCGCGGACGGATCAAGGAAGACGATGCGACCGTGCCGCAACGCGACGGCGACTGGTGGTACTGGTCCGATCACGAAACCGGCGGCGAATATCGTCGCTGGTGGCGCCGGCCGGTCGCGGGCGGCGCGGACGAACTGATCCTCGACGAACCCGCTCTGGCGGAGGGCAAGGAATATTTCCGGCTGGGCGCGTTGTCGGTCAGCCCCGACGGGCGGCTGCTGGCCTACGCGATCGACGACGATGGCGGTGAGCGGTTCGAGGCGCGGGTCAAGGATCTGACGACCGGCGAACTGCTGGCCGACGTCATCCCCGGCACGCTGTCCGAACTGGTGTGGACCGCTGATTCGGGCGCGTTCCTCTATGGTCTCGCGAACGAGCAGTGGCGGACCGACAATGCGCGGCTGCACCGCATCGGCACCCCGGTCGATCAGGATATCGAACTCTACCATGAGGCCGACGAGGGCTGGCGCGTATCGGTGGCCGAAACCCAGTCGCGCCGTTTCCTCGTCATCGCGGCGGGCGATCACGTCACCAGCGAGGTGCGGCTGATCCCCGCCGACGACCCCACCGCCGAACCGATCCTCGTTCGCGCGCGGCAGGAACATGTCGAATATGATGTGGAGGAGCATGACGGTACGCTGTTCATCCACACCAACGACACGCACCCGAATTTCCGGCTGGCGACCGCATCGCTCGACGCGCCGGGCGAATGGCACGAACATATCGCCGCCGATCCGCATTTCTACATGACCGGCGTCGCGACCTTCGCCGGGTTCTTCGTGGTCGAGGGGCGACTGAACGGTCTCGATCAGGTCCGGCTGCACGACTATGCGGGCGGGGAGGGGCGGACGATCGCGTTTCCCGAAGGCAGCTATGTCGTCGGGCTGGGCGACAATCCCGAATATGACGTCGATACGCTGCGGCTCGGCTATGAATCGATGGTCACGCCCGGCACCGTCTATGATTACGACGTGGCCGGCGGCGGGCTGACGGTGCGCAAGGTGCAGACGATCCCGTCGGGCTACGATCCTGCGAAATATGCGACCGAGCGGCTGGAGATCACCGCACGCGACGGGACGGCGATCCCGTGTTCGGTGGTGTATCCGAACGACTTTCCGCGCGACGGGACCGGCAAGCTGTACCTCTATTCCTATGGTGCCTACGGCTATGCCGTGCCGCCGGGCTTTTCGACCAGCCGCATGTCGTTCCTCGACCGGGGCATGGCGTTCGCGATCGCGCATATCCGGGGCGGCGACGATCTGGGCCAGCAATGGTATCTGGACGGAAAGCTCGAAAAGCGGACCAATACGTTCAACGACTTCGTCGACGTGGCGAAGGGGCTGATCGACCTCGGCTTCACCGATCGCGGTCGCATCGCCATTGCCGGCGGATCGGCGGGCGGCGAACTGATGGGCGCCGTGATGAACTCCGATCCCGACCTGTGGGGCGCGGTGGTGGCCAGCGTGCCGTTCGTCGACGTTCTCAATACGATGCTGGACGACACCCTGCCGCTGACCCCCGGCGAATGGCCCGAATGGGGCAATCCGATCGAGGACAAGGCGGCGTTCGACCTGATCCGGTCCTATTCCCCCTATGACAACGTCACTGCACAGGACTATCCGCCGGTCTTCATCTCAGGCGGCCTGAACGATCCCCGCGTAACCTATTGGGAACCGGCGAAATGGGCGGCGCGGTTGCGCGCGACGAAGACGGATCGCAACATGCTGCTGCTCAAGACCAATATGGGCGCGGGTCATGGCGGCAAATCGGGGCGGTGGGAAAGCCTGAAGGAAGCCGCCGAGGAGATGGCGTTCGTCCTGTGGCAACTGGGTGTCGAGGGATAGGCGGCGGCGCTACCGCTTCACCCGCGTGACATGGCCCATCTTGCGACCGGGCCGCGCTTCTCGCTTGCCATAGAGGTGCAGGTGGGCGTGCGGTTCGGCGATCAGCGTCGGCCAATGGTCGACATCGTCGCCGATCAGGTTGGTCATCGTGACCCCGCCGGCCGTCAGCGCGATGCTGCCCAGCGGCAGGCCGGCGATGGCGCGGACATGATTCTCGAACTGCGAAGTTTCCGCGCCTTCGATCGTCCAGTGTCCCGAATTATGGACGCGCGGGGCCATTTCGTTGAACACCGCGCCGTCCGGGCCGCAGAAGAATTCCAGCGTCAGCACGCCGACATGGTCGAGCGCATCGGCGACCTTGGCCGCCAACGCCTCCGCCTCCGCGCGCCACGGTTCGAGCTGCGTGGCGGGAACGGTGGACGTGTCGAGGATACCGTCCTTGTGCACATTGGCGGGCGGGGGATAGCGGACCTGCGCCCCGTCGACGCCGCGCGCGAGGACGATCGAGAACTCGGCCTCGAAATCGACGAACGCTTCGAGGATCGCCGGGCCGCCGCCGATCGCGTCCCATGCAGCGTCGGCATCGGCCGCCGACATCAGCCGCGCCTGTCCCTTGCCGTCATAGCCGAAGCGCGTGGTCTTGAGCACCGCAGGACAGCCGACGGTGGCGATGGCGGCATCGAGCGCGGCACGGTCGGCGACTTCCGCCCAGCGCGCGGGGCGCCCGCCCAGCGCCTCGACGAAGCGCTTTTCGTTCACGCGGTCCTGCGCGATCTCCAGCGAACGGGGCGAGGGGCGCACCTTGTCGCCCAGCGCCGCGATCGGCGCGGCGGCGATATTCTCGAATTCATAGGTTACGATATCGACCTGTGCCGCGAACGCGGTCAGCGCGGCGATATCGTCATACGCGCCACGGCTGTGGGTGAAGGCGACGTCGTTCGCCGGCCCGGTCTCGGGCGCGTAGACATGGATGCGATAGCCGAGTTGCGCCGCCGCCATCCCGATCATCCGGCCGAGCTGACCCGACCCGATGATGCCGATGGTCGATCCGGGCGGCAGCGCGGTCATCGCGGATCGACCGCAACGGCATCGGTCTGCGCAGTGCGCCACGCATCCAACCGCGCGGCCAACGCATCGTCGGTCAGCGCAAGGATCGAGGCGGACAACAGAGCGGCGTTGATCGCGCCGGCCTTGCCGATCGCCAGCGTGCCGACAGGGACGCCGCCGGGCATCTGCACGATCGAGAGCAGGCTATCCATGCCCTTGAGCGCATGCGATTCGACCGGCACGCCCAGCACCGGCAGGCGGGTCATCGACGCCACCATGCCCGGCAGATGCGCCGCGCCGCCCGCGCCCGCGATCACGACCTTCAGCCCGCGCCCGACCGCACCGGTGGCATATTCGACCAGCCGTGCAGGGGTGCGATGTGCCGAAACGACTTTCGTTTCATGCGGAACGTCCAGCGCGGCGAGCGTGTCGGCGGCGTGGCGCATCGTCTCCCAGTCCGAAGTGCTGCCCATGATGATGCCGACCAGCGGTGCGTCGTCCATGATACGTCCGGTTCGCGAAGGGAAGCGCGCTGCTTAGGGATGGCAGGGGGCAGCGTCCAGCGTGAAGTTCCTCCCCGGAAAGGAGGAACTTCAGCATGTCGAATGACGACGAACGGCTCGTGCCGAGTACGGACTGAACGTAGCCGAAGATCCGTATCGAAGCATCGATGGCTACTTGGGAGAGACGGCCGTACGGTTGATGTTCCGATGAATTACGGCTTACCGCTCGCTCAGATAATAACGGTCGAGCGGCGTCAGATCGTCGTTCAGTTCGTAGACGATCGGTTGGCCGGTGGGGATTTCCAGCCCCGTGATCTCGTCGTCGGGAATGTTCGACAGATGCTTTACCAGCGCGCGAAGCGAATTGCCGTGGGCGGAGATCAGGACGCGCTTGCCGGCCTTCAGTTCGGGGACGATGCGCGTTTCCCAATAGGGCAGGACGCGGTCGATCGTGTCCTTCAGGCTTTCGGTCTGCGGGATGGCGATGCCGGCATAGCGGCGGTCGGCGGACAGGTCCCACACGCTGTCGGCGGCGGGAAGCGGCGGCGGCACGTCGAAGCTGCGGCGCCAGATCTTGACCTGCGCATCGCCGTGCAGCGCCGCCGTCTCCGCCTTGTCGAGACCGGTCAGCCCGCCATAATGCCGCTCGTTCAGCCGCCAGTCCTTTTCGACCGGCAGCCACAGCCGCCCCATCGCTTCCAGCGCGAGATTGAGCGTCTTGATCGCGCGGGTCTGGAAGCTGGTGAAACAGATGTCGAAGTCGTGGCCCTTGGTCGCGAGCAGTTCACCTGCCGCCTGCGCTTCCGCGATCCCCTTGTCGGTCAGTTCGACGTCCCACCAGCCGGTGAAACGGTTTTCGAGATTCCACGCCGACTGGCCGTGGCGGATGAGGACGAGCGTGGGCATGGAATCTCCTAGAGCGGCAGGGTCAGGAAGCGGTTGTGCGGGCTAGGTCGATACTCGGCAAACGGGCCGCGATCGACGAACCCGGCGCTGCGATAGAGCGATACTGCCGGTGCATGCAACGCGGCCGTGCCGGTTTCGAGATCGATCCGGTTCAGACCCAGACGCCGTCCTTCCGCCAGGACATGCGCCAGCAGCGCGCGACCGACTCCGGTGTTGCCGGCAGCGGACGTGGCGCGCATCGATTTCAGTTCGCCCGATCCATCGGCGTGCCGTTTCAGCGCCACGAACCCGACCAGTTCTTCGCCACGCCACGCGGTCCAGAAGGTGACGTCGGGCTGCGACAGCCCGGTGGCGTCCAGAGCGAACGCAAATGCCGCCATATGTCCGCGCAGTTCGGTAAGGTGATGGGCGAGCAGATCCGCGACGTGCGGCGCGGACGGATCGTCGACGCGGATCGTGATCGCCGCGTGGCTCACAGGTCGAACCCGGCCAGCACCTCCAGCCAGCTATGCGCCAGCCGCTTCGACCGTTCGGGCGACCAGCCATATTCGGCGTCGGGATTGGGATCGTGATCCTTGAACGGCATTTCCAGCGTCATCGCCACCGCGCCGAAGCGGTTCGCGACCTGATTGGTCGACATCGACAGGTTGGCCTGTCCGGGGGCCGATACCGGGTAGCCGAGCTTCGTCTGGAATTCGGGCGTCGCTTCCTCCCACCGGCGGGCGAAGTCGGCAAAGCGCGCGCCCTGTTCGTCGGTCCAGTTGGGGATGCCTTCGTATCCGGCGATGAAGTTGGCCGGAATCGCTTCGTCGCCATGCACGTCGATCGCGATGGTCACGCCGGTTTGGTCCATCCGGTCGCGCACGCACAGCACTTCGGGGCTGCGCTCCGGCGTCGGGGCGTGCCATTCGCGATTGAGGTTCACCCCCGCCGCGTTGGTGCGCAGGTGCCCGCGAAACGACCCGTCGGGGTTCATGTTGGGGATGCAGTGAAAGGTGCAGCGTTCGCGCAGGCCGGCGACGACGGGATCGGATGCGTCGGTCAGCCGCTCCAGCAACCCTTCCATGAACCATTCGCACATCGATTCGCCGGGATGCTGGCGGGCATAGGCCCACACCTGCACCGGCCCGGTGCCGAGCGTCAGATAGTCGATCGCACGCCCGTCGAGGCTTTGCCCCAGTTCGCGGTGCGCGACGCCCGGCGCGGCGGCGATGCGCGCCACCATCGCGTCATGGCGGTCTAGCGTGTAGGGCGCGAAATAGGCGAACCATGCCATGTCGGTGTCGAACGTCGCGACGAAGGTCAGAACGCCGTCTTCATACGAGGTGTCGACCTGTCGCCATGCCTGCCGGTCCGTGCTCATCCGCGCGCGATAGCCGGGCCAGCCGAACGCATAGGCCGCGCCGCCCGCATTGACGATGCGCAGCGTCAGCGTCCGCCCCCGCGCCCCGGCGACGCGGAAGTGGAACCATTGATAGAAGTCGGACTCGCGATCCTTGACGATTTCGAGGTCGACCACGTCGCCTTGGATGGCGACGACCCGGATGTTGCCGCTGTCGAACGCGGCGTTGATGACGATGCTCATCGCACCGTCGTAGTGATTCCCGACTCGCCTGGGAAGTTGCGGAACATCGCATTGGCCAGACGATCGGCCTGAAACACCGGTTGCGCGCCCGGCGTGTTCTCCAGCGAATCGGTGATGGCGCGGCCTTCCCAGATGGTGGTGCCATCGCTGCGCCGGCGGATCTGCACCGCCAGTTCCGATCCGACGACCTCGCGCTGGCCACCGCCCAGGCCGAAGCCGAGCCCGCCGCCGAGGCCCAGTCCACCGCGATAGCCGCCACCGCCACCCGCACCGATGCCGATCGATACCGGCGGACGCTTTTCAACGAAGCCGCGCGACGCACGGGTGAAGGCGACGGCGACGATCAGGTCGGACGGTGTGGCGGAGCGGCGGAAGCCGATCTTTTCCAGTTCGCGCGCGACCGCGCTGCCATAGGTCTGGAATTCCGGGCTGACGGTGACGTTCGTCGACAGCGGCTCGATCGAGAAGCTGGCGGGGGCGATCGGTTCGCCCAGATGAAAGCGCGTCACATCGACCGGGCGGATGCGCGTGCCCGTCGTTGCGCAGCCCGAAGTCGCGACCGTCGTGAAAGCGGCCAGAGCGATGCCGATCGTCTTGTTCATACCATTCGTCCCGTTCGTACCACGTGTCATGGTCTTCAACGTCCGTAACCGCCCGACGGGTTCATTGCGATGGCGTTTCGGTCGCGAATCGGTGTCGGACCTTGACGGCGCGGTCGGGCGGGGATAGGCGGGCGCCTCTTTTCCGGCCGTGCGAGCGGCCCTTTTGCCGTTTGAGAGCCTTTCCCATGAAGATCGTCAATTCGCTGAAGTCGCTCAAGGATCGTCACCGGGACAATCGCGTGATCCGTCGTCGTGGGCGCATTTACGTCATCAACAAGACCAACCGCCGCTTCAAGGCCCGCCAGGGCTGAAGGCGGCCTGTCCTGCCGCTGGTAATGGCGCGCAGGGCATTTTGGTAGTCACAGGGCGTCCGGTCATCGCGATCGGGCGCTTTTTGGCGTTTGGACGGCGTGGACTGCTCACGCTGCGTCCGCGTCAGATAGACCGGTCGGGCGCGGCTTTCGGCAAGGTCGGTGCGGTGCAGGCGATGACGACGCGCAGCCGGTCCGCGTCGACGATGAGTTTGCTCGCCCGACCGATCGGGCGACCGAGCAGATCGGCCTGTAGCACGGGCGGCAGCGACCGGACCGGCACGTTGGGGCGCGAGACGATCTGGCCGACGAATCGCTTCTCGGCCTTGTAACGCTGCGCGAGGCGGAGCGCGTCGCCACATGTGCGGAACTTGCGGGTGTCGGTCGTGAAGATGTTGGCAGCCGCCTTGCGTTCGAGCGGAGACAGGCGCGGCGGCAACTGGACCGACATCTGTAACAGCGTACATCGCCGGGTATCCGGGCCGAGCGGGCGGGGATCGGCCTGGGTCTGAACCACGGCCAGCAGCAGCGCGACGGAAACCGCCAGCATCATGCCGGTTCGACCACCGGCGCCACAGTATCGGCGAACAGCGACCAGCCGGAGGGCCCGAGGACTTCGAGCGGCTGGAAGCGTGTCTTGTACAGCATGCGCGGCGACCCCTGTACCCAATAGCCGAGATAGACGTGCGGCAGCCCGGCGGCGCGGGCGCGGCGGATATGGTCGAGAATGATGAAGGTGCCCAACCCGTCGCGGGCGTCGGCATCGGTCGCGAAGAAGCTGTAGACCATCGACAGTCCGTCGGCCTGTTCGTCGGTGATGCACGCGCCGACCAGCCGGCCCGGATTACCGTCGATGGAGGGTTCGCGATATTCCACTATCCACGAGGTGACGGGCGAATGTTCGACCATGTCGGCGAAGTCGCTTTCGTCCATCCGCGTCATGCCGCCGCCCGGATGACGCGCCGCCAGATAGCCGCGCAGCAGACGGAATTGTTCGTCGGTCGCCCATGGCTTGCACATCCGGATTTCCAGATCGCCATGGCGACGCAACAGCTTTCGCTGGGTCGCATTGGGGGAGAAGCCGCCTGCGACGACCCGGACCGACACGCAGGCGCTGCACCCGACGCAACTGGGGCGATAGGCGACCGACTGGCTGCGGCGGAAACCGATCCGGCCCAGCGCGTCGTTCAGTTCATCGGCGTTCGGACCGTTCAGTTCGGTGAACACCTTCCGCTCCTGCCGCCCCGGCAGATAGGGGCAGGGGGCGGGAGAGGTGACGAAGAAACGGGGGAAACGGAACGGCGCGGTCACCGGGTGCTCCTTCGGTCGGGCGGCCCCGTTTCGGGGTAGCCTGCCGCGTTATGCCGCCGCCGTACGCCTGTGAAAAGGCGGTTAACCACGAATGTCGTCCGCCCGCCGCGACCGATCCCGAACGGGACGGTTCGCGGTGGCGTTCACCATCATTTGCAGATCGCGCTTCAGGCCAGTTCGACCGGGCTGACCTCGTACCCGCCGCCGCGCAGACCATCGATCAACCGGTCGAGATGCGCCCGGTCGCGGGTTTCGCATTCGATGTCGGTGATGAGGCCCTTGGCCGGCAGCGTCGTGAAGACACGCTGATGATACACTTCGATGATGTTGACGCCATGTTCGTGAAAGATCTTGGCGACGTGGAACAGCGCACCCGGACGGTCCTGCAACCGGATGCGCAGCCGCGCCAGCCGGCCTGATCGGGCAAGGTCGCGCAACAGCACGTTGGCCAGCAGCCGCGTGTCGATATTGCCGCCGCACAGCACGATGCCGACGGTCCGCCCCTTGAACCGTGTGCCATGTCCCAGCAGCGCGGCAAGGCCGGCGGCACCGGCACCTTCGACTACGGTCTTTTCGATCTGGACCAGCAGGCTGACCGCTTCCTCAAGCTGGCGTTCGCTGACCAGCACGATGTCGTCGACCAGCGCGGCCACGACCTGTGCCGTCAGGCCGCCGGGCTGCTTGACCGCGATTCCCTCCGCCAGCGTATCGCCCGCGCAGTCGAGGTCGGTGCCGTGCAGCCGGTTGTACATCGACGGGAACAGTTCGGCCTGTACCCCGACCACCTCGATCTCGCGGCCCGACGCACGCGCGACGGTCGCCATGCCGCTGATGAGGCCGCCGCCGCCGATCGGCACGACCAGCGTATCGATGTCCGGCACGTCCTCCAGCATTTCCAGTGCGACGGTGCCCTGACCGGCCATGATCCGTGCGTCGTCGAACGGATGGACGAACGTCAGCCCCTGTTCGGCCTCCAGCAGGCGCGCATGGGCATAGGCGGCGTCGAACGTCTCTCCCTCCAATACCACGGTCGCGCCATGGCTCTGCGTCTGCATCACCTTCACGGTCGGAGTCGGACGCGGCATCACGATCGTGACCGGTACGCCCAGCCGGTTGCCGTGATAGGCCAGCCCCTGTGCGTGATTGCCCGCCGACGCCGCGATCACGCCCTTGGCACGCGTCGCTTCATCCAGTTGCAGCAGCGTGTTGAGCGCGCCGCGTTCCTTGTAGGCGGCGGTGAACTGGAGATTTTCGAATTTGAGATAGACGGTCGCGCCGGTCAGCTCGGACAGCGTGCGGCTAATCAGCGTCGGCGTACGGACGATCGATCCGCCGATCCGCATCGCCGCCTGACGCACATCGTCGACGGAAACGGGCAGGGCGGGCGGAGCGATCGGGTTGGTAGCCATCGCGGGCGACTAGCGGATTTGCGCGGACAGTGAAAGGCGACGCTGGAAGCAGGACCGGGCGCGCTCGCGCTACCGACGTTCCATTCCGACGCGCGGCTGGCGGGCAGGCGGTCGCGAACGTCCCGTACGCGCCGGGTAGCGTTGGACAAGCATCGCGACAGTCCCGTAAAGGCCCTTCCGCACGACGGTGTCGTTCCCTACACCCCCCGCATGGCACATATCGCATTCATCGGCACCGGCGTCATGGGCGCGCCCATGGCCGGACATCTGGTCGCCGCCGGCCATTCGGTCGTCGTGTTCAATCGTACGCGCGCCAAGGCGCAGGCGTGGGCGGAGCGGTGCGGCGGCAGCGTCGCCGACACCCCGGCACAGGCGGCGCAGGGGGCCGACGCGGTGCTGGCATGCGTGGGCAACGACGACGACCTGCGGCAGGTGACGTTGGGCAACGACGGCGCGTTCGCGGCGATGCGCGAGGGCGCGGTGTTCGCCGATCACACGACGGTATCGGCGGCGATCGCGCGCGAACTGGCGGAGGCCGGTGCAGCGCGCGGGCTGCTGGTGGTCGATGCCCCGGTTTCGGGTGGACAGGCGGGCGCGGAAAAGGGCGCGCTGTCGATCATGTGCGGCGGGACCGACGCGGCGTTCGCCGCCGCCGAACCGGTGATGCAGGCCTATGCCGCCCGGATCGTGCATGTCGGCGCGGCGGGCGCGGGACAGACGACTAAGATGGTCAACCAGATCTGTATCGCCGGGGTGCTGGGGGGGCTGTCCGAAGCGTTGCGGTTCGCGCAGGCCGCCGATCTCGATCTCGACAAGGTGCTGGACGCGGTGTCGGGCGGCGCGGCGCAAAGCTGGCAGATGGTCAATCGCTGGCCCAGCATGGCGCAGGACAGCTTCGATTTCGGCTTCGCGGTCGATTGGATGCGCAAGGATCTGGGGCTGGCGCTGGACGAGGCGCGACGCAACGGATCGACGCTGGCGGTGACGGCGCTGGTCGATCAATTCTATGCGCAGGTGCAGGCGATGGGCGGCGGGCGACAGGATACCAGCGCGCTGGTGCGGAGGATCGCGAAGTGAGGCGGTGGTGGCTGGCGGGCGTCGCGCTGATGGCGGCGCAGGCCGCGCATGCCGACGGTCTGGTCGACAATGTCGCGGGCGTCGCGCTGGACGCACAAGGGCGCGTGGTGCGGTTCACCGGTATCCTGATCGATGGCGAGGGCAAGGTCGTCCGGTTGCTGGCGAAGGGGGACAAGCCGCCGCGCAAGCTGGACTGGCGCACCGACATGGCCGGACGCGTGGTGATGCCCGGAATGGTCGATGCGCACGGGCATGTCATGGCGCTGGGCTTTCGCGGGCTGGAACTGAACCTTGCGAAGACGCGCTCGCTGGCCGACGCGCAGGAGGCGATCCGCGCCTATGCCCGCGCCAACGCCAATCGCCAGTGGATCACCGGCGGCGGATGGAATCAGGAGGCGTGGGCGCTGGGCCGCTTCCCGACGAGTGCAGAACTGGATGCGGCAGTCGGCGACAAGCCGGTGCTGCTGGAACGCGCCGACGGCCATGCCGTATGGGCCAATAGTGCCGCGATGAAGGCGGCGGGCATTACGGCGAAGAGCGTGTCGCCTGCCGGCGGGCGGATCGAATTGCTGCCGAACGGTCAGCCGAGCGGCGTGTTCGTCGATTCGGCGGCATCGCTGTTCGAAAAGGGGGTGCCCAAACCATCGCCGCGCGAACGCAATGCCGCGTTCCTGAAGGCGCAGGATACGCTGCTGTCGAACGGCATCACCGCGACCGCCGATATGGGCGTGTCGGTGGACGACTGGCTGGTCTATCGCCGGATGGGCGATATCGGGCAGTTGCGCGTACGGATCATGGGCTATGCCGCCGGGTTGGAACCCGCGCTGGCGATCGCCGGCAACGGTCCTACCGGGTGGCTGTATGGCGACCGGCTGCGGCTGGGCGGGGTGAAGCTGTATGCCGACGGCGCGCTGGGATCGCGCGGCGCGTGGCTGAAGGAGCCCTATGCCGACGCCGCCGGACAGCGCGGATTGTCGTTCATCGGCGACACGACGCTGCTGAACCTGATGAGCCGGGGCACGATGGACGGGTTCCAGTTCGCGATCCACGCGATCGGCGACCGCGCCAACCGTCAGGTGCTGGACGCGATCGACGAGATGGCGTCGTCGTTCAAGGGCGGCGACCGGCGTTGGCGGATCGAACATGCGCAGGTGATCGACCCCGCCGATCTGCCACGGCTGGGCCGCAACGGTATCGTCGCATCGATGCAGCCGACGCACGCGACGGGCGACCGGACGATGGCGGAGGCACGGCTGGGGCCGGCGCGGCTGACCGGTGCCTATGCATGGGCGACCGTGTTGAAGGACGGCGGGCGGCTGGCGTTCGGTTCGGACTATCCGGTCGAGGACCCCAATCCGTTCGTCGGCTGGGCAGCGGCATTCACGCGTGAGGATGGGCAGGGTCAGCCACCGGGCGGATGGCGGCCCGAGGAGCGGGTGACGCGCGAACAGGCGTGGAAGGCGTTCACCGCCGATGCGGCCTATGCCGGGTTCGCAGACGACCGGTTCGGTGCGCTGTTGCCGGGCAAGCGCGCGGATTTCATCGTGGTCGATCGCGATCCGGTGACCGCCACCCCTGCCGAGTTGCGTACGACGCGGGTGATCGAGACGTGGGTCGGCGGGTACAAGGCGTGGCCGCAGAAGTGACGTGGCCGCCGAAGTAACAGGGTCGTCGAAGTAACAGGGCCGCAGACGTGACAATGTTGCCGTCCCGGCATGGCACGTGCCGAAACGGCCGCGTGTAGCGCGCGGTTTCCTGCGCTATGGCCTGCGCCCATGCGAAGCCGATGGCGAACCGGGTTGGGAATTATGTTGTTGCTCGGCGTGGTCGGGGCGACGGGGGCCGGGGCGATGCTGTTGGTCGGCGCGGGGCCGGTCGACGCTCCCGCCGCGCCGCCGAACCGTGCGGCGGCGACGGCCTTGCCGGTCATCCGCGTCACGCCCGTGCCGGTTTCCAGCACCCGCGCCGCGCCCGTGCCCGTCCCGGAACCGGCGGGAATGGTCGTACGCCGCGTGCTGCCGATCGAGGGGCCGTTCACGCATGGCCGCTGGGTCTGGGACGAACAGGGCGCGCCGGCATCGGGACCACTGGTCATCACCATCGATCTGGATGCGCAGGTGCTGTCGGTATTCCGCGACGGTTACGAGATCGGCGCGGCGGTGGTGCTGTACGGGGCGGACTGGAAACCGACGCCGCTGGGGGTGTTGACGATTACCGAGAAGGACGCTGACCACGTCAGCAACCTGTACGACGCACCGATGCCGTACATGCTGCGGCTGACCGACGACGGTATCTCGATCCATGGCAGCGACGTGCAGCCGGGGGCGGCGACGCATGGCTGTATCGGCGTACCGGTCGCGTTCGCGCGAAAGCTGTTCGCGGTGACGAAGCGCGGCGATCGCGTCGTCGTCACCAACGGCGAACGGTTGAAGCTCGGCGGTCGCATCACCGCCGGTTAGGACGGGTCGACATTCAGTGCGATGGCGCACCTGCCGCCTGCACGACGGTCACCCCGGGCATGTTGCGGGGAATACCGTGCGGCAATCGTTGGCGGTCGAGCCTTGTTCGGCATCGTTGGCGGTCAGGTGGACCCCGGAACAGGTCCGGGGTGACGAGAGAAGGCCGGTTTTCGCTGATGTCGACCGGCCCTGAAACGGTCCGCGATCAGGCGACCGCTGCGTCGACCATTTCGTCCGCTTCGCGCAGCACATAGCCGCGGCCCCAGACGGTTTCGATGTAGTTTTCGCCCTCGCATGCGAGGCTGAGCTTCTTGCGCAGCTTGCAGATGAAGACGTCGATGATCTTCAGTTCGGGTTCGTCCATGCCGCCATACAGGTGGTTGAGGAACATTTCCTTGGTCAGCGTGGTGCCCTTGCGCAGCGAGAGCAGCTCCAGCATCGCATATTCCTTGCCGGTCAGGTGGACACGGCTGCCGCCGACCTCGACCGTCTTGGCATCGAGGTTCACCGCCAGCTTGCCGGTGCGGATGACCGATTGCGAATGCCCCTTCGACCGGCGGACCACGGCGTGGATGCGCGCGACCAATTCTTCGCGGTGGAACGGTTTGGTCACGTAATCGTCCGCGCCGAAGCCGAACGAGCGGACCTTGGAGTCCATTTCGTTGACGCCCGACAGGATCAGCACCGGCGTCTGCACCCGTGCGACGCGCAGTTTTTTCAACACGTCATAGCCGTGCATATCGGGAAGATTGAGGTCGAGCAGGATGATGTCGTAATCGTACAGCTTACCCAGATCGAGGCCTTCCTCGCCCAGATCGGTCGTGTAGATATTAAAGCCTTCGGTCGTCAGCATCAGTTCGATCGCCTTGGCGGTCGTCGGCTCGTCTTCGATCAGCAACACGCGCATCCGCAAGTCCCCCGTTTCGCACAACGCTTCCCCGGTCCGGTGCGCTCACGAAAACATTAACCTAAACAGATTTGAAGGCGAAAGGTTAATTTTTGGTCAAGTGGAACCGGATTCATCAACCATTCGTACGGTACGGTCGTTTTTGAACCTTCGAGCGAGGAAATCGATCAACGCTTCCACCCGCGCCGGGCGCAGCGGGCTGGGCGGGGTGAGCAGGTGGAGCGCGATGTCGTCGTTGCACCAGTCGACCAGCACGGGTTCCAGCGTCCCTGCCGCGATGCCCGCGTCGACGATGAACCCGGGCAGGCGGGCGACGCCCACGCCGCGTTCCAGCGCCGGGATCATCGCTTCCCCGTTATTCGCCGTTAATGGACCGGCGGGCCGAACCGCGACCTCTTCGTTGCCCCGCCGGAAATGCCACACGCGGCTCGCGATGTTGCTGTATGCGAAACACGCGTGACCGGCGAGGTCGGCGGGATGTTGCGGCCGACCATGCGCGTCCCAATAAGCTGGGGAGGCGACGACGCGGATCGTCACCGGCGCGACCCGGCGGGCGCGCAGCGAACTGTCGGGCAGGTCGGCGACGCGCAGCGCCACGTCGATCCCGTCGGCAACGATGTCGACCTTCGCATCGGACAGGATGAAGTCGATTTCCACCCCCGGATACGCCAGCAGGAAGTCGGCGACGGCGGGGGCGACATGCGCGATGCCGAACGACATCGGCGCGGCAAGCCGGACAAGGCCGGTCGGCGCGACCGCCGCATCGCGCGCCTGTTCCTCGGCCGCCTGCGCCTCCGCAAGGATGCGTGCCGCACGTTCGGACAGGGTCCGCCCGGCATCGGTCAGCGTCAGGCGGCGCGAGGTGCGATGAAACAGCGTGGTACTTAACGACTGTTCCAGCCGCGCCACCGCCTTCGATATCGTCGCCTTCGACACGCCGATCGACGCGGCGGCCGCGCTGAACGAACGATGTTCGACCACGCAGGCGAACATCGCCCATGCTTCGAAGTCGGGCAGGCGCATCGTATAGTCTCCTGCGGAAACGATCGGTTTCCTACGTTTCCATTTACGCGTTGATCGCGCAGCCTATCTTGGGGGTCAAGCAAGGAGACCATGTCATGATCGACAAACGCGACTTCGCAACCCTCGGCCACGCCGATCACGGCTGGCTGAACGCCCGCCATCATTTCAGCTTCGCGAGCTATCACGATCCGGCACGGATGAGCTGGGGCGCGATCCGGGTATGGAATGACGACGAGATCGCCGCCAATTCGGGATTTCCGCCGCATCCGCACAAGGACATGGAAATCATCACCTATGTCCGCTCCGGCGCGATCACCCATCAGGATTCGCTGGGCAACAAGGGCCGCACCGTCGCTGGCGACGTGCAGGTGATGAGTGCCGGCACCGGCGTGCGCCATGCCGAATATAATCTGGAACCGGAGACGACCCGGATCTTCCAGATCTGGATCGAGCCTCGGCAAAAGGGCGGTGCGCCGTCCTGGGGGGCCAAACCGTTCCCGAAGGATGAGCGTTCGGGCCGGTTCACCGTGCTGGCCAGCGGGTTCGACGACGATGGCGACGCGCTGCGCATCCGGGCGGAGGCCCGGGTGCTGGGCGTCACGCTGAAGGCGGGCGAGAGCGTGGAACATAGCGTCGGTCCGGGGCGTCACGCCTATCTGGTTCCCGCGACCGGTGCGATCACCGTCGACGGCGTCGCGGTCGAGGCACGCGACGGCGCGGCACTGTCCGGCGGGCAGACGGTGACGATCACTGCGACCGCGGATGCGGAGATCGTTCTGGTCGACGCGGAATGACGTTCGATCCCCCCGCCGACGTCGGCGGGGGGAATTTTTTGGATTGAAGGAGCGCGATATGGCGAAGGTTCTGGTACTATATTATTCTTCCTACGGGCATATCGCGAAGATGGCCGACGCCATGGCCGAAGGGGTCCGGCAGGGCGGCGGCGAAGCCGATGTGCGGCGCGTACGTGAAACCGCGCCCGACGACGTGGCGAAATCCGCGGGCTTCGTGGTGAACGAAAATCACGCGCTGCTGACCGATCCCAACGAACTGACCAATTACGACGCGATCATCGTCGGCACCGGCACGCGCTATGGCCGGATGAGCAGCCAGATGGCGGCGTTCTGGGACACGACCGGCGGCGTGTGGGCGAAGGGCGGACTGGTCGGCAAGGTCGGCGGTGCGTTCACTTCGACCGCGACCCAGCATGGCGGACAGGAAACCACGCTGTTTTCGATCATCACCAATCTGATGCATCATGGGATGACCATCGTCGGACTGGATTACGCCTATGAAGGCCATACCGGGCTGGACGCGGTGAACGGCAGCACGCCGTACGGCGCATCGACCATCGCAGGCGGCGACGGCAGCCGTCAGCCGACCGAGATCGAGCTGGGCGGCGCGCGTCATCAGGGCAAGCGGATCGCCGAACTGGCCGCGAAGCTGTCTGTCTGAACCGGTGGGGGCGGCGGTTCGTGCCGCCCCCGCGTGACTGGCCCGGCCGACCGGATACGACGGGGGCCGCGGCATGCGTTCGCCCCGGTCGACGGAAAGTCGGCGAATAAAAATACCGTCGTCGTCACCGGCACCCCGATCGACTTCCCTATCATGCACAAGAGGCGGATCGATCCGATCACATTCGGATCGTTCGCAAATAGTGGCGTGACGACAGGCGTTCAGCGCCGTCGCGAAACGGGGGAGTACCCAATGAACATGCGAAACTGGTCGATGTCGACCAAAATGATCGCAGCCTTCGCGGTCAACATGGCGATCGTCATCGCAATGATGGCGGCGGTGTGGAACAGTTCCGCGACCGTTCAGGCGACGACCGAGCGGTCCTCGCACGCGCAGGACATCTATTCCCAGACCGTCAGCTTCGAAATGGCGGCCCAGCGGATGAATTCGCAGGTGCGCGGCTATGTCATCACCAGCGACGAATCCTATGCGGGCTTCTACAAGGAAGCGAACACGCAGATGGCCGATGCGCTGGCCGCGATCGACGCGCAGATCGATGCGCCCGCCGATCAGGCGCTGGTCGACGAGACGCACGCGCTGCTTCGCGCGTGGCAGCCATCATGGGCGACGCGCCTGATGAAATTGGGCGACGAGCGCCGCAACGAGGAAGCGATGGCGATCATCCGCGCCGACGTGAAGGCGCAGCTATTGTCCCCCGTGCTGGCGCCGTTGCGCAAGTTGCGCACGCGCCAGACCGAGGCACTGGAGCAATATCGGGCCGAACAGGCGGCTGCCTTCGCGAACAGCCGGCGTGCGACGTTGGTCGGCACCCTGTTGCTCGCTATTTCGGTGATCGGGCTGTGCATCCTGCTGACGCGCGCGATCGGCAAGCCGATCACCGAATTGACGGGGGTCATGCAACCGCTGTCCGCCGGGAATTTCTCGGTCACGGTGCCTGGCACCGATCGTGAAGACGAGGTCGGTCGGATGGCGAAGGCGGTGGCGGTGTTCCGCGAAAACGGCATCGCAAAGAATGCGGCCGATCAGGCCAAGGCAAAGGCCGACGCCGACCAGAAGATGGTCGTCGACACCGTGTCGGCTCATCTGTCGGACCTGTCGAACGGCGACCTGACGGCGGCGATCGACGAGGCATTCCCGCCCGAATATGACGGGCTGAAGCGTAATTTCAACGAAGCGCTGGGACGGCTGCGCGACCTGATCGGCGCGGTGTCCGAAAGCGCGTCGTCGATCCGCACCGGGTCGGGCGAGATTGCGCAGGCATCGGAGGATCTGGCACGTCGCACCGAAAGCAACGCTGCCTCGCTGGAGGAAACCGCCGCGTCGGTGACGCAGATGGATGGCCGGTTGAAGGCGTCGGTCGGGGCGGCATCGCGCACGGTGCAGAGCGCGGATCGGGCGATCGCCACGATCGGCGGCGGTCGCGCCATGGCGGACGAGGCGGTGCAGGCGATGGGCCGCGTGTCGGAATGCGCCAAGGGCATCGACACGGTGATCGAGGGGCTGGACAAGATCGCGTTCCAGACCCGTGTGTTGGCAATGAATGCGGCGGTCGAGGCAGGTCGGGCTGGCGATGCCGGGCGCGGCTTTGCGGTCGTCGCCGATCTGGTATCGGCACTGGCGATGCGCGCCGAAGAAGAAGCCAAGCGCGCGCGCGATCAGTTGACCATGACGCAGTCGGAGGTCGTGATCGCGGTGGACGCCGTGACGAAGGTCGACGACGCGTTCGGTAATATTTCGGGCGATGTTGCGCAGGTTCACGAATTGCTGGCGACGATGGCATCGGACAACCAGGCACAATCGGCGGCGATCACCGAGATTTCGACCGCGATCGGGACGATGGACCAGTCGACGCAGCAGAATGCGGCGATGGTCGAACAGACCTCCGCCGCCGCGCGCAATCTTGCCAGCGAAGTCGGCAACCTCGCCGATCAGGCCGCGCGGTTCAGGACCAGCGATGCAGCCGGAAACCGCAAACCGGACTATGCCAAGCGCGATGCCTATATCGTGCCACAGCAGGGGCGCCCCGCGGTCGCTAGAGCGTTTTTCAGCCGAGCTGAATCATCAGGGATTCACACGGTGACGGTTTTCTGATTCACG
>NZ_JACYVA010000007.1 GCF_014842075.1 Sphingomonas sp. CFBP 13720
CGATGGCCAGCAAGCCGGGGCGGTGCTGGCCGACAAGGCCTATGATGGCAACGACTTGCGCGACCGCATCGCAGCCATGAACGCCACCGCCGTCATCCCGTCAAAACGCAACCGCAAGGTCGCCATCCCGCACGACGCCAGCATCTACAAACATCGCAATCAGATCGAGCGATGCTTCAGCCGCCTCAAACACTTCCGCCGCTTCGCCACTCGCTACGACCGACGCACCGTCCACTTCACCGGCTTCGTCCACCTCGCCGCCGCCATGATCTGGCTACGGTGAATGTCGATCCCGCCTAGGACTCGGTCGCGAAGCATTTCGAGGCCGGGTGGCATGCGCGCATGTCCAGTCGGCCTCGGTCGATAAAGGCGCATGCGCCTGCTCTAGCGACAGGTTTCCAACATCCGGCTTCGGCCGCCGCCCCGAGAGGAACATAGGGGTGGCAACGAGCAAAGCCGTACCACCCCGCAAAAGGGGGTGAGACATGTCATCAAAGGCCTTCCGCTACACGCAAATCCTACCGGCACTTCTGCTGGTCACGGGATGTGCAACGACCAACAAGATTCTGCGCAAAGAGCCCGAAGAAGTGTTCCGGGTTGCCACGTCGGCCGACGAGGTCGTGAAGTGCCTTGAGGTGAACAACAACAAACGAGCGATCGAGCGCGCCGACGGCGCACGCGTCGTACGGATCCGCAACGGCTATGGCGGTGTCGAACGAGCATTTTCGGTTTATCCCGAAGGAACAGGTAGCCGCATCGAAGTTCGCAAGGACTTCCTGGGCGGCATGCTGATCTACTGGCGACCATGTGTCGGCCTAAGCCCGAAGCCATAACGTTTCCCGAGCAAATTTTTCAGGAGAACAATTCATGCGCCCACGTGTCTTCAATCCGAACCGATATGCTGCAGTATATGAGAACCCCACCAACGGCTGGCGTGAAGCAGCGCCCAAGCTTGCCTGGCTCTGGATGTTCCTGTTCGGCGTCTTCTACATGGCCGCCCGCAGCCTATGGCGACCGCTGATCGTATCGATGCTGATCCTGATGGCCACGTCCATCATAATGTGGCCGCTACTTATCTTCATCGCTCCGGTCGTCTGGGTTGCGTCCGCTGCACAGTCGCAAAGCCTGATCCGCGCACGCTACATGCGCATGGGCTGGAGGCAGATCGACGTCTACAAGCAGATTGGTGTGACCGACTAAGTCGCAGTACAATGGCAAATAGCGCATCACGCACCAACTAGGGCGGAATGTGCTGCCAGATGCGGTCGCCTTACCGATCCTCGGGCCATGCTTGATGTGGCACCGTGTTTGATCTGGTGGAGCGGTCCTGACGCACCCAAAAGGGCCGCCTGCAACAAGAGCCTTTTAGCACAGGGGTGCTGAGGGGTGAGACTGAAAACAAAGCATTTTCCAAGGGGTGCATCGCGCAATCAGGTGTAAATTTTCGAAATTTTATGAGGGGTGCACCAAATTAGCTCGGCAATAAGCCGTTATCTCATTGAGATATCAAGATTAAATTGCACCCCTCAATCCTACTTTGTGATGAGAAAATCGAGATGTGCGCTAGGCGCACGGATCCGAGTTTTGCGCCCAACGGCTCATCAAAATAGGCCAGAATGTGCATAGTGCGCTATCCTCGCGGGCGAATTCGCGGCTGGTCCGATTTGCAACGCTGCGCCGATCGACACATCGCTCGGCGCCCAGCATCCGCTCGATTTTGACGATGCGCTAATCAGCAGCCTATCATTGCGCGCCGGTTAGCGCCCAACTATCCACACAATTACCAAGGTAATCCGCGCGCAAAGCCGCTTTCGAAATATAGTAGGCTGTCAGTTTCTGCTTCCCAGCTACCACTTACGTTGAATCGAAAACGCCGGTCCGGGACCCGACGAGGTTGCTTCCCAAGGGCGGCGGCAAGTTCCTGCAAACGTTCCACCTTCGCATCGTAGGACTTCTGACGCATCCTGAACGGACGGCCATTGCCGACCTCATCTTCCAGCGCTCCAAGTTCGATGGAGATACGGATAACTCGATCGAGTAGCGATGATCGGTTGCGTAGGCCGTGACATTTTGAACATTGCCAGTATCCGTCACAATAGATTACGATATCGATGCGTTGACCGCACCGAGGACATATAGTAAAATACTGTGATCGGCCGTATCCTGTAAGTTCTTGGGATATATCAAGTTCAGCGTCGGCTGTGGACCCGTCGCAATACGGAAGGTCTTGGATACGTGGCTTAAGGGTCAACCGTTGATCGGCTTCCCATTCGAAGCGGAGCGTTCCAATCGCGTGGTTGTCTTGATTACGCCACAACAGAATTCGACGCTCAGTGCCCACCTTCGCTTTCGCCTGCGATATCGAAAAACGGGGATACGCCTCGCTGTATCGAGGCTGTTCCTGCTCCGGCACGGCGCTTCCTTTTTTATAGCGTTCGAAGCAAAGGCGGCTGGGTAAACTCCAAATCGCCGGGGTTAACGCCCCATTACCGCCCATTAGGCCGAACGGGCAATAGACGGTTTCGAACCCGACGCCGTCCTCCGCCGGTTTTCAAAACTACTGGGTTTGTTGCTTTGCGGAATCGTTCAACGGGGATCGTCTGAACGAGTACCTGTGCGCAGCACTGATTGCGGCGAGACGGCCATTCAAGGAATGGCGGACGGACGGCAACACCGTGCTCGGGCGCGACAACCGCGGCGGTTTGTGCCCGTGGATTTTACGAGCTGCCCTTGTCGAGGGCACGAGGACATTGAAGCTAACTCAGCAGCGGCGTGAAAATTGGGAGCCGCTCAGTCACGGCCGGAGTACCACCATCTTCGGCGCCCCGCGCACACGACACAAGATGCGTAGAAACGCGCAGCACGATTTGCTCCGGTCTGTCGTCCTATGCGGATCTAGACGCCTGCCCCTCAGTTATGCGAACTCCGACGATCTATTCGCGGGGACAGTCCTGCATCTCGTCAGTCCATCACTAGCGCGCTCTCCCACGGGAGCCGGAAAGCCGATGCGCCGTTGTTATGCCGCGCCACTCGGGCGCGCCAGATCTTCCGGCAGCGGGGTCTGACCGCTGCGATTCTTTACGGCAGGAAGATCGGCTACCTTGCTGCGCCAGGTGTGAAGCGCAGAGAGTTCCGGGGCGATCGGCAGACCGACAAGCTCGGCAAACATCAGGCCGGCAAACAGGGTGATGTCCGGCATCGAAAAGCCATCACCGGCCAGAAAAGGCTGCTTGGCCAGCAGATCGTTGAAGAAGGGCATATTTGCCACGGCATACGCACCGCGCCGCTTCCCCCATTCGTGCGCGCCGCTCCAGTCTGGCATCCGCCACGGCCGCAGCGCTGTGCCAAGGCCGGGGGTGCCATAATGGAAATAATCGTCGACCGCGTCGATCAGCATCATCTCAACCCGACGTTGCATCATGTGGATCAGTCCCTTCTCGCGCGGCGTAGTGCCGGTCAGGATCGGGCTGCCATCCAGATTGTCGAGATACTCGGTAATCGCGGTGCATTCGGAAATGATCGTGCCATCGGCCAGTTCGAGAACGGGGATCTTACCGATCGGGTTCATCGCGAGGAAATCCGGCTGCTTCTGTTCAGCAGCAATCAGATCGACACTGACGAACTCGATCTGGTCCTCAAGGGCTTTTGCGGCGACGACGATGCGGACCCGCGCCGGATGAGGTGCGGCCTGACGATCGTAAATTCTCACAGAGCATCTCTACCTACCAGTTGATAGACTCGTCTATGACGGTTGCGAACTGCGCGTCAACGTCTATCTGCCAGTTGGCAGGTGAAAGACTTCAGGGAACTTGGAATGAGTACGAGCACGAGGGAATTGATCCTGAGCGCCGCCAAGCGGACTGCGCAGGCGCATGGCTATGGCGGTCTGAATTTTCGCGATCTCGCACGGGATGTCGGCATCAAGTCGGCAAGCATCCATTATTATTTCCCCGGCAAGGCCGATCTTGGTGCGGCAGTGGCAAGACGGTATCGGGAGGATGCTGAAGCGGCTCTGGAAGCCCTGTCGAGCGAGACGCCCGATCCGGTCGCATGTCTTCGCCGCTATCCTGATACATTCCGTACGACACTCCAGAACGACAACCGGATGTGTCTCGCCAGTTTCATGGCTGCCGAGTACGCGGATCTACCGGACGCGGTCGCAATCGAAGTCCAGGCGTTTGCCGACGTCAATGTGGCATGGATCGCTCGCCAACTATCCGCGTCGTCCCTCATTGCGGTCGAAAAAAGCGAACAGAGGGCGCGGGCAATCTTCGCCGCTATCGCCGGAGCGCAACTGTTGGCGAGAAGCCGATCAAACATCGGTCTGTATGACCGGGCGATCGACAGCTATCGAGAGGCGGGTCTTTTGCCACTTTAGGCGCAATCGTGCGTCGGTCAGGCAACTAAGAGGTCCGGAATTGGTAAGCTGGACGATCGGGACGCGCGAGGCCGCACGTCCTTCGTCAAACACGCATTATGCGAACCGCGATATAGGGCTTGCCGGGCAGCGCGATCGTCGGACGCGCCGGGTCGTGGACGTCATATTCGTCGCGCTGGACCATGCGGAACACGCCGGCGACGGGGGTGATTGTCATGTCCCACGTATCGATCACGTCGATCCGGTAATCCGGGTGCGGGTCTGCCGCGCGGGTGGGCAGCGCGACGTCCCATTTCGTCGGGCGGCTGTTGCCGAAATATTTGAGATACCAAGTGAAGTCGCGCCCCCCCAGATGATAGTCCCAGAATTGCTGGATCGGATCGATACCGGGCGACGGTGCACTGTCGAGAATATGGCGCAAGAACGCGAGGCGCGGCGGGCTGGTGCCGCGCAGGCTTCCCCCCTGCCCCAACCATGAGATATCGGGGTTGCCGTCGTCGCTGAACACCTCGCCATGCCCGACATAGGCACCGCCCAGCGTTCCCCACCAGAAGCGTTCGACCAGTTGCTCGCCCGTTAGCCGCGCCCAGCGTTTGTCCGAATTGCCTTCGTAGATCACCTCATCGAAGATCACCGCCTTCTGCGCGAAGTTCCGGTGCGGATGGACGCGCCCGTCGTCGAGCACCGCCGCACCGTGCTGGACACTCGCATGCGTGATCCATGGCTTGCGATGGTCGTAATAGACGTTGAGTTGATGAATCGATCGCAGCCGGTCGTGCGGATCGGCCGCGACCAGCACCTCGAACAGATGATCCCAATCGTCGACGGTCTTCCCCTCGACGATGTCGTATTCGTTCGCCATCGCCCACCACACGTTGCGATAGGCACCGAAGCGGGCGGCGACATAACGGACGTACCGCTCGTCATCGGCGCGCGACATGGCCGAATAGCCGCGCAATTTGTCGTACGGGTGGAACAGGATCACGTCCGCCTCGATCCCCAGTTCGCCCAGCCGCCGGATGCGATCCTCGAATCGCCGGAAATAATCCGGATCGAACCGCGTCGAATTCCAGTCGCGCGGGCCGCCGCCGGTGCGCACGAACGGGTTGGTCGCGACCGACGTAACGTTCGGAAACACGCACATCCGCATCTTGTTGAACGGGGCTGCCTTTAGCGTCGCCAGCGTCTGCGCGCACCGGGCATCCGATTGCAGCGCCCATGAATAGGCCGTGGTCCCGACCGGGCGATAGGGCGTGCCGTCGGCATAGGCGAAATGATAGCCGTCACGCGTGACGCGGACCGGACCATGATTGTCCGGTCGGGGCGGAATGCTGTCGAACCGCCCGGTCCGGGCGTCGAGCGCGGCGACGTTGCTACCGGTCGTCCAGTCCCAGCGACCCAGCGATGGCGGACTGAAACGGATGCGATAGGTGCCGTCGCCGTCGTAGAACCCGGAGACGTCGATCTGCACGGTTCCGCAGACGAAGATAGCGGACAGGCGGATGTCGTCGAACGGATTGCCGCTCGCCGGACCCTTCAACACGATTTCGTGCATGCCCCAGCGCTCGACTCGCGGCGTTGCGACAGCGGCCCTCGCTGGCGTCGTCAGCGCAAGGGCAGCGGTCGCCGCCGTTCCACCCAGCATATCTCGTCGCGAAACTTCCACGCCACTCTCCCGATTGCGTCGTAATAGGTAATATCATATGTCGTCATATGAAATAAAGACGAGAGGCGGGGATATGGATGTTGCCACCGGACAGGGCATTGGATCGGATCGCGACGACTGGAAGAATACGATCCTTGCCGGGCTGGCCAATTATATCGACGCCGGATCGATCGTCGCGGGATCGGCGGCACTGGCGCTGTGGATGCAGGCCTATGATCTCAGCCCTAGCTTCGTCGGACTGATCGGCGCATTCGGACCGAACGCCATTTCCGCCGGGATCGGTGCGTTCGTCGGCGGACGGCTCTGCGATTTGTTCGGGCGCAAGACGATCTACCAGTACGACATGCTGTTCTACGCGTTCGGCATGCTATGGCTGATCTTCGCGATGAACGCATGGATGGTGTTGATCGGCTTCTTCCTCGTCGGCCTGGCCGTCGGGGCGGATATTCCGGCGTCATGGTCGCTGATCGCCGAGACCGCGCCGAAAGGTGCGCGAGGCAAACATAGCGGCGTGGCACAGGTGCTGTGGTATCTGGGGCCGGTCGTCGTGCTGCTGATGTTCCTCGTTCTCGAACCGCTTGGCCTACTGGGCGCGCGCATCGTCTTCGCACATCTGGCGATCCTTGCGGTGGCGCTGACGTTCCTGCGGTCGCGCATGAAGGAATCGCAACGCTGGCTGGACGCACAGGCGGACAACGCCCCGGCGTCGGGGGTCGCGGCGCAACCCGCCCGACTGCGCGATCTGATGAAGGCGAAATGGATCGCGCCGATGGCGTTCCTGACCGGCATGTACGGCATGTGGAACCTGTGGGCCGGCACCAACGGCTTCTTCTTCCCCTATATCCTGCGCACCGTCGGCAATCAGAGCCAGGCGATGTCGGTCGCGGTGCAATCGTTCAGCTTCCTGCTGGGCATGTTGTCGATCTGGCTGATTTTCATGCGGTTGGCCGACCGGGTGAACCAGCGCACGTTGTTCCTCGTGTCCGCCATCATTCAGGTGTTCGGCATGGCGCTGCTCGCCATCTTCCCGCTGACGCTGCCAATGGCGTTGTTCCACGTCGTGCTGATGAGCATCGGCCAAGGGTTCGGCGCGCAGTCGTTCTTCCAGCTGTGGAGCGCGGAAATGTTCCCCACGCTACTACGGTCGACCGCGCAGGGGCTGATGTTCGGCGTCGTGCGGATCACGTTGGGGGTATTCAGCTTCTTCGTGCCGCTACTCACCGCGACCGGGTTCCAGACGCTGGCATGGATCCTGACCGGGTTCCTGTTCGTCAGCGGGCTGATCGGATATCTCGGCGCGCCACGGAACGAGGGCAAGTCGCTCGACGAACTGGAGGCGGACATGGACGTCGCACCGATCGAGGGGCGGGCGGCGGCCTGATCCGCCCCGCCTCATCGCGCAGGTCAGCCCGCCTTCGCGATGGCGGCGGCCCAGTCGCTACGGACCTTGGCGCGTTCGGTCGCACCCATCGCTGGCGCAAAACTGTCGTCGGGTCGCAGCCGCAACCCGGCACCGCCCAGCCCCAGCGCCTCCGCCGCCATCCGCGCGGCACCCAGCGCACTGGCCTCCGCCGCATGGGGCCGGACGACCGACAGGCCGGTCAGGTCGGCGAGAATCTGTGCCAGCAAATCGTTCTTCGCCGCCCCGCCGTCGATCGATACCGTCGCGAACCCGGTGCCCAGATCGGCCTGCATCGCGGCCAGCACGTCGGCGATCTGAAGCGCGATCGCATCCAGCGTGGCGCGCGCGATGTGCGCCGGACGCGTGGCGAGCGTCATGCCGGCCACGATACCACGTGCCTGTGGTCGCCAATGCGGTGCGCCCAGACCGGCCAGTGCCGGAACGAAGGTCACGCCACCCGCGTCCGGCACCGATGCAGCCAGCACGCCCAGTGCGGTGGGATCGGACAGCCCCAGCAGCATCGTGGCAAATGCCGCCGCCTGCCCCGATACGGAAATGTTGCCTTCCAGCGCATGACGCACCTGCCCGCCCCGGCTCCACGCGATCGTGCCTGACAGGCCATGCGCGGACCGGACCCGCCCTTCGGTCGGCGTCATCAGCGAGCTGCCGGTGCCGATCGTCGCCTTCATCCCGCTACCGGGTGTCTCGATGCCGTGCGCGTACAGCGCGCCATGACTGTCGCCGATCATCGCATGGACCGGCGTCCCCGGCGGCAGCGCGGTTATGCCGGGCGCGACCGTGCCGAACCGCGCATCGGACGACAGGACCTGCGGCAGCATCGCGATCGGCACGTCGAAGATGCGGGCCAGATCCTCGTCCCAGCACAGCGTGTCGAGGTTGAACAACTGGGTCCGCGACGCATTGCTGTGATCGGTCGCATGGACCGCCCCGCCGGTCAGGTTCCACAACAGCCAGCTGTCGATCGTACCGCAGCGCAGTTCGTCGCGTGCCGCACGATCGCGCGCGCCGGGCATCGCGTCGAGCAGCCCGGCGATCTTCGCGGCGGGGAACAGTGGTTCGAGGCTGAGCCCGGTGCGGTCGACGACGAACGGCTCATGTCCCTGCGCCCGCAACTCGGCCAGCCGGGTCGCAGATCGCTGGCACTGCCACAGCACCGCTGGGGTCAGCGCCTGTCCGGTCGCGGCATCCCAGATCACCACCGTTTCGCGCTGGTTGGAGATGGCGACGCCGGCGACGTGCAGGTCGGGCGCGGAGGCGATCAACTCGGCGATCAGCGCCGCCACCGCTTCCCATATCTCCGCCGCCGATTGTTCGGCCCAGCCGGGCCGGGGATAGGCGACCTGCATCGCGCGGGACCGCGACCGAACGACGGTGCCGTCGGTCGCGACCAGCAGCGCCTTGGTATTCGTCGTCCCCTGATCGATCGCGAGGATGACCGGGCGGTTCATCACGCCGGCCGCTGGTCCAGCACGTCGTGCACGGCAGCCGCGATCCCGTCGGCGGTCAGGCCGAAGCGCTGCATGAGCCATTCGGCCGATCCCGTCGGCAGGAACCCCGGGAAACCGAGCATCCGCATCGGAACGGGAGCATTTCGCGCGCACCATTCGGCGACCGCGCCGCCCAAGCCGCCATGCGCCAGCCCTTCCTCGGCCGTCACGATCGCACCGGTCGCGGCCGCCGTCGCCAGCGCGGCGGTATCGATCGGGGAGACGGTCGCCATGTTGATGACCTGCGCCGCAATCCCCTGATCCGCGAGCATCGCCGCCGCCGCCAGTGCGCGATGGACCAGCGTACCATTCGCGACGATCGCCACGTCCCCGCCGGTACGCAGCGTTTCCGCACGACCGATCACGAACGGATCGTCGCCGCGATCCAGTGCCGGCACCGGCATCCGGCTGATACGGATATAGACCGGGCCGTCATGCGCGACGGCGGCGCGGATCGCCTCGCCGGTCTGCCAAGGATCGGCGGGAACGATGAGGGTCAGCTTGTCGATCGCGCGCAGCCACGCGACATCCTCGATACTGTGGTGCGTCGCGCCCAGTTCGCCGTACGCGACGCCGCTGGAGATGCCGCACAGCTTGACGTTGGCCTGGCTGTAGCCGCAATCAACCTTGATCTGTTCCATCGCCCGTGCGGTCAGGAAACATCCCGCGCCGCTGACGAACGGCACCTTGCCGCCATTGGCCAGTCCCGCGCCGACGCTGACCATATTCTGTTCGGCAATGCCGACGTTGACGAGGCGGTCGGGGAAGCGATCGCGAAACTTGCCCAGCTTCGACGATCCGACCGAATCGTTCACCACCGCGACGATGCGCTCATCGCTGACGGCCAGTTCTTCCAGCGTCGCGACATAGGCGTCGCGGCAATCATACATGCCCTGTGGTGCGGTGGTGGCGCTCATGATGCCATCTCCGCTTCGAGTTCTTCGATCGCCTGCGCAAATTGCGCGGCGCTGGGGACGCCGTGGTGCCAGCCGGCCTGATCGCGCATGAAGCTCACACCATGTCCTTTCGCCGTATTCGCGATGATCACGCGCGGTCGGTCGCGCGGTTCGGCGGCTGCATCGAACGCGGTCAGCAGTGCGGTGACATCGTGGCCGTCGACCTCCTCGACCTCCCATCCGAATGCCCGCCATTTGCCGGCAAGCGGTTCGAGCGCGTTGGTGTCCTCGGTGCGCGCGCCTTGTTGCAGCCGGTTGCGATCAACGATCACGGTCAGCCGACCCAGCCCACGGTGCCCGGCGAGCATCGCGGCTTCCCACATGCTGCCTTCCTGCAATTCGCCGTCACCGGTCAGAGCGAAGACGCGATAGTCGGCGCGATCGATCTGCCCCGCGATCGCGATGCCGACCGCGACCGGAAAGCCATGGCCCAACGGCCCGGTATTGGTTTCCACCCCCGGAAGGTACACGCGGTTGGGATGGCCGTTGAGGCGTGATTCGGGCTGAAGATAGGTGTCCAGTTCGGCTTCGGGAAAGAAGCCGCGTGCCGCGAGTGCCGAGTACAGCGCACCGGTACAATGCCCCTTGCTCATCACGAACCGGTCGCGGTCCGGCGCGTCCGGTCGCGACGGGTCGATCCGCAACACGTCGAAATAGAGCGTCGCGAGAATGTCGGTCGCCGACAGGTCGCCGCCGGGATGCCCCTGCCCCGCCTTTACGATCATGGCCAGCAGCCGCCGACGCATCCAGTTGGCCCGGGCCCGCACCTGATCGGCGCGAGAAGCGAGATCGTTATTGCTCGTTACCACATTGATAGTCATATGACGTCTTATATGTGATTGGCGGCGCAACGCAATCGTGTCGGCACGCCAAAACGTCGGGAGAGTGATCGATGGGCAAGCAACGCTACGGAGCCGGCATCTGGCATTTCGCGACCTATGTCGATCGGTACGCGACCGACGGCTATGGCGAGACGCGGTCGTTGATCGACATGATCGACCTGGCGGGAATGGTCGACGACTTGTCGGTCGTGGACATCAACTATCCCTTCGTCGATCCCAGCATGTCGCTGGCCACCGTCGGCGATGCGCTGTCCCGCAACGGGCTGTCGGTGATCGGCATCACGCCCGAAATCTATACCCGGCAGTTCGCGAAGGGTGCGTTCACCAACCCCGATCCGGGTATCCGCCGCCTTGCCAACGAGATGTGCAACGATGCCGCGCGTGTCGTCCGGCATTTCGGCGCTGACTATGTGAAACTATGGCCGGGTCAGGACGGCTGGGACTATCCGTTCCAAGTCGATCATCGCGATCTGTGGCGGATGAGCGTCGAGGGGGTCGCGGAACTGGCCGGACAGAATCCCGACCTGAAGTTCGTGATCGAATACAAGCCGCGCGAACCGCGCGTGCACATGAGCTTCGACAGCGTCGCGCGGACCTTGCTGGGGATCGAACGGATGGGGTTGCCCAATGTCGGTATTCTGCTCGACTTCGGCCATTCGCTGTACGGCGGCGAAAGTCCGGCCGATGCAGCGCAACTCGCCATCGATTACGGCCGGTTGTTCGGGATGGACGTCAACGACAATCTGCGCGCGTGGGACGACGACCTGATCGCCGGGTCGGTGCATCCGATCGAGCTGTTCGAATTCTTCTATACCCTGCGCAAGAACAAGTGGGAGGGCGTGTGGCAGCTCGACCAGTTCCCGTTCCGCGAAGACAGCGTCGCCGCCGCCAACTCCGCGATCGGCTTCCTGAAGGCGGTCGAGCGAGCGCTGGACAAGCTGGATTTCGCGGCGATGCAGGCGGCACAGGACCGGCAGGATGCGGTCGCGGCGCTGAACATGGCCCGGCAGGCGCTGTTCAGTTCGTACTGACGATCGTGTCGCCAGCGGTCCTGCCCTTTCGCGTCGCCATCGGAGCCTCCGCATGATCTTTCATACCCTGACCGGCGCGCTTGCCCCGCTGATGCCGGTAGCTGGTCGATGACCCTGCGCGTCGTCGACCTTCGCGCCGAAGGCTCCACCGATCTTATCGGCACGCATCTCGCCCGCCCGCGACTGTCGTGGCGGATCGAAAGCGGGGAGCGCGGCACCGTCCAGCAACGCTATCGCATCCGCGCCGAAGCGGATGGCGAAGCGGTATGGGACAGTGGCGAGATCGATTCGGATGCCTGCTTCGACATCCCCTACGCCGGCCTGCCGCTCCGTTCCCGTCAACGCGTGCATTGGTCGGTCGAAATCACCGACGTTGCGGGACGGCGGGCGCAGTCCGAAGCAGCATGGTTCGAAACGGGCCTGCTCGACGATTGGCAAGGCGACTGGATCGAGGCGGAAGACGCATTGGCCCGTGCCGATCGCGCCGTCGGCATGGCATGGGTATGGAGCGAAACCGCACTCGACCCGCGCCCGCATGGTTTCCGCCTCGACCTGACCATACCGGACGATATCGAGCGTGCCGAGATATGGGTCGCGGGCAAGGATCATCTGCGCGGCGTCTGGGTCGATGGCCAGCCGGCGTCGCTGGTACAGCCATGGGGGTATGACAGCCCCCTGCCCTTCTGGGGATCGCTGGCCCCGGTCGACGCGACCCTGCGCCCCGGTCCCGCCAGCATCTGTGTCGCGGTCGATGCCGATACGACCGGCTTCTTCCCGGTCGATGGCGGCGCGTTCGCCAGCCTGATCCGCCTGCACCGCGCGGGTGGGCGGATCGACCGGATCGTCAGCGGGCCGGCTTGGCGGGTACTGCCCGATCCACCCGCCGACTGGCACGCGGTAGCATTCGACGCGGGGGACTGGCCGCACGCAATATCCAGCGGATCGAACGCGCAGAACGATCCACGCCCTGCCGAACCGGCGATGCTGTTGCGCCATGACTTTGCCGTACGTGACGGGATTACGCGCGCACGGCTCTATGCGACGGCGCTGGGCGGCTACATCGCCACGATCAACGGTCAGCGCGTATCGGACGCGGTGCTGTCGCCCGAAATCAGCGTCGCGGATAGCCATGTCTATTATCAGACCGTCGACGTCACCGCGCTGGTCGCGCCGGGCGACAACGCCATCGGGCTGACGGTCGGGGACGGATGGTACGCAAGTGCGTTCGGCTGGCGGATCGAGCGGTATGGGTTCGGCCCCGCGCCGCGCCGGGTGCTGGCCGAACTGCATATCGACTATGCCGACGGCACGCAGGACCGGATAGCGACCGGTCCCGACTGGCGCATCGCCACGTCGCCGATCGTGACGTCCGAAATCTATGACGGCGAGACGTACGATGCGCGTCGCACGGCCGCCGGGTGGGACCGGGCCGGGTTCGATGCGTCGACATGGGAGGCGCCCCGGACCGGCGTCGCGCCCGACGCTGCGCTGCTTCCGCTTACCTCGCCGCCCATCCGACCGGTGGACGAGAGGCGAGCCGTGACGGTCAGCGAGCCGCTGCCGGGCCGCTTCGTGTTCGACTTCGGGCAGAACTTCTCCGGCTGGGCACGGATCGTGGCGCAGGGGCAGGCCGGGTCGACCATCACGGCACGGTTTGCCGAGTTGCTGGCGGTGGACGGCACCGCCGACATGGCCAATCTGCGACTGGCGCGCGCGACCGACCGGTTCATCCTCGCAGGCACCGGAGGGCCGGAGACGTTCGAGCCGTCCTTCACCTATCACGGCTTTCGCTATGTCGAGGTCGAGGGATATCCCGGCGTGCCGACCGTCGACGATATCCTGGGCATCGTCGTCCACAGCGACTGCCGCATCACGGGTGCCATGGCGTTCCCCGACGCACCGTTGCTGCAAACGATCTGGCGCAACGCGATGTGGAGCCAGCGGTCGAACTTCTTCGCGGTGCCCACCGATTGCCCCCAACGCGACGAGCGCATGGGATGGATGGGCGACATCCAGGTCTTTCTCGATGCCGCCGCGTTCAACATGGAGGTGGGCCCGTTCCTGCGCCGCTTCCTGATCGAGGCACGCGCGGCGCAGCGGCTCGACGGCGGCTATCCGATCGTCGTGCCCCAGCCGCAATCCTATCCCGACGTCGTCACCGCCGGGTGGAGCGAGGCGGGGATCATTCTGCCGTACCAGCTATGGCAACGCTATGGCGACACAGCGGTGATCGAGGAAAACTGGACGGCGATGGAACGCTGGATGACGCACGTTGCCGCGGCCAACCCTGACTGGGTCTGGCGCAACGATCGAGGACTGGATCTGGGCGACTGGCTGTCGGTCGATGCGGTGAAGCCCGACGACGAGACGACCCCGCGCGGGCTGTGCGCCACCGCCTATTGGGCGTGGAGCGCCGATCTGATGGCGGCGATGGCCGAAGCGACCGGTCGGACTGCCGACGCCGAACGATATGCCGCGATACGCGAGGAGATCGGCCTTGGCTTCGCCGCCGAATATGTCGGGCATGACGGCGTCGTCGGCAATGGCAGCCAGACCGGACAGGTGCTGGCGCTCTATATGGGGCTGGTGCCAGCGGACCTGCGGGAGGCTGCTGCGCGTGTGTTGGCCGACGATATCCGGCGCCGGGGCATGAAATTGTCGACCGGGTTCCTCGGCACGCCGTACCTGCTCGACGTGCTGGCTGACGCCGGACTGCTGGCGGACGTCGAGCAACTGCTCCTGCAAACCGGCTATCCCGGCTGGGGCTATATGGCGGCGCAGGGGGCTACCAGCGTCTGGGAGCGGTGGAACGGCGACACCGGCGATATCGCGATGAACAGCTATAATCATTATGCGTTCGGTGCGGTCGTCGGGTTCTTCTATCGACGGTTGGGCGGCATCGCGCCGGGCGCACCGGGGTTCCGCCGGATCGCGGTCCGACCCTTGTGGCTGGCCGGCGCCGGACGGGTCGAGGCGACCTATGAATCCTGCGTCGGTCGCATAGCAACGCGAACGGACGGCGACTCCGAAGGCTTGAGCCGGCTGTCACTCACGGTGCCAGCCAATTGCGTCGCGGATATCGAGTTGCCGGATCGGGCTTGGCGGGAAGGTAGCCTGCTGATCGATCGGCACCCGGATATCCACGCGGCCCAACGATCGGACGGCGTCGTGCGGTTCTCGGTTGGCTCCGGCGACTGGGAGTTTGCGACGGACGATTGACGAGGTAGCGTTCCCCACCTAAACATCATACGTCTTACGATAGGGCAGGAGAGAGTCAGTTGGTCACGCTGTTCGGCGAGACGATGTCGCGGCGGACGCTGGCGACCCGTACCGGGGCATTGTCGCAATTCGCGGGCGTCCGGCTATCGACGCTGGGCGACGGCGTCGAACGCGGTATACGCCAGCTCGAATTTCGCACTGGCACCGGGCTCCGCTTCACCGTGCTGATCGACCGGGCGATGGACATTGCCGAATGCGAACATGCCGGCCGGGCGGTAGGCTGGCATTCGCCATCGGGTTTCCGCCATCCCGGCCTGCACGACTATGAAGGCGAAGGCGGACTGGGCTGGTTCCGGTCGATGTCGGGGCTGAACATCACCTGCGGCCTAGACCATACGCTGTTCATGCACGACGATCCCGCCGGGCACTATCACTATGGCCCGCGCAAATCCGTATCGTCCTCGCTGCACGGTCGCGTCGGCACGATCCCCGCGCGGCTGACCGGCTATGGCGAACGCTGGGACGGCGACGAATGCGTGCTATGGGCGGAAGGAATCGTCCAGCAATCGACCGTCTTCGGCGAAGACCTGCACCTGATCCGCCGGATCGAGGCGGACGTGGGCGGCGACGCGATCCGGCTGCACGACCGGGTAATCAATCACGGCTTCTACACGACGCCACATATGTATTGTTACCACATCAACGTCGGCCATCCGGTGCTGGCGGAGGGCGCGCGCTATGTCGCGCCGATCCGGGACGTGATCTGGGCAGCACACGCCGACAGCTACGAAGCGCAGGGCGTCGGCTATCGCACCGCCCCCGCGCCGATCGCCAATTTTCATGAACAGGTGTGGCAGCACGACATGGCTCCCGACGCCGATGGTCGCGTGAACGTCGCGCTGGTCAACGAACGGATCGGTTTTGGTTTCGAGGTCGAAACCCGCAAGGACCAGTTTCCCGCGATGTATCAGTGGCAGAATTTCCACGCCGGTCATTATGCGATGGGGATCGAGCCATCGACGAACCACGTCATGGGGAAGGACTTTGCGCGTGAACGCGGCGAGTTGATCCAGCTGGAGCATGGTGAGGAACGTCGGTACGATACCGTGCTGCGCGTGTTGCCGAATGCCGCTGCGGTCGCCGAAGCCGTCGCCCGGATCGAAGCCGTCGCCCGTCAGCCGGACGACGAATATCCTTCCCCCAGCGGCAACTTCCCGCCGATACCCGGACTTGTGGCATGATCGGGCGGACGATCCTGTACACCGGTGCCGCTGGCGGACTGGGCCTCGACACGACGCTGTTGCTGATGCGGCGCGGGGCGACCGTGGTCGCGGTGGACAATGATTCGGCAAAGGTCGCGCGGCTGCGTGCGGCAGCAAAGGCCATCGATACCGGGCGACTGGTGGTATCGACGATCGACCTGTCGGACCTGACCGCCTTTCGAACCGAACTCGACCGGCTGATCGGCGAACTGGGCGGCATTGATGTCGTGGTGAACAACGCCGCGATCTACCCGTCGAAGCCGTTCGAAGGATATTCGATCGAAGACCATCAGCGGGTGCAGCGAATCAACGTCGATGCCGGGATCGTCGCGGTACAGGCGGCGTTGCCGGGAATGCGCGCGCGCGGGTTCGGACGCATCCTCAACATTTCCAGCATCACCGTTTCCGGCGGGTGGGCCAATTTGTCGCCCTATGTCGCGTCAAAGGGCGCACTGATCGGACTGACACGGGCATGGGCACGCGAATTCGGGCCGTACGGCGTCACCGTCAACGCGATCGCACCGGGCGCTTTCCCGACCGATGCCGAAGCGATCCACCCCGATCCCGACGGATATAACCGCATGGTCCTCGACGCGCAGTCGATCAAGCGGCGCGGAACGGCGGCCGATATCGCCGCGACGATCGCCTTTTTCGCTTCCGACGAGGCGAGTTTCATTACCGGCCAGACGCTGCACGTCAACGGCGGCTGGGTCATGGCCTGAAGGACCGAAACAATGAGTATCCTCAACGGTATCCGCGTGCTCGACTGTTCGATCGCGATGGCAGGGCCATTCGCGGCGCAGCGGCTCGGCGATCTCGGTGCCGACGTCGTAAAGGTCGAACCGACATCGGGCGAATGGCAGCGCCATGCCTCGGCCGGCGGGGCCACCGGCAACCTCATCAACGTGTCGTTCCTGTCGCTCAACCGGAACAAGCGCTCGTTCGCCGTCGACCTGAAAGCGGCGGAGGGCAAGGCGCTGTTGCTGGAAATGGTAAAGACCGCCGACGTGTTCCTTCAGAACTACCGGCCCGGCGTCGCCGAACGGCTGGGCGTCGATTATGCCACGCTGTCGGCGATCAACCCGCGCCTGATCTATGTATCGATGTCGGGGTATGGCGAAGACGGCCCGTATCGCAGCTATCCGGGACAGGATCTGTTGTTGCAGGGCATGTCGGGCGCGATGCTGTCGGCGGGCGCAGAGGGACAGCCCCCCGCCCCCGCCGGGCAATATCTGGTCGATGCCGTCACCGCCTATTCCGCGTTCGAAGGCGCGCTGGCCGCGCTGTTCCACCGCGAACGCACTGGTGAGGGGCAGTTGGTGCAGATCAACATGCTGGACGCGATCACTACGATCCAGATGCAGGAACTGTCGGTGTTCACCATCGGCAACAAGCCGCAGACGCGATCCGCCGAAGCGCACGCCCACAGCTATATCCGCGCCCCGTACGGCGTGTTCGAAACCAGTGATGGGTATATCACGCTGGCAATGGCCCCGCTGAAGAAACTGGGCGAACTGCTGGACGACCCGTTCTTTGCCGAACTGGACGACGAACGCGACAGCTGGACCCACCGCGACGCGATCTTCGCACGGGTCAAGGCGCGGTTGCCGTCGGCGACCAGCGCCGAATGGCTCGAACGGTTTCGCGCGGTCGATATCTGGGCCGGGCCGGTCTATGGTTACGCGGACCTGGTCGACGATCCGCAGATCCGCCACAACGGCACCTTTGTGGAATATGAACACCCCACGGAAGGCCGAGTGAAGACGCCGGGTTTCCCGATCCGCTTCTCCAAGACGCCGTCCACCATCGCGCGTGGCGCGCCGCTGGTCGGCGAGCATAGCCGTGAAGTGCTGGGCGAACTGGGGCTGGATGCGGAAGCGATCGACCGGCTGGTCGAATCGGGTGTGGTGCGACAGCACGCATGAGTTTTCGTGGCCTGACGTGGGACCATCCCCGTGGTTACAACGCGCTGGCGGCGGCGGGTGGCGGGCTGATCGCGTGGGACAAGCATCCGCTGGAAGGGTTCGAATCGCGCCCGATCGCCGACCAGTGCGCGCTGTACGATCTGGTGGTGCTGGATCACCCGCATGTCGGCGAAGCGGTGGCGTCCGACTGTCTTGTCCCGCTCGAAACGCTGTTCGCCGCCGACGAACTGGCGGCGTGGGGCGAAGCGGCAATCGGGCCGTCGCTAGCAAGTTACCGCTATGCCGGACACCATTGGGCGCTGCCGCTGGATGCCGCGACGCAGGTGATGGCGATCCAGCACGATCTGGGCGAAACGCCCCCCGCGACATGGGATGCGGTGATCCTGCTGGCTGAGCGGGTGCCGGTGGCGTTGTCGTTGGCCGGTCCGCATGGGGCGTTGAGTTTCCAATCGATCTGTGGCGCATTGGCCGATACGTCGGCGCGACCGGGCGACCGGTTCGTCGACCGCGCACTGGCGAAACAGGCCTATGCGCTGATGGCGCGGCTGACCGGCGATGCCACTCGGGCGGCGGCGGCGATGAACCCGATCGCGATGCTGGAAGCGATGGCGTCCGGTGATGGCCCCGCGCTGTGTCCGTTGATCTACGGCTATGTGAACTATGCCGCCGCTGGACGGGTGCGCTATGCCGATGCGCCGCGCGGCCCCGGCGGGCGCATCGGATCGACGCTGGGCGGCACAGGCGTCGCGGTGTCGCGCCGGGCGAAGGTGACGCCGGAACTGCTCGACCATCTCCGCTGGCTATTGTCGGACGCGACGCAGCGTGGGTTCATCCCAACGCATGACGGCCAGCCGTCGCTCCGGTCGGCATGGACCGATCCCGCCGTCGATGCCGCAGCCGGCGGATTCTACAGCGCGACGCGCGCCACGACGGAGGCGGCGCTGGTCCGCCCGCGCCACGATCACGCGATCGCGTTCCAGACAGCGGCATCGGCGGCAATCCGAACCGGATTACTCGACGGAACGCCCGCCGATACCGTTCTCGACGCGGTCGATGCCGCCTATACCCGATATCATACGCCCGGAGCGGAAACATGACCGACGACCTGCGCTTCACCATCGCCGATCATATCGCGACGATCGTGATCGACCGTCCGCACAAGCTGAACGCGATGACGCCCGCCATGGCCGATGCGCTGGTCGCGGCAGTCGTCGAATGCAACCGGTCCGATGCGGTTCGCGCCGTCGTCGTGACCGGCGCGGGCGAGAAGGCGTTCAGTGCCGGATCGGACATCACCACGCTGGATCAATATGCCACCCCATGGGATTTTCGGAACCGCGCGGATTACTGCGACGCGCTACGTGCCTGCCGCAAGCCGGTGATCGCGGCGGTTAACGGCTATGCGCTCGGCGGCGGGCTGGAAACGGCGATGGCATGTGACATCCGCATCGCGTCGATCAACGCTCGGTTCGCCGCGCCGGAGATCAAGCTGGGCTGGATCGGCGGCGGCGGTATGGCGGCGGGTCTGGCCTATGCCGCCGGTCCATCGAACGCGGCGATGATGTTGCTGACCGGCGACATGATCGACGCCGACCGGGCGCTGGCATGGGGGCTGGTCAGCGAGGTCGTCGCACCCGACCGGTTGATGGCGCGCGGACACGAGATCGCGGCGGTCATCGCATCGCGCGCGCCGATCGCCGCCGAAACCGCCAAGCTGAACCTGCGCGCCGCCTTCACCATGCCATGGGACAAGGCGATCGAATATGAGCGGGACCTTCAGGCGATCTGCTTCGCGACCGACGATGCGCGGGAGGGCCGCGCTGCTTTCGCGGAAAAGCGTGCGCCCGACTTTCGCAGGCGGTGACCGGTGACCGCCGCCCTTCCCCGCGCCATCGGCAAAACGAGCAGGGGATCGTCCGAGAATTGTACTGTTTCCTTCCTTGTACGAACCTCCGGTGATCGGGGCGACTGAACGCCTTGAAAACGCGGTTCGCGGTTGGCTCGGCGGGCGACCGCTGGTGCTGGGGCTGTGCGGTGCGCAGGGGGCCGGCAAGTCCACGGTGGCGGCAGCGCTTCGCGACCGTCTGACCGCCGACGACGTCCGGGTCGCGATCCTGTCGCTGGACGACCTGTACCTTGGCACTGCCGCCCGCGACCGACTGGCGCGCGACGTACACCCGTTGTTGCGGACGCGCGGCGTGCCTTTGACGCACGACGTGGCGCAAGGCATTGCGGTGATCGACGCGATCCGCGCAGGGCACGCCGTTGCGCTGCCGCGCTTCGACAAGGCGCGCGACGAGCCCGAGCCGGTGGAATGCTGGCCGATGGCCCCGCCGGCTATCGACTTGCTGATTTTCGAAGGCTGGTGCGTCGGTGCACGTGCGCAGTCGCCCGCCGCCCTCGTTCAACCGGTCAATGCGCTCGAACGGGAGCAGGACGCGGGCGGCGACTGGCGACGTGCGGTAAATATTGCTTTGGCGAACGAATATGCAGCACTGTTCGGACGGATCGACCGGCTGGTGTTGCTGGCCGCCCCCGGTTTCGAAGTCGTCGCACGCTGGCGCGCCGAACAGGAGGAAACGCTGCGTCGGCGGCTGGCAGCGGCGGCGCGGCCGATCGACGGGCTGATGGACGACGCCGCAATCACGCGGTTTGTCGCCCATTACGAACGGCTGACGCGCTGGATACTGGAGGAAATGCCGGACCGCGCCGATCTGGTCCTGCATCTCGACGCGATGCGCCGGCTGTCGGAATAGCGACCGGACCGATCACTTCCGCACGCCGGCGCGGTCGATTACCGCATGCGCCTCTGTCGGCCACCGGCTATCAGGCACGAGGATGTTGTCGCGTGCGGTGTTGCCGATCTCGGTCAGCCAGCGCCCGCCGGTCGCGCTGGAATTATGCCAGTTGCCGGTCGCCAGATTGTCGGTCGAGATGCGCCGCCGGAACATCTTGCCGGCGGTGTTGATGTTCAGCCACTTGCCCCGCGTCTCCACGACGTTGCCGGTCACGCTGAAATGCTTGCTGCCTTCGTCGAGATAGATCGCGATCTTGCCGCCGATGTCGAAGATGTGGTTGCCACGGACGATCGCGTTCGGGTTGGCCGACAGGTTGTAGATCGCGCCGCCATCCATGAACCATGTTTTCACGCCATGGATGCGGTTGTTTTCGACCAGCGTGTCGCGCAGCGTCGTCGGCGTGGTGTAGCGGGTGTTGTGAACGTACCCCTTCTGGTTCTCGTCATAGTTCGGATTGCCGCCGACGTCGTTATATCCCCAGCCCCAACCGACGGCGATCCCGTCATACGGCGCGTCGCTGATGTCGTTATGGGCGATGCGCGCACCGGTGATATAGGTCGTCAGGATGGCGGCATTGTCGCGATAATCCTGGCTGACGCTGGTCACGACATTGTCCTCGATCACCAGATCGCGGTTGATGAGCGCCGGGTCGCCCGGATGGTGGGCATCGACGCGCACCCCGCCCGCCATGATCGCGCTGCCCGACAGTACCGCGAAGTGGTTGCGCGACACCCGGATGCGCGCGGTCGCAAGGCCGACGCCGCTGAGATTCGCGTTAGCGTCGTTGCCGACGCCCAGCGCGACCTGACCGATTTGGGTAAAATGATTGCCCTCGAACGTCACGTCGCGCGCGGCGGCGACTTGTACGGCGGCGGGCATCTGGTGCCATTTCTGACGCATCGATTCGAACTCGACACAGCCCCAGCCACAGCGTTCCCACGCGTCCTTCGGCCGGATCGGCGACACGTCGGACAGGAACGCGCCACTCTGCTGGTTGGCATAGCCCGTCGGTTGCGACGGCCCCATCCAGCTGGTGTAGGAGAAACGCAACCCGCGGAAGCCGAGCCGCTCGACCGGTGCGGCGGGCGTCCCCGCGACCGATACCAGCGCACCCAGCCGGGGCAGGACGACCTTCAACCGCGTGATATCGTCGTCCTGCGCGATCCGCAGATAGATTTTGCCCGCCTGCGGATCGAGGAACCATTGATAGGGCTTCGAATGCCAGTCATTGGCCTTTCCGATGAACTCCAGCGCGTTGACGAGGAACAGCCGCGAGTCCGCCGGAAAGATCGGCTTGGTGATCGTGTCATAGCCCCAGCTGTTATTATCCCATGCCGGCTGCTGCATCGTCACCGTGCGACCGGCGATCGATTTTACAGGTGAGAAGCGATCGGTGAAGAAGCCCGTCGCCTCCACCTCCATCCGGTCGGGACGTGCGACCGCCGCGACATAGGCGAGGTCGGGATTGACGATATCGAACCCCGTCGCCGAGAACGCCACGTCGCTGGCCTTGATCTCTAGCCAGGGCCGCTCGGCGAGCTGATCGTCGACCCATAATTGCCGCGCGTCGAGACCCTTGGGAACGTCCGCGACCCAAATACGCCGGTCTGCGTCGTGCAGACGGAAGCCGCGCACCGTCATTCCGCCGGATAGCACGGGCTGGGCGCCGTCCGCCGCGCGCCATTCGACGCGATGCCCCGCCCGCCCGCCATCGGCCGCCGTAAAGCGGAGTGGCCGGTCCAGCGGATAGGTGCCATCGGCAAGCACGACCGTCACGTCCCCGGTGGCACTTGCCGCCCGTACCAGCGCCTGCGCGCGTTCGAGCGAGCGGACCGGACGCGTCGCGCTGCCGGTCGCGCGGTCGTTGCCGTCGGGCGCGACGTGAATCGTCGCCTGCGCCAGCGCCGCCGCGCTGGTCATCAATCCTGCCATGGTCAACACCACGCGCACGGTCGCGCGATATCGCGATCGGGGGGCACCAGCGTTCATCGTTCCTGCTCCTAGACCGCTACACGGTGTCGTCGGGCACCATGGACAGCACCGCATACAGACGTATGATGTCTTATGTATCGCGGAGTTGCAAGACGATACCCGAACGGAGAGTCCCATGGTTTCAGTATCTACGCCGGTCAGTCGCCGCTTCGCCCTGACAGGAGCCGGCGCAGTCCTTTTCGCCGCTGGCTTCACGGATCGCGCGGCGGCGGTCACCGCCGGGATGTTCGAAGACGTTCGCCGCCATGGTGCAAAGGGAAACGGGATCGCCATCGACAGCCCGGCGATCAACCGCGCGATCGACGCGGCGGCGCGGCGCGGCGGCGGGACCGTGGTGGTTCCGGCAGGGCGATATCTGTGTTTCACGTTGCGGCTGCGCGACAATATCGCGCTGGTGCTGTCGGCCGGCGCGACCATTATCGCCGCCGATCCTGCGGTGCATGGCGCGCACTATGATCCGCCCGAAAACTATATGGAGGAACAGTTTCAGGACTTCGGCATCACGCATGTCCACAACAGCCTCATTCGCGGCGACGGCGTGTCGAACGTCGCGATCCTCGGCCCCGGTATGATTCACGGGACGGGACTGGACCGCGAAGGACCGGGCGACCGCTGGCATGGCCGGGCCGGGTGGCAATCGGCAGCCGCGCTTGGCCTGTCGCCGCGCGAACTCGCGCTGCGCGATCCGGCCGAACGGGCGACGATCGGCCGTGCCAACAAGGCGATCGGGCTGATGCGATGCCGCAACGTCCGGCTCGATGGGTTCACCATCCTGCAGGGTGGGCATTTCGCGGTGATCGCGCATGGCTGCACCAACCTGCACGTCGACGGGCTGACGATCGACACCGACCGCGACGGCATCGACATCGACGCGTGCCGCGACGTCCGCATCACCAACTGCACCGTCAACGCGCCAAAGGACGACGCGATCGTCCTGAAGAGCAGTTACGCGTTGGGCAAGGCCGTGCCGTGCGAGGATGTGCTGATCGCCGGGTGCAAGACCAGCGGCTACGCGATGGGATCGTTGCTCGACGGCAGCTATCGGCAATCCGATTATCGTTCGCCGGACAAGCTGGGCGTGCTGGGACGGATCAAGCTGGGCACCGAAACCAATGGCGGGTTTCGCGGCGTGCGGATCAGCGACTGTATCTGCACCAACACGCGCGGTATCCTGATGGGGATCGTCGACGGCGGTACGCTGGAAGACGTGTCGGTATCGGGTATCGTGCTGCGCGAACCGGTCAACCATCCGCTGTTCGTCCACCACGGCGCCCGGATGCGCGCGCCACGGGGCACGCCGGTCGGTCGCGTGCGGCAAGTGCGGTTCGAGGATATCGTCGTATCCGGGGCCGATCCGCGCTTCACGACCGGGATCGAAGGGATTGCGGATGCGCCGGTCGAGGATGTCAGCTTCGACGGCATAGACATCACGACCCGGGGCGGCGGCACGCGCGAGGATGCGCAGCGGACGCCGGCCTATCGCCGCGAAACGAGCCTTGAGGTAAGCTATCTCGGCACCCTGCCCGCTGCGGGCATCTATGCACGGCACGCCCGTCGGCTGACCGTCCGCGACCTGCGGCTGCGGACCGAAGCGCCCGACCAGCGTCCGGTCGTGGCGTTGCGCAATGTCGAGGGGGCGGTGGTCGATGATATCGCATCGGCGATGCGACGCGATGGCGTGCTGGACGCGAGGGACAGCAGGAACGTTGCGATCGGCGACGTGGTTACGTTCGACGGCTGAGGAAGAAACCAGCCCGTACCCCGCCGCCGTTGCGGGGTACGGGCCGGGTCGGGCGATCCTAGAACCGCACCCGCACGCCTGCCGACACGCGGCGGCCGGTCTGGCGATATTCCTTCGTGCGGTTCTCGCTCACCGAATAGATGAACTCCTTGGCACTGTTAAGATTGATCGCGTCGGCAAACACGGTGAAGTGCGAACCGACATCGTACGACAGGCTGACGTCGAGCTGGCCATAGGCGTCGAAATATTCCGGCTCGCCGTTGCGACCCGACGCCACCTGAAGGAAGTTGTCGCGGTAGGTATAGGCGGCGCGTGCCGAAAGCCCGTATTTCTCGTAGAAACCGACGAGGCTGTAGCTGTGCTTCGACAGACCCTCCAATCCGAACGACACGTTGGCGACGGTGTTGGTATAGTTCGCGTTGGAGTCGGTGTAGTTGTAGCTGGTCTGGACGCCGAACCCGTCGAACGGCGCGGGCAGCCAGTTGTCGAACGACTGGCGGTATCCGATTTCGAAGCCCTTGACCGTCGCGCCGTTGCCATTGCCGGGCACCGTCACCTGGAACGACACCTGATCGACCACCTGCGCCGTCGTCACCAGCGTCACGAAGGATTCGATATCCTTGTAGAACACGGCGGCGTTCAGCAGCGAGCTGGGGGCGAAATACCATTCGGCGCCCAGTTCGGCCTGCTTCGCGCGGAACGGTTGCAGGTCGGGATTGCCGCGACGGATCGTCTCGTTCCCCGGATTGGTCTGGATCGTCTGGCGCGGCGACAGGTCGGACAGCGTCGGCCGAGTAATGACCTTCGACGCGGCGAAGCGCAGCAACAGGGTATCGGTCAGCGACAGGCGTGCGTTGATCGACGGCAGCCAGTCGTCATACTTGCCCCGGAAGCTGACCGGCACGACCGGCGACACGACGATCAGGTTCTGCCCCGCGCCGTTGGGCCGCGCGCTCAGCACGGTGCGCGATGCGCCGGACGACGTATAGTCCGTATTCTCGTAGCGCAGGCCCACATTGACCGCCAACGCCATGCCGCCGATCGACGTGTCGAGCGCGCCCATGACATAGCCGACCTTCACCTTCTCATCGACCACCGACGATGCCGATGGCGAGAAGACCGCCGGGTTGAAGGTCCGGCCGTCCTCTGCCGCGAACCGGTCGATCGTCTGCACCAGCTCGCGCGGGTCGTAGATCAGCCAGTCGCGGATGATGTCCCCGCCCTCGCCCTTGAAGAAGTTGCGGTCGGTCGGCTGGAACAGCGATTGCGGCAACACGCGGTTGGAGTCGCAATAGGCGCATTGTTCGGCGAACGACGTTTCGTCGGCGGTGATCGTCTTGATCCGGCTTTGTGCCAGCGCACCGACAGAGATGGTGAAGGGGCCGCCACCCGGCTTCCAGTCGATATCGGTCCGGTATTCCTCGATCTCGTCGTCGATATCGGACCCGCCGCCCCAGATGTAGTAATGCGCGGTCAGCCCCTGCGGATTGGTCGCGGCATTGGCATAGGTCGGGCTGGTGAAGCCGTATTGATAGATCGGGCTGCCGCCGCGCCGGTCGAACGACAGATCGACATTCTTGCGACGGATGGTGGTGAACAGGTTGTTCTCCTTGCCGCGACGCCGCGCGTCGGACAGCGACCCGTCGACGCGCACGCGCAGATCGTCGGTCGGCTTCCAGTCGACGTTGATGCCGAACTGATCGGTCGTGACGTCGCGGTCGTCATACTGGATGATCTGATCGACGAAGCCGCCGACATAGCGCTGGAAGACCGCTTCGCCGCCCTCGACCACTTGTTCGGCAAGGATGCCGCCCGCAAAGTCGTACGCCAGACCGGTCTGCTGCTCGACGAAGCGCGCCTTCGAATACAGGCCATCGATGGTGACGGTGAACTTGTCGCTGGGCCGCATCTGGACCGATGCGTTGACGCCCCACCGCGTCAGATCGCGTTCGAAGAAGAACGGCGACAGGTTCGACGGCATCGAGATGCGCGAGAACGGTGCGACGCCTGGGCCGATCCGGCCGCCCGCCACGCCCGCGCGGTTATAATAGGAATCGGTGCTGGACCGGCGGACATGGCCCGCGCCGATCGTGAACTCGTCGATCCGGTTTTCCTGCTCCGAATAGACGCCGGCCAGCGCCACGCCGAACGTGCCGGCATCGTTCTTCCAGCTGCCGACCGCCGAGAATTCGGGGTTATAGGTGTCCGCCAGTTCGGAATACATGCCACCGGCGGCACCCGCGAACTTAAACCCGCGCTTGCCGTCCAGCGGACGCAGCGTGCGGACGTCGACCGTCGCGCCGATCGACGCGCCGTTGATATTGGCCTGCGGCGATTTGTACACGTCGGCACCCGAGATGATTTCCGACGGCAGCACGTCGAACGAAAATTCGCGGCCATTATTGTCGGTAGCGAGCGTACGGCCGTTGACCGTGACCGCGTTGAACTTGGGTCCGAAACCGCGAACGGTGACGAAGCGCCCCTCGCCCCGGTTGCGTTCGATCGTCACGCCGGTGACGCGCTGCAACGATTCGGCGACGTTGTTGTCGGGCAGTTTGCCAAGCTCTTCGGCGACGATCGAATCGACCACGCCGACCGAGTTGCGCTTGATATCGATGGCTGCGCGTTCGGCGGCACGGATGCCGGTGACGATGATGTCGTCGGCCGACGTGGCCTGCGCATCTTCGGCGGCAGGGGCGACGGGCACCGGATCGACGGTCTGGGCGGCGGCGGCTCCGCTGAAGATCAGCGCTCCCAGCGCCGGGGTTGCCAACAGGCAAGTGCGCAAACGACGAGCCAACAACGCCATGATTATTCTCTCCCTTTTCTATTTGTTCCTTCTCACCACGAATTTCGTTTCATGTCAAAGGATGATAATACGTATTACCTATTATCGAACCGATTTGATGGGTAGCACGCATAGCGCCGATCCGAACACGAACACGATCGCGGCGGCGAAAATCACACGGTAGTCGCCACCGGTCATACCGAGCAGCGCGGCGGCCATCACCGGGCTGATGATCTGCGGAATGTTGACGGCGGTGGTCAGCACGCCGAGGTCGCGGCCTTCGTCGCCCAATGCGCTTTGCGGCAGCACCTGCGTCATCAGCGCGATGTCGATCGACATGAACATGCCGTAGCCCACGCCGATGACGGCGGCATAGATCCACATGCCGGTCATCGACGGCAGCGCCAGCGGGGCGACCATCGCGCAGCCCATGATGAGGCTGCCCAGAACGACGAACGGCTTGCGCCGCTGCATCCGGTCCGACAGCCACCCGGACAGCAGCGACGATGCCACCAGACAGACCAGCGTGACGATCGCCATGTTCGCGATCGCGATGTTCGATTCCGCGTCGCCCAGCCGGATATAGTCGCGCAGGATGTACAGCAGATACGCCGCCACCCCCTGATACCCCATGTAGATCGTGAAGCGGCTGAGGAACGCCCATGCGAAGTCGGGATGGTCGCGCGGCGATATCCAGAAGCCGCGCACGAATTCGCCCCAGCGGATCGGGCGATGCGGCACCGCCGCGCTCGACGGTTCTCGGTTCAGCAGCACGAAGGCGAGGCCGGACACCGCCACGGCAGCGGCGAACAGGCCATATGCCAGCACCGCCTGCCCCGCCAGATACCCGGCGACAACGGTCCCGGCGGTCAGCCCGGCGGTCATGCCCGCCCCGACGATCCCCGATACGTTGCCGCGGACTTCCGGCGCGAACCGGTCCGCGATCAGCGTCGTCATCGCGGGCTGCATCGAATTATAGGCAACGGCGGCCATCACCCACAGCACGATCAGCGACCAGAAACTGGTCATCAACGACACGCCGAACAGCGCCAGCGAACCGAACAGCGATCCGATCGCGATCCATGGCGCGCGGCGGCCCCAGCGGCTGCGCGTCCGATCGGACAACGCACCCGCGATCGGCGTCGCCAGCGTCGAGAAGATCGAGGTGATGGCGAACAGCAGCGCGAGGTTGTTCGCCTTGTTCCCCGCATCCAGTTCCGCGATCTGGTTCGGCAGTAGGACGCCCAGAACGCCGCTGTAGAGCGCCATCAGCAGAAAGAAATTGACCATCAGCGAGATTTGCAGCCGCCAGCGCGTACCGCCGGTGACATAGGCTGGAATCGCGGTTTCGACAGGGGCCGCACTGTCGTTCGGGACCGGGACGGGTCCCGGCACCGGCGGCACGATCGGTGCCGAGCTCAACGCACCCGCTCCCCATCCGGGACCAGCCGCAGCCCGGCTTCGCGCGGACGGCGATGCGGCCCGCCGCTGGTCATCCAACCGTTGCCCGCACGATCGCGTGCGATCCGGGCCTCGTCCACGACGATCCCCAGCCCCGGCCGGTCGCCCAGCACGATGCCGCCGTCGGCGATCTCCTGATCGATATCCAGCCCGTCGGGCCATGCCAGATCCTGCACTTCGATGCCGATCATGTTCGGCGCGGCGGCGGCGGCATGCGCGATCGGGTTGCCGTCATATCCGACCGGCGACACGGGCAGGTCGCGGACGTGCGCGGCGATCGCGACGCGCTGGAAATGGGTGACGCCCCACACGCTGCCCGTCTGCACCACATCGACAGCGTGCGCGTCGAGCAGCGGCGCGAACTGTTCCAGCCCGGTCAGATTCTCGCCGGTCGCGACCGCGCAGCGCGCGGCGCGCGATACGGCGGCCAACCCATGGACGTCCCAGCGGCGGACCGGCTCCTCGATCCACGTCAGGTCGATGCCTGCCGCCTCGATCTCCGCCAGATGCCGGATCGCCTGTTTGCAATTCCAGCTTTCGTTGACGTCCAGCATCAGCGCCGGCGCGCTGCTGTTGTCGCCCATGATCCCGTGCACCTGCTTCAGCCGGCGGATGTCGCGCTTGATATCGCGGCCGCCCTTGATCTTCGCAGCGGTGAAGCCGCGCTCGGCAAAGCGCGCGTACAATGCGGCAAAGGCATCGTCGTCCAGCCCGTGGCACAGCCCCGACGCATATCCGCGCACGAACCGGTCGGCGGCACCCAGCGTGCGCCACAACGGTTCGTCCGCCATCTTCGCCTTCAGATCCCACAGCGCCATGTCGATCGCGGCGACCGCGCCATAGGTCTGCCCGGCATGGCCGCTCTTGAACACATGCGCCAGCATGCTGTCGTACAGCGCGGGCGCGGCGCGCGGGTCCTGTCCCTCGACCGCGCCGAACACGCGGGCGATATCGCCATGCTGTCCCAGACCCACGCCTTCGAGACCGCCGTCGGTTTCGAGGATCAGGATCGGCACGTCGGTGATGCCGGATGCGACCACGCCGTTCACATCGCCGACCGGGCGTCCCCAATCATGCGAAGTGACAAGGCTGCGATAGCCGGTTACTTTCATCCACGCCTCCCCCACGTCCGCAAACTGTCCTGCGACGTGGAAACATATTATGTATTATCTTTGTCGTTGGCAAGGCGTTGACGAACGCGCGTCGACAGGCCCACGATTCCGATCCTATATCACCCCCATGCCGGAACGAGACGCGACGCCCATGACCGAAACACCGCCTGCGGAATCGCTGCGTATCCGTCGCCGACCACGTCTTGCCGAAGCAGTGGTCGAGGATCTGGTGAAGTCGATCGTCACCGAAACCTATCCGGCGGGAACCGCATTGCCGCCCGAAGGAATGCTGGGCGAGATGTACGGGGTCAGCCGCACCGTCATCCGCGAAGCGACGATGGCGCTGACCGAAAAGGGGCTGGTGGTATCGCAGCAGGGACGCGGCACGATCGTCCGCGATTCGAGCGCGTGGGGCATGCTCGACCCGATGATCCTCGCGGCGTTGTTCCAGCGCGAGGACGGGCTGGTCTATCTGGATAATCTGTCCGAAATCCGTTCGCTGCTCGAAGGGGCGATGGCCGCCAAGGCTGCGGAGCGGCGCACCCCCGCCGCCATCGCCGAACTGACCGAACAGATGGCCAAGCTGGAACGGCTGATCCCCCACCCCGCCGCCTATGTGCATGAGGACGTCGCGTTTCACGACATCGTGATGCGTATTTCGGGCGACAAGCTGAGCAAGGCGGTGATCGACGGCGTGCAGGCCGAAGCGCTGCGCAACCACGGCTATAGCGGCAAGCTGAACGTCGAGCATGTCCGCCAGACCCATGCCGCGCACGAAGCGATCTATGAAGCGATCGTTCGCGGCGATGCCGACGGGGCGTCGCAGGCGATGCGCGATCATATCGAATTGTCGTGGGCACGCCGCCGGGCCGCCCGCGAACTGCATCGCTGACCGCCGCGATGCGTATCGTTGATTCGCACGTTCATTTCTGGCGGATCGGTGGTCCGGGGCACGTCTGGCCCGACGCCGACTGGCCGCTGCTCCATCGCGATTTCCTGCCCGCCGATCTGCATGCGGAGGCGGGCGGATATGATCGCGCCGGCGCGGTGCTGGTGCAGGCGCAGCCGGACGACCGCGATACCGACTGGATGCTGACGCTCGACGATCCGGTGATACGCGCGATGGTCGGATGGGTGGAACTGTCGCATCCGGCGGCGGTGGACCGGATCGCCGACATCGCGCGCCATCCGAAGCTGCGTGGATTGCGGCCGATGCTGCAGGGGATCGCCGATACCGAATGGATGCTGCGTGCCGACCTGACCCCGGCGATCGAGACGATGGTCGCGCATGGCCTGCGGTTCGATGCGCTGATCCAGCCACGCCATTTGCCGACGCTTCACCGGTTCGCGATGCGTTGGCCGACCCTGCCGATCGTCATCGATCATGCCGCGAAGCCGCACGTGGCGCAGGGCGAACTCGATCCGTGGCGGGACGAGATCGCCGCGCTGGCGACCCTGCCCAACGTCTGGTGCAAATTGTCAGGGCTGCGTACCGAACAGGCGCCGGAACAGCCCTATGCGGCGTTGCGGCCCTATGTCGCGCATCTTCGGGCATGCTTCGGGAAGCGGCTGATGTGGGGCAGCGACTGGCCGGTGCTGCGTCAGGTCGGCGATCGCTATGCGGACTGGGTGCAGGCGACGCTCGATCTGATCGGTTCCGTGTCGTCCGACGAGCGCGATCGGCTGTTCGTCGGTGCCACCCGCGAGTTTTACGCCATTGACGTATGACGTATGATGTTATCTAGCTGACGGCAACGTCGGTTGGAGTGCGTCATGGTCGATCTCGCTACGCTCGGACGGCTCGGCTTCGGTGCCGCGTCGATCGGGAACATCTATCGTTCGATGCCCGACACCGATGCCGCCGCGACGCTGCGCGCCGCGTGGGATGCCGGAATACGCTATATCGATACCGCGCCGCATTACGGCTTCGGCCTCAGCGAAAAGCGGGTCGGTGCTGCGCTGGCCGAACTGGACCCCGGCGAAACCGCGATCATATCGACCAAGGTCGGACGGCTGCTCACGCCCGTACCTCCCGGCACCGATCTGGGTGTGATGCGGCAGGCGTTCGTGACGCCCGAGCCGTTCGAAAGCGTATTCGACTATAGCTACGACGCGGTGATGCGATCCTATGAGGCCAGCCGCGTCCGGTTGCGGCGCGACCGGATCGACATCCTCTATGTGCATGACATCGGGGCAATGGCGCATGGCGACGATCATCCGCGCCGGTTCGCCGAGTTCATGGACGGTGGCTACCGCGCGCTGCGCGAATTGCGCGACAGTGGCGCGGTCGGGGCGATCGGGCTGGGCGTCAACGAAACGCGGGTGTGCGAGGAAGTGCTGGCCGTCGGCGCGATCGACGTGGTGCTGCTGGCAGGGCGCTATACCTTGCTGGAGCAGGACGCGCTCGAAACCTTCCTGCCGCTGTGCGAGGCGCGCGACGTGAAGATCGTGCTGGGCGGTCCGTATAATTCGGGCATCCTTGCCAAGGGCGTGCGGCACGGCGGCGACGTGCATTACGACTATCAGCCCGCCCCACCCGCGATCGTCGAACGCGTCGGCGCGATCGAGGATGTCTGTATCGCGCATGGCGTGCCGCTGGCCGCCGCCGCGCTGCAACTGCCGCTGGCGCATCCGCAGGTCGTGTCGGTCATCCCCGGCATGGGCAGTCCCGCACAGGTGGCGCAGGCCGTCACGCTGATGGACCTGGCGATCCCGTCGGCGATGTGGCGCGACCTGAAGGATCGCGGCCTGATCCGTGCAGATACCCCGGTTCCCGTTTCACCCTGAACGAAAGCAATATCCGATGCGCCTAGCAGGCAAGACCGCCGTCATCACCGCCGCCGCCCAGGGCATCGGGCGCGCCGCCGCCGAACTGTTCGCGGCCGAAGGGGCACGCGTCATCGCCGCCGATATCAATGCGGACGCCCTGTCGACGCTGGAGGGATGCGAGACGGCCATACTCGACCTGCGCGACGGCGCGGCGATCGCCGCGTTCGGCGAGAAGGTCGGCGCGGTCGACATTCTGTTCAACTGCGCCGGATTCGTCCACGCAGGAACAATCCTGACCACCGACGAAGCCGATTTCGACTTCTCGTTCGATCTGAACGTCAAGTCCGCCTATCGCATGATCCGTGCGTTCCTGCCCGCGATGATCGCGCGCGGGGGAGGATCGATCGTCAACATGTCGTCGGTATCGGGATCGATCATCGCGGTGCCGAACCGCTTCGTTTATGGCGCATCGAAAGCTGCGGTCATCGGCCTGACCAAATCGGTCGCGCAGGACTTTGTGGGACAGGGCATTCGTTGCAACGCGATCTGCCCCGGCACGGTGCAGTCGCCATCGCTGGACGATCGGCTGGCCGCCACCGGCGACGCAGACAAGGCCCGCACGGAATTCGTCGCACGGCAACCGATGGGCCGGATCGGACTTGCGCGCGAGATCGCCGAACTGGCGCTGTATCTGGGCAGCGATGCGTCGTCCTACACCACCGGCACCGCAAGCGTGATCGACGGCGGGTGGACCAACGCATGACCACGCGCATCTGTCTTGCGCTCGACCTGGTCGACGATGCGCCGCTGATCGCCGAATACGAACATTGGCACCGCGTCGGCAACACCGACCCGGCTGTCACCCGGTCGATTCGTGATGCGGGGATCGAGGACATGCAGATCTGGCGGGCGGGCAACCGGCTGTTCATGATCATCGAAGCCGGCGAACGCTACAGCGGGGAAGCCAAGGCGGCCGCCGATGCGGCAAATCCTGCCGTGGTCGCGTGGGTCGAAAAAATGCTGCGGTTCCAGCAGCCGATCCCCGTCGCCGGACCGGACGGCACATGGTATCCGATGGACCGTATCTTCGCGCTGGGTGAACACGACTGACCGGGCGGGGGGCGCGGCGAGGCGCGCCCCCGCTTCTTACCGCGCCACGACGTCGATCGCCGAAACCACGGCGTCGCCGACCACCCCGGCAAAGTCCAGCGTCAGCATGCCGCCAGTCGCGGTCGCGGGCAGGTCCACCGTCGTCGCCCGCAACCCGCCACCGGCACGGGCCACCACGTCGATGCGCTGCGTCGCGCCGCCGCTGGCCACCACGGTGAACACCCGCTTGCCCGCCGCCGTCTCGGTCGGATCGAACAGGTGCAGCGTCACGCGATACCGGCCATCGGGCAGCGGCAGGGCGTAGCGGAAGGCCTTGCCCGCGCGCCAGCTCGCATAGAGGCGTGGTTCGCCCGCGCCCGCGACGACCTTGCCCGGCTTGCGCGTCTGGTCCGCCGCATAGAGTTCGCGCTGATACGGATTGAGCGTGAAGCCGAGGCCGCCATCGAAGAAATCGTCCGATCCGTAGCGCGTGCCATTGCCGAGCGTGACGCCTTCCAGCGTACCCGTGCGGACATGGATCGCACGCTGCGGTCCGGTGTAGCGCAGTGTCATCCGATCGCTCTGCCCCGCCGCCGTGGCGACCACCGCATTGTCGCCCGCGCCCAGCCGAACCTTCGGCCATACGCACACATAATCGGCACAGGCGGCACGGCCGATCGACCGTCCGTTGACGGTCAGCATCGCTTCGGGTGCATTGGCATAGGCGCGGATGTCGACCACCGGATAGGCGCGATCGACATAACGCCGCCCCGTCAGGTGCAGCACGGGCTTCGTGCTCCACGCCGCCTTGTAGAACCAGTAGGCGTCCTTTCGGACCGTGCGGTCGAACGTCACCAACCCCTTGGTATTGATGTCGGTACTGTCGCCTTCCTCGCGCAGGTCGCTGGTCGCGTCGAACATCTGCCACACCCATGTTCCCCACAGGAAATCGAGCGGCTTGAGTTCCTTCCACGACAGTTCGTGGACGACCGCCTGAATCTCCTCGGCCTGCGGGCGATAGATGCTTTCGATCTTTCCGCCATGGACGTTGTCGGTGTGCTGCGTGATCGCACCGCCCGCGCCATATTCGCCGACGCCGACCGGCAATGTCGGGTTTTCCCGATGATAGCCGCGCATCACCGCGCCCAGCTTCGAAGCGTCGGACACCCGGCCGGAGACGTACCAGCCGTAATACAGGTTGTAGGCGACCGTATCGGCGGTCCCGGCGGTGCGATCGCGTCCGTCGTCCTTCTCGCCCGGCAGCACTTCGCAGCACGCGGCGATCGTGGTTGGCCGGGACGGGTCCTCACGCTTCGCTACCACGTCGAGCGCGTTCATCAGCGGCCGGGCGTTCGATGGGGTCAGCCCCTTCGATGCCCAGTTCGTGATCTCGTTCCCGATCGACCAGACCCCGACCGAGGGATGGTTGTAATTCTGGCGGATCAGTTCGACCATCTGCGCCTCGGCACTGGCCTTCATCGCAGGCGGCGTATCGGCGACGCCGGGGATCGAGGCGAGGTTGACCAGTCCCAGTTCGGCCCACAACACCATGCCGTTGCGGTCGGCTAGGTCGTAGAACGGCGTGGCGTGATTGTAATGCGCCAGCCGAACCGAATTCGCGCCCAGTTCCTCGATCAACGCCATGTCCTGCGCATGATCGGCGGTGGTCAGTGCCCAGCCCTTCTCCTGCCGATCCTGATGACGGTTGACGCCCCGTAGCGGCAACGGCTTGCCGTTCAGCAGGAAGCCCCGGTTCGGATCGACGGCCACCGTGCGCAGGCCCAGCGGCTGTTCGACGCGATCCGACGCCCCCTGCCCGACCAACTCCACGACCATGCGGTAGAGATACGGGTCCGCAGTCCCGTTCCAGCGCCGGGGTCTGGCGATCGTCAGCATCGCCTCCCGCTCGACATTCGCCCCGGCGGCCAGCCGAAGCCGTTGTTCGTCGCGCGCGACCGTTCGTCCGTCATTGTCGAGGATGGTCGTGCGCAGCGTCATCGCGCCCGAGCGGCCATCGTTGCGCAGACGCGTCCGTACCGCCACACGCGCACTGCCATCGTCCAGTGCGGCGATGCGCCCGTACACACCGGGTCCGCCATGATCGAGCAGGTCGATATGCGCCTGTCCGGTCGTAATCAGCGACACCGGGCGGTACAGCCCGCCATACATGAAGAAGTCGCCGGAGATCGGCACGACGAATTCGGTGGGGCTGCCCGGTCCGGGTTTGGAATTGTCGACCTTTACCACCAGTATGTTCTCACCCGCGCGGATCGCGTCGGTGGCATCGATACGGAAGCGGCTGAACGCGCCTTCGTGACGGCCCAGCTTGCGACGGTTGACCCATATGTCGGCCACGATGCTGGCGGCGTCGAACTGGAGATAGACGCGCTTGCCCTTCGTCGCGGCGGGCGCAGTGAAGCGCAGCCGATACCAGCCCACCCCGCGCGTCGTGTTCGCATCCGGCCGGCGGGTGACGGCATAATTGCCGACGCGGTTCCATGTGTGCGGCACCGCCACGCGATCCCATCCGCTGTCGTCATAGGCGGTCGCGGTCGCATCGCCCGGCACCGCGCCCTGATGGAAACGCCAGCCTTCCGCCAGTTGCACCTCGGTACGTTCCGACGCGGCGGCAGGCGCCGTCACGACCATCGCCGGCACCATCATCCCGACCATGCACCACCGTTGCAGCATGCTACTCTCCACGACCATCATTTGACGTATGACGTATTATGACCTAATCGTAACGGGCTCGCCGTGGCGAGTAAACCGGCTATGATCGTCGTTCGGTCAGATGGAGAATGTCCAAGTGAAGCTGTGTCGTTACGGTAGCCCGAATGTCGAAAAACCCGGTGTCGTCGATGCAGAGGGTCGTATCCGCGACCTGTCGTCCGTCGTCGGCGACCTGTCCGGCGACGCGCTGTCCCCTGCGTCGCTGGCGCGGATCGCCGCGATCGATCCTGCGACGCTGCCGCTGGCGACCGGCGATCTGCGCTACGGACCGCCGGTTGCGGGCACGCGCAAGTTCATCGCGATCGGCCTGAACTATGCCGACCATGCCGCCGAATCCAATTTGCCGATCCCGGAAGAACCGGTCGTATTCAGCAAATGGGTCAATTGCATCCAGGGGCCGAACGACCCGGTGGTGATCCCCAAGGATTCGCTGAAGACCGATTGGGAAGTCGAGCTGGGCGTCGTCATCGGCACCGAAGCGAGCCATGTCAGCGAAGCAGACGCGCTGTCGCACGTCGCCGGCTATTGCGTCGTCAACGACGTGTCCGAACGGCATTGGCAGGTCGAACGCGGCCCGACGTGGGACAAGGGCAAGGGCTTTCCGACGTTCGGCCCGGTCGGCCCGTGGCTGGTCACGGCGGACGAAGCGGGCGATCCGCAGGCGCTGTCGATGTGGCTGTCGGTCAACGGGCGCCGGATGCAGAACGGATCGAGCGCGACAATGATCTTCACCGTGGCGCAGATCATCGCCTATCTTTCGCAATTCATGACGCTGGAACCCGGCGACATCATCACCACGGGCACGCCACCCGGCGTCGGTCTCGGCCAGAAGCCCGAGCCATGGTATCTGAAAGCCGGCGACGTCGTCACGCTGGGTATCGAACGGCTGGGCGAACAGCGGCAGGATTTCGTCGCATGGGCCGCACGGACCTGACCCGATGATCGTGCGGAACGCGGGGGATGGGATCGTGAACGGACGCCGGACCCTGTTGCGCGGCCTTGCCGGCACGCTGTCGATGGCTGCTGCCCCCGGCATCGCGCTGGGGCAGCGGCAACGCACGATCGACATTCGCGATCATGGTGCGATCGGCGACGGACGAACCGTCAATACCGCCGCCATCCAGCGCGCCATCGACGCATGCGCAGCGGGCGGCGGCGGCATGATCGCTGTCCCCGCCGGGGTGTTCGTCAGCGGTTCGATCATCCTGCGACCGGGGGTCGGCATGGCGTTGCTGCGCGGCGCGGTGCTGAAGGGATCGGCCCGCCTGTCCGATTATCCGCTGGTCCTGCGGCGCTTTGCCGAAGCCTATCCCGAACCGCTGCGGCTGGCGCTGGTCAACGCGACGGGCAACCATGGCCTGCGCATCGTCGGGCCGGGAACGCTCGACGGACAGGGCGATCCGTTCTGGCGGAAGTTCTTCGAAATGCCCGACGAATATGTCGGCACGGCGAAGGTCCAGTATCACCTGCCGCAACTCTGCGCGATCGAGGACTGTAACGACGTTCTGGTCAGCGGCGTGACGTTCAAGGACCCGGCGTTCTGGAACCTGCACCTCTATCGCTGTCGCCGCGCGGTGATCGAGGATTGCGCGTTCGAGGTGCCGCATGTGATCCGCGCACCCAGCAGTGACGGAATCGACCTCGACAGTTGCCAGGACGTGGTCGTGCGGCGCTGCCGGTTCTCGGTCGACGACGACTGCATCGCGCTGAAGGGGACACAGGGGCCGGGGGCGGCCGCCTATGCCGAAGCGCCGCCGGTCGAGCGCATCCACATCCACGATTGCGTGTTCGAACATGGGCTGGGCTGTGTCACGTACGGCAGCAACGCGACGGTCGTGCGCGACGTGCGGGTCGAACGGATCACCAATGTCGGCGACATTCCGACCATCCGGTTCAAGGTGCGGCCCGACACGCCCGGACAGGTCTATGAAAAGCTGCGGGTCAAGGGCGTACGGCTGGCCGAAGCACCGACGCCGACTTCCCGCTGGCACAATGACGAGGTGTTTTATGGCACCGACATTCCAAATTTCAGCATGAGCGATCCGGCGATCGGCCTGATCGTCAACGCCCGGCTTACGCATGGGACAAAGGTCGCGCCGAAGATGCCCGGCGCGATCATCCGCGATGTCGTGATCGAGGATGTGCGCGGGACGACGCGCGGTTTTGGCAGCATCTCGGGCAACCCGACCACCACGATCAGCGACTTCGTGTTGCGGAACATCGACGTGCGACTGACCGATCCCGACCGGACCGCCCTGATCGCCCGCGACACGACGAATATCCGTATGGAAAACGTTCGGGTGAACGGTGCGCCGGGGCGGATCGTAACTGGCGCGTAGGGCACCCTGCCGTCCAGCCATCGCACGGGACTTCGAGGATAGCGTTTGCATCCCAGTCGTCTTATATATCATATACGATACATGGACGATGATTTGATTTCGATGACGCTGGAAGAGGTCCGCGGCTATGCCCACGCAACGCTGACAGCGGTCGGACTGTCCCCGGCGCATGTGACGGCGGTGGCCGAGACGATGGTCGCCGGCGAGCGTGATGGCTGCGGATCGCACGGCCTCTATCGCCTGCTGGTCGCGGCGCACAGCGTGGCGGTGGGCACCGTCGTGCCCGACGCGGTGCCGGTGCTGACCAGTCCCCGGGCGGGGCTGATCCGCGTCGATGGTGGCGGCGGCTTCGCGCAACTGGCGTTCGAGACGGGCCGCGCGCCACTGGTCGCGGCGGCGCGGGCGAATGGCATCGCCGCGCTCGCGCTGAACAACATCGTCCATTTCGCGGCGCTGTGGCCGGAGGTCGAGGCGCTGGCCGAAGACGGGCTGGTCGCGCTTGCCTGTACGCCCAGCCATGCGTGGGTCGCACCAGCCGGGGGTACGAAGCCGCTGTTCGGAACCAACCCCATCGCGTTCGGCTGGCCTCGACCGGGATCGTTGCCGTTCGTGTTCGACTTTGCGACGTCGAAGGTGGCGCGCGGCGAGATCGAGCTGCACCGCCGCGCGGGCAAGCCGGTGCCACCCGACTGGGGCCATGCCGCCGACGGCAGCACGACTACCGATGCTGAAGCCGTTCTGGCCGGGGCGATGCGGACGTTCGGCGGGCATAAGGGATCGGCGCTGGCGACGATGGTCGAACTGATCGCAGGACCGCTGATCGGCGACCTGACCAGCGCCGGATCGCTGGCCGCCGATGCCGGGCGCAAGGGATCGCCGATCGGCGGCGAACTGATCCTCGCGATCGACCCCGCCGGGTTTCTCGGCACCGCCGCCGCAGACCATCTGACCCGCGCCGAAGCGGTCTTCGCCGGGATCGAGGGTCAGGGCGCGCGCCTGCCCGGTGCGCGTCGCCATGCGGCACGGGCGGTCAGCCTGCGCGACGGGGTTCGCGTGCCGCGGCGGTTGATTGCCGACATCGACGCTGTGGTACGGGATGCCGCCCGATGAACCGGACGATCTTCCCCGCGCTGCTTCTCGCCTCGATCGCGATGCCGGCGATGGCGCAGGACGCGGATACGCGCTTCACTGCATTGGCCGCAGACGAATATCGCTGGCGCAAGACGCTGGCGGGTCCGGGAGAGGACGCCCCGCCCAGTCCCGACAGCACCCTGCCCGACGTGAGTCCGGCGATGCAGGCCGCGAAGACCGCGCGCTGGACCGCGACCGCACGCGCGCTGGCGACGATCGATCCGGCCACGCTATCGCCCGGCAAGCGCGACAATTACCTCGTCTATCGCGCGCAGATCGACGCGCTCGTCGATCAGCAACGCTTCCGCGACTATGAAAAGCCGCTGACCGCCGACACCAGCTTCTGGATCGACGTGACCGCCATGGTGCGTGAGGAACCACGGACGCAGGCGGACTATCGCGGCTATCTCCGGCGGCTCCACGACATTCCGCGCTTTTACGGACAACAGGTTACCAATATGCGCGCGGGCCTGTCGCGCGGCTTTACGCCACCCGCGATTACGTTGCAGGGTCGCGATGCGGGCGTGGCAGCGGTGGTCGAGGCCGGCGGTGGCGAAGCGTCCCCCTTCTTTGCGCCATTCCGGACGATGCCGGACGCGATCCCCGCCGATGTGCGAACGGCGCTGCGCGCAGAGGCGTTGCGGACGATTTCCGCCGAGGTGGTGCCGGCGCATGCCCGGTTGCTGGCGTTTCTGCGCGACGAATATGTCCCCGGCGCGCGGACGACGCTGGCCGCGTACGACTTGCCCGACGGACGGGCCTATTATGCGTCCAAGATCCGCGAATATGTCACCCGCGATCTGACTGCCGACCAGATCCACCGGATCGGCGTCGCGGAGGTAGCGCGCATCCGCGCACGCATGACTAACGTGATGGCAGAGGTGAAGTGGAAGGGCGACCTGTCCGGCTTTCTGCAATTCCTGCGCACCGATCCGCAATTTTATGTCGGTACGCCGCAGGCGCTGCTCGACCGCGCGGCTTGGACCGCCAAACAGTTCGACGGCAAGGCGTCGCGATGGTTCAACCGGATGCCGCGCGCGCGTTTCGCGATCGAGCCGGTCCCCGCCGATCTTGCGCCCTTCTACACCGGAGGGCGCGGCGGCCCGGGCATCTTCCTGCTCAACACCTGGAACCTGCCTGCGCGCCCGCTCTATTCGCTGCCTGCACTGACGCTGCACGAAAGTGCGCCGGGCCATGCGTGGCAGATGCCGTTCGCCGCCGAACTCGACGACCTGCCCGATTATCGGCGGGAGACGTATATTTCGGCCTATGGCGAAGGCTGGGCGCTGTACGCCGAAGCGCTGGGTGAGGAGATGGGCATGTACGGCACGCCGTACGAGGTGTTCGGCATGCTGAGCTATCAGATGTGGCGCGCTGCCCGGCTGGTGGTCGACACCGGCATCCACGCAAAGGGCTGGTCGCGCGAACGGGCACAGGCGTTCCTGCGGGACAATACGGCGCTGTCGAACCATGAAATCACGACCGAGGTCGACCGCTACATCGCGTGGCCCGGACAGGCATTGAGCTATTATATGGGTGAGATGGCGTTCGTCGACGGGCGGGCACGGGCGCAGAAGGCGCTGGGCGAAAAGTTCGATGTTCGCGCGTTCCACGATGCGATGCTGTCGCTGGGATCGGTGACGCTGCCGATGATCGACGCGCGTGTTGACCGGTTCATCGCCGATGGCGGCCGGGGGCCATATCCGCTGAAGTGATCGCCCCCCCCCGCCCCGGCCGGGTACGATGGCCCCGCCGGCCCGCTGTCACATAGTGAATGCGGCGCTCGTCTCCGGCGGCTCACAGCCAGCGGCCGTACGAAGATTGCGGATGGAACATGCGGTGGCCACTGGCCCCGCCGGCACGGAAAAAAATGGCAGCCGAGGTTGCCGGGTCGCGCTGGATGCTACAACCTCGCCATCCCTAACCGCCCGGGATTGTGCGGAATCGTTATCGGCCATTGTTCGAGCGGCACGGCCGTCCTTTCCGGCAACCATCATAATCCGATCGTGCATCGTTCGTTTCAGACCTTGCTCGGCGCGCGGCATCATCGTATACGATATTCCTAAATCAGCTTCGGGAACTATGATGGCTATCGATTGGCAAGGTGTTTTCCCTGCGGTGACGACGCAGATCGGTACGGATATGTCGATCGATCTCGCGGATACGCAGCGGGTGGTCGACGATCTGATCCGCGACGGCGTGACGGGCATTATCGCGCTGGGCACGGTCGGCGAAAACAACTCGCTGACGCATGAGGAGAAGGTGTCGGTGCTGACCGCGATCGTCGAGGTCGTCGCCGGGCGCGTGCCCGTCGTGACCGGCGTATCGGAATATGACACGCGCCGCGCCGCCGGCTATGCCGTCGCTGCCGAAAAAGCCGGTGCGGACGGGCTGATGCTGCTTCCGCCGATGGTCTATGTCCCGAAAGCGCCGGAGCTTGCCGCGCATTTCAACGGGGTGGCGGCGGCGACCGCGTTGCCGATCATGCTGTACAACAATCCGCCCGCCTATCGCGCGCAGATCGATAACGAGGTGCTGGAACTGGTCGCGGACGCGCCGACGATCGTCGCGATCAAGGAATCGTCGCCCGATACGCGGCGCTTCACCGATGTGAAGAACCGCTTCGGTGATCGGTACGTCCTGTTCGCAGGGCTGGACGACGTCGCGCTCGAGGGGCTGTATCTGGGTGCGCAGGGCTGGGTATCGGGTCTGACCAACGCATTTCCGCGTGAATCGGTCGAGTTGGTGCGGGCGTTCCAGCGGGGCGACCATGCGAAGGCGATGGAAATCTACCGCTGGTTCATGCCATTGCTCCATCTCGACGCCGACCATGATCTGGTCCAGTCGATCAAGCTGGCCGAACAGGTCATGGGTCGCGGGTCCGAACGGGTGTTGCCGCCGCGTTATCCCTTGGTCGGCGCGCGCCGTGCGGAAGTGATCGCGATGGTCGAACATGCCGCTGCGACCCGGCCCGAAATCACACCATCGACCCCAGCCGCCGTCGCGGCCTGACCGATCCCCCCATGCGCCACAGTTTTTTCTGCATCGACGGGCATACGGCGGGCAATCCGGTACGGCTCGTCGCGGGGGGGGCGCCGTTGCTGCGTGGTGCGAGCATGTCGGCGCGGCGACAGGATTTCCTGACCCGGTTCGACTGGATCCGCACGGGGCTGTGTTTCGAACCGCGCGGGCATGCGATGATGTCGGGCGGGTTCCTGTATCCCCCGACCCGCGACGACAGCGACATCGGCATCCTGTTCATCGAAACCTCCGGCTGCCTGCCGATGTGCGGACATGGTACGATCGGGATCGTGACGTTCGGCCTCGAACACGGGCTGATCCAGCCTGCCCTGCCCGGCCGGCTGCGCGTCGAGGTACCCGCCGGGCTGATCGATATCGTCTATACGGCGCAGGGCGACCGGGTGACGTCGGTTCGGATCACCAACGTCGCTTCCTATCTGGCGGCGCGGGGGCTCATGATCGACGTGCCGGGTCTGGGGCCGCTGTCGGTCGATGTCGCCTATGGCGGCAATTACTACGCGATCGTCGAGCCGCAGGGTGCGTATAGTGGCGTCGACGCGCTGGGCGCGGCCGCACTGGCGTCGTTCGGCCGGGCAGTACGCGATGCGGTGCGCGCCGTATTCGAACCCGTTCATCCGATCGACCCGACCATCCGCGGCGTTAGCCACGTGTTGTGGGCCGACGCGCCGCGCAGTCCTGATGCGGACGGGCGTAACGCGGTCTTCTATGGCGACGGCGCGATCGATCGCAGTCCGTGCGGCACCGGCACGTCGGCGCGGCTGGCACATCTGGCGGCGACCGGACGGCTGTCGGTCGGCGAAAGCTTCGTCCACGAAAGCTATATCGGCAGCCGCTTCACCGGCCGAGTCGAATCCGCGACCATGCTGGGCGACATTCCCGCGATCGTGCCGTCGATCGAGGGATCGGCGGTCGCCACCGGATTCAACACGATCTGGATTGATCGCGACGATCCGTTCTGGAATGGTTTCGTCGTTCGATGACGTGGAACCACCGCGCCACGGCCGGGAGGGTTCGTTTGTGAGCGCGCGTCAGACCATCGTCGTACGAACCCTGTCGGATCAGGTGTTCGCCATCGTGCGCGAACGGATCGTTACCGGTCAATTGGCCGGCGACGCGCCGATCCGGCAGGATGCGCTGGCCACCGAACTGGGCGTGAGCAAGATCCCGCTGCGCGAGGCGTTGGGCCGGCTCGAACAGGACGGACTGCTGCAAAGCCAGCCCAATCGCGGCTATACCGTTCAGCCGATGTCCGCCGATCAGGCCGACGAAATCTATGCGTTGCGCCTGTCGATCGAACCTGCTGCGGCGGCACGCGCGGCGCTGCACGCATCCGACGCCGACCGCGGTGCCGCGACCGCCGCCTTCCATGCGCTGGACAAGGCGGCGCACGGCAATCTTGGCGAGGTGGCGATGCGCAATCGCGATTTTCACGTTGCGCTGGTGCGGCCGGGCGACCGCGCGATCACGACGCAACTCGTCGAACGCCTCGCGATCCAGGCCGAACGCTATGTCGTCGCGCATCTCGAACCGGCGGGACGCGACGCGCGGGCGCATCTGGAGCATCGCGACATCATCGACGCATGGCTGGCGCGCGACGGCGTGACGCTGCAGGCGCTGCTGCACCGCCACATCGAAGCGACGCTGCTCGACCTGCGCGTCCAGTTCGCGACCAGTCGCTCATCGACCGCGCCAAACCACGCGATGGGATCGCACCTACAGGGGAAGTGACATGTCGATCATCGGACCGCGCAAGGTGTTGGGCGCACATGCCCCCGCCGGCCAGACGCTGGCCAAGACGCTTGGCTGGCCGCATCTGATCGCACTGGGCGTCGGGGCGATCGTCGGCACCGGCATCTATACGCTGACCGGGGTCGGTGCGGAGCGTGCCGGACCGGCGGTGATCCTTGCCTTCGCGATCGCGGGGGCGGTTTGTGCGTGTGCGGCGCTCGCATATGCCGAATTGGCGACCATGATTCCGGCGGCGGGCAGCGCCTATACGTTCAGCTATACCGCGCTTGGCGAAACCGTCGCGTGGGTCGTCGGATGGAGCCTGATCCTCGAATATTCGCTGGCATGTTCGACCGTTGCGGTCGGGTGGTCGGGATATCTGGTGGGATGGATCCACGCATTGGGCGTGTCGCTGCCGCCCGCGCTGCTGGTCGGACCGCATGCCGGCGGGATCATCAACCTGCCCGCCGTGTTCGTCGCATTGGCGGTGATGGGCATGCTGGTCGCCGGCACGCGCGAGAGCGCGACGCTCAACATCGTGCTGGTCATCATCAAACTGGTGGCGCTGAGCGTCTTCGTCCTGTTCGCACTGCCCGCGTTCGACGGACAGAATCTGCAGCCGTTCATGCCCTATGGCTTCGGCAGCACCGAGATCGACGGCACCAAGCGCGGGGTCATGGCGGCGGCGGCGATCGTGTTCTTCGCCTTCTATGGGTTCGACGCGGTCGCGACCTCTGCCGAGGAAGCGAAGAATCCGGGGCGCGATCTGACGATCGGTATCGTCGGGTCGATGATCCTGTGCACGGTCATTTATATGGCGGTCGCGATCGCCGCCGTGGGCGCGATCCCGTTCCGGCAGCTCGCGGATTCGCCCGAGCCGCTGGCGCTGGTGCTGCGAACGCTGGGGCAGCCGGTCGCCGCGCACATGATCGCGCTGGCGGCGGTCATCGCCCTGCCCTCCGTCATTCTCGTCATGATGTACGGACAGAGCCGCATCTTCTTCGTGATGGCGCGGGACGGATTGCTGCCTCAGCGGCTGGCGACGGTCAGCAAGCGCACCGGCGCACCGACGCGGATCACCGTACTGACCGGACTGTCGATCGCAGCCGTCGCGGGCTTCTTCCGCCTCGACGAAATCGCGGAGCTGGCCAATGCCGGCACGCTGGTCGCGTTCATCGCGGTTGGCGCTTGCCTGATGGTCCTGCGTCGCACCGCGCCGGACGCGCCACGGCTGTTCCGGTGTCCCGCGCCGATGGTCGTGGGGACCGCCGCGATCCTCGGATGCCTGTACCTGCTGTACAGCCTGCCCGGCGCGACGCTGCTGCGGTTCCTCGGCTGGAACGCGATCGGACTGGTCGCCTATGTCGCTTATGGTCGCCGCGCCAGCTTCGCGCGTCGCGCCGCTGCCTGAACGCGGCGCATGGGGGGGGCGGACGACTATAGCGGCTTTGCAGCGGAGGCCTTCCGGCTACGCCGACGCTGCCCTATCCGAACCAGCGTTGCTACCTGCCATCCGGCCGGCCTGCGCCGATGTTCGCCCGCTTCGCTTACCTCGGGACAGTTGTAAGCTCGGCGAAAGTCCCGCAGCGTGCCGTCCTCGGGCCGTACCCCGGCGGAGGACGGGTCCAGTTGGGAAAGCTTTTCGGTACGTTACCAACGTCCCCCAACTGCGCCCGGCTTTCGCGGCGGTACGACAGGGTGACTTTCGCAGAGGTTTAGACCAGTTCGGAGTCCGCGTGATCCAATGCGCGCCGAACGTGCATACGATAACCAGGTCTGGTCGAACGTTCTGCACGGCGATGCAGGCCAGTGCCGAACGACGCTTCACGTCCCGGTGGCAGCCGGTTCGACGATAACGCGGAAACCCGACAGGCGCTGAAGATCGCCGCAGCGCCGTGCGTCGGGACGATGAAGCGCGAAACGCCGCCAGCGCGGTAAAACAGCGCTGACGGCGAAACCGACCATATTGTATCACTGGGCAGGAACACCGTCCCTGCCCCGTCCCGCATCAAACGTGCAGGCCGCCGATGCCGATCGAAGAACCGACCTGGCTGTAGACATAATATTCGATGCCGTCGTTCACGACCACGCCGTCATATTCGAGCGCGGACGCACCGCCGAACTTCACGGTGCCGCCTTCGCCGGTCAGATCCAGAAGACCGTCGCTGCCGAAGGTGATCCGGTTGTCGCCGTCGGCATCCGCCAATTTGGTCGTCGTTACGAACAGGTCGTTACGCGTGAAGACGACGATATCGTTGCCCAGCCCCGCCACCGGATTGGCCGTGTCGAACAAGAAGACATCAGTCGAGCTGCCCGACGACCGGCCACGCATCGTATCGTCGCCGAAGCCGCTTTCGTACACCCGCTGACCACTCGACGCGACGGGACGGATGCGGGCATCGTCGTAATAGAAGACGCCGTCGATGCTGCCCATGAGCCGCAGACCGGTTTTGGCCGCCCCGACCAGTTCGACCCGGTCGCCATCGGTCCGGTCGAGCATGAGGGACGCGCCGCTCCACGTGATGATGCCGTCGCCGTTGCCGTCGGCAATGGCTTTGGTCGTGGCAAGTACGTCGCCGCGCTGCCAGTCGGTGATGCGATCCGCACCCGATACGCCGGCAGACCGAAGCTCGAACACGTCACGGCCGCCCCCGCCGGTCAGCAGGTTCGCGACCCCGTTTCCGACGATCCGGTCGCTGCCGCCCCCGCCAACGGCGTTCTCGATCACCACGCCATAGGCGATCGAGATGTTGTCGGTCAGCAGGCCGCTCTTCAAACCGAAGAATTGCTTGAAGCTTTCGTAATAGGCGAAGGTGCCGGCGCTGCGCGGGTCGAGACCGGCTGCGGCACGGTTGGCGTTGATCTGATCCAGCGTCAGGAACGCCTCGATCCCGCCGCCGGACGAAAAGGCGCCTTCGTTCAGGTCGATGGTCGAAGGTGTGTTCCAGCCGGAAAGGTCGAGCGTGTCGATGCCGCCGGCATCCCAGATCGCGACGACCGGGCTGGTGGTGACCGAAAAATCGTACGCCGCATTACCGGCGGTGGAATTGAAGCCATACACGGTGTTGCCGGTGCGGGTGGTCGTGTCGACACCATATAGCCGCTGGGCTGCCGCGATGTCGTGGACCAGAGGCGTTCCGGGATAGGCGACGTTCAGCAGCGCGAAGTCGATATGCTGCGCGCCGGTTTCGTACGCGTCGAAATAGCTCATGATGCTGTATTGGCGTGAATCCTGCGCATAGACCGCATCGTTGGCATAGGTGATCGGATCGGGCACGCCGTCGCCGTCATTGTCGTCGAGCGCGTTATAGTCGCCGGGGTGGCTGATGCCGAGCGCATGGCCGATTTCATGGATCATCGCGGTCTGGCCGTAATAGCTGGCGGTCAGTTGCGTGAAATTCGACGCGATCCCGATATCGACCCAGACGTCACCGCCCAGCCGGCCGAATTCGGCGAAGCCGTAATCCCGTTCGATCTGCGCATCGCCGCTGTCGCCGAAGGGCAGATAGGCATAGGCCTGCGCGCCACCGGTATTGGCGTTGCCGAACGTAATATCCGCGCTGCCCGACTTCGTCTGCCGGAACGAGATGGCGGTGACCTCGTCCCAGAACGCGATCGAACGCTGCGCAAGATCGATTTGCGCCGGGGTGAAGGCGCCGAAGCTGAAATATTCGTTGAGCGCGGCGGTTCCGGTCTCGTTGACGTAATAGCTGTTCGCAAGCTCTTCCTGGGTCAGCCAGAAACCGTAGTTCAGTACGCCGTCGTCGAGTTCGCCGTAATTGTTCGAGTTCCAGTTCTGCCCCGCGCGATTGAGGAAGATCGCCGCCTGTTCTGCACTCCAGACCGGTTTGGACCCATAGGTGGAACCTGCGCTGGGATCGAGCGAGGCCGACAGTACCACCCCGCCGTCATCGCCATGCCGGGTCAATCCCCCCGCGCAGGTCGGACAGGCACAACCAAAGGTGCTCGCAACGTCGAAAGAAGCGTCCATGAGTTTCTCCAGTTTGAAATTTGATGATGTTGCGCCATCGCGCGAGCGTCGCAGGACTTCGTCACCGATCGGCTCGACCGGCGGCCCTGCCCGGCCGTTGCCGCCTCGACGCGGGTGCGGGGCTGTCGGAGATGGTCGGAGCTGCGTTCGATGAAGCGCGGGTCGCCGACCTTGCGGGCATGCCAGCGACGCGCGCAGCGTTCGTTGTGACAACGGCAGTGAGCGGCCTGCGGCCATTTCTGCGGTGTTTTTAGTCTTCGCATCACACGCCCCTCAAGCAGCGTAACGCTTTCGTAACCAGTTCTTATACCGTATACTATGACTTTCTACGCGGACGGTCCATTTACCTCTGAAGACGGGGCAGCGCCGGCATTCGGGACGAGCGTGTTCTCCCTACGCGACGGCGGTCCCCGAATTTCGTTGTTCCCGGAAACGGTGTTGCCGAACGCGGTGCCGCATTTCTGAACGGGCGTCGCGCTTCAACGTCCATGGCGTTCCGGCATTTGTTCGCAGGGCGCGGCGACCCTTTCAGCCGGTGTGACGGGTTGCGCGATCGGCGACAGCGCCTCCCACTCCTTCACCGCCAAGGCAGCATGGCTGGCACCGGCGTGGCTGGCATCGAACACGGCGCGCAGGCACCGCGTGGTGACGGGCGCGAAACGTACCGCCTGCACGACATCGGGTGCGGTGCCATAAGCGGTTCGGGCCGCCACCGGCTTCCAACCACCGTTCCAATATTCGATCCGCCATGCGGCGGGTGGCGCGACCCCGACACCCGATCCGGCGGGTTGATCGGCCCAGAACCAGATGCGCGACCCGTCGAGCGTGACCGGCGCATGCCAGCGATATTCGATCCATTGCCGCGGCGGATTGTGCCCGGTCCAGCTACCCCAGAGGTCGGGTGGCAGCGGATTGGCGGGGACCTTTCCGTCGTTCAGCGCTCCGATCCAGTATTGCAACGGAATTGGCTCGTTCGACGACGTCGCCGTGGCGGAGCGGGCGCGGTTGCGCGTCGGTGGACCGGGCGGCAACGCGCGCCGGGTCGGCACCACCGGCAGGATGCGTGCGGGGCGGACGCTGTCGTCCCACCGCACCGGGTCGATCGCCACGCTGCGATGAAAATGGCCGCCGTCGATACCATCGGCGGTATGATAGGCGATGACCCACCCGCCCCTGAACGGCACGATTCCAGCGTGCGACGTGGTCGAGCTGACCGGTTTCAGGATGACGCCGCGATAGGTCCACGGGCCACGTGGATCGGCCGCCGTGCCATAGGCGATGCAGGCATAATATACCGCCGGCGTGCAGTCGGATGCCGGCCCGGCATGGTTGCCGGCGTAGAGCATATAGTAGGTGCCGTCGCGTTCCAGCACCCATGGTGCCTCGAAATATCCGGTCAGGCCCGACACCGCGAACGGCGCACCGATCGGCGTCACCATGTCGCGCGCCAGTTCGATGCCGCGCAGCTGCCCGAACGATCCCCAATACATCCATACGCGTCCATCGGCGGCGACCAGTACGGTGGGATCGATATTGTGGATGCGGTTGGGGACGGGACGCCGCTGCGACACGATCGGACCGGCGGGATGCGCGTCGCGGAACGGGCCGGTCGGCGTATCGGCCACCGCGACGCCGATCGAGAACCGGTCCTCCGCAGCGCTGTCGCGTTCGACGATCGGGGCGTAGAGATAGAAGCGTCCATCGGGTCCCCGGACGATCTGCGCGGCATAGGCCCGCCCCGGCTCGGCCCATGCGAAGATCGTTTCCGGGCGGGCGATGGCGGGGCGGTGCGTCCACTTGCGCGATCCGGGGTCGGTGGTCGACAATAGCTGCCATTCGTTCATCACGAAGTCGTTGACCCCCGGCGGCGCCTCATCGCGCCCCGTGAGGATGTAGAGCGTGTCGCCGTCGACCAGCGGGGCGGGATCGGTCGACGACGGCGTGTCCAGAATTGGATTGCCGGGCGTCGTCACGACACGCGCTTCCTGTGCGCCCGCTATTGCAGGCACCGCCAGCAGCGCCACCGTCAGTCGACCGCGCATGGCATCCCGTCGATAAATCGATCCTGTCGCCGGACGGGGTTCAAGTGGTGGCGGCCGGCTTGGCGGAGAACAGGCGGACACCGAAGACGGGGCCGGCGGTGTTGCCCTCGGCGGGGACGATGCGGACCTTGACGCTGTCCTTGCCCTTGGTCAGGCCGATCGGGAGCGGATATTCGATATCGAAGAACTTGCCCGGCCGGCCATTGTCCAGCCGCTGTGTCGCGATCCGGACGCCGTCGACCAGGATATCGAACACCCGGCCGCGTTCGTTGCCCCAATAGGTCGCCTGCAGCAGCAGCGGTCCGGCACGCGTCTTCATCGCAAATTCCATGAACCCGCCCGACCGGACGTCGCGACCGTTGCGCCCGCGATACGCCAGCGGGTACGACAGCGCGGAGGTAAGGCCGTGGTCGCGCTCCGCCTGCATCTCGCCCAGATGCATGACGTCGACCGAACGCGCGGCGATGTCGCGTGCCTTCGCCTGATCGGCGAGGAACCCGGCTTCCTCGACCTTCCATTCGGCGTCGGTGAATCGTTTGAAATACACCGCGCTGCGCCGGTCATATTGGCGATAGAACGGCACGAACGTCAGGTCCGCCGGACGGACGATGCCGTGCGTGGCGTATTGCGCTTCGTCGGCGACGACCGGCGAGAAGGCGGCGAGCAGGTCGGTGCCGACCAGTGCCGGCTCGGGCTTGTCCCATTCGCCGTCGGCGCGGCCCAGATCGGCGGCCAGCACCAGTGGTCCGCGCAGGATCGCGATCGTCTTGTCATCGCCCGGCGATGCTTCGATCCGCAGGTCGAGCGGCAGGGTGATCGCCACCGTATCGCCCGCATTCCACCGGCGCGTGACGATCGCATAGCCGTTCTCGCGCACCGGTTCGACCCGCTTGCCGTTGACGGTCACGTCCGCCTGCTTCGCCCAGCCGGGCACGCGCAACGCGACCGCGAACCGCCCACCGCGCGCGAGGCCAGTGAAGGTCAGCCGCGATTCGGGTTCGAACGGGTATCGCGTATCGAGCGTCAGCGCGGCGCCGCGTGCCGCCCACGTCGCCTCCGCCGGAATGTACAGGTTCACGAACGGCGTATCGTCCCCTTCCCAGAAGATCGATTCGCCGTGCTTGGCGTGGCTTTCCATGCCGGTCCCGACGCAACACCAGAACCCGTCCTCCCCCGGCACCGAATATTCGCGCTTCGCCCCGGACAGCAGCGGGGTCATATAGGTGAACCCGCCATAGACCGGTTCCTGTTGTGCCATGACATGGTTCAGATGCGCGCGTTCGTAATAGTCGAACAGGCTTCCCTGCGGTGCCCAGGAAAACAGCATCCGCGTGAGTTTGAGCATGTTGTAGGTGTTGCAATGCTCGCACGTCTGTTCGGTGATGTGCGCGGCGATGGTGTCGGGTTCGGAGAAATATTCGCGGTCCGCGTTGCCGCCGATGACATAGCTGTGATGCCCCGTCACCCGTTCCCAGAAGAAGCGCGGCGCGGTCGCCTGCGCTTCCTTGCCGGTCAGTTCGTGCAGACGGGCGAGGCCGATCAGCTTGGGCACCTGCGTGTTCGCGTGAAAATTGGCCAGCTTGTCGACACGTTGCGTCAGCGGGTCGAGCACGCGCCGGTCGTAGATGCGTTCGGCCAGCGTCAGCCAGCGCGCGTCGCGCGTCCGGGCGTGGAGTTCGGCAAAGCTTTCGTTCAGCCCGCCATATTCGCACGCGAGCACGCGCTGCACCTGATCGTCGTCCAGCGCGGCGAACACGCGCTCGATATACCCGCCCAGCGCCACGGCGATCGACAGCGCGCGTGGATCGCCGATGTGATCGGCGACGTCGAACAGCCCCGTATACAGCTTGTGCCAGTTGTAGAACGGCACCCAGCATCCGTTCAGGTCGAACCCCTGCGACCGGATGTCGCCAGCCATGATCTCGGCAAATATCTCCTTGCCGTCGACGATCGTGCCGTCCTTGCGCTTGCGGGTGAAGCCGGCGACATAGCCGTCCCCGCTCCTGCCCTGACATTCCGCGAGTTCGCCAAGGATGTAGCGGGCGCGGGTCACGCATTCGGCATCGCCGGTCTGGGCATGAGTCAGCGCCAGCGCCGACAGGTAGTGGCCCAGAGTGTGTCCGGCGATCGTGTCGCTTTCCCATCCGCCATACACGGCGGCTTTCGGTTCCAGTCCGGCGAACCGGCGAAAATTATGCAGCAGCCGGTCGGATTCCAGCGTCATCAGATACGCCCGGTTCACCTCGACCGCGCGGGCGAAGTCCGACGTGCGCAACCGGACCGACGACAGTGGAAACGGCCGCGCCTTCTCCGGCAGGATGCGGGGCGTGGCGGCGATCGCAGGGTGCAAGACCAGCGGCAGCATCACCGTGCCCAACAAGAATTCACGGCGTAGCAACTTCATGCCGACTTTCCATTCAGCCTTATCGTATACGATGTTATCGTACGATCGTTGTCAACCAATGGCGTGCCTAGCGCCAATATGGAAAATCGGGCTGGACGGACCAAAGTCGGTTGCCCGACCGTCTACCACTATATACCGTATACATAGTTCAGAGGAGCGAGGTGGCGGTTCTGGAATCCGGCGTGCCATCAACCGGCGGGATTTGGATCGCGAGGCGATGGGTTGCGTCATCCGGCCGCGGACATTGGGCATCGCGGCCCATGTCCCGACCAGTTCCACTGCACGTCCATCCACGCCGGCCGGCCGTCGGCCAGCCCGATCCGTCCATTTCAGCGAGACCGTCCATGATCCGCCCCGTAACAATTGGCCTGTTCCTGTTGACGACGGGCCTGTCCCCCGCTCCGGCGCAAACCGAACCCGTCGCGAAGGTTTATCCCCCGATCGCGAAAGACCGTTTCCGCATCGGCGCGATGATCGTTGAACTGCGACGCGATACGCAGACGCTGGCGCGACTGTCGCCGGGTGCGGAGCCGGAATTCGACTTCGTTCCCGGTAGGCGGGAGGCGGAACGTGCCGGCAACGGCTATGTCCATATCGGCGACCTGCACCTGCGCGTACGTTCCGGCGGCGGTCCGTGGGCCGATTTTTCGTCGTCGCGCGATCGCAGGCCGATCCGCCCCCTGCCCGCAGCGAAAGGGACGATTGCGGCGGCCGACATCACCGCAACGATGGGCGGGGCGCCGTTACAGGTGACGCGGCAGTGGATCGACGATGCCGGCGTGCTGTCGCTGCGCTACACGCTCGCCAATCCGACCGCGCAGCCGATCGAGGTCGGCGCGCTGGGCATGCCGATGGTGTTCGACAACATCATCACCGACCGGAGCCTTGAGCAGGCGCATGCGAAGGCCAGCTTCGTCGATCCCTATATCGGGCGCGACGCCGGCTATCTTCAGGTCACGCGGCTGAACGGGCGCGGGCCGGCGTTGCTGGTGACGCCGGAAACGGCGACGCCGCTGGAAGCATATCGCGCCATCGCGCAGGACCGGCGGGCGGCGAAGGGCGATATCTTCACCGACCGATCGGACCGGAGCCAGACGTCAGAGGGATTCTATGACTGGATGGTCGCCAGCAAGGCGATGGCCGACCGGGAATGGTCGGGGGCCGAACAATGGAACCAGCCCACCGGCTTCGTACTGGCCCCCGGCGAACGGCGGACGATCGGCGTGCGCTTTGCCACCGCCCCGTCGATCCGCACGATCGAACCGACGCTGATCGCGGCAGGGCGTCCGGTGGCGGTCGGTATCCCCGGCTATGTGGTCCCCACCGACCAGCGTGCGTCGCTGTTCCTGCATTCTTCGCAGCCGGTTCGCGGGGTCGAGGTGGTTCCAACGGGATCGATGACGTTGACACCCGCCGCCCCGACCAAAGGGTGGGCGCGATACGACGTGAAGGCGAACGGATGGGGCCGATCGCGCGTTTCGATCACCTATGCCGATGGCAGCGTGCAGACGGTGCATTATTACCTGACCAAGCCGATCGATCAGGCGATGGCCGATCTCGGCCGGTTCTCCACGACGAAGCAATGGTTCGACGACAAGGCCGATCCGTTCGGCCGGGCGCCCACGATCCTCAGCTACGACCGTGAAGCGGACCGGTTGCTGACGCAGGAACCGCGCGTCTGGATCGCCGGGATGAGCGACGAAGGCGGCGCCGGTGCGTGGATCGCGGCGATGATGAAGCAGCTCGATCATCCCGATGCGGGCGAAGTCGCGAAGCTGGAACGGGTCGTCAACGAAACCGTCCTCGGCAAGCTTCAGGTCGCCGAAGGTCCGACACAGGGCGCGGTCAAGAAAAGCCTGTTCTGGTACGATCCCGCCGCCTTCCCGGGCTATTACGCCAAGCCCGACGATCAGTGGAAAAGCTGGACGTCGTGGAACCGGAAGGGCGCGGACGACCTTGGCCGGTCGTACAACTATCCGCATGTCGCGATCGGGCATTGGGTGCTGTACCGTCTGGCGCGCAATCATGCCGGGCTGGTGCGGACGCACGACTGGCGCTTCTATCTCGACTGGGCGTATCGCACGACGGCCGCGATGATGCGCGACGCCCCGCATTATGCCCAGTTCGGGCAGATGGAAGGCGACGTGTTCGTCGACATCCTGAAAGACCTGCAGCGTGAGGGAATGAGCACGGAGGCGGCCGACATGGAGCGGTTGATGAAGGCGCGCGCCGATCATTGGCGCTCGCTCGCCTATCCGTTCGGATCGGAAATGGCGTGGGATTCGACCGGCCAGCCCGAAGTATATGCGTGGATGCGCTATTTCGGATACCAGCCGCAGGCCGACGTGACGCGCGAGGTCATTCTGGGCTATGATCCGACGATCCCCCACTGGGGCTATAACGGCAACGCCCGCCGGTATTGGGACTTTCTGTACGGCGGAAAGACGGCGCGGATCGAACGGCAGATCCATCATTATGGATCGACGCTCAACGCCGTACCACTGTTCGACGCGTTCCGTCACGATCCCGCCGACCTTCACCTGCTGCGCGTCGCCTATGGCGGGATGATGGGCGGCATCACCAACATCGATCGCGACGGGTTCGCGTCGGCCGCATTCCATTCCGAACCGGATATGCTGCGTTGGGACCCCTATACCGGCGATTCTGGCATGGGGCTGTACGGCCATGCGCTGGCGGCGGCGAGCTATCTGGTCGATCATCCGACGTTCGGCTGGATCGGGTTCGGCGGCGACGTGACCACCGCTGGCGGCAGCGTGCGCATCGTGCCGAAGGACGGGGCGCGCAGCCGGCTGTTCATCGCACCCGCCGGACAGTGGATCACGCTGGACGCCGGAAAGATCGCCCGCGCCGATTATGTACCCGCAACCGGAGCGATCAAGTTGACGCTCGACCCCGCGACGACCGCGACGCCGGTCGCGCGGGTGCGGGTGGAGGCGACCGTCGCGCGGGCAACGCCGCTTCGGATATCGGGCGCGGCGGTCGAGCGTGGTGGCTATACGATCGCGCTGAGCGAAGGGCCGACCGTCGTGCGACTGACGTGATGATCGCGAACCCGTCATCCGAATGATGGAGATGACCGCGATGGGCCGTTCGTGCACAGCGATCCCGAAGCCCGTCCACCGGCCCGCTCGCGGCGCACGGATGCCGGGCAAGACGTTGTAACGACCTTTCTATCGATCGGGGAAAACGCGATGAAGCGGACATGGCAGTCATGTGCAGGAGTTCTGCTGATGGGAATGGCAACCGGCGGCGTGGCCCCGGCGCAATCGCCTTCGCCGGCATGGTCGGACGGCGCGCAGACGATGCGGGTCGAAGTGACGACGGGACAGGTCGATACGATCGGTGGCGTGATCTATTCCCAGATCAAATCGCAGCGTGCGATCCGCCAGCTTCGGATGACCGTGCTGGTGCCGCGCAACAACGACCTGAAACCCGCCATCGTCTATTTCCCCGGCGGCGGCTTCATATCGGCCGACCATGAGAAATATTCCGAGATGCGCACGGCGCTCGCGCGCGCCGGTTTCGTCGTCGCGGCGGCGGAATACCGGGTCGTCCCCGACAAGTTTCCCGCGCTGGTGCAGGACGGGAAAGCGGTGGTGCGGTATCTGCGCGAACATGCCGAGGAATATGGAATCGACCCGACGCGCATCGGCGTGATCGGCGATTCGGCCGGCGGCTATGTGTCTCAGATGCTCGGTACGACCAATGGCGAAAAGGCGTTCGACAAGGGCGACTATCTCGACAAATCGTCCGACGTACAGGCCGCCGTCACGCTGTATGGCATTTCCGACCTGCGTAACATCGGCGAAGGCTTTCCCGACGCGGTGCAGAAAGTGCACCAGTCGCCGGCCGTGACCGAAGCGCTGCTGGTGAACGGCCCCGCATTCGGCCGTTTCGTCGGCGCGGCGATCGGCAGCGATCCCGCAAAGGCGCTGGCGGCAAGCTCGATCGGACATGCCGCGGGCAAGAAGCCCCCCTTCCTCATCATGCATGGCACCGCCGACACGCTGGTATCGCCGATGCAGAGCAAGCATCTGTACGAAGCGCTGAAGGCCGGGCGGAACAAGGTCGACTATGTGATGGTCGAGGGCGCGGGCCATGGCGACTTGTACTGGTATCAGGCACCGGTCATCGAACGGGTCGTGAGCTGGTTCCGACAGACGCTCGGCGAACCGGTGAAGGGTAAGGCGCGGGCACCGGACGCCGGCGCGCGATTATAGGGTTGCGATACGCTGCGGTCCGGGCGTCGTTCGACGACGACCGGACCGGGCGGTCGTCCGTGGCCATTGGGGTCACAAAGGAGCGGCGAGCGCGCTATCCGTCGGCATCGGCCGCGGGTCGATTATGCGGATGCGACGTGACTGGTCGCGTGCGGCAGGAAATCGCCTATCCCTGCCGCCCCGGCGTGGCGGACGCTGTGCAGACCCGCCACGCGGATCAGGGCGTGGTGGTCGGCGTCGCGCCAGGCGTCGGCGCAGCCTGTTGCGCGGTCGCGGTCACCGGCGGTCCCTTGGCGATCGTGGCAGCCAGTTCGGTCGCGGCGGGGCAGTTCGTACCGCAAACCACGCGCAACTTTGCCAGCGTGTCGCGTGCACGTGCGACCGCGCCCTTCTGGACCAGCGCCTCGCCCTCGCCCTTCAACGCCACCGGATCATTGGGTTCGAGCACCAGTGCCTCGCGGTACAGGCGGATCGATTTGCCGGGCAGGTCTTGCCGCGCCGCGACCTGTGCCAGCGTGACGAACGCCTCGCGGTTGCGGGGGTCGATCACCAGCGCGCTTTCAATCAGACCGGTCGCGCCGTCGAGATCGCCCGACGAAAGCGCTGCCCGCCCCTGTTGCAGCAACGCGGTCGAGCGCGGGTCGATCTGACTGTCGGGACGCTGTCCGCTAAGCGAGGTCGACGCGCAGACCAGCGTCAGCGCCGCTGCAACCGAAACCGAGGTGATCCGCATCCACATCTCCGCCATGCCCGCCATCGTCAGCCGGCACCCAGACGGGCGACGAAAAAGCCATCGGTGCCATCGGATGCCGGAGTAAGGCGCATGCCCGAACCGTGGACTCGCCCGCGCGGCAATGCAAGCGGCAGTGCGCGCCAGCCGGCATGCCGCGACAGAAACGCATCGACCTGTCCCGCACCCTCGGCATCGAGCAGCGAGCATACGACATAGGTGATCGTCCCGCCGGACGCCGTCAGCCCGACCGCCACGTCGAGCAGCCGCGACTGCGTCGCGACCAGCCGTTCGAGCCGGTCGGGCGTCAGCCGCCAGCGCGCTTCGGGATTACGCCGCCATGTGCCGGTGCCCGAACATGGCGCATCGATCATCACCCAGTCGGCCTGTCCCGCCACGTCGTCGAGCATCGCCGCTTCCTTGCCCGGATCGAGCAGGCGCGTCTCGGCGATCGTCACGCCGGCCCGCGCGGCACGCGGTCCCAGCCGCGACAATCGGCCGCGATCGGTGTCGGAGGCCAGAATGCGTCCCTCGCCGGCCATCTGCGCCGCGATGGCCAGCGTCTTGCCGCCGCCGCCCGCGCACAGGTCGATCGCGAAGCCTCCGGGTTGCGCACCGACGGCCAGAGAAACGATCTGGCTCCCGATGTCCTGCACTTCGGCGCGACCGTCGCGCAGCAGGTCGCTGCGGTCGACCGGCGTGTCGGCGGGCAGGCGGATGGCGTCGGGCATGTCTTCCGCCGGCTCGCCGCCCAGTTCGGACAGCGCATCCTCGCGCGTCGACCGGAGCCGGTTGACGCGCAGGTCGAGCGGCGCCCGGTCGAGCAGTGCGGCGAGTTCACGATCGTCCAGCCCCGAACCGCGCATGGCATCTTCCAGCCACGCCGGCGCGAGGGTCGCCGCGGCGCGTGTTTCGTCGGCAGCGATCGGTGCCGGACCATAGGTCGATCCGTCGAACGTCTCTGCCAGCGCGGCGTCGCTATCGGCCAGCGCGACGATCGCGGCGCGACCGTCGGCGGGCCGTTCCCCGAAGCGGCGGACGGCGTCATAGGTCAGCTGACGGATCGCGCGGCGATCCTTCGATCCGGCATATCGGCGCTCGGCGAAGAAGCGCTTGGCAACCTGGTCGCCCGCAGCCCCGCCGGTGCGGGCAGCGGCAAGGATCGCATCGACGAGATCGATCGCCGCCTGGGTACGCGCGGCAGGGTTCACTTACAGTCCTTTCGGGTCATCCCCGCAAACGCGGTTCGCGACCAGCTTGTACCACCATCGTCGCCCGTCGGGCGACTGCGTCACGGCATGGCGCTTGAGGCCAGCCGCAGCGCTGCTCGTCGGTCGCGATACCACGATATCGCGCCCTCGACCGGGTACGCTTGAACCGCGCACCTTTCGGTGCCGGTCCTGCGAGCTGATCGGGCATCGCCCTAACAGACTGATCTGCATCAATCCATAGTCCACAATACCCGGTGTCAGCGGGTCGGATAATTCGGCGCCTCGCGCGTGATCGTCACGTCATGGACGTGGCTTTCGCGCAGCCCCGCGTTAGTGATCCGGACAAAGCGCGCGCGTTCCTGAAGCTCGGTGATCGTGTGCGACCCGGTATAGCCCATCGCCGCCTTCACACCGCCCACCAGCTGGTGGATCACGTCGCGCGCCGGTCCCTTATAGGCGACCTGCCCCTCGATCCCTTCGGGCACGAGCTTCAGCTGATCCTTGATATCCTGCTGGAAATAGCGATCGGCCGATCCCTTGGCCATCGCGCCGACCGATCCCATGCCGCGGTAGCTCTTGTACGATCGCCCCTGATACAGGAAGGTTTCGCCCGGCGCTTCCTCGGTGCCCGCCAGCAGTGATCCGATCATCACCGCCGAAGCACCGGCCGCCAGCGCCTTGGCGACGTCGCCCGATGTACGGATGCCGCCATCGGCGATCACCGGTACGCCGCTGCCCTGCGCCGCCTTGGCCGATTCCATGACGGCGGTCAGCTGAGGGACGCCGACGCCCGCGACGACGCGCGTCGTGCAGATCGATCCGGGACCGATGCCGACCTTGATCCCGTCCGCACCGGCGTCGATGAGCGCGCGCGTGGCGTCGCCGGTCGCGACGTTGCCCGCGATCACCTGTACCGAATTGGACAGCTTCTTCACGCGCTCGACCGCAGCGGCGACCTGCCGGTTATGGCCGTGTGCGGTATCGATCACGATCAGATCACACTCGGCGTCGATCAGCGCCTCGGTCCGCTCATAGCCTGTATCGCCGACCGTCGTCGCGGCGGCGACGCACAGCCGCCCTGCCCCGTCCTTCGTCGCGTTCGGATAGGTCACCGCCTTTTCGATGTCCTTGACGGTGATCAGCCCGACGCACCGATACGCGTCGTCCACCACCAGCAGCTTTTCGATGCGGCGCTGATGCAGCAGCCGGCGTGCTTCGTCGGGAGCCACGCCGATGCGCACCGTCGCCAGATTGTCGTGGGTCATCAACTCGGCAACCGGCTGACCCGGATTTTCGGCGAAGCGGACGTCGCGATTGGTCAGGATGCCGACCAGCCTGCCCGATGCCTCGACCACCGGTATCCCGCTGATCCGGTGGCGTTGCATCAGGGTCCGGGCGGAGCTCAGGGGAGCGTCCGGGGTGATGGTGATCGGATTGACGACCATGCCGCTTTCGAACCGCTTGACCGCGCGGACGGCGGCGACCTGTTCCTCGACCGTCAGGTTGCGGTGAAGCACGCCGATCCCGCCCAGCTGCGCCATGACGATCGCCATGTCCGCTTCGGTCACGGTGTCCATCGCCGACGACAGGAACGGGATGTTGAGCGCCAGATTGCGCGCGACGCGCGTGCGCGGATCAGCCTGGCTGGGCAGAACGTCGGATTCCGCCGGAACCAGCAGCACGTCGTCGAAGGTAAGGCCGAGGGTGATATCCATGGGGATCGTCGTCTTTTCGTCAGTTGGCGGGGTAGCGGGCGGGATCGGCGAGCGTGCGGGCGAGCGCCACGTGCAGATCGGCATCCTCCGCCGCACCGGCAAGTTCGAGATGCGCTAGATCGTCGGTCGGCTTGTGATACGGCCCGTCAAGATAGGCGAACAACTGCTTCATATCGCTGACCGATCCGGTCGCCATCACGGCGGGGATGCCGCGCTTGCCGAACGCCCAGCCATCCTGCCGTTCGACCATGATGTTGGCTTCGGTGTCGGTATCGACCTTGCGGCCGATCGACCGCGCGGTTTCGTCGACCAGCCGGTCGATCGCCGGATGATTGCCCCGCCCGACCATCGCCACCGGCAGCCCGGCGGGCGTGATCGCGGTCGTATCGATGTTCAGGTTCGCGACGACACGAAGCGGCGTGCCGGCGATGGCGGCGGCATAGGCGTCCGAACCGAGCAGCCCCATTTCCTCGGCGGTGGTCGCCACGAAATACAGGCTGCGCGCCGGGGCCGGCCCCTTTGCCAGCACCCGTGCCGTTTCGATCAGGATCGCGGTGCCGCTGGCATTGTCGGCGGCACCGTTGCAGATGCGGTCGGCGGTTCCTTCGGGACGGCAGATGCCGATATGATCCCAATGCGCGGACAGCAGTACCGCTTCGTTCGGACGCTGCGTGCCCGGGATCATGCCGACGATATTGGCCGTCGTGAAGCGGCGCCGTTCGGTGGTCGCGGACAGGTCGATCGTGCCGTCGAGCGCGACCGGACGGAAGTCCTTCGCGGCACCCGCCTTCGTCAGCGTCGCCGCCTGTGGTCCGAGCAGCGTCGCGGCCTGCGATTGGGGGACGAACGCGACCAGCGGCGGTTGCGCGACGTCGCCCGGCGCGACGGTCGACCCGAATATCTCCGGCAACTGGTCGTCCTTCAGCGACGCCGGGGCGATGAACACCACGCCCGCCGCGCCCGCCCGGGCCAGTGCGGAAACGCGGTCGGCCCGCCCCGGCGCCATTGCCAGCACAACGATCCGTCCACGCAACGGCGCGGCGGCGAGCGTCGCGGCATCGAGCGTGCCCGCATAGGTCATGGCGACACCTGCGACGCGCATGTCGGGCATCGCGCCGGTCGCGACCACGCCCGCCAGCGGGGTCGCGACAGCGCCCCTGCGGATCGTCGCCGCCGACGATTTCGACCGGACATGGGTCAGCACCAGTTCCTGCCGCCAGCGGCCATCGGGCGCGCCGGGCTTCAGTCCGGCGGCGGCGAATGCTTCGAGAACATAGGCTTCGGCGCGCTCGCCGCCCGCCGTGCCCGGTTCGCGTCCTTCATAGGCGTCGCTGGCAAGGACCGCGATGTGGCCACGCAACATGTCGGGCGTGATCGACTGGGCGAAGGCGGACGTCGTGGCCAGCAGGCCGGCAGCGAGTCCGAAGATGGTGCGGAGCGACATGCGCCCCACTATCCGCCGTTTTCGTGACGGGCAAGCGTCAACGCGCGCGTTCGATCAGCGCACGCGCCATTTCGACGTGCAAATCCTCCACCATGCGGTCGCGGAACCGTTCGGCCCCGCCCCCCGCCGCCGCGATCAGCGCATGCGCATCGGCCAGTTCGGCGTTAGTGGGGCCGAACGCGGCGTTGGCGATCGCCACCTGATCGGGATGGATCAGCGATTTCCCGTCATACCCCAGTGCGCGTCCCTCCGCACATTCGCGCTCCAATCCTTCCGGGTCGGACAGCGCGTTGAAAACGCCGTCGATCGCCCACACTCCCGCCGCGCGCGCGGCCAGCACCACGCCTTGCAACGCCATGCCCATGGCGGCCCGCCCCGACGACGGCGGCAGGCGCAATCCAGCCGCCAGATCGTTGGTGCCCACGATCAGCGCGGCAAGCCCCGGCGCGGCGGCGATCGCGCTTGCCGCCTGTACGCCCGCCGGCGTCTCGATCATCGCCATGACGCTGCGCCCGCTATCCGCCAACTGCGCGATCCCGGCGACCGATTCGACCTTCGGAACAACGACGGTGGTCACTCCGGCCGCATCGATCGCGGCAAGGTCCGCCGGACGATGCGCGCCATCGAGCGCGTTGATGCGGACCGCCACCGCCCGCCCCGCCAGCACCTCCATCGATTCGGGCAGCGCGGCGCGGGCCGCGTCCTTTGCGTCGTCGCGCACCGCATCCTCAAGATCGAGGACGATCCAGTCCGCCGCCAGCCCCGCCGCCTTTGCGATCATGCGCGGGCGCGATGCGGGAACGAACAACAGGCTGCGCGGCGGCAGGGTACGGGCTGTCTCCATCCCCGCGCTATGCTAGACTGCGCCCCGACGTTGCAAGCAGGGAGAAGCCGCATGATACTGGGTGTGATCGCCGGGCTGGTGCTGCTGGTGCTGCTCTACCTGTTCGCCAGCGTGAAGATCGTCACGCAGGGCTATCAATATACCATCGAGCATTTCGGCCGATTCACGGCCGTCGCGCGGCCGGGGTTCAACTTCTATCCCGCCTTCTTCTATCGGGTCGGCCGCAAGGTGAACATGATGGAGCAGGTGATCGACATTCCGGGGCAGGAGATCATCACCCGCGACAACGCGATGGTATCGACCGATGGCGTGGTGTTCTTTCAGGTGCTGGACCCGGCCAAGGCGGCGTACGAGGTGTCGGACCTGTTCGTGGCGCTGCAACAGATCACGACCACGAACCTGCGCACGGTCATGGGGTCGATGGACCTCGACGAAACATTGTCGAAGCGCGACGAGATCAACGCACGGTTGCTGGGCGTGGTCGACCACGCGACCAATCCGTGGGGGGTCAAGATCACCCGGGTCGAGATCAAGGACATTCGCCCGCCCGCCGATATCGTCAACGCGATGGGGCGGCAGATGAAGGCGGAGCGCGAGAAGCGAGCCAACATTCTCGAAGCGGAGGGGACGCGCGCGTCGGAAATCCTGCGCGCCGAGGGGCAGAAACAGGCCCGCATCCTCGAAGCAGAAGGTCGCAAGGAATCGGCGTTCCGCGATTCGGAAGCGCGCGAACGCGCCGCCGAGGCCGAGGCGAAGGCGACGATGGTCGTCAGCGACGCCATCGCGCAGGGCGGGACTCAGGCGATCAACTATTTCATCGCGCAGAAATATGTCGAGGCGGTCGGCAAGTTCGCGACCAGCCCCAATGCCAAGACGATCCTGTTCCCGGTCGAGGCGACGCAGCTGATCGGCACGCTGGGCGGTATCGGCCAGCTTGCGAAGGAAGCGTTGGGCGACGGTGCCACTCCCCCGGGTCGCGAGAATGCGCCGGTGGTGCGTACGGACGGACCGTTCGAGCCGCCGCCGCGATGATGGATGGCGGCTATGTCTGGCTGCTGCTGGCGGTCGTACTGGCCGGGGCCGAACTGGCGGTCCCCGGCGTCTTCCTCGTGTTCGTCGCGATTGCTGCCGCGATCACCGGCGCGCTTTCGCTGATCTTTCCCGACCTGACGCTGCCCGTCGAACTGGTCGTGTTCGGGGCGTGGAGCGTCGTCGCGACGTTGATCGGACGGCGCTGGTATCGCGATTACCCTGTGGATACCGCCGATCCGATGCTGAACGACCGTGCGGCGCGGCTGATCGGACAGGACGTCATCGTCGTCGAACCGATCGTCGGCGGTTCCGGCCGCGTCCGTATCGGCGATGGCGAATGGTCCGCGCATGGTCCCGACCTGCCCGTCGGCAGCCGGGTACGCATCGTCGGCGTGTCCGGCACCGGCGTCACGGTCGCGCTTGCCGATTGACGACCGGCCGTCCGCACGGAACAAGGGTGCGACGCATCGTATACGGGGATTACCGATGGACCTTACCCGCCGCGACTGGATCGCCGGAGCCGCCGCTTCGACCCTTGCCGCCGCCCTGCCCGTCCGGGCGCAGGGGACCGCGCCCGATCGCGCGGCCGAAGCGACGCTCTCACGGATCGCCGAGGCATTGCTGGCGGACTCGCCGGAAGGCGCCAGCAGCCTCGGCATCGATACCGGCGCACGCGCCGCGCTCAAGTCGCGGCTGGCCGACCGGTCGGCGGCTGGGCAGCGGGCGATCGCGGATCATCTGCGCGCCCATGTCGCCGCGCTGAAATCGATCGACGCCGCCACGCTGTCCCCCGCGACGCGCACCGATGTCGACGTGGTGCGTACCGCGTTCGAAACCGCGCTGGACGGCTTTGCGCTCCCCTATGGCGACGTTGCGGTCGGCGGATGGCGGAACACGCCCTATGTCGTGATCCAGAATGTCGGTGCCTATCTGGACATACCGCGTTTCCTCGACAGCGATCACAGCATCGCGAACCGCGCCGATGCAGAGGCGTATCTGGCACGGCTGGAGGATTTTCCGGTCCAGTTGGACGGGGAGACCGACCGCGTGCGCGCCGCGTCGGCCATGGGGGTGGTCGCCCCGGACTTCCTGCTCGACAAGGCGTTGGGCCAGATGACCCGGTTGCGGGCAAGCGATCCGGCGACGTGGGACGTGGTGACGTCGATCGGCCGGCGGACGAAGGATATTCCGGGCGACTGGACCGGACGGGCGACGACGATCGCGAAGGAAAAGGTCGCCCCCGCGCTGGACCGGCAGATCGCGGCGCTGCGCGCCGATCGCGCACGCGCGACCGCCGATGCGGGCATGTGGGCACAGCCCGGCGGCGACGAATGGTATGCGTGGGGGCTGCGCGCCTCCACCACCACGCGGATGACGCCCGACGAGGTGCATGCGATGGGCCGCGAGCAACTAGCCGGGTTGCAGGCGCAGATGGACACGATCCTGAAGACGCTGGGCCTGACGCGCGGAACGGTGGGTGAACGCATGACCGCGCTGGGCAAGGACGCGCGCTTCACCTTTCCCAACGACGATGCCGGCCGCGCACAGATCATGACGCTGGTGCAGGACCGGCTGGCCGATATCCGTGGTCGTATGCCGCGCGCGTTCGGCACGCTGGCACCGGGCAAGGTCGAGGTGCGGCGCATCCCGGTGGCGGAGGAAGCCGGTGCACCTGGCGCCTATGGCGGGCCGGGATCGATCGACGGCAAGGTGCCGGGCCGGATGTGGATCAACCTGCGTACCACCGATATCTGGACACGCTATTCGTTGCCGACCCTAGTCTATCATGAATCGATTCCCGGCCACGTCTGGCAGGGTGAATATACCTTCCGCCTGCCGCTGGTCCGGTCGCTGCTGGCGTTTAATGCCTTTTCCGAAGGCTGGGCGCTCTATGCCGAACAGCTCGGCGACGAACTGGGCGCGTATGACGGCGATCCGGTCGGCCGGCTGGGCTATCTCCAGTCGATCGCGTTCCGCGCGTGCCGCATGGTGGTGGACACCGGCCTGCATGCCAAGCGCTGGACCCGGCAACAGGCGATCGACTGGTTCGCGCAGACCAACGGGTCGAGCGTCGACGAAGTGTCGGGCGAGGTCGACCGCTATTGTTCGTGGCCGGGACAGGCATGCGGATACAAGGTCGGCCATTCGGAGATCAACCGGCTGCGCGGCCGGGCGCAGGCGGCGCTAGGCGCGCGCTATGATTTCCGCGCGTTCAACGATGCGGTGGTACAGGGCGGCGGCGTGCCGATGACGGTGCTTGAGCGCAACGTCGACGCGTTCGTGGCGAAGCGGCGGGGCTAGGCCGCCGCGCCTTCCGCGGCTTCCGGCCTGCCGTCGATCGCCACGCGTCGGCGGGGCAGTGCTTCGGGCATTTCATCGCGGATGAACGCCAGCATGCCCTCGCGCAGCGAACAGCGCAGGTCGAACGCGCGTGCAGCATCCGATGCCGTGGCGAGGATGCGGACCTCGATCGCGTCGGGCTTGGTATCGGTCACCTGCAACACGAACGCCCGCCCGTCCCACAACGGATCGGCCCGCACGACCGTCTCGAAATGCTCGCGCAGGCGCGGGACGTTCGTGATGGGGTCCAGCCAGAAGAATGCCGATCCCAGCAGCCCGCTGGTGGTCCGGGTCCAGTTCTCGAAGCTTTCCTCCAGAAACTTCGATACCGGCACGACCAGACGCCGTTCGTCCCACAGGCGGACGACGACATAGGTCAGTCGGATTTCCTCGATCCGGCCCCATTCTTTCTCGACGATGACGACGTCGTCGATGCGGATCGGTTCGGTAAACGCCATCTGGATACCGGCGATGATGTTCTTGAGCGCGGGCTGCGCGGCAGCACCGACCGCAAGGCCGGCGAGACCCGCCGATGCCATCAGCGTGACGCCGATCGACCGGATGCTGGGGATCGACAGCAGCATCAGACAGATGGTGATGAACCCGACCGCGATGATCGCGATCCTGCCAAGGATCGCACTGCGCGTCCGTCGCCGCCGCGCGCGCAAATTGTCGGCGACGCTGACGTCGGTGGCGATCTCGACCGCCTTTACCGATGCACGGATCATGACGATCGCGAACCAGCCCATCAGCAACGGCACCGCCAGCCCGGCGACCTGCGTCCACAGATCGTCCCAGCGTTCGGGCAGGCGCAACGGCCGGCGCACCCCGGCCAGCGCGATCGCGACGAGGATCCACCGCGCCGGTCGCCACGCATGCGCCACATACACGTCGTCGACCGACCCCGGCGTCCGCGCCGCCAGCCGTCGCAGCACGCGAAACGTCACGCCGTGGACGAGCAGCGCCGACAGTACCACGCCGAAGATCGTGAGCAGATCGAGCGCACCGGGAGGAATGTCGGCGATCGCGCGTTGAAGGTCTCGCATCCCGCTACAACCTGCTGCACCGCAGCATGTTCCGACCGCGTTCCGACTGGCTGCGGGAGACTTGGCTTTGCCGCCCCGACCGGCTAGGCTGCGACAAGAACGAACCATTCCCCGAAAGCACCGAACTTTGACAGACGCGACGCTGATCGCCGACCCATCCGACATCGCCCCAATCTCGATCGTGGACGAGATGCGGTCGAGCTATCTCGACTATGCGATGAGCGTCATCGTTTCCCGCGCGCTGCCCGACGTGCGCGACGGGTTGAAGCCGGTGCACCGCCGCATCCTGTATTCGGCACAGGAATCGGGCTTCGTTCCGGGCAAGCCGTACCGCAAGTCGGCGCGCATCGTCGGCGACGTGATGGGTAAATACCATCCGCACGGCGATACCGCGATCTACGACGCGCTGGCCCGCATGGCACAGCCATGGTCGATGCGGCTGCCGCTGATCGACGGTCAGGGCAACTTCGGGTCGATGGACCCGGATCCGCCCGCCGCCATGCGTTATACCGAAGCGCGGCTGGCGAAGTCGGCGATGGCGCTGCTCGACGATCTCGACAAGGATACGGTCGACTTCGTCCCCAATTACGACGGGTCGGAACGCGAACCGTCGGTGCTGCCCGCGCGCTATCCCAATTTGCTGGTCAATGGCGCGGGCGGGATCGCGGTCGGCATGGCGACCAACGTGCCGCCGCACAATCTGGGCGAAGTGGTCGACGCGTGCCTTGCCACGATCGATCGTCGGGTCGAAGGCGGCGAGCCGCTGACCCATGAGGAACTGTGCGAGATCGTACCGGGACCGGATTTCCCGACCGGTGCGCTGATGCTGGGGCGCGCCGGTGCACGCGCGGCCTATGCCACCGGGCGCGGATCGGTGATCCTGCGGTCGCGGCATATCGTCGAGGCGCGCGGCGAGCGACGCTCGATCGTGCTGACCGAAATCCCGTTCCAGGTCGGCAAGTCCGGGCTGGTCGAAAAGATCGCCGAGGCCGCCAAGGACAAGCGGATCGAAGGCGTCAGCGACATTCGCGACGAATCGAACCGCGAAGGCGTGCGGATCGTCATCGACCTGAAGCGCGACGCCACCCCCGACGTCGTGCTGAACCAGCTGTGGCGGCATACCCCGGCGCAGTCGAGCTTCGCCGCCAACATGCTCGCGATCCGCGGCGGCCGGCCCGAATTGCTCAACCTCGGCCAGATCATCGACGCGTTCGTCGGCTTCCGCGAGGAAGTCATCACGCGCCGTGCGAAGTTCGAGCTGGCCAAGGCGCGCGACCGGGCGCACCTATTGCTGGGTCTCGTCATCGCCGTCACCAATCTCGACGAAGTGGTGCGGATTATCCGCGGTTCGGCCAGCCCGGCGGCGGCGCGCAATGCGTTGCTGATGCGCGAATGGCCGGTTGCGGAAATTGCGCCCTATCTGCGGCTGGTCGAAGCGGTCGAGGCGGATCACGTCGGCGATTACTACCGCCTGTCCGACCTTCAGGTCCGTGCCATCCTCGACCTGCGCCTGCATCGCCTGACGGCGCTCGGCCGTGACGAGATCGGCGACGAATTGAAGGAACTGGCGTCGACGATCGCGCATCTGCTCGACATTCTGGGCGACCGCGCCAAGCGTTATGCCGTGATGCGGCAGGAACTGGTCGACGTGCGCGCCGAATTCGCGACGCCGCGCCGGACCGAAATCGCCAACGCCGCCGACGGCATCGACGACGAAGACCTGATCGAGCGCGAGGAAATGGTCGTCACCGTCACGGTGCAGGGCTATATCAAGCGGACCCCGCTCGACGCGTTCCGTGCGCAGAAGCGCGGCGGCAAGGGCCGCGCCGGGATGACCACGAAGGACGAGGACGCGATCACGAACCTGTTCGTGACGTCGACCCACACGCCGGTGCTGTTCTTCTCGACCGCCGGCAAGGTCTATCGCATGAAGGTGTGGCGTCTGCCCGAAGGCGGTCCGGCGACGCGCGGGCGGCCGATGGTCAACCTGCTGCCGCTGGCGGCGGGCGAGACGATCTCGACCGTGCTGCCGTTGCCCGAGGACGAGGATAAGTGGGGCGACCTTCACGTCATGTTCGCCACCGCGAACGGGACGGTACGGCGCAATTCGATGGACGCGTTCGCCAACGTGCCGACCGCCGGCAAGATCGCGATGCGGTTCGAGGACGACAATCCCGACCGGCTGATCGGCGTGGCGTTGTTGACCGAAACCGACGACGTGCTGCTGGCGACCAAGGCGGGCAAGGCGATACGATTCTCGGCGACCGACGTGCGCGAATTCCAGAGCCGCACGTCCACGGGCGTGCGCGGCGTCACGTTGGGCACCGACGACGAAGTCATCTCGCTGTCGATCCTCGGCGGGTTCGCCGCGACCCCCGATGAGCGCGAGGCGTATCTCAAGGCCGCGCCGTGGAAGGAAGGCGAACGCGAAGTGACGCTGTCGCCCGAGCGCATGGCCGAGTTCGAGGCAGCGGAGGAGTTCATCCTGACCGTCACCGCGAACGGCTATGGCAAGCGCACCTCCGCCTATGAGTATCGCCGGACCAATCGCGGCGGTCAGGGGATCACGAACATCGTGACGTCGGACCGCAACGGTCCGGTCGTGGCCAGCTTCCCGGCGCATAACGGGCAGCAACTGATGCTGGTGACGGATCAGGCGAAGCTGATCCGCACCACCGTCGGCAGCATCCGCGTCGCGGGCCGCAATACGCAGGGGATCACGATCTTCCGCGTCGGCGCGAACGAACATGTCGTATCGGCGGCGAAGATCGACGAGGACGAAACGCCGGAGAACGACGCCGAAGCGATCGTTGCTGACGAAGCCGCATCGCATCTGTCCGATGCCGACGATTCGATCCAGCTGGACGACGGCACCGGTCCCGACACGATCGATGAACGGATCGAAGAAGAATGAGCGACGCCACCGCCTTCAAGATACTGACCGCCGATCAGATGGCGGCGCTGGAAGCCGATGGCAGCTTTGCCGGGGCACCGGTCGACCTGTCCGATGGCTATATCCATCTTTCGACGATTGATCAGTTGACGGAAACCGCCGACAAGCACTTCGCGGGTCAGACCGATCTGCACGTTGCGGAGGTCGATCTCGACGCGTTGGGTGACCAGGTGAAGTGGGAACCGTCACGCGGCGGACAGTTGTTCCCGCATCTTTATGGACCGTTGCCGCTGAATGCGGTGGTCGCCTATGGGCCGCTCCATCGCGCGGATGACGGGCGGGTCCAGCCACCGGTCACGGGCTGACCGGCCGGACGGCGGTCAGGCATAGAGTTCGACGACCGTCGTCCCCTGCCCCACGGCTTCCAGCAACAACGTGCGGTGGCAATGTGCCGGGTTACGTTCGAAGCAGAGCAGCGCGGAGGGCATCTCTGCGGCGAGCGCCAGCATGATCGCCGCCTGGGCCTGTGCTTCGGGCAATTCGAGCTGTTCGGCATAGACCGCTTCCAGCGTCGCCACGTCGCCTTTCTTGGCCGCGTCGCGTCCGCGCTTGGGCGTCCCGAGCGCTTTCAAATGGACATAGTCGATCCCGTAACCCGCGAGTTCGGCGCTAAGCGACGTCTTCGAAAATCCCGGCCGGCGCGATAACGGCAGCGCGCGGACATCGATGACCCGGCGTACGCCCGCGGCCTGCAACGCCGCGATAAAATCGGCCATCGTCGTTGCTTCGTACCCGATGGTATGGATGAGTGTCGTCATGCCGGAGATACTCCATGTCGCCTCCACGAGGCGACCAACGCCTGAGGTGAACGGTCGGTCACCTGCCATGTATGCGGGGACGATCGCGGCAGGTCCGATATTCATCGCAATGTATCTGCCAACGCCCAGGTCGATCGAAGAAGCGCTGCTGTGGCCGATCAGTGGTTTGGATTGTCCCTGATATGCCTGATTTTCTCCATGACGATTGCGAGCGTGCCGGTGATACTGGCGGTCGGCATGGGCGGCTGGCTTGGTCAACGGTGGCGATGGTCCCGGCATCCGGCGATATGGGCAATCGCTGGCGGTACGGCAGGCGGGACGTTGATCCCCGTCGTGGCTCGGCACATACTGCCGGTCGTTCCCGACGGACTGGGCGTTCCAAGCGGCATCCTGATCGCCTTGGTCGCGCGCCGTTTCATCGCGTGGACCGACGGACGTTCATTGCCGGTTGCAATTTGACCCCGTAAGCGACCTCCATGCAGTATGACGTTCACATCATTGGCGGCGGCCTCGCCGGATCCGAAGCCGCGTGGCAGTTGGCGCAAGCCGGCGCGACGGTCCGCCTGTCCGAAATGCGCGGCGGCGGCGATACGACGCCCGCGCATCAGGGCGATAGTCTGGCAGAACTGGTCTGCTCCAACAGCTTCCGGTCGGACGACGCAGAATCGAATGCGGTCGGCCTGCTCCATGCCGAGATGCGCGCGTTGGGATCGCTCATCATGGCGAAGGGCGACGAGTATAAGGTGCCGGCAGGGTCGGCGCTGGCGGTGGATCGTGACGGTTTTTCGGCGGGCGTCACCGCGACGCTCGAAGGACATCCCAACATCACGATCGTGCGCGAGCGCATCGACGTCCTGCCCGATGCAGGCGCGACCATCGTCGCCACCGGCCCCCTGACCGCGCCGATGCTGGCGCAGAGCATCGGCGGCGCGACCGGCAGCGAGGCATTGGCGTTCTTCGACGCGATCGCCCCGATCGTCCACCGCGATTCGATCGACATGGAACAGGCATGGTTCCAGAGCCGCTGGAACAAGGGCGAAGGGCACGACTACATCAACTGCGCGATGAACCGCGAGCAATATGAAGCGTTTCACGCCGGACTGATCGCGGGCGAGAAGGCCGAGTTCCGCGAATGGGAGAACGTCCCCTATTTCGAAGGCTGCATGCCGATCGAGGTGATGGCCGAACGCGGGCTGGACACGTTGCGCTTCGGGCCGATGAAGCCGGTGGGCCTTGACGATCCGCGGACCGGGCGCTGGCCGCATGCCGTGGTGCAGTTGCGGCAGGACAATGCCACCGGCACGCTGTGGAACATCGTCGGGTTCCAGACGAAGCTGAAGCATGGCGAACAGGTCCGCCTGTTCCGCACCATCCCCGGGCTGGAGAATGCGGAATTCGCGCGGCTTGGCGGGCTGCATCGCAACACGTTCATCCGTTCGCCCGAATTGCTCGACCCGACGCTGCGGTTGAAGGCGCGGCCGCATCTGCGCTTCGCCGGACAGATGACCGGGTGCGAGGGCTATGTCGAAAGCGCCGCTGTGGGATTGATGGCTGGACGCTTCGCCGCCGCCGAACTCGCCGGACGCGCGCTGTCCGCGCCGCCGGTCGAAACCGCGCTGGGTGCCTTGCTGAACCACATTACCGGCGCGGCGGTGGCGGAAACCTATCAGCCGATGAACGTCAATTTCGGGCTGATGCCGCCGATTCCCGGCCGCACGAAGAAGGCGGATCGCAAGAAGATGTACACCGCCCGCGCGCGCGATGCCTTTGCGGAGTGGCTCAACGCCGCGTGAGGTTGAGCACCAGCAGGTTGACGCCCGCCGCCAGCATCAGCAACCCGATGCCGCCGATCGGTCCGTAAACCGGTCCCCAGCCGGCGATGGCGGCGGCGAAGGCTGCGACGACCAGCGCCCAGCCGGCGGGCCGGACCCAGCGTCGACGGTGCGGGCGCAACCGGTCGCGATGCCGATCGGTCGCCAGCGCGAGCAAGGTCAGCGCGGCCAGCGCGAGAAGAAGCGCGAACAGGGTCATTCCGCCGGTGCCCATGCGTTCGAGGGAGCGACCCGCGCCGCGCGTCGTCTGACTTTCGGGCGGAAGCGATGGACGCGCCACGCCGCGAAGGCAAACCCGCCGCCCAGCGCCGCCAGCGTCAGATCGGCCCCGGCCAGCACCCAGTCCCCGGCGGCGATCGTCCAGACCAGCCCGGTCGGCAGCGCGACCAGATTGTACAGCGGCAACGCAATCAGCAACGCGGCGAGCAGCGTCAGCAATTCGACCCAAGCCCGCGCCGATCGCCGGATCAGCGCATAGGCAAAGGCGATGCCCCATCCGGCAAACATCGCGTTGACCTCCCCATCGGCACGCCGTTCCATCGCGACGGGTAGCAGCCGGTTGGCCCACAGATACAGCGTCATCGCGATCGGAAACCCGGCGACGAACCCGATGTTCAACCGTTCGACCAGCCGGAAGCCAAACGGCGGACGCGCCGGATCGGGCAGCCGTTCGCGTCGTTTGACCGTCCACAGGATCAGTCCGCTGGCAACCATGATCGACCCGGTGATCCCGCACAGGAAATACAGCCAGCGAATGCCATAGTCGCCGAAGCGACCGGCGTGCAGCCCGACCATCGCGCCCTGCGTCACCACGGCGGCACTCGGCGACGGCGCGCTCCACAACGGTGCGCCGGTGACGCCGTCATAGGCGACGCTCGGCGTACGCGCCGACAGCATGGAGGTCGGCGCGCGGGTCATCGTGATCCGCGCCGCCGCGTCGTTCGGATTGGCCACACCGATATAGCCGACCGGCCCGCCCAGCCGCCGTTCCGCATCGCGCAGCAGCGGCACGATCGGCACCAGCGGTGCGTTTCGTCCGACGCGTTCGGCGACCGGGGCCTGCGGGAACAGCGTGTCGAACAGCTTCGCTTCGTCGGTATAGTTGGCGACCACCGCCCACGGCATCAGCATCGCCATCAGCGTGACGAGCCCGGTATAGGTAATCATCAGGTGGAACGGCAACGCCAGCACGGCGCTGGCATTATGTCCGTCCAGCCACGACCGCTGCCCCTTTTCCCGTCGCAACGTGAAGAAATCGCGGAAGATCTTCTTGTGCGTGACGATGCCCGACAGGATCGCGACCAGCATGAACATCGCCGCGATGCCGACGATCCAGCGCGCGAAAAACACCGGCACATAGTGTAGATCGAAATGGAACCGGTAGAAGAATTCGCCGCCGCGCGTCTCGCGCGCCGCGACCGGCTGTCCGTCCGCGCCGATCAGCGCCTGCGTATCACGCCGGCCGCGCCCGCGCCGCTTCGGGACGCCGGGCGTCTCCTGCGGTTGCCAAAAGACCTGTGATCCCGCGCTATGGACAGTAGGAACCGGAATGAACCAGCTTTTCGCGTCGGGCGCGCGCTTCATCAGATAGGCGACCGCACCGTCCACCACCCGTTCGGGGCGTTCGATCCGCGTCAGCTCCGGCCGGCTCCACCGGTTGAGCGCCTCACGCCAATAGGCGGCGGTGCCGGCGACGAAGACCGCGAACAGCACCCAGCCGAGCAGCAGCCCCGACCATGTATGCAACGTCGATTGCGACTGGCGAAACCCCTTCACACCCGTCCCCCCGTCAGGATCGATCCCCATGCGATCGCCCCGGCCAAAGCGCCCGCGATCGTCAGCGTCCATACCGCGCGCCAACCGCTGCGCGCCGCATAGGCCCACATCACCGCCCCCGCGCAGACGACGAACGCAAGCAGCGTCGCGACGATCGTCGCGCTGGCCGGTCCGCCGGGCAGGGTGCGCGCCAGCGCCATCGCCCACAGGCTGGCGACCGCATATCCGCCCGGCAATGCCGCGACCAGCCGCAACGCATTGTCGCCATGCCGCCGCCAGCGCGCATCGGCCGCCTTACCGCTGCTCGTCACGGGAAGTTCACGCGGACGCTGGCGAACACGCTGCGCGGGCTGCCATAATAATTGCCCCGGCCGGTCGCGGAGATGCGCGAATAATATTCGCGATCCAGCAGGTTGTTGACGTTGACCGACAACGCGACCTGCTCAGTCAATGCATAACCGGCGCGCAGGTCGACAACGGCATATCCGCCCTGGCGTACAATCGAGGAACGGGTGCGCACGGTGCCGTCGGCGTTGAACACGGCGGCGGTCCCGCCCCACGTCTTGTCGAACCACGTCACACCGCCGCCGATGCTGGCCCCGGCCAGCGGACCATCCTTCGGCGCATAGTTGCTGAACAGCTTCACCATGTGTTCGGGGATGACCGGCAACAGGCTGATCCCCTCCAGTGAGGTCGTCGCGTCTTCCAGATACTTCGTCCGGGTAAAGCTGTAGCCGCCGTTGACGCGCCATCCGGGCAGGATCTCGCCGCTCGCCTCCACCTCGACGCCGCGTGCCCGGACCTTGCCGATCTGGAACACGACGGTGGGAAGGTTGGGGTCGTTGAACAGGCGATTGTCCTGCGTGATCTGATACACCGCCGCCGACAGCAGCAGACGGTCGTTGGCCAGCGCCAGCTTTGTCCCGGCTTCGTACTGCGCGCCGATCAACGGATCGATCTTCTCGCCATCGGGGCGGGTGCGCCCGACCGGCGGTGCCTGCGGCGTGAAGCTGTCGGCATAGCTGGCATAGACGTTCCACTGCGGCGTCACGTCCCACACGACCCCGCCATAAGGCGTGAAGCGGTTTTCGAAGCTGTAGCTGGTCGGCAGCGGCAGGATGCCGGTCACGTTGCGGGTGGTCGCGATGGTGGTGTCCCACCACGTCATCCGCCCGCCGCCGACCAGCGTGAAGCCGGCGAACGGACTGAGCCGCATCTGGCCATAGATGCCATATTGCTCGACCTCCGTCGTCGAACCGCCGAACACCTGCGTCACGCATTCGGTCGGCACGGTCGTACAACGGCCCTCCGTCCCCTGCACCGGATAGGGCGGCGACGCGCCATAGGGATTGAGCGGCGGTTCGGCCGGCGACACCGGATCGAACACGTTGATCCGCGCATAGTTGGACAGGCGTACGAAGTCCGACGTCGCGGAACTTGCCTGATAATCGGTGCCCAGAATCAGCGTCTGGTCGCGCCCGAACAACGGAAAGCTGCCCACGCCGTTGAAGTCGAACGCACGGCTCTGCATCGTGCTGTCGCCGCGATAGGCGATGTGGCTGGTGACGCCCAGATTCTGGGGCGTCACCGGCTGGTTGCCGATATAGCTGTAGATGTCGATGCGATCGACCTCGCTCAGCAGGCCGGTAGCGCGCAGGGTCCAGCGATCGCTGACCCTATGCGCGACCTCGACGAACCCCGACCAGCCTTCCGACCGGAACCGGTTCCAGTCGGCGCCCAGATAGGTCGAACGGTCGATATCCAGCAACTGGCCGTCGCTGCCGTCCGCCCCGCCGACCAGACCGGGCAGACCCGACTGGATCGCCGGTTTGAACAGTTCGTAATTGCCGCCAACCGTCAGCGTCGTATCGTCGCCGATCTTGGTATCGGCGACCGCGAACGCACCGAAGCGATAGCGATGCGCGACGTCGAAGAACTGGTCCTGATCCTGAACCATCGCCCCGACCCGCAGCCCGGAGCGTTCGTCCAGCGGCGTCGACATGTCGACTTCGCCCCGGAAATTCTGGAAACTGCCATAACCCGCCAGCGCACTGACGCGGAAAGCATCCAGCGGGCGCTTGCGCACCAGATTGATGCTGCCCGCCGGGTTGCCCGCACCGCTGAACAGGCCGGCCGGTCCACGCAACACCTCGATCCGGTCGTACAGGAACAGGTCGGGCACCACATTGGGAAAGGCAAAGCCCATCGTCGGCACGCCGTCGACAAGGTAATTGCTGATCGTGAATCCGCGCGACAGGAAGGACGGGTCCTCGCTGCTGATGCCGGTGATCGTCACGCCGGGGGTCGCCGCCAATGCGTCTTCCAACGTGAACAGGCTGCGCAACTGCAACTGTTCCTGATCGATCACGGTGATGGTGTTCGGCACATCCTTCAACGGGGTGACGGTCTTGCCGACCGCCTGCCCATAGCTTTTGCCGACCACGACGATCTCGTCCGACTGCTGCGTGTCGTCCGGTTCCTCTGCCGACGCGGTCGCCATGACGGGTTCCGCCAGCGCTGGCGCGGCGGCCAGCATCCACAACGCGGCAATCACGGTCGAACAGTTGGAACGAAGCATCAGCACCCCTTTATGCGAATCACTCTCAATACAGAAAGCCTCTAGGCATAGAATCGGCGGTGCGCAATGCTAATGCGATACGTTCGCAACTTACCGATCGGATCGATTTCGCGCCATCGTCGCCGAACAAGCGGAGCGATCGTGTACGGCGGACAAGAAAAAAGGGGCAGCTTGCGCTGCCCCTTTGTATCCACGTCGCTTCCCCCGAAAGAGAAGTGGTGCACCCAGAGCGATTCGAACGCCCGACCCTCAGATTCGTAGTCTGATGCTCTATCCAGCTGAGCTATGGGTGCCCGGTGGAGGTCGCCTGTTAGAGGCGGTTTTTTAGTCTGGCAACCCCGTTGCTTCATTTTTTGATGCCGAATATCGCAATGCCATGAACCGCACCGCGATCTTTCCCGTCCTGCTGCTCCTGTCCGCGTGCGTCGCACCGGCGAGCGACTATCCTTCGCTGCTGCCGCGTCCGATCGAATCGGGCAGCTTTGCCGAGCCGGTGCGGGCCACGGCAGTGGCGACGCCGGACGCGGCGCTAGACGCGCGGGTCGCGACGCTGTCCGATCGGGTGGCGCAGGCCGCAAGGGCATTCGACGCGGCGGTCGCACAGGCACGCCCGGCGGTGAATGCCGCCGCGCGTTCGGCGGAGGGCAGCGACGCATGGCTGGGCGCGCAGGTCCGGCTGGCGCAACTCGACGTCACGCGTGCGGAGATCGACGCGCCGGTCGCCGATCTGGAGCAGCTGACCATCGACCGCGCCGCTGAGGGCCAGCCGCCCTACCCCGCGCTCGACGCGGCGCTCGACCGGGCCAAGACTGCCGCTGCCGCACAGCGCGCAACGATCACGGCGCTGTCGGCAACGCTGCGCTGACCGCCTATTGCAGCGCGCGCAGGACCGGCAGGATCGACGCGTAATCGTCGGTCCATGCCGACGCGTCGGTCGGCGGCAGCGGCATCCAGTCCCCGCCCGCCGCGACAAGCCCGTCGAGCACCGCCGGATCGCGCGTCAGGGCGATCCATTCGGACCCGGTCTGCCCTTCGATGCCCTCATCCGGGTGATAGCTCAACGCCGCCGCCATCCAGCCGCCCGCTGTCGCCGCAACGACCGGCGCGAGATCGAGATAGCGGTTTGATACATGGACCAGCAGCAGGCCGCGCTTGTCGAGCACCCGGCCATAGGTCGCGAACGCTTCCTTCGTCATCAGATGCATCGGGACGGCGTCCGATGAAAACGCATCGAGCGTCAGCAGGTCGAGGCTGCCGGTCGCCTGATCGGTCAGGCTCAACCGCGCATCGCCCATGACGATCTGTGCGTCGGGCAGGCAGTTCTTCAGAAAGGTGAACGTCCCCGTATCGCGTGCCATGCGGACCACGACCGGATCGATTTCGTAGAACCGCCACTGCTGCCCCGGACGCGCGTAGCAGGACAACGTACCCGTCCCCAGCCCGACCACGCCGATCCGCGCGCCGGTGCCGTACAGCTTCGGTGCGGCGAGCAGCGCTCGTCCCACCCCCGATTGCGGCACGTAATAGGTGGTGGGCGTGCGTTCGCGCTCCGCACTGCCGATCAACTGCACGCCGTGGACCGTGGTGCCGTGCTGCAACGTGCGCACGCCGGGTTCCTCCCCGATGGTATAGACGCCGAAATAGCTGCGTGTCCGTGCGCCCGGCTCCATCGACAGTTCGATCGCGCGATACCCGCCGAACAGGTACAACGCGCCGGCCAACGCGAAGACATAGGGCAGTCGTGCGCCGATCGCGAACAGCCCGACGACGACGATCCCGAAGAACGCGATGACCCCGGCGTTCGCGCCCAGCATCCCGCCCGGATCGGTCAGCCCGACGACCACCAGCAGCGCAACCGCGACCAGCGCACCGATCGACAGCGCATCGTTCCGACGGGCCCACAACCGCTGCGCACCGGGCAGCAGGAACGGCAACGGCGTCAGCATCCCCGCCGCAAGGATCAGCAACGGATATTCATAGGTCCAGTCGAACACGACCGGCGCGACCAGACCGGCGAACACACCGCCCAGCGCACCGCCGACCGACATGGCGAGATAGAAGCCGGTCAGTCGCGCCGGCGCGGGCCGCGACGCATGCATCCGCGTATGCAGCGCCACCGATACCGCGAACAGCAGCATCAGCGCCGCCAGCGCGTTGAGCAACGGATATTGATGATGCCCCGCGATCATCATACCCCCGAACACGAGGATCGTGACGGGAGCGAAGCGCGTGATCGTCTCCGCCGGGCCGCGCCGGTCGGCGAAGGCGACGGTAAAACTCAACAGGTACAGCCCCAGCGGCAGCACCCACAACAGCGGTACGGCGACGATATCGGTCGTCAGGAACGTGGTCGTCGCCAGCATCAGGCCCGACGGCACCAACGCCAGCGCGATCCAGTGCAGCACGGTGGACAGGCCGGGCGCTTCGCCGGCGTCCACCTGTTCCACCAACTGATCGCGCTGGTGCGGCAACATCCATCCGCACGCGACGACCAGCACGAACACCACGCCATAGCCGATGCTCCACCCCCAGCTTTGCGTCCGCAGCGGCAACAGCGGCTCGACCAGCAGGGGATAGGCGATCAGCCCAGCGAAACTGCCGACGTTCGACGCGGCGTACAGCGCATAGGGATCGCGGCCGGGACAGACGAATGCGAACCAGCGTTGCAGCAACGGGGCCTGCGCCGACACGGCAAAGAACAGCGGCCCGATCGATGCCGCCAGCAGCCACGGGGTCCACAGCGCGGGCTCGACGCCCGCCGGCACCTGCGTCCGCGCCACGCCGATCGGCAGCCACGCCGCCGCCAGCAACAGCATCAGGAGATGAACGGTCGCCTGCGCCTTGGGCACCAGCTTGCCGAGCAGATGGGCATAGGCATAGCCGCCCAGCAGCAGCGCCTGATACACCAGCATCGCCGAGTTCCACACGGCGGGTGCGCCGCCCAGTTGCGGCAGCGCCATGCGCGCCACCATCGGCTGGACGAGGAACAGCAGGAACGATCCGGTCAGGATCGCGGCGACGAAGGTCAAGCGGACCGGCAGGCCGGCGGTCCGGTCGCGAAGGGTCAAGAGCGGACCTTCCAATAGGTGATATGGCGTTTCAGCGGGCTGTCGTCCGGGACGCTGGGATGATCGAAGTCGCCGTCAGGATCGCGGACCATGCCGATCCGCTCCATCAGGGTCCAGCTACGCACGTTCGCCGCGACGGTGATCGCACCGACCCGGTCGACCGGCAGCGTAGCGAAACCCCAGTCGAGGCTGGCCTGCGCCGCTTCGCGCGCGAACCCCTGCCCCCAATGGTCGCGCCCGAACCGCCATCCAATCTCGACCGCCCCGTCCAGCGACCCGCCGGCCGTTCCCGGCTTCAACCCGCACACGCCGATCATGGCCCCCGTCGCCCGCACCTCGACGCTCCAGAAGCAATAGCCGAGCGTCGCCAGATAGCCATTCTGCCGTTCGATCATCGCATCGACGTCCGCATCGGTCGGCACCGGGTTCAGATACCGCATGACCTCCGCATCGGCGATATGCGCGACGATCGTCGCCCGGTCCCGCGCCGCATACGGTCGTAGGACCAGCCGTTCGGTGACGATCACGCCCCCAACAACCGCGCCGCATGCGCCGCATGATAGGTCAGTACGCCCGAACATCCCGCGCGTTTGAACGCCATCAGCGTTTCCAGCACCAGCGCGTCGCGGTCCCCCGCGCCGACCGCCACCGCAGCCTCGATCATCGCATATTCGCCCGACACCTGGTACGCGAACACCGGCACCTCGAACGCTGCCTTCACGCGCGCGATGACGTCGAGATAGGGCAGGCCCGGCTTCACCATCACGCTGTCCGCGCCCTCCGCAAGGTCGAGTGCGACCTCACGCAGCGCTTCCTCCGCGTTGGCCGGGTCCATCTGATACGTCGTCTTGTCGCCCTTCAACAGCCCGCGCGTACCCACCGCATCCCGGAACGGACCGTAGAAGGCACTCGCATATTTGGCAGCATAGGCCATGATCTGGACATTGACGTGTCCGTCGCGTTCCAGCGCGGTGCGGATCGCGCCGACGCGACCGTCCATCATGTCCGACGGCGCGACGATGTCGCTGCCCGCCGCCGCCTGCACCAGCGCCTGCCGCACCAGCGTGTCGCTGGTCACGTCGTTCGTCACATAGCCGGCATCGTCGACAATGCCGTCATGGCCGTGCGCGGTATAGGGATCGAGCGCGACGTCGGTCAGGATGCCGATGTCGGGAACCGCGTCCTTGATCGCGCGGATCGTGCGGCACATCAGATTGTCGGGATTGAACGCCTCGCGGCCGTCGTCGCTGCGCAACGCGGGGGGCGTGTTGGGGAACAGCGCCAGCACCGGAATGCCCAGATCCCGCGCTTCCCGCGCGCGCTCCACGATCCCGGCGATCGACCAGCGCAACACGCCGGGCAGCGCCGCGATCGGGCCGGCATCGCCTTCAGTGACGAACAGCGGCCAGATCAGGTCGGCGGGGGTGAGGACCGTTTCGGCATGCAGCCGGCGGCTCCAGGCGGAGGCGCGCGTGCGGCGAAGGCGCAGCGCAGGATAAGCGGCGGACATGGCGGCGACTTGTGGGCCAACCCCGGACGACGATCAACCGAAAGTCGTTGCGTCCGGTTTCGTTACGGTGCGTTATCGACCGCATGACCCAGATCCGATCCGCCGCCATGATCGTCAACGCCCGCTCGCGCAACGGACGGGACCAGTTCACGCAAGCCTGCGCGGCGATGCAGGGGATGCCGTTCGAGGTCGATGCCCACGCGGTCGAAAACCCCGACGACCTCGTGGAAACGGTGCACAAGGCTTTGGCGCGCAAGCCAGACCTGCTCGTACTGGGCGGCGGCGACGGTACGATCAGCAGTCTGGTCGATCACCTGCTTGGCCACGACGTCATCCTCGGCGTGCTGCCGTTCGGCACCGCCAACAGCTTTTGCCGCACGCTTGGCATCCCGCTCGACATTCCCGGCGCGGTCGAAGTGCTGAAGACCGGTACGCCGCGCCGAATCGATCTGGGCATGATCGACGGCGACTATTTCGCCAATTGCGCGGCGATCGGCCTGTCGCCGCAGATTGCGCAGACCGTTCCGCATGGCGTGAAGCGTGCCTTCGGTCGTGCCGGCTACCTCGCATGGGCGGCGCTGCAATTCGCGAAGTTCCATCCGTTCGAACTGATCGTCGGCGAAGGCCCGGCCGCACGGCGAATGATGGCGACCGAGGTCCGCATCTCGAATGGCCGGTTTCACGGCGGCACCGAGCTGGTCGAGGAAGCCCGGCTCGACAGCGGGGAGATCATCGTTCAGGTCGTCGCGGGCAAGGGCAAGCGCAGCCTCGTGCGCAACTGGGCGGCAAGCTTCTTCAAACTCGAATCGCGCCGCGTCGATACCCTGACCTTTCACGGCCAGTCGTTGCGCATCACCACCATTCCCCCGCTGCCAATCTCGATCGACGGCGAAGTACTGGCGACGACGCCGGTACAGGCAAAGATCGCCGCCGGCATCATCGAGGTGATGGCACCGGCGGTGTAGTAGGCACATCGCCGTTGCGGCGAACGCCGGGATCGCGACGTCAGCGGTCCCGGCCTTCGCGTGTCGGCGAAGCGTTACCCCAACCGACCCAGCGCTGCGTGCAACCGCGCTGCCTCGGCCATCTTTTCGCTATGGTCCGTCCGCGCCTTCTCGACCGCTTCGGGCTTGGCACGCTCCACGAACGAGGCGTTGCTCAGCCGTCCCGCGAGCGCATCGCGCTCCTTCTCGGTCGCGGCGATCGCCTTGGTCAGGCGCGATCGTTCGGCATCGAGGTCGATGACGTCGCCCAGCGGTAGCACGAACGTCGCTTCGTCGACCACGATCTGCAACGCGCCGCCCGCCGGCGCATCGCCGTCGATACGATCGACCCGCGCCAGCCGTGCCAGCACCGCGTCCTGCGCCGTCAGCCGTGCGAGCGTCGCCGCCGATGCATCGCGCACGTACAGCGGCAAGCGCGCACCCGGCGGTACGTTCAGCTCCGTGCGCGCCGCGCGGATTTCGCTGACCAGCCGGATCAGCCAGTCGATCTCCTGCGCCGCGGCCGGATCGATCGCGCGGGCATCCGCCATCGGCCAGCGCGCCACGATCAGGTCGTTCGACCGCGGATGCGCCGGATCGGCCAGCGCGTGCCACAGTTCCTCGGTAATGAACGGCATGAACGGATGCAGCATCACCAGAATCTGGTCGAGCACCCAGCCCGCCACCGCGCGGGTTTCGTCGCCGCCCTCGGCCCCGCCCTGCAACACCGGCTTGATGAGTTCGAGATACCAGTCGCAGAACCGGCTCCACGTGAACTGATAGATCGTGTTCGCCGCGCCGTCGAACCGCAGGTCGGCAAAGGCGAGGTCCAGCGCCTGCACGCATGCGATCGTCTCGGCCACGATCCAGCGATTGACCGCAAGCGTCGCGACCGGCGGTTCCAGCGTCGCCGACGCGGCGATGCCGTTGGCCTGCGCGAAACGGGCGGCGTTCCACAGCTTGGTCGCGAAGTTGCGATACCCTTCGACCCGCCGCTCATCCATCTTGATGTCGCGGCCCTGGCTTTCCATCGCCGCCATGAAGAACCGCAGCGCATCGGCGCCATAGCGGTCGATCAGGCCCAGCGGATCGACGGTATTGCCCTTCGACTTCGACATTTTCGCGCCGTCGGCGGCGCGGACGAGGCCGTGGAGATACAGCGTCTTGAACGGCACCTCCTGCATGAAGTGCAGCCCCTGCATCATCATGCGGGCATTCCAGAAGAACAGGATATCGAAGCCGGAAATCAGCACGTCGTTGGAATAGCGCCCGCCCAGCGTCGGGTCGGTATTGTCCGGCCAGCCGAGCGTGGCGAACGGCCACAAGGCGGAGGAGAACCACGTGTCGAGCACGTCCTCGTCCTGCGTCAGTGCGACGCCCTCGCCCGCCTGCGCTTGTGCTTCGGCCGCCGTCTCGGCGACGAACACCGATCCGTCTTCCGCGAACCACGCCGGAATACGGTGGCCCCACCATAGTTGCCGCGACACGCACCACGGCTGGATGTTCTCCATCCAGTTGAAATACGTCTTTTCCCACGACTTCGGCACGATCTTCACCGCGCCCGACCGCACCGCCTCGATCGCGGGCTTTGCCAGCGTCGCGGCGTCGACATACCATTGGTCGGTCAGCCATGGTTCGATCACCACGCCCGAACGGTCGCCATAGGGCGTCTGGATACGGCGCGGTTCGGCATCATGCTCCACGCCGTCCTTGTCGACATGCGGCACGAGGAACCCCTGCGCCTTCAACGCGGCGACGACCATCCGGCGCGCGTCCATCGGCGCCTTCGCATCGTTGCCCGGAACGCCCAGATAGCCGGCGGGGATCAACCCATCGGCGGTCTGCACGACCCGCGCCTGCGCATCGAGCATGTTGAGCATGTCACGCGCCTCGATCCCGGCACGCCGACCGACCTCGAAATCGTTGAAGTCGTGGCCCGGCGTGATCTTCACCGCGCCCGACCCCAGTTCGGGATCGGCATGGTCGTCGGCGACGATCGGGATCAGCCGCCCGGTAATCGGCAGGCGCACCTGTTGCCCGATCAGCGCGGTATAGCGCTCGTCGGCCGGGTTCACCGCCACCGCCATATCGGCCAGCATCGTTTCAGGCCGGGTCGTCGCGACGTGAATGAAGCCGCTGCCATCGGCCAGCGGATAGCGCAGATGCCAGAAGCTGCCGCTGACCTCCCGCGTTTCGACTTCCAGATCGCTGATCGCGGTGCCCAGACCCGGGTCCCAGTTCACCAGCCGCTTGTCGCGGTACAAAAGCCCTTCGCGGTGCAACTGCACGAACACCTTCAGCACCGCCGCCGAAAAACCGGGGTCCATGGTGAAGCGTTCGTCCGACCAGTCCATCGAACAGCCCAGCCGCCGCAACTGGCCGGTGATCGTACCGCCGGACTCTGCCTTCCAGTCCCAGACCTTCGCGACGAAGGCTTGGCGCGACAGGTCGGTGCGCTTTTCGCCCTTGGCCGCCATCTGGCGCTCGACGACCATCTGCGTCGCGATGCCGGCATGGTCGGTGCCGACCACCCAGCGCGCGTCCTTGCCCTGCAACCGGGCATGCCGGACCAGAATGTCCTGCAACGTGTTGTCGAGCGCATGGCCGATATGCAGGCTGCCCGTCACGTTGGGCGGCGGGTTCACGATCGTCCACGGCTCCGCCTGCGGACGATCGGGGCGGAACAGGCCGGCCTGTTCCCAATGCGGATACCAATGCGCCTCGATGGCGGCGGGGTCGAATGTCTTGGGCAGTTCGCTCATCCCCGCCGAATGGCGCGGATGGCGCGGCGACGCAAGAGAGCGCCGCCCGCCTTTACTCGCGTCCGCTGATCCGGGCGATCTCGCGCGCGACCATCGTCTCGACCATGCCGGGCAATTTGGCGTCGAGCCAGTCGCGCAACATCGGACGCAGCATTTCGCGCACAAGTCCTTCCAGCGTATCGCCGCCGGGGGTTTCGGGCTTCACCAGCATTCCCGACAACTGATCCAGCGTACCGCGACTTGCCTCGGCGGCACGGTCCGACACGATCGTCGCCTCGGGCTCGGCGGCGACGAAGGCGGCGACGCAGGAAAGCGCCGCCCGCCTTTTACTCGCGTCCGCTGATCCGGGCGATCTCGCGCGCGACCATCGTCTCGACCATGCCGGGCAATTTGGCGTCGAGCCAGTCGCGCAGCATCGGACGCAGCATCTCGCGCACCAGTCCTTCCAGCGTATCGCCGCCGGGGGTTTCGGGCTTCACCAGCATCCGCGACAACTGGTCCAGCGCACCGCGACTTGCCTCGGCAGCACGGTCCGACACGATCGTCGCCTCGGGCTCGGCGGCAACGGTCGGCGCAACGGGTTCGGGATGCGGTTCGGGCGCGGGCGCGGGCGCGGGCGCAGGCGGCGCGGCACGGGGCCGTTCCGCACGCGGCGCTTCGCGCTGTGGCGGAGGCGGCGGCGCGGCGACGCTCTGGTTCAATTCGAGCACTTCGTCGCTGTCGTCCTCATCGCGCACAGCCTGTGCCGTGCGGATCGATTTGCGACCGCGCAACGCTTGAGCCGATCCTTCGCCCTCTTCGGCGATGATCCGCTTGATGGACGACAAAATGTCCTCCATCGACGTCTCGTTGCTGATATCCCCCATCGCAACCCTCATCGTTAACGCCTCTAAACGCCTAGCCTTGGGGAGACGACGACGGCGTGTCAACGCCTTGCGTCGCCGGTGCCACGCCGCCCTGTCGGTTCGGCGCGTCGATCCCTTGCGTCGGCGTATAGGGATTGGGACTGCGCTGCAACGACGGATCGAGTTCGCGCGTCACGACCGGCGTCTGTGCCGGCGTATTCACCGTGCCGGGCGCGACCGGAACCGGTTTCTCGTCCTGGTCCCAGTCCCAGATGCGATTGCGCACCCGGCTGTAGTTCACCGTCGGATCGTACAGCGCGCCGCCGTCCAGCCCCAGATCGCGCGATTCGGCGCGGCCCATCGCGGCCAGCAGCGCGAAACCAGCAACATAGGCGTCGCGTCGTGCCGTCACCAACTGGACCTGCGAATTGAGCAGTTCCTGTTCGGCGTTCAGGATGTCGAGGATCGTGCGCGTACCGACGCTGTTTTCCGCGCGCACCCCTTCCAGCGACAGGCGGTTGGCTGCAACTTGCACTTCGGACGATTCGATCACGCGCAATGCCGATTGCCACGCCGCGAACGCCGACCGGGTATCCGAAACGATCGATCGTTCGACCTGCGTCACCTGTTCCAGCGCCGCGCCCTCCAGCGCCTGTGCACGGCGGACCTGCGCGGCGGGACGGCCGGCCTGGAACAGCGGCAGGTTCATTTGCAGCCCGGCCTGCGCCGCGCCGCCATCCTGCTGCAACACGATCCCGTTCAGGCTCTGCGCCGATCCGAGAAAACTGGTATAGCTGCCCCCGACGACGGCACTGACCGTCGGCAACCGGCCGGCGCGTGCCACGCCGACGTCGAACCCGGCCGCATCGCTCTGCCGCCGTGCGGCCAGCAATGCCGGATTGTTCGCCACCGCCACGCCGACCGCCGCGGTCGGATCGACCGGCAGGTTGGGCAACGCCGGTGGCGTGTCGAGCGAACCGGACGGCGCACCCGTCACCGCCACGTAATTCTCGCGGCTGCTGATCAGCGACGCTTCCGCCTGTCGCAACTGCGACTGTGCGAAGGCCAGCCGCGCTTCCGACTGGGCGACGTCGGTGCGGGTCAGGTCGCCGACCTGGAACCGGTCGTTCGATGCCTGGACGTTGACCTCCAGCACGCGGACGTTCTGCTGATTCAGCCGCACGATCGCCTCGTCGCGGATCACGTCGTTATACGCGGCGACGACCAGCGTGAACACGTTCGCTTCGGTGCTGCGCAGGTTCGCGCGTCCGGCGTCGACCCGTGCATCGGCCGCGCGCACGCCGTTGCGCACCGCTCCGCCGGCATAGAGCGGCAGCGACGCGTTGACCTGCACCGATCCGGTTCGCGCCGGCTGCGCGATCCCCTGCGACCGGGTGTTCAGCACGTTCTCGATCACCGAGCTTTGCGTCGTGACCTGCGGCAACCCCTGCGACCGGGCCAACGGCACTGTCTCGTCGGTCGCGCGCAGATTGGCACGCGCGCCGGTCAGCTGGGGATTGGTGGCATATGCGCGCACCAACGCCTCTCGCAACGTCTCCCCCCCCGCCGGTCCCGCGAGTATCGCCGCGATTGCGACGCCGCCGAAGAAGATCCCCCCCCGCATCACAATTATCGGGCGAACTGAAAGGTTTTCGGACGGGCGAAGCCGGGCAGCGTCACACAATCGAGATCGGCGAAATCGATTAGGCCGAACCCTCCTTCGGTCTTGCGGCCCAGCGACAGCCGCGTGACGCCGCGATCGACCAGCCCGGTCGCCAGCCGTCCGCCCGCCGCCAGTTGCGCGATGATGGCGTCGGGCACGGTTTCGATCGCACCGTCGATCACGATCGCATCATAGGGCGCATCCGCCGCCCAGCCCTGCGACAGCGGTCCTTCGACCAGCGTAACCTTCGGGTCCGTGATCGCGGCCCGAGCGCCAGCTACCAACGCGGAATCTTCTTCCAACGCTACTACCGACGCGGCAAGCCGCGCTGCGACCGTTGCGGCATATCCCAGCGCAGCACCGATCAGCAGGACACGGTCGGTTGCAACGATTTCGGCGGCAACCAGCAAGCGTCCGGTGATGAGCGGCGCATTGATCGCCCGCATATCGTTCAGCGACAACGACGCATCGCGATAGGCGAGCATCGCATGCGCTGGCGGCACAAAATCTTCGCGGCGGACCGTGCCCATCGCATCGACCACGCGCGGATCGCTGACGGCGCTGGTGCGAAGCTGGCTGACGACCATCGCATGGCGCATGGCGTCGAAATCGGTCTGGGCTCGGGTCGTATCGGTCATGGCCAATCCTGTCGCACAACTGTTTTACTTGCGCAATACACATCGCGCCGGTTCGCGCGTTGTCTATCGTGCCCGCCAGCGCCCGCCAAGCGACGGCCGACGCATATTTATCGTGCCGAATGCATTTGCGTCCGAAACTGCTACTTCCGACCGTCAGACGGACGCGTGGCTTCGGCATGATCGTGAAAACTGGACCTGGCGGGTTGACGCGGACGCAAAACCCACGCATTTGCCCGCCTCCCACGACATCGAGGCGCGATGGCGGAGTGGTGACGCAGAGGACTGCAAATCCTTGCACCCGGGTTCGATTCCCGGTCGCGCCTCCAGTCGGTTTGCCGTTCGGCAACCGGCCATCGATCGCGGGTTCTCCAGCGCGACTGACATTCCGACATTCATGTGATAGCAGCCACGGCGTGACGCTGTTGCTCCGCCTGTTCGCCGTGTTGGCGTTGTTCGTGTCGATCGGCGCGCATGCGACGGAAGCACTGGGTTGTGCGGCCGCGATCGAAACCGTCGCGGCGCATGCAGCGGGCCAGCCCGACGCGGAACCCGACGAACCGGGCAAGGGCTGTGCACATTCGCATGCGAGTTGCCACGGCCATAATATCGCCGCGCCGATCGATGATGTGTTCGCCATCGTTCCGGCCGGTCCGACGGGCGTGCGGCCCGTCGCGCGCCATGCCGGACTGACCAGCGCGCGCATCGACCCCGCCCTGCGACCACCCCGCCCCTGACGACCCGCCGGCCGCGCGCCGGCCCCCGTGTCGTCAGGAGCCAAGTATCATGCATCATCTCATCGCGGCCATATTGGTCGCGAGCGCCTGTGCACCCGCACCGGCGCAGGTCGTCACCGTGCCCGCCGCCCCGCCGGTCCTCACACTCGCGGAGGCGCTCGACCGCGCCGGTATCGCCTCGCCATCGCGCGAGGCCGCCGACGCCGGACGACGCGCAGCCGATGCCGATCGCCGGATCGCAGCGCTGCGCCCCGACCCGTCGGTAACCCTGGAAACCGAGAATGTCGGCGGCAGCGGCCTGTATCGCGGCGTCCGCGCCGCCGAGACGACCGCCGCGCTCACCCTGCCGCTGGAACGCGGCGGCAAGCGTGGCGCACGCATCGCGTTTGCCAATGCGCGCATCGACCGCGCCGGGCTGGACGGCGATATCGCGCGGGCCGACCTGCGGCTGCGAGTGGTGCAGGCGTATATCGCCGCCGTCGCGACCCGACGCCGGCTGACGATCGCGCAGGATCAGGTCGGCATCGCTGGCGAAGCGCTGCGCGTCGCCGATGCGCGCGTCCGTGCGGGGCGAGCGTCCCCGCTGGAACGCCAGCGTGCCGACGTCCTCAGGCTCGCGGCCGAAGGTGCGCTCGAACGCGCAACGCGGTCGGCGCAGCTTGCCACCACCGTCCTTGCGCGACTGACCGACGGGCCGGTCGACGCGCTCGATCTTGACTGGTTCGACCGGCCGCCGACCGGCCTGTCCGACCGATCATTGTCCGGCACGCTGACCGCCGCCGCCGCAACGGCGGACGTCGCGACTGCCGACGCCGCAGTCCGGGTTGCCCGGAGTCGTCGCGTCCCGGACCTGACGATCAGTGCCGGGGCACGACGGCTGGAACAGACCAACGATATCGCCGCGATCGTCGGCGTGTCGCTTCCGATCCGCGTGTTCGATACCGGCAGCGCCGCCATCGAAGCCGCCGCCGCGCAACGCGAACGGGCGGACGCACTGCGCCGCGCCGCCTTGCTCGACGCCGAACTGGCGGTGGCCGGCGCGCAGGCCGATGCCGCGAACGCGGCAGTGACCGCGCGCAATGCGAACGGACCGGCGCTGGACGCGGCGGTCGAAGCGGCGCGGATCGCGCGGATCGGCTACCGCGAGGGGAAATTTCCGCAAATCGACCTGCTCGATGCCGAACGGACGCTGGCCGACACCCGCATGGCCGCGATCGATGCGCTTGCCACCCTTCATGACGCGCAGGCCCGGCTCGACCGGCTGACCGCGCCCGCCAACCGGGATACTCGCCGATGAACATCCGCCCCCTTGCCCTCGCGCTGGTGCTCGCACTCGGCGCATGCGGCGGCTCCGACGACGGCAACGCCTCTGCCGAAGCCGGCCACACCGACGATGGCCATGCCGCAACCCCCGACGCCGTCCGGCTGACCCCGCAACAGATCGCCGAAGCCGGTATCGAAGTCACCCGGCCGACCGTCGGCGGGGCCGCCGGCGCGATCGAAGTCAGCGCCGTGATCGAAGGCGATCCGCAGGGCGTTCAGGTCGTATCGGCCGCACTCGGCGGACGGATCGTGTCGCTGACCCGCAATCTGGGTCAGCCGGTCCGTCGCGGCGACACGCTGGCGATCATCGAAAGCCGCGAAGCGGCGTCGCTGAATGCCGAGGTCGAGGCGGCGCAGGCGCGCGCCGCACTCGCACAATCGAACCTTCGGCGCGAACAAAGGCTGTTCGCCGAACGCGTGTCCCCCGAGCAGGATCTGGTCGCGGCGCGTACCACCGCGATCGAAGCCGCGATCGCGCTGCGGCTCGCCCGGCAGCAAATGACGGCGACCGGCGGCGGTGGCGGAGCGCTCAACCGTGTCGCCATCCGCTCCCCGCTGGGTGGGCAGGTCATCGCCCGATCCGCGACGCTGGGCCAGACAGTGGCCGCCGACGCCGAACTCTATCGCGTCGCCGACCTGTCGCGCGCGACCGTCGCCCTGTCGCTGGTCCCCGCTGATGCCGGTCGCGTTCGTCCGGGTGCGCAAGTCGACATCACTGCGGCCGGACGGCGGCAGCGGGCGCGGATCAGCTTCGTCTCGCCGGTGCTGGACGAAACGACCCGGCTGGTGCCTGTGATCGCGACAATCGATAATCGTGCCGGGACGTGGCGCGTCGGAGAGACCGTCAGTGCATCCATCCTGATCCCACCGACCGGCGACCGGACGATCGCGGTGCCGTCCACCGCCGTCCAGATGATCGGAGACCGCCCCCATGTGTTCGTCCGCACCGCGACCGGGTTTACGGCGACGCCGGTCACGCTGGGTCGCACCAACGGCGGGATCGTGACGGTGGCCTCGGGGCTGGGTGGCGACGAGCGGATCGCGTCGACCAACTCGTTCATCCTGAAGGCGGAACTGGGCAAGGGCGCCGCCGGACACGAGGATTGATGCGATGATCGCCTATATCGTCACCCTGTCGGTCGAACGGCGCTGGCTGGTCGTGCTGCTGACCGCGCTGGCCGCATTCGCTGGCGCGCTCGCGCTCCAGCGGCTGCCGATCGATGCCGTGCCCGACATCACCAACAACCAGGTCCAGATCAACGTTCGCGCGCCGGGCCTGTCCCCCGACCAGATCGAGAAACAGGTCGCGTTCACGATCGAAACTGCCTTGGCCGGCATTCCCGGTCTCGACCATACGCGCTCGCTCAGCCGCAACGGCTTCGCGCAGGTGACGGCGGTGTTCGACGACGACGCCGACATCTATTTCGCCCGGTCGCAGGTCGCCGAACGATTGCGCTCTGCCGAACGAGAAATGCCCTACGGTGCCGTGCCCGACATGGGGCCGATCGCCACCGGTCTCGGCGACATCTTCATGTGGACCGTCGAGATGCGCGAACTGGACGAGGTGCGCCACCGCAACGGCGAACCCGGACTGCAAAAGGACGGCAGCTACATCACGCCGGAGGGCGACCATCTGGTCGACGGTGCGGATAAGGCGACGTATCTCCGCACGGTACAGGACTGGATCGTCGCGCCGTTGCTCAAGGGTACGCCGGGGCTGGCCGGGGTCGACAGCCTCGGCGGATATGCGCGCGAATATCTGGTGGTCCCCGATCTTCAACGCATGGCCGCGATGCGGATCACGCTGGACGATCTCGCGACCGCGCTGGAGCGCAACAACGTCAGCGCGGGGGCCGGCGTGGTGAACCGAAACGGCGAAGGACTGGCGGTCCGATCCGACGGCCGGATACGCAATGCCGACGAACTGGCGCGCACCGTCGTCGCCACGCGCGAAGGCGTGCCGGTGGTCCTGAACCAGATCGCGGTCGTCCGCACTGGCCATGCGCCCCGCACCGGATCGGCTTCGGAAAACGGACGTGAGGTCGTGGTGGGCACTGCCGTGATGCGGATCGGTGAGAACAGCCGGACGATTTCCTCTGCCGTGGCGGAACGGCTGGAGACGATCCGTCCGTCGCTGCCGGTCGATGTAATCGTTAAACCGGTGCTGAACCGTACCGATCTGGTCAACGCCACCATCGCCACAGTCGCGCGCAACCTTGCCGAAGGAGCGCTGCTGGTCATCGTCGTCCTGTTCGCACTGCTCGGCAATTTTCGCGCGGCGCTGATCGCGGCATTGGTCATTCCCGTCACGATGTTGCTGACTGCTACCGGCATGCTCCGCGCCGGCGTGTCGGCCAACCTGATGAGCCTCGGCGCGCTGGATTTCGGACTGATCGTCGACGGCGCGGTCATCATCGTGGAGAACGCGCTGCGCCGGCTGGGCGAAGCGCAGCATGGACGCGCCGAACCGCTGCCGCTGCGCCAACGGCTCGATATCGTCGCACGGTCGGCGCGGGAGATGATCCGTCCGTCGGTGTACGGACAGGCGATCGTCATCCTCGTCTACGCGCCGCTGCTCACCTTCACCGGGGTCGAAGGGCGGATGTTCGAACCGATGGCGCTGACCGTCATCATCGCACTGGCATTCGCCTTCGTCCTTTCGTTGACGTTCGTACCCGCCGCGCTTGCGATATGGCTGTCGCGGCCGGTCGAGGAAAAGGAAGGGCGCATCGTCTCGTGGTTGCGCCGCAGCTACGAACCGCGGCTCGACCGCGCGATGCGCCGTCCAAGGACCACGGTCGGCATAGCGCTGGCCGCGCTGGCGCTGGCGGGGGGGGCGTTCACGACGCTTGGGCAGGAGTTCCTGCCACAGTTGGACGAAGGCGACTTGCTGGTGCAGGCGATCCGTGTACCGGGCACGTCGGTCGACCAGTCGCAGGCGATGCAGTTCCAGGTCGAACGCGCCATTGCCCGCCAGCCCGAAGTCCGGCTGGCCTTCTCCCGCACCGGCACGTCGGAAATCGCGTCCGATCCCATGCCCGCGAACATCACCGACACCTTCGTCATCCTTAAACCCCGCGAGCAATGGCCCGATCCGTCGATGGCGAAGGCCGATCTGGTCGAAGCGCTGGAGGAACGGCTGTCGAGTCTGCCCGGCAATGCCTATGAGATCACGCAGCCGATCCAGATGCGGTTCAACGAGTTGATTGCCGGGGTACGCGGCGACATTGCGGTCAAAATCTTCGGTGACGACTTCGCCCGTATGAATGCGGCGGCACGCGACGTCGCGGCGGCACTGGGCAGCACGCGCGGCGCGACTGACATTCGTGTCGAACAGACCGAAGGGCTGCCAATGCTCGACATACGCCCCGATCGCACCACGCTGTCGCGTGTCGGCATCACGGCGGGCGACGTGCAGGACGTGGTCGCTGCCGCGATCGGCGGGCGTGAGGCGGGTATGGTATTCGAGGGCGACCGGCGCTTTCCGGTCGTGATCCGCATCGACGATGCCGCGCGGTCGGACCTTACCATGATCGGGCAACTGCCGGTGCCGACGCCGCAGGGTGCGTTCGTGCCGCTGTCCACCGTGGCGCGGATCGAGGTCGTCGACGGTCCCAACCAGATCAGCCGCGAGAACGGCAAGCGTCGCGTCGTGGTACAGGCCAACGTCCGGGGCCGCGACGTGGCAAGCGTCGTCGCCGATGCACAGGCAAAGATCACCGCCGACGTGACCCTGCCGCCGGGCACCTATCTGGAATGGGGCGGGCAGTTCGAAAACCTGGCATCGGCCCGCGATCGGCTGACCCTTGTCGTGCCGCTGTGCTTCGCGGTCATCATGCTGCTGCTGTACGGCGCGTTGGGATCGGTGCGCGATGCGGTGCTGGTCTTTACCGGCGTCCCGCTGGCGCTGGTCGGCGGCGTTTTGGCACTTGTGCTGCGCGGGATGCCCTTTTCGATCTCCGCCGCGGTCGGGCTCATCGCGCTGTCCGGCATCGCGGTGCTGAACGGACTGGTCATGATCAGTGCGGTCCACGATCTGCTCGCCGCCGGTGCTACGCGGGCGCAGGCGGCACGCGACGGCGCCACGTCGCGCCTGCGTCCGGTTGCCATGACGGCGCTGGTCGCCAGCCTCGGCTTCCTGCCGATGGCGCTGGGACATGGTGCGGGCGCGGAGGTGCAGAAGCCGCTGGCCACCGTCGTCATCGGCGGGCTGATCTCCGCCACGTTGCTGACGCTGTTCGTGCTGCCGACGCTGTACGCCCGGTTCGGCGGATGGCGCGCACCCGACGGCGCGCAATGAAGCGTTGCGCACACCGTCCGCCGCCCGCATGGAAGCGGCCATGACCGCCTATGTCCTGACCCTGTCGTGCACCGATCGCGTGGGCATCGTTGCCGCCGTCAGCGGCTATCTGGCCCGGATCGACGGCTTCATTCTCGACAGCCAGCAATATGCCGATCTGGATGCCGGCCGCTTCTTCATGCGCGTCGAATTCAAGGCGGCTGGGCCGGGCTTTCCCAACTCTGCTGCTACCTTACGTGACGGGTTCGCGGACATCGCCGCCGCCTTCGCGCTCGACTGGTCGCTGGACGCGAAAGATGCCCGCACCCGGTTGCTAATCGCGGTGTCGAAGGGCAGCCATTGCCTCAACGACCTGCTGCACCGGTGGAAGACCGGCGATCTGCCTGTGGATATCGTCGGCGTGGTGTCGAACCACGATACGCTGCGCGACCTTACCGAATGGCACAGCGTGCCGTTCCACTATCTGCCGATCGTCGACGGCGATCGCGTAGCACAGGAGGCGGCGATCGCGGCGATCTTCGATGCGACACAGGCCGGGTTGCTGGTGCTTGCCCGATATATGCAGGTGCTTGGCCCGGAACTGGCGCAGCGGCTGGCGGGGCGTTGCATCAACATCCATCACAGCTTCCTGCCCAGCTTCAAGGGTGCCCGCCCCTATGCCCGCGCGCATGAACGCGGCGTCAAGCTGATCGGCGCAACCGCGCACTATGTCACCGGCGATCTCGACGAAGGGCCGATCATTGAGCAGGCGGTCGAACGCGTCGACCATCGCGCGACCGAAGCCGACCTGATTCGCATCGGCCGGGATATTGAATCGCAGGTACTGGCGCGCGCGGTTCGTTGGGCAGCGGAGCGGCGCGTGTTCCAGAACGGGCACCGCACGGTAGTGTTTCGCTGATTGCAGCGCCGGCACGGGACCGCACGACGCCCGCCACCGGTTTACCTGTTGCGCGTGAGACGGCCGGCGATCTGCCCGGCGAAATCATGGCAGCGGCGATAGGTTCGCTCGGCCGCCGGTAGTCCGAACAGGCTGCCTTTGTATCGATTCCGATGCCACGATGCGGGCGCAGAACGATCAGCGGCCTAGTTCGACAAGCCGTTCGAAGTCGCTGTTGGACAGCGTGTCGACGAACTCGCACCCCGCTTCGAAATCGTCGGCGCGCAGGACGCGTACCGCGCGCGGCGGCGTGCCGGGCAGCGTCAGCCACAGCAGCACGCCCGGTTTCAGCGGAGAATAGGTTTGCAGGCGAACACCGTGGACCGACAGGCCGGTGACCTTGCACAGCGTGCGGTCGATGCCGCCCCTGCCGATACCCTCTTCCAACGGCACCGGCGCGCGCGAACGGCGGCGGCTGCCCGATTGGGCGGGTTCATATTCGGCCGTAAACATCGTTATCCATTCCACCCAAGGAACGGAGCGTAGCGCGCGACGGTAAAGGAGCCAAGCTTCCCGTCGCGCGCCACCATACCGGCTTACTTCTTGCCGAGCGTCAGCCCACCGAAACGCTTGTTGAAGCGTGCAACCTGGCCGCCCGCGTCGAGCATCTGACCACGGCCACCGGTCCATGCCGGGTGCGCCAGCGGATCGATGTCCAGCGTCATCAGATCGCCTTCCTTGCCCCAGGTCGAACGCGTCTCGAACACGGTGCCGTCGGTCATCTGCACCTTGATGGTGTGATAGGCGGGATGGGTGTCTTTTTTCATGGGTCTGCTCCGGACATGGCTGGTTCCGACCAGCCTGATAAAGGAAGGCGCGCCCGTACACGGACGCGCCCCCGATGGCAACCGATCGTACCTCGTTACGCCTTGGGCGGGTCGGCGATCATCGCGGTGAATTCGCATTCGGCCGCAAGGTCGCCGTCGATCCGCGCCTTGCCGGTGAACTTGCACACCCGCGAACGCTTCTGGACGAATTCCGCCTCCAGCGTCAGCAGTACGCCCGGTTCGACCGGCTTGCGGAACTTCACGCCGTCGATCGACATGAAATAGACCAGCTTGCCCGATCCCGCGAGGCCGAGGCTTTCGACCGCGAGGATGCCCGCGGCCTGCGCCAGCGCCTCGACGATCAGCACACCCGGCATGATCGGGCGGCCTGGGAAATGCCCCTGAAAAAACCCCTCGTTGATCGTCACCGCCTTGATCGCGGTGATCGACCGGTCGGGGATCAGTTCCACGACGCGGTCGACCAGCAACATGGGATAGCGATGCGGGATCGCCGCCATCACGCGCGTGATGTCGAACGGTCCGATCGACGCCGCCGCCCCGTCGCTCATCAGCGGCCGCGCGGTGCCGGGGTGGCGGCCGGTGCGGCACCCGGTGCCGGTGCGGCCGGGGCTGCCTGTGCCGGTGCGGTCACGCTGACGCTGGGCAGCTGTGCGTTGAGCGCGGTGAGCACCGCATCGGTGATCTCGACCGCCGCTGCGTTGTAGAAGGTGTTACCCTTCGACATGGCGACCGTCGCGCCGCGCTGCTGCGCGACGGTGCCGATCACCGTGACCAGCCGCTGACCGATCTGCTGCTGCACATAAGCTGCGTTGCGCTGAAGCTGCTGCTCCTGCGGCGCAAGCTGCTGCTGGATCTGCTGCTGACGCTGCTGGAAGGTACGGATGCGACCCTGAAGCGCGGCATCGGGGTTGCCGTTGGCGGCCTGCACCGCGGTCTGCAACGCCGTCTGCTCGGTCTGAAGCGGCTGGAGCAGCGAACGTGCCTGCGTTTCAAGCTGGGTCTGCTGCGCCTGCAACTGCGTGTTGGCGGCGCGGCATGCGGTGCAATCGCGCAGGATGCGGTCCGAATCGACCACGGCGATCTTCGCATCGGGCAGCGCCTGCGCGAGCGCCGGTGCGGCCGGAAGGGCGAAGGCGAGAGCGGCGACAGCCGCGTGGGTGAGCGTACGCATCAGAATTGGGTTCCTACGTTGAAAGTGATGAGTTTCTTGTCGTCGCCGGGCTGGCTGAGCAGCGCCTTCGCCAGATCGATTCGAAGCGGTCCGAACGGCGAGTTCCAGTTCACGCCGATGCCAATCGACAGGCGCGGTCGCGGCGAATCGCCGAGGAAGCGTTCGAGGAACGGCGGGGTGGTGACGGTAGCGATCGTGTTCGTCTCGCCGCCCGCGCAGGTGCCGCCCGCCGTGGTCGAATATCCGATCGAACAGGTCGTCTGGCGGAACGACGTGCTGCCGGTCGAGTCAGTGAACTGGTTGTTGTAGATCTGCAGCCCGTCGGTCGTCTTGCTCAACGTCGTCAGCGGCAGCAATGCCGGCGAACCATCGGCGTTGACGCGGGCCGATCCATCGGCGTTCGTCGCTTGCTGGAATGCGATCGTCGGAAGTGGACGGGTGACGCCGAACAGCGCACCCGCCTGAATGAAGATCGACGGCCGCAGCCCCAGTTCGGCGATACCAGATCCCAGCGGCGGTTCCAGTTCGATCTTGCCGAGATAATAGGCACGTCCGCCCAATGGATCGTCGATCACCTGATCGCGCGCGGTAATGAGCGTCTGGTCGCCGCCAGCAACCGACCCCGAATAGCTCAATCGCTGGACGCGGGGTCCAACGCCACGGATATCGAAACCACGGAACTGCGGTTCGCCCAGATAGAAGCGATCGACGATCCGCACCGGATCGATGCCTTCGCCCCGCTTCTTTTCCAGCGAATGGATGTATCCGCCTTCGATCCCGGCGGACAGCACGAACCCGCCGAGGTTCCAGTATTTGTCGAAATCACCGCGCACACGGGCATAGCGGACGTCCCCGCCCAGACCCGCGAAATCAAGACTGGTGACCAGACGCTGACCGCGCGACGGGCGAATGCGGTTGTTCAGATTGTCGAAAATCAGGTTCGCGCCGATCAGGCTGGTCAACCGGTCGCCGATCGCCTCGCACAGATAGCGCCCGGCCTTGGTCGGATCGCACTGGCCACCGGTAAAGAACGTCGCTTCGTCCAGCCCGACATTGTCCTGGCTGAGCTGATAGCGACCCGACATGGTCCAGAATTCGGTGAGCGGCACGCTGGCGACGATCTGGCCCCCGGTCGACACCTGCGAATAGGTGGTGTTGCGGTCGGACCCGATGAAGTTGAACGAATTGAAATCACGACGGAACAGCGTCCCGCCCAGCGCGATGTTCTGATCGAACAGATAGGGTTCGGTGAACCCGAGTTCGATCGACTTCGAATAGGTCGAATAGTTGACGCTGGCCTGGAGATCCTGCCCCTTGCCGCGGAAGTTGCGCTGACGAATCGATGCCTGAATGATGAAGCGTTCGAGGCTGGAGAAACCGGCCGACAGCGTCAATTCGCCCGTGGATTTTTCCTCCACGTTCGCGGCCAGCACGATCCGGTCGGGCGCGGACCCTTCCTTGCGCTCGATCTCGAACTTTTCCTGGAAATAGCCGAGCGAGTTGATCCGGTCCTGCGACCGCTTGATGAGGAATGCGTTGAACGCATCGCCTTCCGCGACGCGGAACTCGCGCCGGATCACCCGGTCCTGCGTCTGCGTGTTGCCGGTGATGTCGATGCGCTCGACATAGGTCCGGTTCGCTTCGGCGAGGAAGAAGCTGATCCCCATTATATGGGTTTCGCGGTCGGGCTGGAATTCGGGACGCACGTCGGTGAAGGCGTAGCCGAACAGACCGGCATATTCGCTCAACTGGTCGACGCTGTCCTCGACCTGCTTCGCGTTATACCAGTCGTCCTTCTTCATCGGCAGCGTTTTAGCCAGCGCCGCGCCATCGAAGTCACGGATTGCGCTTTCGACGGTCACATCCCCGAACTTGTACCGTTCGCCTTCCTCCACCACGTACGTGATGATGAAATCTTCCTTGTCCGGCGTCAGCTCGGCCACGGCGGAGATCACGCGGAAATCGGCATAGCCGTTCGTCAGGTAGAACTGGCGCAGCTTCTGCTGATCGGCGGACAAGCGGTCCTGATCGTAGCTGGTGGCGGAGCTGAACAGCCGCCACGGACGCGACTGCTTGGTGTACATCTCACCGCGCAGCGCGTCGTCGTCGAACACTTCGTTGCCGATGATGTTGATCTGACGCACTTTGGACTTGGCGCCCTCGGTCACTTCGAAAATTACGTCGACGCGGTTCTGGTCGAGCATGACCATCTTGGGCTCGACGCTGGCCGCAAACCGGCCCTGCCGGCGATACAGCTCGATGATCCGCGCAACGTCGGCACGCACCGCGGTGCGCGTGAAAATCTGCCGCGGCGCGAGCTTGATCTCCTTGGTGATCTTGTCGTCCTTCAGCCGCTTGTTGCCTTCCAGCACCACGCGGTTGATGATCGGGTTTTCGCGCACGCGAACCACGATGTCGCCGGTCTCGACGCCTTCGATCGACACGTCGGCCAGCAGGTCGGACGCCAGCAGATCCTTGATCGCCTGATCCAGCGTCTCCGCCGTGTACGGCGTGCCGGTGCGCAGCTTGGTATAGGACAGCACGGTTTCCGGCTCGATCCGCTGCGATCCCTCGACACGCAGCGTGCGGATCGTGCGGACCGGCGCGGGTGCCACGGCGGGTGCCACCGGCGCGGTCGCCGCAGGCGCCGGAACGGTCGTGCCGGAGGCCGGTGCCGGAACAGGTGTGGGCTGACCCTGCGCGAACGCCGCCGTGCCCGACAACATGGTGCCCGCGAGCAGCATGGCGCCCCGCGCGCCTAAAATCGAAAACTTGCTTGCCGTCACCAAACCCACCCCAACCGGAGGAACTTTTCCCACAGGACGCCCGCGCCCTGCCCTAACCCGGTCAACCGATCAAGCCGGCCAACCCGCGCCACACGCCGAACGCCCCCAGATCGTTCACCGTAACGAAGACCATCAATGCCAGTAGCACCGCCAATCCACCGCGAAACGCCCATTCCATCGCCCGCGCGCTGACCGGTCCGCGCCGGATCGCTTCGATCGCATAGAACATCAAATGTCCGCCATCCAGCATGGGAACTGGCAACAAGTTGATGAATCCCAGATTAATCGACACGAACGCAACGAACGACACCAGCGCGGGCCAGCCGAGCGAGAACTGCTCGCCCGACGTCTTGGCGATGCGTAGCGGCCCGCCCATTTCCTCGATCGATCGACGACCGGTGATGATCTGCCCAAGGCCGTCGATCGATCCGCGCAGGATCGATCCGACCAGCCGGACGCCGTGCCACGGTGCATCCCACAGCGGGACCGGCGCATAGACCGGTGTCGACCGCTCCACCCCGAACCGGCCGATTTTCGCTTCGTTACCAAAGCGATCGCGCTGCACAACTGCCGCGATCGTCGCCTCGGTCGACCGAGCGGTGCCATCGCGAAGATAGTCGACTTCGATCCGTTCGTTCGGCCGCAGCACGACGTAGAAGGACAGGTCCGAAAAGGTCTCGATCGACCGTCCGCCCATCGCGGTCACCCGGTCGCCGGCCTGCAAACCGGCGCGTTCGGCCGCGCTGCCCTCGACCACCCGCCCGACTGTCGCCGGGGTGCGATCGACGCCATAAGCGACCGCAAATCCGCCGAGGATCAACACCGCCAGCAACAGGTTCACCGCCGGTCCGGCTGCAACGATGATCGCGCGCTGCCATACCGGCTTCGCCTGAAACGTCTGCGCCCGCTCGTGCGGCGGCAGTTGCAGCCACGCCGCGTCGGGTTGCGACGCCGGGTTCATATCGCCCGCGAACCGGACATATCCTCCCAGCGGCAGCCAGCCGAAGCGCCAGCGCGTGCCACGACGATCGGTGAAACCGGCGATCTCCCGCCCGAAACCAATCGCGAACGCCTCCGCCTTCACCCCGAACCAGCGACCGGCGACGTAGTGTCCGAGCTCGTGGAGGAACACGAGCGGTCCGAGCACCAGCAGGAACCCGATGATCGTGATCAATAACCCGGGAGTTTCGATCAAGCGGCGCAATCCTTCACACGCTGCCGTGCCAATGCACGCGCTTCCGCATCGACGGCGAGTACCGCGTCGAGCGTCTGCGGACCCGGCGGGTCGTAGCGATCCAGCACATCGCCGACGATTGCGGCAATTTCGAGGAAACCGATCCTCTGCGTCAGAAACGCCTCGACCGCGACCTCGTTCGCGGCGTTCAGGATCGCGGGGCGCCCTCCGCCCGCCGACAGGGCGGCCCGGGCCAGCGCCAGTGCCGGGAACCGCACCATGTCCGGCGCCTCGAAATCCAGACGCCCGATCCGGGCAAGGTCCAGCCGCTCGCACGGCGTCGCCATCCGGTCGGGCCATGCGAGCGCGTGTGCGATCGGAATGCGCATGTCGGGCGATCCCAACTGCGCCAGCGTCGACCCATCGACATATTCGACCATCGAATGGATCACCGACTGCCGGTGGACCAGTACGTCGAGTTGATCCGCAGCGACGGGGAACAGGTGGAACGCCTCGATCAGCTCCAGTCCCTTGTTCATCATCGTCGCCGAATCGACGGAGATCTTGGCACCCATCGACCAGTTCGGATGCGCGACCGCCTGCGCCGGCGTGATCCCACGCATCTCGGCCAGCGACCGCTCGCGAAACGGTCCTCCGCTCGCCGTCAGGATGATCCGACGAATGCGTTCGGGGGGACAGTCGTCGAGGCATTGGAAGATTGCATTATGCTCGCTGTCGACCGGCACCAACGTGGTGCCGGCCCGTCCGGCCGCCGCCATCATCACCTCGCCCGCCGATACCAGCGCTTCCTTGTTCGCCAGCGCCACCGCGCCGCCGCGCTCCAGCGCCGCCATGACCGGACGCAGACCGGCGGTGCCGACGATCGCCGCCATCGTCCAGTCGACCGGCAGCGCGGCGGCATCGATCACCGCCTGCGCGCCGCCGGTCGCCGTAATGCCGGTGCCCGACAGCGCTTCGCGTAACGCGGGCAAGCAGGATTCGTCGCCGATCACCGCCACCGCCGCGCCCACCCGGATCGCCGCCGCGGCAAGCTTCGCAACGTCGCGATGCGCGGTCAGCGCCTCGACCGAGAACTGGTCCGGCGCACGTTCGATCAGGTCGAGCGTGGACGACCCGACCGAGCCGGTCGCGCCAAGGATAGTGATCCGCTTCATGCCAGGTATCGTGCCGCCTCGACCATCAATGCCGCAGCCGGCGCGACAGGCACCAGCCCGTCCAGCCGGTCCATCACCCCGCCATGTCCCGGCAGGATGTTTCCCGAATCCTTGACCCCGGCGGCGCGTTTCAACTGGCTCTCATACAGATCGCCGACCTGCGCCAGCACCGCCAGCACCGGCGTCGCCAGCACGAGGTGGAGCGGCAGTCCGGCATACTGTAAGCCACCGCCCAGCACGCTCGCCGCGATCACCCCGCCGATCAAGCCAGCCCAAGTCTTGTTCGGACTGATCTTTGGCGCCAGCTTCGGTCCACCGATCGTCCGACCGGAGAAATACGCACCGATATCGCACGCCCAAACCAGCGCCATCGCCCAGAAGGCGAGAAGCAGGCCGTCCGCCTGCGCGCGAAGCAGCACCACCGACAATGCCGGCAATCCGCAATAGACGATGCCGCGCGCCAGCGCGGGGGAGCGCGTGACGGCGACGACGAAGAACGCCGCGCCCGCGATCAGGCCGAGCGTCAGGAACCCCGGCCCCGCTGCCCATGGCGACAGGATCGCCAGTGGAACCATCAGCGCGAACTGCGCCAGGCGCTTGTGCTCGCGCGAAATTTGGTGAAGGTCGGCCCATTCGGCCATCATGAACAACGTGCCGACCGTCACCAGCAGCCAGAAACCGAACCCGCCGATCCACAACGCCAGGGCGGCGACCGCGATCATCGCGATACTGGCGAGCGTCCGGGTGGCGAGGTCCGATTTGCGCCGGGCGACCGGATCGGACGAAACGGGATCGGTCGTCACAGGCCCCCGAACCGCCGCTGCCGCCGCCCGAACGCGGCGACCGCATCGGCCAGCGCGGCACCGTCGAAATCGGGCCACAACGTCTCGACGAACAGCAACTCGGCATAGGCCGCCTGCCACAACAGGAAGTTCGATAGACGCTGTTCGCCCGAGGTGCGGATCATCAGATCTAGCGGCGGCAACCCCTGCGTATCAAGCTCGCGATCGATCGCCGCTTCGTCGATCGCCTCGACCGGCATGCCCGCCGCCACCCGCTCGGCGAGACGCCGGGCGGCGCTGACCAGTTCGGCCTGCGCGCCGTAATTAAGCGCGATCGCGAGGATCGGCCCGTCATTCGAAGCGGTACGTGCGACGGCATCGTCGATCAGCCGAACCAGATCGTCCTGCAACACGCGGTAGTTGCCCAGAATGCGCAGCCGAACGCCTTCGCGCACCATCGTATCGATTTCATTGCGCAGGAAGTGACGCAGCAACCCCATCAGGTCGCCGATCTCTTCCTCTGGCCGGCGCCAATTCTCGGAGGAGAAGGCGTACAGCGTCAGCGCCTCGATCCCGAGTTCGCGCGCCGCACGCGTCACCCGACGCAGCGCTTCCACGCCCTGTCGATGACCGGCGATCCGCGGCAACCGCCGGGCCTTCGCCCAGCGGCCATTACCGTCCATGATGATCGCCACATGACGCGGAACGGGCAGCGCCGGGTCCGGCCCATTGGCCGCCTCGGCCGGCGCATGCGCGGCGAACCGGGTCACTTGCCGAGGATTTCCTTTTCCTTCGCCGTCGCCGCCGTGTCGATATCGGCGATGGTGGCGTCGGTCAGCTTCTGCACCTCGGTTTCGTGGCGCTTGCGCTCGTCCTCGGAATAGACGCCCTTCTTCTCGTCGGTCTTCAGCCCTTCCATGCCGTCGCGACGCACGTTGCGCACCGCAATCCGGGCTGCTTCGGCGTATTTGCCGGCAAGCTTGGCCAGTTCCTTGCGACGATCCTCGGTCAGGTCGGGGATCGGAAGCCGCAGCGTCTGACCGTCGACGATCGGGTTAAGGCCCAACCCCGCCGAACGGATCGCCTTGTCCGCCGGCCCGACATTGCCCTTGTCCCACACCTGTACCGACAGCATTCGCGGTTCGGGCGCCGAAACGGTCGCGATCTGGTTCAGCGGCGTATGCGCGCCGTACACTTCGACGGTCACCGGATCGAGCAGCGATACCGATGCGCGACCGGTGCGCAGCCCGGCGAGATCGCCCTTGAGCGATTCGACCGCGCCGGCCATGCGGCGCTCCAGATCGGCCTTGTTATATGCGGCCATAGATACTTCCTTTGCTTATCCGAAACAGGGATCAGGCGTCATTCTGGACGGTCGTCGACACGCCCTCGCCCGCGAGCACCGCGGCAAGATTGCCTTCGTCGCGAATGTTGAAGACGACGATCGGGATATTGTTGTCGCGGCACAGCGCCACGGCCGACGCATCCATCACTTTCAGGTCGTCGGCCAGCACGCGGTTGAAGCCCAGCGTCTCGTACCGCTTGGCCGTCGGCACCTTTTTGGGATCGGCGTCATAGACGCCGTCGACGCTGGTGCCCTTGAACAGCGCTTCGCAGCCCATCTCGGCGGCGCGCAGCGCGGCGGTGGTGTCGGTGGTGAAGAACGGGTTGCCGGTGCCCGCCGCAAAGATCACGACGCGACCCTTCTCCATATGCCGCACCGCGCGCCGACGGATATAGGGTTCGCAGACCGACGCCATCGGGATAGCCGACTGCACGCGGGTCTCGACGCCGATGCGCTCCAGCGCGTTCTGCATCGCCAGCGCGTTCATGACGGTGGCCAGCATCCCCATATAGTCGGCGCTGGCCCGGTCGAACCCCTGCGCGGCACCGGCAAGGCCACGGAAGATATTGCCGCCGCCGACGACGACGCACAGGTCGTGCCCTTCGCTGCGCGCCGCCTGTATCTCACGCGCGACGCGGTCGCACATTGTTGTGTCGATGCCATACTGGCCCGATCCCATCAGGACTTCGCCCGACAGTTTCAGAAGGATACGATTGAAACGGGGACGGGTCATGAAACCTGCGATATTGGGGGGCGGGAGCGCGGCGGACCCTAGACGCGGGCGTGCGGGATGCCAAGCGGCCTTTGCCGGGCCGCACGACGTCCGACATGAAACGGGCCGCGCGAATTGCTTCGCGCGGCCCGTTCGAACGACACTGGCTTGACGCTTACTTGGTCAGTCCGGCCGTCGCGGCGACTTCGGCGGCGAAGTCGCTTTCTTCCTTTTCGATGCCCTCACCCAGCTGGAAGCGGACATAGTCGGTCAGCACGATCGTCGTGCCGGCTGCCTTGGCGGCGCTGGCGACGACGTCGCCGACCGGGGTCTTGCCGTCCATCACGAACGCCTGGGTCAGCAGCGCGTTGTCCTTGCGGAACTTCTCGACCGGGCCGTTGATGATCCGCGCGGCAACCTCTTCCGACTTGCCGGCGATCTTGTCCGCGTTGCGCTCGCGCGCGATGGCGGCTTCACGCTCGACGATCGCAGGGTCGATACCCTCTGCATTCAACGCCAGCGGGAATGCCGCCGCGATGTGCATCGCAATCTGCTTGCCCAGCGGTTCGAGAACATCGGCACCCGCATCCGACTCGAGCGCGACCAGCACGCCGATCTTGCCGAGGCCGGGTGCAGCGGCATTGTGAACGTACGGGATCACCGCGCCCTGCTTCACTTCGACGCGCTTCGCACGACGCAGCACCTGATTTTCGCCGATGGTCGAGATGTTGGCGACCAGTGCGTCCTCGACCGTGCCGCCCTGCGGCATCGACTGCGTCTTGAGCGTTTCGATATCGTCGCCGGTTTCAAGCGCGATCGCGGTCACGTCGCGCACGAAGCCCTGGAACTGTTCGTTCTTTGCGACGAAGTCGGTCTGGCTGTTCACCTCGACCGCGATACCCTTGGTCCCGGCAACGGCGATGCCGACCAGACCTTCGGCAGCGGTACGGCTCGACTTCTTGGCGACGGCGGCAAGACCCTTGGTCCGCAACCAATCGATCGCGGCTTCCATGTCGCCGCCATTCTCGGTCAACGCCTTCTTGCAATCCATCATGCCGGCGCCCGAGCGCTCACGCAGTTCCTTGACGCCTGCGGCGGTTACTTCTGCCATGATCGGCTCCTATTGGTTTGAATGTGCGTACGGGCGAAGCAGTGCGTGAAAAACGCCCTGCCCCGCCCGCAAGTCAGGTCCGTGACAGGTCAGGCGTCGATCTGACGCTCGCCCTCGGCAGCGGTTTCCGGCGTGGTCGCAGCGGCAGGATGTTCCGGCTCGCTCAGCGCTTCCTCGGCCGGCGGTTCGTCCATCGCACCCAGATCGCGACCCGAATGCGCCATCGCTTGCTGTCCGCCACGCGTCGCGGCGATCGCGATCGCCTCGCAATACAGGCGGATGGCGCGGCTGGCGTCGTCATTGGCGGGCACCGGGAAGGCGATGCCGTCCGGCGACACGTTCGAGTCGAGGATCGCAACGACCGGGATACCCAGCGTGTTGGCTTCCTTGATCGCCAGCTCTTCCTTGTTCGCATCGATCACGAACATGATGTCAGGAATGCCGCCCAGATCGCGGATGCCGCCGAGCGAAAGCTCCAGCTTGTCCTTCTCACGCGTCAGGTTCAGCACTTCCTTCTTGGTCAGGCCGTGCGTGTCGCCCGAAAGCTGCTCTTCGAGCGCCTTCAGACGCTTGATCGACTGCGAGATCGTCTTCCAATTGGTGAGCATGCCGCCCAACCAGCGATGGTTCACGAAATGCTGGCCCGAACGACGTGCGGACTCGGCGATCGGCTCCTGAGCCTGACGCTTGGTGCCGACGAAAAGGACCTTGCCTCCCGACGCGACGGTCGACGACACGAATTCCAGCGCGCGGGCGAACAGCGGCACGGTCTGCGACAGATCAAGGATGTGAACGCCGTTGCGATCACCGAAGATGTAAGGCTTCATCTTCGGGTTCCAGCGATGCGTCTGGTGCCCGAAATGCGCGCCCGATTCGAGCAACGCCTGCATGGTGACGACGGGTGCCGCCATAGGATAATTCCTTCCGGTTGAGCCTCTGGGAAGCAGGAACCCCATCAGGCCGAAGGCCGGGGCACCGGGTTATGCGCTTCCCATGTGGGGTTGAGAGGTGCGCCATTAGCCGATCGCATCGTTGCGATCAAGGCTTGACGGGGAGAACGATATAGGAACATACAGTGTTCAGACGATGATCGTGGAACCGGAAACGCGACGGGTGGTTCCGTCCGTTGCGTTTTCCATGATTAACCATGGACACGGGGAGTTAAGAGATGGCCCTGCTCGCTTCAGTGATGTTTGCTTTTGCGTTCCTCGTCGCATTCGGTGCGATCGTGGGAACGATACTGCCGGCGCGGGAACGCATCCTGCGGCTTCTGATGGCCGGGCCGGAATGGACGATCGAGCCGCTGCCGCCGGTGCGGCTGACATCGCGCCGTGGTGTCATCCATCAGCGGATGGTCACGCCTTCGACGGTGCCGCTTCGCGCAGCCGCCTGACGCGGGAATAGCTGCGGATACTGAACGGGAGGGTCGCGAGGTAGGCCACGCAGACCACCGTCAGCGTCTGCCATGGTGCCGATACCAGTGCCGCAGCCACGACGACGACCGCGACCAGCGCCTCGAACCGGATGTTGCGGCGTAGCTTGAGCGACGACCAGCTGAACGTCGCAACGCTCGACACCATCAGGAATGCGATGAGCGCAACCCACGGTGCCACGATCCATGGCGAGCGGAAGATCGCCTCGTCGCTCCAGATCCAGATATAGAGCGGCAGCATCGCCAGCCCTGCGCCCGCCGGTGCCGGGATGCCGGTCAGGAACCCGGCGGATTTGTGTGGTTGTTCCGCCACGTCGATACTGGCGTTGAAACGCGCGAGGCGCAGTGCCGTGAATACGGCATAGACCAGCGCGACGATCCAGCCGATGCGCGGTTCGGTCATCAACGACCACAGATACATGATCAGCGCCGGGGAAACGCCGAACGATATTGCATCCGACAGCGAATCGAGTTCTGCGCCGAACCGGCTTTCGCCGCGCACCAGACGGGCGACGCGACCGTCGATGCCGTCGAGTACGCCCGCGAGCAACACCATCAGCACCGCCCGCTCCCATTCGCCGCCGATGGCGAACCGGATGCCGGTAAGGCCCGAACAGAGTGCCAGCGCCGTGACGGCATTGGGTGCGATCGCGCGCAGCGGGATGCCGCGGCCTGGCAGAGGGCGTCGCATGGTTATTGTGCAATCCCGATGACGGCAGGCATCGCAGGCCGCCCGAGGATGGTTTCACCGGCGATGCTGCGCTGACCCAGCGCGACCTGCGGCTCGATACCTTCGGGCAGATACACGTCGACGCGGCTTCCGAAGCGGATCAGCCCGATCCGTTGACCCGTCGCGACGATATCCCCCGCCTTGGCGAAGGCCACGATGCGACGCGCGACCAGTCCGGCGATCTGGGTGAAGCCGACCCGTTGTCCGTCATGCCCCTCCACCACGAAATGCTGGCGCTCGTTCTCGTCGCTCGCCTTGTCGAGATCGGCGTTCAGGAATTTGCCGGAGATATAGATCACTTGGCGGATCGTTCCGGCGATCGGCGTGCGGTTGATGTGCACGTCGAAGACCGACATGAAGATCGACACGCGCATCATCGACCCTTCGCCAAGCCCGTTCGAACCACGAAGTTCGGGCGGAAGATCGACGCGCTGGACCATCGTGACCAGCCCATCGGCCGGCGCGACGATCAGCCCCTCGCCCTGCGGCGTCGCGCGGATGGGGTCGCGAAAGAAGGATGCGACCCACAACGTCACCAATGCCATGGGCCACGCCAGCGTTTCCCACGCCATGAACGCAAGGAACGCGGTGATTGCGGCGGCGATCAGGACGTATTTGCGTCCTTCAGGGTGGACGGAGGGCCAGCGCCACTTGACGGTCGTGGTGCCGACCGCGGGCTGTTCGAGCGATGCCATGAAGCGTGGTGTACCCAAGCCGGGCCGTGCTGACAACCACATCGCCGAGCAAGGGCCGGGCCGCACCGGTTGATCGCAGACGACGCAACCCGTAAGGCCGACACAATTCCAACCATATCGAGAGCACGCGCATGGCGAAGATCAAGGTCAAAACTCCGGTCGTTGAGATCGACGGCGACGAAATGACCCGCATCATCTGGGCATGGATCCGCGAGCGTCTGATCCAGCCCTATCTGGAAATCGACCTCGACTATTATGATCTGGGCATCGAGAAGCGCGACGAGACCGACGACAAGATCACGGTCGACAGCGCCAAGGCGATCCAGCGCTATGGCGTGGGTGTGAAGTGCGCCACGATCACCCCCGACGAACAGCGCGTCGAGGAATTCGGCCTGAAGAAGATGTGGCGTTCGCCCAACGGGACGATCCGCAACATCCTCGGCGGTGTGGTGTTTCGCGAGCCGATCGTCATATCCAACGTCCCGCGCCTGATCCCCGGCTGGACCAAGCCGATCGTCGTCGGCCGCCATGCGTTCGGCGACCAGTACAAGGCGACCGATTTCAAGGTCCCCGGTGCCGGCAAGCTGACGATGAAGTGGGAAGGCACCGACGGCCAGACGATCGAGGAGGAAGTGTTCGACTTCCCCGCCGCCGGCGTCGCAATGGGCATGTACAATCTGGACGAATCGATCCGCGACTTTGCGCGCGCTTCGATGAATTACGGCCTTGGCCGTGGCTGGCCGGTGTACCTGTCGACCAAGAACACGATCCTGAAGGCCTATGACGGCCGGTTCAAGGACATCTTCGAAGAGGTGTTCGCCGCCGAATTCAAGGACCAGTTCCAGGCAGCCGGCATCGTCTACGAACATCGTCTGATCGACGACATGGTCGCCAGCGCGCTCAAGTGGCATGGCGAGTTCGTCTGGGCGTGCAAGAACTATGACGGCGACGTGCAGTCGGACCAGGTCGCGCAGGGCTTCGGTTCGCTGGGGCTGATGACGTCGGTCCTGATGTCGCCGGACGGCAAGACGATCGAGGCGGAAGCCGCGCATGGCACGGTCACGCGCCACTATCGTCAGCATCAGCAGGGCAAGGCGACGTCGACCAACCCGATCGCGTCGATCTTCGCATGGACCGGCGGCCTGAAGTATCGCGGCAAGTTCGACGACACGCCCGACGTGACGCGGTTCGCCGAGACGCTGGAGCGCGTGTGCATCGAAACGGTCGAAGCCGGCCACATGACGAAGGATCTGGCGATCCTGATCGGCCCGAACCAGCCGTGGATGACGACCGAGCAGTTCTTCGAACAGGTTCGCGTCAACCTCGAAAGCGCGATGGGTTCGCAGGGCTGATCCCTTTGCCCCGACGCGCCTGACGACGGCGTCCGTTCCCTTTAGCGGGACGGACGCCGTTTTCGTGTTCGTGGTTGCGGCGACCGTGCCGCTTCCGCAACAATAGGGCATGCCGTTACCGATCGATTCGACGCCGTTCAGCGATTCGCTGGTCATCCTGGGAGCCGCTGGCCTCGTCATCCCCGCCTTCGCCCGGTTTCGCGTCAACCCGGTGATCGGTTTCATTCTGGTCGGCATCCTGGTCGGGCCGTTCGGACTGGGGCAATTGGTCCCCTATGCCCCGTGGCTGTTCCACGTCACGATCACCGACCGGCATTCGATCGAACCCTTCGCCGAATTTGGCATCATCCTGCTGCTGTTCTCGATCGGGCTGGAACTGTCGTTCAAGCGGCTGTGGGCGATGCGCAGGCTGGTGTTCGGGCTGGGCGCGGCGGAGCTGTTCGGATCGGGCCTGCTGATCGGCCTCGCGCTGCTGTTGCTGGGACAGGCCAGCGCGGGCGCGATCGGTCTGGGCCTCGCGCTGGCGCTGTCGTCGACCGCGCTGGTGCTGCCGATGGCGGGGACGACCGGGCCGGTCGGACGGACGGCATTCGCGATGCTGTTGTTCGAGGATCTGGCGCTGGTGCCGATCATCTTCGCGCTGGGCGCGCTGGCGCCGGCCGCGCAGGATGGCGGCTGGTCGAACCTTGGCATGACTGCGCTGTACGGCGGACTGAGCGTGATCGCGCTGTACGGTGCAGGCCGCTTCTTCCTGCCGAAGCTGTTCGCGCAGGCGGCGCGAACCAAAAGCCCCGAACTGTTCCTGTCGGCCAGCCTGCTGGTGGTAATTGTCGCCAGCCTCGTCACCACCGCCGCAGGCCTGTCGCCGATCGTCGGTGCGCTGCTGGCAGGACTCCTGATCGCCGAAACCGAATATCACAGCGAGGTCGAGGTCATCACCGCGCCGTTCAAGGGACTGGCGCTGGGCGTGTTCCTCATCACCATCGGCATGAGCCTCGATCTGGCGACGATCGCGGACAACTGGCCATCGCTGCTCGGGGCCATCGCCGGAGTCGTGGTGGTGAAGTCGGTGGTGACGACGCTGCTGCTCCGCATCAACGGCGTACGCACCGGCACCGCGACCGAAACCGGCCTGCTGATGGCAAGCCCTTCCGAGACGACGCTGATCGTGCTGGCTGCGGCGACGCAGGCGCAGTTGATCCTGCCGTCGACTGCCGCCTTCTGGCAGACCGTGACCGCGATCGGACTGACGATCACGCCATTGCTGGCGATGCTGGGCAAACGGGCATCGCGCCGGATCGAAGGGCGTACCGGCGGTGAGGAGCCCCCACCCCCGGCGACGACATCGGGTGTGGTCATCATCGGGTTCGGCCGGGTCGGACGCCTGATCGCGGAAATGCTGAAGGTTCACGGCAAGCCGTACATTGCGGTCGATTCGGACATCGACAACGTCGCGCAGGCGCGGGCGGAGGGGCACCCGATCCTGTTCGGCGACGTATCTCGATCCGAACTGGTCGACCGGCTGGACCTTGGCCGCGCGACCGCGCTGGTGCTGACGATGGACGATCCGGTACTGACCGTCCGGCTGACCAAGCGGGTTCGCGGATGGGTGCCCAACCTGACCATCCTCGCCCGGGCGCGCGATGCCGGCCATGCGGCGGAACTCTATGCCGCCGGAGTCAGTGACGCGGTGCCCGAAACGCTGGAAAGCTCGCTGCAACTTTCCGAAGCCGTGCTGGTCGATCTGGGCGTTGCGATGGGGCCGGTGATCGCGTCGATCCACGAAAAGCGCGACGAGTTGCGCCAGTCGATCCGGGCGCAGGCGAGCCTCGAACGCGAGCCGCGCATCCGGCGGCTGCGGCGCATGGATGAATCGGTCTGAACCGGCCAAAGGTCACAAAAGTCACACTCGTGGCGCATTTGTATTTGTATGTCGCCGGGCGGGAAACGACGGTACGAACGGGTAGCCGATTGAACGAACCCGTCGAGGATATCGAGCGAGCCCACTGTAGGAAAGTGGCGCGAGCAACATAGTCTAACCTATTGATAACGCGGTAGAATGACCGATAACCCGAAGCGCGATTTGCCTATGGACGTATGGGGTCGGCCGCTCGGGCAGGCTCCTGGGCGCCGATAGGTCACTGTCGATGCAGGAGCGTTCCTGCACGGACCGATACCGGTGCTACCAGCGTTCGGCATTTGGCACAGCCGGGCATATCTAAAGCCCGTTGGTATCAATGGTGATCGTTGGCGTGCCAGTCGAAGCATTTCGACGTTCGTTCAGAACATAACGGAATCGATGCGTATCGATCATACGGCGTGCCGGATGCAGCGATCATTCGCTTGAAGCGGTCCGCATCCGCGCGAGCGTGGTCCCGTCGCGCAGTAATCTCCTTTCTCGATCGGATGCAGCGGCACCGCGTACGAACACAGATCAGGCTGACCTCAGCGTTTGCCGGGGGTCGTCAAGGCTCGCGTCAACGCCTGCCTTTGCGCGCCGTTACGCTGTGCCGGCGACATGCGGTAATATGCGCGAAGATAGGCAAGATCGAAGGGCGTTGCGGTATCCGGTGAGGGATCGGCGTCGAACAGCGACAGGATCGACCGACCGCCGCCACCCGGCCGGGCGTCCGTGAACGCGCGCATCGCGGCGTAATCCGCCAGTTGAGTGGTCGTCCGACCGGCCACCGACCGACGGTCGATCATCACCACCGCCAGTCCGATGTCGCGTCGGACCGGCTGATACAATCTGGTCGGGAACGAGACCTGCTGCGTCGGAACGCCGTCCGCACCCGGTGCAAGGGGTACGCCGTCCCGACCGACGGTCGCGGCAATCGACCACGCCAGCGCGGGACCATCGGTCTTCTTCCATCGGCCGATCACCGCATGGTCGAGACCATGGAACAGCGCAGGCCGTCGGTTCAGCATGGGTTGAATCTGCCGGGCGGGATCGGGCGCAAAGATCACCAGCACATTGGGGATGCACCCGTCCGCCGCGACGTCCAGCCCTGCACCTACCGCCAGCCGGGTCATGCGATCGGCGATCGACCGGAGTAACCGAGTGGGAAGTCCGCCGGCTGCGACGCAAACCGGCTCGGCGAAGCGAGCCATCGGCGTATCATAGTCGAGCCGTGGCGCGACTTCCCGAACGAAGCGATTCGCTTCCTCGGTGTCGGACGTGGGTCGAGCAGTCACGACGATTTCGTCCGGCGGGGTCTGGCGTTCGGGCGGGGCCGGCGTGGCCTGTCCCAGTACCGCTATCGCGACCGACATCACCGTCGTGGCCAGCATGCTTTATCCCCCCAGAATATCCCGTATTGCGGCGATCGCGTCCGCTGCCTTGCTGCCATCGGGGCCACCGCCCTGCGCCATGTCGGGGCGGCCCCCGCCGCCCTGCCCGCCGAGCGTTGCGACGGCGGCCTTCACCAGATCGACCGCACTGACAAGTCCGACCAGATCGGGCGAGACGCCGACCGCGACCGAGGCACGGCCGTCATTGACCGCGACCAGCGCGACGACGCCGGATGGAACACGCTGGCGAGCGTCGTCGATCGTCGATCGCAGCGCCTTCGCTTCCAGCCCGTCGATCACCTGCCCAAGAAACGCGATATCGCCCACCTGCTCGGGACCGGCAGGCGCAGTCGCTGCCCCGCGGCCGGCTGCCCCGGACAGCGCCAGTATCTTTTTCGCGTCGGCAAGCTCGCGTTCGAGCCGGCGACGATCCTCGACCAGTTGCGCCACGCGTGCGGGCACTTCGTCGGGCGTCGCCTTGAGCGTAGCCGCCGTCTCACGCAGCTTTTCGTCGCGCGCGCCCAACCACTGGCGGGCAGCTTCGCCCGTCAGTGCCTCGACCCGGCGGATGCCGGACGACACCGCGCCTTCGGACACGATCTTGACGAGGCCGATCTCGCCCAGCGCGCCGACATGTGTGCCGCCGCACAATTCGATCGAATAGGTGCCATCGGTGTCCTCGCCCATCGAAACGACGCGGACCTCCTCGCCATATTTCTCGCCGAACAACGCCATCGCGCCCATGGCGATCGCGTCGTCGGGGGTCATCAGGCGCGTCGTGACCGCGCCGTTACCGCGCACCTGAGCGTTTACATCAGCCTCGACCAGCGCCATCGCGTCGGCGGCGATGGGCGACGGCTGGGAAAAGTCGAAGCGCAGCCGGTCGGGGGCGACCATGCTGCCCTTTTGCGCGACATGCGTGCCCAGCCGCTGGCGCAGCGCCTCGTGCAGAAGATGCGTTGCCGAATGGTTGGCACGGATCTGCGCACGCCGCGCGGTATCTACGGTCAGGTGGACGCTGTCGCCGACCGTGATCGTACCGGCGTCCAGCGTCACGATATGCGCATGCAGCTTGCCGAGCTGCTTGGCGGTATCGGTGACGCGTGCGGCCAGCCCGGCGTCGCCGGTCATCGTGCCGGCATCGCCGACCTGCCCGCCGCTTTCGGCGTAGAAGGGCGTCTGGTTGGTCAGCACCAGCACCTCTTCGCCCGGCTGCGCGGTGTCGACGCGCTGGCCGTCGCGGACGATCGCCACGACCTGCCCCTCACCCGCTTCCACCGCATAGCCGATGAATTCGGTCGCGCCGGCCTGTTCGAGAATATCGAACCAGACGTCGTCGGACGCCTTGGCCCCCGATCCCTTCCACGCGGCGCGGGCGGCGCGCTTCTGTTCGGCCATCGCGGTATCGAAACCGGTGCGGTCGACGCCGAAGCCCTGCGCCCGCAGCGCGTCTTCGGTCAGGTCGTACGGAAAGCCATAGGTGTCATACAGCCGGAACGCGGTTTCCCCCGCCAGCGTCGCGCCTTCGGCCATGCCGGCGGTCGCTTCGTCGAGCAGTTTCAGTCCCTTGTCGAGCGTGCGGCGGAACTGCGTCTCTTCCTGTCGCAGCGTCGCTTCGATCAGCGGCTGTGCGCGCAGCAATTCGGGATAGGCGGCACCCATTTCCTGGACCAGCGACGGGACCAGCCGGTGCATCAACGGGTCTTTCGAGCCCAGCAGATGCGCGTGCCGCATGGCGCGACGCATGATCCGGCGCAGCACATAGCCGCGTCCGTCGCTGGCCGGCAGCACGCCGTCGGCGATCAGGAAGCCCGATGCGCGCAGATGGTCGGCGATGACGCGGTGGCTGGCCTGCGTCTCGCCCTCCGCGCGCGTCGCGGTCAGGTCGCACGATGCCGCGATCAATGCCTTGAACGTATCGGTGTCGTAATTGTCCGACACGCCCTGCATCACCGCCGCGATGCGTTCCAGACCCATGCCGGTGTCGATCGACTTCTTCGGCAGTTCGCCGACGATCTCGTTCGCATCCTGCTCATACTGCATGAACACGAGGTTCCAGATCTCGACGAAGCGGTCGCCATCCTCGTCCGGGCTGCCGGGGGGGCCGCCGGGGATTTGGTCGCCATGGTCGTAGAAGATCTCCGAACACGGACCGCACGGGCCGCTGTCGCCCATCGCCCAGAAATTGTCCTTGGTCGGGATGCGGATGATCCGGTGATCGGGCAGCCCCGCGACCTTGCGCCACAGATCGAACGCTTCATCGTCGGTATGATAGACGGTGGCGGTCAGCCGGTCGGCGGGCAATCCCCACTCGCGCGTCAAAAGGGTCCAGGCGTTTACGATCGCCTGTTCCTTGAAATAATCGCCGAACGAGAAATTGCCGAGCATTTCGAAGAAGGTGTGATGCCGCGCGGTATAGCCGACATTGTCCAGATCATTGTGCTTGCCGCCGGCGCGGACGCATTTCTGCGACGAGGTCGCCGTGACATAGGGTCGCGATTCCAGCCCGGTGAACACGTTCTTGAACGGCACCATGCCCGCGTTGACGAACATCAGCGTCGGATCGTTCTGCGGCACCAGCGGTGCGGACGGAACGCGCGCGTGCCCCTTCCCGGCGAAGAAGTCGAGGAACGAGCGGCGCACGTCATTGGTCGAGGTCATGGGATCGCTCGATACGCAGCGATTGCGCGCTTGCCAAGGTGCCCGCGCGCACGGGGCTTGACCGAAGGCGCGCAATCGCTTCCCTAAGCGACCAGACAACCGGGAACGATGCATGGCCAAGCGGCTTACGACCTATATCCTGATCGCGCTGGTCGCGGGCCTTGTGCTCGGATGGGCGCTCAATGCGTCGATCGACGACGGCGGTGGCGCGGGTTCGGCGCAACTTACGCAGATCGCCGGCTATTTCTCGATCGTGACGAGCCTGTTCCTGCGGCTTATCAAGATGATCATCGCACCGCTGGTCTTTTCCACGCTGGTCGTCGGCATCGCGCATATGGGCGACAGTTCGGCGCTGGGCCGGGTGGGACTGCGGTCGCTCGGCTGGTTCCTCGGTGCCAGCCTCGTATCGCTGACGCTGGGGCTGTTGCTGGTCAATCTGTTGCAACCGGGGGTCGGGCTGGGCCTGCCGCTGCCGCCCGTCGCCGCCGATGCCGGACTGACGAAGGCCGCGTTCAATCTGAAGGACTTCATCGCGCATCTGGTGCCGGCATCGGGCATCGAGGCGATGGCGACCAACGAGATCCTGCAGATCGTCGTCTTCTCCGTCTTCGTCGGCGTGGCGCTGACGGCGGTCGGCGAAAAGGGTGCGCCGCTGGTCCGTGCGCTCGAAGGTCTCGTCGCGGTGATGTTGCAGATCACCGATTACGTCATGCGCGTCGCGCCGCTGGCCGTGTTCGCGGCGGTGGCCGGAACGCTGGCGGAACGCGGACCGGGTGTGATCGGCGACCTCGCCTATTTCATGGGCAGCTTCTATCTCGGGCTGGCGGTGTTGTGGGCGGTGCTGCTGGGCGTGGCGTTCCTGATCATCGGGCCGCGCGTCGGTACGTTGATCCGGTATCTGCGCGATCCGATCCTGCTGGGATTTTCGACGGCATCGTCGGAAGCGGCCTATCCGCGCACGCTGGAGGCGCTCGACCGGTTCGGCGTGCCGCCGCGCATCGCCAGTTTCGTGCTGCCGCTGGGCTATTCGTTCAACCTCGACGGATCGATGATGTACATGACGTTCGCGTCGATCTTCGTCGCGCAGGCATATGGCATCGACCTGAGCTGGCCGCAGATGATCACGATGCTGCTGGTGCTGATGGTCACGTCGAAGGGGATTGCGGGCGTGCCGCGCGCCAGTCTGGTGGTCATCGCCGGGACGATGGGAATGTTCGACATTCCCGAAGCGGGGCTGTTGCTGATTCTTGCGGTCGATCACTTCCTCGACATGGGGCGCACCGCGACCAACGTGATCGGCAATGCCGTCGCCGCGACCGTGATCGCCAAATGGGAGGGCGGGTTCGACCGGCCCGAACCCGCCGAGATCGAGCCGTTGCCGACGCCGTCCGGCCATTTGCGCACCGACGTGCCGGACAGCTTTCGCGACGTCGGCGGCCCGCCGCCACCGGTGATCTGATGGAAACGCGGCAGGCGGACCGCCCCGCCCCGCCCGCGAGCGGACCGACCTATAGCAGCTATCTGAAGCTCGACGCGGTGCTGAACGCGCAGGCTCCGTTGTCGGATACGCATGACGAACTGCTGTTCATCGTGATCCATCAGGCGTCGGAGTTGTGGATCAAGCTGTGCCTGCACGAGCTTTCGGCGGCGCGGGCGGCGGTCATCGACGATCGGCTGGGCGCGGCGTTCAAGATGATGGCGCGGGTCGCCCGCATCCAGCAGCAGCTGATCCAGAGCTGGGAGGTGCTGGCGACGATCACCCCCGCCGATTATTCGGCGATGCGCGGGCGGCTGGGCGGCAGTTCGGGGTTCCAGTCGGTGCAATACCGGTTGCTGGAATATATGCTGGGCAACAAGAACGCGGCGATGCTGAACGCGCATGTCGGCGACGCGCCGGCCCAGGCGCAATTGACCGCCGCGCTGGGCAAAACCAGCCTGTACGACGAGGCGCTTCGACTGCTGGCACGGCGAGGCTTCACGATCCCGACCGACCGGCTGGAGCGTGACTTCACCCTGCCCTACGTCGCATCCGACGGGGTCGAGGCGGCGTGGAAGCAGGTGTACGAAGCGCCCGACCGGTGGTGGGAGCTGTACGAACTCGCGGAAAAGCTGGTCGATCTGGAATATCGCGTACAGCTTTGGCGGTTCGGGCATCTCAAGACGATCGAACGGATCATCGGGTTCAAGCGCGGCACCGGCGGCACGGCAGGCGTGCCCTATCTGGCGAAGGTGATCGACGACGTGTTCTTTCCCGAATTGTTGAGCGTGCGGGTGGCGCTGTGACGCTGGACGATGCGATCGCGATGGATGCGGCCGATCCGTTGCGGGCGATGCGCGAGCGGTTCGTGCTGCCCGACAACGTGATCTATCTCGACGGCAACTCGCTGGGCGCGCTGCCGCGTACCACCGCTGTGCGCGTGGCGGAGGCGGTGACGCTGCAATGGGGCGACGGGTTGATCCGCAGCTGGAACCGCCACGACTGGATCGGCGCGGCGAAGCGCGTCGGCGGGCGGATCGCGCCGTTGATCGGGGCCGAACCGGGCGAGGTGATCGTCGCCGATTCGACCTCGGTCAATCTGTACAAGCTGATCGTCGCCGCGCTGAAGGCCCGGCCGGGTCGCCACACGATCCTGTCGGAACCGGGCAATTTCCCGACCGACCTGTACGTCGCCGACGGCGCGGCGTGGAGCGTCGGCGATGCGCAGGTCCGCACGCTGCCGGTCGCGGAGATCGTAGCAGCGATCGACGACGATACCGCGATCGTGATGCTGACCCACGTCCACTACAAGAGCGGCGCGATGCTCGACATGGCGGCGATCACCGCGGCGGCGCAGGCGAAGGGTGCGCTGGTGCTATGGGATTTGAGCCATAGCGTGGGTGCGGTGCCGGTCGACCTGAACGGCTGCAATGCCGATCTGGCGGTCGGGTGCGGGTATAAATATCTGAATGGCGGACCGGGCGCGCCAGCATTCCTGTATGTCGCCGAACGGCATCACGCGGCGTTGCGCTCGCCATTGTCGGGATGGATGGGGCATGCCGCACCGTTCGATTTCGAGGACGGCTATGCACCGGCCAACGATATCGGACGGTTCCAGTGCGGCACGCCGCCGATCCTCGCGCTGGCGGCACTGGAAGAGGGCGTCGCGCTGTTCGACGAGGTCGCGTTCGACACGCTGGTTGCGAAGTCGCGGCAGCTGAGCGACGCGTATATCGCGCTGGTCGAGGCACGGTGCGGCGATCAGGGCTTCACCCTCGTCTCTCCGCGCGACGCGGTGCGGCGGGGAAGCCATGTGTCGTTCGCGCATCCGCAAGCCTATGCGATCTGTCAGGTGCTGATCGATCGCGGCGTGATCGGCGATTTCCGTGCACCGGACGTTCTGCGAATGGGATTCACCCCGCTCTATACCGGCTTTGCCGATGTGTGGCGGGCGGTAGAGATCTTGCGCGACGTGATGGTCACGGGGGCGTGGGACGCGCCCGCGTACCATGCGCGCAATGCGGTGACCTGACCGGAACAAGCAGCGAACATCGGGGTTGGTGTCGGCGAAAGGAATTTCCCATGACCGATACCCCGAACCCCAAGAGCGAGCCCTTCTCGAACGCCGAAAAGGACCCGGACGACTGGACGACCGGCGACGAGAAGATGACCGGCGCACAGGCATCGTATCTGAAGACGTTAAGCGAGGAAGCCGGCGAGCAGTTCGATGATTCGTTGACGAAGGCGGACGCATCGAAGGCGATCGACGCATTGCAGTCGAAGACCGGTCGCGGGGCGTAAGCCAAAGATTTCGGCGAAGCCGAACGCCACCCCGCCCTGTGTTGGGGTGGCGTTCGGATCGTTCTCTACTCCAGCCCCGCCAGCAGCTTGTCGAGCGTGATCGGGTAGTTCCGCACGCGGACGCCGCAGGCATTGTACACCGCGTTGGCGATCGCCGCGCCGACGCCGCAGATACCGAGTTCGCCGACCCCCTTCGCTTTCATCGGCGATGACAGCGGGTCTTCCTCATCGAGGAACACGACTTCCTGATGCGGAATGTCGGCATGTACCGGCACATGATATTCGGCGAGGTCGTGGTTGATGAACCCGCCCATCCGGGCGTCGACGACCAGTTCCTCGGTCAGCGCGGCCCCTACGCCCATCGTCATAGCGCCGAGTATCTGACTGCGCGCGGACTTTGGGTTCAGGATGCGACCGGCGGCGAACACGCCGGTCATGCGGCGGACGCGGACTTCCCCGGTGTCGCCATCGACGCCGACTTCCACGAAATGCGCCCCGAACGTCGCCTGTACGAATTTCTTCGTCAGATCGCCGAATTCGATCCGGTCCTCGACCTCGATACCGTCGCCGCCCGCAGCCTCGCCCAGCGCGACCGAATGGTTGCCCGACCAGATGCGCCCGTCGGCGAAGCGCGCCGTGGCCGGATCGAACCCGGCGGCTTCGGCAATGCGATCGCGTAGGCCGACACAGGCGGCATAGACGCCCGCCGTCGAGCTGTTCGCACCGAATTGTCCGCCCGACCCGGCGGACACCGGGAAGTCCGATTCGCCCAGCCGGACGACGACCTGCGCCAGATCGACGCCCAGCATCTCGGCGGCGGTCTGTGCGAGGATCGTGTAGCTACCCGTGCCGATATCGGTCATGTCGGTCGTGACGGTGACGATGCCGTCGCCGCCGATGCCGACCCGCGCCGCCGATTTCAGCACGATATTGCCGCGATAGGCCGCCGCCATGCCCAAGCCGACGTGCCACCGCCCGTCGCGCACCTGCCCCGGCACCGAATTGCGCGCCGACCATCCGAACCGCTGCGCGCCTTCGCGCAGACAGCCGATCAGATCGCGGTGCGAGAAGCGGCGATCGGGCTTCTCCGGGTCGACCTGCGTATCGTTACGGATGCGCAGTTCGACCGGATCGATCGACAGTTTTTCGGCGAGCTCGTCCATCGCCGCTTCGATTGCCATCATGCCGACCGCCTCGCCCGGCGCGCGCATCGCGCTGGATTCAGGCAGGTTCAGTTCGGCCAGCCGTTCCTCCACCAGCCGATGGGGTGCGGCGTATAGTTGGCGCGTCTGCGATCCCGCGCCTTCGGGACTGCCGCCGGGCAGATCGCCCGACCAGCTGTCATGCCCGATCGCGGTCAACCGGCCGTCGGGCGTCGCGCCCAGCCGGATGCGCTGGATCGTCGCCGACCGATGGGTCGTGTTGTTGAACATCTGCGGCCGGGCCAGCACGACCCTGACCGGACGCCCCAGCCGCCGCGCCGCGACCGCCGCCAGCACGGCGTCGGCGCGCACCCACAGCTTGCCACCAAAGCCCCCGCCGACATGATGCGCGACGATGCGGATGGCGTCGCACGGGATGCCGAGTATCGCCGCCATGTCGCGCTGCGCCCACGCCACCATCTGGTTCGCGGTCCACAGCGTCAGCCGGTCGCCGTCCCACGCCGCGATCGACGCGTGCGGCTCCATCATCGCATGCGCGTGATCGGGCGTGGTGTAGGTCGCGTCCAGCGTGACCGGCGCGGCGGCGAAAGCGGTCGCGAAATCGCCATGGCCGTGGCTTGATTCGGGTTTGTTGGGTGCCCGTGCGGCGCCGGCTAGGTCGAACGCGCCTTTATTCTCGGCATAGTCGACCCGCACCAGCCGTGCCGCTGCGCGCGCATTCTCGAAGCTGTCGGCGACGACCAACGCCACCGCCTGCCCCAACTGGTCGACCTGCGGCCCGGCCAGCATCGGCACGTTGTGATCTTCGCCCAACGCCAGCGGGCCGGCGTTTTCATAGTCGATCACGTCGAGGACGCCCGGCGCGGTGCGTGCATCGGCCGCGTCGATCGCGACGATCCGTCCGGTAGCGATCGTCGCGCCGACCATCACGCCATAGACGGTGCCCGGCACGTCGAATTCGGCGGCATAGGTCGCGCGGCCCGATACCTTGAGCGGCCCTTCGATCCGGTCGGTCGGGCGGCCCAGCACCCGCATCGCATCGGTCGGGTTCGCGCCTGCGGCCTGCGTGAATTTCATCGGCGGATTCCTATTTGCGGCCGAACAGGCGTTCGATATCGCCATGCGCCAGCTTGATCCAGGTCGGGCGCCCGTGGTTGCACTGACCCGAATGGGGTGTCACCTCCATTTCGCGCAGCAAGGCGTTCATTTCCGCGACCGACAGGATGCGTCCGGCGCGAACCGACCCATGACATGCCATCGTTGCCGCGACGTGATCGATCCGTTCGGCCAGCGACAGCGCGGCATCGTGCGCGCGAATCTCGTCGGCCAGATCGGTGACGAGGCCGATCACGTCGCTATGGCCGAGGATGGCGGGCGTCGCGCGGACCAGCATAGCGCGCGGGCCGAAGCGTTCGAGGTCCAGCCCGAACCCGGCCAGTTCGGCCGCACGATCCTCCAGCGCGTCGCACGCGACTTCGTCGAGTTCGACGACCTCGGGGATCAGCAACGCCTGAGACCGGACACCGCCCGCCGCCATCGCCGCCCGCATCCGTTCGAGGACGAGGCGTTCGTGCGCGGCGTGCTGATCGACCAGTACCAGCCCGTCCTCCGCCTCCGCGACGATATAGGTCTTCGCGACCTGTCCACGCGCCGCGCCCAGCGGGAACTGGCCGGTCGGCGGCGGCGGGGCGGCGGCGACTTCGGCGCGGGCCTGTGGCGGCGGGGCGAAGAAGCTCGGGCGCGTTTCGTGAAAGGCAAAGCCGGTCGCGGGGGACGGCATGGCCGTTTCGGCTAGCGGGGCAAGCGGTTCGGCGACCCACGCCGCCATCGCCTGTTCGCCCGGTCGCTGCGCCGAACGGAAGCCCGCTTCGTCCAGCGCGCGGCGCAGACCGCCGACGATCAGGCCGCGTGCGGCGGCGGGGTCGCGGAACCGCACTTCGGTCTTGGCGGGATGGACGTTGACGTCGACCAGATCGGGGTCGACGTCGAGGAACAGCGCGACGACGGCATGCCGGTCGCGCGCGAGCATTTCGGCATAGGCGCCGCGCACCGCCCCGGTCAGCAGACGGTCGCGCACCGGCCGGCCGTTGACGAACAGATACTGGTGGTCCGCCACGCCGCGATTGAAGGTCGGCAACCCGGCCACCCCGCCCAGCCGCATCCCCTCGCGTTCCCAGTCCAGCCCGACCGAATTGGCAGCGAGCGCCCGGTCCGTCAGCCCTGCGACGCGTTCGGGACGCGTTTCCCCGCCCTGCACGCCGAGCACGCGGCGGCCGTCATGTTCGAGCGTGAAGGCGATGTCGGGTCGCGCCATCGCCAGACGTTTTACCTGATCGACGCAGGCGGCGAACTCGCTGCGCGGCGAGCGCAGGAACTTGCGGCGGGCGGGTACGCGGGCGAACAGCGCTTCCACCCGGACGCGCGTGCCCGGCGGGACGGCGGCGGGGCGATCCTCGACCACCTGTCCGTTGTCGACGGTGCGCAACCAGCCCTCCGCACCGGCCGGGCGGCTTTCGATCGACAGTCGTGCCACGCTGGCGATCGACGGCAGCGCTTCCCCCCGGAAACCCAGCGTCATGACCGCGTCGATCCGGTCGTCTGGCAGCTTCGAGGTGGCATGACGTTCCAGCGCCAGCGCCATGTCGGCCGGCGTCATTCCGCAGCCGTCGTCATTGACCTCGATCAATTCGGTGCCGCCCGCCGCGATCCGCACGACCACGCGGGTCGCACCGGCATCGATCGCGTTCTCGACCAGTTCCTTCAGCGCGGAAGCAGGGCGTTCCACCACTTCTCCGGCCGCGATACGGTTGACGAGATGCTCGGGGAGACGGCGTATTGACATGGATGACGCTCTAGCCCAATCGGCCTCATCCCGCGACCTGGAAGTGCCCATGGGCAACCGATCGGATAGCCGTTCGGACGGGTCGGGGTACAAGCTGCGAACCGCCGCGTCGGGACACGCGGACAAGAACGGAAGTATCGATGGCCTTCTTTTCGCGTTTCTTCAAGTTCATGTCGCACGACATGGCGATCGACCTCGGCACCGCCAATACGGTGGTGTATCTGCGTGGTCGCGGCGTCGTGCTCAACGAACCGTCGGTGGTGGCGGTCGAAACGCTGAACGGGGTCAAGCGGGTCAAGGCGGTCGGCGACGACGCCAAGCTGATGATGGGCAAGACGCCCGGTTCGATCGAGGCGATCCGTCCGCTTCGCGACGGGGTGATCGCCGACATCGACGTCGCGGAACAGATGATCAAGCACTTCATCCAGAAGGTGCACGGCCAGCGCCGTTTCATCCGCTGGCCCCAGATCGTGATCTGCGTGCCGTCGGGATCGACCAGCGTCGAACGTCGCGCGATCCGCGATGCCGCGTCGAACGCCGGCGCTTCTCAGGTGTGGCTGATCGAGGAGCCGATGGCCGCCGCGATCGGCGCCGACATGCCGGTGACGGAGCCGATCGGCAGCATGGTCGTCGACATTGGCGGGGGCACGACCGAAGTCGCGGTGCTGTCGCTGCGCGGCCTCGCCTATTCGACCAGCGTCCGGGTGGGCGGCGACAAGATGGACGAAGCGATCGTCAGCTATGTCCGCCGCAACCACAATCTGTTGATCGGTGAAGCCACGGCGGAGCGGATCAAGCAGGAAGTCGGCACGGCCAAGCCCCCCGCCGACGGCATCGGCACGCTCATCTATATCAAGGGTCGCGACCTGGTGAACGGCGTGCCCAAGGAAATCCAGATCAATCAGGGACAGATCGCCGAGGCGCTGTCCGAACCGGTCGCCGCGATCGTCGAGGGCGTTCGCATCGCACTGGAAAACACGGCGCCCGAACTGGCTGCCGACATCGTCGATCAGGGCATCGTGTTGACCGGCGGCGGGGCGTTGTTGCAGGGCATCGACGAAGTGCTGCGCGACGAGACCGGATTGCCGGTGACGGTCGCCGAAAACCCGCTGACCTGCGTTGCGATCGGCACCGGCCGCGCGTTGGAAGATCCGATCTACAAGGGCGTCTTGCTCGCCGTCTGACGAAGGGGTCGGAGGCATGGCGCCGCCGCGCAACCGCCGTCCGGGTTTTTCGCGACGGGCGCAATATACTGTCTTCGCCGCCTATGTCCTTGCGGCGACGGGTGCGTTCGTCGGCGCGATCCTGCTGATCATCTCGGTCATCGACCCGCGCGCCTTCGCATCGCTGCGCGGTGCGGTGCGCGAGGTGACGACGCCGCTGTCGACCGGGCTGGACTGGGCATGGGACGGCGTCGCATCGGTGCCGCGCGGCATCGGCGATTATTTCGGCGCGGTGGACGAGAACCGCCAGTTGCGCGCACGTGAGGAAGCGACGCGCCGCTACCTGATCCAGGCGCGACGGCTGAACCGCGAGAATATGCGGCTGCGCGTGCTGTTGGCGCTACGCGACCGATCGCCCGCACCGGTCGTATCTGCGCGGCTGGTCAACAGTTCGGCCAGCAGCACACGACGTTATGCGACGCTAAACGCAGGATCGCGGCAGGGCGTGCGTCGCGGCCAGCCGGTGCGCGGTCCCAACGGGCTGATCGGCCGCATCGTCGAAACCAGTCCCAATACCGCCAGCGTCCTGCTCATCATCGATACCGCCAGCATCGTGCCGGTCCGCCGTACGCGCGACGGATTGTCGGCGATCGTCGCCGGCCTTGGCGACGGGATGGTCGAGGTCCGATCGGCCGGCATCGCCAACGCCGCGATGCTGGCTGGCGACGTGTTCGTGACGTCGGGCGCAGGCGGTATCTATCCGCCCGGCGTGCCCGTGGCGCAGGTGGCGCGCAGCGGCCGCGACGTCGTGCAGGCACGGGTCTTCGCCGATCCCGACGGGCTGGACTTCGCGCTGGTAGAACGCGCGTTCCTGCCCTCGCCCGTGCCCCGCCCCACCCCCGACGCAACGCCCACGCCCGCCGCGCCTGCACCCGAATGAAGCTGCTGGGTCCGGCCGACGACGGCGCGCAGTACAGCGTTACGCGCAAGGCGATCGGCAGCATCCTGATCGGTTCGATCGTCACGCTGATCCCGGTCGTCGCATCGGTTCCGTTCCTGCCGCCGTGCGGGCTGCTGATGCTGCTGGGCTGGCGGCTGCTGCGTCCCGACGCACTGCCCGTCTGGGCGGCGGCACCGCTGGGCCTGTTCGACGATCTGGTCAGCGGCCAGCCGATCGGCAGCGCGGTGCTGTTATGGCAGATATGCGCCCTGACGATCGATCTGGTCGACACGCGGTTGCTGGCGCGCGATTTCTGGCACGACTGGTTGTTGGCGGGTGGATCGATTGCATTTTGCCTGATCGCCGGACGCGCCTTTGCCTCGACCTTGGCTGCGAACGTCGATACGGTGCTTCTATTCCAGATTTTGGTATCGATCGCGTTGTTCCCGCTGGCAACGCGGCTGTGCACGGCGCTTGGCGGCCATGAGGATGAATGAGCAGGATCGTCACCGAAGCCGCGCAGGCGTTCAGCTTTTCGAGGCGGGCGATGGTGCTGGGCGGCGCACAGGCAGCGGTCGGGCTGGTGCTGGCCGGGCGGATGGCGTGGCTGTCGGTCGCGGAGAACGAGCGCTATAACCTGCTGGCGGAGAGCAACCGCGTCAACCTGACCATGATTCCGCCACGGCGGGGATGGATCATCGACCGGTATGGCGCGCCGATCGCAAACAACCGCACCGATTTCCGCGTCGATCTGATCCCCGACCGGCTGGAGGATCGCGACCGGGTGCTGGGTGAACTGCGCACCCTGCTGGCACTGACCCCCGAAGACATGGCGCGCATCCAGACCGATCTGAAACGCGCGAGCAGTTTCCAGCCGGTGCAGGTCGCCGAGAATCTCGACTGGGAACGCTTCGCGGCGGTCAGCGTCCGGTTGCCCGAACTGCCGGGCGTCCAGCCCACGCGCGGTTTCTCGCGCAGCTATCCCGGTGGCGCGGCGGTCGCTCATCTGACGGGTTATGTCGGTGCGGCGACCGCCGAACAGTTCAAGGAAACGCGCGACCCGTTGATGGTGACGCCGGGCTTCAAGCTGGGCAAGGACGGGCTGGAAAAGGCGCTGGAGCCGCAGTTGCGGGGCAAGGCCGGGGCCAAGCGGGTCGAGGTCACAGCGCGCGGACAGGTAGTGCGCGAACTGGAAACCCGGCCCGACCAGCAGGGCCGCAATGCGCGCCTGACCGTCGATCTGGGGCTTCAGGAGTTCGCGGCGCGGCGGATGGGCCCGAATTCGGGGTCGGCGGTGGTGATGGATGCGATCACCGGCGACGTGCTGGCGATGGTGTCGATGCCGGCCTATGATCCCAACAGCTTTTCGGACGGGATCGGCCGGCTGGAATGGAAGATGCTGTCGGACGACGACCATATTCCGTTGATGAACAAGACGTTGCAGGGACTGTATCCGCCCGGGTCGACGGTCAAGCCGATGCACGCGCTCGCGATCCTGAAAGCCGGGATCGATCCGCGCCGCCGCGTCAATTGCAGCGGTGTGTTGCAGGTCGGCACGGGACGGTTCCATTGCCATAAGCGACGCGGGCATGGGCCATTGGATATGGTCGGGGCGGTCGCGCAAAGCTGCGACATCTATTTCTACACGATGGCGCGCGAACTGGGATATGACAGCTTCGCACCCACGGTGCGCGCGATGGGGCTGGGGCAGGAATTCGAGCTGCCGTTCCAGTCTCAGCGATACGGCACGGTGCCCGACAGCGCGTGGAAGCTGCGCAAATACAAGCAGAAATGGACCGTCGCGGATTCGGTCAACGCATCGATCGGACAGGGATATGTCCTGACCAATCCGTTGCAACTGGCGGTCATGGCCGCGCGGCTGGCGCAGGGTCGGCAGGTGGTGCCGCGACTGTTGCTCGACCGGCCGCACGAACCCGCGCCGTCGATGGGCATCGCACCCGAAATGCTCGACACCGTTCACCGCGCGACGTGGGCGGTGGTCAATGGCGGCGGCACCGGCGGACGATCACGGTTCGTCGGACTGCCGCCCGAGATTCAGCTGGCGGGCAAGACCGGCACGGCACAGGTCCGGCGCATCACCATGGCCGAACGCCGAGGCGGCGTGCTGGGCGACGCCGCGCTGCCGTTTCGCATGCGCGACCATTCGCTGTTCATCGGATACGCCCCCGCTGACAAGCCGCGCTACGCGGTGTCGGTCGTGCTGGAACATTCGGGCCATATCTATACCGCCGCCCCGATCGCCAGCGACATCCTGTCGTGGCTGTTCGACCGGGAAAAGGCGATGGCCCGGCTGGAGCCGCTGGAAAAGGAATGGGGTGGCGACGTGCAGACCCGCATGGCGACCCAGTGGCGCACGTTCCAGGCTGCGCAGGCCGCGCCGGTGCTGTCGGTCCCGGCCACCCCCGCCGACGTGGAGGGGGCGACGACCAACGTCGTCGATTCGGCCGTCGCCAACCAGACAGAGCCGGACCCCGCCGTCGCCCAGTCCAACATCACGCAGCGCACCGAATGAAACGCATCAACCAGACGACGTCGCACGGGCTGGGCTTCGTTCCCGCCCCACTGGCGAAGCTGCCGTGGGGCGTGCTCATATTGTTGCTGGCCATCGGCGGGTTCGGGCTGGTCGTGCTGTTTTCGGCCGCCGGCGGCAGCGTCGACCCATGGGCGTCGCGGCAGGGCGTGGCGTTCGCGATCTTCCTGTGCATGGCGATCGGGCTGTCCAGAATACGCGTGTCGTTCTGGCAGAATCTTGCGTTGCCCGCCTATGCCGGGATCACGGTGTTGCTGGTGCTGGTCGAACTGCTTGGCGCGGTGAAGGGCGGATCGCAACGCTGGCTCGATCTCGGCTTCATCCGGGTGCAACCATCTGAATTCATGAAACCGGTAATCGTGCTGGCGCTGGCCCGCTTCTATGACTTGCTGCCCGCTGGCGAAATACGCCGATTCGGCGCGGTATGGCCCGCTGCCTTGATGTTAGGTATTCCGGCTGGGCTGGTGATGCTGCAACCCGATCTTGGCACGGCGCTGATGATCACGGCGGGGGGGTTGACCGTCATGTTCCTTGCGGGACTGCCGATCCGCCTGTTCGCGGGTGGTGCGCTGGGTCTCGCGGTCGCTGCGCCGCTCGCCTATCATTTCCTGCTGCACGACTATCAGCGTAACCGCGTGTTGATCTTCCTCGACCCCGAAAGCGACCCGCTAGGCACCGGATACCACATCAGCCAATCCAAGATCGCGATCGGATCGGGCGGCATTTTCGGCAAGGGGTTCCTCGAAGGAACTCAGAGCCATCTCGACTATCTCCCTGAAGGGCATACCGATTTCGTGTTCGCGACGATGGCGGAGGAATGGGGGCTGGTCGGCGGCGTGCTGTTGATCGCGGCGTTCATCCTGCTGGTCCGCTGGGGCGTGGGCGTCGGCGTCAGGGCTGAAGGCCGGTTCGCCAAGCTGGCAGCGGGTGGGCTGGCCACCACGATCTTCTTCTATGTCGCGATCAACCTGATGATGGTGATGGGGCTGGCCCCGGTGGTGGGTATTCCGTTGCCGCTGGTCAGCTATGGCGGATCGGCGCAGATGACGGTGCTGGGATGCGTCGGACTGCTGATGGCGATCGACCGCGAGAACCGCGAACGGGTGCGGTTCTGACGGAAATTGCCGCCGGGCGGATAATTGGGGTTTGCTTGCGCGCGAACCTTCGCTAAAGGCCGCCCTCCAACGGCGGACGGCAACCCCGACCGCCCCATCGCGCAGGCGACGGACGCATAGCTCAGTTGGTAGAGCAGCTGACTCTTAATCAGCGGGTCCTTGGTTCGAGCCCAAGTGCGTCCACCACCTCCTGTCCCGCGACGGACGTATAGCTCAGTTGGTAGAGCAGCTGACTCTTAATCAGCGGGTCCTTGGTTCGAGCCCAAGTGCGTCCACCATATCCAACCGGTTGTTTCGGATACAAAGGTTGACATCGCACCGCCGCGTCGGCGTGATGCCGCCCATGCAGCCTATCAGTGCGCGCCCGGTCCGGCGCATCACCATCGTCGAGGTCGCCGCCCATGCCGGCGTCTCGACCAAGACCGTATCGCGCGTGTTGAACGGCGAACCGCATGTGAAGCCGGCGGTACGCGAACGCGTGCAGGAGGCGGTGCGTGCGCTGGACTATCATCCCAACGTCATGGCGCAGGGGCTGGCGCGGCAGCGATCGCACCTGATCGGCCTCGTCTATGAAAACCCCTCCCCCAGCTATGTCGTCGAATTGCAGATGGGCGTGCTCGACCGGTTGCAGGGCGAACGCTACCGGCTGGTGGTGCTGCCGGTCCAGTCGGTGGCGGCGCATGAAGGCGAGGTCGTCGGGCTGTTGCGGTCGGCGGCGGTCGACGGTGCGGTGCTTGCACCGCCGGCATCGGACAACCGCCGCGTGCTGGACGGGCTGGTCGCGATCGGCATGCCGTTCGCCCGGATCGCGCCGACCCGCTGGCCGGAGATCGGGCCCGGTATCGAGGTGGACGACGTCGCCGCATCGCGTGAGATCGCGGCGCATGTGCTGGCGCAGGGACACCGCCGCATCGCGATCATCAAGGGCGATCCGACCCATGCCGCGTCCGCCGCGCGGATGATCGGGTATGAACTGGCCTTTGCCGATGCCGGCGTGCCGATCGATCCCGCGCTGGTCGTCGACGGACTGTTCACGTTCGATTCGGGTTTTGCCGCCGCGACTATGCTGCTGGGCCGTGCGGACCGTCCGACGGCGATCCTCGCGCAGAACGACGATATGGCGGTCGGAGCGCTGACGGCGGCGCGCGCCGCCGGCATCGACGTGCCGACCGCATTGTCGATCGCGGGGTTCGATGATTCCGAAGTCGCGCGGATCACATGGCCGCGGATCACCACTATTCGCCAACCGGTGTTCGAAATGGCAGTCAGCGCGACGTCGATGCTGCTCGACCGGCTTGCGGGCGAAGCGGTCCCGGCGGCGACGCGGCATCAGCATCAGTTGATGGAACGCGAATCGGTTGCACGGGTGCCACGGGACGCTTCGCTCTAGCGCTGTCCCGATACACGCAATACAGCAGCGTCGGAACGGCGTGCTGCAGGGTGCGCGGATACAAGAGATGACAGGCTCGGGTTGATCCGCGATCGCGGACGGGGCCGCAGCGTATTGGGAGCCGGTGGATGACCGACGAGACACAGATTGCCGACGCCTTCGACAGCCGGGTACGGCGTCGTGAGGAACGCCGCGACTTCTTCCGTGCGTTCGGCGCGGCGGCTGCAGTAGGTGGCGGGCTGGCGCTGGCGTCGTGTGGCGGCGGGGACGACGATGTCGCGCCGACGCCTTCTCCCACCCCGACCGGTACGGGAACCGCGACAGCTACACCGACCGCGACGCCGACCCCCACCCCGTCCAACCGGTTCAGCGATGTCGATGTGCTGAACTTCGCGCTGAACCTCGAATATCTCGAAGCGCAATTCTATCTGTTCGCCGCGACGGGGGTCGGGTTGCCCACGACGCTCCTCGCGGGGCCGACCGGCACGACGCCCGGCGCGGTGACGGGGGGACGGAAGGCGAATCTCACCGATCCGGTGATCGCCAACTACGCCCGCGAAATCGCGCAGGACGAACGCGCACATGTCGAATTCCTGCGCAATGCGATCGGCGCTACCGTCATCGCGCAGCCCGCGATCGATATCGGCGCCACCGCGACCAGCGCCTTCTCCAACGCGGCGCGCGCCGCCGGACTGATCGGCGCGGGCGCGGCGTTCGATCCCTATGCCAATGACGAAAACTTCCTGATCGCCGCTTACCTGTTCGAGGATGTCGGCGTTACCGCGTACAAGGGTGCGGCGGTCGAGATCGCCAGCCCGGTGGTGTTGCAGGCAGCCGCCGGCATCCTCGCCACCGAGGCCTATCATGCCGCGATGATCCGTACCGCGCTTTATACCAAGGGACTGATCGACGCGACCGAGGCAATTTCCACCGCGCGCGACAGCCTCGACGGATCGAGCGACCTCGATCAGGGCGTGCGGCCGATCGGCGACCGGTCGAACATCGCCCCGCTGGACGCCAACGGCATCGCATTCGGCCGGACGCCTGAACAGGTGCTCAACATCGTCTATCTCAACCGCCTCGCCGTCACGACCGGCGGATTCTTTCCGGCCGGCGTCAACGGCGTCATCAAGACCAGCGCAGCGAACTGAGCCAGGAGCGGCCCTCATGAACACCGAAACGATCCTGCACGCGCTCGACGCCTGCGACGCCCGCCGCGCCCATCGCCGCGACTTCCTGCGCGCTGCCGGCGGCGTGTCCGCCGCCGTGGCCGGTGCCTCGCTGTTGGCCGCGTGCGGCGGTGGCGACGACAATGATCCCGCGCCCACCCCTACCCCGACGCCCACGCCGACGGTCAGCCCGACCGCGACGCCGACCCCGGCGACCGATGCCGACGTGCTGAATTTCGCGCTGAACCTCGAATATCTCGAAGCGCAATTCTATTCCTTCGCCACGACGGGCGCGAGCCTGCCGAACGATTTGCTCACCGGCACCGGTGCGCAGGGTGCGGCGACCGGTGGGCAGCAGGTGACGTTCGACGATCCGCTGGTCGGGCAATATGCGCGCGAAATCGCCGCCGACGAACGTGCCCATGTCGCGTTCCTGCGCAGCGCGATCGGTGCGACGGTCGCGGCGCAGCCCGCAATCGACCTCGGCTTCGCTGCGACCAGCGCGTTTTCGAACGCGGCGCGTGCGGCGGGCCTCATCACCGGTGCAACGGCGTCGTTCAACCCGTATCTGAACGACCAGAATTTCCTGTTGGGCGCGTTCCTGTTTGAGGATGTCGGCGTCACCGCCTATCGCGGTGCGATCGGGTTCCTGACGAACAAGACCTATATCGACGCCGCCGCCGGTATCCACGCCGCCGAAGCCTATCACGCAGGGCTGATCCGGTCGGTGCTGTATAACAAGGGCATCGCCACCCCGGCAGTGATCGATGCGACCGAGGCGATTTCCAAGGCACGCGACGATCTGGACGGGGTGCTCGATCAGGATCAGGGGGTTCGGCCCGCCAACGACGCGTCGAACATCGTGCCGACCGACGGCACCGGCCTGACCTTTGCCCGTGCGCCGGCGTCGGTGCTCAACATCCTGTACCTGAACCGCGCATCGGTGTCGGCCGGCGGGTTCTTCCCGGCGGGCCTTAACAGCCTGCTCAAGACCAGCGCCGCAAACTGACGCTTCCGCCGCCCAAGGGGACCGCCGCCATCGTACCGCCCGCCGCCCCCGATGCCGCGACCGAACGCCGCCCCAGCCTGCCGGGATCGTTCCGTACGATCGCGGTGCCGAGCGGCGGCGGACAGTTCTGGCGCAAGTTCGGGGCGTTCGCCGGCCCCGGCTATCTCGTCGCGGTCGGGTATATGGACCCGGGCAACTGGGCGACCGACATCGCCGGGGGATCGACGTTCGGCTATACGCTGTTGTCGGTCATCCTGTTGTCGAACATCATGGCGATGGTGCTGCAATCGCTGTCGGCCAAGCTGGGCATCGTCACCGGGCTGGATCTGGCGCAGGCGTGCCGTGAATATTACCCCAAACCGGTACGCTGGGTGCTGTGGGCGTTGTGCGAGCTGGCGATCATCGCGTGCGACCTGGCCGAGGTGATCGGTACGGCCATCGCGCTGCAATTGCTGTTCGGCATTCCGTTGGTGATCGGGGTGTGCGTTACGGCGGTGGATGTGATGCTGATATTGCTGTTGCAGCAATATGGGTTCCGTAAGCTGGAAGCGTTCATCGTTGCGCTGTTGATCGTGATCGCGGGCTGTTTCGCGGTCGAGCTGTTCCTTGCCCAGCCATCGCTGGCGGGGATCGCGCGCGGGCTGATCCCAACGACCGAGATCGTGACCAATCCCGCGATGCTGTACATCGCGATCGGAATCCTCGGTGCGACGGTGATGCCGCACAACCTGTATCTGCATAGCTCGATCGTGCAGACGCGCAGCTTCGAGCGCACGAACGAGGGTCGGCGCGAAGCGGTGAAGATGGCGACGATCGACAGTTCGGTCGCGTTGATGCTGGCGCTGTTCATCAACGGATCGATCCTGATCCTTGCCGCCGCAGCGTTCCATACCGCCGGGCGGACCGACGTCGCCGAAATACAGGACGCGTATCAGTTGCTTACGCCGATGCTGGGCGCGGGCGCGGCGAGCATCCTGTTCGCGGTGGCGTTGCTGGCATCGGGACAGAATTCGACGATCACCGGCACGCTGGCCGGACAGATCGTGATGGAAGGGTTCCTGAACCTGCGCCTGCCCGCGTGGCTGCGGCGGATCGTGACGCGGTTGATCGCGATCGTGCCGGCGGTCGTCGTCGCCAGCCTGTATGGCGAAAGCGGTACGGCACGGCTGTTGATCGGCAGCCAGGTGGTGTTGAGCCTGCAACTGCCGTTCGCGGTCTATCCATTGGTACGCTTCACCGGCGACCGGGCAAAGATGGGGATGTTCGCCAACGGACCGTTACTGGCGGGATCCGCGTGGATCATCTGCGGCGCGGTGATCGTGCTCAATTCGGTGCTGCTGTATCAGGTGGTGACGGGGTAGCCGCATGGCGCTCCCGCCCCTGTTCGACCATCTGACGGTGCCGGTCGTCGCGGCCCCGCTGTTCATCGTTTCCGGGCCGGAAATGGTCATCGCCCAATGTACGGCGGGGATCGTCGGATCGTTTCCCGCGCTCAACGCCCGGCCGCAGTCGCTGCTCGATGAATGGCTGCACCGGATCACCGAAGCGCTCGCGGCGCACGACCGCGCCCATCCCGATCGACCCGCCGCACCGTATGCGGTCAACCAGATCGTGCACCGGTCGAACGCACGGCTGGATGTGGACATGGCGGTATGTGCGAAGTGGCGGGTGCCGATCGTCATCACGTCGCTGGGCGCACGGGAGGATGTGAACCGCGCGGTCGCGGACTGGGGCGGCATCACACTGCACGATGTGATCGACGACCGGTTCGCGCACAAGGCGGTCGAGAAGGGCGCGGACGGGCTGATCCTCGTCTGCGCCGGTGCTGGCGGTCATGCCGGACGGCTGAACCCCTTCGCGTTCACGCAAGAGGTCCGGCAATGGTATGACGGCCCGGTCGCGCTGTCGGGTGCGATCGCGCATGGCGGCGCGGTGCTGGCGGCGCAGGCGATGGGCGCGGACCTCGCCTATATCGGATCGCCGTTCATCGCGACGGCGGAGGCGAACGCGACCCAAGCCTACAAGCAGGCGGTGGTCGACGGACGCGCCGCCGATATCGTCAACAGCAACCTGTTCACCGGGGTGCACGGCAATTACCTGCGCGCATCGATCGTGGCGGCGGGGCTGGACCCCGACGCGCTGCCCGAAAGCGACCCGTCCGCGATGGATTTCGGCGGCGGAGCAAAGGCGTGGAAGGATATCTGGGGATCGGGTCAGGGTATCGGTGCGGTCGATGCCGTAGTGGAGGCCAAAGACCGGATCGCGCAAATTGCGGGTGAGTATCGGGCCGCTCGGGCGCGGCTCGGCTGAATCTACGCCATCCCCGTGAAGGCGATCGACGCTGAGATGGTGACGCGCCGCAGACGATGGTTCGGCGTAATCCGTAGTGCAGAGGACGGACGGCAGGCGCGCCAAACCGCCATTCTCTGACCGTCAGGACGGAATGTCGATCGGCCTACAGCCGTCGCGTCAGTTGATCGAGCATCGCGCGGGCCGGACTGGCAGCGGGGGGGGCGTCCTGCGCCAGATCGATCAGCTCGACCCGCCGATGCAGATCGATGCTGGCGAGAATTAGCGTCCGCGCCGTGACGGGCATCCCGTCCAGCACCGCTGGATCGGTCGGCATCGCGTCGCCCAGCATCCGCACCGGGTCGCGCATGGCATCTGCTGCGATCTCGCCCGAGTCGATTGCACGCTGCGTCAGCAGCCATGCGATGACGTGCATCAGGCGAGTCGTTACCTTCAACGATTCGCATGAAAAGACGACACGCTCGAGCGGCCCCAGCATCGCGCGTTCGTCGCGGACGCCATCGTCGAAATATCCGCGCGCTTCGTCCGCCAGCAGCATCGCTTCGCTGTACAGCGCATCGAGCAGCCGCCGACGAAGGGCCATTGCCCCGTCCAGCATGTGCATGCCGCCTTGTGTCACGTAAATAACGCAAGCGAAACGGCTAATTCGGGGCGCCCGGCGGCGGACTGTCCCCGTATGCGACGGCCGTCAGGCGATGATGTCGGGGATCAACTGGTCCTCGACCGATGCAATTTCGTCGCGCAATCGCAGCTTGCGGCGTTTGAGCCGGGCCAGTTGCAGCTGATCGGTAGAAGCCGATGCGATCAGCGCCGCGATCGAGTCGTCGAGATCGCGGTGTTCGATCCGCATGATCCCGAGGCGTTGTTCAAGATCCGAATCATCCATCGCGATGCACTGTCGCCCGACAGCGTCCTGCTGGCAACGGCCCGGCATCTATTTTTGCACGCCACGTCGAATATCGTCGAGCGCCGGGCGACATCGTGCGTTTGATGTGTTGTACTCCGTATCCCGTCAACGAAGCAGGAAGGACGCATCCATGCAGACTGCCCACCTCGTAGCACTTGAAGCGAAACACGCCACGCTCGACCGCCAGATCGCGCTCGAGGCCCAGCGGCCATCGCCCGACCAGAATGTGCTGTCGTCGCTCAAGAAGCGAAAGCTGGCAGTGAAGCAGGAGATGACGGAGCAATAGCCGCGTCGCGCGGGGCCGTTAGCGGCCCCGTGCCATGACAGCAGGCTGGTGGTGCTACAACGCACACGGCGAAAGCTGCCTTCAACGCGGTTTGGGCTGAACATAACCGACGCCTTCCGCATACCAATGTTGCGGAGTTGACCGTCGCCCTTACTGGTCGGCTCGACCGGTTTGGGGTGCTACACCCGTCCGCAAATCGGTTCGCGAGGATTAGAACCGGACGTCGTAGCGCAACGGTCAGGCCAGGCTGATTGCCGATAACTTTGGGCTTTACGAAGCGGCGCTCTCTCGGCGGATATCGCTCTGACGTCAGTCGTTCTCGGCCCTGCGTGCACCTGCATTCTGCACGTCGCGCGGATCGATTTCCTGATCGAACGCGATGCCGACGCGACCGTCGGTCGCCCATGCAATACGGCCGGAAACCTTGCCGATGCCGCGCAGTTCGATCTCGACCGGCGTGCCGCGCGGCGAGAAGGTCGGATGCTCCGCCATCAGTCCGCCGGCCGACAGGTTGCGGATGCGCACGGCCACCGCCTGCGGTTCGTCCCCTTCCCGCAGCATGGCGTTCAGGATCAGGCTGTCCCGCGCCTTCCGGTCGACCAGCGACCGCCCGTTCCGATCGTCTTCCGCCGTCGCCCGGAACGGTTCGATATCGATACTATCCATCCGGCCTGCCCGTTCTTCAATACAAGGGTTCGGCTATAGGCCGGCAAACGTCGCCAAACCGTTAACCGCTATTCTTCACGCGATACGCGTTCCTGCCGTTCGTGACGGCTCTGCGCCTCGACCGTCATTGTCGCGATCGGGCGCGCTTCCAGCCGGCCGAGCGCGATCGGTTCGCCGGTGACTTCGCAAAATCCGTATTCGCCGTCGTCGATCCGACGGATCGCCGCCTCGATCTTCGAAATCAGCTTACGCTGGCGGTCGCGGGTGCGCAGCTCGATCGACCAGTCGGTCTCGCTCGACGCGCGATCGGTCAGATCGGCCTCGCGCAGCGATTCATTCTGGAGATGCGTCAGCGTCCCTTGCGACTCGCGGAGGATCGCATCCTTCCACGCCAGCAATTTCGCGCGAAAATACGCCTGCTGCCGCGGGTTCATGAAGGGCTCGTCGCCATGGGGGCGATACCCGGTGCCGTCGTCGGTTGCGGGCGGCGGCACATCGAAAGGTTGCTTCGTATCGCTCAAAACGGTTGCCATCCCCAGTCTCCACCCCGGTGGGGTTGCGCCCCTTTTTCCGCCGGGCCTATATCGGGGGCAGAGCCGCTCCACAAGCCAAACGGAACAGGGTGAGATTCGTTGGGAAGATGAGGGGCGCAGCGGCGAGCGCGCCGTCTCTTTCCGGTACGGTCCCGCCCACCGCGCGCTGGTAACGATGCGACCGGACCGATATCGGGCAAGGATCGCGGCGATTCCGGTTGAATTTTACGTTTTGTTGGTCTTGCTGGGACACGGTCTTCCGAAATGCGGCGAACGGCCATGGTTTCGGTGACGGGGAAGATTGGGACGGCATGTCGGTAAAGATGGCCCTGGCGAAACTCTGTGCCTGCGCATGCGGCGGCGCGATCATCGGCGGCGGCGCGGTGCACGTCGCCGAATCGTCGCCGCAGCGACAGATCACCAAGCGCGCGATCACCAAACGCGCCGTAACGAAGCGGGCGGTGCAGCGGGTCGCGCGCCAGCGAACCGTCCGTCGGGTCGTCACCCGCACGACCGCGACCTGCCCCCCGGCGGTGGTGACGGTCGCCAGCCAGTCCGCACCGATCCCGTTGCCGCCGCTATATGATCCCGGCGCGATGTCGGGCGGCGGAGGCTTTGGCGGCGGACCGGTCGTCGTCGGCGGCACTGGCGGCGGTGGTATCGGCGGCGGGTTCTTCGCCGGCGGCTTTTTCGGCGGCGGTGGCGGTTCGGATGGCGGGTCGAGCGGCATCATCGTGTCGTCGACATCCAGCAGCAGCGGCGGATCGACATCGACGTCGTCCGGTGGATCGTCGACCAGCACCGGCGGTGTATCCAGTACTGGCAGCACATCGTCCGCATCGGGCGGCAGCAGCGGCGACGTGTCGTCCAGCACGTCGTCCTCGACGGGCGGGAACGTGTCGACCAGTACGTCGTCCTCTTCCAGCGGGAACGTGTCGACCAGCACGTCCTCATCGTCATCGGGCAACGTGTCGACCAGCACGTCCTCATCGTCATCGGGCAACGTGTCGTCCAGCACGTCGTCCTCGTCGAACGGGTCCTCTACCTCGACCAGCACCAGCAGTTCGTCGAACGGATCGTCGAGCCACGGATGGTCGTCGAACGGCGGATGGAGTTCGAACGGCGGCAGTTCGCATGGTCATCCGCCGCCATCGTCGAGCGGCGGGCCTACGCCGGTCCCCGCCCCGCCGATGCTATTGCTGTTCGGCGGGGCGGCGGCGGTGCTGGTGTTGCGCAAGCGGCTGACGCGCAAGCCGCGCACTGCCGGTTGACGTGCCGCGTCAGGCGGCGGCGATCAGCTTCGTGATCTGATCGACCGGATGGCCGGTCAGGTCCTTGTCGAGTTCGCCGGCCAGACGATCGGCGACGGTCTTGTGGTAATGTTTGCGCAACTCGCCGAGCGTGCGTGGCGGCGCGACGACGATCAGCGATTCAAAATCGTTGGCCAGCGCGCGCCGCTTGAGCAGGTCGGCGGCGTCGGCGGCGAAGCGATCCTCGGCCTGCTGATGATAATCGGCCTCGCCCATGTTACCGCCGCCGCTGGCGAAGTTGCCGCCGCGCAACGACAATGACTGTCCGGCCGCGTCGGTCTTTTGATGACGGTCGGCGGGGTTCGCCTGCATCTGCTGATCCTCGACCACGAGGTCCGGCGCGGTTGCCGTTCCCTCGTTGCGGAAGAACAGCATCTTGCGGCCATCGGCCACCAGCACGCAGGTGTTGTGGGGTATCTGCATCATCCACTCCCTCGATTGACCCTTCGCCAACGCATCTGCGGGGCGGAGGGTTGCGACTTGCACCGCCGCACGCGCGCCGCCATAGCCCCGGCATGCACGATATCCGCCTGATCCGCGACGATCCCGCCGCCTTCGACGCAGCCCTCGCCCGCCGGGGATTCGAGCCGCGATCGGCGGCGCTGGCCGCGCTGGACGAACGTCGCCGCGCGCTTCTGACCGAGATCCAGGCGGGACAGGCGCGCCGCAACGAAGCGTCGAAGGCGATCGGCGCGGCCAAGGCGCAGCGTGACGAGGCGACCGCTGCGACGCTGATGGCCGAGGTCGCGGCGCTCAAGGAGCGGATGCCCGCGATCGAGGCGCAGGAAGCGGCACTGGGTGCGGAGCTGACCGACGCGCTGGCCGGCATTCCCAACCTGCCGCTGGCCGACGTGCCCGAAGGTGCGGACGAAGACGACAATCTGGTCGAAAAGACGGTTGGCGATCCGCCGGCCTTCGGCTTTGCAGTCCGCGAGCATGACGCGATCGGGCCGGCGATCGGGCTGGATTTCGAAACCGGGGTCAAGCTGGCGGGGGCACGCTTCACGCTGGTGCGGGGGGCGGCGGCGAAGCTGCACCGGGCATTGGGCCAATATATGCTCGACACGTTGACCGGCATTCATGGCTATGAGGAAATGGTGCCGCCGGTGCTGGTGCGCGGCGACGCGCTGTTCGGCACGGGCCAGTTGCCGAAGTTCGCCGACGACCTGTTCCGCACCACCGACGATCGCTGGCTGATCCCGACCGCCGAAGTGTCGCTGACCAACATCGTGGCAGGGCAGATATTGCCCGAGCGCGAATTGCCGCTGCGGTTCACCGCGCTGACCATGTGCTTCCGCGCGGAGGCCGGTGCGGCGGGTCGCGATACGCGCGGCTTCATCCGCCAGCACCAGTTCGAGAAGGCGGAGATGGTGTCGATCACCACCCCCGACCAGTCGGATGCCGAGCATGAGCGGATGACGCAGGCGGCGGAGGATATCCTCAACCGGCTGGGGCTGCCGTTCCGACGGATGAAGCTGTGCACCGGGGACATGGGCTTTTCGGCAGCGCGGACCTATGATCTCGAAGTATGGTTGCCCGGACAGGATCGGTATCGCGAGATTTCGAGTTGTTCGACCTGTACCGATTTCCAGGCGCGGCGGATGAATGCGCGGTTCCGGCCAGAGGGAGAGAAGGCGACGCGCTTCGTCCACACGCTCAACGGATCGGGGCTGGCAGTGGGGCGGACGCTGGTCGCGGTGGTCGAGAATCACCAGCAGGCCGATGGTTCGGTCGTGGTGCCCGACGTGCTACGGCGGTATGTGGGTGCCGAGGTGCTGACGCCGGCATAACCGGCGATGCGCGCGGCAACGGGTCCGGCGACGGGCGGAACCGGTACGGGAGGCGGAATGCGGGCGGCAGCGGCATATGGCGTGACGGTGGCGTTGGGCGGATTGCTGGCGGGATGTATCCCGCCCGGTGCCGATCGCGTCGACCCTGCCACCCCGCGACCACATGCCCCCCGCCCTGCCCAGGCCGCGCCCGGCACGCCGCCCGCGACCGAGCAGAAGGGCGACGGCGTCACCGCGTTACCGTCCCCGCCGCCCGCGTGGGAAGCGCGGCGCGTGGTCGCGGATGCGCGGATCGTGCCGTCCGACAGCTATCTCGTGATGCGCGGCGACACGCTTCGCGGCATCGCGGAACGCACCGGGGCCGGATCGGAAGCGATCGCACGCGCCAATGGCCTCGTGCCGCCCTTCACGATTCGCGCAGGACAGCGGCTGGCGATCCCTGGTGGGCGCTATCATGCGGTGCGCGAGGGGCAGACCGGCATCGCCATCGCCCGCGCCTATGGCGTCGACTGGAGCCGGATCGTCACCGCCAACGCGTTGGCCGACCCGTTCATCCTGCGCACCGGACAGCGTATCCTGATCCCCGGCGATGCCGTGCCGCGATCGGCGGCCGAACGGGCGGCGGCGTTCCGGCTGGATATCGACGACATCCTGACCGGCGGCGAACCGGCGATCGCGGTCGACGAGCGTCCCGCGCGCGCCACCCAGTCGCCGCGCCGCGTGCTGCCATCCACCGCCGCCGTCGCGCCGCCGCCCGCCACATCGCCCGGCCGGTTCGGCTGGCCGGTCGACGGGCGCGTGCTCAAACGGTTCGGCGCGGGCGACAGCGGCGAGCGCAACGACGGCATCAAGATCGCGGTGCCTGTCGACACGCCGATCCTTGCCGCCGCCGACGGCACCGTCGCCTATGTCGGGACCGGCGTTCCCGGGCTGGGTGGCGTGGTGATTATCCGGCACGGCGGTGGGCTGACCACCGTCTACGGCCATGCCAACCAGTTGCTCGTCCAGCGTGGTCAGGCGATCAAACAAGGGCAGAAGATCGCGCTGTCGGGCGATTCGGGCTATGCCGATCGGCCGCAGCTGCATTTCGAACTGCGATCGGGCCGGACGCCGGTCGATCCGCTCACCCGCCTGCCCCGCCGATGAGAACGCGCGCACCCCGCGCGATCCTGCGCCAGTCGTCGCCCTTACCGGTCTGGGCATCGATCCTGTGGCGGGTAGTCGCGGTGCTGACGCTGGTCGGGATCGCGGTCGCGGTCCACTGGTTCGATCGCGACGGCCTGCGCGATAATTATGACGGGCAGGTCAGTTTTGCCGACGTCATCTATTTCACGATGATATCGATCACGACCACCGGCTATGGCGACATCGCGCCGGTGACGGAGCGGGCGCGGTTGTTCGATGCGCTGATCGTCACGCCGATCCGGGTGTTCGTCGTGCTGCTGTTCATCGGCACGACGTATCAATTCGTCCTTCGACGCAGATGGGAACGTTGGCGCATGGCACTTCTTCAGGACAAGCTGACGGGGCATATCGTCGTCGCCGGGTTCGGCAAGACCGGGTCGGAAGCCGTCGACGAGTTGATCGCACGCGGCGAGGACCCGCGCCGGATCGTGGTGATCGACCGCGACGAACCGGATATCACCCGTGCCGCCGCGCTGGGCTGTATCGTGTTGCAGGCGGACGCGACGCGCGACACGACGCTGGCGGACGTCCGCGTCGCGGCGGCGCGCGCGCTGATCGTCGCAACCGGGCGCGACGACACGTCGGTGCTGGTGACGCTGACCGCGCGCCATCTGGCACCCGACGTGCCGATCAGCGTCATCGTGAAGGCGGCGGACAATGAATTCCCGGCGCGTGCGGCCGGCGCGACGACCGTCATCAACCCCGTCAGCTTCGCTGGGCTGCTGCTCGCCGGATCGTGTCGCGGACCGCATATCGCTGACTATCTTCTCGACCTGGCATCGATCGGGGGACCGGTGGCGCTCAACGAACGCAAGGTCCGGCCCGAAGAGGTCGGACGCCCGTTGTCGGCCATCGCCACCGGCCTTGGCGTCCGGGTGTATCGTGGCGACGGGAAATATAGGTTCGACGCCCCCGAAGTGAACCAATTGTGCGACGGCGACACCATCGTCGAAATCGTGACGAAGTGATGCCCGACGCCGCGCGCCTGTGGCCGATCCTGCTGCTGGTCGCGTCGAACGTCTTCATGACCTTCGCATGGTACGGTCATCTGAAATATCGCGGCGCGCCGATCCTGATCGTGATCCTTGCCAGCTGGGGCATCGCGTTCTTCGAATATTGCCTTGCCGTGCCCGCCAACCGCATCGGCGCGGGCGTCTATTCGGCGGCGCAGCTCAAGGGGATGCAGGAGGTCATCACGCTGACGATCTTCGCCGGGTTCTCGGTACTGTATCTGGGCCAGCGGATCACGACCAACCATCTGATCGGCTTCGGACTGATCGCAGCAGGCGCGTTCTTCCTGTTCCGCGACTGATCGGGCGGGGCGGCTGGATTTTTCCGCGAAAATCGCTATCTGCCGGAGCGATCATGGCAACCAGACTTCCTTCGCCCCCCCGAGTGGGGATGGTTTCGCTCGGCTGTCCGAAGAACCTCGTCGACAGCGAACGCATCCTGACCAAGCTGCGCAGCGACGGCTATGCCATGTCGCCCGACTATGCCGGGGCGGACGTGGTGCTGGTCAACACCTGCGGCTTTCTGGATTCAGCGAAGGAAGAGTCGCTGGAAGCGATAGGCGAGGCGATCGCGGAGAACGGGCGCGTCATCGTCACCGGTTGTATGGGACAGGAAGCGGACACGATCCGCGCCCGGTTCCCGCAGGTCTTGGCCGTCACCGGCGCGCACCAGTATGAACAGGTAGTCGAAGCGGTACACGCCGCCGCGCCGCCGATCCCGTCGCCCTTCATCGATCTGGTGCCCGAAAGCGGGCTGAAGCTGACGCCGCGGCATTACAGCTATCTGAAGATTTCCGAAGGCTGCAACCACCGCTGCTCGTTCTGCATCATCCCATCGATTCGTGGCGATCTGGCCAGCCGGCGACCCGATGCGATCCTGCGTGAAGCCGAAAAGCTGGTCGCGGCGGGGACCAAGGAACTGCTGGTGATCAGCCAGGACACGTCGGCGTACGGCGTCGACCTGCGCCATGCCACATGGCCGCTGAAGGGCGGTGGTGAAGTCCGCGCGCACATGACCGACCTTGCCCGCGAACTGGGCCGGATCGCGCCGTGGGTGCGGCTGCATTACGTCTATCCCTATCCCCATGTGGACAAGGTCGTGCCGTTGATGGCCGAAGGGCTGGTGCTGCCGTATCTCGACATTCCGTTCCAGCACGCGTCGCCGAACGTCCTGAAGGCGATGAAGCGGCCGGCGAACGACGCCAAGGTGCTGGAACGGCTGCGCGGTTGGCGCGAAGTGTGCCCCGACATCGCGATCCGTTCGTCGTTCGTCGTCGGCTTTCCGGGCGAGACGGAAGCGGACTTCCAGTATCTGCTCGACTGGCTGGACGAAGCGCAACTCGACCGGGTCGGCGCGTTCCGGTTCGAACCGGTCGAGGGTGCGGCGGCCAATGCATTGCCAGATCCGGTGCCGGAAGCGGTCAAGGAAGAACGCTATGCCCGGATCATGGAGAAGACCGCCGCCATCTCCGCCGCGAAACTGGCGGCGAAGATAGGGCGGACGATCGACGTCATCATCGACGAGGTCGGCGACGAAGGCGGCGCGACCGGCCGCAGCAAGGCCGACGCACCGGGGATCGACGGCGAGGTGTTCCTGCGCGATGCCGGACATCTGGCGCAGGGCGATATCGTCGCGGTCGAGATCGAGGATGCGGACGAACACGATTTGTACGGGGTGCCGGTCGCGGGTTGAACGGTCCGGGCGGCCAACCCGCCCGGACCATTCGCGGCGGTTAAGCCGTGACTCGCGTATCGGCTCCCCGTCGGGGTTACGGTACGACGGTAATGAACAGATAGGCCGCGAAGATTGTCAGGTGGACGATGCCGGCCAGCACCGTCGTCCGCCCGTTGCCCAGCGTCAGCGTCGCCACCAATAACGACAGCGCGAACAACACGGTCGACTTGGCATCGATGCCCAGTGACAACGGCCATCCCATCACCAGCGACACGATCGCCACGCTGGGGATGGTCAGGCCGATCGTGGCCAGCGCCGACCCCATGGCGAGGTTCAGGCTGGTCTGAAGCCGATCCTTGCGGGCGGCTTTCACGGCGGCAAGGCTCTCGGGCGCAAGGACCAGTCCGGCGATCAGGATGCCGACGACGGTCAGCGGAAGTCCGGCGCCGAGCACCGCCGCCTCGATCGTCGGCGACAGATCCTTGGCCAACAGCACCACGCCGACGAGCGCTATCAACAGCACCCCGAACGCGATCCACGCCGTACGCGCTTCAGGCGGTTCGGCATGTGCGTCTTTGGGCAACGCACCGTCGACCGCCGGCAGGAAATAATCGCGGTGGCGCACCGTCTGCACCATGACGAACGTCGCGTAGAGAATGAGCGAGACGACCGCGACGAACGTCAACTGCGATGGCGACAATGTCGGCCCGGCGATCGTGGACGTGTAGTTCGGCAGAACGAGCGACAGCACTGCCATCGCCGCCAGCACCGACAGCGCAGCACTGACGCCGCGCAGGACGAACCGTTGCTCGTGATGGCGCAGGCCACCGACCAACAGGCAGATTCCGACGATGAAGTTCAGGATGATCATGATCGCGGCGAACACGGTATCGCGCGCCAGCGTGGCGACATCGCCCGATCCCGACAGCATCAGCGATACGATCAGCGACACTTCGATCACCGTCACGGCGACCGCGAGTACCAGCGTGCCGAACGGCTCACCGACCTTGTGCGCGACGACCTCGGCATGATGGACCGCCGCGATGACGCACCCGATCATGACCGCTGCGGCCGCGACCGTGCCGATGCCGCTCGATTTGGCGAGGTTCAGCAGGATGGCGATCAGCCCCAACACCGGAATCACCAGCGACCATAGGGGAAGCGCGGTGCGATCAAGCAACGCACGTTTCGCGGCGGGGGTTACGACGGTTTCGCCTTGTTCGGCCGCTACGGTTGCCTGTCCGTCGTCTGCGCTGGTCATCCTGACTCCTCGATCGTTACGCTAAAGCAATGCACGGGCGTTCGGATGGGTCCGGGCGACGCCGGATTTATCCGCCGATCGTGTCGATCCAATCGGGCAGCGCGGCCAGATCGGGCAGGCGGCGGAAACGCGGATGGTCGTGCGGGTCCTGCCCCGCCTCGTGCGCCCAAGCCCCTTTCTGTGGAATATGCGCCGCCCACGCACCCGCCGCGAGCGCAGGCAATACATCTGACCGCATCGAATCGCCCGCCATCACCGCGCGTTCAGCGGCGACGCCGTATCGGGCGAACAGGCGGGTGAAAGTCGCTTCGGTCTTGTCGCTGACGATCTCCACGCCCGCGAACCGGTCGCCTAGCCCCGATGCGGCCAGCTTGGCTTCCTGATGCAACAGGTCGCCTTTCGTCACCAGCACCAGCCGCCCGCGCGCCGCCAGCGCGTCCATCGTCGCTTCGATCCCGTGCAACAGTTCGACGGGATGGGCGAGCAGGCGGCGACCGGCGGCAAGAATGTCGGCGATGACGCCCGCAGGCAGGCGCTCGCCGCCGAGTTCGATCGCGGTCTCGATCATCGACAGCGTGAACCCCTTGGCCCCATAGCCGTAGAGGCGGAGATTGCGCATCTCGCATGCTTCGAGCGTTTGATGCGCGACGTCGGCGGACACGAACGGTCGCAGCATCGCTGTGAATGCCGCCTGCGCCTCATGGAAATGACGCATATTGTGCCAGAGCGTATCGTCGGCATCGAGGCAGATCAGGTCGATGGGCATGGTGGTCGGCTCGTCGGATGATGGTGGAACGGGCGGCGGCGCTTCGGCGAAGCACGGTCTTCTACCCATGCTTACCGCAGCACTTGTGCGCGGAAAGCCCCGAACGAAAAAGGGCGCCGGTCGCCCGACGCCCTTCCGATCATGGTATCGTCGCCCGGATCAGGCGGCGTCGCCGGTCTTCTGTTTTTCGGCATAGACGCGCACCGGTTCCTTGCGCCCCTCGATCACGTCCTTGTCGACCACTACCTCGTCCACGCCATCCATCGACGGCAGGTCGAACATCGTATCGAGCAGGATGCCTTCGAGGATCGAGCGCAGGCCACGCGCGCCGGTCTTGCGTTCGATCGCCTTCTTCGACACCGACACCAGCGCCTCGTCGTTGAAGCCGAGCTTCACGCCCTCCATGTCGAACAGCTTCTGATACTGCTTGACCAGCGCGTTCTTCGGTTCGGTCAGGATCTTGATGAGCGCCGACACGTCGAGGTCTTCCAGCGTGGCGATCACCGGCAGACGACCGACGAATTCCGGGATCAGGCCGAACTTGAGCAGATCCTCCGGCTCGGTCTGACGCAGTATCTCGCCGGTGCGGCGTTCCTCCGGTGCGGCGACATAGGCACCGAAGCCGATCGACTTGCCCTGCAACCGGTCGGCGATGATCTTTTCGAGACCCGAAAAGGCACCGCCGCAGATGAACAGGATGTTCGTCGTGTCGACCTGCAGGAATTCCTGCTGCGGATGCTTGCGCCCGCCCTGTGGCGGCACCGACGCGGTGGTGCCCTCCATCAGCTTGAGCAGCGCCTGCTGCACACCCTCACCCGATACGTCGCGCGTGATCGACGGGTTTTCGGCCTTGCGGCTGATCTTGTCGATCTCGTCGATGTACACGATCCCGCGCTGCGCGCGCTCGACATTATAGTCGGACGCCTGGAGCAGCTTCAGGATGATGTTCTCGACATCCTCACCGACATAGCCGGCTTCGGTCAGCGTCGTGGCATCGGCCATGGTGAACGGCACGTCGAGGATGCGCGCCAGCGTCTGCGCCAGCAACGTCTTGCCGCAACCTGTCGGCCCGACGAGCAGGATGTTCGACTTCGCGAGTTCGACGTCCGCGCCCTTCTGACCGTAATTCAACCGCTTATAGTGGTTGTGAACCGCGACCGACAGCACGCGCTTGGCCTGCTTCTGTCCAATCACATAATCGTCGAGCACGTTGCAGATTTCCTGCGGCGCGGGAACGCCGCCGTCCTTCTTGGCGACCAGTGCCGACTTCGTCTCCTCACGGATGATGTCGTTGCACAGTTCGACGCATTCGTCGCAGATGAACACGGTCGGCCCCGCGATCAGCTTGCGCACCTCATGCTGCGACTTGCCGCAGAACGAGCAGTACAGGGTGCTCTTGGAGTCGCCGCCGCTGAGCTTCGTCATTCAAATCATCTCCCGCGCCATATGGACGCGTCTTTCCGCCTGACAGGATACACGCAGGCTACCATCCGGCAATCCGATAAATACTACCCTTCGACACCCGCAGCGTCGCCGCCGGACACGGCGACGCTGCGGATCACGCAGGTCAGGTCGGCGACGTCGTGTCTTCGGCAGCGCCGGGACGCTTGTCGAACACCTGGTCCACCAGACCGAATTCCTTGGCTTCGTCCGCTTCGAGGAACGTGTCGCGGTCCATCGCCCGTTCGATCACGTCCAGCGGCTTGCCGGTATATTTCGCATACAGGTCGTTCATCCGGCGACGGATGCGCAGGATTTCCTTGGCCTGGATTTCGATATCCGATGCCATGCCCTGTGCCCCGCCCGACGGCTGATGCACCATGATCCGCGCGTTGGTCAGCGCGACGCGCATGCCCGGTTCACCCGACGCGAGCAGGAAACTGCCCATCGACGCTGCCTGACCGATGCAGACCGTTCCGACGCGCGGACGGATATACTGCATCGTGTCGTGGATCGCCATGCCGGCCGTCACCACCCCGCCCGGCGAGTTGATGTACATCCAGATGTCCTTCTTCGGATTTTCCGATTCGAGGAACAGCAGCTGCGCGGTGATGAGCGAGGCCATCTGGTCCTCGACTCCGCCCGTCACGAAAACGATGCGTTCGCGCAGCAGGCGCGAAAAGATGTCGAAGCTGCGCTCGCCACGACTCGATTGTTCGATGACGATGGGGACGAGGCCGTCGTGAATGTCCTGCATTGGGTTCCCGCTAGTAGATTTCGATGCCCTACATCGGCGCTCGGGCAAGGGTACGCAAGGGGCGAAACGGTCGGGCGCCTTGCCCTACACGGTCCGCGGTGCAGCGGTTTCGGGGGTTGGCCGCGCGGCCGCGCCCCCGCCCGGCGCCGGATGCGCGAGATAGGCCAGCCGCCGCATCTCACGCCGCCCGCGCACGACGGTGTCGAGAATCAGTCCACTGAACAGGCACAGCGAGGCGAGAAGGACGAGACCGGTGGCCAGAATGGCGGTCGGAAAACGCGGCACCAGCCCCGTATCGACATAGGTGATCGCCAACGGGATCGCGAGGATCACCGCCACCAGCGCAAGCAGCAGCCCGATCGCACCGAAGAACCACAATGGCCGTTCGATGCGGTAGAGCGTGGCGATGGTGCGCGCGATGCGGAAGCCGTCGCCATAGGTCGACAGTTTCGATTCGGACCCCTCCGGCCGGGCGAAATACCGGGTGGCGACCTCCGCGACCGGCATGCGCAGTTCCAGCGCGTGGACGCTGATCTCCGTCTCGATCTCGAACCCCGCCGATAATGACGGAAAGCTTTTGACGAACCGCCGCGAAAACACGCGATAGCCCGACAGGATATCGGTGAAGCTGCGCCCGAACAGCCGGGACAACATGCCCGTCAGCATCGCGTTGCCGAAACGATGCCCGCGACGATAGGCGAGCGCCGCGTCGCTCACGCGTTGACCGACCACCATGTCGAGTTGTTCATCGATCAACCGGTCGACCAGCGCAGGTGCGGCCTGAGGATCGTAGGTCGCGTCCCCGTCGGCCATGATATAAATGTCGGCGTCGACGTCGGCGAACATCCGCCGCACGACCGCACCCTTCCCCTGAATCCGTTCGGTTCGCACCACCGCGCCCGCTGCACGCGCGAACTCCACCGTCCGATCCGACGAGTTGTTGTCATAGACATAGACCGTCGCACCGGGGAGCGAAGCGTGAAACCCCGCAACGGTCGCCGCGATCGCAGCTTCCTCGTTGTAGCAGGGCAGCAGTACAGCAACGGTGATGGTCATAGCTGCTTGAGTTAGCGTCTTAATGCCGGAAGGCAACATCGAAGCAGGGCAAGCAGGAATACTTGCCGCCCCGGAACGAGACCGGACCGGCTTCATCCGGTGAGCGGGGATGCAAGGTGGCCCGGAACATCGGACCGCTACCGCGTCGGATGTTGCCCGAGTACCCTGCCAGAACGAACGAACCGCCCGCTTCCAACGGAAACGGGCGGTTCGATCATCGTCGGAACGGGGCGGAAAGATCAGTCTTCGCTGGTCTCTGCCTCGACCTTCTTCTTTGCACGCGGCTTCTTTGCCGGGGCTGCGTCCGCCGTCGCCGGCTCCGCATCGCCGTCGACCGGCTCGGCCTTTTTGGCGGGCGCCTTCTTCGTCGCTGCCTTCTTCTTGGGTGCCTCGGCTTCCGCCGACGCATCCGCTGCGGCAGGTTCGATGTCCTTTGCGGTCACCGGCGTCGCGTCGTCAGCGTGGTTGTGGCTGTGGTCGTGGTCGTGATTGCAATCGGGGCCATGGACGTGCGGCACCGCGCCTTCCTCGCTCTCGATCTCGGCTTCCAGTTCCTCGCGCGTCACTTCACGATCGGTGATCTCCGCCTTGCCGAACAGGAAGTCGACGACCTTGTCTTCATACAGCGGCGCACGCAGCTGGGCAGCCGCCATCGGCTCCTGCTGGACATACTGCATGAAGCGCTGGCGATCCTCGGGACCATATTGCTGCGCGGCCTGTGCGATCAGACGCTGCATTTCCTGCTGTGTCACCTCGACGCCGTTCGCCTGACCGATCTCCGACAGGAGCAGGCCCAGACGGACGCGGCGCACCGCGATCTGGCGGTAATCGTCGCGCTCAGCTTCCAGTTCGGCGCGTGCCGCTTCCGGGTCGGCTTCATGGCCGGCTTCATGCTGCAACTGTGCCCAGATCTGTTCGAATTCGGCTTCGACCATCGACGGCGGTACGTCGAAGTCGTGGCCGGCGGCCAGCTGATCCAGAAGCTTGCGCTTCATATGCGTGCGGGTCAGGCCGTTCAGTTCCTGCTCGACCTGTCCCTTGAGCAGGCCACGCAGCTGTTCGAGGCTTTCGAGGCCCAGCGACTTGGCAAATTCGTCGTCCGGCGCGCCTTCGGCCGCGACCTTCACCGCAGTGATCTTCAGGTCGAACGTTGCCGCCTTCCCCTTCAGGTTTTCGGCCTGATAGTCGTCCGGGAAATTCACGTTGATCTGCTTCTCGTCGCCGACCTTGACGCCGACCAACTGGTCCTCGAAGCCGGGGATCAGGCGACCCGATCCGATTTCGATCGACATTGCTTCACCGGTGCCGCCGTCGAATGCCACGCCGTCGACCTTGCCGACAAAATCCATCACGACCAGATCACCGGTCGCGGCCTCGTGGCCCTCCGGCGCGTCGTCATGACGCTTGTTGTTCGAGGCGAGCTGTTCCAGCTGCGCGTCGACGACGGCGTCGTCGGCAGGAACGGTCAGCCGCTCCAGCTTCAGATCATCGATCGCGGGTGCCGGCACGTCGGGCAGCACTTCCAGTTCGACCCGGATCGACGCGTCCTGGCCCGCCTCGTACTCGCCGTCGAGCGACACCTGCGGTGCGGTGGCCGGACGCAGCTTCTGCTGCGCGATCAGCGTCTGGATGCCGTCCTGGATCGAGCTGTTCAGCGCGTCCTGTGCCAGCGCCGGACCATGCATCTTGCGGATCAGGTTGGCCGGCACCTTGCCGGGACGAAAGCCGGGCATCTTCACGGTCGGCGCGACGCGCTTTACCTCGGCCTCGACCTTGGCGTCGATATCCGCGGCGGCGATGGTGAGCGTATAGGCGCGCTTGAGGCCCTCGTTCAACGTCTCGACAGTCTGCATTCTCAAGGCTTTCGTCAAAGGAATCGAATGGAAGCGGCTCCAGCGTCGACGAAGCGTCGGCGGTGTGCTGGTGCGGGCGAAGGGAGTCGAACCCCCACATCTTTCGATACTGGAACCTAAATCCAGCGCGTCTACCAGTTCCGCCACGCCCGCCGAGCGGACACCGCCGGCACGGGCGCGTCTATAGCAGGCACGCGCGTCGGGGCAAGCCGCCACGCATCGCAGCTTGCGCGACGGCCCGCAACCCCGGCGGCGGACGGGCGTTGGACCCCGACAAGGAGATGCGATCCCATGCCCGTCGAACCACCGATTCCCGCAGAGACCCCCGCCCCCGATCCCGGCGTAGCGCCCGTTACGCCACCGCCGGAACAGCCCGTGCCGCAGACCGAACCGGGCCAGCCGACCGCACCGCCCCCGGAAATCGACGTGCCCGGCCCGGATATCGACATCCCCAGTCCCCAGCCGTTCGGCGATCCCGGTGTGACGCCGGTGCCCGGACAACCTGTCATGGAAGGAACCCCGTCATGAGCGACCGCGACCGCAGCCCCCATCCCGACAGCGTTCCCGACGCCGACACCGACCGCCGGAGCGATATCGAACAGGCGGTCGATGCCGTGAACGGCGATGTGGAGCGTGCAGGGACCGATGCTGGTGCGACGTCGCCGACCGATCCGGTCGAACCGGCGGGCAGCGCCGGTGGGTCGGGCGGCGTCGTCCGCAATCAGGAAGGCGACGGCCAGTAAGGCTCGACTCCGTTCGCTGGTCCGGCTTTGCCGGGCCGGCGAACACCGCTATCCCGTGGGTGAACGTCATAGGAGCAGCGATTTGCGATCGATCCCGACCATTGCCGCCGTGATGCTTCTGGCAACGCACGTCCTCGCGCAATCCGATTTCGGCGATGCCGGCGAAACGTCCGAACTGGACTGCGACGGCGGTGTCGCGACCATTTCCGATGCAAGCAATATCATGCGGGTCACCGGCCGCTGTACCCAGTTGGTAATCGAGGGAGCCGGAAACCGGGTCGAAGTCGATCTGGCAGCGAAAGGTGCGATCCGCATTACCGGTGCCAGCAATCAGGTTGTATGGACGACCCCGGATGGCAGCAAGGCACGGGTCAGCGTCACCGGCCCGGGTAACCGGGTGTATCAACGCCGCCGCTGATCCCGTGGACGACCGTCCCGTGCTACGCCCCGCCGCCGTTGGCGATCGGCGCGTAGCAGCGCGCAATCAGTCGAGCGCCTTTTTCAGCAGTTCGTTGACCACGCCGGGATTAGCCTTGCCGCCCATCGCCTTCATCGTCTGTCCGACGAAAAATCCGAACAGCTTGTCCTTGCCGCCGCGATAATCCGTGACCTTGTCCGCGTTCTTCGCCATCACATCGGCAATGACCGCCTCAATCGCGCCGGTGTCGCTGGTCTGCTTCAGACCACGTTCCTCGACGATCGCACCAGCATCCTGTCCGGTTTCCAGCATGATCTCGAACACTTGTTTGGACAACGTGCCCGACAGCGTGCCATCGGCGACGAGCCGGAGCAGTTCTGCACCCTGCGCAGGCGACACCGGGCTGTCCTCGATGCTCTTCCCAAGCCGGTTCAGCGCACCATACAGGTCGGATATCAACCAGTTAGCGGCAGACTTTGCGGCAACATCCGAACCGCATTCGGCCAGCAGCGCTTCGAACCAACGGGCGGTTTCGACTTCGGCGGTCAATACCGCGGCATTGTACGGCGACAGGCCCAGATCGCCCTCGTACCGCGTGCGCTTGGCATCGGGCAGTTCGGGCAGCGAATCGCGACATTCGGCGAGGAATGCGTCGTCGAGTTCGAGCGGCAGCAGGTCGGGATCGGGGAAGTAGCGATAGTCGTGGGCATCTTCCTTCGACCGCATCGACCGGGTGACGCTCTTGTCGGGGTCGAACAGGCGGGTTTCCTGAACGATGCGACCGCCATCCTCCAGCACCTCGACCTGCCGCTTCGCCTCATATTCGATCGTCGCCATCACGAACCGCACCGAATTCACGTTCTTCGTTTCGGTGCGCGTGCCGAATTCGTCCCCCGGACGGCGGACCGACACGTTGACGTCGGCACGCATCGACCCTTCTTCCATATTGCCGTCGCACGACCCGACATAGCGCAGGATCGTGCGCAGCTTGCGGACATAGGCACCTGCTTCGGCGGGTGAACGCATGTCGGGGCGGCTGACGATTTCCATCAGCGCCACACCCGACCGGTTCAGGTCGACATAGGACCGGGTCGGATGCTGGTCGTGGATCAGCTTGCCGGCATCCTGTTCGACGTGGATACGCTCGATCCCGATCGCCTTCGTCGTGTCATCGACTTCGATATCGATCGAACCTTCGCCGACAAGCGGATGATAAAGCTGGGAAATCTGATATCCCTGCGGCAAATCGGCATAAAAATAATTCTTGCGGTCGAACCGCGACCATTTGTTGATCTGCGCGTCGATCGCCATGCCGGTGCGCACCGCCTGACGGATACATTCGCGGTTCGGCGTGGGCAGCATGCCCGGCATCGCGGCGTCGACCAGCGACACCTGCGTGTTCGGCTCCGCACCGAACGCGGTCGCCGCGCCGGAGAACAGCTTGGCATTCGACGTGATCTGGGCATGGACTTCTAGCCCGATCACGACTTCCCAGTCGCCGGTCGCGCCACGGATGCGGTAGGTGGATTCGGTCATTGTCATACTCTCAGGCGCAATCTTCGGGCGGGGCACGCGGTGCAGGCGGCGGGGGAGCGTTCTGCTGGTCCTTCTTGTCAGATCGATCCAACAGGTCGACGATCAACTCGAAGGCCAGTTCGACCCCCTCGCCAAGGAAGTCCCAGCCGCTCAACCTACCACCACTTTCCCGGACGGGCGACGAAGCCGGCGCGTTGCTCGATTGCCAGTCCGGCATTGAGCACGCCCTGTTCGTCCAGCGGCTTGCCGATGATCTGCAACCCCAGCGGCAGCCCATCCTTGTCGAGGCCGCCGGGCACGCTCATCGCGGGCAACCCGGCCAGTGACGACGGCACGGTGAAGACGTCGTTCAGGTACATTGCGATCGGATCGGCGCTCTTTTCGCCCAGCGCGAACGCGGCGGATGGCGCGGTCGGGGTCAGCAGCACGTCGCACTGTTCCCATGCCTGCTCGAAATCGCGGGCGATCAGCGCGCGGACTTTCTGCGCCTGCGTATAATAGGCGTCGTAGAAGCCCGCCGACAGCACATAGGTGCCGATCAGGATGCGGCGCTTGACCTCGTCACCGAAGCCGGCAGCACGGGTCGCGGCATACATGTCCTGCAACCCCGCCCCTTCGGGCAGCACGCGCTGACCATAGCGCACGCCGTCATAGCGGGCGAGGTTGGACGACGCCTCTGCCGGGGCGATGATGTAATAGGCGGGCAGTGCGTACTTCGTATGCGGCAGCGATACCTCGACGATCTCGGCACCGGCATCCTTCAGCCAGTCGATCCCGCGCTGCCACAGCGTTTCGATCTCTGCGGGCATGCCGTCGACCCGATACTCCTTCGGAATGCCGACGCGCTTGCCGTTCAGGTTCGCGTCGAGGCCAGCCTCCCACGCGGGCACCGGCAGGTCGAGCGAGGTCGCATCCTTCGGATCGAACCCGGCCATCGCCTCCAGCATGATCGCACAGTCGCGCACGTCGCGCGCCATCGGTCCCGCCTGATCGAGCGACGAAGCGAAGGCGACGACACCGAAGCGCGAACAGCGACCATAGGTCGGCTTGATCCCGGTGATGCCGACGAACGCGGCGGGCTGACGGATCGAACCGCCGGTATCCGTGCCGGTCGCCGCCGGGCACAACCGTGCCGCGATCGCCGCCGACGATCCGCCCGATGATCCGCCGGGAGCCAACGGCGCGGTGTCGCCCGGCCGACGCCACGGCGAGACGACGTTGCCGAACGCGCTGGTTTCGTTGGAAGACCCCATCGCGAACTGGTCGAGGTTGAGCTTGCCGAGCATCCCCGCGCCGGCAGCCCACAAATTGCCCGACACCGTCGATTCATATTGCGGCACGAAGCCTTTCAGGATGTCGCTCGCCGCCGTCGTCTCGACGCCCTGCGTGCAGAACAGGTCCTTCATGCCGATCGGAACGCCGGCCAGCGGACGCAGCGTATCGCCCGCCGCGCGGGCATCGTCGGCGGCCTGCGCGGCGGCAATCGCATGGTCGGGCGTTTCGACGAGGAAGGCGTTGAGCGGCTTCGCTGCAGCAACAGCGTCGATGAAGGCGCCGGCCACTTCGCGCGCGGAAAAACTGCCGTCGCGCACGCCGTCGCGAATGGCGGCGACGCCAAGGTCGGTCAGGTCGGACACTATTCGATCACCTTCGGAACGGTAAAGAAGCCATGGTCGCCCTGCGGCGCATTGGCCAGGACCCGGTCGCGTACGTTGCCGTCGGTGACGACATCGTCGCGCAGGCGCAGATGGTTGGGGATCACGGCGGTCATCGGTTCGACGCCGCTGGTATCAACCTCGCCCAGTTGCTCGATCCAGCCAAGGATGTTGCCTAGTTCGGGCGCGAGGCGCGCAGCCTCGTCCTCGGTGATCGCGATGCGGGCAAGGCCGGCCACGCGCTTGACGGTTGCAGGTTCGACGGACATGGCCGTGCGGCTAGCATCCCCGCCCCCGCCCCACAAGCACCCACGGGGCCGGCGCACGCATCGCCCCGAGGAGGTCCGATTGGCGCGCAAGTTCCTGTATGTCGTCGCCGCGCTGATCGTGCTCGCGATCGCGGCGGCGTTCGCCTACCGCCTGTTCGGCGTCCAGTTGTTGCGGCGGACGCTGGTTCCGGGCGTCGCGTTCAAGGCGGAGCCGGCCGTCGCCGCCAATGGCTATGCCGACCGGCAAATGTGGTTCGCGCGACCGGGGTTGACCGACACGCCCGTCGACTGGCTGCCGCCGGGATTCGCAAAGGTCGCGCCGGGCCGGGCCGAGATATTCTTCATCCATCCCACGTCGTTCGTCGGGACCGACCGGTGGAATGCGCCGCTGGACGATCCCGAGACAAACGGCCGGGCGCAGGTGTTCCTGCGCGGACAAGCCAGCGCGTTCGCCGCCGCTGGTCGGGTATGGGCGCCACGCTATCGTCAGGCGACGTTCGGCGCGTTCCTGACCAGCGAAGCAAGCGCGAAACAGGCCCTCGGGCTGGCACATGGCGACGTAGCCGCCGCGTTCGAGCAATTCCTGCGCGAGATCGATCCCAACGCGCCGATCATCCTTGCGGGGCATAGTCAGGGCGCGCTGCACCTGACCCACCTGTTGCGCGATCGGGTGGCGGGAACGCCGATCGCGCGGCGGGTAGTCGCGGCCTATGTCGTCGGCTGGCCGGTATCGAAGGCGACCGACCTTGCCGCGATGGGCCTGCCCGAATGCACGACGCCGGCACAGGCGCGATGCCTGTTGTCGTGGCAGAGTTTTGCCGAACCGGCCGATCCGTCGCTGATCGTCGATACGTTCGATGCGACCACCGGCTTCGATGGACGGCCCCGCGCCGGAACGCCGATGGTCTGCACCAACCCGCTGACCGGAACCGCCAACGCCGCCGCGGCGGCTTCTGCCAACGCCGGAACGCTGGTTCCGGAAGCGTCGCTGGAGAACGCCGTGCTGACGCCGGGACTGATCCCGGGACGGTGCGAGGGCCGCGGGTTCCTGTCGATCGGCAGCGATCCGCCCGATCTTGGTCCTTATGTCCTGCCCGGCAACAACTGGCATGTGTATGATTACAGTCTGTTCTGGGCGAATGTTCGCAGCGATGCACTACGTCGCTTGGCGACGTGGGAGGGCCGATGATTACCGAGGACCGTAGCGTTTTCCGCGATGTGCTGCCTGACGGTGGGCGGCTGATCGGGCTGGACGTAGGGACGAAAGCGATCGGCACTGCGCTGTGCGACGCCGGGTGGAGCTTCGCCAGCCCGGCGGTGCTGGTCGTCCGCACGAAGTTCAGCGCCGACAAGGTGCAGTTGCAGACGCTGATTCGGCAGCAATCGGTGCGCGGTATCGTCATCGGCCTGCCGCTCAACATGGACGGCAGCGATTCGCCCCGGACGCAATCGGTCCGCGCATTCGCCCGCAACCTCGACGATATCGGGCTGCCGATCTTTCTGTGGGACGAGCGCTGGTCGACCGTTGCGGTGGAGCGCCAGATGATCGCGGAGGATCTGAGCCGCGCCAAACGGGCCGAGCGGGTCGACAAGCTGGCGGCGGCGTATATCCTGCAAGGTGCGATCGACGCGCTGGTCCACGTCCCGCTGCTCTGATTTTACAGGATAATCATTCCATGCCCCGTATCGTATCGCTGCTGCCCAGCGCCACCGAGATCGCCGTCGCGCTGGGCTTCGGCAACGATCTGGTCGGGCGGAGCCATGAATGCGATTTCCCCCCCGAAGTGACCGCCCTGCCCCGGCTAACGTCGACCCGCATTGAAAAGGGGTTGCCGTCGCGGTTGATCGACGATCGGGTGCAAGCGATCGTGACCGCAGGGCTGTCCTGTTACGAAGTCGACGCGCCGACGATGCGCGACCTGGCGCCGCATGTCGTACTAACCCAGTCGCAATGCGCGGTCTGCGCCGTCACGCCCGACGATCTGGTAGAGGCGCTGTGCGCGTGGCAAGGACAGGACCCGGTGCTCGTGTCGCTCGCGCCCAACGATCTTGGCGACGTATGGGGCGATTTCGGCCGGGTGGCGCAGGCGCTGGGCGTGCCCGAACGCGCGCCGCCGGTGGTTGCGAAGCTGAAGCAGCGGCTTGCCGCCATCGCCGCGACGGCGGCGGCGCAACCAACGCGACCCACGGTGGCGGCGGTCGAGTGGATCGATCCGCTGATGGTCGCAGGAAACTGGGTGCCCGAATTGATCGACGCGGCGGGCGGCATCAGCCTGTTCGCCGAAGCCGGACAGCATTCGCCATGGGCTGAATGGGACGCGCTGGTCGATGCCGATCCCGACGTGATCGTGATGATGCCATGCGGGTTCCAGATCGCGCAGACGCTGGGCGACCTGTCGCCGCTGACCGGCCGGCCCGGCTGGTCGCGGCTGAAAGCCGTGTGCGAGGACCGGGTGTTCGTTGCCGACGGGCATCATTTCTTCAACCGTCCCGGCCCGAGGCTGGTGGAATCGGCCGAGATCCTCGCCGAGATCATCCATCCGAATGCTTTTTCGTTCGGACATGAAGGACGCGGGTGGCAGCGGCTTGCGCGGGGCAACGGCGCGGCGTAACCGGCCGTCTCATGTCCCTGTCCGACCACCGCCCCGCCGCCATGATCGATGGCGGCGCCGTCTTTCCGCATCGCCACCTGACCGGAATCGAGGGGTTGCAGCCCCATGAGATCCTGTTCCTGCTCGACGAAGCGGAACAATGGATCGACGCGAACCGCAACCGCGCACCCGGCGATCGTCGGCTGGAAGGCGTCACGCAGATCAACGCGTTCTTTGAAAACAGCACGCGGACGCTGCTGTCGTTCGAGATCGCGGGCAAAAGGCTGGGGGCCGACGTGGTCAACATGCATGCCGGCCAGTCGAGCGTGAAGAAGGGCGAGACGCTGATCGACACCGCCGTCACGTTGAACGCGATGCGCGCCGACGTGATCGTCATCCGCCACGGATCGTCGGGCGCGGTGCAGTTGATCGCGGACAAGGTCGATTGTCCGGTGCTGAATGCAGGCGATGGATGGCATGAACATCCGACACAGGCGCTGCTCGACGCGTTGACCATCCGCCGCCGGCTGGGTTCGATCGCCTACAAGCGCGTCGTGATCTGTGGCGATATCCTGCACAGCCGGGTCGCGCGGTCGAACATCCTCGCGCTGACCACGCTGGCGGCGGAGGTTCGGGTCGCCGCCCCCGCAACGCTGATGCCCGAGTCGATCGAGGCGATGGGGGTCACCCCGTTCACCGATTTCGACGCGGCGCTGGCGGGGGCGGACGTGGTGATGATGCTGCGGTTGCAGAACGAACGGATGAACGGCGGCTTCATTCCGTCGACCCGCGAATATCACCTGCGCTACGGGCTGACGCGCGAGCGGCTGAAACGTGCCGAACCAGGCGCGCTGGTGATGCATCCCGGCCCGATGAACCGGGGGGTCGAGATTACCAGCGACGTCGCCGACGATACCGAACGGTCGGCGATCACCGAACAGGTCGAAATGGGCGTGGCCGTGCGGATGGCGTGTCTCGATGTGCTGACCCGGCGAAGCCGCGGTGTGGAGGGCTGGTCATGAGCATCATCTTCACCGGCGCGACCCGCGTGTGCCCGACGAACGGCGTGAGCCACGGCGATCTGGTCGTCTTCGGCGACCGGATCGTTTCGTCGGCGGTGGGACTGGACGATGCAACGCGGATCGATCTGTCGGGCAAGCTGATCGCGCCCGCCATCGTGGATCTGGGCGTTTTCGGGATCGACGTGGCGGCGTGCAAGGCGGGCGGGATCGTGCGCGTGGGACTGATGCCCGATCAGGTTCCGGTGCTCGACGGCCCCGGCATCGTCGCGCGCGCGGCGCATATGGGTAAACCCGATCTGTGGATCCATCCGATCGCAGCAGCCACGCGCGGGCTAACGGGCATCGATCTGGCAGAAATGGCGATCAACGCCGAAGCGGGCGCGGCGGCGGTCGCCACCGGGCGCCGATGGATCGCCGACAGCGGCGTGATGCGCAAGGTGCTGGCCTATGCCCGCGATTGCGGACTGACCGTGATTGTCCATGCCGAGGACGGCGGACTGGCCGGCGACGCGGTGGCGACGGCGGGCGAGACGGCGACCAGGCTGGGACTTCCATCAGCGCCCGCCATCGCCGAGCCGCTGGCAATCGCGCGCGACGTGATGCTGGCTGAGGATACCGGCGCGCGGCTCCATTTCCGGCAGGTGACGACGGCGGCGGGGTTCGACTTGATCCGCGCAGCGAAGCGTCGTGGCGTGGCGGTAACGTGCGGGATCACACCCGCGCATCTGTACCTGTCCGATATCGCGATGAGCGATTTCCGCACCTTCGCGCATCTGTCCCCGCCCCTGCGCAGCGAAAGCGACCGGCGCGCGGCGCGCGAGGCGCTGCGCGACGGGACGATCGACATTCTGTGTTCGGGCCACGACCCGCGCGGCCCCGAAGCCAAGCGGCTGCCCTTTGCCGATTCAGAACCGGGTATGGCGGGAGCGGAAACGCTGTTGCCGATGGGACTTGGCCTCGTGCGCGACGGGGTGATCGAACTGGACCGGCTGTTCGCGCTGTTGTCCGCCAACCCGGCGGCGTTGCTGGGGCTGGATACCGGCACGCTGGCGTCGGGCGCGCCCGCCGACCTGATCGTGATCGATCGCGACGCGCCGTGGCAGGTCCGGGGCGATGCCTTCGCCGGAAAGGCGGGCAACACCCCGTTCGACGGACTGCCGGTGCAGGGACGCGTCGTTCAGACGATCAAAGGCGGCGCGTTCCTGTAAGGGAACGCGCCGCTCCTCCTGGGAGAGGACTGGGAAACTCTGGGACGCCGGCCCTAGCGGGATGCTGCGGCGCGGTCTAACCGCCGCACCGCGTTAACCGGTCGCTTCAACGCGAAGCCATCCGGATCGGGCGCGCCCAACTGGCGAGCCGTTCCCCGACATGGTTGCGGACGAAACAGCGCGTGCTGCGGTTGCGAAGGTCGCGGCATAGCTGCAACGCTTCGTTCCGCGTGAACCCGCCGACCGACAACCGGTAATAGCGGACGCCCCTTACCGTTGCCTGAACGCCCTGCGGCGACAGATTGGTCAGCCGCGCATTACCGCGACGGACGCGGTGCCAGCCGTCGCGGGCACTGGCGACATCGGGATAGGCGCCGAGTTGTACGAAATAGCTGCCCGTGACCGGCGGGGCCGGCGCGGCGCGCGGTGCGGCCAGCCGTACCGGAACGGCCGGCAGTGCCTGGACGATCGCACGATAGGGCGCAAAATGGACCCCCGTCGCGATGGCCGGGGAAGCGGACGGTTCGACAAGGACCGGACCGATGCCTGTCGGTCCGGTAACAGCGGCCGACGACGGCGCAGGCGGTACGGTCCCGGGCGGCGCAACCAGTGCCAACGACGATGGCGCAGCCGGCATCGCTTCCTTCCAAGCTACCGCCGCCACCGGTGTAGAAGGTTCGGGGGCGAGTGCCAGTTGCAGCGGTTGCCCGCGATCCGCGACCGGCGTGACGCCAAGCAGTGCCGCGACCTGTTGCGCCGCCGTGCCAGGCCGGGCGAACTCGGCCCATTCCCCCAGCCGCCGATCGACGTGATCGGGAGCCATGTCGACCGCCGCGACTGCCCGTGCCTCGATCCACCGACCGTTGAGCGCCAGTACCAGCGCCAGATTCTGCCGCACCGTCGCGGTCGCCGCCGGATCGCGCGCAGCATCGGCCAGCATCGCCATGCCGCCCGATGGATCGCCTGCCAGCGCCAGCGCAAGGCCATGGTCGGCAGGAACGATCCGTTCCGCATGCGCCGTCAGCGTGCCCCGCGCCGCGAACCAGTCCCCGGTCGCGATCTGCGCCAACGCGAGATTGAGCGCGGAACGGCCATCGGCGGGATCGAGCGCGAGCGTATCGGTCAACGCCTGCGCAGCCGAACCGAACCGTCCTGCCGCCAGATAGGCGCGGCCCAGCAGGGCGCGATACGCAGCATCGCGCGGGGCGAGCGCCACCGCCTGTTCGGCGAAGCGGACGGCGGTCGCGCCCTTGCGCTTCGCCAGCGCCGCGCCGGCCTTTTCCGCGAAACGCGGAGCGGTACGTGCATCGTCGGCGGCCGACGCGACCGATCCGGTGGCGATCGCCCCCAGCGATCCGCACAACATGCCGCCGGCAAGCGAGATCGTGGCGAGCATACGGGACTTCATGATGTACTCCCTTCGGTGCCGGTGTCCGTCAACCGGCGCACCAACGCATCGACTTCGGGAACGGTCGCGAGAAACCGGTCGAGTGCCTGCGTCAGGATCGCGTCGGGACCGACGTTGCGGATCGCGGCGGCAAGGCGCAGCCGCCACAGCCGGTCGGTATCGAGGTGCAGCGTCACCACATCCCCCGCTGCCGGACTTGCCAGCCCCTGCAACTCCGCCCGTTGCCGCAGCACCGGCGGGACCGTTTCGGGCAGGCCGATATCGTTCCAGCCAAGGTCGTCGTCGCCCGGCCCGCCGGCGTGCGGACGCATCGCCGGGCGGGCTTCGCCCTTGCGGGCCAGCAGGCCGGACGCGACCGGCGATACGGGACGCGGCGGCGTCATCGTCAACCGACCCCCCGACGGCCGAAGCCGCCGGCCGGACGCTGTCCGGGACGCGCGGCGGTCGGCACCGCGAACACGGTGCGGCGGAAGTTCTTTTCCAGCCGGTCGTGGACATAGGTCCACAATGCCTCGATCTCGCCGCTGGACCGGGATGCGGGGTCCAGTTCCATAACGGTCCGGCCATCGACCATCGACGATGCGAAATCGACGCGGTGATGGACCGTCACCGGTGCGACGATGCCGTGCTGCGACAACGCCATCGTCGCTTCCGCCGTGATCCGTGCGCCGGGGGTGGCGGCGTTGACGACGAAGACCAGCGGCTTTCCGGCGCGGTCGCACAGGTCTACGGTCGCCCCGACGGCGCGCAGGTCGTGCGGGCTGGGCCGGGTCGGCACGACCACCAGTTCGGCGACGGCGATGACGCTCTGGATCGCCGGGGTGATCGCGGGCGGGGTGTCGATCACCGCCAGCTTGAACCCATGCGCCCGCAGCGTTTCCAGATCGGCGGCAAGGCGCGCGACCGTGGTTTGGGCGAAAGCGGGAAATTCGGTGTCGCGTTCGTTCCACCAGTCGGCCAGCGACCCTTGCGGATCGATGTCGATCATCACCACGGGGCCGGCACCCGCGCGCTGGGCCTGCACGGCGAGATGGCCCGACAGCGTCGTCTTGCCCGATCCCCCCTTCTGCGATGCCACCGCGAGTACGCGCATGCGGACAAGCCCCCTGTTTGCCGAGACCGACGGATCGCAGAGCAGGGATAAGAACTGGTTAACACCGTTCGGCGATGAAATGCTTTCCGAACTCGGGGCCGCACTGATATCCCCGGACGGAGAAGGACGAAGGGGAATGCGATGCGCGCGGTGTGGCTGATTGGAGCGGGCGCGATGCTGATGGCGGCGCCGGGGGTGGCCGATGTGAAGGCCGGCGTCGATGCGTGGTCGCGGGGCGACTGGGCGACGGCGGTGCGCGAATGGCGTCCGCCGGCGGTCGCGGGCGATCCCGATGCGCAGTTCAATCTGGGACAGGCGTACAAGCTGGGTCGCGGCGTGCCGCTCGATCTGGCGGAGGCGGAGGGCTGGTACGCCCGTGCCGCGCAGCAGGGGCATCCGCAGGCGGAGGATAATTACGGCCTGATCCTGTTCCAGAACGGCAAGCGTGCCGAAGCGGCGCGGTGGCTGGAGAAATCGGCCGCGCGTGGGGAGGCGCGGGCGCAGTTCGTGCTGGGCACGATGCTGTTCAACGGCGATGCGGTGCCGAAGGACTGGCGGCGGGCCTATGCGCTGATGACGCGGGCGTCGGCGACCCTGCCGCAGGCGGCGGGGACGCTGGCGGAAATGGACCGGCATATCCCCCTGCCCGATCGACAGGCGGCACTGGTAATGGCGCGCGAATATGAGGCGCGCGCCGGGCGCATGCCGACCGCCCCCGCCGTACAGACCGCCGTCACGACGCCGCCTGTGCGCACGTCGCCGTCAGTAAAGGCCGCGGCTCCGGTCCGCGCTGCCGCTGGACCGGTACGCACCGTTGCTGCGCCGGTCCGCGACGGCGACTGGCGCGTCCAACTCGGCGCGTTTCGCGACCCCGGCAACGCGCGCGGTCTATGGGGTCAGGTGTCGGCCCGATTTGCCGGACGCCAAGCCTTTTACGAAGCGTCGGGTGCGATCACCAAGTTGCAGGTCGGACCCTATGCGTCGAGCGGGGAGGCGACGCGCGCCTGTGCCGCGATCCGTCCGACGACCTGTGTTCCGGTACGGCGTTGACCCGTCGAGGCCGCACTTATCCCGGTTCGTGCAGCGGACAGCCGTTGAATCGACGCCGATAGTCCGCCGAATGTTCGTAGACCGGCCGTCGCACGCGGTTGACGCCGCCGAGCGGTTGGTGCGCGGTCAGCCCGGTCCAGACGCTGAACCGGAGATTCTCGTCGACCTCCGCCACCTTTTCCGCCGCCCAGCTATCCTGTGACGTGGCGCGAAGCGTGGCGACGGTCTGGAACGGGCTGACGTCCTCCGGCCACTCGACGCTGGCATCCTCGATCGGTTGCGCTTCCGCATTGCGCAGCAACTGGACACGGACTTCCCAGACACCCTCGACGCCTTTCATCGACGCCTGCATATCCTCGCGGATCGCGTTCGGCCGGCCCGACGCATCGATTACGATATCGGTCAGCGCGGTCAGATCGGCTGATACCGGCACCACCTGATATTTCGCGACATACTCGCCATGGCGGAACGGCACTGCGGAAAAATAGGTCTCGCCGAGCGGATGGACGTTCTTCGCTCCGCCCATATTCTTGAGCAGCGCGCTTTCCGTGCCGACCGCCTCCAGCGCGGCCTCGGCACCGCGCAACACGAACGACAGCGCCTTCTTGGCCCATTCCGCCTTGTCCGTCGTTTTCGACAACAGTTTGAGATTACCGGCGAATTTCTTCGGCGTCGGCGCGGCGAAGGCTGGGCCGTTGACCATGACGAAGTCCTGCGTCCTACCGTGCGCACCCGGCAACCGATCGCCCTCGACGTCCAACACCTTCCACGCCAGACCACGCGGCAGCCCGATGCTGTCGTCGAGAATATCGCCGGGATTGGTCGAGAAGCGCATCCACACCGGATGCGTCGCGGGCGTCGCGAACAGTCCCTGGGCGAGTTCGCGCGGCAGACCAGGGTGTACCGTCAGCTCGGCTCGCAGGATGCCGTGCGCCTTGGCATGTACCGCGCGCACCGCCTTGCTGTAGTCCTGCGACGTGGTTTCGAGGATCGTGTCGAACGATCGATTCAGATCGGCGATCGTCTCCGCTTCGTCCGGCTCCGGTCGTTCGATGCTGGTGGCGTACCGGATCGGGGGCAGCAGGACGTCGGCCATAATAGAACTCCGTGTGAACTCATACCTCAAGCACCGGATATCGTTTTCGTTCCTGCGCGGTGCGTCATGGGCGGTGCCGCCATACCCGATGTTCGGGAAGCGACGCCGACGCACGTGGTTCACCGGTGAATAGCTACTTCGGGCGGCACACCCGATCTGCTAGGGGGGCGGGCATGAGCAGTACCGACGGAGCCACCGACCGCTATCTCGCCAAACGCGACGCCATTCTGGCAGCGGCGGCCGAGGCGATCAACGAAGCGAGTGCAAAGGGAATGACCTTTGCCGATGTCGCGCGTCGGGTGGGTCTGAATACCACCAGCGTCACCTATTATTTCAAGCGGAAAGAGGATTTGGCCGCTGCCGCCTTCGACCATACGCTCGAATGGCTGCAAACGACGCTGGATCGGGCGCTGGCGGAACCCACGCCGCAGGCACGCGTCGCGCGGTTCCTGTCGATCCACTTCGAACGGCAACGGCGGATCGTTGCCGGCGACGAACGCCCCGTCGCCGTGCTGGCCGACCTGCGTGCGATGGAAGACCCGTTCAAGGGACGGCTGTTGCAAAGCTGGCGCGAGGTGTTTCGCAAGACCCGGACGCTGTGGGGCAATCCCGCCGACCGGGCACACAAGGATCTGAACGGTGCGCGGGCGCACGTCTTGCTGGAAAACAGCTTTTGGATGACCGTGTGGATCGACCGATACGAACCCGACCAATATGCGCGGGTCGAGGCACGGTTGATGGACGTGTTCGCGCACGGTCTCGCCGCGCCGGACCGGCACTGGACCCCGCATCCGCTGGCGCTGCCGATGGGGGACGAAGCGGGGCAGGACGCGTTCCTGCGCGCGGCGACCCGGCTCATCAACGAACTCGGCTATCGCGGTGCGTCGGTGCAGCGGATCGCCGCCGAACTGAACGTCACCAAGGGGTCGTTCTACCACCATCTCGACGCCAAGGACGATCTGGTCACCGCGTGCTATCGGCGCAGCTTCGACACGATCACCGCCGCGCAACAGGCCGCCGACCGGGTCGGTGGCAGCCATTGGCAACGGCTGTCGAGCGCGCTGGCGATCCTCGTCGATGCGCAGTTCGCCGATGTGGCCCCGTTGTTGCGCACCACCGCATTGTCCGGCCTGCCGCTGTCGGTGCGACAGGCGATGGTCGACCGGTCGAACCGCATCGCCCGGCGCTTCGCCGGTACGATCAGCGACGGCATCGCCGAAGGATCGATCCGCGCGGTCGATCCCCCCGTGGCGGCGCAGGCGGTAATGGCGTTGCAGAACGCGGCGTTCGACATGCGCAAATGGGCCGGGACCATGCCGCGCGAACAGGCGGTGAAGCTCTATGCGTCGACGGTGATGACGGGGCTGTTCGACGACTGCGTGCTGGGATAACCGCGAAGCCGAATGCGCGGGGGGTTTTCGGACGGGCGTGCTTCCGTTCCTGACGCGGATCGACATTCATCGGGACGGCGACCGTATGACCTGCACGACATTCGCCCAGCCCCGCCCTGCCGCCGTCTTTGGCGGCAAAGCCTTGTCCCGCATCGCTTGCGGTCAGCTAGGCGGGATCGACATTCACCGTAGCCAGATCATGGCGGCGGCGAGGTGGACGAAGCCGGTGAAG
>NZ_JACYVA010000008.1 GCF_014842075.1 Sphingomonas sp. CFBP 13720
CAGGAATGCGCCAACTACTTCGCCGCATGCGGATATGATGCAGACTGATCGAAAACCGCTCTAGCCAGCCGGCAAAGGTGCCGGCCGGCGACGATTGGAACGCGTTCTGATTGTCCGGCATGTGGCCGGGTAGCTCGGACGGGCCGGTGTGGTCCGTCCGAATCCGGCAAAAGTCCGGTCCACTGGCGGATGGGGTGCGGCATGCCGGGTCGACGTCGTTCGTACGGGTGCAGCGTTCTGAACGTTCGCGTCGTTCAGGACTAGTACGACCGAGGGAGACCCGGCGACGGGTCGCCTACTGGACCGCCGGATCGGCGGGGAATTGCGTACGGGCCGGGGCGAACAGCGTGCGGGCGACGGTCGCGCCCGGCACGGTCGTCGCGGTGCCGACCCAGCGCCAGTGCCATGGTTCCCACTTCACCTGCTGGCGATTGCCCGCTGGAAACGACATTTCGAACCCGTAACGCGCGGCATTGGCGCGGAGCCAGCGACCGGCGGCGGTTGCGGCGAAGCATGCTTCCGCATGGCAGGCCGGTCGGTCGATTGTCCCGAAATCGATGACATAGCCGGTGGCATGCTCGCTATGCCCCGGCGGTGCGGAGGCCCATGCGCGATCCGCGAAGCCCGCCGACCCATCCGGCCCGATCCCACCGCAGAAGGTCTGTGCCTGCAACGGTTCGGACCGGTGACACGATATCGCCCGCAACTGGCCCGCGACCGCCGGATCGGAGTCGGCGGCGGCGAGCAGGCGCGCGAGATCGGGCAACATCGCCGGATGGACCCGGCAACTGCCACCGGGCGATAGCGTCGGCGGGACCGGCACGAGCGCGCTGGCCGGCGTATCGGGATAGCGGAAATGGTGGAACAGGCGACCATCGGCGGCGGGACGTACCGTGCCCCGCCCGCACAACGCGATCGGCGGTGCGGAAGGCGCCACGCGGATCTCCGGCGGCGCGACAGTTTCGGCGGTAGGAGCCGGGGCAAGGACCGGTGGCGGCGCGACTGGAGTGGCGGCGGGTGCGCAACCGGTCGCGGCCAGCAATGATATCAGGGCCGATCGGCGGAAAAGGGAGTTCGATACGCGCACTGACGTCTCCGTTTCGCAGGATCGTACCGTTCCGGCTCTGGCATGGCGGGCGCAAGGGTGGCAAGGGAGGGAAATGCTCGACGACCTTGTCCTGTTCATCGATGGCGAGGCGATCGTCCTCGACAAGCCCGCCGGCCTTCCGGTCGATCCGCCGCGTGACGGATCGCCCAGCATCGTCGGTCGGGCGGACGAACTCCGCTTCACCTTCCTGCGCGAACCCACGCCGGTCCACCGGCTGGATCGCGATACCAGCGGCTGCCTGTTGCTGGCGCGCAATCCAAAGGCGCATGCCCGGTTCCAGCAGGCGTTCGAACAGGGGCGGGTGACCAAACGCTATCTGGCGGTGCTGGACGCCATTCCCGATGGCGAATCGGGAGAGATCGACCTGCCGCTGGCCAAGGTCAGCAGCATCGAGGACGGATGGCGGATGGTCGGCGATCCGGCGGGCAAGCCGTCGCGCACCAACTGGCGGTTGCTGCGGACGGTCGGCGATCGCGCGCTGGTCGCGCTGTTCCCCGAGACCGGGCGGACGCACCAGATCCGCGTGCATATGGCCGAGGGGCTGGGATGCCCGGTCGCGGGCGATCCGGTCTATGGCCGGGGCGGTGGGGCGATGCTGCTTCACGCCACCGGGTTGATGGTGCCACGCGACAACAAGCCCGCAATCGACGTGACTGCGCCATGGCCCACCAGTTTCGTGGCCGCCGGGTTCGAGGAATAGCGCAAGCGCCGATGCCGCGCATTCCCATCACCCGGTCGATCGCGATCGACAGTGGCGAACTGGTCGAAAGCTTTACGCGGGCGTCGGGCCCGGGGGGCCAGCACGTCAATACGACCGACAGCGCGGTGCTGCTGCGGTTCGACGTCGTCGCATCGCCGGGACTGCCCGACGCGGTCAAGCAGCGGCTGGCGGTGCTGGCAGGATCGCGGCTGACCAAGGACGGCGTGCTGACGTTGCGCGCCGACGGGTCGCGGTCGCAGGAGCTGAACCGGCGCGAGGCGCGCGAGCGGCTGTTCGACCTGATCCGCGAGGCGACGATCGTCCCCAAGAAGCGCCGCCCGACCAAGCCCACCCGCGCATCGCAGACGCGGCGGGTGGATGCGAAGAAGGGCCGGGCGCAGGTCAAGGCCGGGCGCGGCCGGGTGCGCGACGATTGAGCCGAGTCCCCCTCCAATGAAGGGGGACCGTCGCGCATCAATGCATCGGGGCGCTCGCCTCGACCTTTTCGACCCATGCCGGATAGAAGACCGGTTGCCGCAGCGACCAGCCCGACGCGGTCGCGGCAGCCTCGCTCAGCGATTGCAGCAGCTTGCGACGCAGGTCGGGATGCAGATGCGGCAGCGCCGCCGATGCGCAGAACGCGCCGGGCAGCCATGGCCGTGCCTCCGCCCCAACCAGCCGCTCGTACAGGAACCGATACGCGCCGAACGTCGTCAACCGACCCTGTCCCAGATCGAACGCGGTGACCATCAACAGCGGCGTCATGAACGGTTCGATCGCGTCCAGCCCGCTGTCATCGGGAACGCAGGCGCGGATGTCGGGCAGCCGATCATAGACGCGCGCCTGGGCGCGGATGCTGGCGGCTTCGACGACATCGCGCGACCAGCGCTGCATCGCGTCCTGACGGTCCAGCCCGATGTCGAGCGACCGGCGGATATATCGCTGCGTCGCTGCCGAAAACCCGGCGAACTCCTTCATTTCGGCCAGCGTCATCACGCCTTCTGCCGGCTTGCGTGCCCTACCCATCGTCCAAACTCCCCGCCCGTGACCATGCGACCCATGCAACAGGAGATTGCCCGAAACCGGTTGACAGCTTGCTGAACATGCCGTCCGGGCGTTCGTCCACGACACATCCGAACATGGTTCGTGTTGCGTTGCAACACGTTCGACGGCGGTTCGTCGCATTTCACCGATCGCGGGCATGACAATAAGACCGCAGATTCCGTTCATCTGCGGGTCATCGCCGTCGAAACACGCTTCGTCCGATATGGTTCCCGCATGGGTTTCCGTGGCTGCGAATCCCTGCTTGAGGACATTCACGGTCTTTTCGGGGCGTGGGGATTTTATGACGTTCGGTGCGGTTGCAGCGCGTTTCGCGCTGGTGGTTTCGTGCGCCCTTGCGATGGTGGCACCGGCGCAGGCGCGCTTCTGGCAGTGCGCCCCCTATGCCCGCGAGATTTCCGGCGTCGCGATCTTCGGCAACGCCCACACATGGTGGGGTCAGGCCGCCGGCCGCTACGAACGCGGTCACGTTCCCCGCGAGGGCGCGGTCCTGTCGTTCGCCGCTACGTCGCGCATGCGGCTGGGGCACGTCGCCATGGTGTCGAAGGTCGTCAGCGAGCGCGAAGTGCTGCTCACCCACGCCAACTGGTCGCGGCGCGGCGGCGTGGAGCGGGATGTGCGCGCGGTCGACGTATCGGCGGCGGGCGACTGGAGCGAAGTGAAAGTGTGGTTCGGCCCGCTGGGCGGCCTCGGCACGTCGGCCTATCCGGCCAACGGTTTCATCTATTCGGGCCAGCCGCCGCACGACGACGACACGCCCGCGATCGACCAGCCGGTGCAGCTTGCCGATGCCGATGCTGCAACCGTCGGCGGCCATGTGCCGACCCGGCTGGAACGGCCGATCGTCGCGCTGAACGACTGACCGGGTTCAGGCAGGGCGGAAGGTCAGCGCGTCGCCGTTCATGCAATAGCGCTTGCCGGTCGGTTGCGGGCCGTCATCGAACACATGCCCCAGATGTCCGCCGCAGCGGCTGCACAGCGTCTCGACCCGCTCCATCATCAAGCCACGATCGCGCCGCGCGGTCACCGCGTTCGGCAGCGACGCATAGAAGCTCGGCCATCCGGTCCCGCTTTCGAACTTCGTCGACGATGCGAACAGCCGGTTGCCGCATCCGGCGCACCCGAACACGCCTGCGCGTTTTTCCTTGTTCAGCGGGCTGGTATAGGGACGCTCGGTGCCCTGTTCGCGCAGGATATAATATTGCTCGGGCGTCAGCCGCGCCTTCCATTGGGCATCGGTCAGCCGAAACGGAAACACCTGCGCCGCCTCGCTTTCCGACGGGGCGCAGCCGATCAAAGCGGCAAGGGCGGACAGACCCGACAGTTCGAGCAGGCGACGACGGTGTAGCGACATGAAGCGTGTCCTTTCGTCCCGACGATGTGGGGTTCCGGCGGCCGCACGCAACGGCGCGGCGGAGGGTCGGTACGCCGGATACCTTCCTGCCTCGGGAAAGGGTGTTCTGGATCGGCGTCACCGTGCGGATGGTGGCGGGGGGGGGGGGGCGGCGGTCATGCACGGCATCGCGCGTTCCGGCGAAACGGCTTTCGCTACATCCGTCCATTTGCCGCAGCCATGCTGCCCGTTGCAGCGCCACCGTTCGAGACGTTCACTGGCAGCTAAAAATCGCAAGGTGGCAGGCCTGCGCAGCAAACGGATCACCCCCGACCGCGACCAGCGTCGGGTTGCCAGTTCATCGGAACGCCCGCGCGAGCGTCCCGATCTTCGGTCCCGCCCGCGAGGACCGCCGCCGACCGTCCTGCACGGGTTCCGGTGATCGCCCTACCGCCCCAGCAGCACCCGCGCCTGTCCCGCGATCTGCGCCAGCATCGCGGCGCCCGCCACCGGTGCCTGTCGCGCGCGATGAACCACCGCCGCGAACTGCGCCACGCGCGGACGGTTGGCCTCCAGCCACGTCTCGACCGCCGCCTGCGGGTCCTTGCCCGCATTGCGGTTGAGGAAGTCGAAGCGCAGTTGCTGGAAATCGCGTGCCAGGCCGGCGATCAACAGTCGTTCCCACGGATCGCCGGTCTGGATACGCGCCGCCACCGCCTGCGCCCAGTCCAGTCCGAGCGCGAAGCCCAGATGCGTGAACGCCTGCGTCAGCTTCGTCTCGTCCAGCTTCAACCGCCGGCCAAGATCGGCAAGCCCGACCACGCCGTCCAGCTCGAACAGCCGCACGACCTGTCCCGCCAGTTCCTGCGGCGCGCCGGCATCGTGCAGCACGCCGGCGATGCGATCCCGTTGCTGCGACGCTTCGGCCCGCAACAGCGCGCGGGTCTGACGCGACAGCGATTCGACCCCCTTCGCCAGATGCGCGACGGCATCGGCCGGGGCGGTTCCCGCCGGAAAGGCGCGCAACAGATCGGCGATCTGCGACCGCACGCCGACCGCCATCTCGTCGAGCAACGCAATACGTGCGCGTTCCGACACGTCGGCGTCCTCGATCGCGGCATATAGCGCAGCGATGCCGAACAGCCGTTCCGCGGCAACGAACATTCCGACGATGTCCGCCAGCGCCGCGCCTTCCTCCTCGGCCAGTTCATAGACGTGCAGCACGCCCAGCCGGTTGACGATGCGGTTGGCCAGCTTGGTGGCGACGATCTCGCCACGCAGCCGATGGGCGAGGATCGCATCGCGGTGGGTTTCGCGCATCTCGGACGGGAAGGCGGCAAGCAGTTCGTCCGCCAGATCGTCGCTGGTGGCGATCGGCGCGTGTTCGATCGATTCCTGCAACGCCAGCTTCACGCTGGCCAGCAACACGGCCAGTTCGGGTCGGGTCAGGCCGCGCCCGTCCTGTGCCCGGCGGACATAGTCGTCATTGGCAGCCAGCCCCTCGACCACCCGGTCCAGCTTGCCAGCGGCTTCGAGCATTTCGATGACGCGGACATAGCTTGGCACCGCGACCGGGCCATCATTTTCCATCACCGACAGCGCCAGCGTCTGGAGGCGATTGTCCTCCAGCACCAGTTCGGCGACGTCGTCGGTCATGCGTGCCAGCAACGCGTTGCGATCGGGCAGCGCCAGCCGGCCCTCCACGACCTCCCGGTTCAGCGCGATCTTGATGTTGACCTCGTTGTCCGAACAATCGACTCCGGCCGAATTGTCGATGAAGTCGGTGTTGATCCGGCCGCCGGCGACGCTGAACGCGATCCGCGCAGCCTGAGTCACGCCCAAATTGGCGCCTTCGCCGATCGCCTTTGCCCGCAACTGCTGTGCGTCCACGCGGATCCTGTCGTTCGCCGGATCGCCGACGTCCAGATGCCCTTCGTGGCGATCCTTTACGTACGTCCCGATGCCGCCGAACCAGATCAGGTCGACCGGTGCCTTGAGGATCGCAGAGATCAGCGCGGACGGTTCCATCTCCACGTCGGACACGCCCAGCATTGCGCGGACCGGTTCGGACAGCGCGATCGTCTTGGCAGTGCGCGGGAACACGCCGCCCCCCGCCGAGATCAGCGACGGATCGTAATCGGCCCAGCTGGAGCGGGGCAGGGCGAACAGCCGGTCGCGCTCGACCCAGCTCGTCGCGGCATCAGGGGCGGGGTCGAGGAAGATGTGACGGTGATCGAATGCCGCTTTCAGCCGGATCGTCTTCGACAACAGCATGCCGTTACCGAACACGTCGCCCGACATGTCGCCGCATCCGACCACGTCGACCGGCTGCGTCTGAACGTCGGTGCCCAGTTCGAGGAAGTGACGCTGGACCGATATCCACGCACCCTTCGCGGTGATGCCCATCGCCTTGTGATCGTACCCGACGCTGCCACCCGACGCGAACGCATCGCCCAGCCAGAAGCCGCGTTCGAGCGCCAGTGCGTTGGCGACGTCGCTGAACGTCGCGGTGCCCTTGTCCGCCGCCACGACGAAATAGGGGTCTTCGCCGTCGAGGATGGTGACGCCCGCCGGATGCACGACCTTGCCGTCGACGATGTTGTCGGTGATCGACAACAGCGACCGGATGAAGATGCGGTAGCTTTCGGTCCCTTCGGCCAGCCATGCGTCGCGGTTCGACGGGGCGGGCAGTTGCTTGGGATAGAAGCCGCCCTTCGCCCCGGTCGGCACGATGACCGCGTTCTTGACGCGCTGCGCCTTCATCAGCCCGAGGATCTCGGTACGGAAATCGTCGCGCCGGTCGGACCAGCGCAGCCCGCCGCGTGCGACCGGCCCGGCGCGCAGGTGGATACCCTCTACACGCGGCGAATACACGAACACCTCGCGCCACGGCAACGGCTTGGGCAGGCCCGGCACCTTGGCGCTGTCCATCTTGAACGCGATCGCTTCGGCGGCGGCAGGGGAGAAGGCGTTGGTGCGCAACGTGGCGGTGATGACCCCGCGATAGCTGCGCAGGATACGGTCGTCGTCGATCGCGGAAACCGCATCCAACCCGGTTTCGATCGCCGCATCGGCGGCGGCCACGGCCGCATCGCGGTCGGGCCGGTCGAGCGCGTGCGCAGCGGTGAAGCGTTCGATCAGCGCGGTAGCGACGCCCGGCGCGCGGCGCAGCGCATCGACCGCGGTCGACAGGCTGTAGCTGAGGCCCGTCTGGCGCAGATAGCGGAACCATGCGCGCAACAGCACGACCGACGATGGGGCGATTCCCGCCTCCACGGTCAGCCGGTTGAATGCATCGTTCTCGGCCCGGTTTTCCAGCACCGCCTCGATCGCGCGTTCCACGGTCGCGACGTCGAAACGCGGCGGCGTGTCGGATGCGACCATGACCTCGAAATCATGGATGTAATTGTTCTCGTCATCCTCCAGCCGGGTCGGCAGTTCCTCGATCACACGCAGCCCGAAGTTTTCCAAAACCGGCACCGCGTCCGACAATGCCAACGCGCCGCCTCGGCGATATACCTTGATCCGCAGCGTCGCGCCGTCGCCTGGCACGATCCGCACCGATCGCGTCGTTGCATCGGTGAGCCCGGCGACGCGGACGATATCGCGCGCCGCCTCGTCCGGCAGGTTCGAATTGCGGTAGTTGTTGGGAAAGGCGTTGGCGAAGCGCAGCGCCATGCGCGTCGCGCCTTCGGGCACCAGTTCGGCCAGCGCGCTTTCGACCGCCGGGCGCCAGCCGCGCACCATTCGTTCGATCCGCCGGTCGAGATCGGCCGTATCGGGCATCCGCCCGTCCTGCCGCAGGTCGAGCACGTAGCGGATGAGCGCCGCTTCGCCGTCCTCCATCGCCATCGACCAGTTGAGGACGGAGGCGTTGGCGGCCTGTGCCAGCATCTCGCCGATCGCAACGCGACGCTGCGTCGTCACATCGTCGCGGCTAAGCCACACGAACCCGAACAGATGCCGTCCCAGCGCAGAGCGAATGAGCACGAGGCGCGAGCGCGGGCGGTCGGCGACCGACATCGCGGTCAGCGCCAGTTGCTCCAGCGCGTCGGGGTTGAACGCGATGGTAAGGTCGTGCGGTAGCGTCGCGATCGCATGGCCCAGCGCCTTGCCCGCATGACCTTGCGGGTCGAAGCCGAATTTCTCGCGCAACTGCGTCAGGTTACGGCGCAGGACGGGGACATCGGCGGCGCCGGCCTGCAACGCCGCGCTGGTCCACAGCCCGCCATGGATCGACAGGCCGGTCACGCGCCCGCCTTCGCGGATCGGAACGAGGATTAGGTCGATCGGTGCGCGGCGATGCACGGTCGAAATGCAATTCGACTTGAGCAGCAGCACGCCGTCATTGCCCGCATCGAACCATTCGATCGCGCGCAGTCGCGACTGGTCGGCCAGCAACGGCACGTCGAGCCGCGCACGCGACAGCCCCAGCCGGTCGCCGACCACCCCTTCGCGCGACCAGCGTTCATGCGCCAGCTGCGTCAACTTCCCGCCGATGAACCAGTCGAGCAGCGCCGCATCCTCGGCCGTCGCGGCATTGGCGGACAGCGCGGCGGCATCGGCGCGCATTGCCGCCTGCATCGCGCGCCAGTCGGCCACGGCGGCACGGACATGGTCGAGGTTGCGCTCGACTTCCGCCACCACGGCGTGACGGACGCGGGCGTCGGCGCGTTCCATTTCGATATAGATCATCGATTCGCGACGGCCTTCGCCCGCCAGCCCGGTCAGCGTTCCCGCCGGATCGCGCGTGACCGCGATTACCGGATGCAGGATGCGATCGATCGCGATGCCATGGGCGACGATCGTCCCTGCGATCGAATCGACGAGGAACGGCATGTCGTCGTTGACCACCGCGAGGCGCATGCGCCGCTGATCGCCGCGCGTCAGTGTTTCCAGCGCGACGCTGACCGTGCCGGGCGAACGGTGCGCGGCGGCGGCGGCGACGAACGCGGCCGATTCGGCCTGTGCGGCGGCATCGAAGCCTTCGAGTTCGCCGGGCAGGGCGCTGTCGACCAGCAGTGTTTCCAGCGGGCGGGCCAGTTTCGCTTTCGGTGTCATGGGGTGGCTATGCGCCCGGAAAAGAACAGTCTCAACCCTTGTGGCGACTGCGAACAAAATGTCGCGCTGCGGTAATTATCTTACCAGCCGACGTTATCTATCTTCCAGCTCGCAGGCTCGTTCGGCTCTGACCAGCCCGGTCAGGCCACCCACAGACCCCGTAATCAAGGCGGGCAGTCCACCTTCGGACACGCCACTTCGCCGGGCGTGGCTCAGTACGGCTGCGGCTTCGGCATGCGCCTCGCCGAAGACGAGCCGTACGACCGTCGCGATCGGATCGGTCGCGGCGTGGCGCAGCCCGGCATCGGCCAGCATCGCGGCATAGCCATCGGCATCGCGTTCGATCGCCAGTGTCAGATCATAGGCGCTGCCCAGCGCCGCGATGCGCGCGGCATAGGCCGCCTCCTCGGCAACGTCTGCCGCATCGGCGCGTTCGCGTGCGACTTCCAGCCGGTCGGCCAGTGTTTCGCGGTCGGCAGGCGTTTCGCCGATGCCTGCGCTCGGCCCGTCCGCCCACGCGGTGGCGAGCGCCGGGCGAGGCGCTGTGCGACGTGACTCCTCCAGCTGGGCGGTCAGCAGCGACTGGGTATCGTCGTCGACCAGCTCCTTCCAGTTGATGACGCCGTACAGGTAATCGATCGTCTCCCCGGTCGACGAATAGGGCATCAGGATGCCGCGATACATCATCGGAAATCCGCGCGTGCCGACGAATTCGGCTTCGAAGCCGATCGGCGCCTGATTGGCGATGATCTGCAGATAATGGTCGGTCAGCCGCGACAGCAGCGACCTGCCGGGCACCTGCGACACGCGGGTCATCGACGTATCGGCACCGCATTCGCTGCGCAACGCATGCCCCAGAAAGCGGATCGCGGGGTCGTCGATCCCGTCGGTGAAGTCCAGCAGCACGCTGTTCGCGCCGAAATCCGCGATGCTGCCGGGATCGAGATCGGCGATCACCGGACATGATCGCCCGTTCAGCAACGACACCCAGTGGTTGTAGGCCCGAACGTGCATCCGGCGTTCGTCGGTGCCGACGACCATCGTCTCGCCACCGATGCCCTCGTCGCCGCCCCCATGCTCGCCCGGTCCGCGCACCAAGTCCATGTCGAATCCCCGCAGGCGATGTGCCCGATCCAGCCGATTGTGCGCCCGCTGTGGTAAACGATATGTAAATTTCGCCACCGGAGCGCCGCGCCAATTGATTTGCCGCGCGAACGTCCTTGCCAGCGCCTCCGACCACTGTTAAGCGGCGCCCCTCGGACGGCCAGACCGTCCAATGCCGCTTTAGCTCAGTTGGTAGAGCATCGCATTCGTAATGCGGGGGTCACAGGTTCGAGTCCTGTAAGCGGCACCACCTTTCTTATGATACATAACGAAGCTTCGCGGGACGTTGCCTTGCGGATGGGCTTTCGTTTGGGCGCGGAGGTTGGGTTTTGCGTGGGGCGTTTAGGTAGGATTCAGGGCTCGACCGACGTTATACCTATCTCAGGGCAGCGTAAGGCGAGCTTGGGAATGTCTGCTGGTCACCAGTTTAAGGGCAAAGCATCCGATTCCGTTGTAATTGCTTAAGTTGCACGCGTTTGGTTACACCAAACTGATTGACCGCACGGAAGACTCGGCGCAACTTCCGCTGGAGGGGTGAGCATGCGCAAGTCGCAGGTCGTCAAATCGATCTTTTGGGAGCTGCGCGCTGCGGGCGTTGAAGGAACGGCGCGAGACATCCTACGCCTAGCCCATTTTTTGGTTCGTAGTCATTTAGGCGAAATTTCGAAGCCGGACGATTATGGCCGTGTGGTTGAAAGCCGATCGCTTCCGTTGCTACCGGTCGATGTAGTGATGGCTGGAGGCGGCTGGCGGTTGGTCGATTTTGAGAACAGCAGGCTCAGTTATCGGGACTTCGACGCTCCGGAATCCTTCACGACGAGATTAAGAATAGAAAGGCTTACTGGACCGCTATGGCCGTGCTCAACTCCTCAGGATTAAATCTGGCCGCTAAAGAGCACATGATCGGCGGAAATCCGCTTACTCGCCTCGAGGCGATCATACTGTTCGGCGTCTCCAATCTGCCGGAGCTAGTGTACGAAATGAAGCGGGACGGCCATATAATTAAATCCAAGAAGATTGCATTTGCCGCCGCTATGGTCCGGGTTAATAAGCACGCTGTCTTGCAGCCACCATCGAATCTTCCAATTCGTGAGATTATGTTGACGGAATACTGGGTTAGTCGTTGAGACGTCTGTTTTCGCCGCGACAAAAATTCATCATGGCCCTTGTCAGCGGAGGGCGATGTGAAGAATGTGGCGAGCGACTACCTCGAATTTTCCACGGTGATCACCGCATACCATTCTCGCGGGGCGGTAAAACAATCCTTATCAACGGGCAGCCTCTTTGCCCGCCATGCAATCTGAAGAAAGGCGCGACCATGCTGAACCTGAGGCCGTGGCAGCAAGAGGCTCTGACGAAGTCAGTCCGCTGGCTGGTTGAGGACGGGCGCGATCGTCACTTTCTCATCAATGCGGCTCCAGGCGCTGGCAAAACCATTGGCGCATCAGTGATCGCTAAAACGCTCATCGACATGGGCTTGGTTGATCGGGTTGTGGTGATTGCGCCTCGCGTTGAAGTCGTGAACCAATGGACGCGTGATTTCAAAACCGTGACCGGACGGTTCATGGGAAAGATCGCTGGCTCGGAGACACAGATCGAGTACGATGTGGCCGCAACGTGGGCGGCGGTTGAAGGACTGCAAGACGCCTTTCAAGCGGTATGCCGATCCGATCGCACCATGGTTATCTGCGATGAGCATCATCACGCTGCTGTTGAAGCGGCTTGGGGAAACAGCGCTAACTCGGCTTTCGCTGAGGCCAGATATGTTCTGATCTTGACCGGCACACCAATTCGATCCGACAAAAAGAATTCAGTTTGGCTGGCCTACGATGACGAAGGCGCGATCGATCACCCTGAGGAAGGAACTTATACCCTGACTTACGGTGAGGCGGTGGATCTTGGCTACTGCCGTCCCGCCACTTTCCATCGTCACGAAGGCAAATTTAACGTCGATCTGGAAGACGGCCAGCATGTTGTCGTTTCCAGCAAGCAGAAAGCAGAGCTAACACCCGAGCTAAAGCGAATCCCGGGCCTGCAACGCGCGCTGAACTTCTATAAGCTCGCGTGTGCGCCGCAGTACGATGCAGACGGCAAAACTCCTCGCGTCGACGGCTATCAAGGAACGATGGTCGATTGGGGAGCCTCAAAGCTCAACGATCTCCGGTATAGAATGCCTAACGCCGGCGGTTTGGTGATCGCGCCGAACATCATCATGGCAGAATACATGGTCGCGCTCATCGAACGGATCGAGGGAGAAACCCCAACTATCGTTCACAGCAACATGGCGAACCCCGAGCATAAGATTGAAGGCTTCAGGCACACCGAGAAGCGCTGGATAGTTTCCGTTGGAATGATCAGCGAAGGGGTCGACATCCCCCGCCTCCGAGTGCTCATCTACTTGCCATCCGCACTTACTGAGTTGTCATTTCGCCAAGCGATTGGTCGCGTTGTTAGAAACGTGGGCGAGGACGATGACACTCGCGCCTACGTGGTGATGCCGTCGTTCGATATTCTCGAAAACTATGCTCGCAGCGTTGAAGATGAGATGTCCGTAGCCGCTCGCAAAGAAGCCGCGCCACCCAAAGCGAAGGTTTGCCCTGTTTGCACGACTGAGGCTGCGCTCGGCGCGAAAGAGTGTGCCGTCTGCGGCCATGAATTTCCGCAATCCGCGCCTCGCTTCAAACCATGCTCCGCCTGCGACGGACTGAATGTTATGAGTGCGAAAATCTGCCAGCACTGTGGCGCTAGTTTTGCCGCCGAATTTACGCTCACGCTCGATGAGGCGCTTAGAGCTGGCGCTATCGTCCGGGGAATGGACATCGATGAGGACGACGTGCGTGAAGGCGAGGCTATGGCGCATGGCTTCAGGAAGGACGCAATCGCGTCCGGCGATGCAAAGCTAGTTGATATGATCCGCAAGCTGCCCGAAGAGACTTGGGGTAAGCTCAAGAAAATCATGGATAGTAACTAGGTATTTAGTCCCGGCATCTAGTGGATCGGGTTGACGATGAACCGGTCTGGCTCTGACGTCCGGTTTTTGGCGATGTATTCGTAGGGGGTGAGGCCCCTGAGGGTCTTGAGCCGGCGGGCGAAGTTGTAGGCGGCCATGAAGTCGGCGAGGTGCGTTCGGCGCTGGTCGTGGCTCTCATAGTGGAAGCGTTTGACGGTCGCTTCCTTGATGGTCCGGTTCATCCCCTCGACTTGTCCGTTGGTCCACGGATGGTTCGGTTTGGTGAGCCGGTCCTCGATGTCGTTGGCCTCTCGCAGATCATGTCGAAGCGCATCTGACGCGACCAGGCGGTGTTGCGATTGCGCGGCTGCTCGGCGAACTGGATGCCGTTATCGGTCGTCGATCGTATGGCAGCAAACGCCGATTGTGTACTGTCCGCCGAACAGCCAAAGTCATACCGCCTTCCGAGAAAGCCCGAAGGTGGGCTTGGAAAGCCCTCTCATCAGCTCGGTAAACTGATTCAGGAGGCCAGGTCGAATGCACCCATATCCAGTCGACTCCGGCCGTAGAAAACGCGGAAATGACAGTATCTTATATGAGAGCTTACTCTCGGGTCAGTAGCGCAGAAGGCTCGATCCGTAAGCCGTCGGCCAACTGACCTAATGCCTTGACGGTCGGATTCCGCGTCCCCCGCTCGAGATCGCTGATGTAGCTGCGCTTGATGCCCGTACGCAGCGACAGCTCCTCCTGCGATATGTCCGCCAGCTTCCGATAGCGGCGCACGTTCTCACCCAGAAGCTTCACCACATCCATAGACCGATGTGGCCGCCTTCACGCACTCATGTCTGTCCACCAGACGTGTCAATTTTACTTGCCCGGTCATCGCGAACCGGGAACGATCCAGTTCAACAACGAAGGAGAATACCATGTCACCGAAACACCTCGTCTTGGCTGGGCTCTTCGCCCTCGCCGCCTGCACGACCGCCGCCGACGTTTCCAAGCCGCTGGCGGAGGGAAAAGGCAACGACGCCAAGATCAAGGTCGCCGACACCGCGACCCACGGGATCAAACGGCCGCCTATCAATAACGCGCGCGACCGTTATCTGACCGCCGCCGAAGCGCAGCGGCTGCACGCGGCCGTGTCGGAGTCTCGCAACACGCAACTGAAGTACATCGTCGGCCTTCTCTTGTTGACCGGCGCGCGTGTTTCCGAGTTGTTGAACGCGGAATGGCGGCATGTCGATGTAGATCGGCGTTCTTGGCTGATACCTACATCGAAAACGGGCAAGCCTCGTCACGTCCCTTTGTCTCAGGCGGCGATTGACCTAATCAAACAGGTGCCCCGCTTCCCGGACTGTCCGTACCTTCTGCCGAACCCGGACACGTTGAAGCCCTTCACGGAGATCAAGCATGCGTGGCAGCATGCTCGTTATAAAGCAAATCTACCTGACCTAAGAGTTCATGATTTACGCCATAGTTCTGCTTCATTCATGATAAATTCCGGAATTAATCTATTCGTAGTAGGTAAGATACTTGGACATGCTGATCATAAATTAACGATGAGATACAGCCATATTGCTAATGATACTTTGATGGCCGCCGTCGAGGCGGGCTCCACGAAGCAGGGTGTCAACTGGAGCTGACGCCATTTCACCTTTCCCCGTTCTCTGGCTTCGGCCGGGGAGCGGGGTTGGTTTCGTTTCAGGCTATTTTTTGGATGGGCAGGGGGGCGGGGCGTTCTGCGATACGCCGGATCGAGCTACGCTTCGTCTAGGCGGTCTCAGGGTATCCTGGGTGACATCGGGCATGGCCCCCGGGCGGCACAGGAGGCGAAGCTCAGCAGCTTCCTCGGCCCACCGAGAATCTGACCCAGCTTACTGTTTGGATCTTGTGTATGTCGATCAACCTATGCATGGTCTCGCGGAGTGAAGGCGGTGCCTTCGAACAGGATGGTGAATCGTGCGTGCTATCGACCTTTACGCTGGAATTGGCGGCTGGAGTCTTGGGCTGAAGCTTGCCGATGTAGAGGTGGTCAACTCCTACGAGTGGTGGCGGCCAGCGATAGACACGCATAACGCGAACTTTGGAGGGGCCTTGGAGCCTTTGGATATTCGCAAGCTAAGGCTTGAGGATTTGCCCACGGGTATCGATCTAGTGGTCGGTAGCCCTCCCTGCACGGAGTTCTCCTATTCAAACCGGGGTGGCAGCGGCGACCTTTCCGAAGGGCTCAAGGACCTCGTAAAGTTCTTCGAGGTGGTCAATCACCTAAAACCCAAGTTCTGGGCGATGGAGAATGTGCCAAGGGTCGAGCAGGTTATACGCATGGGGATGTCGACGCCGGGGCATGCGCTATACCGCTTCCGTCATCTTGTTCCAAAAATCGATGTCTTCGACTTCTCCGACTATGGCGCGCCTCAGGCTCGCCGTAGGTGCATCGCCACCAACATACCTCTTGCAATCCTCAAGGAATTTGGGGCTCGCGTTGAGCGCCAAACCCTGGGCGGGGTGGTGCGGTCGCTTGGCAGCACAGACAATGTGGTCGATCCGGTCTGGGGGGTGTGCTTGTCTGCTTCCGAGCTGACCGAGATGCAGGCAGAACCGCCGCTGAGAGGCGATGAGCTCCGGATGAATCGCGACGCCAAGGAGCATCACCCGGTCTACAACAATATGGCATTCCCGGACCCGTTGGACCGCCCCGCCCGCACGGTGACGGCTACGTGCACGCGCGTCTCACGCGAGAGCATTGTCATCGCTGACCCCAAGCGTCCGGATGAATTTCGGCGGTTGACCATCCGCGAGCGTGCAGCTTTGCAGGGCTTCCCCATCACCTACCAGTTCTTCGGGAGGTCATTTGGCGAAAAAGCGAAGATGATTGGTAACGCCATTCCGCCGACCTTCACATATCTGGTCGCGCTGGCGGCTAAGGGCGTTACTCCTGATCAGTTTTCAGGCTTCGCTGCCGCTGGTAAGGTGCTACGCATTCCCGAACGCGTCGCTCCAGTGACAGTGCCCGACGGTGAAGGCCGGACCTACCCTGTCAAGCGTGGCTTTCGTGCGGCATTGCCGGGCTTCCGTTTCAAGAGCGGTATGCGCTTCGACCTCTCTAACAGCTTGATGAGCGGCCAGGTGGAGTGGACAGTCCGATTCTTTTTTGGCCCGTCAAAGGACATCCGGCAGATCGAGTTGGACGGCGAGGTTACGAGGGATTTGCGTCGCAGTCCCTGGTTTGCGGAACTGCTTTCCGACTTCCAGCGCGAGTTCGCACGGGCCCAGTCGCTCTTAGCTACCACAAGCCCCGCCAGCTTGCAGGAGGTTTGGACAAAGAGGGGGACGGGTATTGGCCCCTTCGAGGTTACGGACAAGCTGGCTTCACTGGCCGAAGAGTTTCATTCGCGTATCCAGGCGGAACTTGATCCGTCCGACGGCACGCTCCTTGCTAACTATGTCGTGACGGTCGCGAGTGGCAGCGCACCTGCAGGCAAGATCGTCGGCCGGGGAAAGTTGGAGAGGAACGCCTCCCGCGTCATTGCTGGCATTGTCGTTGGGGAATGGTTCAATAGCTTGGCCTGGCATTGCGAGCACAAAGCGGCGGCGTGATTGCCTCAATCGCCATCCTCGGAAGGAATCTCGACGATTGAGTTCGCCATTGGGCCTGTGCCGGAAGCCTCGGTGACAGCATGGGGGTCATTCCCCGAGAATAGAGCGTTCGCGATCCGGTAGCGGTTGTGCTCGGAGGATTTCTTCCGGCCGTCCTTCTTAGTCAGGTTCTTGAGCGGAATCCCGATCTTGCTAAGGTCGACGATTGTCGTGGCATCGTCGGGTTCCACGCCAATGACGAGGATCGGCAAGGTGATCGACAGGTTTGCCGAGGGCAGTTCCCGGACCACCCGCTCGTAGCTCACGATGTTGGAATCGATCCGCCGCGCTAGTGCGCCCATCGGTACTATCGACAAACCGATGTCCACCAGAGACTGGGAATAGGCCGTCTGCAATTTGAAGATATCCGAGTACCAGCGACTCATGTTGCCGAACTGAACCTCCGCCTGGATTTTCATGTTCGGGAACGTCTTGTGGAAGTCAGCCGCCAAGCGTGAGTTCTCGATCGCAGTGGCGAGTGGGTGGTAGTCCCAGCCATGCTCGACGGCGAGCGCGCGGTCGAACCAAGTGTTTAGGCATTGCTGCACCACGTCGAGTTTATCGTTACTCCCGCTTTTGTTGCGGTGAATGAAGACCGGTGCCTGCGTGACGACGCCGATGATCTCTTCCCACGCTGTCCGGTGGCTAGGATGCTCAAGGATTTCCCGTGCATACCTGTAACTGAATACTTCGTATCTGATATTACATCCCCGATTCATGATTCCGACTAGACGGAGGACAGGCCAACTGCAACGACGCTTTAGGACCGACGATGCGTTGTGGGGGTGAGATGCCGAGCCTTTTCGAGGAACTTGAGGGCAAGGGCTTTCAGGTTGAGTTCCGGTCGCACGCTAAAGCGATCCTCTCTGTTGATTTCCCCGATGTCGCTGCAGAGCTGGTCGACGCCCTCTCCTCAACGACTATTCCCATTGAGGAGATTATCGCAGGCGGTGGCGGCGAGTCAAAGGGCACACAACGGCTACGGCGCGCGCTTGCAGCATTAGGCTGGCGGAAGATGACCTTCGTCGTTGAGAAGCGGATAAACGGGGTCCAAAGCGAAGCACAATCCCACGAAGTCGACCATGTCCGGGAATTCGGCCCTTCTCAGCGTATTGCGCTGGAGATCGAATGGAACAACAAGGATCCTTTCTACGACCGCGACCTAGAGAACTACAAACGCCTGCACGCCGATGGGGCGATCTCGGTTGGGTTGATCGTCACCCGCGGGCGGTCGTTGCATGAGAATATGCGCGGACTGGTCCGCCGCTTCCTGGACGATCGTGCGATCGACAACCTCGATGGCCTACGCGAGTGGGGCTACGATCCAACTACCCGACAGCGCAAGGCGATTAACGACCGCATGTCGCGGGCAAGAAACCCGGTCGCGTTCCGGGACGCATTCACGGACAAGTTCGTCTCCGACAAGTTCGGTGAGGCGACAACGCACTGGCGGAAGCTCGAAGATCGCCTTCACCGTGGAGTGGGAAATCCGTGCCCATTAGTACTCATCGGCCTTCCCGACTCCATTGTAACATTCGACGAGGGGAAGACCGCATTGGTTGAGGTCGAAGCTGCGGAGGCCGATGCAGAACGGCTGGCTACCATCGTATAGCGCCACGGTTCAGATTGCGACGATGGTGCTTGCCCTTGGCGCTGTCTCGCTCAATTTCTCGTGCCCGTTAGTCGCCATGGGTAGCCTGCCTTCGTAGAACCTGTCGCTCGCGATCGAACGCTTGCCGTGCCATACCGGGTTATGCTGTCGTTACTCATTCTCGCGCTCCAAACCCCCAAACGGTTGTCGACGGACCTCGACATGCGCCCACCAGCCGCGGGAGAAGTTGGAGCGGCGGAACGGCGCGCGGCGCGGCAGGTGCCAGTGATCGTCAAAGTCTGCCGAAAGGCCGCGCAAACGAGCGATCCCGAGCGGTTCATCAAAGCGTTCGCGGATCGCAACGGACTGTCCAGTTACGGACGGGTTTCACTGTCGACACAGTGCCGAATTTACCAGAAGGGAGTGACTGACGGGGAACCGCGTGCGGGAGGAGTGCCAGCAGCACTCCGAAAGATACAAGACTGAATAACTTGACTGCGCAAATTCAGCGTTTGGGCTGAAATCGGGTACGCCAGGCGCGCAAAAGAGGCCACCTTATATGGAGGAATCGCGAGCCTTCGACCGTCCAACCGAGACGCCTAATCCGGTTGAGGTCAAGCCTGACCATAATTGTAACGCCTTCCTTGAAGCCGGGGGCGGGGCGTGGAAACCTCTTCGTTAGAACTCGGTCGTCGATCTTCGGAGGCCGGGTGGCATGCGCGTATGTCCAGTCGGTTTGGCCGTTTGAGGCGCGGGGTTTTCGGTATCTTATGTGAGAGCTTACTCTTGGATCAGTAACGCAGAAGGCTCGATCCGTAGGCCGTCGGCCAGCTGTCCCAACGCCTTGACGGTCGGATCCCGCGTCCTTCGCTCCAGATCGCTGACGTAGCTGAGTTTGTTCCCTGTCCGCAGCAACAGCTCTTCCTGCGACATGTCCGCCAGCTTCCGTTGGCGCCGCACGTTCGCACTCAGAAGAGGGCGGTGCTCGGCCGGCGAAACAGCAGGTCACGCAGTTCGCCGCTTCACGTTTTCCTGGATCGTGCTCGGATCTTGATCGGGTTCGTTGATTGTTTGGCCCGAGCTTTGCCGGGCGTAGGCGTTTTGCGCACCGGGGTTTTCGGTTTTTTCGCCGACGCCTCAACTGTGCCCGGTCGCTTCGCCCCAGCCGCCGCTAGTTCCCGGCGGACGGTTTTGATCACGGCGCCAATGCCCTCAGCGATATTCACGTATGCGGCATCGTAGCTCGACCAGCGCTCCGGCTCGCGGCCGTCCTCAGGCAGCAGTTTAAAGCCGGCGGCGCGCGTCTGTTTCCAGCCGCAAGGTTTGACGACGACGCCGACCACGCGCAACTGGTTGCGAGCGCGACGATTCATTGCACGCTTGTACTCGATCTTCCAACAGTAGTTACTGTCGAGGTACGCTGGGCTGAACAGCGCTACAAAAATATGAGCGTTCCGAAGCTCACGAGCAATGGCGGGATCGAGTTGCGCTCCGGGTTCGATATTTTTGTCGTACCACACGGTAACATCGTCGCGCTTCCAAGGGGCCAAGTGAGTTTGAAGCTTTTCTTGAGCGGCTGCGTCCCTGTGAGAGTAGGAAACGAAGATGCGTATCTCCGGCGCCTTCACGGGTTTCGCCGGACGTTGTGTCGAAACTATGCGTTTACCTCGCTCGCCGGCCTTCGGAGAAGGGGCGGGGGTCTTCCGGGTACTGACTGCCATTTCATAAGTATAGCACAAGCAGCAGGTTTGCCGATGCGCTGAACCGTCAGTCTAGCAAATCGCCGAGCCGACATCCGAGCGCGACCGCAACACGGTCGGCCACGGTGATCGTTGGGTTTCGAACTACCCGCTCAATGCCGCTGATATAAGTTCGGTCCAGACCGGCTTCGTCGGCCAGCGCTTCCTGCGACCAGCCGCGCTCCTTTCGCAGCCGCTTTATGTTTTCAGCCAGTCGGTGACGCACGTCCATTCGACAGCTTCAGCCGCACTGTGGTCGATCAGACCACGGACTATGAATCTCATTTTTTCTAGCTTTGATCCCGACCGTCGGTAATCTCACCGCCAGCCGGTGTCTCAACCTGCCCAATCACGGGCCTCACCGAGGAGCATTCAATGAAATATGCCATTCTGGCCGGCCTGCTCGGGCTCGCCGCCTGCACGACCGCCGCCGACGTCTCCCAGCCGCTCGCGGAAGGGAAGGGCAACGACGCCAAGATCAAGGTGGCCGACACCGCCGACGGCTTCACGGTCGACGTTCGCTACAGCCGCTATCAGTTCATTCCCGAAAGCGGCGCGCTGCTGATCGCCTGCCGTTCGATCGCCACGGCCCGGGCGTACGAAGAAGCCAAGAGCCGCGGTCGCGAGATCGAACCCATCAACGAACAGACCGTCCGCGTGTCCACCGGCCGCAACGGCTTGGTCGGGCTGACGACCTGCCGCGCCTTCGCCGAAGCACAGTGGAAGCGCTGAACTCACACACACCGGAGAACCAACATGAAGAAGCACATCACAATCGCGCTGGCCGTCCTGCTGTCCGCTTGCGGCGGCGAAACAGGCTCAACGGACAACGGCGCAACCGCGGCACCCGCCGCTGAACAACCTGTCGCGCTCGGTAAAGCCGGTTCGGCGAGTGAAGTGGACTACACCGTCACCGCCGTCACCACGCCCAAGCAGATCGGTCCCGACGGGGTCGGCGGCAAAGCTGCCGCGGGCGAAACCTACGTCGTCGTCGATTACACGATAAAGAACACAGGCGACGCCGCGCTCCCCTTTATGGAACGGCCGGCGTTCACTCTCGTCGACCCGGAAGGCGCCAGTTACGCGTCCGACGACATGGCCGGGGCGATGAGCGCTTCGACCATGACCGATCCGTCCGGCATGATCGCCGAGCTGAACCCGGGAGTGTCGGCCAAAGCGCGTGCGGCGTGGAAGCTTGGCGGTCCGTTCGACAAGGCGACGTGGAAGCTCGTGCTGGCGAGCGATCCGCAGCTCACCTTCGCGCTGAAGTGAAGGTCGCCGCGCTGATCGTGTCGCACCTCGCCGTGGCGGGCGGGGTGTACGCTCTCACCGACACCAGACCCGTCGACACGGAAGTGAAGAACGAAGGGTACTTTCAGGTCGACACGACGAGGGTGCTGGCCGCCACCATCGAAAGCCTGCGCGACGAGAACCGGTTGCTGGTCTTCTCGTACAAAGGCGCCGCGAACGTGAGGGCGGAACGCACCGTCTGGTGGCTGTTCGGGGGCCGGCAGGAACTGAGCGTGCCGGCGGTGGTCAACTACTACGTCAACCTGTCGGACCTGACGCTGGCCGACGTCGCCTTCAACGAGAAGGCCAAGATCGTGACCGTTCGACTGCCCAAGGTCACGCTGGGCGAGATCGCGTTCCAGCCGGAGAGCGCCACCACCACCAACGGCGGCATTCTCACCTACGACGAAGATCAGATCGAAGCGCTGCGCAAGCTCAACTACCGGGCGGCGCGCAAAGCCATGGTGGCGCAGGCCCAGCAACCGGGACTGCTCAACGCCGCGCGCAGACAGGCGAAAACCAACGTCGTCAGTCTGTTCGAAATACCGCTCCGCATCGCGGGGCAACCGGACGTCAGGGTTGTCGCGACCCTCGACTGACGCCGTCACCGACAACCATCCGGCCCTCCGCAGCAATGCGGGGGGCCTTTTTTGATTCCGGGAGAACCACATGCTTTCCATCCGAGACACCCCCGCACTCCATCGTGCGCTGAACACCGCCCTGCCGCCCGACCTCCGCAACCTGCTGATCCGGCGCAGTGAGCAGGTGACGGGGCAGGGCGACTACGACTTCGCCGACCTAGCCCACTTCATCGTGATCGAACCGGACGACACCGTCCCGGCCCTCGAGCGGGAGGCGGGCGTGCCGCTCACGACCGATCCGTGCTTCGAGTTCATAGAGCGCCACCCGGGCGGCTGGTTGGAGGCGGTTATGATCCTGTCCGACGACGGGTTCGGGCTCGCCTTCTTTCTGCCCGACGACGCCCTCGATCCGCAACTCAGGTCACTGTTCGACTGACCGACCCCGTCACCGACCGACAGCACGCGTCCAGGGACCATCCCTCGGGCGCTATTTTTTTTTTTGTCTTCGAAAGGCTTCAACATGCTGCATCTTCACGACCGCGCCACCACCGAGCACGCCCTGACTCTCGACCTCGACCCCACCCTTCGCCGGTTGCTGACCGAGCGCATAGCCGCGCTGGACGAGGACCTGATCGACCAGACCGAGTTCCTCGTCGTCCAGCCGGGCGACACAGAAGAGGACATCGTCCGGCACGTCGGCTTCTCTCCCTTGGTCGAACCCATCGACGGTATCCGTTACGGTCTGCCGGGCTTCCATCCGTTCTGGGACTGGCTGGTGGAGCACGACGGCTGGTTCGAGATGATTGTCACGTTCGGGAGCACGTTCGCGTACGTGTTGCTAGTTCAGAATTCGCGTAACTCGACGAGTGAGGTCGTTAGCATTTGTCGGGAGTACTGCACTCTCGAGCAGTGAAACGATGGCGATTGATTCGAAGGCCTGATCCGCTAACCTACTGGTAATTAAAGGTAGGGAGGCAGTATGCGAAAAGGGACAGTAAAGCCCGGAGAAGAAACGCTTGTGGACGGGATAACAATTAAGAACTGGGACGCGGAATGGCAAATGGTAAAACAGGGTTTTACGAAAATTCAATCTGAACTCGGCCACGAAGTAGGATTATGGGCAGCAAAACGAGGTGATGAATTTGTGTATATTGCAGCTGCCCAGCAAGTAGATAATGGCGGATTAAGGGCTGGGCTTGCACGAGTGCGGAATAGACCTCAAACTAATAACCGAACTGACGCACTCAGAAAGATTAAAGATAGCGTGGACAGTCTCGACGCATGGATTCTTAAAGTAGACAAATCAAGAGTATTTGAGATAATCAATGATTTGAAAGAGGCAATGATCGATCTGCACGATCCAGAATGGAACAAATCACCAGAAATAATTGCTGCTGCGGAAAAAGCAGATTTAAAAAGGCGTTTGTTTTGATAATTATGCTTTTTAAATACAACAGGTGATTTTTAGTACCGTTTTGGGTTCATTACTAATCACTACTATCTGTAAGTTAATTACTGGGTTTTGTAAGGCAGGGCCGTAACTTCAGTGGTTTCTGAACCGGAGGCCGAATCACGGTGTCCGGTTCCAAACGATCATCACGTTCCGCTTGATGTTCGCGTGTGCCTCGCTGATCGCCGACAACGAGCTCCTGCCGAACCAGCTTCGTCGCCAAGGCCGAACTTTTTGCGCCGTGTGACTTGAAACAGCGGGGGCCTGCCCTCATTTTAATCGCTGCCGGTTCTCCCGGCAGTATCCAAGGCATTCGCCCAAGCCGTCAGCCCCAGTGGGTGGCGCAGTCTGACCGCGACGTAACCGTCGCCGACTGTGGGATGTTTTGTATGTACACCTATTCTCGACATCTGATTTGCACCGCTGATTCAAGCTTCAGCCGTTCGATTGTGCTCGCCTGTTTGTCATCGCTCCCGGGTGAGCGGCGACGGCAGGGTCAGCCCTTTTGGCGACCGCCACGACTTCCCCTCTTCGACAGAATCTAACGACCGCTAGGTCATGCTCTTTGAAGCCAATTCGGAAGGAAATGGCAGTGAATATTAGTAAATTGTCAGTGCGCAAGTCGCGCACTGTCGAGAAATCGCGTCCAATTGTAGCGGACGCAAAGGAAGAAGAATGGCAACCGGTCCGGATGGAAACTCGGATGTTCCCGGACCAGCCGTCGGGCAACGGGCCTCCGCCACCTACGATTGCGAACGTAAGATACTTGTTGGACGGGAACGGTATCGAGGCTCGTTATAATGTTATTCGGAAGCGTACCGAGCTTTCGATACCGAACTTGGGCGGCGTGCCGGACAACGGCGACAACGTTATGATCGCGCACGTGAAGAGTCTGATGGCGTTGCATGGCATTCAAAACGGCGACGCGCGGGCCATCGTCGAAGCAATCGCCAACCAGCATCCGTACAATCCGGTGGAGGAATGGATTCGTTCGAGAGGGTGGGACGGGATCGACCGTCTTCCAGCCTACTACGCCACGTTGCGAACCGTCCCGGACTACCCGACGAGCCTGAAGGAGTCGATCATGTACTGTTGGGTGCTCAGTGCCGTCGCTGCGGCGATCGTTCCGGGTTTTGCGACGAGGTTGGTGCTCACGCTGCAGGGGCCCCAGAGTGTGGGCAAGACACGGTGGTGCATGAGCCACGTGCCCGATCCGTTACTTCGGGCGGGGGTGTTAAAGACCGACCACCATTTCGACGGCGCCAACAAAGACAGCTTGATCACCGCCATCCGCTACTGGATCGTAGAACTGGGCGAACTGGAGAGCTCGTTCAGAAAGGATCAGGAGCGGCTCAAGGGCATTCTGACTCGAGACCGGGACGTGGTGCGACTGCCCTATGCTGCCGCCGACGCCGAGTTTCCCCGCCGCACGGTTTTCATGGCCAGCGCGAACGGGGCGGACTTCCTCAGCGATCCATCGGGATCCACCCGCTGGGGCGTAATCGCCGTGGAATCGATCGATTACGAACACGGCATCAGCATGCAGCAGCTGTTTGCGCAGTTGGCTGAGGCTGTGGACCGGGGCGACCAGTGGTGGTTCACCGCCGAACAGGAGGCCGAACTGGAGGCTTGGAACGAGCGCCACCAGACCACCAGTGTTGTCCGCGACAGCATCACCAGCGTCATTGATTTCGATCAGCAAGATGTCGGGACGATGGTTCGGGTGACGGCGACTGATCTGTTGCGTTTGGCGGATATCGTCAATCCGACCATGACTCAGGCGCGAGTGTGTGGGGCTTTGCTGCGAAAGGTATTTGGTCCGCCGAAGAAGAGCGGGGGCATCTATCGTTGGACGATCCCGCTTCGTCGTCAGGTGCCGCAAGATAACGTTCCAGACGGGCTCAAGCAGGTCCGAGATAAGTTCGACTAGTCTTTAAGACCTTTACCAAGGGGTAGGGGGGGGTGGGGGTAGGAGAGTTCGTAAACGATCTCCGAGCGACAGCATCCGCCGGTGGCTGACCGAGAGGTTCGCGCAGCCGCCGCCCCTCGCCCCCCTCCGCCCCCTCCGCACTTCGCCGCCGTTCGCAGGCACGAACGACATCGAATTGCTGCGAACACCCCGGGGGGTGCTGTGAATGGCCCCCCGGCGCTGACCGGAACGGCTCACCCGGCTTCACCGGAGGCTGAAGCAAACGTTGTCCGCCGTCGTAACGGTCCCGCCTTGAGCGCGAACCGCCGGGGCCAACCGTGCGGCGTCATTTTTCTCCGTTTTCAGATCGCACAGCGCCGCTCGCGGCCCTGACTGGGCCTCACCCCCCGGTCCGGCGCGGCGGCCGCTGTGCCTTTGCGCGCAACGCGCTTTCATAAGGAAACATCATCATGCCGAAGTTAACGCTCACCGCTTCCAGCGCGCTGCTGGCACAATGCGAGCCAGACAAGCGCAAGACCGATTATTACGACAATACCGTGACCGGCTTCGTGCTGGAATGTCGTTCGACCGGCGGCCGCACGTACTATCTGCGGTTCGATCAGGCCGGCCGACAGAAGCAGTTCAAGATCGGCCGTTACGAAGACATCACCTTCGCGGCGGCCAAGAAGGCGGCGCAACGGCTGCGATCCGAGGTCGTCATGGGCGGCGACCCCTCCGCCCGGAAGGCCGAGGCCAAGGCTGTTCCGCTGTACGCCGAACTGGCCGCGCAGCATCTGGCCGACGCCAAGCTGCACCAGCGATCGTACGACACGACCGAGGGTTACATGCGGCTGCACATCGTCCCCCGGTGGGGCCGCACGCGTCTCACCGACATCGACGGCAGGGCGGTGGCGCAGTGGCTGGACGACAAGCGGTCGGAAGGATTGGCGCCCGGAACGGTCGTCAAGATCAAGGCGATCTTCGGCCGGTCGTTCGAGTTGGGCGCACGCTGGGGGATCGCGGGCTGCGAGCGGAACCCGGTCCGTGGCATCCAGAGCAAACCGCTGAACAATGCCCGGGAGCGGTACATCAACGCCGATGAAGCCGCCCGCCTGCTGGCCGCCGCCGAACAGTCCCGCAACCCGCTGTTGGCTCCGATCGTGGGGTTGCTGTTGAAGACCGGCATGCGGGTGTCGGAGCTGCTGTCGGCCCGTTGGGAGAACGTGGACGTGGGTCGTCGCACCCTGTTCGTGCCGACGTCTAAGAACGGCCGGTCACGCCACGTGCCGTTGGCGCAGGCCGCGCTGGACATCATCGCTCGCCTGCCGAAGGCGACCGGGGCGGTCTATCTGTTCCCCAGTCCGAAAGACGCGAAGAAGCATCTGACCACGATTAAGCACGGCTGGCAGACTGCGCGTGACGCCGCGGTTTTGCCGGGACTTCGCATCCACGACCTGCGGCACAGCGCCGCGAGCTTCATGGTCAACTCGGGCGTCGACCTGTTCGCGGTCGGGAAGGTGTTGGGGCACGCCAACGTCGCCAGTTCGGCCCGGTACGCGCACCTCGCGAACGACACGTTGCTCGCCGCCGTCGAGGCCGGCGCCGCGAAGCAGGCACAGTCAGCCTGATCGCCTTTCCCCCCCGCTCGTTCTCTGGCTTCGGCCGGAGGCGGGCGGGGGGGCACCATTAACCGCCATTTTTTTTTTGGCCCGCGCAGTCGCGCTTCGAAGGAATCGAAATGAACACCACCCCCACACCGATCGCCGAAGTTCGGATTCGAAAGACCGCCGCCGCGGCGAAACCTCGCTCCGCTGCTCACCTCATCTTCCCCAAGTCGCCTGTGAGAACGGCGCCCGCTCCGGTCGCCCCTCCCGCTAGCCGATCGGCGGCGAACATCCACATTCGGAAGAAGGCCGTGTCGGCTCCGCCTATTGGTCAGATCGCGTTGATACCCCGACTTCGACGGCTGGTCCATGACTGCGGTCCGAACAGGAACGACGCGGTCATCGCGGCGATCACGGCGTGCATCGGCGAGGGCGTCAACACGATAGGCGGGATCATAGCGGTGCTGATCAAAGTGGGCTTCAATGGAGGGCACGTGGCGCGCTTCGTGAAGTCGGAAGCGGGGGATCACCCGGACCGGCATCGCTGGCGCAAGGAGCCGGACGGCACGTACGCGCTGCACGTCTGACGACCGGGGCGGGGGGTTGTCACGCTCCCCGCCTCACCGATCAGATCAACCGACAACGCAACGCCGCCCCAGACGGACCTTATCGCAGAAGCTGAGAACCCCTCGGACTGCCGCCGGGACCACACCCAGTGGAACCGGTCGCTTCGGCGCTCTCAGCTTCTGTAACAGGCCATAACATCGAACTCTCTACGTCGAGTATCGAAGTGCCGTTTGAAGTCCGCACCACCAGCCGTGGCGCGGCTTCGCGCGAATTCGTTGGCGAACCTCGCCCGGAGCAGTCGTGAAGAAGCTGAGGCCGACGGAGACCTCGTCGGTTGCTACGCTTCGTTTCTGGACAACGGCGCGCTGTTCGGTGGACGGATCACAGGACCACCGATCACCGGAACGTCCGTCGGCCATCGAGCGGCAACGCACCGTTCGCGCGCAATCCGCATGACGCTGACGCGGTCGCCTTGATTACCGCCCAGTACGTGAAAAGCTGCTGCGTCCTCCCCGACATAGAAGCCGACATGACCTCCGCCCGGACGCTAAAAAACGAGAATTGCCCCCGGCGCCAGCCGTTCGAAGCGCAGCCGGACGCCGTAAGTGGCCCAAGCCATGGCGCGAACCGCTATCGGCGCGGACGGCAGTCCTGCCTCCTGCATACATGTCGCCACGAAGACGCCGCACCACGGCACGCTGTCCGCGTTATAGACGATCCCCAGAACCTTCATGCCAAGTCGTTTGGCCCAGCCGATGATGGTGCCGTTGTTGGCGATACCGGCAGCTTCACGCGTGCCGAGCTTTGCACGTGCGGCGGTGAGCCACGCTGGATCTTTTGCCATCGCATTCTCCAGTTGTTTACCGGTCACCGGTTACGGGGCGATCGAGGCAAGGCCTCCTGTCGCGTACCTGAGCGATGATGCCTCGCAGCTCCGTCCTACACCGGGCGGGGCGTCATCGCCTCAACCAACGACAACTTATCGTGCTCCGACCATGCGGCGCCCTGCGGCGCAATCTGAGCCCGTTTACCATGCACATGACAGAATCCTTCATCGCGGGACGCGTAAGGCTGGCAAATGGGACAAGAGCGGCGCCTTCGCGTAATCATCGCCAGTATGCTGCTGGGCGCCACACTCGGCGCCGTCGGAGCGTTCAGTCTTTTACCGATCAGGTAAGTCGTTGGGAACATACCGGTCGGGCAAGCCGTACAGGCCGCCCTTGTGAGCGCGAAGGCTCTGTCCGTCCATCGACCCCCTGCCTATGGATTCGACCGGCAAGGCCTTTCCACCGACATGCGCCGTCTTCGATTCGAGCGTCTACCTTCACACGACGAGGATGTTGCGCCCGAGGCCCGTTAGCCTAGCGTGCTTCAATGCTCGCAACGCTATTTATCGCTGTCGCCGCGACCTCCGCAGGCAAACCGTTCGTATGCACTTGAACCCGCGTTTGGGACGGTGACGGACAGGTGTGGTGTAGGGTGCGAGTAGTCCGCCACTGCGCCCGAAGAAGAGCGCCTGGCCGAAGCGCTGTCAGTCGAGAAGCAACACGGCGATAGCGTTGTGGCTTAGTTCAAGGTGAGATGTAGTTTGAGGTTACGAACCAACCAACGTTCGCCATGGCCGGGTTCGGCAATCGGTAGGAGACGGCAAACCGGCAGCATCGCAATGAAGCGTCGCCAACGTACTTCCCCCGGGGATTTACAACCCAATCGATGCCTCTCATGATCTTTCTCAAGGGGAGGGGCATATGGCATCCATGATAAGCCGGCTGGTAACGGCCGCGGCGGTTATGGCGCAGACGCAAGTGTCGGCACCGGCTATCGCGCAGGTACCGTCTCCTGCCGGCGCTTCTAGCAGTTGGTCGATCGACTACGGCGAACGGTATTGCGCGTTAGTGCGCCAGTCCGCCGATCCAGCCGCCCCCGTGTTAACGTTGCGGATGACGCCCGGGCGTTCATCAGCCGAGTTGCTGGTGATGGGTCGCAAATGGGACACAGGGCTTGTTCGCCGCATCCTCGAAGGTGAGATCGTCCTGCTACCGGGCGGAACCCGGGTGAAGGCAGAACTAATACCCATGGGAACGCAAAAGGATACTCTTAACGGGGTGGCGGTCACTTCGGTGCCGCCAAACCTCTTAGACGAGATTGCGGCCAACGACACTTTTAGCCTTCGATACCGTGACAAGCCGGTAGCTGAATTTGCGACGCCGTCAGCACGTAAGGCGATTAAGGCGCTTCACGACTGTACCGATCGGCTGCTGGCGGCGTGGGGGGTAGACGTGCAGGCAGAAAAGACGTTCAGGGCTTCGGCGATGGCAATACGCCCGGACTGGTTCACGCCTGATCTCTATCCAAAGTCTGCTCTTTCGTCAGGCATATCCGGCAGCGTGACTGCCGTATTGACGGTTCGCACCGATGGTCGGGTGGGCGACTGCAAGGTGGTCGGTCCATCCGGCGATAAAACGTTGGACGACGTTACCTGCGCCACGTTCCTGACTAACGGGCGCTTCAGTCCTGCGATTGATGCGGCGGGGAAGCCGGCAGAAAGCAAGTTGGTAATGATGATCAACTGGCGTGTGCCACGGTTTGGAAATTAATATGCGCAGAAGCTGGCTTCTGATCGCGGTCGCGTGCTGCTGGGCACCGGCGGCTGCTAACCAGGCTGCCCCACCGCCCGGCGCGTCGCGCTGGCAAGACCCGGTGGCAGGTGCGTTGATCGAGCAGGGCTTGGCCGCCGTACGCGCGGGCAGATACGAGCGTGCGTACAAAATCGGCGACGCCTTGGAGCGACGCTATCCTGCCGAACCGGCCCGGTTCGTTGTCCGGTTTTCCGCGATTGCGGCGCAGCGCCGTAGTTGGGCGGCTTCGATCTTCGCCCGTATGGCCTCTGAACGGCCGGTCCGCCTAGCCGCCCCGCTATTGCTGCTCGATCCGCTTCACGTTCGGACCGCCATATATTTGGCGGAGGGTCAGGATCGCTTGCAAATGGCGCGTGCCATCCTGACAAGCGGTTGGTCGAGCGGGCCACGCGGCTGGGAACCGGTCTATGCCCGGCGCGTGCTGATCGACGATGCGATCGATAGGAACGATCCGGTTGCTGCACGGCGGTGGCTTGATGGCATCGACGATCCCGAGATGTTGCGGGCCTTGCTGGAACAGGATCGCTACGCCGCGCTGCATCCCGCGATCGTAGAACGCTGGGGCGAGAATCTGGCAAAGGCCGACGCGGCTGAGGGTTTGGCATTGGCCGATATTGTCCGTGGTCCGGGTGCGTCGCTGACTTTGATCGCGCGGCGTGCCGACTGGCTGGCTGCACATGGGGACCCTGACGGCGCCCTTACGGTGCTGAAGGCTGCGTCATTGATCGACGCTACCATCGAAGACCGGGCGCTAATTGCAATGGCGACGGCGAAGGCGATGGCGCAATCGGGGTCGGGGAACGAAGCGGTTCAGCATCTCGCCGCTCTCACCGCCACCTTGCCCCGCAAACATGACAGCTACACCGAGGTGGCGAAGTTCCGGGCGGTGATGCTGGGCGATCTTGGCCGCCCAGCCGACGCGTTAATGCAAGTACGCTCGCTTGAAGCGGGCGAGGTTAAGGACGGCGGCTGGATTCAAGCCTCGCTAAAACGGATCGAGGTTTGCGCCGCAGCCGACGCAGGCGATCTTACCTCCGCGCAACAATATCGTGATGCGCTACTCGGTCTTGCGGAATCGGACCTGTTCAAGGCGCAGGCTCTCTTCTGTTTGGGCGAGAACGACAGAGCAGCCGGAATTGTAGCCAGCGCGCTAAGGCGTCAACGCGGCAGCTCGTCGCTCGAGTGGCTTCAGCAGCAACCGGTTCCCGCGTGGGGCCGGTGGCAGCGCCGCTGGCAAACTGGCTTCGATGGAATTCGAGATCGGCCGGCCATCCGGGAAGCGTTAAAAGGGTACGCAACCATCCGCACGTTCGTTACTCGTCCCGCACCGATGTAGAACGCCGCCGCAGCCAGCCATCCACTCACGCTTCTATAACAAGATCCTTCTGATCGGTTATAGCACACTGCACGACGACTATCTCGGAGGATCCGGCTCCCACGTACTTATACTCGCATAGTGCAAGACTGGAGCGAAGTTTCGCTACATGACCGTTGCGGCATTCAAGCGGTCGAACCGCTGCGCGTTGAACTTGACTGTTCGCGGCCGGAGATCAAACTGGCGTTGCGAAGCCGATAAGCGAGTGCGACACCGTCGTTATGAAAACTGTACTTTCCGCGTTCCTGATCGCCGCCATGCCGCTGCCCGTCGCGGCCCAGATCGAGGCGATGCCCGATCAGCTGGTGGGCAAGTACCACTTCGAGGAGGAAGGGTTTGCGGTGGACGTCCACCTCAACCGGGACGGCACCGCCCTGTACAACATCAGTGGGCAAGAAGGCGTTCGTTCCAACGGCTACTGGACCGTCCGGGGCGACCGGATACACATTTTCAACAAGCCGGGACCGGTGCGACTTGACCCTGCGGGCTCCCCCAAGCGAGATCCCGGCGTCGCGCTTCGCGTCGTGGCGACGCTGCCCAACGGAGCGCCGGCCGACGGGCTTGCCGTCACCTGGCCGAACGCGGCGGGCCTGTTCTACATGAGCGACGGGCGGAACGAAGCACGGCTGGAAGACGGACCGGTGACCGGCGAAGTGACCATCGTGCGCGAAGCCGACAGCAAACCGCTTGCGACGTTCATGATGACGCCGGGCGCGCCCAACGATCACCGGTTCACCTACCATCCAAGCGATGTTGAGCCGTTCGACTACGAGGCCAGAGCGCTCGACCCGCGCGCCGACGTCCTTGAGGTTGAGTTGGGCAGCGCGTCGGCGAAGCTGCGCCGTGTCCGGTAGTGAGCAGGTAGCGTATGTGTAACCGTGCCCGATATGCGGGTGAACCAGCCGACCTGTTCGGTTCGGCCGCGAAACTGTTCGTCGAGCGACCTCGCGACAACCGGTTCAATCCGCAGGAGCTGCGTCCCAAAGGCCGCGCCTACGTCATCCGGGAACAGGACGGCGAACGTGGCTGGGACGTGATGAGCTGGGATGTGCTGGGCGGCGCTGCACCGTGGCCAATGACCAACGTCCGCAACCTCAAGCTGCCGCAATGGCGCAAACTGGCGGCCGAACCGGCGAACCGCTGCCTGATCCCGCTCACCGAGTTTTGCGAGTGGACGCCGGACAAGGTCGATCTGGGCGACGGCAAGCCGCCACTGAAAGGCGAGATGTGGTTTCAGGTCACCAATCAGCCGACGTTCGCCGTGGCGGGGTTCTGGCAGACGACCAAGGAGGGCAACGGGTTCACGATGGTGACGTGTGATCCCAACGAGCTGGTCGCGCCGATCCACCCCAAGGCGATGATCACGATCCTGCGGCCCGAGGATTGCGACACGTGGCTGCGCGGGAGTTATGATGACGTGCTCGCGTTGCAGCGCCCCTACGACCCCGACGTGATGACCGTGCGCGGACCGGTGTTTCCGACCCGAAAAGCCGCCTAACGATGCGCACCCGGCTCAGCGTCTGCCGGAAGAAGCGCCGGTTCGACACCGAGGCGGACGCTCGGGCGGCTGCGGCTGGGTTCGGATTGGCGCTCCACCCCTACCTTTGCGACCGCTGTCGACGCTTTCACCTGACCAGCCGATCGAAGGGCAAGCTTACCGTTTGCGGACGTCGCGACGACGATTTACACGCCCTGCATGGCAAAGGCTGACCGGTTCGCCCGCATCGACGATCGAAGGGCGGAGCTCGAGGATGAGTACACGGCGGCGCTGATAGCCGCTTTGCGAACTACTGCGTCAGGAAAACCGGGTCTGTTCGGTCACACCAGTGATGCTCGCACAGGCGCACTGATCGCCCCCATCGTCGACAATCTCAACGAGATAGCCGATGCCATTGATGGCGCGCGGAAACAGCTTGCGATGCCTACGTACGATCTGCACCTCCAATTTCTCGCGTCGCGCGGACCGGTCGGGCCGCAAGCTGTAGGCGAGCGGAAGCAGGCTCAGGCTTGGCTTGATCGTCTTGCCGGAACGACGGGCGCAACACGATAGTACCAAGCGGAGGAAGTCCGTCCGCTCACTCCTAATCGGCGGAACGTTCGCAAACGCTCACTTGCAGACGTTCATTTGGGCGGCGTCTCGCCCTTACGCATGTTGGCGCGCATCACGTCATATTCGAGCAGGTCATAATCTGGAGTGCCGCGATAGTTGAACGCATTTGTAGCCGAAGCGATGAGCCATCGGCCCCCGACCTTGCTCAGCGTCATTGATAGGTAGCCCGACTGAGCTCGACCGCTGGTTGCAGGCTTCGTCCACAGTCCGTCCCACACGCTATAGGTGACGGCAGTGGTGGGGTTAAGAAATCTGACCGTGAGGTTTTTATAGGTCACGTTATTCTTTTCGGCATCGACCATCCGGAAAAACCAAGCGTTACCTTCGATAATCTCCTTCCGGCCATCCATCTTCATGCCCTCGACCGTGATGAAAACGGCGTCAGTCGTAAACAGGGCACCGTAAGCATCTGCCTGACGTTGACCGAACGTCCGATAATGCTGAGCCACGACAGTCTCGACGGCTGCTCGGTCATCAGCGGTTTGAGCGTTTCCGGGTGCCCCGAAGCTACCAGCACATAACGCAAGCGGCGCGAAATATTTCAGGTGTCGCATGCGATGCTCCCTACACGTTCGCCGAAGATGGCGGGCCATCATGCCGCATCCGGCGGAACTGGCAATAGCACGGGCTGAACGCACCCGTTTAGGACGACCGCTTTCCACCACTTCCGGACATCCAACACGCGGGCACAACAATTAGGCGGTGCCGCGCTTTGGGGAACCGGCCCTCGGCATGTCGCGCAAGGTGTGTCGGCATGTCCGCGTACCGTCCATAGCCTACATCTCGCCTCCTTCCCGCCTGTTGCGAAAATCAGCGGTGAATGCGAGGGCGTGCCCAAAGGGGAGCACTTGTGAGCGCATTCGAGTTTGTTTTCTCGCTGTTCGGGCTGCTGCTCGGCTTCAGCGTGGTTGAACTCGTAGGCGGGTTAGCTCGCACCCTTGAGGCGCGGCTACGGCTGGAGCAGGCGTATCGTGTGGGCTGGCTGACGCCGCTTCTCGCGGTGTTCGTCATGATGGACCTTATGACATTCTGGTTATCGGCTTGGCGGCTACGTGACAGTCTTACCGTCACGGGCGGGACTTTGACGGCAGGCTTAGCATTCGCGGGTAGTTACTACCTCGCAGCCCATCTCGTTTTCCCACCACGGGAAGCCGATGCGCCGGACCTAGACCTTCATTATCTGAGGGTTAAACGCTGGGTGCTCGGCATCCTCTTTGCACTGTTCGCAGTTCAAGTTAGCTACTTTCTCTCTGTCCCCGCTTTGGCAGTGATGGTGAGCAACGCGCCCGCAGCCGCGTCGGTGATACTCTTCGGTTTAATGCTCGTTATTGCAGCGTTTGCGCGAGGACGCCGCGCCAACCTCGTCCTGCTGTCATTGCTGATCCTGCGATACCTAGTTGCGCTATTCTGACGCACCTACCCCGTAGCTAACGCTCGTTCTCGATCAGATTCTCAGACCGATGGAGATACCCATAAGGAAGAGCAGGACTACGCCCATAACGAGTGCGGCAATTAACATCGTCTTCTTAGTCATAAACCGGTAGCTCCGCTGGCGGTGGTCTATAGGCCTCGACGGCACCTCGCAACGACCGATCCCCAGCAGGCGACCGGCGAGGAGCCGAGCATAAAGCCGAGTCTTTCGCATCTCGGCCTGCCCGCAGGCTGCATAAATCGATTATGGCTGAAGCGGCAGACTTCATCGCGGGCGTGGCGGTCACGAAACCTCAACCGTCCCTCCTGAGAGGCAATCTGACCATCAGCATGGTGTGCAAGACGTGTTGTCAGCGACCCGGCGGAATGGCGGCTAACGCCCAGAAACGGTCATTCGCAGGGGCCCTCCCGCTTCCCGAAAGCTGCCGTTCGTTCATATGAGTGGAGCAGCCGCTCAAGCAATCAAGCTCTGCCACCGGAACGGCCGAGATTGGGACTTTTCCGCCCGTCAGCTATCGGGAGCACCGAAGCGGATAGCTGCCTCTTGTAGGACTGCCAGCTTTCCCGAGTGATCCAATATCGGGAAACAGATATCTTTCCTAAAAACCCGTCAAAAACCTCAGAATCGAGAAAAGTCTATCGCGAGGCGATCACGCTCAGCAAAGCGTCTGCAGCTTTCGTGCGATAGCGCTCCTTATGGCGTAATCCGAAGAAGGGGCGAGGCTCGAACGCGATCGGGGCGACGTGCAATGTGCCTGCTTCAATGGCCGGTCCGACCACCAGCGCCGACAGGACGGCGACGCCTGCCCCCGCCTCCACAGCCGTGCGAACGCTCTCGTTAGAGGGCATCATCAGCGCCATGTCGAGCATGGCTGGATCAACGCACAGTCGACGCAAGTGGCTGTCGAACGTCGATCGTGTGCCGGACCCTGGTTCGCGCAGTACCCAACGGGCCTGACGCAGCCATGCGGCGTCGATCGGCATGTCCCCGAACGGCCTGGCACCGACCAGTAGCAATCGATCCTCGCCAATCGGCCAGTGCGCCAGCGCCGGATCGTCGATCTGCCCTTCGATGATGCCCAGGTCCGCCTCGCCGTCATGGACGCGCGCGGCTGCCTGTTCGCTGTTGCCGATCGCAAGGTCGATATCGATCGCGGGATGGCGCGAGTGGAAAGTCGCGAGGAAAGGCGGCAGCCAATAGGCCGCGATGGTCTGGCTGGCGACGACCCGGAGCGTGCCGCGCTCCAGCCCGCCCAGTTCGCGTAGCACCGTCTCGGCCGTTTCCGCCCGTGCGAGGACTCCGCGCGCCTCGGCCAGGAACAGCCGCCCGGCCTCGGTCAGTGCGATACCGCGCCCGACGCGGTGGAACAGCTTGATCGCATGTCGTTCCTCCAGCGCAGCAATGGCCGCGGAGGCCGCCGACTGGGTAACGTTCAGGGCCCGGGCGGCCGCGGTCATATGCTCGCGCTCGGCCACGGCGACGAAAATGCGAAGCTGCTCCAACGTCATGTCGGGCCCATAGCGCGATCAATCATATTTGACGATTGGAACAACAATATAGATGCGTTGGATCGATCGGTAATCGCGGCATAGATGACTTAGCGGAAGGAACATCCCCGTGACCACCGTTGCCGAACCTCAAAATGCCGCTTCGATCGGCCCGTCTGACAGACTGATCAAACTCCTGCCGGGTATCGGTCTGTGCTTGGTCGTGACCGGCATGGCCTATGCGTTGGAGGCAGGCGAGCGGGCAATGGCCGGAAAGGCATGGCTGGAGGCGCTGGTGCTCGCCATCCTGATTGGCACGGCGATCCGCAGCCTGTGGATACCCGACGACACATGGCACGACGGCATCGCGTTCAGCGCCAAATACCTGCTGGAAGTCGCGGTCGTCCTGCTTGGGGCCTCTGTCAGCGCCGCCACCATCCTGGCCGCTGGCGTACCTCTGCTTGTTGGAATTGCCGGTGTGGTGGGAAGTGCGATCCTGCTCAGCTTCGGCATCGGTCGCCTGCTCCGCCTGCCAACCCGCATGGCGTTGCTAGTCGCGTGTGGAAACTCGATCTGTGGCAACTCGGCCATCGCAGCCGTGGCACCGGTGATCGATGCCGATAGCGACGATGTCGCCGCCTCCATCGCGTTCACCGCCGTGCTGGGCGTGATCGTCGTGCTCGGCCTGCCGCTGCTCGGGATCGCGCTTGGCATGAACGGCATCGCTTTTGGCGCGCTTGCCGGGCTGACCGTTTATGCGGTGCCGCAGGTGATCGCGGCCGCCTCACCGCTGGGGGCTGCGGCCGTGCAAATGGGAACGCTGGTCAAGCTGGTCCGCGTGTTGATGCTTGGGCCCGTGTGCCTCGTCCTGTCGCTGATCGCGCCGCGCCTTGCCCCGCAGGAGGTGCCTGCGGGAGACGTCGTAGCGGGCACCGCGCGGGCAAAGACGTTCGACCTCGCCCACCTGATCCCGTGGTTCATCATCGGCTTTCTCGTGATGGTCGCCTGTCGGTCGATGGGGCTGATGCCGACCGCTGCGATTGCGCCGATCAGTCGGGTGGCGACGCTGCTTACCGTGGTGTCGATGGCCGCATTGGGGCTGGGCGTGGATGTTCGCACCGTCGCCAAGGCGGGCGGACGGGTCACGGCGGCCGTCATACTGTCGCTGCTAGGCCTTGGCGCCATCAGCCTGACCCTGCTCGCCCTGTTGCACATCGTCTGATGGTCGGTCCCGCACAAAGCGGATCGAATATTATCTGTCCATGTTGAGGCAGACGCATCCACCATCCCGTCCTACCGTTCATCTGCCAGGAGTTGCCGATATCGTGAAAATGCCATTCAAGACAGCGATCGCCGCTGCCGTTCTATTCAGTGGCACGGCGCTGGCTCAGACCAGCGACTTCGCCACCGCGATGGCCGGTGCGATGCAGCGGATGCATCAGGCGATGGCAGTCCCGTCGACCGGCGATCCCGACCGCGACTTCGCCGCGATGATGATCCCCCATCATCAGGGCGCCATCGACATGGCCGAAGCGGAACTCCGCTTCGGCAAGGACGAGCGGCTGCGCCGTCTGGCGCAAGGCATCATCGTCGAGCAGCGGCAAGAGATCGCGGTGATGCAGGCCATCCTGAACGAAAAGGGGGGCACTCCCGTCGCACCCCAAGCCCACGACCCGGAAGGAACCCATCGGTGAAGCATCTGATCCTCGCAGCCCTTGTTGGCACCATGCTCGCACCCGTCGCGGCGATTGCGCAGCAGGTACCAAACGCGCAGCCCGACATGCCCGTGTCGTCGGCCGATCGGTTCTACACCTCGGACCAATTTTCCAACACCGTGTCGGTCATTGATCCGTCGACCAACCGGCTGCTCGGCGTCATCAAGCTCGGCGACCCGACACCGATGAACCTCAGCCCGCTCTATCGCGGGCAGTTGCTGGTCCACGGCATGGGCTTCTCGCCCGACCGGCGGACGCTGGCCGTGGTATCCATCGGATCGAATGCGGTCAGCTTTATCGATACCACGACCAATAGCGTTCGCCACACGACCTACGTCGGCCGCAGCCCACACGAAGCGTTCTTCCGCCCCGATGGCCGAGAGGTCTGGGTCAGCGTGCGCGGCGAGGACTATATCGCTGTTCTTGATGGTACGACCTACAAGGAGACGGGGCGCATCCCGGTTCCGAACGGTCCCGGCATGACGATCTTCTCGCCGGACGGGAAGTACGGCTATGTCTGCTCCAGCTTCTCGCCCGAGACCGTGGTGATCGATACAGCGTCGAAGCAGATCGTCGGCCGGGTGAAGCAGGAAAGCCCCTTCTGCCCCGACATCGCCGCGACGCCCGACGGCAAACAGGTGTGGCTGACACTGAAGGACATCGGCAAGGTCATGGTGTTCGATGCCAAGCCGCCATTTGCGGTGCTGAAGAGCTTCGCAACGGGCGCAATCACCAACCACGTCAACATCGCCAAGACGCCGCGCGGCCAGTTCGCCTATGTGACGGTCGGCACCGAAAATGTCGTGAAGGTGTTCCGCACTGACAATTTCAGCCAGGTCGCGACGATCCCGGTCGGTGCGCTACCCCATGGCCTGTGGCCCTCGGGTGACGGGAGCCGCGTATATGTCGGCCTTGAGAATGCCGATGCGGTTGCCGCGATCGACACCGCGACGAACAAGGTGATTGCCACCATTCCGATCGGGCAAGGCCCGCAAGGGGTCGCCTATGTCCCGGGCGCGACGCCGTCAGGCGATGGCATGGCCAATCTCCAGCCGCTCGCCAAGGCAGGGGAAAAGGTTCAGCTGATGCTCTCCGGCACCGGACGAAGCCAAGTGACGTTGTTCGATCAGGGGCAGGTGCAGATATTGCAGGCCGCCGTGGCCGGACTGCCGCCCAAGATGCCCTTCGTACTAGGCTTGGCTTCGAATCCTGACGGTAACGGCCCGGTCGAACCGCTTGCCAAGTTCATGACCAACCCCGCCGGCGGTGCGATCGTCAACGCGATTGGACCGCTGCGGCAGATCATCACGCAGGCCGCCCCCGCAGGATCGCGTCGCTATCTGGTGATCGCGTCCGGTCAGCCGGACGCCTTAGGCAATGTCGTTCAACGGCAAGTCAAACAGTAACGGACACCCGCCCCGGTATGAGCGCCGGGGGTAACCCTGGCGCTCTGTTCCTGACTGCACATCGTAAAACAGGGGCCGTCAGCACGTTGGGTGCTGGTTCCAATCTGACTGACCCGCACATCCACCCAAAGCTGACGCGTCTTTCTGTGATGGTGACCTTAATGCCCGTTCCTAAAAACGAAGGCCCAGCGGGACAGACACGGCGGGATTTGTCTTCCGATGCCTCCGAATTGGGCCGTTTTCGCAAAACCTGTTCCCGATTGCGTTTCCCGAAATGGTCCATTGGACATGAAGAAACGGGACTGCTGCGAGTGTCTGGAATGGCCGGTTGGGGGATGCCACGCCGATCTATCGAACGGCCGGCAAGGGGTCGCAAGCTGCCGCTTCCTCCCTTTTACCTCTCAACTCGCCTTATGAACGAACGGCAGCTCATCGCGGCGGGTCGCACGAAAGCAGCCTGTCCGGTCTCCACCATTTGCGGACGTTTACCCATGGCTGACCGATTAATGGACAGGCGGTACGGCTCTGTCTAGCCGCGTGCCCGACGGATCAGGTCGCGACGATCGCGATCGTCTTGGGCGCGGTCCTACTCACCTTTGTCGATCCCCGGCGGTCGCCAGTGGTCCTCAGAGCGTCGAGTGAAGCGTGGGCGCGGCGGTTCGGGATTGTGCGGGGGAGGGGCCTTACCCGCGATCCACGAGACGCGCGGGTTACGCTCCCCGCAGCCTTCCGGTGGCTTGCAGCGAAGACGGCGAGCGAACGCGGGCCATTTTAGTTCAGCGCTATAAGGCAGATCGTCGCTAGTAGATGAGCAGAGGCGTGCGCTATCATCGCTGCTTCAAGGCCACGTCGAACAAACAACGCGCCAAAAAGGATGCCCGGCAACGCATTAGCCACCAGCACGGTTGTAACGATTGCTGGGCTCGCGTGCGGAGCGATCAAGAACAACAGCGGCAAGTGGCCTGCTGCAAATAGGGCTGCTGCTCCGATCACAGCCGAGGCGACTACCACATTCGGAAGTGTATCTGGACGACCGGCTAACCGCCAGCCGAGCCAAGCAAATACTGACACCAACCCCCAGCGTGTCAGTATTTCCTCAGTAATGCCACCGTAAAGGAGCTTCGAACCGAGCGGCAGGTCGAAGCTCGCGATCTGTGCTTGTGACCCGGCATTTGCTATGAGCCGCGCGCCGATCGTTAAGTTATAACCGATCAGCACGACTGCAACTGCCGCGCCTACGACCAACGCGGGTGCGATCTGGCTTCGTAAGATGTCACTTAACGCTTTGGAATCAATCCACGCTTCTACCAACGGAACACGGAATCCGACACGTTGAGCCGTGAGTTCTCCTGCGAACACCGCGATGATTGTCAGTATTGCTGGATTGATGAGCGCCAGAAAGCGAACTGAGGCTGACGAACCCGGCATCGGTAAGAAGACCTCAAAAGGCACCAACAGGAGCGAGGCTACGCCAACCAAGCCCCCAATCAGTAGCACCTGCCAACGCCGCATTTTCCGGTTCCCCATCTCGGACCGCTTGAGCGACCCAGTTCAATAAAGCACGGAACGAGTCGTTTCCGAAACGTTATGACCTAAGTGGCAGATACCCGGGGTTATCGTCCGCTTGCCGCCATTTACAGACTTTTACCCATGGCTGACGGATTGATCGACGGGGGGTACGACTCTGTCTAGCCGCGTGCCCGACGGATCAGGTTGCGACGATCGCGATCGTCCTTGGCGCGGTCCCACTCGCCTTTGTCGATCCCCGGCGGTCGCCAGTGGTCCTCAGAGCGTCGGGTGAAGCGTGGGCGCGGCGGTTCGGGATCGTGCGGGGGAGGGGCCTTACTCGCGATCCACGTGACGCGCGGGTTACGCTCCCCGCAGCCTTCCGGTGGCTTGCAGCGAAGACGGCGAGCGAACGCGGGCCATTCGGTCGACCAGCCCTTGCGTCGCCAGTGCAACGCCAGTTCCGACGGTTCGAACAGCGCGACACGACCGCACCTGCAGGTGCACTGGACGGTGCCGCCGTGCGCGATCAGGTCTTCCAAAGAACGAACAACGACGGCCACGTCACAACGGCAGGCGGAGTTGCTCACGATCCTCGACCACGCCCGGCTTCGACAGGTGGTCGCAGAGGTGATCGGCGAGGCCGGAGATGGCACGTTGCCTGACACGCGGGTTCGGGGCGGTCAGACCCACACGCGTCCACCCGGGCGCGGTCAACAGGGCATCGGCGAGACGCTGCGGGTCGATGGTCATGATCGTTCCTCCTACCCGCTCAGGTAGAACGAAACAGGAACGATTCGCAAGCGGTGTTGTCCTCGGCTGGCATCGTTGTCGGCGAGTATGTTTTAGCAGCATGAGTACTACGAGAATCCCAAACGGTGGGATACTCCGGACAGCAACGCGTCTCGCGTGTTGAGGGGCTGCTTTTCCGTTTCCCTAATACCTGTATGCTACCGAACCAAGGGCGGGCGTTCAGTGGGGCAAGTGGTGATAAGTTACTTCAAGACAGCAGTGATGGACAAACCGGACTCAACAACGATTTTCGATCAGAAAGGAAGCGATCAAAGGTCCGCAAGTCACTATCGTCCTGACATTGACGGTCTCAGGGCAGTTGCAGTTCTATCAATATTCGCGTTTCATTTGGGGTTGGGAATCTTTCCCGGTGGATTCGTTGGAGTTGATATTTTCTTCGTTCTTTCCGGTTACCTTGTCGGCGGTCAGGTACTAGCGAAGGTCCGCAACAAAACATTTTCTATCACAAATTTCTACGTAGCGCGGCTAAGGCGGATAATACCCGCATTAGCGTTCTTCCTAATTATCGCTACCATTGTAGCATTGGTCGTCTTACTTCCTCGAGATCTAGTGGATTACAGCAATAGTTTGGTCGCAGCAGCTTTATTTGTTTCAAACCACTATTTTTTGGCGACTTCGGGGTACTTCGAGACTGCTAGTGAGCTAAAGCCTTTGCTTCACCTATGGTCTTTAGCAGTTGAAGAACAATTCTACCTAATGTTGCCCTTATTGTTGTATGCTCTCCGCGCTATAACTGCGCGAACGGTTGTAGTTGCGATATGTGCGATCGGCTTTGCATCGTTGGTATGTGGCCAGTACCTGCTAGCAAGCCATCCGGACGCGACGTTCTACATTCTGCCTACGCGATTCTGGGAGTTCGTCGTCGGTATCGCCGCCGTCGAATTTGCCATCCCTGCGGCAAAGTCACGCTGGGTTCGTGAAGCGCTGAGCGCTTGCGGCGCGATGTTGGTTGCCGGTTCAATCTTGGCATACAATTCCAAGATGCCGTTTCCCGCAGCATCGGCGCTTGTCCCTTGCGTTGGCACCGCGTTCATTCTCGCCGCGGGCAACGGTGCGCAAACTTTTGTATCGCGCGTTTTGGCAATTCGGCCATTGGTTGCAATAGGGCTTGTGTCTTATTCACTCTACTTATGGCATTGGCTTGTAATCGTAACCTTCAAACAGCACGCATTGGTTTCCGAGCTGGACAACATATCACGCATCGCCATCGTAGTTTTTGCGTTCACGATGGCATATATTTCTTGGAGATTTATCGAGCGTCCCTGGCGAGACCCCAGCGTGTCTGGCCGTACAATCTTTGCCGAAACGACGACTGTTGGCGTGCTGGCTCTAATTACTGGATTGGTTCTCGGTGCCGCGAACGGCTTACCGGCTCGCTTCAACTCAGATTCTGTACGTCTTGCTCGCTACGCTGACGACTATGGAACGAACGATATGCGACGCGGCAAATGCTATCTGTCTTCAAACACCTCGCCGACCTTCGATCGGCTGACGTGCCTCTCCACGACTGACAGAAAGGCGAACGTCTTACTCCTAGGCGATAGTCACGGAGCTCATCTATGGTCAGGGCTTCAAAGCGAATTTCCGACTATCAATTTCCTTCAAGCCACGGCTTCTGGGTGTAAGCCGGTCGCAGTGGAGAAGGCGGCGGGCGAAGCGCGCTGTACAGCATTGATGCGGTATATCTTTGACGACTACCTGCTTAGAACTAAGGTTGACGGTGTGGTACTTGCCGCGCGATGGAAGAATTCCGATGCTACTAACGTCGCGTATACACTCGAACGTCTTCGCAAGCTAAAGATTCCCGTCGTACTCAGCGGGCCTATTGTTGAGTATAAAGCTTCGCTACCTCGAATTTTGGCTTTGGCAGTTCAGAGAAAAGATCCTGCGATCATCAAGCAAGGGCGGCAAGCTGGCATAGCCAAGCTTGATAAACAATATGCTGCGCTCGCTGCCGCAAACAACGTGCCGTACATGTCACCTTATCGCACACTTTGTCCGGACGGGCGCTGTCGTGTCGTGAACGCAGAAGGCACGCCTCTCCAGTTCGACTATGGGCATCTCACCCGTGAGGGTTCCAGGGTCGTAGCAAGAGGATTCCCGCTGACGTATGTCACCGACGCGAAAAACTAGTGCAACAACCGGTTTTCGTAGCTTAGTCGATCTGAGAGATTTCGTTCTACTGGTCAGCCTTCAAGAACCGAAGTGGCGGATCGATCCCGACATCAAGCGGTTGCGTGGCACTCACGAACGTATTGGTAGTATTTGGTGCAGGGATTAGGATGCTAGTGGTTTGTAATCTGGAACGCCGGGAACTGCACCAATTTAATAGGCTATAGGATAATATTGCACGGAACGCACTGCAGCGATTGCAGTCGATAGCCAATGCGAGAATTTGTTCGTCCGCCTGACTGAGGCGCTGCCATTCAGGTAACCGTTCTGCGTTCCGACCAAGCCGTCATTTGTCCCCAAGCCAGTCGACGGTGTTTGCGGGGCCAGTTGTCATTCGTACGAGGTTTGAAGCCAGAAGGCCGGATGGCGTTACGTAAATGCGCAACGCCAATCCTAACCTCTTACCTTACTCGCTGACGTTAGCGGCTTGGCGAGGTTTCCGTCCGAGACCGATCGTCTTGGCCATAGCACGGCGGCTTTCGCTGTAGGAGGGGGCGACGATCGGGTAATCAGCCTTCAGGCCGTAACGCTGGCGGTAGTCGTCGGGGGTCATGCCGTGGCCGCTCAGATGACGGCGTAGCGTCCGGTACGGCTTACCGTCGATCATCGAGATGATGTGATCGGGCGACGCCAGCGACTTGCGGACCGATACGGCCGGCGTGTGCTGCTCAGGTTCGTTTTTGGCTTCGGTTGCAACGGTGTCCGGCGCTTCGAGCTTTACCAGCGTGTCGTGCATCGCCTGCAGAAATGCGGGAACGTCCGCCGTAGTCGCTCGCGTATTGGAGTTGCCGAGCCAAGCCACCGTCAGTTCGGCGGCCAGTTCGATGGTATTCGTCATATCGGTCATTAAATCATACTCAACCTGGATTGCCGAGCGTTCGAGAAGCAGGTCTGAATCGACGGCAATCAATGGAAAGGGACGCCTATAGGCTTATATTGCGCCTGGCCATCTCGGCTTTCGCAATATCCTTGATCGGACTGTCCGGCTTGCCTTCAAAAATGTCGGCAAGATCAAGCAGATCGTCGTTATCGAGCGCGACGATCGAAGCCTCTATCGCAACCAGACGACTCTCAATGCGCTCGCTTTGTCCAGCGAGCCGCTTCATCCTGATTCTTAACATAGTGTCACTTTATCAACGTCGTAATGCCCTGTGTGTGGTGCCATGAAAGGCTTTCAGAAACACTAGGGTTCGCCACTTACGCATCTTCATCTTTGGATACGACAAAAAAGGCGCTGTTGGGCGTCGGCTTGTGATCGAGCAGTTCGTCCACATCGCGAACGATCGAGTCCCACTCCTCCTGCTCCATCTGGACCAGACCAAACAGCCGCATCAGGAACGCGCCTTCCATCGCGAAGAACGCTGTTCGCAGTCGTCGTCCGGCGTCCGTGCCGGCGTCGATCAGCGAGATGCGCTCGCGGTACCATTCGCGCGTCAATTCCATATGCTGCGGTGAGTTCAGCAACGATACCAGCATGCTGGGTGCGCGACGTTTCGAGCGTTCATCGAAATTGCTGGTGGAAGCGATATGGGCTCGGGCGACGGCATAATTATCCGGCTCGCGCTCGTCCTTGCATATCTCGTCGATACGATCGACGTAATCGGCGTTCCACCGTTCGAACATGGCGTCGATGAGCGCCTCCTTGCTTCGGAAGGTATATTGCACGCCACCGTTCGTGATCCCCATACGCTCGGCGACGGCGGCAATCGTAAGTCCGGCTGCGCCTCGTTCCATCGTGATGGCTTCCGCCGCATCGAGAATGGCACTCCGTTCAATTGTTTTGGCACGCCCCAACTGTATTGTCCTTCTTATCGTTCTGCAGTGAACGTCATTGCACGGATCGAACGGTGCCGTCGCTCTGCCTAGTTCGTCGTCGGCGTATCTGTCCCCAGCCGCACGATGGCGTCCAGCGCTTCCCGTGCAAGCTCGATCGACCGTACTTCACCCAACTCCATCGCCCACGCACGCAAGGCCGCACCCATCAGCGCCGCCCCGGCGTCGCGACCGCACAGCTCGACTGCGGCGACCGCCAGAGCATGGCTCGCTCCCAACGTCCGGGCCTCGATCTCGAACTGTTCCGTTTCATTCGACATTCTTCGTCCAGTCCTTCGCCACTAACGCCGCCTTAACGCGAACGTGCAACGTGAACCATCATGCCGTTTCTTCTGCTCGCTTGGAGGCTAAGGACGGACTGTCGCTGATGCGTGTTGGCATGCGCAGTGCTGTACCGCCATTCGGCGCTTAGTAGATCCTTAACCTTGAACGTATAAAGTTCGCGGTAGTAGGCTTCCGAGCGGGATATCAGCCGGCTGCTAGAAATTATCACTTTTAGCGAGATGCATGATGGTTCGCCCTCTGCGACAGTACATTCCTGCCGCGCGGTCCGTGGCCCGCTCTATGCTTAGTCGGCACGGGGTGGATGCTGCGTTCATCGCTCAGCGCGAGGTCGATGACAAAATTAAGCAAGGAGACCTTCACGGCGCGATCGAAACTGATCAAGTGCGCCGTCGAGTTCTGGATCTGATTATAGACTTGGCTCCCCCCGCGCCCTACTGATTCTCCCTGCGCCAGTGAGCAAGCGAACCCCACGCCTCGGCCCGCGCGGTAAGTGTCAGGTCGTCGCGATCACGGTCATGTTTGATGCGATCCACGCCGCCCGTCTCGGGCAGGCTGGCGCTGAGTGGCCTCGCTGGGCCAGTCTGCCCGGCAGTTAACGGACCCGCTACTCGCGGTTGGCGTCGGGTCGTGCCATATACGTTAAATGTTCTGGATGCTTCTGCTCACAGCGCAAATACCCAAGGTGTCGTCACCGGATATCTACATCCGGCCACCAGCCGGCGAGGAGGTTCGTGCGGCGGAACGGCGTGCGGCGCTGCAGGTGCCGGTGATCGTCAAAGTCTGCCGAGACGCCACGCGGGCGAGCGATCCGGACGGGTACATCAAGGGGTTCGCGGATCGGAACGGTCTGTCGAGTTACGGACGGGTTTTGCTCACCACACAGTGCCGGATCTACCGACAGGGTGTAACGGACGGGAAGGGGCGTGCGCGGTCACATCCAGAGTAGCCGTCGCAGGTATAGCGCAGGTCACATTTTCACTGTTTCCCAAGCTAACGCACTTCCACAAGGTAACCGTCCTGAGCAGCGTTCAAGCGTATCTGGGAAGCGGCTGGGTCGGATGGTCTAAACACCGCAAATGGCAACCTAAGTCATTGCAAATCAACGCAATTTACGGTTGCTACAGTAGCCTTCGTAATGCGGGGGTCACAGGTTCGAGTCCTGTAAGCGGCACCACCTTACGGTCGGAAATAGGCGCCATGGTTATGGCGGCGTTGCGTCTACACGACCGCGCCTTACTGTCATGGATGCGGATAGCGTGCGATCCACGTTGCCGCTTTCTCGCGTCGGGGCACGATCTAGATACTGACGCATCGCCGCATCGCCGCATCGCCGCATCGCCGCATCGGATCTTCGAGCACGGCGTGAAGATTGCGACCAGCCGATCGCGCTGTAGAATGCGATCCTTCGGGACCGCCAAGATGACGCTGTCGAGTTCGTCGTCGCGGATCGCACGCGTCCCGCAGCGCGATACCTTCGGTCCGCTTCGCGTTGCACGCATAGTAATATGCATTGCACGGACATGCCGGTTGGGATTGTCATTCCGCTCCGCGCTGGGTGGCATCGAAGAATGCCCGTTAGCAGCGTCCGCCCTTGGTGAACCGCCGGCGTAATCGTCGGGTAGCCCCGGCGCGGCGAGCCGCGACCTTCACGAAGATATTGGGCGAGACGATCACGCCATCGACGCTGCCGCGCAAGAATTCTCGACCGCGGTTCCCGTGCGCCGGCGCATTCACATGCTCCGCGATCGCACGGGTGCGGTACGTTCGCCCCAGGGCGGGCGCCTAACGAATACGGCGCCCGTAGACGTCCTGCACCTCGACCGGGCCGAGGTTCAGCGCGCGGACGTCCGCTTCGATCCGGGTGAGATCGCCTGCGATCGTCCAGATGAAGTCGTCGGTCCGAAACTCTTCCTTCGCGAGTTTTCGAACGTCTTCCAGCGAAATCTGACGGACGATGTCCGGCAAGGTCTTCAACGAGTCCAGCGGCATCTCCCGCGCATCGGCGTCGGTCACCACCGCCATGAACGTGGCGTTCGACGATAGGGAAGGAGCGAACGAATGGATCAGGTTCTCACGCCCTACCGCCAGTTCGGCTTCGGTGATCGGCCGATCCGTAACGTAATCGCCGACTTCCCGGACGATCTCCGTGATGGCCGATTGGGTCGCGTCGGTCTGAACCGATCCGTTGACGTAGAAGGTCCGGTGCGATCGGATCGAACTGCCGATCGCGGTCGATATCCCGTAGGACCATCCCTTGTCCTCGCGAAGGTTCAGGTTGAGACGGCTGGTAAAGTTCCCGCCGATCGGGCCGTTGGCAAGGATTTCCGTGAGACCGCGGCGCATATTCCAAGGCGCTACAAGGCGGCCGGCCATGATCTTGGTTTGTTGCGCACCGGGAACGTCGATCAGGATGACCTTGACGCCGGTTGGCGTGGGGGTGGTGCGTCGATAGTGCGGGCGGGCTTTGCGTGGAGATGCCAGCCGGCGAAGCTTTTCTCCACCAGCGCGCGGGCATGGGCCAGCGTGACGTCGCCGACGAAATAGACCGTCATGTTCGTCGGAGCGAGTTCGTTCTGGTAGAATTCCAGCATCTTGCGGCGATCGATCTGACGCATGGTTTCGCGGGTATCGACCTTGCCGTTGGGGTGGTCGGTGCCCCAAAGCGCCAGCGAGAAGAGCGTGTCCTGCGCGCCGCCGGGATTGGCTTCGAAGGTATCGTACGACGGTCCGACCTGCGCCATATATTCGTCGATCTTGCGCTGCGGAAAGGCCGGTTCACGCACCACTTCGGACACGAAATCCATCACTTCGTCCAGCCGGGGCGAAATGGTGGAGAAGCGGATGCTGCTGCGCCGCGCGCCCGACACCGCCCCCGGGAAGATCGACAGTTCGCGCATCCGTCCCGCCATCCGTTCGGCGGGGAAGCGGGCGCTGGCGTCGAACAGCCTGCCGAACGTGAAGCCGGCCAGTCCGGGTACATAGGGCCGGTCGATGAACTTGCCCGTGGCGAACTGGATCGAGACATCGACCAGCGGCAGTTTCGGCCGGCGGAGCACCACGACCTTCGCACCATTTGCCAGCGTAGCCTGTTCGATCGGCGGAAACGTCACCGTCGCGACGGTAGGCGGCACGGCCGGCAACTTCGTCCGATCGACCGACCCGGCAACCGCCGGCTGCAACCGGGGTTCGGGCAACGTTTCGGTCGTCAGATGCGGACGGCCCAGCCATTTGCGGGCGACCGCGCCGATATCGGCAGGCGAAGCCGCGTGTTCCCATCCGCGTGTCTTCTGGAAGAACAGCGGGTCACCGGCTTCCAGTTCCCCGGCTTCCAGTATCCCGCCCATCGATTCGGGATCGACGAAGGCGGACAGCAGCGCTTCGTCCTTGTTCGACAGATACTGGCCCAGCGCCTTCGCGTCCGGTCCATTGCGCAACGCACCCGCCATCGCGGCGTCCAGCTTGCGTTCGACCGCCGCCAGATCCGCGTCCGGCTTAACCTCGACATTGACGGAGAATACGCCGTTGACCTGGGAGTCCGCGAAGATCGCGTTCACCGACAGCGCCGGTCCCCCGTTTTCGACCAGTGCCCGATCGAGCGGACTATCGGCCGTGCCGAAGAGCGTGGCGGCGAAGGCATTGAGCAGCACACCTTCCCGACCATGGGCATGCGGCACCGGCCATGACCGGCTGATCTGGCGATTGGTCGTCTTGCTGTGAAAGCGCAGGCGGCGACCTTCGGTGATCGCAGGCACCCATTCGGCGATCTCCTGAATCCGCTGGCCGGGACGGACGTCCTTGAAATAGTGGCCAACCTTCTCCCTGGCCGTGGCAACGTCGATATCACCGGCCAACAGCAGGATCGCGTTGGCGGCACCATAATAGGATTCGAACCAGCTCTGCACGTCGGCGACGCTGGCATTGTCGAGATCGGTCATCGATCCGATGACGCCATGGGCGTAGGGGTGCCTTTTTGGATACATCGCCGAGAGAAAGGCGTCCGATTGCGCGGCACTCGTCGGCGTCTCGCCCTGACGCTTCTCGTTCTTGACGACCGCGCGCTGGCTGTCGAGTGCGGCCTGATCGATCGCGCCGAGCAGATACTGCATCCGGTCGCTTTCCATCCACAATGCAAGGTCGAGTTCATTGGTCGGCACCGATTCGAAATAGCGCGTACGATCGGTCGTCGTATTGCCGTTCATCTTAAAAACGCCGTTCTCGCGCAGCGGCGTGAAGAACTCACCCTTCCGGTTGGACGTTTCCTGAAACATCAGATGTTCGAATAGATGCGCGAATCCCGACTTGCCTTCCGGTTCGTCTTTCGAACCGACGCGATAGGTCGTCGAAACATATATTTTCTTGAGGCTGTGATCAGGGTAAACGATGACCGTCAGGCCATTGGGCAGCGTGAATTTTTCGTAGTGGATCTTCAGCTTGTCCAACGCGACGGCAGCGGGGTCCGCCGCTGCCCGGACGGCCGCAACCTTCGGGCCGGTGGTGGTCCGGCGCGCGGGCTGCCTCGCGGCAGCTGGCTCCATCGCCAATGCCGATACCGTCATCATCAACAGCCCTGCCGTCAGCTTCGCCGCGTTCGTCATCGCTACCCTTACACTCCAGCATGTCCCGGCTGCGGGACCTTGCCGACATTCTGGAGTCGAACCTTGCACTATCCTTGCAGTGCGGCGGGGGTCGCACCGCGCGACGAATATTCTGCGGACGGCGCTCGCGCACCCGCTGCAAGCTTGCTGCAATGTTTGCCCCGGACGCTGCGATACGAACGGGGTGACGCACCGAGCCGCACGAGCGGAGGGAGCGTCGAAAAGGGGGGTTCCAACCATGTCACGACGTCACAAGACCGCGCTGATTCTGACCACGATTCTAGCCGGACCAGCAATATTGTTCACGGCACCGGCATCGGCGCAGACCGTTCCGGCGCAGGCAGGCCCGCCTGCGGACGCTGACGCGCCCCCGCCGCCCGCGATCGACCAGTCCGTGCCGGCCGCCGAGCCAAAACCGGACGTGGAACAGGAAGCGGCCGACGAGACTCCTTCTTCGGTCGGCGGCAGGAACGACGAAACGTTGAACGTGACGGGCACCCGGTTGCCCACCAACGATCCGACCAGCGACGTCAGGGTCTATACCGCCGACGATATCAGGGCGCTGGGCGTGTCCAACGTGCAGGATTTCATCCGCACGCTGCCGCAGAACCAGGCATCGGTCGGCACCGGCCTGAACAATCGCGCCGAAACCGAAATACGGTTCGACGATGGCGGGCTGGGCGGGCTGGGCGTCGGCGGCGTCAACCTGCGCGGGCTGGGTACGAAGAACACGCTGGTGCTGGTCAATGGCCGGCGCATCGCGGGGGCGGCAGGCATCGAGGAGGGGTTCGCCAACATCAACAACATCCCGCTCGCCGCGATCGAGCGGGTGGAGATCAGCCTTGGCGGCGGCAGTTCGGTCTATGGATCGGATGCGCTGGGCGGCGTCGTCAACTTCATCCTGAAGCGCGGCTATAACGGCTATTCCGTGACGGCCCGCACCGAATTGAGCAGCACCGGCGCGCACACGGCGCAATGGACCGGCAGCGCGGCACGGTCATGGGGGTCGGGGTCGTTCACCGGGACGGTGTCCTACTCCCGGATCAATCCGGTGGAGAACAGCAAGCTCGGCTATACCACGCACGACTTTACCGGACGGTACACTGCCGAGGAACTCGCGGCGGCGGGTCGCACCCGATATCCGCTCGATCAACGCAGTGCGAGGGATGGTGCCCAGCCGGCCGCACTCGCGCTCGTCTATAACGCGCCGACCGGTGTCGGTACTTCGCTGGGCACATACCGGGAGTCGCTGCAATGGCGCGGCGGCGCGAATTACGACAATCCGAGTTTCGCCGACCTCGGGCCGTTCGATTCCCGGACGTCGCCCAGCGTCATTCCGCGCGACGCCGGCGAGTATATGTCGAACCTCGGCTTTTCCGCCAGCATCGACCAGCGTGTTACCGACCGGTTGCGCATCACGATCGATTATCTCGGTTCGATCAACGAATCGAAGCTGCGTGAGGTGAGGGAATTGCTGGAACTTGGCAGCGTCCCATTGACGCAGGCCTATAATCCGATCGCCCTGACCGACCTGCGCCCGGGCGCGCGCAACGCGGTGGTTTCGGCCTATTATTACCCGACCGCCGAATATGAGTCCGGCCGGTTGCAGCGCGGCTCTCAGGAAACCACGGGGCGCTCGCACAGCGTAACCGGCGGCGTGATCTACGACTTCGACAAGGATACGGCGTTTCGCGCCAACTATACCTGGTCGCGAACCACGGTTTCCGGTTCCGAACGCGGGTTGCGGAACATTGCGTATTTCAATCCGTCGACCGGCCGCTGCGGACCCAGCGCCGGCGCCCGAAACTCGTACGAGATCGCCGACATCGACGCGATCGCGGCGGCACAATGCGCCGCGATGCGCAGTTCCGATCCCAACCTCGCGTTCAATTTTCTCAGCGACGGAACCGCAACGACCGGCGCGCCGATCGACGTATTCTTCGTCAACCAGCGACAGTTGAACAACAGTTCGTCGCAACGCTATGGCGACGTGCTGTTCACCGCCGTGCCGTTCGCGCTGCCGGCGGGCAAGGTCCGGCTGGCGATCGGCGGGGAATACCGGACCAGCAGCATCGACAGCGAACGCATCCGCAAAGTCACGTTCTTCGACGCGGCAGGACTGCCGTTCACCCGTGAGGCACTGGCACCGGCATCGACCGACGTCGCCGCCGCCTATGCCGAATTGCGGTTGCCGTTGATCGATCACGACATGGGCGTGCCGCTGATCCAGAGCCTCGATCTGTCGGCGAACGCGCGGTACGACCGCTATTCGTCCAACGGCCCGGTCGGCACCGTCGACAACATCCCGTTTCCCGAGGGCGGCGAGGTGATCGAGGGCAAGTCGACGTTCGACCGGGTCAGCCCGCGGATCGGGCTCGCATGGACGCCGGTAACCGGTCTGACGCTGCGCGGTTCATGGTCGTCGAACTTCACGCCCCCGCCGTTCAGTTCGCTTTACAATGTATCGTCGGGCCTGACTGCCGAGACGTTCCTGTTCCAGGACCCGGTGTCGCCCGATGGCGACCTGTTCGAGTTCCGCAACATCCCGTTGCAGATCGAGGGTAATCCGCAGTTGCGGCCGGAAACGTCGCAAAGCTATCAGGCCAACGTCACGTGGACCCCGGTCGGCGTGCTCGGCGGGCTGAACGTCGACGCGAGCTATTACAAGACCAAGATTGTCGATCAGATCGGGACCTCCGCCGACCTGATGTCGTTCGTGTCGTCCGAACTCTATTTCGGCAACCCGGAATTCTTCCAGCGCGATGGAAGTGGCGAGATCGTGTCGCAGACGATCCGGCCACTGAACATCGGTCGGCTGGAAACCGAGTCGGTCGAAGTGAAGGTCGATTACTCGATCTTTACTGGGATCGGCACGATCACGCCGTCGCTGTTCTACCTGCGCAACCTCACCCAAAAGCGGGTGCCGATCGAGGGCGGCGTCGCGCCGGATCTGATCGGCACGGCACGGGGCCTCGATAAATATCGCGTGATCGGGTATCTCGACTTTCAGGGCCGCCAGTTCTCGGCACGCCTGACCGGCCGGTATACTCCCGCCTATCTGAACAATTACGGCGTCAACTATCAGACCGGCGAACCAACGGATTCCGATTTCGACGGCACGCCGGACGGATCGTTCCCGGTCAAGGCGATGACGACCTTCGACCTGTCGATGGCGTGGAATTATAGCAAGACGGTCAGCATCAATGCCGGTGGTCGCAACATCTTCGACGAGGCGCCGCCGTTCGCGCTGATCGACCGCCGACCGTTCGACGCATCGCGATACGACATTCGCGGGCGGGTGCTGTATCTGGAAGCGCGCCTGACGTTCTGATCCGGCTGGCGCGGGTGTGGGAACCCGGGGGGCGTGAATGCGGCTGTTGTTGGTGGAGGACGAGCCGAGCATGTGCAAGGCGTTGGCCAAGTTGCTGACGCGGCACGCGTTCATTGTCGACGTCGTGCCCGACCTGTCGCAGGCCCGCGCCGCGATTCAGGGGTTCGTGTACGATGCGGTGCTGCTCGACCGCACCTTGCCCGACGGCGACGGGTTGCAGTTGATCGACTTCTGCAACCGCATCGCCCGCCCCAACCGGTTCATCGTGCTGTCGGCGCTGAACCGGACCCCGCAGCGGATCGAAGGGCTGGAGCTGGGGGCGTATGATTATATCGTCAAACCGTTCGAACCCGACGAACTGATCGCCCGGATCCGGGTGGCGCTGCGCCACCCGGCGGGAATCGCGCGCCGGCGGCAGCGGATCGGCAACGTCACCTATGACGAGGATACGCGCGAGTTCTTCATCGACGACCAGCCGCTGCTCGCCCGCCGTCGCGAACATTTCCTGTTGGAGGTGCTGTTCACGCGCGCCGGACGGATCGTCCAGCGCCACGATATCGAGGAGGCGCTGTACGGGTTCGATATCCAGATCGAATCCAACTCGATCGAATCGCACATTTCGCGGCTGCGTCAGAAATTGCGGCAGGAAGGGGCGACGCTGCTCGTGCAGACCGTCCGTGGACTGGGCTATCGGCTGGAAGCGGCGGACGGTGCGGCCGCGTCGGAGCGAAACGGCGTGGCGGGGGCGGTGCGCGGATGATCGTGCGTGCCCTGCGGGTGGTAGGATCGTCGATCGTGGCGCAGGTCGCGCTGCTCGCCATGGCGCTGCTGCTTCTTTCCGCACTGCTGGCCATGCAGGTCGACCGGCTCAGTCGCGCGGCGCCGTTGGTGCTCGAAGCGGGATACGACATGCTCGCGATCCAGCTCGTCGGGAACAATCACCGCGATGGTTTCGACCACCGATCGTTCATGGCATCCGACATGGTCCGGCGGACGATCGCGCGGAACCCCGACTTCCGGTTCTTCATTCGCGGCAATGGTCATACGGGCGGTAACATGCCCGCTTCGCAGACGCTGGAACGCGAGTTCCGACGGCTGGGAGCACGTCCGGCGGGACTGAGCGGCCTCCAGATCTGCCAGTTGTCGTCGCTGAAGCGTCCGGCGACGCGGCGGTCGGGCGGACGGTTCGTGATCTACAATGATTGCGGCGCCGCCAGCTATTATCTCGAACTACAGAATCTGCGCCATGTCGTCACGATCGCGCCGGACCAGCCGGATGCGACCTTTGCCGGGCGATTGCTGGGCATGATGACGGGGTATGGCAATGCGCTGATGCTGGGCGTGCTGCTGTTCGCGGCGGCGGGGCTGCTGACGTTCCGCGCCTTCCGCCGCGTCCGGACGGCGGTGCGGGGGTTCGATTTCGATGGCGGCCGGATCGAGATGCCGGTCGAGCGGTTCCCGCTCGAGGTACGGCCGCTGGCGCGCATCATCAACGCGCAGGCGGCACGGGTGCGCGCCGATTACGAACGGCAATGGCTGTTCCTCGGGGCGGCGGCGCATGAACTGCGCACGCCGCTGGCGGTGCTGCGGGTAAGGCTGGAGGCGCTGGAGGATTCGCCGGAAAAGGACGACGTCAAACATGATGTGCAGATGTTGTCGCGCATCACCAACCAGTTGCTCGACCTGATGCGGATCCAGTACCGGCAGGGGGAACGGCACGACTTCCCGCTGCTGGGCGCGATCGAGGACGCGATCGACGACGTGCGCGACGAGTTTCCGGGCCACCGCTTCCGCCTGCAACAGGAAGGGGAGACGGTCTGGCAGGTGACGAGCGGCAATGCGTCGCTGTTCGGCGTGGCGATCCTCAACCTGCTGCGCAACGCCGCGTCGGTGTCGGACCCCTCGATGCCGGTGACCGTCGCGATCGGTCGCGACGGGGAAGTCCGCGTCATCGACGGTGGCCCGGGCATCGCCCCCGCCATCCGCGACTATCTGTTCGATCCCTTCGTCAAACATCCCTCCAACCGCGCCGGATCGGGACTGGGGCTGGCGCTGACCAGAGAGGTCGTGGCGTTTCACGGGGGCGTCATCGACGCCGCCTCCCCGGCGGGCGGAGGCACCGTATTCCGCGTCGATATCCGTGATGCGTTGCGTCCGGACGACGAACCGGATGCCTAGGCGATCATAGGGAAACGATCGTGTCGCGGGATCGCCGATCGATCATTCGATGGCGGTGTGATGCGCAAAACCTGTTCAGGTCACCGTCCGAGGGACCGCCTCTGCCGATAATGCGGGACGGGTCGAGGAAAACGGATCGCTGCAGGTCGCGCGGCCGGCCACGTCGAACCGTCCCGCTACGCGTTGCAGGAAACCGGGAACCGTCGTCGACGAGATCGTCACGTCGTACCAACCGAAGCTGTCCCGCAGCGCCCAGCGACGCCGCGAACCGTTCAGGCGTTCCGGTTCGGCCGGCGCATCTATCCGCTCGGTCCGTGCGGTCAGCCCGTACGCCCGATGGCCATCGGGCAATCGCAGGATGAGGTCGTCGGCATCCACGGTCCACGTCAGACGGGTCAGTTCCGGCGCGTCATCCCTGTGACCGGCGAAATGGCGGTGGAACCCGTTCGGCCCCAGAACCCAGAGATCGTACCGTCCGGTTGCATCGAACCGCCATCCGTCATCGAGCACGCGATCCGGTCCGACGATGAAGCGGCGGGGGGGCAGGGCGAGGTTGGTCCGGTCATAGACGTGAAACACCGCTGCCGCACCGGCGCCCGCAGCGAAATGCAGCCGCACCGTTTCGCCGGACATCGTTGCGCGCACCGTCAGCGCATAGGGCAAAGGCCGGGAACGGCGGATGCCGGGTTCCTGCCATGGCAGGGAAGATATCGCGGGCGCCTGCGGCCGGATCTGCTTCGGTATCGCGGACGCGCGCGCGGCGTCGTTGCGGGGATCAGGGATATCGGCGAAGGGCGCGGGATCGGCGACGGTGAAGTCGAATGCGGACGTCAGGTCACCGCAGACCGCCCGCCGCCACGGCGCGATATTGGGTTCATGGAAGCCGAACCGCTGTTCGAGGAAGCGGATCACCGACGTGTGGTCGAACACTTGCGAGTTCACCCATCCGCCTCGGCTCCACGGCGACACGACGTACATCGGCACGCGCGGCCCCAGACCATAGGCCCGGCCGCGATAGGCGGGCAGGTCGATCGTTGCGTCGCCCCTGCTCGGCAGCAGATGATAGGCGCCGGCAAGATCGACGGTCGATCCGCCCAGCAAATTGCCATCCGCCGTCCGCGATGGCGGTGCCGGCGGCGGTACGTGATCGAAGAACCCGTCATTTTCGTCGAACATGACGAGCAGGACCGTCTTTGCCCAGACGCGGGGATCGGCGGTCAGGGCATCGAGCACGTCGGCGGTATAGGCCGCCCCCTGTGCCGGGCTGGATGGGCCGGGATGTTCGGAGCCTTTCGCGGTGGCGATGACGTACGAAACCTGCGGGAGCGTTCCTGCGCGGACATCGGCCCGCAGCGCATCCAGCCCGCGTGTGGTCAGCGCACGGTCGCGCAACGCTACGCCATCGCCCGCTTCCCCGCCGCCGCGTCTGCCATGCGCCGAGCGGAAGACGTCGAAACCGACCAATGGATTGTCGGTAAAATTGTCCGCCATGTCCTGATAGATGCGCCAGTCGATCCCGACCGCCTGCAAACGCTCGACCACCGTCGTCCACCGATACGGTTCGGGGTCGCCGCCGTCGTCGGGAAAGCTGTCGTGCGAATTGCCGATCGCCGGGCCGCCATGCGTGCCGGCAGGATCGTTGGTCCCCGTCCACAGGAACAGGCGATTGGTGTTGGTGCCGGTCTGCACCGAACAATGATAGGCGTCGCAGATGGTGAAGGCTTCCGCCAGCGCGAACTGGAACGGAAGATCCTCGCGTCGGTAATGCCCCATGGCACGCTGGCTTTTCGCCTCCGGCCAATGTGCCATTCGACCGTCGTCCCAGCCGCGTTGCGCATCGGGCCAGCTATGCGGTGTGCCCTCCATCCGCATCAGATCGAAATTGGCGCGGGTGGAAAGGTGGAACGGAAGCACCGTGCGTGCGCCGCCTGGCGCGGTGCGGTCCTGCTGACACCAGACGGGCGCGATCCCGGTCCCGTCCGCCGCCGGCACTGGAATGGGCAGCCGGTCCGCGAAGCCGCGAACGCCACGCAGCGAGCCGAAATAATGATCGAACCCGCGATTTTCCTGCATCAGGATGACGACATGCTCGACATCCATGATCGATCCCGTCTTCACATCGGGTGCGATCAATGCCGCCCGCGCGATCGACGCGGGCAGCGCGGACAAGGTCGCCGCCGTCAGGCCGGAAGCCAGCAGTGTACGACGCGAGACGTCGGTCATCCGGATGTTCCCACAGACGATCGGGCACGATCGGACGCTACGCCCGGATCGTGCCCCGTGTCAGCCAATCGATATCGTCAGAAGTCGAGCGACAGCGAAGCCGTCACCGTGCGCGGCGTCCCGAGAAACGCCGATCCGCCATCCGATCCGGCAAGATAGCGCTGATCGGTAAGGTTGGTCGCCTGTACGGTCAGCGATACTCCGCGCAACTGCTCGCTCACCGCGTCGAGGTCGACCCCGACATATCCGCTGACGAGCGTAAAGCTCGCGGCCTTCGCCGTCCCCTCGGTATCGATGTTGCGATCGCCGACGAATTTGGTGGCGACGCCGGCCTTGAACATCGACGTCCTATAGTCTGCGGATGCGACCCACATCGTGCGCGGCGAGTTGATGACCTGCTGGCCCGGCGTCACGCCGACGTCGGCATCCTGCGCCGCGTTACCCGTGCCGATATAGGTCGAGTGGTTGTAGGTGTAGCTGCCCGACAAGGTCAGCGGCGGCAGGATGCGATAGGCCAGGGCCGCTTCGATCCCGCGACTCTTGACGCCGCCCACGTTCAGATAAACGCTGTCCTGCTGTTCCAGATAGTCGATCCCGGTGACGAGGTTCGACGAGATGGACACGATCTGGTTCTTGAACTTGATGTCATAGCCGGTCAGCGACGCCTGGATGCGACCGGTGCTGTAGCGCGCGCCGATCTCGATATTGTTGGCGGTTTCGGGGCGCAGGTTGCGGATCGTCTCGGCGGGCTGGCCCAGCGGGCCGTTGCCGATCGCCGCGAAGTTCTGCGAATAGCCGGCGAACAGCTCCATGCCTTCGATCGGTGCCTGATAGGTCAAACCGGCATTGATCAACGGATCGGAATGCGACTGGATCGACGTCGCGCTGCGGTCGCCGAGCAATTCGGTGCGGCTCTGGTCGAGGAAGAACTGCTTGATGCCGAACCGCGCGGTCAATGGCCCATAGGTCAACGCGTCTTCGGCGTAATACATGACCTCGTCCAGCCCGTAGTCGGTGCTGAACTGCACGTAATAGGGCGTGCCATCGAATGCCGGACCAACCCGTGCGTTCGTGATCTTGTGCCAGTCGCGCAGCTGGTTGGCGCGGCTGTGTTCGAACCAGAAGCCGACGCGGAACTGGTTCTGTACGACGCCGAAATCATGCTGCCAGTCCAGATCGCTCGTAAAACCGAAGCGGTCATTCTCGTAATGCGTATGCCGGTAGGACATGATCGGCGTGGCGTCGGACGCGTAGCAGGCGGGCGAAGATTCGGCCGGCACGCCACCCGCCCCGGCACAGCCGGCGACCAGCGTCGCCGCCGCACCGGTGGGCGTGACGAAATAGATCCGGCCGAGCGCAGCGCTCCCCCGCACCGTGGCACCGCCGACATATTCGCTTTCGGGATTGCCGGCACCGTCGTTTCGGGCGTCGACCAGATAGGGCGGCGCAAAGTCGCCACGGCCGCGCATCCGGTGATAATATGCCGCCGCCTGAAGCTTGACCTCGCCAAGCCCGGTCCGCGCCTTCAGATAGCCGAACAGGTTCCTGCGCAGCGCGCGGGAGGTCGAGCGATAGCCCTGATCGACATAGGGCAAACCGGTCCATGTGTCGGTATAGGCGTCGTGGTTCGGATCGTTCGCGAACTGTGCGGGGGACACGGACCCGAATTCGGCTTCGTTGGCGTCGTCATAGGATGCGAAGGCCGTCAGATCGACGGCACCCGCGCGTCCGATCAGTTTGGCATCGATGTGATCGCGTCGGGTCTCGCCCGATCCGCCGATCCAGTCGCGTACCCGCGACGTGGAGGCGCTGACATAGGCGCGCATGTCAGGCGCGAATTGACCGGTATCGCCGCGCACGTAGAATTTGCGGGCGCTGAAATCGCCGGCCGCTCCCGTGAAGCGGAGCCGGCTGGTCGACGCGGGATCGGACGTCACATAGTCCAGCGTGGCGCCGAGCGCTTCGTTGGACCGCGACGAAATATCGGCAGTTCCCTGCGACACGTTCACCGTCTTGAGATCGAGCACGTCCAGATAGCGATTGGCGCGCGATCCCCCGCCATAGCCCGACCCGCCGTTGGGCAAGCCGTCGATCGTCGAGCCGATCTGCTGCCCACCGCCCCCGCCGCTGTTGAACCCACGGATACTGATCGAGGTCGCCCAATCGGACGAGCCGAAGGCGTCGCCTTCCGCGACGAAGACGCCCGGCAATTCGTTGATGACGTCGTTTACGCTGGCGAGCGCGGACTGGCGTTCGATCATCGCCGCGGTGACGCGGGTGTTGGCAAACGCGGTCGACTGACCCGTCACGACGATATCGTCGGCCTGCACGTCGCCCGTCTGCGGCGCTGACGATTCCGCCGTCACCGGCGCTGCTACGTTCGTCGGTCCGGTTTGTGCGTGCGCGTGCGTTGCTGCCACGATCGCCAGGATCGCAGCCCCCATCAATTCGGTCTTCATGTGATCTCCCTGGAGCCGTAATCCCTTTCGGGGCCGGCCTCTTTGCCGCAACGCCTCTGGCGATGCCGTGTGACGTGGATGTGACGTTATGGCCGGTTCTTTTGGGACTTCTTTGGCCTGTCCGACGATCGTGCGCAGTCGTCACGGGGCGTACCGAAGTGCAGTCGGATCGTACCGCCCGTCCCATCGCGCTGCTGGAGGCGCGGGGATCGTGCAGCATTGCGATTCATGCGGGAGGTAACACCCGTTCAGCGCTGTTTCCAGGCACGACGACTTCGACGGTATCCCCGACCAACAATCCTCTGCTAGTGGATCAAGGCTTATATTTCAATCGTTTCGCCCCACGACAAGGCATCGTCAGTGGGGTCATTGCGGTGCGTACTTGAGCGGTGACGTCGAGATACGGTCGGTGCGATCCGACGACGCCTTCGCCTGGTTCCGCGCTGCCAGCAGTTCGTTCTGCGCGTCGATCAGGTCTTCGCGAAACCCGGCAGAGGCATGCGCGGCCGAGACGACCGCAGCCGCCGCCAGCAGCCCGCCCTGCACGGCGCTGGCCGAATGCGATCCGCAGATGCGCCGGCTGTCGGCATAGTCGCGACCCCGCGCGAGGATGGCGGTGGCGCGGTCGGGCAGCAATTCGGCCATCAGCAGCGCGAAGGCCATGCCGCTGGCGGTGTGGCCCGAGGGATAGTCGCCATTGGCCGCCAATGCTTCGGTGCGCGGTTCGCAGATGGGCAAGGTGTTGCCGACGAACGGCCGTCGCGATTGCCAGTGCCGTTTCGCCGCCGACACCGCCGCCGACCGATCTGCCCCGAAGCGCGCGAGCAGCCGCGCGAGTCCCGGCAGGCGGTCGAGGTCGATGGCGAAGCCGATCGCTTCGCGGAACCGCGCCGGCAGGTCGTCGGACACGTCCGCCTGCGCCTGTCGCCACCGTGCGGTGCCCGCCAGCGTGCGCGTGGTCGCGAAGTCCCCGGCATCGGCCTGCGCCGCAGATGTGCCGGGCGCGGGCGGTCCCGGCAGGATTCGGGTCAGGTCGGGCCGGCTCGCGGCGTCCAGATAGCCGCCGACGCGCTCCTGCGGCACGGACCCGCACCGCCACGCCGACCGCACTGGGTTGCACGACGCGGCGGCCCCGCCCGGCAGCAGGACGCGATACGGACCGAAGCGGCGATCGGGCCATGGATAGTCGGTCGAGACATACTGGGCACCGCTGGCCAGCGCCGCATCGCGACGGCTGGTGTCGTTCGCCCGTGCCTCCCGCGTGCCGTCGTCGGCGCGGGTGCGTACGAGGAACCCGGCGCGCACCGCTGCCGCGATCCGCGTACGCTGCGCGACCGGATCGTTGAGCGTCAGATAGGCCGCAGCTGGCGACGCCTCGTCGGTGTTGACGAACATCGCGCGGCCTTCGAGCGAGTGGCGCGTTCCACGATAGAGCGCGACCTTCGCCGGTCCCTCGTCCAGCGCGAAGATCACCCGTCCGCGCGCGCGATCGAGCGTCGGCCAGCCGCCGGCCAGCACGGCCTCGCGCAACGTCGGGGCGCGGCCCTGCACGCTGTCGGGCGTGACGATCCGGTCGGTCGGGAACACGCTGCGGATTTCCGCATCGATCCCGTCGAAACCGGCCGCGTCGAAGCGGCGCGGCGCTGGCGCGAGCGGGGTCGCATCGTCCTTGGCGTTGACGAGGATCAGGATCGGCACATGATCCGGGTGCGCGTCCGACCACGCCCGCACCGTGCGCAGGCACGCCACGAACGTCACGCAGGATGATCGCCGGTCGATCCCGGGCATGTGCATCACCTTCAACCCCGGCGCGGTCATCGCGGGGTCGTCGCCCGCCTGCGCGTACAGGCTGCCCGCGTCGTCGCGATATACGTCCAGCTCGATCTGGCGCATCCCCGCATCAAGCTGTTCCGCGATCGGGCGATGCGCATAGTCGAGCGCGACGGCGCGCGGATCGGCAGCGATCAGCCGAGCCATGTCGTCGGGCGGGACCGCCTGTTTATAGCTGTTGTGCGTTCCCACCGCGACGATATCGTTCAGTCGTACGCGCTCCTGCGCCGGCGCGGCGGCCGAAGCCGCCAGCGCCGTTGCCGTCAGCGCTATTCGTGCGCCGATATTCACATCCGCCACCGCACGCCCGCCAGCAGCTGGCGGCCACTTTGTGCATAGCTGCTCACCCGGTCCGAGCTGTCGACGAACTGGTCTTCCGCCTGGTTGGTGAGGTTCACGCCCTCCAGCGTCACGGTCAAGCGCGGCGTGACGTTCCAGAACAGCGAGGCGTCGACATAGGTCGCGGCGTTGACCCCGGCAATGTCGTTGCCGTTCGCACCCGGCACGGCGGTCAGATAGCGCGACCGGTAATTGCCCGACACGCGCCCGCCATAGACCGGCGTCTCATAGTACAGCGTGGCGTTGGCCGAATGGCGCGACAGGCCGATCAGCGGCTTGCGGACGCTGGTCGTCGCGTTCAGCGCGTAATCGGTGTCGGAGCTGGTCAGGGTATAGTTCGCCATCCCGCCAAAATGACGCAGCGCGCCGGGCAGGAAGGTGAACGCCTGTTGCGCGATCACTTCCAGTCCCTTCAGGCTGGTGCCCTTGCCGTTGACCGGCTGGGTGAACAGGAAAAGACTGTCGGGCTGGGCGACGCTCTGGTTACCCAGGAACGCGATCGGATAGCCCGATGCGGCATAGGTCTGTTCGGTAGTCTGGTTGGTGATGAAGCTGCCGATCTGTTTGTAGAACGGTCCGATCGCGAAGAACCCGTCGCGCGACGGATAGAATTCCAGCGCGAGGTCGAGCGAGTCCGCCCGGAACGGCTCAAGGTCCGGGTTGCCGACCGACACGGTGCGGGTGTTGACCTGTACCTGTCCGCCCGGCGTCAGCGACGTCAGCGTCGGCCGGGTGATGTTGCGGTTGGCGCTGGCGCGCACCTGTACCTTTGGCGACAGTTCGACGACCATGTTCGCGGAGGGCAGCCAGTCGGTATATTCCCGCTCGAACGTCACCGCCTGCGCGACGCCGCCGACGATCACCGCGCCGGTCGCGGTCGTTCGCGTCCGGGCTACACGCACGCCAGCATCGGCGCGCACCGTCAGCCCGGCGATCTGCCCGGTCAGGTCGAGCTGGGCATAGCCGGCCAGCACCTCTTCCTTCACGCGCCGGTCGTTTTCGCGGTTGCGGGTGAGGGCGGTGTTGGTGGGATCGATCAGCGGCAATGCCTTGTCGAAGTCGATGTACAGCCATTCGCTGGGGCTTCCTTCGGGCAGGTCGAGCGCCTTGCCGAAGGTGTAGGGCGAGGTCGTGTGGACCAGATCGGCGACCCCGCGCCCGCGCACGCTGGTCACGTCCTGTCCGTAATCGGCGGTGTCGAAGACGTAGCGGGTGAAGCTGCCGCCGCCCTTCATCGTGACGGCGTCGTTTGCCCGCCAGGTGAGGTTCAGCTTGCCGATGCGATAGTCGTTGTCGACGACGTTGACGCGGGGGCGGTACAGGTCGAGCTGCATCGCCGACGGGTCGGTCAGCGAGAAGCCGTAGCCCATCACCGGCACGCGGTCGTTCGCGCGATAGTCGTAGCTGAAATCGCGGTTGTTGGTCAGCAATTGCAGGGTGCGCGTGTCGACCCGGTAATCCGAACCCTCCATGCCGGCGAGCATGTCGATCGTCAGCCGGTCGGTCGGCTTCCACGTCGTCGTCAGCGCGATCTGGTGGAACTTGGTGTCGTTCAGGTCGCGGCGATTGTCGGCACGGTTGTCGACATTCCCGAACTCGCCCGCGACGATGTCGTTACCCTCGACCACGATGTTTTTGATCGTCGTCTGGGGCAGGCCGTTCGCGTCGGTCCGGCTGAACGACTGGGAATCGAGGAAATATTCCAGCCGGCTCGATTTGAGGTGCGCGTACAGCAGGTCGAGGTCGACGTGCAGCGCGTCGCTGGGCCGGAACTGGAACGCGCCGGTCAAGCCAAGCCGCTTCTGGTCGTGGTCGAAGATGAAATAGCGCGGCGTGCGTGGGTAGAACAGGCGATCGGGACCGGTGCCGTTCAGCCGGGCGCGGGTGGCCGGGTCGACCGTGCTCGCGACGTTGGCGAGGTTCCAGCCGCCGCTGGCCCAGCGCAGCGTCTGGTGGCCGTCCTCGATCACCTGCCGGCGCGAATAGGCAGCCGAGATCAGCCCGCCCCATACGCCGTCATCGGTCGTCTTGGACACCACCAGCGCGGCGCGCGGGCCGACATCGTCGGTGCGCGTCGCCCAGAATGCCTGCCCCGATGCGACGACGTGGAAGCCGGGATTGTCGAACGGGCGCAACGTGTGCAGATCGACCGTCGCGGCGATGCCGCCTTCGTCCAGCGAGGGCGAGCGGGCCTTGACCACGTCGATGCGGCTGAACAGCTCGGATGCGAAGATGTTGAAGTCGAACGACCGCGACCGGTTCACCGCGCCGCGCTGGTCGGTGGTGCCGGTCGTCGCCAGCGCCTCCATGCCGTTCAGGCGGACGCGGGTGAAGTCGGCGTTCAGGCCGCGCACCGCGATCTGCCGTCCTTCGCCCGCGTCGCGGGTGATCTGCACGCCGGGAATGCGCTGGATGCTTTCCGCAACGTTGGTGTCGGGAAAGGCGGCGATGTCCTTGGCGAAGATGCTGTCGGTCAGGCCGATCGCGTCGCGACGTGCGACAGCGGCGCTTTCAAGGCTTTTGCGCAGACCGGTAACGACGATCTCGCCGGGCGCTTCCTCGACAGGCAGATCCTGCGCGACGACCGCCGGAGCAACGGCAGCGACCGGCGTGGGGCGCGTCGGCGCCTCGGGCGTTGCGACGCCGGGTTTCAGAACGATCAGCCCGCCGTGCAGCCGCGCGGTCAGACCGGTGCCGCGCAGCATCGTCGCCAATGCGGTGCGCGCCGCGATCCGTCCTGACACCGCTGTGGACCGTCGTCCCGCCACGTCCTTCGGTGCGACGATCACCTGAAGTCCGGTCGCACGCGAAAAGGCGGACAGGCCCTGTCGCAGGTCGCCCGCCGGGATAGCAAAGGCGGCCGGCGCGTGCCACGCCGCGACGGTCTGCGCCGTCGCCGCCGGTGCGGGTATCGCTACGGTTGCAAGCAACGCTGCAACTGCGGTCTTCGTGATGTTCGAACTACGCATGTCTGTTTCCCCTTCGGAGCCTTCTGCGGCTTCCCCAAGGAACAAGACGGATAATATCCATGGACCGGACAAATAAATTATAAGAAATATAGGAGACAGATATGTTTCAGATTGGTGACAAGCGTAGCGTGTCATCGTGAATTATCACGGAGAATCCGTAGGACATACCTAGTGACCCCAACAATGATCGTGGATCGTCGGTGCGGAACCGGCCGCTGATCGACATCTCAGAGAGAGCAGGGGGCGGCGGCAGGATCCGCCGCCCCGGTCCGCGGTTCAGGATAGCGACCAGATCGCCCAGTCGCAGTCCGTCGGTGTCGATCCATTCGCCCGAGCGCCCTGCCATGTCGAACCGTGCGGGCCTGCCGACATGTCCCGCGACGACCTGGGCTGCCCAGCCGGCCGGGATGCGTTCGCTGCGAGCGTCGCGCTGCGCCGACAATCGTACTGCGCCGCGATGGACCTCGATCGCCATCCGTCCCGGGGTCCGGTCGACGCGAAACGCGGTGCCCAGCACCCGCACGTCACCGTCGCCCGCACGGACGGTGAAGGGACGCGCCGGGTCGTGCGTCACGTCGAACATTGCCGCGCCGTCCGCCAGCATCACCGCCCGCGCGCCGGCGCCATATCGCACCGACAGACGGGTAGCACCCTCCAGCCGTACTTTCGTGCCATCCGGCAGTCGGATGGTGCGCGTCTCACCCCGCCCGGTCTGTAGATTTGCGACCCTGTCCGGGGACGCTGGCGGCGATGCGCTGAACATTCCGATCGTCAGCAGTATCGCCGCAGCGCTTCCCGCGCCGCTTGTGACGACCCGGCGGCGGCGTGATCGCAAATTACGCACCGCTTCGTCGGACAGCCGTCCCTGCGTCCGCCAGCCCGCCAGTGCTTCCGCCAGTGCGGGATCGGTATCCAGCGGTGTATCGCGCCGATGGGTCATGCCGGATCGCCGATCCATAATCCGCGTCGTTCGAGCGCGCGGCGCAGGTCCGCGATCGCACGTGATACATGCTTTTCAATCGCCGCCGTCGAGAGTTCGAGATCGCGCGAGATCGTCGCGGCGGCATCGCCATCGAGCCGCCGACGCAGGAACACCTCGCGCCGCAGAGGCGGCATCGCCTCGATCGCGGCGGCGAGCACGGCGACGCGCTGGCGGTAGATCATCGTTTCCAGCGCGCAGGGCTGCAGGCACATCAGGTCTTCGGACGCATCGGTCAGGTCGGGCGCGGATCGATGTCGCCGGAACCGGCCCCGGATGAGATTGCGCGCGATCGCGAAGCAGAACGCGGAGACGTCTTCGACGGTCTTCTGGCCTCGATAGGCATAGAGCCGGACGAAGGTTTCCTGGACCAGGTCGTCGCTGTCGGCATGATCGCGGATCGACCCCAGGACGAAGCGATGCAACGCGCCGTGCAGCGCGGATTCGCTCCGTCGGGCGCGATCCGCCAACATTTCGCCCCTACCTGCACCCGTCGACGCCACGATCATGATTCCGCCCATCCCGGCCGGTGCGTTAGGGAGGCTTCGTGAAGCTGGCGTGACATCCGGGGGGACGAGGACGGCGCGTAGACGCATCGTACCGGACGCCAATGCGATGACGCGAACTGGATCGTTCCATGGCACGCGGTCCAGATGTACAATGATTTCAATGCCGTCTTTGGCCTTTGAGGTACGATCTTAACGACGTTCAGATGTTGAAGCCGAATTCCACGGTCTTTCGAAACGGGGCAGTTACCATTGTGATCGAGCCGCTTTCTTCCGGTTGCAAGGTCGCGACTGCAATGTTTCGTGCGAATCCAATGCAGAGGTCCGGTCTGGTCCCCCGTACGTGGTGGGTAAGGCTCAACTCACCCGATGCTTTGCCCGCCAAGTAAAACGACCCAACAGTCTCGTCCGTACAGTTGGGCTTTACTATTCGTTAATCAATATTTCGGTATTGGCCAAGTTACCGGGCGACGGGCGGTTTCCGCCTGTTGTCGTTACATATATTCGGCGAGGCGGGATGCGTATGCAGCATCAGCAATCAAGACACAGCGTTCGTCCGGACTGGTCCGATTCCAATATGCGTTCGATATCCGTGCGCGAGAGCGACGACGAACGGGATCTGGCCGTCCATCGGAGCGGTGTTCTGAAACGCATCCGCGATCCCGAACTGGCGTCGGTCGTCGCGTTCACCGCCGCGCAGTATCGAAGCTCGTTGGCCGGCCTGTCGATCATCATGGGTCGGCGACAGATACTGCTCGGCGCGGTGGGCACCGATATCCAGGAGACGTCGATCGAAGACTCCTTCTGTGCGGTTACCATTCAGCGCCCCGGCGAACCCCTGATCGTTCCCGACGCGACGGCGGACGGACGATTCGCCGATTTTCGTACGGTTACCGGCCAGCCCTATGTGCGGTTCTATGCCGGTGTTTCGATCGTCGATCGCAACGGCTACGCGCTGGGTGCGTTGTGCATCGCCGATCCCACGCCGCGCACGGACCCGTTCGATCCGACCGTGCTGCTGATCCGTGCCCGGGAGATCGAACGGCTGGTGCGGTCCTGAAATGATCGGGTGATCCGCTCCCGCCGGCGGGCAGCGGATATCGACGCCGAACCCGGCTACCCCACCCGGTACAGGCCCGCGCCATGAGCAGGTATGCGCCGGGCGAGGCGGCCGGACGCCGGCTCGACCGGTTTTCCCGCCCATAGGTCGCGAACCGACTGCGCGCCGCTCAATCCCAGTTCGCGCAACGGGATCGCGATCTCCGCCTCGGCCTTGGCGGTATTGAACAGCGCGACGTAGCGGCCTGATCCCTGCTCCGGGCGCGCCGACCAGATGCGGGTGTCGTCCGCGATGAAATGGGGGCGGTTGTCGCTGCTCGACTGATTGACCGCCAGCACGTCCCGATTGGTCAGCAACGCCAGCGTCGGCGCGTCCAGATAACGGAGGTCGCCGCCCATGATGAGCGGCGACCGCGCGATCGACCACAATGTCATCAACGTCCGCTGTTCGTCCGGCGTGAACAGCGTGTCGCGCTTTCCCAGCGCGAGGCGGCCGAGCGGCAGCATGTCGGCATCCGGCCACGCGCCGGGGCGACGCCACCGGTTCCAGTTTTCCAGCCGGGTGAACTGTGCCTCCAGCATCGGCCATTCGTCCCAGAAATCGTCGCTGATCCGCCACATCTGCGCGAAACGAGCGACATGTTCCGCGCGTGAAACCGGGGTTTCGCCGGGCGAGAGGCTGAGCAGCATCGGCCGCCCGGTTGCGCCGATCGCGCCGTGTGCGGCCTCGATTTCGGGCGCATGGGCATCATAGGGGCGGCTCATGTCGTCCATCTTGACGAAATCGACGCCCCATCCGGCGTACAGCCGGAACACGCTGTCATAATAGGCCTGCGCGCCGGGCCGGGTCATGTCGACGCCGTACATGTCCGGGTTCCACGGACAGATGCTGCGCGTGTCCGCGATATCGGCGGCGCGATGGGACGTGCCGAATATGGGCAGGTTGCGCCGGACCGCCAGTCGCGGAATCCCGCGCATCAGGTGGATACCGAACTTCAGACCCAGTTGGTGGACGCTGGCGGCGAGCGGCGCGAAGCCGCGTCCGCCCGCGCTCGACGGGAAACGGTTCGGCGCGGGGAGCAGCCGACCATAGCCGTCCATCGTCGGCACCGGATCGCTGCTGTAGGTGTAGCTGGACGCGCCCGGCTCATACCACTGGATATCAACCGTGAAGATGTCGTAGCCGAACGGCAGCAGCTTTTCGGCCATGATAGCGGCGGTTTCACGCGCCTGCGGCTCGGTGATGGTGGTGGCGAAGCTGTTCCAGCTGTTCCACCCCATCGGCGGCGTCGGCGCGAGCGGCGCGCGCGACTGTGCGGCGGCGATCCGTGGGCCGGAGAGAAGCGCGGTTCCCGCAGCGGTGCCGGCAATCATCAGATCGCGTCGGTTCAACGACATTGCTTGTCTCCATCGGCCCGGTCGTGCACCGGCGGTGCGTCGCCAGCATGCACCACCGGCGACCCAACGTCGATCACGACTTCAGTCGGACCATGACCACGCCGTGCGGCGCGACCGTCGCCTCGTACCGGCCCGCGCGCTTGCCCAGATCCTTGTGCGCCCACAGATCGCGCACCTGCATGCGCACCGATCGCGGCAGTCCAAGCATGGTCCAGTCGGCACCGATCGTCGCGGGGGCATCGCCGCGATTGAACAGCAGCACCGCGCGGCCGCCGTCGGACAGCGGCTTCGACCACACTTCGCGGTCGCCATCCTTCCACACGCGATGGCCCTGCATGCCCGCCGGGTCCTGATCGACCGCGATCACATCGGTGTTGAGCAGGATCGCGCGGGTCGCCGCATCCATGTTGGCGACGTCGTTGCCCGCGATCAGCGGCGCGGCCATCATCGCCCACAGCGAAAAGTGCGATCGGTATTCGGTATCGGTCAGCCCGCCATTGCCGACTTCCAGCATGTCCGGGTCGTTCCAGTGGCCGGGTCCGGCATAGGGCCACAACGGCTCGTTCATGTCGGCGATCGACACCACGCCCCAACTATAGTTGTATTTGCCCTGCCACTTGTCGGTGATGTCGCCGGTCGTGCGCCACATGTTGCCGATCTTCGATGCCCACAGCCACGGCTTCGAATTGCCCCATTCGCACATCGAGAACAGGATATCGCGGCCCGACGCCCGCAGCGCGTCCGACATCAGCGCATAGGCTTCCTCTGCATTGCGGACGCCGGTCGAGCACCAGTCATATTTGAGATAGTCGACGCCCCAGCGCGCATATTGCAGCGCGTCCTGATATTCGTATCCCTGACTTCCCGGACGGCCGCCGCACGTCTTGGTGCCGGCATCGGAATAGATGCCGAACTTCAGCCCCTTGGCATGAACGTAATCCGACAGCGCTTTCAGGCCGCCGGGAAACCGCGTCTTGTCCTCTGTGATGAAGCCGTTGGCGTCGCGGCTGCCATGCCAGCAATCGTCGACGACGACATAGCGATAGCCCGCGTCCTTCATCCCGTTCGTCGCGATGGCGTCGGCGGTCGCGCGGACGGTGGCTTCGTCCACCTTGCAGGCGAACTTGTTCCAGCTGTTCCAGCCCATCGGCGGCGTCTGCGCCAGTCCGTTGGCGGTACGTCGCGGGTCCTTCGATGGTGCCAGCGTATTCGGATCGGGATCGAGGACTTCCTGCGCCGACACGGGAAGCGCCGCGTGCAGCAGTACGATGGCGGGCAGCATCCGAAGCAACGATTTTTTCGACACGTCTGAACCTCTCCGTTCCGGTGTACATCGCGTCTGCATCATTCCGGTACGTTGCACCAGCAGCCAACTGTCGAATTGTCCGATGATTGCGACGGTGTGCGGCAGCCATGCAAACGGGGTCGTTAAGCGACGCACGCGGCACCCTCCGATCTGACATTTTCACGTTCCCGGGCGTCGACGATGTTCGGCATGCTGCTGACCGGCCACGCTTTCCCGTAAAATTGATCGTGCAACCGCATTGCAGCATCGGCCGCGATCTTCCATCTTCCGTCCATGACGAGTGACCCGGAGCCGACGAACGACGCATCCCGGCAGGCGAGACAGCCGCGGCAGAGCGTGTTCCTGAACGCGACTCTCGAACGGTTCGGCGGTGGCGCCGCGACCAAGCATCGCGTGCGCGACCTGTCCGTCGGGGGAATGCGGATCGATCAGGCGGTCGGCTTGCAGGCGGGAGCGACCGTGGTGGTGACCGTCGGAAACCTGCAGGCCGTCGGCGCGACGGTCGCGTGGGTGCGGGACGGATGGGCCGGCCTCAAGTTCGCCGTGCCGATCGACCCGGATCAGGCACGCAGCAAGGCCGCGGTTGCGCCGAAGGTCGCCGATCCCATCCCGAAACCGGCGTCCGGCATCGTCCCGACCGCCGGATGGATCAGGGATCTCAACAGCCCGTATCGCGGCAAGCCCTGACGATCACCTACGATCGAACGGGATCGCCAGCCTGCCGTCCGATCGGCGCGGCGCGGTGCGTTCGCTGCATCCGATCGACATTCACGGATATCGGCCCTGCCGTGCCGCTGCCCCGAACCTGTCCCGAAGACCAGCGAAGCGATCGGCATTCGGACGATGCCCGGAAGCCAGCGATTGCGGGCACAGGTTCTGGCTATCATTATGCAACCGGAAGGCCGGTGCCGCCGAGCGTTGATGGACCGTCAGTTTCTTGGCCCCTGCGAAGCGGGCTTGCCGTCCTGTTCCAGCGCGGTCTGGGCGAGGGTCTGCAATTCGGCCGTCAGTTCCTTCCACCGGCTGGCCGCGATAAAATCCCCGGCGCTGCGGACCTTCAGATCGGCGATGCGGCGCAATGCGTCGTGTTGGGTAGTGGCACCTTTGCGCAGGCTGACCACTTCGTCCTTCAGATGATCGATGACGAGCCGCAGCGCCTGAAGGCTCCCGACCGTGGTCTCCGTCAGCAACGCCGCTTCCTTGCCATCGGTCGCCTGCTCAAGGGCCGCAAGGGCGTTCGACGCCGACTTCATCAGCAGGTCGGGTCCGGCGTTCACGGCTGTCACGGTGGCATCTCCAAAGCTTGTCTTCGCCATGCGTAGCGGGAAGCGGTTAAGGCCGGGTTCCCGGGGTCACGTCACGACGATTGTGGGCGGACGACGCGCCGGGTGGGGCAAGACGGTGGGGTGAGCCTTGGCGGTACGGGGCGCCTCGTACGGTTCGCTGTCACTCTTACCTTCGCGCCGTGGAGGCCGCCTCACCGTGCGAATGTCCGCAAGTGTTAGAGCGCGGTCCGACCGCTTTCGGAACCTCACCATCGTAAAGCGGACGCTGGGTATGCGCGCGAGACGCATCAGAGTGTTGCATCGCCGATGGCCCGATTCTCCGCCATTTTTTGACCAATGCAAAAACTGTGAATTTTGTATCATGCTTGGGTCGAGCAGCTAGCTGACATTCAGAACTTCGCAATTAGCATCTGTCAAAACTGGCGCGATGGTTGAATCAAAGGCGCTCCCTCTGGGTCTACTATTGGGTCTAGCAGGCCCAATATGCCTCATCTCAGCCGGCTTGGTCATGACGGGATGCGACAGCGGCGCTGGGGGCGCAGCTCCTTCCGAAGGCGTGCAGCGCTTCCTGGTGGGGCCACAGCCGCAGGACATGAAGGGTCAAGACCTGCGCTTCCGGCTGCTGGTCCCGCGCGCTTACCTGCCGCCGAAATACTGGCCCGACGCGAGGTCCGAAGCGGCCACGTCGATGGTGCCGTTCATCGCCCATCTGGCTGATTTCTCGGCAGCTGGAGATCTATCTCCGGCTTCGCCGGGCATGGTAGTTGGTACTGTCGGCTGGGCCCCGGAAGGGTATGTCCGGAGCCGGGTTGATGGTAGTTCGCTGAACACGTGGTCTCGCTATTCCAAGGCGGGCGGCACGCGCTTTGGTCTCGAGATGAGGACGCCGCCGGAGCACCGCTATGTGCCCACCGAGCTCTACGTATCGCTGGAGCCGGGTCAGCAGGTAGCGATCGAATGTGCGTATCTACCTGCCGATCGACCACAATATTGCCAAGCGTCCAGCCAACGGCCCGGCAAGCCGCTCGTCAAATTATGGTTTCGCGAGGACGATCTTCCCGGCTGGCGGGCAATGACTAAGCGCGCGCACCAACTTGTCGCGATATGGGCCGCTGTCGAGCCTTGATTTGCGACCTCGGATATGAGTGTCGCGGCAATGGCCATAACGACGGTTTGTCACTGCATGCCAAGTCCGCAATCGGAGGTTCGGGCCGGTCTGGCGGACGCACCGTTTGACGCAAAATTTTTGATTCTTGCACCAAGAACGGCAGGTTTCAGGATATGCGGGACCCTTCTGGAATGATCGGCTTTGGCCGATCTACGACGTTTGTCGCGCTTACCCCGGCTAGGGTACGATGATATCCCCCGACGACAGGGTAAACCGTCACGCGGGGGAAAAGTGAATGGCCGGTTTCGTACGGCGCGCGGCGCGGAGGCTGTTGTATACGGGATCGACCGTTGCGTTGTTCGCCGCGGCGTCGGCGAACGCGCAGACGGCTCCGTCTGCCGATGCCCCCAGTGCACGCGAGGCGGAACTGGAAGCGCGGCTGAAGCTGCTGGAACAGGCTGTCGGCGATCTGCGCGCCGAACTGGCCGAACGTCGCGCCGCCGCGACCGGTCCGGCACCTGCGATCGCTACACAGCCGCCGGTTTCGAGCGCCACAGGTCCCGTTGCGACCGCTGCCCCATCGACGCAGGCGGTCAATCCGCAGGCAGCGAGCGGCGGCGTGGCGGGGCGGGCGACCGCGAACAGCGTGGCGACCGGCACCGCATCGGCCGCACCGTCGGATGGGTTCCGCATGGGCAATACGACGGTGAAGCTTGGCGGCTTCGTCCGGCTGAACGTCATCGGCAGCCGCTACAGCGACGGCGAGGTCGCGGTCGGTGGGCTGGGCAAGGAGTTCTTCCTTTCGCAACAGATCCCGGTCGGCGGCGGTTTTTCCAGCGAGGATCTGTTGTTCTCCGCGCGGCAGACGCGGCTGGTGTTCAGCACCGCTACGCCGGTCAACGGCATCGAGGCGAAGACGCTGATCGAGTTCGATTTCGCGCTGGCTGCCGCCCCGGTCGGCGCACAACGGGCCACCAACCCCTATGTCCCGACGTTCCGTCGCGGGTTCATCGAATATGGTAATCTGCTGGTCGGGCAGGAATGGTCGACGTTCCAGAACCTTGCGGTGCTGCCCGAAACGACCGATTTCGCCGGTCCGCTGGACGGGACGGTGTTCAACCGTCAGGCGCTGATCCGCTATACGGTTCCGCTGCGCCCCGGGCTGACGCTGCAGGTCGCCGCGGAAAACCCCGAGACGCAGACCGCGCTGCCGACCAATGCCGCGCTGGTCGATACCGACGACGACCGGTTGCCGGACGTCGTCGCGCGGATCAACTGGAAGTCGGGGCTGGGCGATTTCGTGCTGGCGAGTATCGCGCGCGAACTGCGCACGGATACGCTGGGCACCGGCGACACCGCGTTCGGGTGGGGCGTGTCGGGTTCGGGCAAGATCCCGTTCGGCAAGCGCCACGATCTGCGGTTCATGGCGACCTACGGGCAGGGGATCGGACGGTATCTGGGGCTAGGCTATGTCCCCGACGCGATTTTCGGCGGACCTGGCGGCCAGCTCGAACGGATCGATAATTTCGCCGGCTTCGCCGCGCTGAAGATCGGCTGGACCGACCGCGTACGCTCGACCTTCATGGGCAGCTATCAGTCGGCCGACTATCCGGAAAACGTCCTGGTCACCGGGCTGGCCAATGCCAAATCCTATGGCGGTGCAGCCAACCTGTTCTGGTCGCCAGCCAAGAGCTTCGACATCGGCATGGAATATCGTCACGCGGTTCGCGAACTGCTGTCCGGCGACAGCGGCGCGCTCGACCGCTTCGAACTCGCATTCAAATATGGTTTCTGATTTCTAGGGGAGAGCGGCGCGATGGCGACGACACATGGCAAGACGTCCGATCAGGACGCGACATTTCAAAGCGACAAGAAGGTCATCATCGCCTCGTCGCTCGGCACCGTGTTCGAATGGTATGATTTCTATCTCTACGGACTGCTGGCGACCTATATATCGGCGCAATTCTTTTCAGGCGTGAACGAGACGACCGGGTTCATCCTTGCGCTCGGCGCGTTCGCGGCGGGCTTTGCAGTGCGGCCGTTCGGCGCGCTGGTGTTCGGCCGGATCGGCGATCTGGTCGGGCGGAAGAACACCTTCCTCGTCACGATGGGGATCATGGGTCTGTCGACCTTCGCGGTCGGGTTGTTGCCGTCCTATACCTCGATCGGCGTCGCCGCGCCGCTGATGCTGGTGTTCCTCCGCCTGCTCCAGGGGCTGGCGCTGGGCGGCGAATATGGCGGTGCCGCGACCTATGTCGCCGAACACGCGCCGCAGAACCGACGCGGCCTGTATACCAGCTTCATTCAGACCACGGCGACGCTCGGCCTGTTCGCCGCGCTGCTGGTCGTGATCGGCCTGCGCTATCTGTTGGGTGAGGAAGCGTTCGCGGCATGGGGATGGCGTCTGCCGTTCATCATTTCGATCGTGCTGCTGGGCGTGTCGCTCTGGATCCGCCTGCAACTCGCCGAAAGCCCCGCGTTCCAGCGGATGAAGGACGAGGGCAAGACGTCGAAGGCGCCGTTGACCGAGGCGTTCGCGCGTTGGGGCAATCTAAAGATCGTGCTGATCGCGCTGTTCGGCGCGGCTATGGGTCAGGCGGTGGTGTGGTACACCGGCCAGTTCTATGCGCTGTTCTTCCTCGAAAAAATGCTCAAGGTCGATGGCGCGACGACCAACGTGCTGATGGCGGTTGCGCTGGCGCTGGGTACGCCGTTCTTCGTGATCTTCGGCTGGCTGTCGGACAAGATCGGCCGCAAGCCGATCATCATGACCGGCTGCGCATTGGCGGCACTGACCTATTTCCCCCTGTTCGGTGCGCTGACCCAGGCGGCGAACCCGGCGCTGGCAGCGGCACAGGCGGCGTCGCCGATCACCGTGGTCAGCCACGACGCCGACTGTTCGGTCCAGTTCGATCCTGTCGGCCGCAACAAGTTCGACAGCAAGAGCTGCGATATCGCGAAGTCGTTCCTTGCCAAGAACGGCGTCAACTACACCAATGTCGAGGCACCGGCGAATACGATCGCGCAGGTTCGCATCGGGAACCAAACGTTCACCGCACCCGATCCCGCGAAGGTGACGGGCGAGGCGCGCAAGGCGGCGATCGCAGCGTATCAGGGAGAGTTGAAGACCGCGATCGCGGCGGCGGGCTATGCCCCGAAATATGATCCGGCGGGGATGAACACGCCGCTGGTCATCGCAATCCTGTTCTTCATGGTGCTGTTGGTGACGGCGGTCTACGGCCCGATCGCCGCGCTGCTGGTCGAACTGTTTCCGACCAACATCCGCTACACGTCGATGTCGCTGCCCTATCATATCGGCAACGGCTGGTTCGGCGGGTTCCTGCCCACCACGGCGTTCGCGATGGTCGCGGCGACGGGCGATATCTATTACGGCCTGTGGTACCCGGTCGTGCTGGCGATCGTCACGCTGGTGCTGGGGCTGCTGTTCCTGCCCGAGACGTTCAAGCGGGACATCAACGCGTGAACTGCGCGTCCTCCCTGGCGCGAGTGCATCGGGGAGGACGCGACGGGGCAGGGTGACTTCGTGGTCCTGCCCCCCTAACGTGCATCGACCGGTCCGACCGGCAGATGGAGACGCGAGATCGAGCGGCTGAGCGGCGGAGTCCTGTTTGCGGTCGCGTTGGCCTATGCGGTCCTGCTGTTCCTCGTCGCGCACCGCGTCGACGGCGTCGGATCGGACGGGGTCCGCCGCCGCTGGCGCCAGGCCGCCTATGCGCTGTCGCTGACCGTCTATTGCACCAGCTGGACCTTTTACGGCGCCGTCGGCAGCGCCAGCATCGGCGGCTGGTCGTACCTGCCGATCTATGTCGGCCCGATCCTGCTCTATGCGTTGGGGATACGATGGCTCGAACGGCTGATCGTCGTCGCCAAGCATGTCGGCGCGACGTCGGTGTCGGACCTGATCGGTGCGCGATTCGGGAAGAGCCGGGGGGTCGCGGCGTTGGTGACCCTGCTCGCGCTGGCGGGGACGGTGCCGTATCTGGCGCTGCAATTACGTTCCGTCGGGGCGACCTATGCCCTGTTGTCGGGTCATGCATCGCTGCCGGCAATGGCGGCGACCGCCGTCGTGTTGGCGCTGTTCGCGATGTTGTTCGGCACGCGCCGGTACGAAGCGACGGGGCACAGCCCCGGCGTGCTGTTCGCGGTCGCACTGGAATCGGTGGTAAAGATGGTCGCCTTCGTTGCGATCGGGCTGTTCGCAGTGCTGACGATCGTCGATGCGCCACCGGTGGCGCGTGGGGAAGCGCTCGACCGGCTGGGCGGGTTGTTCACGCCGACGTCGTTGACCGCAGATTTCGTGGTGACGACGCTGCTCGCGGGGGCAGCCGCCATCTGTCTTCCCCGGCAATTCTATGTGGCGGTGACGCAGGCCGAGGATGCGGGCGATATTCGCCGCGCGCGCTGGCCGTTCGCGGGTTATCTCGCGATCTTCAGCCTGCTGGTCGTGCCGATCACGTTGGCCGGACTGACGCTGGCGCCGGGGGGCGCTGCCGATGTTCTCGTCATCACGCTGCCGTTGCAGGCGGGTAACCGGGCATTGGCGCTGCTGGTCTTCATCGGCGGATTTTCCGCCGCGACCGGCATGGTGATCGTGGAGATGATCGCGCTGTCGACGATGGTGTCGAACGACCTCGTGGCACCCCTGCTGATCCGTCGCCTTGCGAGCGTCAGCGAAGCGGACGTCGGCACCGTGTTGCTACGCGTGCGCCGCACGGTCATCGTCGTCCTGATGGCGGTGGCGCTGGGCTATGCCGCCGCGATGCCGGTCGGGGTCACGCTGGCGGGGACGGGGCTGGTGGCGTTCGCGGCGATGGCGCAGTTCGCGCCAGCATTGATCATGGCGGTCGGCAGCGATCAGCGCGACGCGCCAGCGGCGAAGGCCGGGCTGGCGACCGGTTTCGCGATGTGGACATTTCTGGTCCTTGTCCCCGCACTGGGTGGGGGTACGCCGTTGCACGGCGTTGCCGACAGGATCGGCATGGGGACGATCGCCGTCGGAGCGGTGGCCAGCCTCGCCGCGAACCTGTTCGTCCACGCGCTGATGGCGGCGCGGCAGGTGCGGGTCGGACGGATCGGGTTTCTGCCGCATCCTGCCCGGTCCGCCCGCCCGTCGATGACGCAGGGCGAGCTGGTCGATTTCGTCGCCCGTTTCGTGGGCGCGGAGAAAGCACGCGCGGCGCTGGCGACTGACGATGCCGATGGCGCCGATGGCGCCGATGGCGTGCCGCGTGCGCGGGCGCGTACCGCCGAGCGGCTGGTCGCCAGCGTCGTCGGCGCGCCGTCCGCACGAGTGCTGGTGGCGTCCGCATTGTCGGGCGCATCGCTGTCTGCCCGCGACGTCGCGCAGATGCTGGACGAGAGCGGCCAGAGCCTGCAATTCTCGCAGGGACTGCTGGCCGCCACGCTGGAGAATATCGATCCGGCAGTCAGTGTCGTCGATCGCGACCTGACGCTGGTCGCGTGGAACACCCGGTATCTGGAGATGTTCGATTTTCCGCCGGGCATGATCCGTGTCGGCGCACCGGTCGCCGACGCGATCGCGTTCAATGCGTTGCGCGGCGAATGCGGCCCGGGCGAGATCGACGGCCACGTCGCGCGCCGGCTGGCGAACATCCGGCGCGGCCAGCCGCACAGTTTCGAACGGACGCGCAGCGACGGCCGTATTCTGAAGACGATCGGTGGGCCGATGCCGCGTGGCGGCTATGTGATGTGCTTTTCCGACGTTACCGCCGAGGCGCAGGCACGCAAGCTGCTGGAAACCGCCCGGATCGACCTTGAAGCGCGGGTGGCGCAGCGGACCGCTGAATTGTCGGCGGTCAACGCCGATCTGGCGCGCGCGACCGCCGACAAGACGCGGTTCCTCGCCGCCGCGAGCCATGACCTGATCCAGCCGCTGCACGCCGCGCGGCTGTTCACCGCCGCGCTCGACCGCGAACTGGGCGGGCATCCGCTGGCGGCCAAGGTCGACCAGTCGATCGTCGCCGCCGAACGGTTGCTGCGCGCGCTGCTCGACATATCGCGCCTTGACGCGGGCGGGATCACGCCGGTGGTGAAGCCGTTCGCGCTTCGGCCGATGCTGCGCGACCTGATCGACGGGTTCGACGAACAGGCGTCCGATCGCGGCCTGCGGCTTGGTCTTGCCCCCGGCGACGCGATCGTGGCGAGCGATGCGACGATGGTCCGATCGATCGTCCAGAACCTTGTGTCGAACGCCATCCGCTATACCGCGCGCGGCGGCGTGCTGGTCGGGATACGACGGCGCGGTGCAGCGGTCGTGATCGAGGTGTGGGATACGGGGGTCGGCATTCCCCCCGAGGACCGGCAGCGGATCTTCGGCGAGTTCGAACGGCTGGACAGCGGCAATGACGTGGGGATCGGCCTTGGCCTTGCGATCGTCGAGCGGACCGCGCGGCTGCTGGACGCCGAGCTGACGCTCACCAGCACGGTCGGACGCGGCAGCCGGTTCGCGCTCACCCTGCCGTCCGCCGAAATGGCCCCGCCGGTGGTCGCGCGACCGACGGCACGACCGGTATCTCCGGCGGCGGGGGTCAGGATATTGATCGTCGACGACGATGCCCGCGTGCGCGATGCGATGGCGACGATGCTGCGCGCGCGCGGACACGGCGTAATCGTCGCGAAAGACCCCGCCGGGGCGATGGCGGCGGAACCGTATGACGTGGCTCTAGTCGATTTCCATTTGGGGGACGCCGACGGTCTGGCGCTGATCGCCGCGCTGCCGCCGTGTCCGGCGGCGTTGGTCACCGCCGATCCCGATCCCGCGCTGGCACGGCGCGCGGCAGCGCAGGGGGTCGCGCTGCTTGCCAAGCCGCTCGATCCCTCCGCGCTGGACGCATGGCTCGGCGTAGTGGTCGGGGGTTAAGCGCGGGCGCTAGCGGGCGACCCCGTTTCGCCTATCGCGAACCGCCTACCGTGATGCTGCGTCCCGCGCGGCGGCCATCGGGCGTGCGGGTGCGGACCTGTACCGCACCGGATACCGCGACCGGCCCGACATAGCGCCGCCATGCGCCATCACCGATGCGATATTCGATCGGCGTGCCGGGAAATTCGCTGTTCGCTTCCAGCCGTCCGCCGGTGATGCGTGCCCCCGGCGGCGCCAACCGATAGGCGACATCCCCGGCGTCCAGCGCGCGCAGCGCGACGCCAACCCGTCCGGCGAACCCGCGCCAGTCGGCGGCGATGGCGGCGCGATCGACCCGCGCGTCGCCCGGTGGATAGGTTGCACCGGGAACATAGGCCGGTTCCCATGCGGGGGTGGTCCATGCCCGTTCCGCCAGCGACAGCAACCGGGGAAAGAGCATATAGTCGACCTGCGCATCGCTGCGCACGGTTTCGCTCCACAATTGTGCCTGAATGCCGGTCAGACCGCGCCCCCGGTCGAGCGGGACGGTATCCGCGACGGCGGTCGGACGCCCCAGAAGGTCGGGAATGATTGCGGCGTTGGCGGGCAGGTTGCCCGGCATGAACGCGAACACCTGAAACGGATCGACGCTCCGCGACGCCCAGTCATAGCCGCGTTCGTCGGGATCGATCGCATAGGGCATGTCGAAATAGCCCAGACCCGGCATCGACAGCACGATGTCCCAGCCGCGATTGGCCTGAACATGCGTTTCCGCGACGCCGCCGGTGTGCAGACCGCCCCAGATGTTCGACTGGACCCGCGCCGGCATCCGCTTGGTCGCGGTGTGGCCCATGCCGTCGCTCCATCCCGCGACCTTGATGCCCCGCTTGGCCAGATTGCCCGCGACGCGTTCGATGAAATAGGCGCCAAGCTGCGTCGGCTGCATGCCGGTGCGCGCCATCATCGCCTTGCACGCGGGCGATTGCGACCATGCGCCGGCGGTTTCGTCCGCACCGATATGATAGGTTTTGAGCGGGGTCCCGGCCTGACGATGCAGCGCCGCGACCTCGTCCAGCACGGTGTCTAGGAAGCGATAGGTCTGGTCGATGCAGACGTTCAGCGTGTTGTCATCATAATTCTGGATACTGCGATACTTGGTGGTGTCGCCCGGTTCGACAAGGCGATAGCGTTCGGCGGCGGCGGTATCGCCCGCCGCCTGCAACCGGCGATATCGTGCCTCCATCGACCGGATCGCCGCCCGCGAATGGCCGGGCATGTCGAACGACGGAATGACCTCGATCCCGCGCGCCTTCGCGGCGTGCAGGATATCCAGATAATCGGATTGGGTCAGGAACCCGTTGGTCGCCGCGCCGCGATCGGGGTCGCCGCCCAGTTGCGGCTGAAGACAGGTCGTCTCGCTCGCGTCGAAACAGCGATATGTGCCGACCTCGGTCAGTTCGGGCAGCGCCTTGACCTCCATCCGCCAGCCTTCATCCTCGCCCAGATGAAGGTGCAGGCGGTTGAGCTTGTAGGTTGCCATCTGCTCGACCAGCTTCAGCACCTGATCGCGGCCGTGGAAGTTGCGCGCCAGATCGACATGCAGCCCACGGAACGGATAGCGCGGGGCATCCTCGATCGTCAGCGGACGCAGCATGCCGCGTTCGAACGCCGCCTGTTGCGTGAGCGACCGCAGCGCGTGGCGTGCGCCGGCCACGTCGGCGGCATCGATCCGCACCGCATTGCCGCCGACCGTCAGGCGATATCCCTCCGCCGGCAGACCGCGCGCGATCGCGAACGTCACCGGTATCCCGCCGGTCGCTACCTGCGGATAGGGCAGCGCGTCGAGCGCGGAACGCAGGTCATTGATGTTGATACGGCCGGGCACAATGCGCACGCCGGCGGTAAGGTCGGTCGCCGCCCCGACCGCACGGTTTGCCCGCGCCGGAAGCGGCAGGATGGCGATATCCGGCGTGGTGGCCGCACCGCGTTCGGCATATCGGGCGTAGGCGCGTTCGGGCGTCAGCCACTGGTTGCGATCTGCCGCCGATCCGGTGGCCAGCTTCGCCTCATCGGTCATCGGCGCGACGAACGGCAGCGTTTCCAGACCGGTATCGGCCTCGATCCGCGTCCGCGTCGCCGAGATGACGCGCGGTTCGAGACCGGGTACGACCAAATGTGCGTTGGGCATGGCATGCGCGCGCGAATAATACTGGCCCGCGCCGATGATGCCGATGCGATAGGTCCGCCCGGCTTCGAGCCGACGGCCGGGCTTTGGCACCAGCGCGTTCAGATCGCCGTTGATCAGCCGCCAGTCGAACACGTCGCTGTCGATCGCGACGATCCGGCTGACGAACCCGAACCGTATTTCCGGCGCGGCGACCGTCGCGGGAAGCGCGTCGGGCATCGTGATCGTGATTTCCGACCGGAAGCACGCCGTCGTTCCCGGACAGTCCGCCGGACGGTTGTCGAGCACCGCGAACCGATATCCCAGATCGGCGGCCAGCCGGTCGAGCGGCGCCTGCGCGGGCATCTGGGCCATCGCCGGCCATGCCGTGCCAAGCGCGAGGGGAAGAAGCAGTCGCCGCATGCCGGTAATCCTCTTGATATCGCATGGATGTGTCAGGCGGCGGTGTGATGGTCAATCATGCGCCACGTGCGGATATGGCGTTTGCCGTCCTGCGCTGTACGATGCCCGCCGACAGGGCGGGGGATGATGGAATGGCGACGGGGCAGGCGGATGCGCGGACGGCGTCGGGGCGGCTGGTGTCGCTGGACGTGCTGCGCGGGCTGGCCGTGATGGGAATGATCCTCGTCAATTCGGCGGCGGGGATGTTCTATGGCGAGAAGGCGGTGGTGTTCCCGACCCTGTTGCATGCGTCGTGGGACGGGCTGACCCTCGCCGATACGGTGTTTCCGGCATTCCTGATGATGGTCGGCGTCGCGATCCCGATGGCCTCGCGCACGCCGGGCGGGGCGGGGGTGGACAGCGTGGCAGCGCGGCGGATCGGCGTGCGGACCGTCCGGCTGTTCGCGATCGGATTCATACTGTCGAACCTGTACTGGTTCGCCGAGTTCGATTCGGGGCAATGGCGGCTGTGGGGCGTGCTGCAGCGGATCGCGCTGGCCTATGGGGCGTGCGCGCTGCTGTTCCTTGCGGTCGGGGCGCGGGTACGGCTGGGCATCGCCGCCGCCATATTGGTCCTCTACTGGCCGCTGACGCTATTGCCCGCGCTCGATGGATTGCCCAACGATCTTTGGGAACGCGGACACAATTTCGTCGCGTCGGTCGATCGCGTCCTGCTGGGCGGCGGGGGGCATAATTACGTGCAGGGGCCGGCGGGATATGATCCCGAAGGATTGCTCGGCACGCTGCCGGCGATCGCGCACGGGCTGATCGGCGTCGCGATCGGCGAGTTCCTGCTCGCCCGGCGTGGTGGTAGGACGGCGCTGCCGCTGGCCGGGGCGGGGGGCGCGATGCTGGTGGCGGGGCTCGCGTGGAGCTTCGCCTTTCCGGTCATCAAGGATATCTGGTCGAGCAGCTTCGTTCTCGTCACCTGCGGCGCGACCACGCTGGCGCTCGCCGCGTTGCACGCGCTGCTCGACCGACGCGCTGGTGCGGCGGAACGCTGGCCGTGGCGGATCGCGCTGGCGTTCGGGTCGAACGCGATCGCCGCCTATGTCCTCCACAGCGTGACCGGCAGCCTGCTAGGCTGGGACCTGCTGCTCGCGCCGTATCGCTACGCACTAGGCGTTGTTCCGCCAGCGGTCGCGTCGCTGGTGCCCGTGTTGCTCTATATGGCGCTGATCGGGCTGGCGATGACGTGGCTTCGCCGGCGCGGCTGGTATGTGAAGGTGTGATGCCGCCGACGGCGTTTCACACCCGCACGTAGCGGAAATACCAGACCTCGTGCCCCTGCCGCCGTGCCTTGCGTTCGTAGCGGGTTTCGGGCCAGTCGGCCGGGCGGGTCAGGAAATCGGCGGCGGTTTGCGCCTGCCATACGAAATCGCGACGCTGGTTCATCACCATCATCGCCCACCGGCAATAGGTGGGATCGTCGGTGCCCAGCCGGAACTCGGCTCCCGGTCGCAGCTTCGCCGCGATCAGGTCCAGCGGGCCGTGATTGACCATCCGCCGCTTGGCATGCCGCGCCTTGCGCCACGGATCGGGGTGCAACAGGTACACGCGCTCCAGCGACGCGTCGGCGAACCGCTCGATCACTTCCAGCGCGTCACCCATGTGCAGGCGGATATTGTCCAGTTGGCCATCGCGGATATGGTTCAGCGCGCCGACGACGCCGTTCAGGAACGGTTCGCATCCAACGAAGCCGTGACCGGGCCGCATCGCCGCCTGTCCGGCCAGATGCTCGCCCGCGCCGAAACCGATCTCGACCTCCAGCGGGCGGTCGTCGCCGAACAGCGTGCGTGCGTCGAGCGGGCCGGTATCGGGGACGGTCACGCGGGGCAGCAGGTCCTCGAACAGCGCGGCTTGGCCCACGCGCAGCTTGTGGCCCTGTCGACGGCCGTACAGGCGGCGGATGGAAGCGGGATCGTTCATGCCGGGCTCCTACCCAGCGACGCGCCGGAACGAAAGCCGCTTCCGCAGCCTTGATACGTTCGAACCGAGAGAGGAACGGCATTGGGCACGACGCAGCAGACGAAAGACCATGCGAAGGCGGTGATCGATGCCGACATCGAATGCGGCCATGCGCTGGCGGCGGGGCTGGCCGATCATCCGGTCGTGTGGTCCGCAGGGAAACTGAGCGAGATCGCCGATCAGCCGCCGCTGATCGCGATCAACGTGGCGACCATCGCCATCGGGCTGGCGCGGAGCGACCGGCGGATGGTGCGGACGGGCGTGCGGATGCTGGCGGCGCATGCGCTGGCGACGCTCGCCAAGGGGGTGATCAAGCATCGCGTCGATCGCGCCCGCCCGCATCTGTTCGCGGACCGGGACGAACATGTCCCGACGCCGGGCAACCACGACGAAGGGCCGCAAAACTCGTTTCCCTCCGGCCATACCGCCGGAGCGGTGTCGGTCGCTTGCGCGGTCGCCCGCGAATATCCGGGTGCCGCCAATTCTGCGCATGCCGCGTCGGCGGCCATTGCGCTGATCCAGATCCCGCGTGGCACGCATTTCCCGATCGATGTCGTCGCGGGCGCGATCATCGGCTGGGCGGCGGAGGCGCTGGTGGCGCAGGTGATGCCCGATGCTGAGCCGATCCGGCGCGCCCGGGCGATCGACCGGGCGGCGATCGTCGCGCTGACGCCGGGATAGGCGTTATTTGATCGCGCTGACGTTCACGTTCACGGTGTTCTGGCTACCGGCAGGCCAGGTCTGGACCCGTGTTACCGCCGGTCCGTTCAGCGCCTCGATCAACTGATCGGGTCGGGGCAGCGCGGTCATCGCCGGATAGCCCGACTCCGACGTCATGTCGTACAGGGTGACGGCCCAGCGCGGTGCGTCCTTGCCCTTCGCCATGATTGCCCCCAGCCGGTCGGGCTGCACGCCGATCGCCCGACCGGCGTCACTGAACGCCAGCAGATAGCCTTCGGTGTCCCCGTCCGCGCGATAGACCGCGCCGATCCGCGCGCGTGCCGGGTCAAGACACCACGACGCGGTAGAAGGCGTCGCCGACGTTTTGGTGCTGGTACGCAATGCCGAGATGATCCCGCCGAACAGCGACGACGACAAGGCGTCCCCTCCGGTACGCGCCACCTTCGCCCGTTTGGGAAAAGCCAGCGGCGTGGTGCAGCCGGCAACTGGCGCTGCGGCCGCTTCCTTCGCAATCTCGTTCGGCCATGACAGCGCCGCCAGCACCGCTGGAATCCGTGCCGCCACCGCCGGTCCGTCCAGCGTGGTCGAGCTATAGCGGACCTTCACCAGCCAGCCGTTCATGGGCAGCAGCGCGAGCGCCGTTCCGCGATATGGCGGTTTGGTGATCGTCCATGCGCCGACAAGGCCGCTGGCGACGTCCTGTCCGGGCGGCGTGAACGCGACCGGCGGTCCTGCAGCAGCAACCTTGCCATAGAGGTCGACCCGTTCCTCTACCGCCGCGCGCGCCCGGTCGAACCACACCGGAACGCTGCCGACGACGTTGCGATACGTATAGACGGTGATCGCGTCGGCCGCATTCCCGTAGACGGCATAAACGTCCACTTCGCCGTCCCCGAGCTGGCGGATGGACGTGCGACGCATGCCGTCCAGCACCGTTGGCACCGTCAGCTTGCTATGGCGCATTTCATAGGGCTGGTCGGCCGGTGCGGCGATGGTGGCATGGGGGGATTGCGCCGCGGCCGGCGCCACCGCAGCCCCCGCCATCGATATCGCGATCAAGGCCGTCCGCATGGCTAGAGTCTCCCCGGCTCTCCCCAAATCAAAACGGGAGGCTCATTCGCATGAGCCTCCCGCAAATTCATGACCGTGTCGAGACGGTTCAGGCCAGCGCGGCCTTCAGGTCGTCGACCAGATCGGTCTTTTCCCACGGGAAAAGATCGCCGTCGGGCTTGCGGCCGAAATGCCCATAGGCTGCGGTGGCGCGATAGATCGGCTTGTTCAGGCCCAGATGCGTACGGATGCCGCGCGGGGTCAGCCCGCCCAGCTTCTCGATCCCCTCGATCGCGCGTTCGATCGCTGCGTCGTCGGCGGTGCCGGTGCCGTGGGTGTTGACATACAGCGACAGCGGCTTCGACACGCCGATCGCATAGGCCAGCTGGATCGTGCAGCGCGTGGCGAGGCCGGCGGCGACGATGTTCTTCGCCAGATACCGGGTGATGTACGCCGCCGACCGGTCGACCTTGGTCGGGTCCTTGCCGCTGAACGCGCCGCCGCCGTGGGGGGCCGCGCCGCCGTACGTGTCGACGATGATCTTGCGCCCGGTCAGGCCCGCGTCACCGTCGGGGCCGCCGATCTCGAAGCTGCCGGTCGGGTTGATGTGATATTCGGTCGCATCGGACAGCAGCTCGGCGGGCAGCACGTCGGCGATCACCGCCTTGACGTATGCGTGCAGTTCCGCCTCGTTCTCACCCTGATCATAGCCCGGCGCGTGCTGCGTCGACACGACGATCGCCGTGGCGGCGACCGGCTTCCCCTGATCGAAGCGCAGCGTCACCTGGCTCTTGGCGTCGGGTTCGAGGAACGGCGCGGCCCCCGAATGGCGATCCGCCGCCATCTTCGCGAGAATCTTGTGGCTGTAATCCAGCGTCGCCGGCATCAGGTCGGGCGTCTCGTCGCAGGCGAAGCCGAACATGATGCCCTGATCGCCGGCACCTTCGTCCTTGTTGCCGCTGGCATCGACGCCCTGCGCGATATGCGCCGACTGCGCATGCAAATTGTTTTCGAAGCGGAAGGTTTCCCAATGGAAGCCCGACTGTTCATAGCCGATGTCGCGCACGGTGTTGCGGACCGTCGCCTCGATCTCCGCCTGTGCGCCATCGGCCCATGCGCCGTTCTCGAACACGCCCTTGCAGCGGATCTCGCCCGCCAGCACGACCAGTTGCGTCGTGGTCAGCGTTTCGCACGCGATTCGTGCTTCGGGGTCCTTCGACAGGAACAGGTCGACGATCGAATCGGAAATCTGGTCGGCGACCTTGTCGGGATGACCCTCGGACACGGACTCGGACGTGAAGAGATAATTGGAACGCATGGTTTTCCTTTGCTCAAACGCCGGGAAGCGCGCGGCCGTTGCCATGCCGCATATAAAGCTTTCCTTATGTCACCGCCCTAGCGGGTGCGGCGGCGCATGGCAATCGCGGCGGCAAGCAGCAAAACTATCATGCCCAGTGCCAGCCAGTTGCCCGCCCGCGCGAACAGGGTCGGGGCATGGGCGGCGGGCAGTGCGACCTCGATCGCGCCTTCGCGATGACGAGGTATCGCTGCCACAATCGCGCCCGATGTGTCGATGACGGCGGAGATACCGGTCGTCGTCGCCCGCAGGATCGGCAGCCCTTCCTCCGCCGCGCGCAATCGGGCCTGCGCCAGATGCTGCGGCGGTCCCCACGCACCGAACCACGCGTCGTTCGACGGGTTGAACAGCATGGCAGGCCGATGCGTCGCGTCGACCACCTGTCCCGAAAAGATGATCTCGTAACAGATCTGGACGCCGACCGGCCCGAAGCCCGGCACCGCGATCGTCGCCGGGCCGGGGCCGGGGCGGAAATCGACATCGCCCATCACCAGCCGCGTCAGGCCCAGCGGCTGAAGGATCGAACGCATCGGCAGATATTCGCCGCCGGGGACCAGATGCGCCTTGTCGTACCGGCCGGCGATGCGGGTATCGGGAGTCAGCGAGAACACCGAATTGCCTGCCGCCGCGACCTGCCCGTCACCGTCGAAGAACAGCGCGGTGCCGCCGACCAGCGCCGCGTCGCGTGGACCCAGCACGCTGGCGATCCGTGCGCGCGTCAACAGCGGCGAACGTTCGTACCACGGCGGCGGATAGCCGTCCTCGATATAGAAATTGACGGTGCCTTCGGGCCAGACGACCAGCCGGGGGGCGGGGCCGGGACGGCCCGACAACGCGATCTGCCGGTCGAGCAGCCGATCGTCATACCCGGCGCTGCGCACCGCTTCCTGTTCGAAATTGGGCTGGACGACGCGCACGCGCGGCGTGTCGCGGCCGAGCGGTGCAGGCGTCGCCATGTTGTCGCCGGGGATCAGCATCGCCAACGCCAGCGCTACCAGCACGCCGGCCCGCATACGCGCACGCGGCAACAGGATCGCCGCGCTCGCCACGATGGTCAGCCCCGACAAGGCATAGGTGCCGATCCATGGCGACAGCGCGCGCAGCGGTGTCGGGACCCAAATGACGGCGATCGGGTTCCACGCATAGCCGGTGAAGACGACGGCGCGCAGATACTCGGTCGCGATCCATGCTGCGCCTGCGACCAGCGCGAACGCCATGTCGGGCCGGGGGCCGCGCCGCCCCAGCCGCCATGCCAGTCCACCCGCCAGCATCGGATAGATCGCCAGAAACATCGCCAGCCCGACCACCGCGACATAACCGAGCGACGGCGGCATCCGGTCCTGAAAGTCGAAGGCGTGTTGAATCCAGTTGTTGCCGATCGTGAAATGTCCGACGCCGAACAGCCACGACCGCCACATGGCGGTCCGCAGCGTCGGCGCGGCATGGACCAGCCACAGCCACAATGCGATGGCGGCAGGCGTCACCGGCCACCATTCGAGCGGCGCGAAACCGGTGGCCGATATCAGGCCGGCGAGCAGGGCGTACAAAGCAGGCACCGCGCGCATATCCGGTGTGCCGGACGCGGGCGCAAGACCCCGGCGTGCGGTTCCCTTTGGCACGGTGCGAACGCGGGCGTGCGAACGGCGCGCGATTGCCCTATGCTGCGGCCATGTCGCTACGCCCGTTCCATCTCGCCTTCCCCGTCGACGATCTTGCCGCCGCGCGTGGCTTCTACGGCGATGTGCTGGGATGCCGCGAGGGACGATCGTCCGATCGCTGGATCGATTTCGATTTCCATGGCCATCAGATCGTGGCGCACCTCGTGGACCGGACGGCGGATGCCGCCGCCAATCCGGTCGACGGACATGACGTGCCGGTTCCGCATTTCGGGATCGTGCTGACCATAGCTGACTGGCAAATGCTGGCGGAGCGGGTTCGCGCCGCCGGAATTGCGTTCGGCATCGAACCGCAGATCCGCTTTGCCGGACAGCCGGGCGAACAGGCGACGATGTTCTTTCGCGATCCCAGCGGCAATGCGCTGGAGTTCAAGGCGTTTGCCGACGACGCGATGCTGTTCGCGCAATGACCGCCTATGGCTGGCTGGGCATCGCGATCGTGGCGGAAGTGATCGCGACCTCTGCGATGCGGTCGACGCACGGTTTTACCCGTATCGTGCCCTCGCTGGTTACCGTCACCGGCTATGCCATCGCCTTCTACTGCCTGTCGATCGCGCTTCGGACCATACCGACCGGCATCGCCTATGCGATCTGGTCGGGAGTCGGGATCGTGCTGGTCGCCGCGATCGCATGGGGGGTGCAGCGGCAGCGGCTCGACCTGCCCGCCGTCGCGGGGATGGCGCTCATCATCGCGGGCGTATTGGTGATGAACCTGTTTTCGCGCAGCGTGGCACACTAACTGTTGCGCTGTATCGCTTTTCAGGAGTTCCCATGACGCAACCGGTCGAAGTCGACATTCCCCACAAGCTGGGTCGTGCGGGCGTACGGCAGCGGATCGACGGTGGCATCGACAAGCTGGCCGGGATGATTCCCGGCGGCACGATGCACGACAAACGCTGGGACGGCGACACGCTGCACTTCACGATCAGCGCGATGGGGCAGAGCGTCGGCGCGCGGTGCGAAATGCACGATGCCCATGTCCATGCGGTGCTCGACCTGCCGCCGATGCTGGCGCTGTTCGCGGAGAAGATCCGGTCGAAACTGGGCAAGGAAGGGCCGGCGCTCCTGAAATAGCAACCGGGCCGCCCCTCCGCCGAAAACTTCGACGGAGGGGGCTGGCCCTATCGCGCCGCCAGCGGCTGGCTGACGCGCCAGATGACGTTGCCGACATCGTCCGCCACGAGCATTGCGCCGGTGCGGTCGGCGATCACGCCGACCGGCCGTCCGCGTGCTTCCTTGCCGTCGGGCGACAGGAAACCGCTGAGCAGATCGACCGGCTTTGCGTTCGGCGCGGGGAATCCGTTGGCGGCGAAGGGCACGTACACGACCTTGTAACCCGATGGCGGCACCCGGTTCCACGATCCGTGCAGGCCGATCACCGCGCCGTTGCCGAAACGCTCACCCAGCCGCATGTCGGACGTGAACGCCAGCCCCAGCGGCGCGACATGGGCACCCAGCGCGTAATCGGGACGCGCGACATATTCGCGCAGGTCGGGCCGCTGCGGCTGGACGCGATCGTCGATATAGCCGCCCCAATAATGCCACGGCCAGCCATAGATGCCGCCGAACTCGACCTTCGTCATGTAATCGGGCGGCATGTCCGATCCGATCATGTCGCGTTCGTTGACGACCGCCCACAAATCGCGCGTCCGTGGTTCGAACGCCATCCCGTTGGCGTTGCGCACGCCGGTGGCGTACAGGCGGAACGTCTTCCTGACCGGATCGACCTGCCAGATCGCGGCGCGGTTGCGTTCGATCTCCAGCCCGTTTTCTGCGATGTTCGATGCCGACCCGACGCTGACGTACAGCGACTTGCCGTCGGGATCGGCGACGACGTTGCGCGCCCAGTGATTGCCGCCGCCGGGCAGCGCGACGACCGTTTCGGCCGGCGCGGTGATACGGGTCTGGCCGACGCGGAACGGATAGCGCACCAGCGCGTCGGTATTCGCGACGTACAGCCGGTCGCCCAGCACCGCCATGCCGAACGGCGAATTGAGGCCGCTGAGCAACACGCTGCGTCCTTCGGCCACGCCGTCGCCATCGGCATCGCGCAATAGCGTGATGCGATTCGCCGATGGACCGCCTGCGCCCGCCTTGCCCATGAACAGCTTCATGAACCAGCCGGTGATGCCGCCGCCTTCGCGCGGCGGGCTGTTGGTTTCCGCGACCAGTACATCGCCGTTGGCCAGCCGGTACAGCCATCGCGGATGGTCCAGCCCCTTCGCGAACGCCTGAACCTGAAGCCCGGCGGGCGCGGTCGGCGTCTGTCCGGTGGCCCAGCCGGTCGGTTCGGCGATGCGGACGGTCGGGATGCTCTGCTTGCGTGCCTGCGACAGTTGCGGCGTGCGGCCGGTGACGGCCTGCTCGCTCAATTGCGCCCGGTCGGGGCGGGTAAGCCAGAAGACCAGCACCGCCAGCAGGATCACGGCGATGACGATCAGACGAATGACATGTTTGCGCATCGCGGCAGGATAGAAGGGCCGGGCGGCGGGGGGAAGGGGCGACGTCGCTTCCAGTCCCGAACATGCACCGGTTCCTGCCCGCCGAAGCCGGTCGGGAACGAACCGCCGCCGCCGACGGCTATTCCTCCTCGACCACCACCGGCGGATGCAGCCGCAACCGCGTCACGCGCCTCGTGTCGGCGGCGACGATCTCGATCGTCCAGCCGGACGAATGCTCCAGCCGGTCGCCCTGTTTCGGCACCTCGCCCGCCAGCACGAACGCCAGACCGCCCAGCGTTTCGACGTCCTCGTCCACCTCGCCCAGACGCGGGTCGATCAACTCGGCCGCGTCCTCCAGTTCGGCACGCGCATCGGCTTCCCATGCGCCGCCTTCCAGCGGCACCAGCATTTCGGTCGGTGCCTCGTCATGCTCGTCCTCGATCTCGCCGACGATCTCTTCGACCAAATCCTCGATCGTGATGAGGCCGTCGGTGCCCGAATATTCGTCGAGCACGATCGCGAGATGGGTACGGCTGGACTGCATCTGCGCCAGCAGGTCCAGCGTCCCCATGGACTGCGGCACATACAGCGGCTGCCGCAACAGGCTGATGACGGTGGGCGGCGGTTCCTCCGCCCGCGCGAGGATCGCGAACACGTCCTTCAGATGGACCATGCCGACGATGGTATCCAGCTTTTCGCGATACACCGGCAGGCGGCTGTGCCCGGCTTCGGCGAACAGCGCGACGACGTCAGCGAACGGCGTATTTTCCTCCAGCGCGACGATGTCGGCACGCGGCACGCCCATGTCGCCCGCATCGCGTTCACCGAAATGCAGGATGTTGCGCAGCATCTTGCGCTCGATCGGCGACAGGTCGCCCTTTACCTGGGTGTCGTTCTCGTCCTCATGCGCGGCGATCACTTCCTCGATCCGCTCGCGCAGCGTCTCGCTCGCCTCCGTGCCGAAGATCAGCGAGCGAAGCCCGCGCCATATGCCCCCTTCGGAGCCGCTACTGTCTCCGGGCGTGGTGCTGGTCGAAACGTCGGCCATGATGGTCGTATCAATCCTCGATGGGGTAGGGGTCGTGCAGGCCCAGTTCGGCGAGCGTCGAACGCTCGATCGACTCCATGGCTTCCGCCTCGGCGTCGTTCTGGTGATCGTGGCCTAGCAAATGCAGGCAGCCATGGACAATCAGATGCGTGGCATGATCCTCGATCGATATACCGCGCTCGGCCGCCTCGGCCGCACAGACGCCGTGCGCCAGCACGATGTCGCCCAGCAGCACCTCGCCATCGTCGCTGTTCTGCGTGACGGTATCCAGCAGGTCGCTCTGGATCATGGGGAACGACAGCACGTTGGTCGGCTTGTCCTTCTGCCGATATTGCCGGTTCAGCGTCTGCACCTCGTCGTCCGACGTCAGCCGGACCGCGACCTCAATCAGCGCGGGATCGGTCAGCCATCCGCCCTGCGGCGTGCGCCCGATCGCCGCCGTCGCGGCACGGGTGGCAAGTGCTTCCCAGTCGATGTCCTGCGGCCATTGCGATTCGGCCTGAACGGCGATGTCGATCATGACAGGTCGGTCCTTGCGCTAACGTCGCACCCGGAACAGGCACGGTCGCCGTCCGTAGGGGCGCAGGCCGTGTCGTGGCAATCGCCCGCGTCCGTCCCGCCCGGCGCCATCACCCCGATCAAGCGTCCTTCCCCTCATACGCTTCGACGATCCGTCCGACGATCGGGTGGCGCACCACGTCGCCCGCGCCGAACCTGGCGAAGGCGATGCCCTCTATCCCTTCCAGCCGGCGGGTGGCGTCGGCAAGCCCCGATGCCTGGACGCCGCCGGGCAGATCGGTCTGGTTCGGATCGCCGCATACCACCATCCGGCTGTTCTGACCGAACCGGGTCAGGAACATCTTCATCTGCGCGGGCGTGGTATTCTGCGCTTCGTCGAGGATCACGAACGCGTCGGCCAGCGTCCGGCCGCGCATGAACGCGATCGGCGCGATTTCGATCTCGCCCGACAGGATGCGGCGTTCGACCTGTTCGGCGGGCAGGCAGTCGTTCAGCGCATCGTACAGCGGACGAAGATACGGATCGACCTTCTCCTTCATGTCGCCGGGCAGGAAGCCGAGTTTCTCGCCCGCCTCCACCGCCGGGCGCGACAGGATCAGCCGCTGCACGCTGCCGGTAATCAGCTGCGCCACCGCCTGCGCCACTGCGATATAGGTCTTGCCGGTGCCTGCCGGCCCGAGCGCGAAGATGATGTCGTTGCCGAGCAACTGTTTCATATATCCGGCCTGCGCGAGCGTGCGCGGCACGATCGTCTTCTTGCGCGTACGGATCATGATCGACGGCGCGCCCTCGCCATTCTCCGCGCGGAAGATCCCGTCGAGGCTGGGCTGCGCCGACATGGCGATGACCGCGTCGATCAGACCGGGGTCGACTTCCTCACCACGCAGCAGACGGCGATGGAGTTCATGGATCACCTCCCGCGCATGCGCCACCGCTTCCGCCGACCCCTCGATCCCGACCCGGTCGCCCCGCGCCGTGATATAGACGCCCAGACGTTCTTCCAGCGCCAGCAGATTGGCATCGAACTCCCCGAACAGCCGGGGGAGGAGTTGCGGCTTGTCGAAGCTCAGCTCGACGCGCGCGCGCTGACCGGACTGGGCGGGAATGGGCTTGCGGCTCATGCGATCCTTTCACGGACGCCGCCGCGCGAACGGCGCGGGGCGGCAGGCGAGGTGGGGGAAGTCGAGACGTTGGCAGCACCCGTACGGCACCGGCACGGTGGCATCGAACGGGCAGGGACGGCGGGGCGCGGCTGCATCATCCGCAATGTGGCAGAGCGTCGGCGGATAGGACAGTGGGTTTCTGTCCATACCGTGCGAAAGCGCGGGAACGTCGCGCTTCCCCCGCCTCCGGCGTCATGGACCGACGCTCCCCGATCATGCAGGTTTCAGCGACTCCATGTCGATGACGAAGCGGTACTTCACGTCGCTCTTCGCCATCCGGTCGTACCCGGTTTCGATCTCGTCCATGCGGATCGTCTCGATATCGGCGGTCAGGCCATGGGTATGGCAGAAATCGAGCATCTCCTGCGTCTCCGCAATTCCGCCGATCAGCGATCCGGCCAGCGACCGGCGACCGAAGACGAGGTTCCCGACCGAAGGCGAGGGATGCGGCGTTTCGGGGACGCCGACCAGCGTCATCGTCCCGTCGCGCTTGAGCAGCCCGAGAAACTGGTCGAGATCGTGCGACGCCGCGACGGTGTTCAGGATGAAGTCGAAGCTGGCGGCATGTTCCGCCATCGCATCGGCATCCTTCGACACGATCAAGTCCTTCGCGCCCAGCCGGAGCGCGTCGTCGCGCTTGTTGGGGGAAGTGGAGAAGACATAGACCTCTGCACCCATCGCCGCCGCGATCTTGACGCCCATATGGCCAAGGCCGCCCAGACCGACGATGCCGACCTTCTGCCCCGGTCCGACGTCCCAGTGCTTGAGCGGCGAATAAGTCGTGATCCCGGCGCACAGCAGCGGCGCTACCGCAGCCAGATCGCCTTCGTCGTGGCGGATGGCCAGCACGAAGTCCTGATCGACGACGATATGGTCCGAATATCCGCCGAACGTGTGGCCGCCCAGTACAGGGTCCGGCCCGTTATACGTGCCGACGAAGCCGCCGCCGGTGCAATATTGCTCTTCGCCCTCATGACAGGACGGGCATTCGCCGCAGCTGTCGACCATGCATCCGACACCGACCGTGTCGCCGACGGCGAATTTGGTCACGTCGCTGCCGACCGCCGTGACGGTGCCGACGATCTCATGCCCCGGAACGCAGGGATAGAGCGTGCCCGGCCATTCGCCGCGCGCGGTGTGCAGATCGCTGTGGCACACGCCGCAAAAGCGAATGTCGATCGCGACGTCGGTCGGTTGCGGATCGCGACGCTCGAACGAGAAGGGGGCGAGCTTGGCGTCGGCACTCTGCGCGGCATAGCCGTTGGCGGGGGTGGTCATGTCTGGATTCCATGCAAGAAAGAGTCTGCGGTGGAATGTCGGACGGCGCTATTGGTTGCTGATACAGTGTATCGTCGTAACGGCTTCGGTACGGCGTGGGCTACCCGACCGCGCGCTCGCCATGTTCCAGCATGGCGGGGATGACCAGCTCCTCCTCGTCCGCCAGATGCTGGCGCAACATCGCGATCAGCCGCCCCGAGGCATCGGCGTAGTTGTCCGCCGCCTGTTCGATCCCGGTCCCGGCGAGCGACGCCAGCAGCGTCCGGGCGCGCTCGACGGTGGTCAGCAACGCGTCGTGGATCGCATGATGATCACGTTCCAGCAGGTCGAACCCCACCCCCATGCGCGGGTCCAACACCCGGAATCTGGGGAAGTAGGCGGTGTCTTCGATCCGGTGATGCGCGTCGAGATGTTGAAGGAAGCCGTTGAGTTCGGGCACGAACCGCCGCTGGAACGCTGCCGGATCGATCTGTCGCCCGCGCAACAGGTCGGTCGTCGTCGTCAGCGCCGCCGCCTCCGACCGCAAGGTGGCGTGAATGTGCAGCCAGAACGCCGCGAGTTGCCCGTACCGCGGATGCGCCTGCCATCCGGCCTGCGGATAGCGGTCGCGGAGATAGGCGATTTCCGCCGGCAATCCGCTGCGCCCGGTCAGCGGCAGCGGATCGGTCACGCGGCGATCCGTACCCGTTCGACCGCCGACAGCGACAGGGGGCCGGCGGCGACGATATCGACCTCGACCAGATCGCTGATCGCCGCATCGGTGACGAAATGCACCGACTGTAGCCATGGCGACTTACCGAGCATCTGACCCGGCAACCGGCCCTTGCGTTCGACTAGCACGCGGCAGGTGCGACCGACCGCCGTCGCGTTGAACGCCTGTTGATCGCGCGCCAACGCCGCCTGCAACCGTTGCAGCCGCTCGTCCATTACCGCCATCGGAACCTCGCCGGCCATCTCGGCGGCGGGGGTGCCGGGGCGCGGGCTGTATTTGAAACTGAATGCCTGTGCATAGCCGACCGCGTCGATCAGCTGCATCGTTTCCTCGAACTCGGCATCGGTTTCGCCGGGGAAACCGACGATGAAGTCGCCCGACAGTGCGATGTCGGGCCGGGCCGCCCGGACGCGGTCGAGGATGCGCAGATAGCTGTCGCGGGTGTGGCTGCGGTTCATCGCCTTGAGCACGCGGTCGCTGCCCGCTTGGACCGGCAGGTGCAGGAACGGCATCAGCTTTTCGACATCGGCATGCGCGTCGATCAACTCCTGCGTCATGTCGTTGGGATGGCTGGTGGTATAGCGGATGCGCTCTAGCGACGGCACGCGGTCCAGCGCGCGGATCAGTACGTCCAAGCCGCGCCCGTCGGCGTCGGTCCAAGCGTTGACGTTCTGTCCCAGCAACGTGATCTCGCGCGCGCCGGCATCGACCAGTGCTTTCGCCTCATCGACGATCGCCGCGAACGGCCGGCTGATCTCCGCGCCGCGCGTATAGGGCACGACGCAATAGGTGCAGAATTTGTCGCACCCTTCCTGCACCGTCAGGAACGCCGACGGGCCGACGCGGCGGCGGGCGGGCAGGTGGCCGAACTTCGATTCGGGCGGCATGTCGGTATCGAGCGCGGGCAGGCCCGCCGCCGCATCGGCGACCAGTCGGGGCAGGTTGTGATACGCCTGCGGCCCGACGACCACGTCGACCTTCGCCCGGCGCACGATCTCCGCGCCTTCGGCCTGTGCGACGCAACCGGCGATCGCGATCATCGGATCGGCACCGTGTTTGCGCAGGCGGCCGATGTCCGAATAGACTTTTTCGGTCGCCTTTTCGCGGATGTGACAGGTGTTCAGCACGACCAGATCGGCCGCGTTCGGATCGTCGGTCGCGGTCATGCCCTGCGCCGCCATCAATTCGGCCATGCGTTCGCCGTCATAGACGTTCATCTGGCAGCCGAACGATTTGACGTGGAAGGTTTTGGGGGTGGTCATGCGGTCGGGCTGTACCGGATTTGCGGCGTTTTCGGAAGGGCGGGACTATGAGCGTAGAACAGGAAGGCTGGGTTCACCCGAAGGAGCGAAGACGCGAAGGAAGAAGTAAGTGATGGTTCGCGCGGAGGCGCGGAGGCGCGGAGAAGGAAAGAGCGAGAAGCGCGATCGATCGCGTAGCGGTCCCCGATGCTGTCGTGCCTACATCATGGTCCCGCCGGGGCGGGACGGAAGGAACGTGGCTCTCTCTTTTTCTCTCTGCGCCTCCGCGCCTCCGCGTGAACCCACTTCTTGGCTGCACTTCGCGCCTTCGCGTGACTCAGCCCACACCCTCGACCATCAACTCGGCGATCAGATCCTTGCGGCTGAGCTTCCCGATCATCGTCTTGGGCAGCGTCAGCCGGACGACGACCTCGTCCACCCGTTCGTGCTTGCCCAGTTGCGGGTTCAGCCACGCCTTCAACGCTTCGCCGGTCACGTCGGCATCGGCGGAAAGGGTTACATAGGCGTGCGGGCTTTCGCCGCGATAGTCGCTGGGCAGCCCGATCACCAGCGCCTCGCGTACGGCGGGATGATGATACAGGACGCGTTCGATCTCGCTGGGGAACACCTTGAACCCGCCGACCGCGATCATGTCCTTCAGCCGGTCGACGATGCGGATGAAGCCGTCCGCGTCGATCGTCCCCACATCCCCGGTGCGCAGCCAGCGGACGCCGTCGGCATCGTGGCAAAACGTCGTCTCGTCCGCGTCGGGCCGGTGCCAGTATCCCTGCATGATCTGCGGTCCCGCCACCACGATCTCGCCCGGTTCGTCGGCCGGGGCGGGGCGGGTCGCGTCTTCCTTGTCGACCAGCCGCACGCGCGTGCCGGGGATCGGCTGGCCGATGGTGCCGGGCCTCTGCGACCCGGCATAGGGATTGCACGACACCACGCCCGAGCTTTCGGACAGGCCATAGCCTTCGATCAGCGTCGCGCCGGTCGCGCGTTCGAAGCGGTCCTTGAGTTCGGGCGGCAGCGGCGCACCGCCCGAGATACAGTGGCGCAGCGACGAGAAGTCGGTGCGTGCCATTCGCGGGTGGTCGATCAGCGCCCGGTACATCGTCGGCACGCCGGGCAGCGCGGTCGCGCGCGTCCGTTCGATCGCCGCCAGCACCTGTCCGGCGTCGAACCGCGGCAGCATCACGATCTCCCCGCCGGTCGCCACCGTGCGGTTGAGCACGCAGGTGTTGGCAAAGACGTGGAACATCGGCAACGCGCCCAGCACCCGGTCCATCACCTTGCCGTTTTCGGGGTCGAGCCACGACACCTGCCGCGCATTCGCCGACAGGTTGGCGTGGGTCAGCATCGCGCCCTTCGGACTGCCGGTGGTGCCGCCGGTATACTGGATCAGCGCGAGGTCGCGGGTCGGGTCGATCGTCGGCATCGGGCACGCGCCGTCATTGGCGATCAGCGCGGAAAAGGCGGTAACACGGTCGTCGTCGTGCGGGCGCGGCGTCACTTCGGCCGACCGGAACCAGCGATAGAACAGCGACTTCGCGGCGGGCAACGCCCCCGCGATCGATCCGACGACCAGCCGTTCGAGCGAGCTTGCGCGAAGGACCGACAGCGCGGTGGGCAACAGCGCCGACGCCGACAGCGTGAACAACAGCCGCGTCTGCGAATCCGCGACCTGCGCCGCCAGTTCCTCGACGCTATAGAGCGGGGAGAAATTGACCACCGTCGCGCCCAGCTTCAGGATGCCGTAATATGCCGCGACGTAATGCGGCACGTTGGGCAGGAACAGGCCGATCCGGTCACCCGGGCCATATCCCAGTTTCCGCAGACCACATGCCACCCGGTCCGCGCCGTCCTTCGTTTCGGCATAGCTGTATTGCCGGCCCAGAAAGTCGATCAGCGGGGCCGCGCCCAGCCGCTGCGCCGATGCTTCGAACAGGTCGGTCATCGACATGGGCGGCAGGGGCCGATCCCATGCGACAGGATGGGCGTAGCGGGCGGACGGCGGGGGAGCAGCGCTCATCATCGCAGGGTAGCATGCCGTGCGTGCCGTGCAAGTCGGGTTGCAGAACGCGTAACCGTATCGGGTCAGGCCGCGATTGCCAGCGTCCCCGCATGCCGGATGCGGTCGCGTCCGGACGCCTTGGCTTCGAACAGTGCCTGATCCGCCCTGCGATACAGTCGCTTCCATGCCGCTTCGTCGTCCAGCGGCCCCTGACAGATGCCGATGCTGGTCGTGACGCGCAGGTCGAACGGCATCGGGTGGGTACGAACCGCCGTCAGGATCGTTTCCGGGTCGGGCAGCAGGCGGGGATCGCCCAGCAGCGCAAATTCCTCGCCGCCCATCCGCGCGACCAGTGCTCCGTTGGCATGGGTGCGCAGGATCTGCGCGACCACGCGCAGCACCTCGTCCCCGCCGTCATGGCCGATCGTGTCGTTGACCTGTTTGAAATGGTCGATGTCGAACAGCATCAGCATGCACGGCCGATCGATCGCCGCCACTTCCGCCATGAACGCACGCCGGTTCAGCAATCCGGTCAGCGGATCGGTGTCCGCCAGTTCGCGCGTGATCGCTTCCCGGCGGATCGCGGCGTCGCGTTCGCGGCTTAGCAGGCTGAAGCGATAGGCGATCGCGAGGCTCGTCAGCAGCGCTTCCGCCGCCATCGCCAGCAAAGTCGAATTGTCGAGCAGGAAACTCCATCCGATCAGGTTCAGGTTCGCCATGCCGCGCGCGACCACCATCACCATCGGCGACGCCCACGTCAGCGAAAACAGCCACAGGTGATTGCTCCGCCGCCGCCATGCCCGCCACAACACTGGCAGGACGATGAACGGCAGGCTGGCGAAGGCGACCGAATAGGCGCGATCCACGATCCGGATATCGACCGGCGTCGCAACCAGAAAAGCTGCGCCCAGGATCATAAGTGCGATCGCCGAGGTTTCGACGGCGCGCCCCAGCCATCCTTCGAACACCCGGTCTTCGAAGAAATGGCGACTGAACGCCAGCGCCGCCGCCGCCGCCCAGCAGAGCGACACGTAATTCAGGGTGATACGGCTGGTATTGGGCATGTCCGGTGCGATCCATGCCAGCGCGCCCGAGGACGACAGTGCATAGATCAACAGGAACAACAGCATGGCACAGTAATCGAGCTGGAACCGGTGGCGAAGCGCCTTCCACAGCGCCAGATTATAGATCAGCAGCGCGAAACACAGGCCGACGAATCCGCCGTACAGCGCCACGAGCAGCAGGTCCGACCGGATGCTGGCAGCGTCGTCGGCAATGCGCACGCCGACGACGATGCCGCGCATATTGGCCGATCCGCCGATCCGCCACAGCAGGCGGTCGAGCGGGACGCCGCGCGTCGCCAACCGGTGTTCGATGATTGCGCCCATCCGGATGTGCCGGCTGATCCCGACCCCGTCGTTCGACGTGCCGACGATCCGCCCATCCGCATAGCGCGCGTACAATGCCAGTTCGTCCTGCCACAGGCTGCTCTGACGGATGCGCAGGCTGCGCCCCGCCGTCGCCACATCGGCGGGCGGCACCGACATCGCCCAGTAATCGCCCGGACCCAGCCGGTGCTGCGGCGTCCGGCAATCGAACCGTCCGGGCGACGCCAGCATGGCGCGCGGGGTATCGCCAGCAACGACCCGCGCGACGCAGACGTGCAGTTCGGACCCGACGATCCCGGCCTGCGCCCATGCCGGCGATGCGACCAGCGTCGCCAGCGCAATTAACAGCGCCTTCCAAATATATCGCCAGCCCGGAGCCATGGGCGGACATCCCATGAAATCGGAAAGGATTGGTAAACGCTTATAGAAGGTTACTTCGTTGTAACGATTGCAGCGGCCAGTCCGGCGTTCGTGGCTTCCCGCGCCAATGCCTGCATCGCTGCGGCGCCAGTCCCGGCGGGCATCAGCACGCGGGCCGTCGCCTGTCCCTCGCCCGCCGGTCGGGGGAAGGTCGTGGCACGGGTCGGGCGATGCGCGCCCTGTTGCCGGACGAAAATGCCCACCGCTTCGCTCGGTCCCGTCACCATCAGTTCGGGGCTGCCCGCCGCAGGTGCCATCCCGCACCCTGCCAGCATTGCCGCCGCCATCACGATCGTCGCCACACCGTTCCGCATCCTCGTCCCCCAATCGTGCGCCGCCTGTGCGGTCGTCATCGGTCGCGAAGCTGGCATGCGAACGGGTATGAAGCAATGGCGTTCAGCCGAGCGCCTCGTCCAGCAGCCGGGCGAGCCGCAATCCGCCCTTACGCACCTGTTCGCGCGCCACTGGGACCAATGCGGCGACGGTGGCGTCATCCAGCCGGATGCGTCCATCGCCCACCGGTGCACACGGATCGCCGCCCAACGCCGTTGCATAGGCATAGTCGCGGCTGATCGCCCAGCTGTCGCGGCTCCAGTCAGCCACCGATCCACCCTGAACCGCCATGCGTTCGGCTGGACTATAGGTGCGCAGGATCGTCGGCGGTGTCGATATCGCCCGTTCGGCCAGTGGGCCGTCCCAGATCGAATGCAGGTTGAACCGCGCCGGACCATAGATGCCGTAGTCGCCACGCACGCGATTGCCGCCCAGATCGCCGCGATCGCCGGCATGCAGCGGCATGTGCAAGTCGCCGACAAAATGGATCAGGAACGCCAGCGCCATCACCCGTTCGCGCATCGGCACGCTACGGTCCTTCAACAGCTTCACGTCGCGTTCGATCTGCGCCGACACGCAATTGCCGTCCCGGCATGCGGATTTCAGCTCGAACGGACGACATACGTCGACATTCTGATAATGCCACGCATCGGCATAGCTGAACCGTTCGCCCAGCGGCTTGACGCAATCCGCCCACACGCTCGCCTGCTCGATCGTCCGGGCGGGACATGCCGGGGTTTCCAGCAACGCCTGATGCCGAAGGATCGCCGCGATCGCCGCACGCGTGGCGGGCGTGACGTTCAGTTGCGCGATCTTCGCCACGCTTTCATGTCCATATTCCCAATAGGCATGCGCCGGTGACGCGGCAAACAACAGGCTGACGGCTAGGATAAGGCGGCGAATCATGGGCTTGGCCTTATCGACTGGCCCGGCTCGTGCAAACCGTGGACATGACGCCTACCCTTCATCGCCATAGATCGCGACGCGGCGGGGGCCGCCGGCCTGTACCTTTCCGCGGTACATGCCGGGTGTCGTGAAGTTCCACGCAAGGTCGCCATCGGGGCCGACGACGATCACGCCGCCGCTGCCGCCCAGCGCGAGGGTTTCGGACAGCACCGTGTCGGCGGCGGCCGCAAGCGTTTCGCCGAGGAAGCGGATGCGCGCTGCGATCTCGTGCGCGACGCCAATGCGGATGAAGAATTCGCCCGCGCCAGTCGCGGATACGGCGCAGGCGCGGTCGTCGGCGATCGTACCCGCGCCGATTAGCGGGGAATCGCCGATCCGTCCCCATCGTTTGCCGGTGACGCCGCCGGTCGATGTCGCGGCGGCGACATGCCCTGCCGCGTCGCACGCCACCGCGCCGACCGTGCCGTATTTCATGTCGACGTCGAACCATCCGTCGGGATTGGCTTTCATCGCGTCGAGTTGTGCGCGGCGTTCGTCGATCGCAAACCATTCGGGTCCGACCTGTTCGACGCCGTGTTCGGCGGCGAAGACGTCCGCGCCCTTGCCGGCCAGCAGGACGTGCGGGCTGTGCTCCATCACCGCGCGCGCCAGCGTCACCGGATTGCGCGAACGCGTCACGCCGGCGACGGCGCCTGCCTTGCGCGTCGCGCCGTCCATGATCGCGGCGTCGAGTTCGTTGTCGCCATCGAAGGTGAACACCGCGCCGCGCCCCGAATTGAACGTGGGATCGTCTTCCAGCACGCGCACGGCGGCCTCGACCGCGTCCAGTGCGGTGCCGCCCGTCGCGAGCACCGCTTCCCCCGCCTGCAACGCGGCGTCCAGCCCGGCGCGCGCGGCGGCATCGGTAGCGTCATTCACGGTGTCGCGGGTCAGGATGCCGGCGCCGCCATGCACCATCAGGGTCCAGCGGGCGGGGGTCGGATCGGTCATGCAAGTTCCTTCGCGGCGGCTGCGTCTTTCGCGTGAAGCAATGCCGGGCTATATCGGTTCGCGATACCCCCTGTGTTGTAGCGAGAATTCCGCATGTCGATCCGCCCGTGGCGCGATATCCACCGTCGCCAGAGCCGCCAGATCATGGTCGGCAACGTCCCCGTGGGCGGCGACGCGCCGGTCACGGTGCAGACGATGACGAACACCGATACGTCCGACGCGGTGGCGACGATCGACCAGATCCGCCGGTGCGAGGACGCCGGTGCGGACATCATCCGCGTATCGTGTCCCGACGTGCCAAGCACCGCCGCGCTCCGCCAGATCGTCCGGGCATCACGCGTGCCGATCGTCGCTGACATCCATTTCCACTACAAACGCGCGCTGGAAGCGGCCGATGCTGGTGCCGCATGCCTGCGCATCAATCCCGGCAATATCGGATCGAACGATCGCGTGGCGGAGGTCGTCCGCGCCGCAAAGGCGAATGGCTGCGCGATCCGCATCGGGGTCAATGGCGGCAGCCTCGAAAAGCATCTGCTCGAAAAATATGGCGAGCCGTGCCCCGACGCGCTGGTCGAAAGCGCGATGGATCATATCAAGCTGTTGCAGGACCACGACTTCCACGAATTCAAGGTTGCGGTGAAGGCGTCCGATCTGTTCCTCGCGGTCGCCGCCTATCAGCAACTGGCCGACATGGTCGACTGCCCGTTGCATCTCGGCATTACCGAGGCGGGCGGCTTCGTCGGCGGTACGGTCAAGTCGTCGATCGGGATGGGATCGCTGCTGTGGTACGGTATCGGCGACACGATCCGCGTTTCGCTGTCGGCTGAGCCGGAAGAGGAAGTGCGCGTCGGGTTCGAGATTCTCAAGGCGCTGGGCATCCGCAATCGCGGGGTCCGCGTGGTGTCGTGCCCGTCCTGCGCGCGGCAGGGGTTCGACGTGATCCGCACGGTACAGGCGCTGGAAGAGCGGTTGCAGCATATCCGTACGCCGATGTCGCTCAGCGTGCTGGGCTGCGTCGTTAACGGCCCGGGCGAAGCGCGTGAAACCGATATCGGTATTACCGGCGGCGGCAACGGGCGGCACATGGTCTATCTGTCGGGCGTGACCGACCATCATGTGCAGGACGCCGACATGATCGAGCATATCGTCAAACTGGTCGAGGCCAAGGCGGCGGAGATCGACGCAGCGAACGCGGCGCTGCCGCAGGCGGCGGAGTAGGCGAAAGAGTTTTTCGACGCCCCGAACTTTGCGTTCCGACCCGACGCCGATCCGTTCGCTTCGGGTAGCGTCGGGCATGTCGTTACGAGGTATCGGGAACGAATTGTTCCGGGTACCGCGTTCTCGACAGGATGGAATCGAACGGGGAGGGGGTAACGTCCGACCTCGACGCCGGGTCAGGAAAATGCCGGTAAGCCGGGCCGTCATCCATTCGCTTCCGGTCGCTATCTGCCTGTGGCGTCGACTACATGTTTCTTGCAGACGCCCTGTCGTCGGGATCGCCCGACCGGCGCGGCGAACGATCAGCCGCCGAGCACGTTCACGCTGAATGCCACGATTCCCAGATTGAAGACGAACGCCACCAGGCAATGTCCGGTGGCGACGCGGCGCATCGGTCGCGACACGATCGTGACGTCCGACGTCTGGAACGTCATGCCCAGCGTGAAGGCGAAATAGCAGAAGTCCCAGTAATCGGGTTCGTCGACGCCCGGCACCTGCAACCCGCCAGCATCGCCGCCACCGTCCGCGACGCGGTAGAACATATGCGCATAGTGCAGCACATAGACGGTGTTGGCGAAGGTCCATGCGAGCAGCAGCGTCGCCACAACCAGTGCGACGACACCGCCATTCGGACTGCCGCGATCCCCCAGTTCGGCGGCGATCGCCGTCAGCACCACGGCGCCCAGCACGGCAGACACGACCAGTAGCGCGGTGCGATTGGCGTCGTTGCGGATCGCCGCCTGCCGGATCGTGTCGACCGTCGCGCCGAACAACCGCACGCAGGACAGGAGGAACACCGCCGCAGCGGCATCGAACGCTATCGGTACGCCGATCCGCCAGCCGAACGACGGAATGCTCCACGTCGCTGCCACCGCGAACACCAGCGCGAAGGCGACGAAACGGGGCGGGGCGACCCGCTGGCCCAGACGGGAGATCATGCCCGCGCTGTAGCGGGCCGCGCGGTGACGGCAAGGCGCATGCGGCGCCGGAGGGTGCGGGCGGACGGCGATCGTCCGCCCGGCACGCGCGTTACTTGAGCGTGGTGATCGAAACCGGCTTGTCCTTCGTCGAAGGATTCGCCGCGATGGTCTTGATCTTTTCCGCTTTCGGTTTGCGGACTTCCTTGTTCGACTTTTGCTGGCTCTTGGCCATGTCGGTGTCCTTCAGGGGCACGATGCCCGCGAGGACCCTACACCAGCCCGCGACGGGCCTTGCATCAATTCGTGCCTGGCGTGACAGGGGATGACCGTTCCTTCGCGAAAGTCCCGCCGATGCCCGCCATTCCCGTATCGACGCGCGCGTTCCTCGTCGCGGGGCTGGGCATCGCGGTCTATACCGTGATGGACACGCTGATGAAGCAGATCTCGATCGAAAGCGGTGCGTACAATGCCGTGCTGTGGCGGTCGGTCGCGGGCACGATCCTGTGCACCGTCCTGTTCGTCGCGCGCGGCAAGCGCTGGCCGGGCGGCCCCGCGCTGCGGCTGCATGTCGCGCGTGGAAGCGCGGCGGGGGCATCGGTGTTGCTGTTCTTCTGGGGGCTGGCGCGCGTGCCGATGGCGCAGGGGGTGGCGTTGACCTTCCTTGCTCCGCTGATCGCACTGTTCCTTGCCGCGCTGACGCTGGGCGAGCGCATCCGGCGCAGCGCCATCCTCGGTTCTCTGGTGGCGTCCGCCGGCGTGCTGGCGATCGCGGCGGGCGAGGTCCAGGCCGACGCGTCGACGCAGGCGGTGCTGGGCAGCCTCGCCTGCGTCGCCGCGTCGGTGCTCTATGCCGGCAGCCTGATCCTGCTGCGGCGACAGGCGCAGGTCGCGGACCCGATCGAGGTCGCGCTGTTCGCCAGCCTCGTCATCGGTGGCCTGATGCTGCCCGCCGCGCCATGGGCCGCATCCTTGCCCGCCGCGCATCAATGGGTACCGGTGATCGCGGCGGCGACACTGGGCACGATCTCCGCGATGTCGCTCGCATGGGCCTATGCGCGGGCAGAGGCTCAGATCCTTGCGCCGGTCGAATATAGCGCGTTCGTGTGGGCGGCGGCGATGGGGTGGCTGGCGTTCGGCGAAACGGTGTCGTCCTACACGCTGACCGGCGCAGCGCTGATCGTCGCGGGATGCGTGGTCGCCGTGCGACGGCGGGTGCCGGCGGTGCAGAGCGAGGCGGGGGTATGAGCGCGGACGAGGGTCTGATCGCTTGGGTCGCGGACGGGCTGTCGCCGGTCGGCATCGTGACGTGGCGGGGGATGATGGGCGGCGCGACGCTGTATCTCGACGGGACGGTGTTCGCGATCGTCGGTGACGACGGGTTATGGTTCAAATCGGATGCGCAGGCCGATCGGGCATGGGATGCCGCCGGATGCGAACGCTTCACCTATGCCCGCCGGGACGGGCGGGTAGCTTCGATGAACTACCGCCGCGCGCCCGACGATACGCTCGACGATGTCGACGCCTTGCGGCACTGGGCAAGCATCGCGATCGCCGCCGGGCGGCGGGCACCGGTGAAACGCCGCCGTCCGGCAGGTTGAACGGCGGGGGCCGGACAGCCCCCGCGGGATGCGATCAGCGGCCCGGTACGTCGTATTCGTGCGGCTCTTCGCCCTTCGCCTTCGCGTCGTTGTAACGGTCGATCGCTTCGGCCGTGATGCGCTTGGCTTCCTCGGCACCGCCCCACGTACCGACGCGCACCCACTTCTTCTTTTCGAGGTCTTTGTAGTGGGTGAAGAAATGCTCGATCTGTTCGAACACGATTTCGGGCAGATCGGCGCGTTCGCCGACGTTGCTGTAGTAGGGGAAAGTCGCGTCGACCGGCACGCAGACCAGCTTTTCGTCGCCGCCGGCTTCGTCCTCGAGGTTCAGCACCGCGATCGGGCGGGCGCGGACGACGCAGCCGGGAATGAACGGCGTGCGCGACACGACCAGCGCGTCGAGCGGATCGCCATCGGGCGACAGCGTGTGCGGCACGAAGCCGTAATTCGCCGGATAACGCATCGGCGTGTGCAGGATGCGATCGACGAACAGCGCGCCCGATGCCTTGTCGAACTCATACTTGACCGGCTCGCCGCCGGTCGGAACCTCGATGATGACGTTCAGGCTGTGCGGCGGATTGTCGCCCACCGGTATCATGTCGATCCGCATCTCGTAATCTCCCCTTTGGTACGGTTTCCCGTACGAACAGACGCGCCCTTTAGCGTGAAACCACGCCGACAGAAGCAACAATTGCTAGTAACGGCCCGCGCCGACGACTGCCGGACGGCTCCGATTCCCGCTACGGGACAGGCGCCGGCCGGTCATTCACTTTGCGGTGAGCAGCCGGTCCAGTCCGGTATCCGCCTTGCCGGTCTTTTCCAAACGCGGATAGCGCAGCCCGCCCTGATACGGGACGGCGATCTCGCGTACCGTATCCTGCATCCGCACGGTCAGACGGACGGAATCCTTCGTCCCCTTCGCGGCGGTGACGGCGGCCTTCAGCCGGTCCGGGGTATAGGCTTCGCCATTGACCGCGATCAGCGTCGTGCCGGTTTCGAACCCAGCCTTGAACGCCGGGCTGTCCCACATCACCGTGCCGATCCTGCCGTCCTTGCCGACGGTCAGGCCCAGCGAATAGGCGAGGCTGACTCCGCCGCCGCTCTTTTCGCGGCCTTTCAGATACGGCGTCTGCTCGTCGGTATAGACCAGCCGGTAGCCATTGGCTGCAAACCCTTCGATCGGCGCACGATCGGTCCGGCCGTTCAGCCGCTTGTCGAGGAAGCCGGCCCAGTCATAGGGCTGGATCGTGTTCAGCGTCCGCACGACATCGGCCAGCGTATAGGGCAGCACGCCCCAATCGCCGTCGCGCACACCGAAGAAGGCGCGGGCGAAATCGTCCATCGACTTCGTCCCGCCGGAGCGCGAGCGCAGGATCGAATCGACCTCCATCCACACCAGCAGGCCTTCGTTGTAATAGTCCTCGGACCGCTGCCAGCTCACCCAGCCCTTGGGGCGGCGTGCCGAGATGATCGGATCGTTGGTGGTATCGACCAGCGGCCGCCACTGCCGCCCGGCCCGCGCGTCGAGCGCGGCTGCGATATCGGCATAGGCATCGAGCGTATCCTGCTTCGACACCATTCCCGAACGCGCCTGCAGCACATAGCCCCAGAACTGGGTCTGCCCTTCATACACCCACAGCAGCGAATTGCGCATCGGCATGCGGAAATCGGGCGTGAACAGGTCTGCGCCGCGCCGGTATTTACCGTCCCAGCTGTGGGTGAATTCGTGCGGCAACAGGTTGCGCTCGCCCGGTCCGGCATTCCAGTCGGTGAAATAGCCCGGATCGACGCCGTTTTCCGACGATCGATGATGTTCGAGGCCGATCGACCCCATCTTGTCGGTGATCGACAGCAGGAATTCGTATTTGTCGTAATGCTGCGCACCGAACAGCTTCACCGCCTGTTCGACCAGCCGCGTGTGCGCCGCGATCTGTTCGGGCGTCGCCGCCAGTTCGGACGGCTTGTCGGCGACGACGTTCAGCCCGACGCGATCAGTCAGCGGGAAACGCTTGAAATACTTGCCGGCAAACACCGGCGAATCGATCAGCGTTTCATAGCTGGTCCGCTGATAGCGATAGGTCGATCCCTGCGCCGTCGACGGCAGGCCCGATGCGGCGGTCCAGCCGGCGGGATATTTCACCGTCGCCTCGATCGGGATGCGGCGGGTGTAATATCCCGCCGGATACAGGCTGACCGATTCGAACTGCAGGTTCATCATTTCGGGCGTCACGACGATGCGACCCTGATCGCCCTGCTGCGCGGTCAGGAACTGGAACTGCACGTCCAGCGACTTCGCACCCGCGGGCACATCGATGTGGAACGCGAAAACGTCCACCGTGTCGCGCGTCCACGGCAATTCGCGCCCGTTGCTCTTGACGACCAGCCCGGCCAACTTCTCGATCTCGCCGCGCGGGCCGTGCTTGCCCGGCAGCCATTTCGGCATCAGCAGTACCATATGCCCGGTCCGGGCGACCGGGATCGTCTCGCGCACGCGATAGATGCCCTGCACGGTATCGGTCGCGTCGACGTCCAGCTTGATGACGCCGGGATAATCGACATCGCGGGCGGCGGGGATCGTGTCGACGATCGGCACCGGCTGGGGCAGGGTGTTGCCCGGCGGGTTGATCTGCGCGATGGCAGTGGCGGGCAGGGCGGCGGTGGTCAGCAGGACGACGGTCAACGCGCTACGCAGGAACATGGACTTCCTTCGGGGATGGGGATGGTTCACCGGTTGCTTACCACCGGGGGGATACGGACGGACCATGTATCACGACAAGTCGCCGCCTGTGCAAGCCGAAGTCGATGCCCGTCCGGCATCGGCGGTGTCGCATGGCGTCGGGCTGGCGGGGCTGGCCGGGCTGGTCGCGTGGATCGTGGTCGCGTGGCATTTCGGCATGGACGGACCCTATGCGGCGCTGGTCGGGATCGCGGCCTGCGCGGTGCCGATGGTGGCGTGGTCGCTGTTCGTCGACCGGGTGCACCGTCGTCCGTCGACCGGCATCGACTGGAATTGGGTACGGCCATGGCGCGACACGATCGATATCAGCCTGACGAAGCTGGCCGGGCTATGGCTGACATGGGCAGGAATCGCGGCGGTCTATGCCACCGCGCGCTTCTATTGGCAGGGTAATTTCGCCTTCGCGATGTGGGTGCTGGGATGGGTGGCGGTGCCGTTGTTCGTCATGTCCATCCCCTATGTGCTGTGGATCGACCGGCGGTTGGTCGATCCCAAGGACGGATGCTGGGCGCTGGGGGCGTGGGCGATGCATCTTCCCGAACCGGTCGATCGCGACGCGATCCGCGACCATCTGCGCGGCTGGGCGGTGAAGGCGTTCTTCCTCGCGTTCATGCTGGCGATCGTGCCGGCGGGGTTCGGCGAGTTCGTGCGTGCCGATCCGGCGGCGATACTGGCCGGGCCGGTGCCGCTGGCCAATTGGCTCATCACGCTGATGTTCGTGGTCGACGTGGCGTTCGCGACGGCCGGATACATCCTCGCGATGCGGCCGCTCGACACGCATATCCGGTCGGCCAATCCCTATGCCGCCGGATGGATGGCGGCGCTGATCTGCTATCCGCCGTTCATCCTGATGGGCGATGGCGGGCCGCTCGACTATCATCCCGGCACCGCCGACTGGACCTACTGGTTCGCGGGATATCCGGCGATGCTGTGGGTAATTGGCAGCGTGCTGGTGGCGCTGACCGCGGTCTATGCCTGGGCGACGATGGCGTTCGGATTACGCTTTTCCAACCTGACGCATCGCGGCATCCTGACGCATGGACCCTATGCGTGGACGCGCCACCCGGCCTATCTGTCGAAGAACCTGTTCTGGTGGATCTCGACCGTCCCGCTGCTGACCACCGCCGCCGACTGGACCGAAGCGCTGCGCAATACCGCGATCATGGCGGGCGTCAGCGGCGTCTATTACTGGCGCGCGAAGACGGAGGAACGGCATCTGGGCGCGGATGCCGCTTATCGGGATTACAGTGCGTGGATGGACCGACGCGGGCTGGTCCCGCGACTGTTCGCGCGGGCCCTACGCGTCAGAAGCTGAAATCGTCATAGACCTTGCCCAGATCGCCGCCCCATTCGCCCGCGAACCGGTCGAGCAGTATCTGCGCCGGGACCTTGCCCGAACGCACGACTTCGCGCAGCGGTTCGAGATAGCCGGTTTCGTCGTCACCCGACGCGCTCATCCGTCCGCGCGCGCGCAGGCCCGCAGTGGCGATATCCAGCACCTGTCCTGCTACGTCGCGCAGCATGCCGCCACCGGGCAGCGGCGCGTCCAGCCCCTGCGCCGGCACCGCGTCGCGCAGCAACTGGCGATCCTCGATCGACCAGCCCTTCACCAGATCCCATGCGGCATCCAGCGCGCCCTGATCGTACAGCAATCCGACCCACAAAGCGGGCAGCGCACAGATGCGGCCCCACGGCCCGCCATCGGCACCGCGCATTTCAAGGAAGGTCTTGAGCCGCACTTCGGGAAACGCGGTCGACAGATGGTCGGCCCAGTCGTCCATCGTCGGCTTCTGCCCCGGCAGGATCGACAGTTCCCCCTTCAGGAAGTCGCGGAACGACAGGCCGGCGGCGTCGATATACTGGCCATCGCGGTAGACGAAGTACATCGGGACATCGAGCGCATAGTCGGCATAGCGTTCGTACCCGAACCCGTCCTCGAACACGAACGGCAGCATGCCGGTGCGCGCCGGATCGGTGTCCGACCAGATATGCGACCGGTACGACAACTTGCCGTTGGGCAGCCCTTCGGTGAACGACGAATTGGCGAACAGCGCGGTCGCCAGCGGTTGCAGCGCAAGGCCGACGCGGAACTTCTTCACCATGTCTGCCTCGCTCGCATAGTCGAGATTGACCTGGATGGTGCAGGTGCGCAGCATCATGTCGAGACCCATCGTGCCGACGCGCGGCATGTGGTTCAGCATGATGCCGTACCGCCCCTTGGGCATGATCGGCAATTCGGCGCGGGTCTTGTCCGGCCACATGCCCAGACCGAGGAAGCCGAGGCCCAACTCGTCGCCGACCGCCTTGACCTGTTCGAGATGACGTCCGGTTTCGGCGCAGGTCTGGTGCAGCGTTTCCAGCGGCGCGCCCGACAACTCGAACTGTCCGGCGGGTTCTAGGCTGACCGAACCGTCGGCGCCATTCAGCGCGATGACCTTGCCATTCTCCTCGACCGGCTGCCACCCGAAGCGCGTCAGCCCCATCAGCAGGTCGCGAATGCCGCCCGGTTCGTCATAGGACGGGGCGCGGTGATCGGCAGTGCGATAGACGAATTTCTCGTGTTCGGTCCCGATGCGCCAGCGGGTCGCCGGCTTCTCGCCGCCCGCGAAATAGTCGATCAGTTGCGAACGGTCCTCGATGACCGATGCGTGGGTGTCCGAAACGGTCTTCGTGCTCATGATCGCGCCCATACGCCCGGCCAAACCGGCGCGCTAGGGGGTTGATGTCGATGCCGGTTAAAGTGCGGCTACCAGTCGCCCGCGGCGGCCATCCACAGCGCGACCGCCGCCGCCGCCGCCGTCTCCGCCCGCAGGATGCGCGGGCCGAGCGACATGCCGCGCGCGGCGGGCATGGCGCGGATCGCGTCGCGTTCGGCCGGATCGAACCCACCTTCCGGCCCGATCAGGATTGCGCCCGGTCCCGGCGCCGCGCGCATCGCGTCGGCGGCGGGCACGCCCCCGGTTTCGTCGGCGAAGAACAGCGCCCGCCCGGTCGGCCAGCTACCCAGCAGCGCCGGAAGCTTCACCGGCTCGACGATCGTCGGCAACGCGGTGCGTCCGCACTGTTCCGCCGCCTCGACCAGATGCGCGCGCAACCGGTCGAGGTTCAGCCGGTCGACCACGGACCGCCGGGTCAGCACCGGCACGATCCGGTCGACGCCCAGTTCGCACGCCTTTTCGATCGTCCAGTCGATCCGGCCCTTCTTGATCGGCGCAACGCACAGCCACAGGTCGGGCACCGGTTCGCGCGGGCGCAGATGCTCGCCGACCTCCAGCACCAGATCGCGCTTGCGGATGTCGGCGGCGCGCGCGACCCATTCGCCGGTGCGATCGTCGAACAGCTTGACCGGGTCGCCGTCCTTCATCCGCATCACGGCGATCAGATAATGCGCCTGTGGACCGTCCAGCGGGACGCGCACGCCGGCTGCAAGCGGGACGTCGACATACAGGCGCGGCGTCGATTCGGGCGGCCAGGCGGGGGTAGCGGGCATGGGATGCGCCTAGCGCGGTTTGCCGCCGGCGGGGAGGGGGTCCGAAGCGCTCACGACGCCAGCTTCATCAGCACCAGCCCGCCCAGCAACATCGCCGCCGCGACCAGCCGCAACGGCGTGACCGCTTCACCCAGCAACACGATCCCGACCACGAACGCGCCCAGCGCGCCGATGCCGGTCCACACCATGTAGCTGGTCCCCAGCGGCAACTGCTTCATCGCCAGCGCGAGCAGCCCGAAACTGGCGAACATCGTCACGAACGTCGCCACGGTCGGCCATGGCCGCGAAAAGCCGTCCGACAGCTTCATGCAATAGGCCCACACGATCTCCAGCAGCCCGGCGATGGTGAGGAACACCCACGGCATCAGGAGTCGTCCGCACGTTCGATGCGGTAGGCGGCGTCCAGATATCGCTCCGCCGCCGCGCGCAATGCCGGCTGTTTTTCGAACGCCTCCGCCGGCACCGGCGCGAAGCCCAGCGCGTCCATCACCGTCCACAACGCGAATTTACGGCTGGGGTCGCGTTCGACGCCGAAGTCGATCGCTATCCGCTCGCGCGCCGCCTCCAGACGATCGGCGGGGACCGCGTCGGGATCGGCGGTGCCGAGATAGTGGTGCAGCATCTGGTCGAGTTCCATGGGCGGCGATGTAGGAGCGGGGCTGCGACGACCCAAGGGCACGACCGATGCGCCGTCGGAGTCCGCTATCCGCGACCGCCCCTACCGTTTCACCGGTCCATGGAAGTCCGCTTCGATGATCGACAGGCGCCAGCCCGGGGGGACGGCGTCGGCACCGGTGTCGCCCGCCTGTCGCGACGTGGCCAGTTCGACGATCTTGCCGAACGCGTCGCGGTCCTGCGTCGCCGCGACCTGCGTGATGCGCAGCACGCTTCCCGTCGCGGCGGGGAAGGCGATGGCGGCATAGCCGAGTTGGCGGTCGGTATCGCCGCGCCACACCTCGCGTCCGTCCAGCGTGATGCGCAGCGGATAGGCGCGCTGTCGCCAACCGATCAGTTTCAGGTCGATCGCGTCCAGCGTGACCGGTCCGGCGAACCGGTACTCGATCCACGCCCGGCGCGGATCGCCGTCGCTGGTCCAGCGGGTGAGTTCGTTGTCATCGATGCTGTTGCCGGGGTCCGCCCCTGATCCCGCGACGACGCCTGTCGGCATCTCGGTCGTGCGGGTGATGCGGAACGATTCGCCCGGCGGGGTCGGCCCGCGCGTCAGCAAGCCGGGCTGCGCATCCTCGGGAAAGTCGCGCGACAGGCCGCCGGACGGGGCGGCGACGGCTACGGTCGGCAGCACCAGCGTGGCGGGCTTCAACCCCGGTGCCGTCGCGGTCAGTGTCACCCGTCCGCGCGTCGTACCGGCGCGCAACAGCACGCGGTTGACCCCGCCTTCGACCGGCAGGGTCCGCGACAGGATGTAATTGTCTTCGTTGCGGGCAGTGCCGGCGGTCGGCGTGGTTCCCGCTACCGTTTCCCCCTGTACCGCCACGGCGGCGCGGGGGCGACCCGAACTGTCGCCCTGTGCGATGCCGCCGCGCCATTCGGCGGGACCGGCCAGTGCGAAGCCGACCTTGTCGTTCGCGGTCGGCACGCGGCGTCCGGCGGCATCGACCACCTCGACATCGACCAGCGCCAGATCCGCGCCGTCCATCACGAAACCGCGCGGCCCGACATGCGGGGTCAGCCGCAATGCGACCGGCGGTCCGACCGTCTCGACGCGATGCTCCGATCGCGCGCCACCGCCATGCGTCGCCACCGCGCGCAGCACGCCCGGCTGCCACCGCACGTTCGGCCATTCGAACAGGAAGCCGCTCGATCGTTTGCCCATGCCCAGCGACCGGTCGTTCAGAAACAGTTCGACCGCATCGCCGTTCGATACGATCGCGATATCCTTCGCCGTGCCGGGCGCGTAATTCCAGTGGCCGATGACGTGAGTCGCGGGCGTTTCGGGGTCGACCCATCCGTTCCACATCACGCGGTGCGCGAAATAGCCCTGTTTGGGCAGGCGCATGGCGTCGACCTCACCCGATCGGCGATAGTTGTTGTCGCCGCGATAATGGGTATTGCTGTCCGACCAGATGATATTGACCCCGCCCGAACTGACGCGGCGGCCGGTCCCCGGACGAATGCGGTAATAGTCCCACCATCGCCGGACATTCTCGATCGCGTGACTGTCCTGATTGCGGTTATAGTCCGGCGCGTCCTTGTGGAAGGGCGCGGTATGCTCGTCCTGATAGGCGCGGGCACCCTCGTCACGGCTATATTCCATCGCCCACATCGGTATGCGCGCGCTCTTGTTCAGATACAGCATCTCGCCGCCATATTCGGCGGTGCGGCTGTCGAGCATCTCGCGCGATCCGATCGCGCGGCCGCCATGCGGATCGTGCGCGTCGCGGATCGCCTTCATCTCGGCCATATGGGCTTCGCTGATGCTCTCGTTGCCGCTCTCGTAGAACAGGATCGACGGGTTGTTGCGGTTATAGACGATGGCGTCGCGCATCTGCTCCTTGCGCTGTTCCCAGCGGCGGCCCTCCACGTCATGCTCGGCATCGCCCGCCGGCATCGCCTGCGGTAAGCCGACCCGATCGGCGCTTTCGATATCCTGTTTCGATGGCGTCAGGTGCATCCACCGCACCATGTTGCCGCCGCTGTCGACCATCAGCGCGTTGGAGAAGTCGCTGATCCATGGCGGGATCGATACGCCCACCGCCGGCCATTCGTTCGACGTGCGCTGGGCATAGCCATGGACCTGCATCACGCGGCCGTTCAGGCGGATCATGCCGTCGGCGAACCGCGTATCGCGAAACCCGGTCAGCGTATCGACCGCGTCGATCGTCCGGCCATGCTCGACCAGCCGTGTCGTCACGCGATACAGATAGCCATAGCCCCAGCTCCAGAAATGCAGGTCGGTCAGCCGGCGTTCGGCGCGCAGTACCCGCGTCTCACCGGGCAGCAGCGTCACGCTGCCGCCGTCAAGCTGTTCGACGACCCGCCCGTCGCGGTCGCGTATCTCGGCCATGTAGCGCAGGGTGCGCGGGCGGCGGTCACCGTTGCGTACCTGCGTCTCGGCATGGACCGTCGCGGCACGCGCGGGCAGGTCGAACGCATCGGCCCACACATATTGGCCGGTGGTGCCGAGGTTCGAGATCAGCGGCAGCGTCTGATGGACCAGCGGGGTCAGGTGCAGCCGGACGTTGCGGGTAATACCGCCGTAATTGACGTTGAAGTTGCGGTCGTTCCACTGGAACCGCTGTCCCGTCGCGCGCTCGCGATAATTCCAGTCGCTGTCGACGCGTACCGCGATCAGGTTCGCACCGGGCGTCAGCGCTGCCGTGATGTCTGCGCCGAATGCCATCGCGCCGCGTTCGGACAGCGCGACCGACACGCCGTTGACCCAGACTTCCGCCGCCTGTCGCACGCCTTCGAACTCAACGAACGCCTTGCCCGCCGCAGCATCGCGCGGCAGCGTGACCGTCTTGCGATACCATGTGATGCCGGTCGACAGATCCTTGATATCGCGGGCGAATGCCTCCTTCTCGTTGAAGGCGTGGGGCAGGGTGACGGTCGTCCAGCCGCGATCGTCATAGCCCGGTCGCTCGGCGCCAGCGATATCGCCGGTCGTCATCCGCCAGCCGGGGTTCAGGCTGAATGTCTGTCGCGCGGAGCGAGAGACGGACGACGCATCATGCGCGAAGGCCGGCGCGCAACTCGCGGCGACGGCAGCGGTAGCAAGAAGCAAGGCACGCATCACGACGCTCCAACCTGATATTATCCCACATGACGGGACAGTGCGTCACATTGTGCGAAATCGTTCTGAGGCGCAAGTCGCTCCGAGTGGCTGGATCAGACCGAAGGTTCGCGCCGGGCAGGATGGGCAAGGAACGCCGCATGCGTCGGCATCGCCGCGACGCCTCGGCCGACGACGGCGGCGATCCGTTCCAGCTGGCTCCGTCGCTTGTCCGCATCCATCGCCGCTACGACCGGATCGACACCGCGCGGCTGCGCACCCTGACCCAGCAGCACCGCGATCCAGCTCGGTTCGCGGAACAGCTCCTCCGCATCCAGCATCAACCGGCCATGTTCGGCGAACAGCGCCAGCCGCCGCGCCAGCGTGTCGGGAATGTCCATCGTGCGAACGTGATTCCATAGCGGCGAATCGTCGCGGCGCGTGCGGTGATAATGCAGGATGATGAAGTCGCGCACTTCCTCGAACTCGCGCGTCATCAACCGGTTATATTCGGCGGTGGTCGCGGCGTCGAAACCGGTGTCGGGGAACAGCGACATCAGCGTCACGACCCCGCGCTGCACCAGATGAATGCTGGTCGACTCCAGTGGCTCGACGAACCCGGCGGCAAGGCCGAGCGCCACGACGTTGCCGTTCCAGAACCGCTTGCGCCGCCCGGTGGTGAAGCGGAGCAGCCGGGGATCGGCCATCGCTTCGCCGTCCAGCGCCGCGAGAAGGTCGGCAGTCGCTTCGTCGTCCGAGATATGCTTGCTGCAATAGACGTATCCGTTGCCGGTGCGGTGCTGCAGCGGGATGCGCCATTGCCATCCGGCGGGGCGTGCGGTGGATCGCGTATAGGGTGTCGGTGGCCCGACCGATGCGCACGGCACCGCGACCGCGCGATCCATCGGCAGCCAGTGACTCCAGTCTTCGTACCCGGTCTTCAGCGTCTGTTCGATCAGCAGCCCGCCGAACCCCGAACAGTCGATGAACAGGTCGCCCGCGACCTGTCGTCCGTCGGACAACGTCACCGACGCGACATGGCCGCGATCGTCCTGCGCCACGTCGACGATCCGCCCCTCGATCCGCGTCACGCCCTGACCGCAGGCCTGTTCGCGCAGGAACGCGGCATAGCGTACCGCATCGAAATGCAGCGCATAGGCCATGCGCGAATGGACGTGGTTGGGATCGTCCGACGGCCGGACGAAGCGTCCCGCCCGCGCCGCCTGAGTCACCAGCGAATAGTCGGCGATCGGCCGGTCGCGTTCGCACAGCCAGTGCTGGTGGAACGGAATGCCGTCCAGATCGGCGCCAAAATGGCCGAACGGATGGAAATACCGCTCGCCGATCGCGCCCCAGTCGCGAAATTCGATCCCCAGCTTGTAGGTTGCGCCGGTCGCGCGGACCATCGCGTCCTCGTCGATGCCCAGCAGACGGTTGAGGCGAAGGATCGGGGGAATCGTCGCCTCCCCGACGCCGACCGTGCCGATCTCCGCCGATTCGATCAGCGTGATCGCGATGCCGCCGGCCGGGAACTGTCGCGCCAGCACCGCCGCCGCCATCCATCCAGCCGTACCGCCGCCGACGATGACGACGCGCCGTATCGGGTCAGCGCCCATGTTGCTTTTCCTCTTCCCCGGCGCGCGCGATCGATGCCGCGATCGGCCAATACAAATTATACTATTAATACGAAACTATTGCTTGATCGCTGCATATTTGAAATATAAATCCACATCTGACAACGCTGTCTAATGGCCCGAAGCGGAAAAACCGTTCTTGCGCCAGGACAAAGGGGAGGTCCGATGCGGAACATGAATTTTACTATCCGTCGCGCGCTGCGCGTCAGCAGCTCGACACTTGCAATCGTCCTGTTCGGCGCGGCAATGCCCACACTGGCGCAGGAAACGCCGGCGGCCGGCACCGGCGGCCAGCCTGACCCCAGCGTCGATGCGGAAGCGGGCGGCGAGGAAATCGTCGTCACCGGCCTGCGCCAATCGCTGGCATCGGCACAGGCGATCAAGAAGAACAGCGAACAGTTCGTCGATTCGATCACCGCGCAGGACATCGGTCGTCTGCCCGACGTGAACGTCGCCGAAGCGTTGCAGCGCGTGTCGGGCGTGCAGATTACGCGCAATCGCGGCGAAGGTGCGGCCATCGCGGTGCGCGGTCTGTCGCAGGTCCGCACCGAACTGAACGGACGCGACATTTTCTCCGCCAGCGGCGGACGCGGCCTGTCGTTCGAAGAGGTCGGGTCCGAGCTGCTGGCCGGCGTCGATGTGTACAAGAACCCGTCGGCTGAACTGATCGAAGGCGGTCTCGCCGGCACGGTCAACCTGCGCACGCGCCTGCCGTTCGATCAGTCGGGCCAGCTGGTCGCCTTCACCGGAGGCGTCACCTATTACGACCTGATCGGCAAGAGCGGCCAGCAGGTGTCGGGCATCTACAGCAATCGCTGGGACACCGGCATCGGCGAGATCGGCATTCTCGCGAACATCGGCTATCAGACGACGTCGTTCCGCGAGGACAAGACCTTCGTCGAACCGTTCTACGAACACGGACCCAGCGGCGGCACGGGCGTCCAGTCGCCGGTGCCCGGCTTCGCCGACCGCAACGTGCTGTTGCCGCACGGTGGCGGTTTCTCGGTCGCGTATGGCGATCGCGAACGGTTGAGCGGCGCGGGTGCGATCCAGTGGCGTCCGACCGACGGTCTGGAACTGTACGCGCAGTATTTCCGCGCAGACTATAACTTCCACGAAAACGGCGTGTCGTTCGCGGCCTATGGCAACGATGTCGTCCCGTCGGCCGGTCGTCCGTTCACGGTTGACGACGCCGGTATCGTCCGCACCGGCTATCTCGCCAATCCCGGCGTCGATTCGGTCAATTTCGGCACCTTCCGCGACACCAGCACCACCGACATTTCGGGCGGTGTGAAGTGGGACGTCACCGACCGGGTCAAGCTGACCGTCGATTACCAGCACATCGATTCGACGGTCGAGGTGCAGACGCTCAACCTCACGGCGTCCGCGCTCAATCCGCGCACCAGCGTGCCGGGTCTCGGCCAGAGCTACGACCTGTTCTTCGACATCAGCGGCGCCATTCCGACGTTCCAGTCGAGCGTCCCCGGATATTACAGCACGCTGTCGAACTATGGCATGACCGCGATCCTGCCGTACGGCGAACAGAATGACGCGGAGTCGGATGCGATCCGCGCCGACCTGTCGTGGGATTTCGGCGACGGGTTCATCAAGAACGTCCGTGTCGGTGGCCGCTATTCGGACAAGAGCGCGATCAACCGCAACACCACCTATGACACGTGGACCGCGATCGGATCGACCTGCGCCAACTGGTCGTCGGATGCCAGCTGCTACCAGCTGTCCGAATTCCCGCAATACGCGACCGTGAACCAGTTCCAGCCGGACCTGTTCCGCGGACGCGGACGCAACAGCGTGTTCGGCCCGGTCTATCAGTTCAACGATTCGCTGGTGAACAACGCGCAGTCGGCGTTCGATGCTGTGAAGGCGGTCAGCGGACAGGATATCGCGTTCCGCGATTACAACTCGCCCAACGCGTTCTTCGGCACCATCGGTGAAAAGACCTATGCCGCCTATGCCCGCGTGGCGTTCGGTGCGGAGCTGGGCGGGTTCCGGTTCGACGGCAACGTCGGACTGCGCGCGGTGCGGACGGAGACGGAAGCGGCGGGACGGCGCGTGCTGGTGTATCGCACCCCGGGCGTCGGGCCGGTCACCAACCCGGACGGCAGCGTCACTGCGGCACCCAACATCACGCTGGACCAGCCGTTCAGCGGCGGGCGCAACTATGACAAGTATCTGCCGAGCATCAACTTCCGGGCGTTCCTGACCGACGAGCTGATCCTGCGTCTGGCGGCGTCGCGCAACATGTCACGACCCAGCTTCACCCAGTTGAACCCGCAGTTCAATCTGGCGGTCAGCTACACCGATGCGAACAGCCTCGCCCCGACGCTGGCCAACCCGACGCTGCCCTACAATGCCGCGACCAACCCCTATGTCGGAACGGGTACGGCGCTGGGCGATCCGAACCTCCGTCCGGAAACCGTCACCAGCTATGACGCCGCGCTCGAATGGTATTTCGACAATGTCGGCTATGTGTATCTGACCGGTTTCTACAAGAACATCTCGGACCTTCTGGTCGAACGGCCGGGGGCCCCGATCTTCGAGGATCTGCCGGGCCTTGGCACCGTGCGCTTCAACGTGCGGCGGACACTGAACGTCTCGGACGGCTTCGTTCGCGGGTTCGAGGTCGGCGGCCAAAAGTTCTTCGACTTCCTGCCGGGACCGTTCGACGGGCTGGGCGTACAGGCCAACTATACCTTTGCCGACAGCGATGCGGGCCAGACGGCAGCGGGCGACATCAACAGCACGGTCGAGATCGCCGTGCCGCTGACCAACCTGTCGAAGCACAGCTACAATCTGGTGGCGCTGTACGACAAGGCCGGGTTGAACATGCGTCTCGCCTATAACTGGCGCAGCAGCTACGTGCAGGGGACGGCCAATACCGGCACGCAGAACCTGCCGATCTTCGGCAAGGCGTTCGGGGTGCTGGATGCGTCGGTCACCTATGACGTGACCCCGCAGTTCGCGATCACCGTCGATGGCCAGAACCTGCTGGATACGGCGTTCGAGACCTATCAGATCTTCGACGACCGTCCGCGCGACTATGTCATCAACGATCGCCGCTTCTCCATCCGGGCGCGCGTGAAGTTCTGATGCGCCGGTCGGAAACTCGCGCATGCGCGGGTTTCCGGCGGTGTCGCGAAATGCGTCTCCACGCGTTTCCAAACCGATACTGATCCCTCCCGGGACCTTGTGCGACCGGATGCCCTTCGCGGCGTCCGGTCGCTTTTTTCGTGAACCCGCGTTACCTACGCCGGAAGACGAAGGTCGATACCGACCGCGGTGCCGCGACGACCGCACCACCCGGCGCATCGACCACCGCAGCCCGGTGATCGGCATCGGTCACGACGGTTTGCGCCAGCCGGAAGCGCGAACGCCCGGCCGGCGACAGCGCGATCCGCCGCGACAGCGTTCCGCCGTTCACATGCACCAGCACCAGCGTGCCGCCATCGGGCGACAACGCGCCGATCGTGTCGGAGTCATCGACCGGCACCAGCCGGTAGCCCGGTTTCACATACCGGCTGAAATTGGCCATCGCCCAGTATTTGGCAGTGACGTTGATCCGGTGGGCACCCGTCGCGGGCGCGCGCAGGTCCATCTTGATCAGGCCCCAGTTCGATCCCGTGGCGCCGTCCCGCGCGCTCAGGTCCTCGACCGCCTGCCAGAACACCCACGCCGCCGGCTCCAGCCGGCGGATATCGCCGACCAGATGTTCGGCGAAGGCGAGCGCCGTCGCCATGTCGCCGAACGATTCGGGCGTCTTTTCCAGCGCCATGTCGTGCTCGCTCATCCACAGCCGGATTCCCGCCGCGCGGGCGATGTCGCGCACCGCTGTCTGGTGCACCGCGCCATAGCTGTGGACGTTCAACTGCCCGATCCGCGCGCGAGTGGCGGCGGGATATCCGGCCCAGTCGGCGACGAACAGATGCGAATTGGTTTCGTCGGGCGCGGCGACTACGGTGGTCAGGCGGCGCGTCTTCAGCGCGGCGTCGGTCGCGTCAATCATCATCGCCTGTCGCGCCGGACTCCAGTGCGATCCTTCCTGCTTGTTCGCGGCGTACCAGTAATCGGTATTGGGTTCGTTGACCGGCGACAGGGTGCGGAACGTGATACGGTGCCGCTGTTGCAGTTCGTCGACGACCCGCGTCAGATAGGTGGCGAACGCCGCCTCGCTGCCCGGCCGCAGATTGTCGTCGGTCGCCTTTTGCGCGCCCGATACCCGTCCACTGACGGTCATGAACCATGGCGGGGAATTGGAGAACGCCTCGAAGATCGGCTGGCGCACCCGCGCGCGGATCGCGTCCAGCCACCAGCGTTGCCCCGCATCCGCCGACCAGTCCCACATCGCCGGATCGTCGGCTTTCCACCAGTCGCGTCCCGTCGCGCCCGCCGGTTGCCGCCAGAAGCCCGGCACCGCGCCGCCGACGCGAAGGTAGGGCGGGGTGCCGGCCGCATTGCCGCCGCCGATATTGTACCGCGCGATGGTCCATTGCAGCCCGTCCGCGCCATAGAACAGGTCCGCCAGTCGATCGCGCGTTTCCGATGGATACCCGCCGGTAATCGTCGCGAACCACGCCAGCGCGGTGCCCCAGCCTTCGAAGACCGTACCGGGTCGGTCGGTCGCGGGACGGATGGTGATCGCGACGCTATCCGGCGCGGGACGTTGCTGCGCGTTGGCCGCTACCGGATGGGCCATCAGCATCGCCGGCAGCGCCCATGCCGCAACACGAAGTCCAAACCTGACCGGCAAATTGGGTTTCATCATCTGCGTCTCCTGTTCAACATACGGCGATTATTACACGATGCTTCGATTTGTAGGACCAGATGCGATGGTGAATGCCCGTAGCCGAGCGGGTCATTCCGGCGCCGCACTATCGCCCAGCGAGCGTTCGGTATCCTCCTTGGCCTGTCGCAGCAGTTCGACCGTGGCCGCACGCGCACCCGCCGTGTCGCACCGGGCGATCGCATCGAACAACTGTCCGTGCTGCGGGATCGAGTCGCGCGGTTGCCGGGTGCGGCGATGTTTGAAGATCGTCGTCCACCGGACCGCCGCACCGATGCTGCCGGCCAGACTGACCAGCAATTCGTTGCCGGTCGCCTCCAGGATCACGTGATGGAACTGCTGGTCCGCCGCCTGGCCCGCCGGCGTTTCGAGGCCGTGGAGCGTCATCTGCTCCAGCGCCTGGCCGATCCGGGACAGCTGCCGCGACGTCCTCGATAACGCCGCCAACTCGGCTGCGGCAGGCTCGACGATCATGCGTAGCTGGAACAGGCTGTCGATGAACGATGCCGGGGGTTCGCCTTCGAACATCCACGCCATGATATCGGGATCGAGCAGGTTCCAGTCGGCACGATCGCGCACGCGTGTGCCCGCCTTGGGACGGCTGGCGATCAGTCCCTTCGCCGACAGCATCCGCAACGCTTCGCGCACGACGCCGCGCGAACAGCCGCGTTGCAGCGCGATCTCATGCTCGCTGGGCAGGATCGTCGCGGGGGCGACCTGTCCCGTCACGATCGCGATGCCCAGATCGCGTGCCACCAGCGAATGTCCGGTCGGGCGCGTGGCGTTGGTCATCCAGTTCCTCATCCGCGTTCGTGTCGATTCCGCAACATTCCCCACAAATCGACTGATACCCTATTGTCTAACAAATCCTGTATACGTATTAAGTCGGACAACTAGGAAGCTCGTTAGCGTGACACTGCGCGGTGAAGCTTCCGGTCACAAGGGGAGAGGACATGATGGCTTCATCACGTGGAACCGTACGTATCGGCGCATCGCTGCTGGCGATCGGCATGGCCGGACTGGCGCAGATGGCGGCGGCACAGGATGCTCCGACCGGCGGATCGCAGAATGCCGATCAGGTCGCGACCCAGGGGACCGACACTGACGAGATCGTCGTCACCGGCGTGCGTGAGAGCATCCGGTCGGCGCAGGCGATCAAGCGCAATTCCGATCAGATCGTCGATTCGGTGAACGCGCAGGATATCGGCAAGCTGCCCGACGCGAACACGGTCGAGGCGTTGCAGCGCATCACCGGCGTGCAGATCCAGCGCCGCTATGGTGAAGGCGCCACCGATTTCGACCATCGTACCCAGCCGGCGATCACCGTGCGCGGCCTGACGCAGGTCCAGAACTTCCTCGACGGTCGTGCGGTCTATTCCGCGTCGGGCGGCCGTGCATTCGATCTGGAAGGCATTCCCCCCGAATTGCTGGCCGGCATCGACGTGTTCAAGAACGCGCCGGCCAACGTTATCGAAGGCGGCGTCGGCGGCGCGATCAACCTGCGCACGCGCAAGCCGTTCGATTCAGCCAAGGAAGTCATCAGCGTCACCGCGAAGGGCAATTATTACGACCGGGTCGACAAGTTCGGCGGATCGGTGTCCGGCCTGTACAGCAACCGCTACGATACCGGCATCGGCGAGATCGGCCTGCTGCTGAACGCGGTCTATTCCAAAAGCGCCTATCGGCAGGACGGACTGCTGGTCGGTGCGCAGGATACCATCCCGCCCGGCTCGGTTCCGGGTGCCCCGGCGAACGCGAAGGCGCCGTTCGGTTTCCAGGTCTATGACGATACCGGTGATCGCAAGCGGCTGGGCGTGGCGGCGGCGCTGCAATGGCAGGCGAGTGACTCGCTGTTGCTGACGGCGCAGTATCAGGGGACGAAATACTGGTTCGACCGCACCGGTGCCTATTATTATCAGTTCAACAACCTGTCGCAGCAGCGCGATGCCACCGGCACCGTCACCACCTATGCCATCGATCCGCAACCGGGTGCGGACTTCACGTTCAACGACGAAGGATTTGCCACGTCAGGCGCGCTGCGTCGGCAGACGTTCGAAACCGGCCGGTTCGATCAGGAATTGTGGAGCGGATCCCAGAATTACACGCTGAACGCCGAATGGCAGGCGACCGAGCGCGCCAAGGCGACGTTCGACGTCCAGTATCTCAAATCCTACTACAATGCCGATCGCAACGGCCATGTCCTGTCGCTGTACAACCGTACCGGACAGAACGCGCTGAACGCGCCGCATCCGTCGATCGTCGATTTCGACCTGCGCGGCAAATACCCGCGCTGGGATATCCGCGACAGTTCGGTATTCACCAACCCGGCCAATTACAGCCTGCCGTTCATCGCCGATGCGCTTCAACGCAACGACGCCGATACGCTCGCGCTCGCCTATGACCTCGAATATGATGTCGAGGGCGGCCTGATCCAGAAACTGCGCGGCGGTGCGCGTTTCGCGGAAAACAACATCGACCTGCGCGGAACGTGGAACGGGCTGTCGCTGTACGACGGGCTTCCGGCGAATGCCGCCAACGTGCCTGCGGGCACGCCGCTGATCCCGCTCAGCCGCTTCCCGCAACTGGCGATGAAGGGTCCGTCCAAAAACTGGTTCGACGGCAACAGCGTGACCGGCGGGCTGCTCTATCCCGCGCTGCCGGGCGGCGACGGCGTGTGGGAACAGACCAAGGCGCTGTACCAGTTGTTCGGGCAACAGACGAAGGATGCGTTCACTCCCGGCGACCTGAACAACCAGACCGAAAAGACGTACACCTTCTGGGGTCTCGTGGATTACAAGCGCGATCTGGGCGGCGTGATCGTCGACGGAAATATCGGCGGCCGGCTGGTCAAGACGTCGACCACGTCGCGCGGTACGCAGTTCGAAGCGAACGGCACCGCCACGCCGATCGCGCTCGACAAGGATTACACACGCTTCCTGCCCAGCTTCAATCTGCGCGTGCAGTTCACCGACACCTTCCAGACCCGTTTCGCCTATTCGAAGGGGCTGGCGCGGCCCAATTTCGACCAGCTGTCGACCAATCTGACGCTCAACAACCCGAACCAGGTCAGCGCGATCACCGGGCGGCCCAGCGCCAGTTCGGGCAACCCGCGCCTGAACCCGATCGAATCCGACAATTTCGATCTGACCGCCGAATGGTATTTCGCGCCCGCCGGTTCGCTGACCGGTGGCGTGTTCTATAAGAAGGTCGACGGGTTCCTTGCCGGGGGCACCGTGGTTCAGTCGTTCAACGGCGTCGCCTACGATGTCGGCACGCAGCTCAATTCGGGCAGCGGCACGGTGAAGGGCGCGGAGGTCGGCTATCAGCAGTTCTTCGACTTCCTGCCCGGCGTGTTCAGCGGACTGGGGCTGCAGGCGAACTATACGTTCGTGGATTCGAACGTGTCGAACCCGTTCGCGACCGCAGGGTCGAATATCCCCACGCAGGTGCCGCTCGAAAAACTGTCGAAGCACAGCTACAATCTGGTCGGCCTGTACGAAAAGGGGCCGCTGACCGCGCGCCTCGCATGGAGCTGGCGCTCCAGCTATCTCGACACCACCTTCGGCAGCGGGGCGAACGGCATCCCGCAATATGCGCAACCCTACGCCTCGCTCGATGCCTCGGTCAGCGTCAATGTAACCAGCAAGATCGCGGTGTCGGCGGATGTGGTGAACATCAACAACCGGATGAACGTCACCTATATCGGCACCCCGGGACAGCCGCTGCAATATCAGCTCAACGACCGCCGTTTCGGGCTGTCGGTTCGCGCGACCTATTGATCCCCGGCCGCCGGCATGGTTGCCATGTCGGCGGCGGCACAGGATGGGAAGGGGCGATGACGATCGAGGCGCGGCACATCGCCGTCCATCATCCCGGCGACGAGCGTGAGCCGGTCGTCGTCGTCGACCATGCTACCGGCATGATGGCCGATCTGGTCGATCACGCCGCCACCCGGTCTGCCTTTGCACCGGCGGATCGCGTGGGCAGCGGTTATCCGGGGCTGCTGGGATCGGCACCGACGCGCTATGTCGATGCGCTGGTCCAGATCGCCCTGCCGCTGATCGCCGCGCATTTCGGCACCGGCCCCGTTCGTCCGGTGCGCGCCCGCGGCAATTTTTCGCTGGTGACCGCCGATCCCGCCGCGCTCGCGCCCGACCAGCGCGTGCCGCATGTCGACACCGCCGACCGGTGGCAGTTCGCCTGCGTCCATTATCTTTGCGGCGAGGCGCACGGCGGCACCGGCTTCTTTCGCCACCGCGCCACCGGGTTCGAGACGATCGATCCGGCGCGTCTGCCCGCGTTCGATGCAGCACGCTCGGCCGAGGCGGGACGGGATGCCGCGCGGCAAGGCTATTTCCCGGCGGACGGCGACGAAGCCTTTGCCCCGATCGCCGCATGTCGCGCCCGGCCCGACCGGATCGTGCTGTATCGTGCGGCACTGCTCCATTCGGGGCTGGTGACCGCACCACCGCCGCATGCGGCCGATCCGCGACGCGGGCGGCTGACCGGCAACCTGTTCCTGCAATGCGTGGCGACGACATGAGCGAACCCCTGCGGACGATCGCGATCATCGGCGGCGGCACCGCCGGATGGATGGCCGCCGCCGCGCTGTCGCGGGTGCTGGGTCGATCGGTCGCGATCAAGCTGGTCGAATCCGAAGCGATCGGCACGGTCGGGGTGGGGGAAGCGACGATTCCGCCGATCCGCGCCTTCAACGCATTGCTCGGCATCGACGAAGACGCCTTCGTTCGCGCGACGCAGGGCAGCTTCAAACTTGGGATCGAGTTCGTCGACTGGGGCGCGAAGGGCGAACGCTATTTCCATCCGTTCGGCGCGTACGGCATGGATTTCGGCACGGTCCCGTTCGACGGGCTGTGGCACCGGATGCGGGCGCAGCGGGCTGCCGAACCGCTGGAAGCCTATTCGATCTGCGCCGCCGCCGCCCGCGCCGGACGGTTCCAGCGGCCGCTGACCGACGGCGGCAATACGCCGCTGCACCATATCGGCTATGCCTTTCACTTCGATGCCGGCCTCTACGCCCGGTTTCTGCGCAGCCATGCGGAGGCGGCGGGGGTGGTGCGGCGCGAAGGGCGCGTGGTGGACGTCGCGCGGCACGGCTATACCGGGTTCGTGGAGGCGGTGACGCTGACCGACGGCACCGGCATCGCCGCCGACCTGTTCGTCGATTGTTCGGGTTTCCGGTCGCTACTGCTCGGCGATACGATGGGCAGTGCGTTTCAGGACTGGTCGCACTGGCTGCCCAACGATCGCGCCGTGGCGGTGCCGAGCGCGAATACCGGCCCGCCGGTCCCCTATACCCGGTCGACCGCGCGCGAGGCGGGGTGGCAATGGCGCATCCCGCTGCAACATCGCACCGGCAATGGCTATGTCTTTTCCAGCGACCATCTGTCGGAAGACGAAGCGACCACGACGCTGCTGGCGAATCTGGATGGCGAACCGCTGGCCGAGCCGCGGATTCTGCGCTTTCGCACCGGTCGGCGCGATGCGTGCTGGATAGGCAATTGCGTGGGACTGGGGCTGTCGACGGGGTTCCTCGAACCGCTCGAATCGACCAGCATCCACCTGATCCAGGCGGGGATCGCGCGGCTGCTGGAGATGTTGCCGACGCGCGATTGCGACGCGGCGAACACGCGTCGGTACAACCGGTTGATGGCAGCCGAGTTCGATACGATCCGCGACTTCATCATCCTGCACTTCCACGCCACCGCGCGCGACGACACCCCCTATTGGAACCGCGTTCGCACCATGGCGATCCCCGATGCGCTCGCCGAACGGATCGCGATCTATCGTGCGACGGGGCGGGTATTTCGCGAAGGCGACGAACTGTTCACCCGCACCAGCTGGCTGGCGGTGCTCGACGGACAGGGCGTCCGCGCCGACGGGCATGATCCGGTCGCCGCCGCGATGCCGGACGACGAAGCGGTCCGGCGACTGGCACGCATTGCGGCGGTGACCGCCGCCGCCGCCGAACGCATGCCGGCGCATGGCGATTTCATCGCGCAACACTGTGCGGCTACGACTGCATCGCCAGCCTCACCTGTCGCTATCTGACCAAATGACCGTTCGGGAGACAATCGCGTGAAACTTCGCAACATGCTGATCGGCGCAAGCGCTCTGTGCCTCGCCACCGCTGCCATGGCGCAGGCACCGCGCGTCCAGCCGGTCCAGGTCGATCCGAACCGCCCGGACTGGGAGAATCCGGCGGTCCATGCGCGCGGCAAGCTGCCCGCGCACGCCACGGGTTTCGCGTTCGAGACGCGCGATCTGGCGCTGGCCGGGGATCGCGCGCGTTCGGCCCGCTTCCTCAGCCTGAATGGCGACTGGCGCTTTCACTTCAGCCCGTCGGTCGACGGCGCGCCAAAGGGCTTCGCTGCACCGGACTATGACGTGTCGGCATGGAAGACGATCCCGGTGCCCGCGATGTGGCAGGCGCAGGGCTATGGTCAGCCCAAATACAACAATATCACCTATCCCTTTCCCGCCGACCGGCCGCTGGTGCCGCACGACGACAATGAAACCGGCTCCTATCGCCGCGATGTCGATGTGCCCGCGTCATGGGCGGGACAGGATGTCGTCCTGCATATCGGCGCGGCTGGATCGGCCTATCGCGTGTGGGTCAACGGACAGGAGGTCGGCTATTCGGAAGACAGCAAGCTGCCGTCCGAATTCGACGTGACCCGCCATCTGCGGCCGGGCCGCAACAGCGTGTCGATCCAGGTCCATCGCTGGTCGGACGGGTCGTATCTGGAAGATCAGGATTTCTGGCGGGTGTCGGGGATCGAGCGCGAGGTCTATCTGGCGGCGGTCCCGAAAACGCGGATCGCCGACTCGTTCGTACATGCCGGGCTGGATGCGGCGTTTCGCGACGGGCGGCTGGCGGTCGACGTCGCCACCACCGGGACCGACACGGCGCGCGCGCGGATCGTACTGCTCGACGGCACGCGTGAGGTCATGTCGCGCGAAGCGGCGGTTCGCGGCGGGCGCAGCGTGACGCTGCGCGCCGACGTGCCGGCCGTTCGGCGATGGACCGCCGAGACGCCGAACCTGTACACGCTGCTGGTCGAGTTGCAGGATGCGCAGGGCCGCGTGATCCAGTCGACACCGCAACGGATCGGTTTTCGCGACGTGCGCATCGCCAATGGCCAGGTGATGGTCAACGGTCGTCCGATCGTGATCCGCGGCGTCAACCGCCACGAACATGACCCGGTGACGTTCCACGTCATCTCCGAAGAATCGATGCGCCGCGATATCGAGTTGATGAAGCGCAACAACATCAACGCCGTCCGCACGTCGCACTATCCCAACGATCCGCGCTTCTATGCGCTGGCCGACGAATATGGCCTGTATGTCATGGACGAGGCGAATATCGAAAGCCACGCGTACATGGATTACGCGAACAAGCATCCCGAACTGCGCGAAAAGCTTCAGATCGGCTTCGATCCCACATGGGAAGACGCACATGTCAGCCGCGTGATGAACATGGTCGAACGCGACAAGAACCATCCGTCGATCATCTTTTGGTCGCTGGGCAACGAAGCCGGCATCGGGCCCAATTTCGAACGCGCCGCCGCCGCGATCCGTCGCCGGGATGGCGGGCGGCTGATCTCGTATCTCGGCTGGGGCACGCTCGACTGGGAGCATCAGCCGAACCGATATGCCGATATCTATGCGCCGATGTACGACGATGTGGAAAAGATGGTCGACTGGGCCAACGATCCGACGCGGACCCAGCCGATGATCCAGTGCGAATATGCGCATATGCAGGGTAATTCGGGCGGCAATTTCAAGGAATATTGGGACGTCATCTACGCGCATCCCGGCCGGTTGCAGGGCGGGTTCATCTGGGACTGGGTCGATCAGTCGATGTTCCGCACCGACCGGAACGGCAAGCGTTACTGGGGCGACGGTGGCGAATATGGTCCCAATCCGGGCGGCGATATCGAGTTCGGCGACGGGCTGATCCAGCCCGACCGGACGCCCAACCCGCATCTGTACGAAGTGCAGAAGGTGCTGTCCCCGATCCAGTTCGAAGCATTCGATCCGGCGGCCGGGCGGGTAACCGTGCGCAACCGCCACGACTTCCGCGACCTGTCCGGCTTCGCGTTCGACTGGACCGTCGAGGAGGATGGCGTCCCGGTCGCGACCGGGCAATTGCCGGCACTCACCACGGCGGCCCATGCGACGGAAGCGGTGACGCTGGGCCTTCCCGTCCTCGCGCGCAAACCCGGTGCGGAGTATCTGGTCACGGTGCGCGCCCGTGCGAGAGACCGCGCGGTGCCCGGCGTCGTCGCGGGACAGGTCGTCGGCTGGGAACAGTTCGCGCTGTCCGCCACGCCCCGGCCGACGATTGCCCGCAGCGGCACCGTCACGGTGCGTGATGCGGCGGGAGCGGTTACCCTGTCGGCGGGCGGTGCGACGCTGACCATCGACCGCGCGACCGGGCTGGTCGATCGCTATGCCCGTGGCGGCACCGTATTGGCGAGCGGCGGCATTCCGAACTTCCGCCGGGCGGAGACCGACAACGACACGCTGACCGGCACCGTCGCGCAACAGTTTACATGGCGCAGGATGAGCGAGACGCGACAGGTTCGCGCGGTGGCGGTGACGAAACGGCCCGATGGTACGGCGGAAGTGAACGTCGATTTCGAACTCGGCGCGGGCGCGGCACGCTTCACCAGCAGCTATGCGATGGCGGGCGACGGGTCTGTCGCGGTCGTGGGCGAACTGACCCCGTTGAAAAGCGACCTTCCGCCGCCGGCTCGGGTCGGGATGATGTGGTCGCTGCCGTCCGCGATGACCGACGTCGAATGGTATGGGCGCGGGCCGCACGAAAGCCATGTCGATCGCAAGACCGGCGCGGCCATCGGGTTGTGGCGTGGCGCGATCGCCGACCAGAATCACGATTACATGCGGCCGCAGGATACCGGCAACAAGGTCGATGTCCGCTGGATGGAACTGAGCGGCGCGGGGCAGGGGGTTCGGATCGTCGGCGACACGCCGCTGATGATGCAGGCGCTGGCGTTCCCTTATACGGATCTCGACCGGCGCGCGCCGGGCACGTGGAAGTCGAGCGATATCGTGCCGCACGGAAACGGCACGTTGCTGATCGACGCCGCGCAATGGGGCGTCGGCGGCGATACCGCGTGGAACCATGTCGGCCAGCCGCACATGCAATATCGCACGCAACTGGTGCCGACTCGTGTCGCCTTTCGCCTCGAACCGCTCCGGGGGGCGGGGACGACGCCCGACAAGGCCCGTCCGGCCCGCGCGACGGAAGTGCAGTGATGCGGCGCGCGGCGGCGCTGCTGGTCTCGACGGTGCTGCTCCTTGCCGCCGCGCCAGCGCCGGTGCCGCGTTGGGATGCGCCGGGTGCTGGCAACCCGCTGCTGCCCGGCTATTTCGCCGATCCCTCGATCGTGCGTGATCGCGGGCGCTGGTACGTCTTTGCCACGATCGATCCGTGGGGCGACGACCGGCTGGGGCTGTGGACGTCGGACAATGGTCGCGACTGGCGGTTCTCGATGCCCGACTGGCCGACCAAGGCAGCGGCGACCAGCCCGACATCGGGCGATTCGAAGGTCTGGGCACCATCGGTGGTGAAGGCCGGCAACGGTCGCTGGTACATGTACGTATCGGTCGGCAGCGAGGTTTGGGTCGGCACCGCGCCATCGCCCGCCGGGCCGTGGCGCGATGCCAATGGCGGCAGGCCGCTGATCGCAAAGGGGTTCGCGCCTGCCTATCACATGATCGACGCGGAGGCGTTCATCGACGATGACGGGCAGGCGTATCTCTATTGGGGATCGGGCTGGAACTGGACCAACGGTCACTGCTTCGCAGTCAAGCTGAAGCCGGACATGGTTACGTTCGACGGCGCGCCGCGCGACGTGACTCCGCCCGGTTATTTCGAAGCGCCGTTCATGGTGAAGCAGGGGTCGCGCTATCTGCTGACCTATAGCGACGGCAAGACGACCGAGGATACGTACAAGGTGCGCTATGCCGTCGGCGACACACCGTTCGGGCCGTTCCGCGAAGGCGCGAACAGCCCGATCCTGTCGACCGACGCGAAGCGGGGCGTCGTCAGCCCGGGGCATCACGCGATCTTCCGGTCGCACGGGCGGTCGTACATCCTGTATCACCGACAGGGGTTGCCCTTTTCCCCGTCGGGCGATCAGGTGTTGCGGCAGGTCGCGGTCGATCCGCTGACGATCCGCGACGATGGCCGCATCGACCGCGTGGCGCCCGGCCACAGCGCGGCGGTGGCAGGGTTCGGCCCGCATCGCACGGTGGGGTTGCGCTGGCGTGCGGGCGGGCAGGGCCGCGACGCGCTGCACGGGCCGGAACGTGCCGCCGACGACAATTATGCTACGGCATGGGCACCGGCCAGCAACGCACCGCTGCTGGTTGCGGATATGGGGCGGGTCCGCCGGGTTTCCGGCAGCGCGGTACGGATGGCGTTTGCGCATCGAAACTATGCTCTGTCGGTCGATGCGTCGCAGGACGCCAAAACGTGGCGGACGGTCGCCACCTTGCCCGCCGCCAGCGGATCGCCGATCGAACTGCGCCACCCGGTGACCGCCCGCTACCTGCGCTTGCGCGTCCCGTCCGACGCCGCGGTGTGGGAATGGACGCTGCGCTGATCGTACGCGCGCTTGACCCCGGCGGGGCGGCGGGGCCAGACTGACGGCATCACGATGACTTTCGGGGATTGCCGTTCGATGCGTATCGTTTCCTCCGCCGCGCTGGCCGTGGCGCTGCTCGCCATGCCGGCCAACGCCCAGACCGCCACGTCCGCAATGCCAGCATCCGCTGCCGCCCCGACGGCGGCCGACGCCGACGCCTTCGTCGCGACCGTCGAGCGCGAAGCAGCCGAAATATCGGTAGATGCGCAGCGGATCGCATGGGTTAACGCCACCTACATCACCGACGACACCGACGCGCTGGCGGCGAAGGCGGGCGCGGAAGTCACCGAAAAGGCGGTGCAATGGGCCAAGGGCGCCGCGCGGTTCAACACCGTTGCGGGCATATCGGGCGATACCCGGCGCAAGCTGGACCTGCTGAAGAACGGTGTCGGCCTGCCCGCGCCGACCACTGCCGGGGCGGCAACCGAACTGGCGACGCTGACTACCCGCATGTCGTCGGCCTATGGCAAGGGCACGGGAACGCTGGACGGCAAGCCGATCAACGGATCGGATATCGAAGCCGCGATGGGCGAAGTGCGCGATCCGGCGAAGTCGCACGAGATGTGGGTCAGCTGGCACGACAATGTCGGTGCGCCGTTGCGGACCGACTATACCCGCATGACCGCGATCTCGAATGCCGGTGCAAAGGAGCTGGGGTTCGCCGATGTCGGCGCGATGTGGCGGTCGGGCTATGACATGCCCCCTGAACAGTTCGCGCAGTTGACCGACCAGATCTGGAAAGAGGTCGAACCGCTCTATCTGTCGCTCCACACCTATGTCCGCTCGAAGCTGAACGAGAAATATGGCGACGCCGTACAGGCCAAGACCGGCCCGATCCGCAGCGACCTGCTGGGCAATATGTGGGCGCAGGAATGGGGCAACATCTATGACATCGTCGCGCCGCAGGGGGCGGGCGACGTCGGGTACGACACCGGCGAACTGCTCAAGGCCAAGGGGTACGACCCGGTAAAGATGGTGCGGCAGGGCGAGGCATTCTATTCCTCGCTTGGCTTCGCGCCATTGCCCGAAACCTTCTGGCAGCGTTCGCAAATCGTGAAGCCGGCCGACCGGGACGTGATCTGCCACGCATCGGCATGGGATCTCGACAATCGCGACGATATCCGCATCAAGATGTGCACGAAGGTCAATGGCGACGACTTCGTGACGATCCACCACGAACTTGGCCATAACTATTATCAGCGGGCCTATCGCGACCAGCCGTTCCTGTACAAGAACGGCGCGAACGACGGCTTCCACGAAGCGATCGGCGATACCGTCGCGCTGTCGATCACGCCGGATTACCTCGTGAAGATCGGCCTGTTGACCCAGGCGCAGGTGCCGAGCGCTGACAAGGATATCGGGCTGCTGCTGCGACAGGCGATGGACAAGGTCGCGTTCCTGCCGTTCGGGCTGCTGGTCGACAAATGGCGTTGGAACGTTTTCAGCGGCAAGATCGCGACCGGGGACTATCAGAAGGGCTGGGACGCGTTGCGCCTGCAATATCAGGGCATCGTCCCACCGGTCGCGCGCGACGAGACGAAGTTCGACGCGGGCGGGAAATATCACATTCCGGCCACCGTCCCCTACACCCGCTATTTCCTCGCGCGGGTGTTGCAGTTCCAGTTCTACAAGGCGGCGTGCGATCAGGCTGGGTGGAAGGGGCCGCTGCACCGCTGCTCGTTCTTCGGGAACAAGGCGGTCGGCGATCGGCTGAATGCGATGCTCGAAATGGGCCAGTCGAAGCCGTGGCCCGACGCGTTGCAGGCGATGACCGGATCGCGCGCCATGTCGGGCAAGGCGATGGTCGAATATTTCGCGCCGTTGAAGGCATGGCTCGACCGGCAGAACAAGGGCAAGCCCAGCGGCTGGTGACCGCCCTGCGGATGCGATGCAGCCCCCGGCGGGATCGGGGGCTGCATTTCGCCGCATTGCGGCCATTGCGTCGTTTGCAGGTTGCACGCGAGGCGGGACGCGTTATAGGCTCGCCGTCCCGCGCGGGTGTGGCGGAATGGTAGACGCAGCGGATTCAAAATCCGCCGTTGGCAACAACATGTCGGTTCGAGTCCGACCACCCGTACCATCGGCGGTCGCGTCAGAGCGACATGCCGTTGCGCTGGACCTCCAGATGCAGATAGCGTTCGTTGAACCCGGCGACATTGCGCATCGCTTCCCAATTGGGAAACTGCACGACCCGTTTGGTGCGGGTGATGAGGCCGTCGGCCTGTAATGCCTTGAGCATGCGGTTGACATGGACCGGCGTCAGCCCCAGCGCGTCGCCGATCTGTTCCTGCGTCATGGGCAGTTCATAGGCATATTGGTCCGCCAGTCCCGCCGCCTTCAGCCGGATGGCGAATTCGCACAGCAGATGCGCCGCACGCTCCTTGCCGCTGCGCTGGCCGACGTTCAGCACCCATTCCCGCAATATCGACGCTTCGGTCAGGATATTGACCATCATCGCGCGCGCAACCGCCGCGTTGTCGCGGATCAGCGCCTGCACGTCGGCACGTTGCAGGACCGCAACCTCGCCCCGCGTCAGCATCTGCACACTATGGTCCGACACATCGAGAAAGATATTCTGAAGGTCGAGCGCGTCGCCGGGGATCAGCACGCTGACGATCTGCCGATCGCCATCGCTCGACGTTTTCTGGCGATAGGCGAACCCGGATATCAGAACGCCGCATACCGGCGTCGAATCCGCTTCACGCACCGTATAGGTGCCTGCCTCCAGCAATTTGATATTGTGGGGCAGGGCACGGATCGCATCGGCATCCGAGTCCGACAACGGCGCGCGCAGGCGCAGACTCCGTACCAGCAGTTCCAACGGTTGATCGGCTATTTTCATGATACTTCCCGCAGATTTCGGCGGGGAGGATCGCGTCACTCTCGTTCGCCATAGTTTCGGATAACTGGACGACGAACTCGCACCATAACATCTACGCGACGCGTTACGATAACAAATGATGTGACGTACAAACTAGCATTTGGCCGTGTTGCTGATTGATACCGGAGTATCGACGGCCGGCCCGCGAGTCATGATGCCGATCTACCATGCCGGTGGGTAAGTGTTGCGGCATAATCGGAAAATCGTTCGGATCTTACCGTGATATTGGGTGATCGACCCCGTCGCCGCGCCCTGAATGGTGCCGCTGCGCCGATGTGCGAAGTCTGCGTTCCGTTCAGGCGGCGACCGCAGTTGCCGGACGACGATCGAAAAAAAGACGTACGGCATTGATCCGTGTGAACATCTTGGCCGGAAGTCCTGCGTTGTAGGCGAAGCAATCGCTCACGAAAGGTTCGCATGGCCCGCTTTTTATCCTTTGCGCCGCTCCCCCATTCGCCGCGTCCCGGAGGACGCCGTGGCGCCTGATCGCGAACGCAGGCTTCTGCGGCGTCTCGGTATCCTGTTCCTGATGCTGGTCGGTGTCGGCGTCATCGCCTTCGCCGGCATGAACCTGAGCCATACCAAGGCACCGGAACACAGACGCGAAGGCAACGAGCCGGACCTCACGCCCGGAACTCCGACCAACGGAGCCAGTCCAGCGCAAACCACGCAAACGAAGTGATATTATGGGAGAAGCTGCATGCAACCGAAACGTCTCGCCTTTGGCCTGGGCATCTTCTCGATCGCGCTGGGCGTCGTCGAACTGTTGGCAGCAAAGCGGATCGCCCAGACGCTCGACGCGCCCGACCATGCCGGGCTGGTGCGAGGCTTCGGCGCGCGTGAAGTGTTGGCGGGCGTCAATCTGATCGTCGCTCCCGCCGCGTCGGTGAACATGTGGAATCGCGTCGCGGGCGATGCGCTTGATCTGGGTACGCTAGCGCTGGCGGCGAAGCGCAGCCCGTCGAACCGCGCGATCTGGGGCGCGATCGCGTTCGTCGCCGGGGTCACCGTGGTCGATGCCCTTACCGCGCGTGGACTCGACGGTGCGACCGGTCGTTTCCTGCCGAAGCGGCAGGCACGCGCCTGACCAGTCCGCGTAAGTTTTCGTGTCGGCGGAGCGAGTTGCCCCGTGCGCGGTTCTCCTGTCCGAACCAGCACGGGGAACCGCAATGAAGCCTGTCACGCTCGCCCTCATCGGAGCGTCCGCAATCGCCGCCGCCGCCGGTGCGCAGCCGCAAAAGTCGATCCCGGGTCTGGGCATGCAGGCCGAACCCTATGCATCGGAATCGGCGATCCGGCATCCGGTGACGATCGGTTGGCCCGAAGGGCGTACGCCGACCGCGCCGCGCGGTTGGGAGGTGGTGCGCTTCGCCGGTGGTCTGGACTATCCGCGACAGGCGTTGCTGCTGCCCAACGGCGACGTGCTGGTGGCGGAGGCGCGGACCCTGCCCAAACTGGACGCCGAACCGGAAGTGGCACGCGGACAGGCGCTGGCGAAGACGACCGGGTTCAGTGCGAACCGCATCACGCTGTTGCGCGACGCCAACCGCGACGGCGTGGCGGAACAGCGTTTCGTGTTGCGGTCGGGGCTGAACCAGCCGTTCGGGATGCAATATGCCGATGGCCGCCTCTATGTCGCGAACACCGATGGTGTGATCAGCTTTCCGTTCCAGCCCGGCCAGACGAGCATCACCGCCGCACCGCGCAGCATCGTGACGCTTCCGGCGGGCGGATACAACAACCACTGGACGCGCAACCTGCTGCTCAGCCCCGATGCAAAGACGCTCTATGTCTCGGTCGGGTCGGCGTCGAACGTCGGCGAGCATGGCATGGACGAGGAAAAGCGCCGCGCGGCGATCCTCGCCATCGACCTGTCGACCGGGCGCGAACGTCTCTACGCGTCGGGCCTGCGCAATCCGGTCGGCATGGACTTCGTGCCCGGCACCGCCGCGCTGTGGACGGCAGTCAACGAACGCGACGAGTTCGGCGACGACATCGCGCCCGACTATCTGGTCGGGGTGCGCGATGGCGGCTTCTATGGATGGCCGTACAGCTATTACGGCAAGCAGGACCCGCGCCACGCCAATGAGAAGCGCGAGTTGCTGGCCTCTACCTTGCTGCCCGACGTCGCGGTCGGCCCGCATGCCGCCGCCCTCGGACTGGCGTTCGCCAAGCAGGGTACGCCGACCGCGTTCGTCGCACGGCACGGATCGTGGAACCGGTCGAGCTTCAGCGGCTATGACGTCCTTGCCGTGCCGTTCGCGGCAGGGCGTCCGACCGGTGATCCGCAACCGTTCCTGACCGGCTTCATCGCCGATGCGAAGAAGGGGACGGTCCATGGCCGCCCGGTCAGCGTCCAGACCCGCGCCGATGGCGCGATATTCGTGGTGGACGATGCCGGAGATACGGTGTGGCTGGTACGTCGTACCGCCTAAGTCGGTCCGCTTCGCCCCGGAAATGGTCCGGGGCGACCATGGGGAATACGCCTTACAGCGTCACGCCCGACTTCCAGATCCCGATCGCCCGTTCGTCATTCGCTTCGTTGCGTGCCGGTTCGCCCGATGCCACCGCGACGATCCGCGCCAGCAACGCATCCGACGCCGCGTCCTGACCGTCGTCCAGCACGGCGGCGGCGTCATAGTCGATCCAGTTGGGCTTGCGGGCTGCAAGATCATGGTTGGTCGCGATCTTCATCGTCGGCACCGGGCTGCCCAGCGGGGTGCCGCGCCCGGTCGAGAACAGCGTGATCGTCGCGCCCGCCGCTGCCAGCGCGGTCGTCGACACGGCGTCGTTACCCGGTGCATCGACCACCGACAGCCCGGCGCGGCGTACCGGCTCGCCATAGTCCAGCACGTCGCTGACCGTCGCCGCGCCGCCCTTCTGCACCGCTCCCAGCGATTTTTCCTCCAGCGTGGTGATGCCGCCCGCGATGTTGCCGGGGCTCGGATTCTCCGACACCGGTTCGCCGTGGTCGAGGAAATAGCGCTTGAACCGGTTGGTCACCTCGACCAGCCGGTCGAACACCGCTTCGTCGGCGCAGCGCGCCATCAACAGCCGTTCCGCTCCGAAAATCTCCGGGATCTCCGTCATCAGCACGGTGCCGCCCGCCGCCGCGACGCGATCGGTCATGCGCCCGATCAGCGGGTTGGCGGTCAGGCCGCTCATCGAATCCGATCCACCGCATTTGACGCCAAGCCGCAACGCGGACAGCGGCACCGCCGTACGCTTCGCCTCCGCCTGTTCGGCCAGCGTGTCGATCGCGGCCATCGCCTCTGCGAACTCGTCCGCGCTGGCCTGTGCCCGGACGGAGCGGACGCGTTCGCGGACGCTGTCGGGCATGCGGGCGAGCATCCGGTCCAGCTGGTTCGATTCGCAGCCAAGGCCCAGCAACAGCACGCCGCCGGCATTCGGATTGCACGCCAGCGCCGCGAGGATCGCACCGGTACGGTCCAGATCGTCGCCTAGTTGCGAACAGCCGAACGGGTGGTTGAACGCATGGATTCCATCGATCCGCCCCGCATGGCGTGGTCCCGCCGTCTGCGCGATCCGTTCGCCCAGCCGCCCGACGCAGCCGACCGTTGGCAGAATCCATATCTCGTTGCGCGTCGCGACGCTGCCGTCGGCGCGGACATATCCGGCAAAGCCGGGTTCGGCGCGTGCCGGCTGCGGCGTCGCGGGCTGCGGCAGGTATCGATAGGCATCCTCGCCCGCCAGCGCGGTCGCGACGTTGTGGACGTGGACATGTTCGCCGATCGCGATGGCGCGGCGCGCGAGGCCGATCGCCGCGCGATAGCGGCGAACCGGCGCTCCCTGCGCGACCGCACGTACCGCGATCTTGTGGCCCGCCTCGATCGCGTCGGTCGCGGTGACCAGCATGTCGTCGACCCGTACCACTCCCCCGGCGGCAACGGGGGACAGCAGCACCGCCACGTCGTCGTCGCGGTCGACCCGGACCGAACGGACGGGAGCGGCAAGCGCGGGCGAGGGTGCTTCGAGAGTCGTCATGTCCTTCAAATAGAATGTTGCCACCGATGGCACAATGCCGCATCGACACCATAAAAGGAGATGCGCATGCCCGGATTGTTGTTGGACCCCGATCGCCTGTTCCCCGCCGATCCCGCCACGCGGGGGATCGCACGCGAACTCTATGCGCGGGTTCGCGACCTGCCGATCGTCAGCCCGCACGGTCATACCGATCCGTCGTGGTTCGCGACCGACCGGCCATGGACCAACGCGACCGAGCTGCTGCTGTCGCCCGATCACTATATCTTCCGCATGCTCTACAGCCAGGGCATCCCGCTGGACGATCTGGCGGTGCCGCGCCGCGACGGCAGCATCACCGCTGATCCCCGCGCAGCATGGCGGGTGTTCGCCGGCCACCAGCATCTGTTCCGCGGAACGCCTTCCCGCCTGTGGCTCGACCATGTCTTCGGGGAAGTGTTCGGGTTCGCCGATGCGCTGACCGCCGCGAATGCCGACGACTATTACGACCGGATCGGCGAACTGCTGGCAACCGACGCCTATCGCCCACGCGCGCTCTTCGACCGGTTCGGGATCGAACTGATCGCCACGACCGAAGGCGCCGACGATCCGCTCGACCATCATCGCGCGATCCGCGCCAGTGGCTGGAACGGGCGCGTTGTCACCGCCTATCGCCCCGATGCCGTGATCGATTGCGAGCATGAAGCATTCCGCCCCGCGCTCGCCAAATTCGCCGAGCTGACCGGACAGGACGTGACGAGTTGGACCGGGTATCTGGCGGCGCATCGCCGGCGGCGGCAGGACTTCATCGCAGCCGGTGCGACCTCGACCGACCACGGCCATCCGACCGCGCGTACCGCCAATCTGTCGGGCGTGGAGAGCGAAGCGCTGTTCGCGCGCGTGATCGGCGGCACCACCGATGCGGCCGATGCCGAACTGTTCCGGGCGCAGATGCTGACCGAAATGGCGCGGATGTCGATCGACGACGGTCTGGTGATGCAGATCCACCCCGGCAGCTTCCGCAACCACAATCGGGGGGTGTTCGACGTGTATGGCCGCGACAAGGGGGCCGATATTCCGACGCGGACCGATTATGTCGCCGCGCTCAAGCCGATGCTCGACGTCGTCGGCACCAGCCGCGATCTGACGGTGATCCTGTTCACGCTGGACGAGACGACCTATGCGCGCGAACTGGCGCCGTTGGCGGGGCATTATCCGTGCCTGAAGCTCGGCCCGGCATGGTGGTTCCACGACAGTCCCGAAGGAATGCGCCGCTTTCGCGAGAACACGACCGAGACGGCGGGCTTCTACAACACCGTCGGCTTCAACGACGATACCCGCGCCTTCCTGTCGATTCCGGCGCGGCACGATGTCGCCCGCCGCGTCGATTGCGCGTTCCTTGCCCGGCTGGTCGCCGAACACCGGCTGGACGAGGCGGAAGCGCACGACGTCGCGTACGACCTGACCTATGCGCTGGTGAAGCGCGCCTACAAGCTGGACGGTGCGGCATGAGGCTGTCGAACGCCACGCTGGCGAACCTTCCCGTATCGGTCGCGCGACCCGAATACGACCGGCACGCGCAACCGCCCGGCATCGTCCATATCGGCCCCGGCGCGTTTCACCGCGCGCATCAGGCAGCCTATGTCGATGCGATCCTGCCGCACGATCCGCGCTGGTCGATCAGCGAGGTCGCGCTCAATTCGACCGGCGTCGCCGACGCGCTGGGACCGCAGGATGGGCTGTACACGCTGGCGCTGCTCGACCGCAGCACCGACTATCGCGTGATCGGATCGATCGCCGAACTGCTGACCGCGCAGCGCCGCGACGCGATCCTGTCGCGCATCGCCGCGCCGACGACTCGGCTGGTCACGACCACGGTGACCGAAAAGGGCTATCACCTCGACGGCACCGGCGCGCTCGATCTCGACCATCCGGCGATCGTGCGCGAACTGACCGGCGCGGAGCCGGGGACGCTGTCCGGCTGGCTGGTCGCCGGGCTGGCGGCACGGCGCGCGGCGGGAGGGGGAGCGATCACGTTGTTGTCGTGCGACAATCTGGCGGACAACGGCCACCGCTTCCGCCGGTCGGTCCGCGATCTGGCGGCGGCGCGCGATCCCGATCTGGCGGCATGGATCGACGATCATGTCCGTTTCCCCTGCGCGATGGTCGATTCGATCACGCCCGCGACCGACGATGCACTGCGCGCGTCGGTACAGGCGGCGACGGGTGTCGAAGACGCATGGCCGATCCAGCGCGAGGCGTTCACGCAGTGGGTGATCGAGGACGACTTCGCCACCGATCGTCCGCCGTTCGAACTGGCGGGCGTGCAATTCACCCGCGACGTGCGCGGGTTCGAAAATGCGAAGCTGCGGCTGCTGAACGGTGCGCATTCGACGCTGGCCTATGTCGGGTTGCTGCTGGGCCATGTCATGGTGCGCGACGCGATGCGCGATCCGGTGCTCGCGGGTTTCGCCGAACGGCTGATGCGCGATGATATCGCGCCGTCGATCGTGCCGCCGGCCGAAATGGATCTGTCCGCCTATATCGACGCGGTGCTGGGGCGGTTCGCCAACCCGGCGATCGCGCATCAACTGGCGCAGATCGCATGGGACGGATCGCAGAAGCTGCCGTACCGGCTGCTCGATACCGTTCGCGATGCCCGTGCGGCGGGGCGTCCGGTCGACCGGCTGGCGCTGCCGATCGCGGCGTGGTTCCGGTTCCTCGAACTGCGTCGGCACAGCGGCGAGACGCTGGTCGATCCACGCGCCGACGCGCTGCTCGCGCGCGCGGGGGATGCCGCCGCGTTGCTCGACCTGCGCGACGTTTTCGGCGACCTGTCGGACGATGCGACGTTCCGCGATGCGGTCACGCGGCGCTGGCACGCGCTGGCCCCCGGTGGCGACGTTCGGGCCGCGCTGGGGGAATGATCGGCCGACCGGGTCAGACCGACCCGGTCGACTGCCCGACGGCGAGCGAGAAGGGCGGCGCCCGTTCGTCCCAGCCGGTGACGGAAGGCTGTTCGATTATGTCGATCAGCCGGGCGGCGGCGGTGCGCGCCATGTCGCGCATCGGCCGGTCGACGGTGGTCAGCGTCGGCGACAGGATTCGCGCGATCAGGCTGCCGTCGAACCCCGCCACCGACAGGTCGCGCGGCACCATGATGCCACGCGCGGTGGCGACGTTCAGCACGCCCGCCGCCATCACGTCGTTGCCGGCGAAGATCGCGCTCGGCCGGTCGCTCCGGTCAAGCAGCGCATGGCCCGCCGCCACGCCGGAGTCGAAACCGTAATCGCCGGTCACGACCATCGCGTCGGACAGGTCGACGCCCGCCGCCGCCAGCGCGTCGCAGAACCCGGCAGTCCGTTCGCCCGACGATCGATGCGACGGCGGCCCGGTCACGATCGCGATCCGCCGATGTCCCAGCGCGAGGAAATGCGCGGCGACCAGCGCGGCGGCGGCGCGTTCGTCGGCGACGATCATCGCTGGATAGGACGGCGTCCGTACCGCCGCCATGCCGATCGACGGCACGCGCATCGGGCGCAACGCCTGCGGCAGTTCGGCCAGTTCGGACACCGGCGGCAACACGATCAGCCCGTCGACCCGCGACCGGCGGACGAACCGCGCGACGTCGGCGATCACTGCGTCGCGCCCGTCCGACACTGGGTGGACGATCATCTCGTATCCGCGCAGCGCGCATTCGGCGATGACGCCGCGCTGCACCTCGTCCAGCACCAGCGCGTTGGGATCATGGTGCACCAGCCCGATCAGCGACGATCGCCCGCTTGCCAGCGCCCGCGCGCGCAGGCTGGGGCTGAAGTCCATCCGGTCGATCACTGCTTGCACCGCGTCGCGTGTCGCCCCGCTCACCTTGGGCGATCGGTTGAGCACGCGCGATACGGTACGGACCGAAACGCCAGCGGCGATCGCCACCGCGCGGATCGTAAGGCCACGATCCTGTTCTTCGGGTAGCGGGCTGTCGTCGTCGTGATTCATCGGCGAACGCTAGAGGATCGGCGAAGGAACCGAAACCTTCGGGGAAGGGGGCGGACGCCACGCCGCCGCCTTTCGATGCGTTACCCCGGCCCTCACAGCAACATCGTGCCACCATGCGCGCGTTCATGGTCGATCAGCCAGCGCTTGCGTTCGATTCCGCCACCATAGCCGGTCAGTGCGCCCGACCGGCCGATGATGCGATGGCACGGTACGACGATCGCGACCGGGTTCGCGCCATTGGCCAGCCCGACGGCGCGCATCGCGGTCGGGCGACCGATCGCAGCGGCGATTTCGGCATAGGCGACGGTGCTGCCCGCGCCGACCGCCCGCAACGCGGTCCACACCGCCCGCTGGAACCCGGTGCCGCCCGTGACGGTCGCCACGCTGTCGATCGCCACCACGTCGCCGTCGAAATAGGACCGGATCGCGCGCGCCGCCGCACTTTCCCCGATCGCGGGCGCGACGGTCCAGCCGCGGGGACCATAGTGGCGATCCAGCAACCGTCGCATCCGGGCATTATAGTCCGCGAAGTCCAGCGCGCGCAGCACGCGCGCCGCGTCGGTGAGTACGACGATTTCCCCCACGGGGCTGGCGATGCGTTCTTCGAACAGGGACAGATTGGTCATGTGGCGACCGTGAACGGATGGCCGACCCGGTGCCAGCGGATTTCGGACGCCGAACATCGTCATGTCCGTTTTCCGCCAGAGCGTGATGAATTTTAGGTACACCCGTTCGTGCTGAGTAGCGACTGAGCGAAGTCGAAGACGCGTATCGAAGCATCCGTGGCAGTCCTTCGATACGCCATTTTGACAAGCTCAATGGCACTCAGGATAAACGGTCACACCTTGTATCATCATGCTCTCGTCAAACGGTGGCGCACCCGATCTGATGGAGAGGACCGCGTGATATGTGAGCAGTCCCTTCCCGGTCGCCCTGCGGGACCGATCCGGCATCCGTGGCGGGGGACAGGAAAGGATTCGATGTGGACCAGACAGCGCTCGACCCCGATCGGTGCTACGCCGCACTGATGCGACGCGACCCTTCGGCGGACGGGCTGTTCTTCGTCGGCGTACGCACCACCGGCATCTATTGCCGACCGGTCTGTCCGGCGCGCACCCCGGCGCGCGCCCATGTCGAGTTCCACGCCAGTGCGGCAATGGCGCAGGCGGCGGGGTTCCGGCCATGCTTGCGTTGCCGCCCCGAATCCGCGCCCGACAGTCCGGCATGGGCGGGGACGCTGGCGTCGATCCATCGGGCGTTGCGGCTGATCGAGGACGGCGCGCTGGCGGAGGCGCGCGTCGCGGCACTGGCGGCGCGGCTGGGCATGACCGACCGGCATCTGCGGCGGCTGTTCACCGAACATCTGGGGCAGGGGCTACTCACGATCGAGCGGACGCGGCGGATCAATCTTGCCAAGAAACTGATCCACGAAACCCGGCTTTCGCTGACCGATATCGCGTTTGCCGCAGGGTTCGGCAGCGTGCGGCGCTTCAACGAAGTGTTCGTTGCGGCGTTCGGACGCCCGCCCTCGGCCTTGCGTCGCGATGGCGGCGGTGCGAACCCCGACGCGCCGGTGGTGGTCAGCCTCGCCTATCGCCCCGGGTTCGACTGGGCCGGGCGCGGCGTCGTGGTGGTGCCGTTGCCGGTCGGGCTGGCAAGCATCGAACCGGGAAACGGGCGCACGCTGTGCGTGACGCTGACCGACGTACCGCTGCCGATGCTGGGCCGCGCGATCGCCGCCGCGCGGCGGGTCGCATTCGGCGGGGAGGGCGACGCGCCGTCCCATACGACCCGCTTCCTTGCGGCGGACTGACGGCTGGTTTTCGGGACTTTCCTACACGCTCCCGACCGGTCATGCTCCCGGCCGCTCTTTCTCCATGTCCGATTCCGTCCGGCCTGTTTTCATACGACGCCGTTACCCGGCGATCATGCGCACGAGTGTGACTTTCGTGACTTTTGACGCCCGCCGCGTTCTGCGACCGGCTTGCACTGCCGCGATCACCCTTCGGGCGAGCGCTTGCACGGCGGGGCGAAGCAGCACCGCCGCAGCGTTGTCCGTCGATCGCGATATAGCGGCATCGCCCCCTCTGCGCGCCGTGCACCGAACCGGATCAGGCGCCGTGCCGATGACGCAGCCGGATCGCGAACCGGCCTATTCCAGCCCGTGCCGGACCAGCATCGCGCGCGGATCGGGGTCGCGGCCCCGGAACGCGCGGAACAGGTCGATCGCCGGTCGCAACGACCCTTGCGACAGGATGGCTTCGCGCAGCCGGTCGCCGGTCGCGCGATCGATCGTCCCGTTCTCCGCAAATGCCGCAAACCCGTCCGCGGCCAGCAGTTCGGCCCATAGATAGCTGTAATAGCCCGCCGCGTAGCCGCCGGCGAAGATATGCGCGAAGGCATGGGGGAAGCGATGCCATTCGGGCGCGCGGATCACCGCCACCTCGTCACGCACCGCCTCGATCACCGCCATCGGATCGTCGCCATGGCTGCCCTGATGCAGCAACAGGTCGAACATCGCGAATTCGATCTGGCGCACGACGAACATGCCCGACTGGAACCGGCGCGCCGCCAGCATCCGGTCGAACAGGTCGGCAGGCAGCGGATCGCCGGTGACGACATGACCGGACATCGCGGCAAGGACGCCGGGTTCCCACGCGAAATCTTCCATCAACTGGCTGGGCAGTTCTACCGCGTCCCATTCGAACCCGCTGGTGCCCGAGATATCGGGGCGCGGCACGCGGGTGAACAGATGGTGCAGGCAATGCCCGGTTTCGTGCAGCAGCGTGGTGACGTCGTCATGGCCCAGCAGCGCAGGTTCGGCCCCGGCCGGTGCGAAGTTGCACACGAGATAGGCGACCGGGATCGACGGTGCCTCGGGATCGTCGAGATAGGGTCGGGCGGGCGCCATCCATGCGCCGCCCTTCTTGCCCGCCCGCGCGTGCAGGTCGAGATACAGGCCGGCGAACACGCCGCGTTCGTCGGCCACGTCGTAATAGCGGACGTGCGGATGGTAGGTGGCGACATCGTCGCGTTGCGTCAGCGTCAGCCCGAACAGCCGGTGCAGCAAGTCGCGCCATCCCGTCAGGACCCGTTCCACCGGGAAATAGGACTTCACCACCGACTGGTCGATCGCATGGGCATGCCGCTTCAACCGGTCGCCGACGAACCCGACGTCCCATGGGCGAAGCTCGTCGATGCCCAGATGCCGGGCGGCGAAGTCGGCCAGCGCGTCGCGCTCCGCCTCGGCCTGTGGTCGGGCGCGGGCGGCGAGATCGCGCAGGAACGCCAGCACTTCGCCGATATCGGGGGCCATCTTGGTCGCGAGCGACCGCGCGACCGGATCGGGGAAGCCAAGCAGTTGCGCGGCTTCGCGTCGCAGGGCGAGGATGCGGCGGATGCGGTCGCCATTGTCGAACCGTCCGGCGTCCGGCCCCTGATCCGATGCACGCGTGCCATAGGCGCGATAGACCTGATAGCGCAGGTCGCGATCCTCGGCGAAGGTCAGAACCGCGACGACGCTCGGCTGCTGGAGCGTGACGACCCAACCCTCCAGTCCGCGCGCTTCGGCAGCGGCGGCCATCATTGCGAGGTCGGCCTCCGACAGCCCCGCCAGCCGGGCGGGATCGGTCAGGTGCAGCGTCCACGCATCGGTCGCGTCCAGCACGGCGCTGGCGAATTCGGTCTGGATCGCGGACAATTCGGTCGCGACCGCCTTGAACCGTTCGCGGTCGGCATCGTCCAGTGCGACGCCCGCCAGCGTCCGGTCGCGGATCGACCGTTCGACCGCGACCCGGTCCGCATCGGGCAATGTCGCGAAACCGGGTGCGATGGCCAGCGCGCGCAGCCGGTCGAACATCGCGCGGTCCTGTTGCGCGGCGATCCCGCGTTCGGTCAGCACCGCCTGACCCGCCGCATGCGCCGCGCGCAGCTCGGACGTGTCGGCGACGGCGTGCAGGTGCCATACGCTCGACCAGAAATTGTCGATCGCGACATCCGCGCGCTCGACCGGCAGCCACGTCGCGGCGAAGGACGGTTCCGTGGCCGTCGCCTGCGCCGCCGCCGCGTCGCGTTCGGCCAGCAGCGTGTCGAGGGTGGCGGGGATGGCTTCGGGGGTGATCGCGGCGAAATCGGGAAGCTGGTTCACTGGGTTTCCTTCAACATTCGACGACGTTGACCGCCAGGCCGCCCTGGCTGGTCTCCTTGTACTGGCTCTTCATGTCCTCGCCGGTCTGGCGCATCGTCTCGATCACCTGATCGAGGCTGACGATGTGGCGACCGTCGCCGTGCAGCGCCAGATAGGCGGCGTTGATCGCCTTGATCGCGCCCATCGTGTTGCGTTCGATACACGGGATCTGCACCAGCCCGCCGATCGGATCGCACGTCAGGCCCAGATTATGCTCCATGCCGATCTCCGCCGCATTCTCGACCTGCGACGGCGTCGCGCCCAGCGCGGCGGCAAGGCCCGCGGCCGCCATCGAACAGGCGACGCCGACCTCGCCCTGACATCCCATTTCTGCGGCGGAGATGGAGGCATTCTGCTTGTACAGGAACCCGATCGCGGCGGCGGTCAGCAACAGGGCGTGTGCGCCCTCCCGCGTCGCGCCATGGACGAAGGTCTCGTAATATTTCAGCACGGCGGGGATCACGCCCGCCGCGCCGTTGGTGGGCGCGGTCACGACGCGTCCGCCCGCCGCATTCTCCTCGTTCACCGCCAGCGCCCACAGGCTGACCCATTCGAACACCAGGCCGGGATCGCTGCGCGGCCCGCGTGCCACCAGTTTTTCCCGGATCGCGCGGGCGCGGCGCTGGACATGCAATCCGCCGGGCAACTCGCCCGTCCCGCTGCATCCGCGGTCAATCGATGCGAGCATCGCGTCGCGCACCGCGTTCAGGAATGTGCCCGTCTCGCCCTCGGGCCGCCATGCGGTTTCGTTGGCGGCGACGACCTCCGCGATCGACTGGCGCGTATCGGCGCACAGGGCCAGCAGGTCGTTGCCCGATCCGAACGGGTGCGGCAGCGTCAGGTTGATGCGCGCCGGTGCCTCTCCCTCCGCGCGGATCGCGCCGCCGCCGATCGAATAATAGCGCCGGACGATCCGGCTGCCGTCGTCCAGCACGGCGGTGAACGCCATCGCATTGGGATGGCCGGGCAGGAAACCGGGATTGAAGATCAGGTCGCGCGCCGGATCGAACGCGATCGGGTTCGTCCCGGCAAGGTCGAGCGCGCGATCGGTATGGATCGCCGCGATCATACCCGGCACCGCGTCGGGATCGATCCCTTCGGGCGTCGCACCGGAAAGACCCAGCAGGATCGCGACGTCGGTGGCATGACCGCGCCCGGTCAGCGACAGCGATCCGTACAGGTCGCACAGCACCCGCTCGGGATGGATGCCGTCCTCATCGAGCATCGTCGCAAACGCGAACGCCGCGCGCATCGGGCCGACGGTATGCGAACTCGACGGTCCGATGCCGATCGTGAACAGGTCGGTGACGCTCAGCGGCGTCACGCCGGACGCCCCACCAGCGCCGCGACCCGCGCCGCCGCCGCGTGCCACTCGATCCCGCGCGCCGCCAGCCATTCGTCGTCATGATAGGTATCGGCATAGCGTAGCCCGGAGTCGCACAGGATCGTCACCACCGATCCCTGCTGTCCCGCCGCCGCCATCTCGCCGATCAGCGTCTCGCAGGCGGCGATGTTGGTCCCGGTCGATCCGCCGACCGGTCGTCCCAGCCGTGCGCCGATCGCGCGCATCGCGCCGATGCTGTCGGCGTCGCGCACTGCGATCATGCGGTCGATCACCGCTGGGATGAACGAAGGCTCGACCCGGGGGCGGCCGATCCCTTCGATACACGACGCGCATTCGTCCACGGTCCGGATCGTCCGATCGGCGTAATGGCGGTGGAACACCGACGCTTCGGGGTCCGCCACGCACAGTCGGGTCGTATGGCGGCCATAGCGGATGAAGCGTCCCAGCGTGGCGGACGTCCCGCCGGTGCCCGCGCCGCAGACGATCCAGGTCGGTTCGGGCGCATCCTCCTTCGCCATCTGCGCAAAGATCGATTCCGCGATATTGTTGTTGCCGCGCCAATCGGTCGCCCGCTCGGCATAGGTGAACTGGTCGAGATAATGACCGCCGCTGTCGTCGGCGAGCCGCTGCGCCGCCGCATAGACGTCGCGCGGATCGTCGACGAAATGGACCCGCCCGCCTTCGAACCGGATCGCGTCGATCTTCGCGCTGGCGATCCCGTGCGGAACCACCGCGATGAAGGGCAGGCCGATCAGTCGGGCGAAATAGGCTTCGGAGACGGCGGTCGAGCCACTCGTCGCTTCGACCAAAGTCGTCGATGGCCCGACCCACCCGCTGCACAACGCGTAGAGGATCAGCGAGCGGGCGAGCCGGTGCTTGAGGCTTCCCGACGGATGAACCGACTCGTCCTTCAGATACAGCGTGATTCCAGGCGTAGCGGCCAACTCGACCCGGATCAGATGCGTATCCGCCGAACGACAGAAATCGGCCTCCAGCCGGCGGATCGCATCGCGCGTCCAGAGAGGGTCATGGGCGGGGGCAACGATCACGGTTCGCTCCTGTAGGTGACGCTCCGGGACGGATCGCCACGGCCTGCACCTTATGACGTGGCGGGCGGGCAGGGGACAAGGTGCCTCTCATACGCTGCGCAAACGGCCGCACGGAGGCGACGAGCGGCGAAAAACCTTCGGAACCTAAAAAAGTGCGAAAACGTTGTTGACGCCTCTGGAACCCATCCGTATATGCAGTTTCACCGGACGGGGAGGCGTTCTTCGCTTCTTCCACCGGTCGCCTCGCTGACCTCAGGGTCGCCTGTTAAATCGGGTAGCGAGATTGCTCTTTTTATACCGGAACGTGGTCTCGATCAATTGGTCGTGGCCCCTGTTCCGGTCTCCCTGTCGCCGGTTCACTGGCGCCTTGGTCCTAAGACCGGGCAGGGAAGGTTCTTTGACATTGTTGATGAGATGAAGGGACATGTGGGCGGCGGCTTGCGGTTCATGGCATACA
>NZ_JACYVA010000009.1 GCF_014842075.1 Sphingomonas sp. CFBP 13720
CGTGAATCAGAAAACCGTCACCGTGTGAATCCCTGATGATTCAGCTCGGCTGAAAAACGCTCTAGCTAAATTAACTTGGAATGCACAAAGCGCACGCTGCCGGAACGGAAGCCTTGCGTTGTTTCCGCTGTTCATTCGGATGAACTGCACGTTTTCTGCCTGTGCCAAGTAGGGCGAGAGACATGGCGCGGCGCAAGCCGACGACCGGACTGTACGGCGGACATTCCACAAACGGATACTGATACGGTACATCGGTTGTGGATCGTTGCGTTGCCGACACGGAACGGCCGGTCGCTTCCCTCGTTGGGGCGAGGTATACGGGGGAACATGATGAACGGCGACGGACAACGGACACCGATCGGCTATGGCCGGTTCGCGGCGATGGTGGTGATCGTCATGGCGTTGGTCGGCGTGGCGTTCGTGCTCGTCGAACTGACGCGGCTGATGATGCTGGTGTTCGCGTCGGTCGTGTTCGCGGTGGTGTTCGACGCGATCGCGGTGCGGCTGCGGCGGTGGACCGGGATGCCACGCGGACTGGCAATCGTCGCCGCCGTCCTGCTGCTGCTCGGCGTCTTCTTCGGCGTGTTCACGATGTTCGGCGCGCAGCTCATCGCCGAATTCGATGAAATCCGCGACAAGTTTCCAGCGGCGCTGGGCGCGATCGAACAGCAGCTTGACCGCTGGGGGCTGGGCGAACCGGCACGCAACCTGATCCAGCAGGGCACGAGCGACCTGTCGACGCTGGCGTCGCGGGCGGGCGGATACGTCATTTCGGCGGGCAGCGGCCTGTCGGACGTCGTGCTGGTGCTCGTCGGCGCGATCTTCTTTGCTGCCGATCCGGCGGTGTACAAGCGTGGGGTGCTGTTGCTGATGCCCGCATCGGCGGAACCGACCGCGCGGGCGGCATTGTCGGACGTGACCGGTGGCCTGCGCGGCTGGATGCGGGGGCAGGGCGTGTCGATGGTGGTTGCCGCGGCGATGACCAGCCTCGGCCTGTGGCTGCTCGGCGTGCCGGCCTTTGCCGGGCTGGGACTGATCGCCGGGCTGCTCGATGTCATTCCGTTCGTGGGTCCGGTGATCGCGGCGATTCCGGCGGTGCTGCTCGCCTTCACCGTATCGCCGATGACCGCGCTGTGGACGGTCGCGATGTTCATCGTGATCCAGCAGATCCAGGGCAATTTCCTGCAACCGATGATCCAGAAACAGGCGGTCGACGTGCCGCCCGCGATCCTGTTGTTCGCGGTGCTGGCGTCGGGCACGCTGTTCGGCTTCCTCGGCGTCCTGCTTGCCGCGCCGGTCACGATCGTCGCCTATGTCCTCGTCCAGCGGATCTATGTGAAGACGCTGCTCGGCAAGGACATCAAGGTCGCCGGGCGCGAAGAGGGGGCGGCGGACTGACGGCGTAGCAACGCTCCCGGTTCCCGGCACTGGCCGGTGGCCGCTAGTCCCTCGGCCGGGTCCACAAGACCGGATCGCGCGGCACCACCGCCGGTCCCCTGGTCAGCCGGGCCTGCAGGAAACTCCGCCCGATCGCGACCAGCTTTTCGGCCTTCGACGTAGTCTGGCGCCGGTCCCATGCCCCGTCGCCGGCCGCCGCGACCTTGCGCGCGATGCCGCCATAGATATCCGCCGCCGCCAGCACCGCCCAGCGCGAACGCCATGGCAGCCGGGCCGCGCCGATCCGCGCGCTGTCCTCGTGCAGCCGCGCCCGCGCGGTCATCCGGCGGGCGAGCATCGTCAGTGCGGCGCGGTTCGCCGGGGCCATGATCGCGTCCTGCGCGATGCCGGTTTCCGCCAGCCAGTCGGTTGGCAGGTAACACCGCCCGGCCGCCGCATCCTCGCCCACGTCGCGCGCGATATTGGCAAGCTGGAACGCCAGCCCCAGATCGCAGGCGCGGTCCAGCGTGTCGGTATCGGCGGGATCGACGCCCATCACCACCGCCATCATCCCGCCGACCGCGCCCGCGACGTGATAACAATACTGATACAGATCCGCCTCGGTGCGCGGCCGCCAGTCGTCGGCGTCGAGCTGGAACCCGTCGATCACGTCGTAGACCAGCGCGTGCGGCAGGTTCGTTTCCGCCGCCACCACGCCAAGCGCATCGAACGACGCATCGCCCGTCGCCCGACCGGCCAGCGCCAGCGCGGTGCGTTCGCGGATCAGCGCCAGCCGGGCCGGGGCGTCGTCCACCCGCTGCATGCCGTGGCCCAGTTCCTGTCCGTCGGCCAGATCGTCGCACGCCCGGCACCATGCATAGAGCAGCCACGCCCGTTCGCGCGTCGCGGGATCGAACAACGTGCTCGCCGCCGCGAAACTCTTCGATCCGCGCGCGATCGTGTCGCGCGCTGCCGCGACCAGCGCGGGGCGATCCGCGATCAGAGGTCGGCGCTCGACATGCGGATGATCGGCACCGTCGGCTGGTACGCCGCCATCCGGTCGAGCAGCACGTCCAGCGTATCGGCGACGATCAGGATGTCGCGATGGACCGGACGCAGGAACCCGACCTCGCCCATTTTCGCCACGAACGCGATCAGGTGATCGTAATAGCCCGCCGTGTTGAGCAGCCCGACCGGTTTGGCGTGATAGCCAAGCTGCGCCCAGCTCATCGCTTCCCACAATTCGTCCATCGTGCCGGTCCCGCCGGGGATGGTGACGAACCCGTCGGACAGGTCGGTGAACGCCTGTTTACGCTGATGCATCGTATCGACGACGTGCAGTTCGGTCAGGCCCTTGTGCGCGACTTCCGCACCGACCAGCGCGGTCGGGATGACGCCGATCACCTCGCCGCCCGCCGCCAGCGCGCCATTGGCGACCGCGCCCATCAGCCCCAGCCGACCGCCGCCATAGACGACGCCGATTCCCCGCGTCGCCAGCGCATGGCCGACCGCTCGGGCGGAATCGATATAGACGGGATCGGCGGGGGTCGCGGACCCGCAATAGACGGCAAGGCGGTTCATGCGAGCGTCGGTAGGCGATGGGCGGGAGGACGACAAGCGCTTCCCGGTCGACCCCGGACCCGTTCGGTTCGAGCAGCTTCGAGCGCAGTCGAGAAGCGTCCGTCGAGAACGCTCAGCCAGCGGAATCCCGTTCTCGATACGCGCTCTCGACTACGCTCGATCGCTACTCGAACCGAACGGCGTGTGGGTGAGGGAAACCCTTACCCCTCGTCGCCCAACATTAGCCCCGCCGTCGCCTTAGCGCTTCCGACTACGCCCGGAATGCCTGCGCCCGGATGCGTTCCCGCCCCCACGACATACAGGTTCGGGATATGATCGTCGCGATTATGCGCCCGGAAATAGGCGCTCTGCGTCAGGATCGGCTCCAGCGAGAATGCCGATCCGTGATAGGCGTTCAGATCCTGCGTGAAGTCGCTCGGCATATAGCTGAACTTGGTCACGATCCGGTCGTGAATGTCGGGGATCAGCCGCCGCCCGACTTCGTCCAGAATACGCTTTTCTAGGATCGGGCCGATTTCGTCCCAGTTCACCGGGAACTTGCCGGTGTGGGGCACGGGGCACAGCGCATAGAAGGTGGAATGCCCCTCGGGCGCCATTGACGGATCGGTGACGGTCGGGTGGTGGAGATACAGCGAGAAATCCTCGCTCAGCACGCCATGGTCGTAGATGTCCGCGAGCAGCCCCTTATAGCGCGGGCCGAACAGGATCATGTGGTGCGGAATCCCCGGCCACGTGCCCTTCACGCCGAAATGGACGACGAACAGCGACGGCGAGAACCGCTTCTTTTCCAGCCGCTGCGCCGTGCGCTTCGCACTACGCGAACCGGACAGCAGGTCGCGATAGCTGTGGACCAGATCGGCATTGGTCGCGACCATGTCCGCACCGATCTTCACGCCGCTTTTGGTCGTCACGCCGGTCGCGCGGTCGCCCAGCGTATCGATGCTCGTCACCGGATCGCCCAGCATCATCGTACCGCCCAGCTTTTCGAACAGCCGCACCATGCCCGCCACCAGTTGATTGGTGCCGCCCATCGCGAACCACACGCCGCCGTCGCGCTCCAGCTTGTGGATCAGCGCATAGATGCTGCTGGTCTTCATCGGATCGCCGCCGACGAGCAGGGTGTGGAACGACAGTGCCTGGCGCAGCTTCTCGTTCTTCACGAACGACGACACGATCGAATAGACCGATCGCCACGCCTGATATTTCGCCAGCGCGGGCGCGGCCTTGATCATCGACGCGAAGTCGAGGAACGGCACATGGCCCAGCTTCACATAGCCTTCCTCATACACCCCTGCGGAATATTCGAGAAACTTGGCATAGCCCGCGATATCGCCGGGATCGAGCTTCGCGATCTCCGACCGCAACTGCGTATCGTCGTTGGTGTAATCGAAATTGGTGCCGTCGGGCCAGTTCAGCCGATAGAATGGCAGCACCGATTGCAGCGTCACGTCCTCGGCCATGTCGCGGCCGGTCAGCTGCCACAATTCCTGCAACGATTCGGGCGCGGTGATGACGGTGGGACCGGCATCGAACACGAACCCGTCGCGTTCCCAGTAATAGGCGCGGCCGCCGGGCTTGTCGCGGCCCTCGACCAAGGTCGTCTGTACCCCTGCCGATTGCAGGCGGATGGCCAGCGCGAGGCCGCCGAAACCTGCGCCGATGACGGCTGCCGTCTTCATGTCCGTTTCCCTGCCAATGCCCGCACCGCGCGCCCGATCGGCACCGGCGGTTTTCCGATAAGTACGCGCGCCTTGTCGATCATCGTCGAGCGCCCCGCATAAAAGCGCCCCACCAGCCCCGCGTCCAGCCGGTAGAAGCGTTCGAGCACGCGGTAGCGTTCCGCCGGTTCCGCCGCACGGAACAACATGGTCGCCAGCGTGCGAAAGAAACGGCGTTCACGCCACAATCGCGCGGCATGATCGTGCGTCAGCGTGTGCAGCGCGCCGCCCGACCAGTCGCCCGATTCCGCGACCAGCTGTGCCAGCCGCACCGCATCGGGCAGCGAATAGCCGGTCAACGGATGGAACAGCCCCGCGCGCATCCCGCCCTTCGCCACGCGATTGCCGCCCGAGCGCCAATATTCCTCGAAATCGCCGCCCATCGCCACCGGCAGCACGCCGGTCTCGGTGCGTCCGACCCGCGCCAGCCGCCATTTCTTCGACAGCGCATATTGCGTGATCCGCCCCGCCAGCACTTGCGTGTCCAGATCGGGGGTGTCGCTGTAATAGGTATCCTCGACGAACAGCGATGTGGCGGTGAAGGGCAGGGTATAGACGAAGCGATAGCCGTCGACCTGTTCGACCGTCGCGTCCATCACGATCGGGCGCTCGACATCGTGCAGCCCGCCGAGCTCCAGCTCCATGCCCATGAACTTCTGCCAGCCCAGATCGAGCAGCGACAGGTCGCCGGGGCCGCGACAGTCGATCACGCCCTGCGCCTCGACCCGGTCGCCATCGGCCAGCACCACGGCGGTCGGGCTGGTGCCCAGCACGCGCGCGCCGGTCATCAGCGCCTGTGCCGGCAACTGGTCGCGCAACACCGCGTCGATCCGTTCGGACGTGATCGAATAATAGGCGGTGTCGAGCGTGCGGGCGTGACCCGGAAACGCGATGTCATAGCCGCGCCAGCCATGCGCGATCAACGGCGCGACCAGCGCGCGGTTCGGATCGGTGACATCGCTGGCAAAGAACGACCACACATGGTTGCCGCCGAACGTCGCGTTTTCCTCGATCAGCCGGATCCGCGCATCGGGCCGCCGCCGCGCCGCCGCCAGCGCGATCAACGCGCCGGAAAGACCCCCGCCGACGATGGCGAGGTCGCAGTGATGAATGGTGGGCATGTCGCCCGACCTAGGGTGCGGACCGGTAAACGGCAATGGCTGTATTGGCCGGATTGGCGGGCGGGGCGGGAACGAAACGCCTTGCCGGACCGGCCGGATTTCCAACGGACCTCAAGGAGATGACGCGGCATGTCCGCGAACCGCTGGTCGGCGTCGCCACGAACCGCTACAGCGACGCGATGACCGTCGCGCTCGCCATATTGCTGTCCGCCGCCGCGATGACGTTGATCGTCGGGGTTCGTTACCTGCTGGCGTCGGCCGGGTTCGCCTTTGCCACCCGCGCGCGGCATCCCGGGCTGTATCGCGGGCTGGATGCACAGATCGCGAAGGAGATTCGCTGGTCGCTGCTATCGGCGGCGATCTATGGCATTCCGGCGGGCGTCGTCGCATGGGGGTGGCAGAATCGCGGCTGGACCGCGATCTATACTGACACCCATGATTGGCCCCTGTGGTATCTGCCGCTGTCGGTGCTGACCTATCTGGTCGCGCACGATACGTGGTTCTACTGGACGCATCGGTGGATGCATCAGCCGAAATGGTTCCGCATCGCGCATGCCGTCCACCATGCCAGCCGCCCGCCCACCGCATGGGCGGCGATGGCGTTTCACCCGATCGAGGCGCTGACCGGGGCTGTTGTAATTCCGGCACTGGTATTCGTTATTCCGATCCATACCGGCGCGCTGGCATTGGTGCTGACGATCATGACCGTTATGGGGGTCACCAACCATATGGGCTGGGAGATGTTTCCGCGTTTCCTGTGGGGGGGAAGGGTCGGCGGCTGGTTGATTACGGCCAGTCACCATCAACGCCATCATGAACGCTACGGGTGCAATTATGGGTTATATTTCCGGGTGTGGGACCGGCTTTGCGGCACCGACGGCGGGTTGGGCGACTTCGAAAAGGAACGCGCGCGGGCGGATCGTCGCGCGGCGCGCGCTGCTGTCCGTGGCGGCGATGGCGACGTTGCCGGGGGCCATGCCGACCGGCACGCTTGACGTCCGGCTGACCGACCTGCGCTCGACCAAGGGCATGATCCGGTTGTGCCTGACTGCCGATCCGAAGAATTTTCCCGGCTGCATCGACGATCGCAACGCCGTTACCCGCAATTTCCCGGCCGAGGATCGCGGCATCCGCATCGCCGGCATCGGGCGCGGCGATTATGCGGTGTCGGTGATCCATGACGAGAACAACAACGCGAAACTCGACACCTTTGCCGGAATACCCCGCGAAGGCTTTGGTTTCTCACGCAATCCTGCAATCGGTTTCGGCCCGCCCAAATTTTCGGCCGCCGAGTTCCCGCTAAAGGGTGATGCGACGATGCAACAGGTTCGAATTCGCTACCTGCTCTGACCGCAATCATGGACCGAACCGCGCCCAGCCACGTTACGCGGGTGCAACATTTTTCGGAGCCACGCCCTTGCGCGCCATTACCGCCGCCGTCCTGACCGCGACCTTCATCTTCGCCACCCCCGCGCTGGCGCAGGACGCGACTGGTTCCACCCCGCCGGCGGTCGACGCCAATGCCGACACCGGCGGCGACTTTGCCGTCGTCGGTCTGGGTGCTGCCGTCCTGCCCGATTACGAAGGATCGGACGACTATTCGTTCAGCCCCGTGCCGGCCGCAACCGGTCGCGTGTCGGGGTTCAACTTCCTGCTCGCCGGCAACCGGCTGAGCGTCGACCTCGTCCCCGATGGCATCGGGCCGACCTGGGATTTCCAGGCGGGTCCGATCGCGGTCCTCAACCTGAACCGCAGCAGCACCAAGGGCATCGACGACGCGCAGGTCCGCGCGCTGGGCAAGGTCGATACCGCGATCGAGTTGGGCGGCTATGTCGGCATCGGCAAGACCGGCGTCATCACGTCGCAGTTCGACCGGCTGTCGCTGTCGGTCAGCTATCGCAAGGACGTAGCCGGCGGGCACAAATCGACCGTCCTCGCCCCGACCGTCAACTATGTTACCCCGCTCAGCACCAAGGCGTTGGTAGGGCTGTTCGTATCGGGCGAACGCGTCGGCGAAGGCTATGCCGACAGCTATTTCTCGATCACCCCGGCGCAGTCGGTCGCCAGCGGCCTGCCCGTTTATAACGCGCGGGGCGGGTGGAAGAACTGGACCGTCGGCGCGCTGGCCGGCCGTTCGCTGACCGGCGATCTGACCGGCGGCCTGCAACTGTTTGGCACCGTCGTGTATCGCAAGCTGCTGAACGACTTCGCCGACAGCCCGATCGTGTCGCGCAATGGATCGACCAGCCAATGGCTCGGCGCGCTGGGCATCGCCTACAGCTTCTGATCCTTCGCCCCCTCTCCATTCGCGTGGAGAGGGGGCGACCGCCGCGCCGCATTGCTAGGCGCGCAAAACCGGCTCATAACAGGAACATGGCCGGCGAAGTCCGCAAGATCATCCATGTCGACATGGACGCCTTCTTCGCGTCGGTCGAACAACGGGATGCCCCCGAACTGCGCGGGCTGCCGGTCGCGGTCGGCGGGTCGAGCGGGCGGGGCGTCGTTGCCGCCGCGTCGTACGAGGCGCGGCGCTTCGGCGTGCGGTCAGCGATGCCGTCGGTCACCGCACTGCGCCGCTGTCCCGACCTCGTCTTCGTCCGTCCCCGGTTCGACGTGTACAAACAGGTCAGCCGCCAGATCCGCGCGATCTTCCTCGACTATACCGATCTGGTCGAACCGCTCTCGCTCGACGAAGCCTATCTGGATGTCACCGCCAACCGCCGCGCGCTGCCCAGTGCCACCGCGACCGCGCAGGAGATTCGCGACCGCATCCGTGCCGACACCGGCCTGACCGCGTCGGCGGGCATCAGCTACAACAAGTTCCTCGCCAAGCTGGCGTCCGACATGAACAAGCCGGATGGACAATGCGTCATCCCGGTCCGCGCCGGCCCCCGCGTCGTCGCCGCGCTGGAGGTGAAGCGCTTTCATGGCATCGGCCCCAAGACCGCCGAACGGATGGCCGCAATGGGCATCCACACCGGCGCGGACCTTGCCGGCTGGGATCTGCCCGCGCTGCAACGCATGTTCGGCAAGGCCGGGCGCTGGTATCACGCCATCGCCCGCGCAGAGGATCACCGCCCGGTCCAGCCCGACCGCCGCCGCAAATCCTCCGGTTCCGAAACCACCTTCGGTCAGGATCTGACCGACCGTGCGGCGGTGGAGGAGCGCGTGCTGGCGATGGCCGACGACGTGTGGGATTGGGTCGAACATGCCGGGCAGCCGGGGCGCACCGTCACGGTGAAGGCCAAATATGGCGACTTCCGCATCGTCACGCGCAGCCGCACGCTGGGGACGCCCGTCGCCGATCGCGCGACGCTGCACCGCGTCGCGCTGGCGCTGATCGCGACGCTGTTCCCGCTGCGCATGGGGTTGCGGCTGGTCGGCGTCACGCTGGCGGGGTTCGGCGAAGCATCGCCCGTGCACCCGCAACTCGATCTGCTTTGACGACCGCCTCCGCGCCGCGTACAACCCCGTCATCCCCGGGGGAGCGTTTCGTCACGCTTGAGAGGAAGGCCGCAGCCTTCGACCCGCTGAACCTGATCCGGCTGACACCGGCGTAGGGAGGGAGCGGCATCGCCCGTATCCCTCCGCATGGAGTGGAATATCATGGCAGACATCCCCGCACGTACCGAAATCGGCGTTACCACCGGCCCCATTCGCGGCAGCCGCAAGATCCATGTCGGTCCCCTGCGCGTCGCGATGCGCGCGATCGACCTCGATCCGTCGTGCGGCGAACCGCCGCTCAACGTGTACGACCCGTCCGGCCCCTATACCGATCCCGCCGCGCGGATCGACATCATGGCCGGCCTGCCGCAACTGCGCCGCGACTGGATCGTCGCGCGCGGCGACGTGGAAAGCTATGACGCGCGCCAGTTGCGGCCCGAGGATAACGGCCAGCTCGGCCCCGACCGGTCGGGCGGGGTCCAGCCCTTTCCCAACGTCGTCAAACGTCCGTTGCGCGCGAAGCCCGGCGCGAACGTCAGCCAGATGCACTATGCCCGTCGCGGCATCATCACGCCCGAAATGGAATATGTCGCGACCCGCGAAAATCTGGGGCGCGAGATGCTGCGCGACTATAAGCGCGACGGCGAAAGCTTCGGCGCGGCGATCCCCGATTACGTGACGCCCGAATTCGTCCGCGACGAAATCGCACGCGGCCGGGCGATCATTCCCAACAACATCAACCACCCCGAAACCGAACCGATGGCGATCGGTCGCAATTTCCTCGTCAAGATCAACGCGAACATCGGCAATTCGGCGGTCGCGTCGAACGTCGCCGCCGAAGTCGACAAGCTGGTCTGGTCGATCCGCTGGGGTGCCGACACGGTCATGGACCTGTCGACCGGGCGCAACATCCACGACACGCGCGAATGGATCCTGCGCAACTCGCCGGTGCCGATCGGCACGGTCCCGATCTATCAGGCGCTCGAAAAGGTCGGCGGCATCGCCGAGGAACTGACGTGGGAGATCTTCCGCGACACGCTGATCGAACAGGCCGAACAGGGGGTGGATTACTTCACCATCCATGCCGGCGTGCGTCTGCCCTACATCCCGATGACTGCAAAGCGCGTGACCGGCATCGTGTCGCGCGGCGGGTCGATCATGGCCAAATGGTGCCTGTCGCATCACCGCGAATCGTTCCTGTACGAACATTTCGACGAGATTACGGAGATCATGAAGGCGTATGACATCGCCTATTCGCTGGGCGACGGCCTGCGCCCCGGATCGATCGCCGACGCCAATGACGAAGCGCAGTTCAGCGAACTCTACACGCTGGGCGAACTGACCCACCGCGCATGGGCGCAGGACGTTCAGGTCATGATCGAAGGCCCAGGCCACGTGCCGATGCACAAGATCAAGGAGAACATGGAAAAGCAGCTCGAAGTCTGCGGCGAAGCCCCCTTCTATACACTGGGGCCGCTCACCACCGACATCGCGCCGGGCTATGACCATATCACCAGCGGCATCGGCGCGGCGATGATCGGATGGTACGGCACGGCGATGCTTTGCTACGTCACGCCCAAGGAGCATCTGGGCCTGCCCGACCGCGACGACGTGAAGGTCGGCGTGGTGACCTACAAGCTGGCCGCCCACGCCGCCGATCTGGCCAAGGGGCACCCGGCGGCCCAGATGCGCGACGACGCGCTGTCACGTTCGCGGTTCGAGTTCCGCTGGCGCGACCAGTTCAACCTGTCGCTCGATCCCGACACTGCGGAAAGCTACCACGACCAGACGCTTCCGGCCGAAGGGGCCAAGACCGCACATTTCTGTTCGATGTGCGGCCCCAAATTCTGCTCGATGAAGATCACGCAGGAAGTCCGCGACTTCGCCGCCAAGCAGAATGCACCGGCCGACACCTTCCTCGCCGTCGACAAGGCGGACGCGGGGCGGGCGGCGTTCGCGAACGGCCCGGCATCGGTCGCCGCTGCGGAGGCCGGCATGGCGGAGATGAGCGAGAAGTTCCGGGAGAAGGGCAGCGAGGTATATCTGCCGGCGGAGTGACACATGATATTTTCCGCTCTACCGAACCTGCTCCGTTTCGTTGAATAATAGATGAAGTCGGCCAGCCTATTCTGGTTGGTCGACTTCAAGGTGGGCTGGACGAGCTACGGATTCGGCTTATATTCCCCCGGCAGACGGGGGCTTGAATGGTATTACAGACAATCAGTTCAGGCGCGATGGCGCTTGTACAATTGTACGGCTTCGACACGGTCGGCGGGTTTGTTCTAAGCCATGTCGAAACCCTGAAGGCGTCCGAGAACGCGTTGGCAAATCGGTGTGGAGAAGTCCTTGATGCTGTCCATGCCGGTTTCGGCGTTGGTGGCGAGAGTTCACTCATCGTGATTGCACTGGGAAGAACCCTGCTTGGCGGCGGCCTTGCTCCTGCCGCGGGTGTTGCAACACTGACCAATCCGGTTACGCTGACCTGCGCAGCCATCGGCGCCATCCATTATGGTTGGAATGCGCTTAGCGAGAATGAGAAGGCGACTGTCCTAGACGCAGTCAGCAAAGCCTTCAGCGTTGGCAAGGAACTGGTGCGTTCGATCGCAGGGTTCGCATTGCGAACGATAAAAGATCTGCTCTCGAAAGAGAATCTTGCTGAGTTGCGGCGAGCGCTGTCCGATGGTGCTTCCGCGTTTGGCCAGCGATTGGGCGATATAACCCGAACCATTGCTGATCGGTCGCGGGATTTTTACGCATCAGGAAGCTTGGCGGTGGTCACTCTCACCGATACGATACCGGCAAGATTGCCCTTTCTGCGACGATCTTCGGCGTCAGTTGAAATTGAACCGCCTCAATAATGATACCGGCACTGCGCCACCTGCAATACCTGTTCAGCCCCACTCCCGGCGACCCGGTACACCAGTCGATGTTCCTGACTGATCCGCCGCGACCACCAGCCTGAAAGATTGCCCCCCAGCGGCTCCGGCTTGCCGGTGCCCTTGAACGGATGCCGTCGACATTCCTCAATCAGTGCGTTGAGTTTCGCGAACAACTTTGGGTCTGCGGTATGCAGGTCGAGATACTCACCCCATGACCGCGACGAAAACCTGACGTTCACGAACGGAAAAGCTCGTGCTCCTCGCCGCCGCCGGCTTCCAGCTCGGCGATGCTCTCCAGCAGCCGCGAGGCATTGGCCGGAGAGCGCAGCAGGTACAGCGTCTCCTCGATCGATGCCCAGTCGCTCGCCGAAATCAGGACAGCCGCTTCGCCGCGCTGACGGGTGATCGTGATCGGCGCGTGATCGGCGACAACCTTGTCGATCATCGCCTTCAGGTTTTCGCGCGCATCGGAATAGCTGACCGTTTCCATGCGACCGAATTGTCCAGTAATCTGGACAATGTCAATCATCCTGACGGATGCCCATCCGCCACACCGTCCCCCGAAAAGCGCCACCAGCCGCAAAACCGCTGTCCTACAGCCCCGCACCCATGATCCTTCCCCGGTCCATGGACAGCATGCAGCCCCGGCTCCCCGAGCCTTCGCCCGCGCCCGTTCCGGCGCACGCCTCCTCCAGCGACCTGACGGTCCCTTCCGACACGCCCTATCTCGACGCCAACGGCTATGACCCCGCCGCCTATCGCTGGGTGCCGGTGCGTCGCAAGCCGCGCGCCGATGGCTGGAGCGACAGCAAACAGCGCGACTTCATCGAAGCACTGGCCGATAGCGGGTCGGTCAGCGACGCGGCGCACGCGGTCGGCATGTCGCCCAGCACCGCCTATCGCCTGCGCCGCTCGCCCGGTGGCGAGGCCTTTGCCGGCGCATGGGACGCAGCGGTCGCGCAGGCGGTGGGCATGCTGGTCGACGTCGCCTTCGATCGGGCGATCAACGGCACCGTCGAACCGGTGCTGGACGCCGAAGGGCGACGGGTCGGATCGAAGCATCGTCCCGGCGACCGGATGCTGATGTTCCTGCTGACCGCGCACTTCCCCGATCGCTATGGCAAGCAGCGCGGTCGCCGGCGCAAGGAAGCGGTCGTGCCGACCGTCGCCGAGGCACTGGAACGGCTCGCGCCGGTCGCGCCGGCCGAGCCGGAGGCGCTGATGCCCCCCGAGGAGTTCGACGTCGCGATCGAGGTCGCCGATATGGCCGACGGCAGGCTGCCCGGCTGGTACGACCCCGACCGGCGCGACGAACCGGTCCGATCGCCGATCGACCCGTCGATCGACCCGCCGATCGGGGAACCACTGCCCGATCATCTGGCGGAGGAGCTGGACCGGCATGACGATATCCATGTGCCCGAACCGGGCGTCATGGGCTTGGCGTTCGAGGTCGAACTGGCGCTGGCCAAACGCGGCATCGCCGTGCGTCCGCCTCGAAAACGTCCATCGCGGAAAACGCGGCGAGTGTGACTTTCGTGACCTTTGGACGCAGAAAGGGCGCCGCATGATCCCACGCGGCGCCCCTTCCGGTCCGGTATTGCTGCGGTGTGTTGCGCCTTACAGGGCGTTCTTCACGGCTTCCTCGACCTGGGCGTTGTCGTTGTCGTCGGCCTTGTCGGCGGCGTCGTCGCCCATTTCGCGGACGTTGTCGGCACGATCTTCCAGCGCGTCCTCGACCTGCTCGTTGCTGGTCAGATCGGCCTGATCCTCCAGTGCGTCGGCACGGTTCTCGGTCATCGCCTCGATGTTGTCGGCAGCCTTGTCGTCGGCATTGCCGCCGCACGCGCCCAGCAGCAACAGGCCGGCCATGCCGGTCGCCTTCAGAATCGTCTTCATTCGGAACCCCTTGTCATGAAGCCCATCGCATGGGCAGCCGCCATCAATGACCGACCATCACGAAGGTTCCGCCAGCGTATCGACCGGGGGTAGCGACCAGTCGATCGACCCACGCCCATGCGCGGTCAGGAACGCGTTGGCTTGCGAGAAAGGCCGGCTGCCGAACCACCCGGTATGCGCCGACAGCGGGGAGGGGTGGGGGGCTTTCAGCACCAGATGGCGTCCGCCCGCCGCGATGTCGGGCACGAACCCCGCCTTCTTCTGGGCATGCGCGCCCCATAACAGGAACACCGTCGGCGCGTCCTGCGCCGCCACGGCATGGATCACCGCATCGGTGAAAGCTTCCCATCCGCGCTTCGCATGCGACGCCGCCTGCGCCTGTTCGACCGTCAGCACGGCATTGAGCAGCAGCACCCCCTGCCGCGCCCAATGCTCCAGAAAGCCGTGACCGGGCGGGGCGATCCCCAGATCGGACTGCAATTCCTTGAAGATGTTCACCAGGCTGGGCGGCACGCGCACCCCCGGCCGGACGGAGAAGCTCAGGCCATGCGCCTGCCCCGGCCCGTGATACGGGTCCTGTCCGAGGATCACGACCCGCACCACGCCCAACGGCGTCAGTTCCAGCGCGCGGAACCAGTCGCGCGAATGCGGAAAGATGCGCTTGCCCGCCGCCTTCTCGGCGGTCAGGAACGTGCGCAGCGCCGCCATCTCCGGCCCGGCCAGCACCGGTTCCAGCGCGGGCAGCCAACTGTCGTCGATCGCGGGCGTCACCGCTTGCGGACGAATTCGGCGCGCAGGACCAGCCCCTTGATCCCGTCGAACTTGCAGTCGATTTCCTGCGCATCGCCAGTCAGGCGGATCGATTTGATGACCGTCCCGCGCTTCAGCGTCTGCCCCGCGCCCTTGACCGTCAGATCCTTGATCAACGTCACCTGATCGCCATCGGCCAGCACGTTGCCCACCGCATCGCGCACGACCGTCGCGTCGTCGTCCGCCGCCACGCCGCCAGCCGCCAGTTGCAATGCCGGCACCCACTCGCCGCTCGCCTCGTCATACACGTAATCGTCGTCGCTCAACCCCGGTCTCCTTCCCGACCGGCGCTACTCCGTCCGCACGGTTCAGAACAGCCCCGGCACGTCGCGCTGCGGCACGGTCGGCCGGTCGGGCTGCAACAGCGTCTGTCCGCCACCCGCGACCGCGCGCAGCCCGGCCTCGCCGCCACGGGTCGATGCGGTGGCGCTGGCGCTGGCCCCGATGCGGCTGCACTGCCGCCCGGCAAGGAAGTCGAGCGCGCGCGCCACCGACGCCTCGCGCGCGTCGCCCAGCGGGAAGTTCAGGTCGTCGCCCGCCTGACAGCTGTTGGGCACCGTCGCGGCGAGGCCGTCATAATAGGCGGCGGACCGTGCGGAGTTCTGCACCGCAATCGCCACGACGCGCAGCCGGTCGTCGCATGCGGGCCGGTCCAGCGCGATCTGTCCGACCGGCTTGCCAAAGGTGTTGGTGCCGACCAGCGCCATGTTGTTGCCCAGATACGGGACGAACGCGTTGATAACCAGTTCGCTGGCCGATGCCGTGCTGCCGGTGCCGATGAACGCGACGCGCGTCGGCGCCACCGACTGTGCGGTCGGTGCGAAATAGCGTGTCTCGTTCTCCGCCGCCTTTTCGGGGCGGAAGGTCGTGTAGCTGTACACTTCGCTGGTCGTGCGGTTGCCGCCCATCAGGTCGCCGACCAGATCCGCGACCGAAATCAGCCCGCCGCCATTGTAGCGAAAATCGATGACGAACTCGGTGATGCCCTGCGCCCGGAACCCGGCGAACGCGTCGCGCAGCGGCTGGTTGGCGGTGGTGATGAAGGTGCGCAGGTTGATGTACCCGACCCGCTTCGCCCCGTCCTGCAACACCTTGGCGCCGTATCGGCTCGATACCGGCAACAGCGTGTAATCGGTCTTGGCGACCGTCGCGGTGCGGGTCGTGCCGTCGATCGTGCGGAACTCGAACACGCGGGTGGTGCCCGGCGTATCGGGGCCGAGCGCGGTGGTCAGCCCCGCAGTCCCCTCGCGGTCGATGATCGTCGATACCGGCCGCAACCCGGCGGACGTGGTGCCGATCTGCGTGATCTCGCTCCCGCGATCGATCCCCGCCGCCAGCGCGCCGGCCCCCTCGAACGCCTCGGTCACCAGCAGCCGTCGTCCGGTCGGGTCGAGCGCGAAGCGTACGCCGAACCCGGCGGTCGTGCCCGAATTATAATAGGCTTCCTCTTCCGCGATCGATTCGCGGTGGGTGAAATACCGGTCGCGGCGTTGGGCGCGGGCGGTGGCGGTCAGTGCGTCTATATAATCGTCTACGCTGGTGTAGGGCGTCGGGTCGAGCGATGCGGGGAGCGTTTCGGGGAACAGATACCATTCGCGCAACTGCGCCGCCGCCCAGTCCTGCCGCTCGCGCAGCGAACAGCCCGCGACCGCCGTGGGCGGCGGCGTGACCCCGCCGGTCGAACCGGGGGTGGTTCCTCCGACGGGGCCGGCGACGCTGCCATTGCCCCCGCCGCCGCCGCATCCCGCCAACATCGCCAGCACACCCAGTGCCGCTCCGAACCGACCACGCATCACACCACTCCGCCTATCGACTTTCGCCGGAGCCTGCGACGCGCGCGGACGAAAGGAAAGGGGTATCGCGATGCAGGGTCGGTAGCGTGCCGGGAGTTTCAGCCCTTCATCGCGTCCAGCAGCTTCTTGACCTCCTGCGACCGGCCTCGCGGCAGGATCAGCACGTCGTTGCCGCTGGCCACGACGATCAGGTCGTCCACCCCGGCCATCGCGATGCGGATGCCATCGGTCCGCACCAGACAGCCGGTCGAATCGATCAGCGTGACATCGCCGCCGACCGCATTGGCCGAATCGTCGCGTTCGCTGATGGCGTGCAGCGCGTCCCAGCTACCGACGTCGTTCCACCCCATCGCCACCGGCGCCACGGCGACGCGGTCGTCGCGCTCCATCACGGCATAGTCGATCGAATCGGACGGGCACCGCGCGAACGCGTCGGCATCGGGCCGGATGCACACTCCGTCGCGGTCGGCGCGGTCCATCGATTCCTGCGCCGCCGTCAGCATGTCGGGTACGAACCGGCCCAGCGCTTCGAGGAAGCGGTCGGCGCGGAACAGGAAGATGCCGCCGTTCCACACGTGATCGCCCGACGCCAGCATCGCCTGCGCCGCATCCAGCGGCGGCTTTTCAACGAAGCGTTCGACCCGGTGCACCCCGGTCGACAGCGGGTCGCCGACCTTGATCCAGCCATAGCCGGTTTCGGGGGCGTCGGGCGTGATGCCGAACGTCACCAGCCAGCCGTCGCCGACCAGCGGCAGCGCACGCTCGATCGCCGCCCGGAACGCGTCCAGATCGGCGATGACGTGATCCGACGGCATCACCAGCAACGGCGCATCGCCCCCGCCGGCCGCGATCGCCGCCAGCGCGATGGCCGGCGCGGTGTTGCGGCCCATCGGTTCGAGAATGATCGACTGCGGCGCCGACCCGACCTCTGCCAACTGATCGGCGACGGCATCGGCGTGCGCGGCATTGGCGACGACGATCGGCGCGGCATAGCCATCGCCCGCCGCGCGCCGCGCGGTCAGCTGCAACATCGTTTCCGCTGCGGTCAGCGCAAGGAACTGCTTGGGCCGTTCGGGCCGCGACATCGGCCACAACCGCGTGCCCGATCCCCCGGACAGGATGACCGGGACGATAGCAGGCTGTGCGGACATGGATGCGGTTCCCCGATAGAGCGCGGACGAGCGAAGACGCCGGCCGACGATGGTCGTTACGACGCTATAACGAGGATCGTCGCCAAGCGTATCCCGCCATTCAGTAATTCTTTGCGCTTTCGTCCCATATGGGCAGGGTGTCGGTCTGCCTTACACCCGCGGGACGCCCAGTATGATTCGGCTGTTCAAGCATTACGTGCCCAACGCCGTTCTTCTGCTCGGCGTTCTCGATTTCGCGATGCTGCTGGTCGCGGCCGAACTCGGCTGGGTGACGCGCGCGGCTCAGATCGGCATGGCGGTCGAACCGACGCATACCCGTATCCCGCAACTGTTGAGCTTCGCCGTGAGCCTCGAACTCGCGATGGTCGCGGTCGGGGTGTACGGCACCGACGCGCTCCAGTCGCTGCGCTTCGCCGCCGCGCGGCTGGCGGTCGCTATCTCGCTCGGTATTATCTTCCTTGCGCTGCTGTTCTTCCTGACGCCGTCGATCACCTTCTGGCGATCCAACCTGCTCTACGCGATGGGTTTCGCGACCGTGCTGCTGTTCGTGCTGCGCATCGTGACCGGCACGCTGCTGGGGGGACAGGCGTTCAAGCGGCGGGTGATTGTGCTGGGGGCGGGGCCGCGCGCGCAACGCCTGAAGCTGCTAGGACAGGGCGCGGGCGCGGGGTTCGTCGTCGTCGGCTATGTCGCGATGAACGAAACGAACCGCGTGATACCCGAAGCCATTTCGCGCGATGCGATCCACAATCTGGCCGACCATGTCGTCCTGCTCAACGCCGCCGAAGTTGTCCTCGCCCTGGAGGAGCGCCGCAACGCGCTGCCGCTCAAGGACCTGCTGCGGATCAAGACCACCGGCGTCCATGTGAACGACATATCGAGCTTTCTGGAGCGCGAGACGGGCCGCGTCGACCTCGACAGCGTCAACCCGTCGTGGCTGATCTTTTCCGACGGATTCTCGTCGGGCCGGATGCTGTCCAGCGTCACCAAGCGGCTGTTCGACATCATCGCCAGCCTGTTGCTGCTAACGCTGGCGCTGCCGCTGGTCGCGCTGGCGGCGATCGCGGTCAAGCTCGACAGCCGGGGACCGGTCTTCTACCGCCAGCGCCGCGTCGGGCTGTACGGCGTCGCGTTCGACATTCCCAAGCTGCGGTCGATGCGCACCGACGCCGAAATCGCGGGCACCGCCTTGTGGGCGGAAAAAGACGACCCGCGCATCACCCGCGTCGGCCGCGTCCTGCGCAAGACCCGCATCGACGAACTGCCGCAATGCTGGAGCGTGCTGAAGGGCGAGATGAGCTTCGTCGGCCCCCGTCCCGAACGCCCGCAATTCGTCGCCGATCTGGAAGAACAGCTACCCTATTACGCCGAACGGCACATGGTGAAGCCTGGCATCACCGGCTGGGCGCAGATCAACTATCCCTATGGCGCGTCGATCGACGATTCGCGGCAGAAGCTGGAATACGACCTGTACTACGCCAAGAATTATTCCCCGTTCCTCGACCTGCTGATCCTGTTGCAGACGCTGCGCGTGGTGATCTGGTCCAGCGGGGCGCGCTGACGCGATGCTGGCGGGTATCCTGATCTGGAGCCATGCGCTGGCCGCGTTGCTGTTCGGCGTGCTGGCGGCATGGACGATCCGCCGCGACGGGGCCGATGACGACGGGCTGCCGCGCGCGCTGCTGGCCGGGGCGTTGGGGACGACCGCGCTGTGGCTGCTGGCCGCCGCCGGCATCGGGACGACCCGGCCGGTGACGCAATTGTTCGAAGGCGCGCGGACGATCGCGTGGCTGTTGCTGCTGGTCGCGATCCAGCGGCGGGCGCGGATCGGCCGCGCCACCGGACTGGTCGCGATGCTGGCGCATGCCAGCGTCGTTGCGGTCGTCGTCGCGCAGATGCTGTTGTCCATCGCCGCCGCCGCGACCGGGAATGCCGCCGCCGCCGCGATGTCGGATGCCGCCGCGCTGCTGCGCGTGCTGACGGCGGTCGGGGCGCTGGTGCTGTTGCAGGCATCGTTGCCGTTCGCGGCTTCGGCATCGGCGCGGATCGTGCTGATCGCGGTCGGCGGGCTGTGGCTGATCGATGCCAACCTTGCCATCGCCGCGCTCGTGCTGGGGACGCCATGGGTCGAATTGTCGGCGGCGCGGGGCGTGGCGGTGGCGGGGCTGGCGGTGATGATCGCGCTGGCGCTGTCGCGGCGCGGCGATCCGGGATTGCAGCTGTCACGGACGGCGACGTTCCATTCGCTGTCGCTATTGGGGCTGGTCGCCTATTTCTCGATCACCATCATGGCGACCAGCCTGATCGAGGCGCTGGGCGGATCGCATGCCCGCATCGCGCAGACCGCGTTCGTGTTCGGATCGACCGCCGCCGCGCTGACCATGGCATCGTCGGACTGGCTGCGGGCGTGGATCAAGGTCAAGCTGGCGAAACACCTGTTCCGCCACCGCTATGATTACCGTGCCGAATGGACGCGGTTCACTGAAACGCTGGGCGAACCCAAGGGCGGCGCGCCGCTGGACGAACGGCTGATCAAGGCGGTCGCCGACCTGACCGATGCGCCCGCCGGCCTGTTGCTGGTCGCCGATGACGACGGGCTGGCGGTACAGGCGTCGTGGCGCTGGGACGGCGCACCGGTCGATGCCGGCGGCGCGGCGCTTGCGGCGTATCTGGCGCGGACCGGCCGGATCGTCGAACTGGACCGCATCCGCGACGGCGATGGCGACGATGACCGAAGCGACGACGGCGTGGGCAGCGATGCCGAAGCGGTGCCGCCCGCGATGCTGGCGCATGACGACGCATGGGTGATCGTGCCGTTGCCGCATCGCGAACGATTGACCGGTGCGATCCTGCTGGCGCGTCCGGTGCTGCCGCGTGCGCTCGATTGGGAGGATTTCGACCTGCTGCGGATCGCGGGACGGCAGGTCGCCAGTTATCTGGCCGAAGCGCGGGCGCAGGACGCGTTGGCCGAAGCGCGCCGGTTCGAGGAATTCAATCGTCGCTTCGCGTTCATCCTGCACGACGTGAAGAACATCGTCAGCCAGCTGAGCCTCGTCGCGCGCAATGCGCAGCGTCACGCCGACAACCCGGAATTCCGTGCCGACATGGTCATGACGCTCAACGAATCGGCGACGCGCCTGACCGATCTGCTCGCGCGGCTGTCGGTCCGCGAGCCGCAACGCGGCGAACCGCTGCGCGCGGTGGCGATGGTGGGCATCGCCGCACAGTCGGCGGCGCGGTTCCGCGCATCGCACGGCGTGGAACTGGCGGGCGATCCCGGCATCCATGCCGTTGCCGACCCGGTGCGATTGCAACAGGTGGTCGACCATCTGGTCCATAATGCGATCGAGGCGGGCGGGACCGCGCCGGTACGGATCGTCACCGGCGGCGACGGCGACAGTGCATGGGTCGAGGTGATCGACGCAGGCGCGGGCATGACGCAGCAATTCGTCCGCGACGAACTGTTCCGGCCGTTCGTGTCGTCCAAGCCAACCGGTTTCGGCATCGGCGCGTTCGAGGCGCGGCAGCTGGCGCAGGCGATGGGCGGGCGGATCGAGGTCGACAGCCGTGTGGGGCACGGCACGCGCTTCCGCGTCACGCTGTCCGCCGCGCCGGTCCCGATGGAGCATGCCGCATGACCGATCCCCGCCGCCTGTTGATCGTCGAGGACGATGTGGGCCTGCAACGCCAGTTGCGCTGGGCCTATGACGGGTATCGGATCGCCGTGGCGGGCGACCGTGAATCGGCGATCGCCGCCGTGCGCGCCGAGGAGCCGCAGGTCGTGACGCTCGACCTCGGCCTGCCGCCCGACCCGGACGGCGTCGCCGAAGGGTTCGCGACGATGGCGGCGATCCTTGCGATGAAGCCCGATACCAAGATCGTCGTCGCCAGCGGACATGGCGACCGTGCGAGCGCGCTGCGGGCGATCGAACTGGGCGCATGGGATTTCTATGCCAAGCCGATCGATATCGACGCGCTGGGCATGATCGTCGACCGTGCGTTCCACGTCCATGCGCTGGAAGCCGAGAACCGCCGGCTGGCGGATCGGATCGAGGGGCAGCGTGTGCTCGGCGGCATGCTGACCGCCGCGCCCGAAATGCTGAAGGTGACGCGGACGATCGAACGGGTCGCCCCGGCCGACGTGTCGGTGATGCTGCTGGGGGCGTCCGGCACCGGCAAGGAATTGCTGGCGCGCGGGCTGCACGATGCGTCGCCGCGCCGGCGCGGCAACTTCGTCGCGATCAACTGCGCGGCGATCCCCGAAACGCTGCTGGAAAGCGAGTTGTTCGGGCATGAAAAGGGCGCGTTCACCGGCGCGATCCGCACGACCGAAGGCCGGATCGAACAGGCAGCGGGCGGTACGCTGTTCCTCGACGAAATCGGGGATGTGCCCTTACCGCTGCAGGTCAAGCTGCTGCGGTTCCTGCAGGAACGGGTGATCGAACGGATCGGCGCGCGCAAGGCGATCCCGGTCGACACGCGCATCGTGTGCGCGACGCATCGGGATATCGATGCGATGGTCGCCGATGGCCGCTTTCGCGAAGACCTGTATTACCGGCTGGCGGAAATCGTCATCCGTATTCCGTCGCTGCGCGAACGGCCGGGCGATGCCGGGCTGCTGGCGCGGGCGTTCCTCGATCGTCACGTCGCGCAGATGGGGTTGGGTGCGAAACGCTTCGCCGCCGATGCGCTGGCCGCGATCGACGCATGGGGCTGGCCCGGCAATGTCCGCGAACTCGAAAACCGGGTGAAGCGCGCGGCGATCATGGCCGATGGCAAGTGCGTCACCGCCGCCGATCTCGACCTGCCGCAGAACGGCGAACCGGACGGGCCGATCAACCTGAAGGCGGTGCGCGAGGCGGCCGACCGATCGGCGATCCGCCACGCGCTGGCCCGGGCGCAGGGCAATATCTCCGGCACCGCGCGCCTGTTGGGGATCAGCCGGCCGACGCTTTACGATCTGATGAAAAGCTATGACCTGCAACCCTGACCGTCCGTTGCGCGCGCTGTTCGGCGTCGCCGGGTTGGCCATGGTCGGCGCGGCGCTGGCGTGGACCCAGCCCGCGCGCGCCGATGCCGCCGACGCGCGCGTCGCGATCGCGCAGGCGCTGGGACAGTTCGAACGCGGACACTGGACGGCGGCGCGCGACCGGGCGCAGGCCGCGACCGCCGCCGACCCCGACTGGGGCTTTGCACAGGCGGTGCTGGCGTGCACCCACCTCGCGCTGGGCGAGGGAGCGGCGGCCGAAGGTGCGATCGACCGTGCGATCCGTGGCGGGTTCGACGCGGCCCGTGCGCATCAGCTTCGCGCGCATGCCCGGCTGTTGCAGGGCGATACGTCCGGCGCGATCGCCGAGGCGGACCGGGCCGCCCCGCGCTATCGTGGCTATGCGGTGCGGGTCAAGGCGCAGGCGCTGGCCGCGCAGGGCGACGTCGCCGCCGCGCTGCCGCTGTTCGACCGGGTGCTGGCGGAACGTCCCGGCGATGCCGGGGCGTGGAGCGCGCTGGGCCGGGTACGGATGACGGCGGGCGACATGGCGGGCGCGATCGATGCGGCGGCGATGGCGGTGCGGGCCGATCCCGCGTCGCCCGACGCGCTGGAACTGCGCGCGGAAACGGTGCGCGCGCAATATGGACTGGTCGCGGCGCTGCCATGGTTCGAAGCCGCGCTGCGCCGCGACCCCCGTCATCACGACACGCTGATCGAATATGCCGCGACGCTGGGCGATGCCGGGCGCAACGTCGCCATGCTGACGGCGGTGCGGCGCGCGATGGCGGTGCGGCCCGAGAGCGCGCAGGGATACTACCTCCAAGCCGTGCTGGCCGCGCGGGCAGGCGACATGGCGACCGCGCGCAGCGTGCTGCAACGCGCGGGCGATCGGTTGTCGGGCGTGCCGGCGGCGCTGCTGTTAAGCGCGTCGATCGACCTGAACGAAGGCGCGCATGCGCAGGCGGCGGCGACGCTTCGCACACTGGTCGCGCGCCAGCCGACGAACGTCACCGCGCGCAAGCTGCTCGCGCTCGCGCTGTTGCGCGGCGATGCGGCGCGCGACGCGCTGGCGTTCATCCTGCCCGCCGCGCAGCGGGACGACGCCGACAGCTATACGCTGACACTGACCGCGCGCGCGCTGGAACGGATCGGTGACCGCGCCGGGGCGGCAACGATGCTCGATCGGGCGGCGTCCGCCGCACGCGGGCGGTCGACCGCTTTCGCACCCGATGCCGCCATCGGCGAACTGGCGGCTCGTGCGCGTACGACGCCGGGCGATCCCGCCGTGGCGGTGCCGTATATCCGCGCGCTGCTGACGACCGGCGACCTCGCGCAGGCGACCCGCGCGGCGCAGATCGTCGCCGATGCCAATCCGGGTGCGCCCGCCGCGCAACTGGTGCTCGGCGATACGCTGGCGGCGGGCGGGCGGTTCGCGGCGGCGGCGACCGCCTATGCCCGTGCGGCGACGACGCGGTTCGACGAGCCGACGATGCTGCGGCTGGTCGACGCACGCAACCGCGCCGGACAGCGGCGCGAGGCGAGAGCCACGCTGTCGCTGTTCCTAGGCCAGAACCCGAACAACGTCACCGCGCTGCGGCTCGCGGGGCAATGGCAACTGGCGGCGGGCGATTCGGCAGCGGCGGTCGATACGCTGGAAACGCTGCGCACCATGGTCAGCGACCGCGATGCGGCGCTGCTGGCGGACCTGTCGGCGGCCTATGCGATGGCGGGACAGAGCGGACCGGCGGTCGACTATGCGGCGGCGGCCTATGCCCTTGCCCCCGCCAATCCGCTGGTGGTCGATGCCTATTCCCGGGCGCTGGTCCGGGCGGGGAATGCCGGGGCGGCGCTGCCGCTGGCGGTGAAGGCGGTGCGGCTGGCACCCGGCCATGCCGGCATTCGCCTGCATCTGGCCGAAATCACCAGAGGGTGACCCGATCATTCCCTCGCGCCCCCGATCGGGCTAGGCCGGGCGGATGACCGATCCCCTGCTTCGTATCGCCGCCGCGCTGGACCGTATCGCGCCGCCCCCGCCGCCCGCCGCCGATCCGCTGGCGCATCCCGCCTATGGCTGGGACGGAGCGACGTTGCGCGCCGCGCGATCCTTTGCCCCGGTGCCGATCGAACGGCTGGTCGGGATCGACGCGCAGAAGGCGGCACTGACCGCCAATCTCGACCGGCTGGCAGCGGGGGCGGCGGCGCACGACGTGCTGTTGTGGGGCGCGCGCGGCACCGGCAAGTCGGCGCTGGTCAAGGCCGGGGTCGGCGCGGTGCAGGCGGCGGGCGGCGCGCTGGCGCTGGTCGAGGCATCGGCAACGTCGCTCGACCGGCTGCCCGGACTGTTCGCGCTGCTGGATGGCGTGCCGCGCGCGTTCGTCGTGTTCCTCGACGATCTGGGCTTCGATACGCCGGCCGACGGCCGTGCGCTGCGCTCGCTGCTGGAAGGCGGTGCCGAGGGACGCCCGGCCAACGTCCGGCTGGTCGTCACCGCCAACCGCCGCCATCTGGTGCCGCGCGACCTGTCGGAACAGGAAAGCGCCATCAACCCGCGCGACGTCATCGACGATTCGCTGGCACTGGCCGACCGGTTCGGCCTGTCGCTGGGGTTCCATGTGGTCGATCAGGACCACTATGTCGCGATCGTCGAACGCTACTGCACCGCGTACGACCTGCCGTTCGACGCACATGAAGCCGTCGGCTGGGCCACGAAGCGCGGCAGCCGGTCGGGGCGGGTGGCATGGCAATATGTCACCGACCTTGCCGGGCGGCACGGTCGGGCGGTGTAGTTCAGACCACCGCCTCGGCTGCTTCCGCCAGTGCCAGCCAGCGTTCCTCCGCCGCGTCCTTGTCGGCCCGCGCCTTCTCGATCTGCGCGTTGAGCAGCGCGAACCGCTTCGGGTCTTTCGCATAGAGCGCGGGATCGGCCAGCAAGGCTTCGTCGCGTTCGATCGCCGCTTCCAGTTCCTGTACCCGCGCGGGCAGGATTTGCAGATCGCGCTGGTCCTTGTAGCTCATCTTGGACGATTTGGGCTTCGGTGCGGTTTCGGTCGCCTTGGTCCGGCCTTTCCCCGCAGTGCGTTCGCGGCGCTTGGCGACCCAGTCGGCATAGCCGCCCGGCACGACGTCGACCGTCCCGCTGCCATCCAGTCCCAGCGTCACCGTCACCGTCCGGTCGAGGAAGTCGCGGTCGTGGCTGACGATCAGCACGGTGCCGGCATAATCGCCGATTACTTCCTGCAACAGGTCGAGTGTTTCGAGATCGAGATCGTTGGTCGGTTCGTCGAGGACCAGCAGGTTCGACGGCCGTGCGAATTCGCGCGCCAGCAACAGCCGCGAGCGTTCCCCGCCCGACAGCGTCGCGATCCGCGCTTCCGCGATCGACGGATCGAACAGGAATTCCTTGAGATAGCCGTGGATGTGCTTCTTGACGCCGTTGACGTCGAGCCAGTCGCCGCCATCCGCCAGCACTTCGCGCACCCGCTTTTCGGGGGCCATCAGCTTGCGTTGCTGGTCGATCACGATGCCGTTCAGCGTCTTCGCACGCATCAGCTTGCCGCTGTCGGGTTCCAGATCGCCCATCAGGATGCGCAGCAGCGTGGTCTTGCCCGCACCATTGCCGCCGACGATGCCGATCCGGTCACCACGCCGCACCCGCAGCGTGAAATCCTTCAGCACCATGCGGTCGCCGAACGATTTGGAGACGTGCTCGGCGTCGATCACGACCTTGGTCTTGGTATCGTCGGCCTCGACCTGGATCTTCGCCGTCCCCTGCGGTCCCTGCATCGCCGCGCGCTCGGCGCGCAGGTCGTGCAGTTTTTCGAGGCGGCCCATGTTGCGCTTGCGCCGCGCGGTGACGCCCCGGTGCAGCCAGTGTTCCTCGATCTTCAGCTTGGCATCCAGCCGCTGCGCCGCGCGTTCCTCTTCCGCCGCAGCCTGTTCCATCCACGCCTCGAACCCGCCAAAGCCGATTTCGGCCCGGCGGATGCCCCCGCGATCGAGCCATAGCGTCGATTTGGTCAGCCGCGTCAGGAAGGTGCGGTCGTGGCTGATGACGATGAACGCGCCGTTGAAGCGGTTCAGCCATTCCTCCAGCCATTCGATCGCCGACAGGTCGAGATGGTTGGTCGGTTCGTCGAGCAGCAGCACGTCGGGACGTTCGGCCAGCGCGCGCGCGATCGCCGCGCGCCGCCGTTCGCCGCCCGACGCGGTCGATGCCTCGCGGTCGAGGTCGATGCCAAGCTGGTCGGCGATCGCGTCGACCTCGTGTTCGGCCGGCGCGCGCGGTCCGCGCAGCGCGAATTCGCGCAACGTGGCATAGCCTTCGACCTTCGGATCCTGTTCCAGCAGCACGACGTGCGTGCCCGGCACGATCGTCCGCCGCCCTTCGTCCGCATCCAGCGCACCCGCGATCAGTTTGAGCAGCGTGGTCTTGCCCGCGCCGTTGCGCCCGATCAGCGCAAGGCGATCGCGCGCGCCGACATGGATGTCCAATCCACGGAACAACCATCCATTGCCCTGGACAACGCCAAGGCCTTCGTACGACAAAACAGGTGCAGCCATGTGTGGCAGGTAAGCCGCACTCGGCCCGCAAGCAAGTTACCGCAGCCTGTCCGACCTATTCACAGGCTGTTCAACGCATTTTCCCTATGCCACCCCCTATGACGATGTTCGTTCGGATCCTTGCGGCATGGTTGGTGGCTTTACCGGGCGTCGCGCAGGCGATCCCCGCACAGCAGCTGCGCGACCATCAGGCGGCGCGCGCCGCGCGGACGCAGGGCAAGATATTGCCATTGCGCGAGATCGAACGTCGCGTCGTGCCGCAGATGCGCGGCGCACAGTATCTGGGCTTCGATTACGATCCCGACACCGGCATTTACACGCTGAAGTTCCTGCGCGATGGGGCGGTGATCTGGATCGACGTCGATGGCCGGACCGGTCAGGTGATCGGCCGCAGCCGATAATAACAGGGAGAGAGCGATGCGCGTTTTGATCGTGGAGGACGAGCCCAATCTCGGCCGTCAGCTGCGCGCCACCCTAGAGGGCGCGGGCTATGCCGTCGATCTGGCCACCGATGGCGAGGAAGGGCATTTTCTTGGCTCGACCGAGACCTATGACGCGATCATCCTCGATCTGGGCCTGCCCGAGGTCGATGGACTGACCGTGCTCGACCGCTGGCGCAAGGAAGGTCGCAGCGCGCCCGTGCTGGTGCTGACCGCGCGCGACAGCTGGTCGGACAAGGTTGCCGGGCTGGATGCGGGTGCCGACGATTATGTCGCCAAGCCGTTCCAGACCGAGGAACTGATCGCCCGTCTGCGCGCATTGATCCGGCGCGCCAGCGGCAACGCATCGGCCGAACTGACGGCGGGCGACATTCGCCTCGACACCCGGTCGGGCAAGGTCACGCGCGCCGGCGAACCGGTCAAGCTGACCGCGCAGGAATACAAGCTGCTCAGTTACCTGTTGCATCACAAGGGCAAGGTCGTGAGCCGCACCGAGTTGATCGAACATATCTACGATCAGGATTTCGACCGCGATTCGAACACGATCGAAGTGTTCGTGACGCGTATCCGCAAAAAGCTTGGCGCCGACGTCATCACCACCATCCGTGGCCTTGGCTACAGCCTCGACGAACCGGGCGCGCCGAAGCCGGCGGGTGCCGAAGCCTGAACGACCCGCGATGACGACCGGCGATCCCGCGCCCCGCGCCTATGTGCAGGTGACGGGATCGCTGTCGCGGCGGATGATCGTGATCGCCGCCTGCTGGATCATGCTGTTGCTGGCCGGCGGCGGCTTCGCGCTCGACAGGGTGCTGACGTCGTCGGTGACGCGCAATACCGATGACGGGCTGGAATATTTGCTCAACTCGCTGATCGTGTCGGCCGAGATCGGCCCGGATGGCGAGGTGCGGTTCAACCGTCAGTTGAGCGACCAGCGGTTTCTGGAACCCTATTCGGGGCTGTACTGGCAGGTCAGCGGCGCGGGGTACGAACCGTTTCCGTCGCGATCGCTGTGGGACGACCGGCGTTTGCCGACCGGGAGCAAGCACCGCGACACCGAAATCCACTTGTACGACGCCAAACCGTTTCCCGAAGAAACGCTGCGGATCGTCGAGCGTGACCTGACATTGCCCGGATCGCCGACGGTATGGCGGTTCCAGGTCGCCGAATCGCGCGACGTGCTCGACGGACAGATCGGCGCGCTGCGCAAGACGCTGGTGCGATCCTTCGCATTGCTCGGGCTGGGGCTGATCGTGATGGCGGCGTTGCAGACATGGTACGGGCTGTTGCCGCTGCGCGCGGTGCGCAACGCGATCGTGCGGCTGCGCGCCGGGCAATCGGCGCGGGTCGAAGGATCGATGCCAGCCGAGGTCGCGCCGCTGGTCGAGGAACTGAACGCGCTGGTCGAACATAACGACCGGCAGGCGGAGGAGGCGCGGCGTCATGCCGGCAACCTTGCCCATGCGCTCAAGACCCCGCTGACCGTCATCATGAACGCCGCCGCCGCCGGGCAGGACGATCTGGCCGACACCGTGATCCGCGAGGCGCGGACGATGCGGCGGCAGGTCGATCACCATCTGGCGCGTGCACGCGCGGTGGGGCGGCGCGGATCGGCGCACAGCCGTGCCGATGTGTGGACATCGGTCGAGGCGGTCGAGCGCGCGGTTGGGCGGCTCTATCCCAACGTCCGTATCGACGTGGACGGACCGAAGGACATGGTCGCACGGATCGAACGGCAGGATCTGGACGAAATCCTCGGCAATCTAGTCGAAAATGCCGCGAAATACGGCGGCGGGAGCGTGTTCGTGACGGTGCGCGCCGATATGGGCTTCGTCGAACTGCTGGTCGAGGACGACGGGCCGGGCATCCCGGAGGCCGACCGGCTGCGCATCTTCGATCGCGGCGTGCGGCTCGATTCGGGCAAGCCGGGAACGGGGCTCGGCCTCGCGATCGTGCGCGACGTGGCCGAAATCTACGAAGGCACCGCTTCGCTGGAGGAAAGCGAGGATCTGGGCGGGTTGATGGTACGGCTGCGACTGCCGGCGGTTTGAGCGGGCCGGAGCCTACAACGCCTTGAATGCCGCCGCCGCGATCGATGCGCTCCGCCGCCGCGCCGCCGGATCGAACATCGCGCCGGTCACGATCACTTCGTCCACACCGGTACGCTGAACGAACGCCGCCAGCCCGGCGCGGACCGTGTCCGGCCCGCCGATCGCCGAACATTCGAGCACGTTGTCGAGGATCGTGCGCCCCTGTACGCCGATCGTGTCGCGATAGTCGGCGACCGGTGGCGGCAGCTCGATCGCCTGACCGGTGCGGATCGCGAGGAACATCTGTTCGGTCGAACTGGCGAGGAAACGCGCCTCGTCGTCGGTATCGGCGGCCAGTACGTTGAACGCGGCGGCGGCATAGGGCTTGTCCAGCACCACCGACGGCCGGAAGTTGCGGCGATAGGCGTCGAGCGCCTGATCGAGCGCGGCGGGCGCAAAGTGCGATGCGAACGCATAGGGCAGGCCCAGCATCGCGGCGAGCTGCGCCCCGAACAGCGACGATCCGAGCAGCCACAGGTCGACCTTCGCCCCCGCGCCCGGCACCGCGCGGATGCCGGTGCGGCCATTGTCGGCGAAATAGGATTGCAGCTCGACCACGTCCTGCGGAAAGGCGTTGGGATCGCTGTCCAGCGTACGGCGCAATGCGCGGGCGACGATCTGGTCCGATCCGGGCGCACGGCCCAGCCCAAGATCGATCCGGCCGGGAAACAGCGCGTCGAGCGTGCCGAACTGTTCGGCGATCGTCAGCGGCGCGTGATTGGGCAGCATGATGCCGCCCGCGCCGACGCGGATCGTGCGCGTCGCGGCGGCGATATGGCCGATCACCACCGCCGTCGCCGCGCTGGCGATGCCCGGCATGCCATGATGCTCGGCGACCCAATAACGATGATATCCCTCCGCCTCCGCATGGGCCGCCAGATCGGCGGCGGCGGCGAGCGCCTCGGTCGTGGTGCCCCCCTGACGGACGGGGACTAGGTCGAGCATCGAATATCGGGTCATGGACGTAAGATGGGGAGCGGGTTGCGATTTGCCACCGAAGTCCGTCTTGGGGGACCAGAAGCCATGGTTTGAACGGCGACTTGCGCGGCAAGCGACTGGCGGTCAGAGGTCGATCAGCACCTCGCCCCGCATGACGGTGACGCAGTTCCCGCCAAGGATCGCGCGCTCGCCGGCCAGCGTGCAGGTCAGGTGCCCGCCGCGAGCGCTCGCCTGATACGCGGTGAACCGGTCGCGGCCCAGCCGTTCGGCCCAGAACGGCGTCAGCGCGGCGTGCGCCGATCCGGTCACCGGGTCTTCGTCGACCCCCCATGCCGGTACGAACACACGGCTTTCGATATCGGCGACCTCGCCCGGCGCGGTGACGATCGCCATTATCCGCGTCGCCGCCAGCGCTACCATGTCGGGGCGCAGACCGCGTACCGTCGCCGCATCGCGGACCGAGATGATGCTGGTCGCCTCGGCTCCGCTGACCGATGCGAACACCTCTCCCTCGCAGCCCAGCGCGGCGAGCAGCGCGCGGTCGTCCACGGCGCGGACGCGCGTCACCGGCAGGTCGAGCGTATAGCCGCCATCGGCGCGCCGGACCTCCAGCACGCCGGACTTGCGGGTGCGGAAGCGGATGGACGGCGCGTCGCCGATCAGGACGTGCCCGCTCGCCAGCGTCGCATGGCCGCACAGCGCGACCTCGACGGTCGGCGTGAACCAGCGCAGTTCATATGCGGCATCGCCGTCGGTCGGCACGGCGAACGCGGTTTCCGACAGATTATGCTCCGCCGCGATCGCCAGCAGCGTCGTGTCGTCCGGCCATGCGTCCAGCGGCATCACCGCCGCCGGGTTGCCCGCGAACGGCCGGTCGGCAAACGCGTCGACCACGGTGAACGGCAATGGCATCAATAACTCCCGATGCGTTTGCCGAACCAGTGCGGCGTGACGTCCGTCTCCGCGAGCGGATCGTCGGTGTCCTCATGCCCTTCGGGATCGAGGTGGATCAGAACCTCCACCTTCGGAAAGGCGCGGTGCAGCGCGCGCTCCACCCCTTCGACCACGTCGTGGGCGGCGGCGACGGTCAGGGTGCGGTCGACCTCCATATGGAACTGCGCGAAGTCGTGGCTGCCCGACCGGCGGGTGCGGAAGTCATGGATGCCGCGCAGCCCGTCCTGTCGTGCGGCGACTTCGAGGAACGCGGCGCGCTCCGCCTCCGGCCATTCCTTGTCCATCAACTGGTCGATCGCCTGGCTCGACGCCTGGAACGCGCCCCAGCCCAGCCATAATGCGATGGCGATGCCCATCACCGGATCGGCGTTGCGTACCCCCGCCACCTGATCCAGCACCATCGCGACGATGACCGCGAGGTTGAGCAACAGGTCCGACTGATAATGAACATTGTCCGCCCGGATCGCGACCGATCCGGTGCGCGCGATGATCGACCGCTGATAGGCGAGCAGCGCGAACGTCGCGACGATCGCGATCACCGACACGCCGATGCCGAATTCGACGTCCTGCGTCTTGCCCGGCGCGCCGAACGCCGCGATCGCGCGCCACGCGATGCCCGCCGCCGATGCGGTGATGAGCATGACCTGGAACAATGCGGCCAGCGCCTCCGCCTTGCCATGGCCGAACCGGTGGTCGTGATCGGCGGGGGTCGCGGCCAGCCGCACGCCGTACAGCGTGACGAGGCTGGCGAGCAGGTCGAGCGCGGTGTCGGCAAGGCTGCCGAGCATCGCGACCGATCCGGTATGCCATGCGGCAAACCCTTTCAGTGCCAGCAGGAACAACGCCATCGTCACCGACGCGATCGCGGCGCGCGTGGCCAGCGGGATCACCCGTTTTCGTTCGGTCTCCGTCACGGGAACAGCAATCCTTCGGACCACCCGTCGCCTTCGCGCGTGAACAGGCGGCGTTCGTGCAGCCGGTGCGCGCGATCCTGCCAGAATTCGATCGAGGTCGGCGTGACGCGATATCCGCCCCAGTGCGGCGGGCGCGGCACGTCGCGGTCCTCGAAGCGCGCTTCCACTTGGGCGAAGCGCGTCTCGAACGTTTCGCGCGACGCCAGTGGCCGCGACTGGTCGGATGCCCATGCGCCGAGTTGCGAGTCGCGTCCGCGCGAGGCGAAATAGGCGTCGGATTCGGTGTCGCTAGCGTGGCTCACCGGGCCCTCGACGCGAACCTGACGACGCAGCGATTTCCAGTGGAACAGCAGCGCGGCATGGGGATTCGCGGACAGATCATCAGCCTTACGGCCGTCGCGATTGGTATAGAATACAAAGCCTTCAGGGCCGTGGCCCTTTAACAGCACCATCCGCACCGATGGCCGTCCGGCAGCATCGGCGGTGGCCAGCGCCATCGCATTGGGATCGTTCGGCTCGCTGGCCTGCGCTTGCGCGAACCAGTCGTCGAACAGCGGGAAGGGATCGGTCATGGGCATGGCCCATACGCCGTTTTCCACGCCAACGCACGTCCGGCCATGGAACGGTTTTTTCTACCGCGAATTGAATCGCTTGCGCAACAAGGGGACGGCGACATGGCGGCACGGGCATATTGGCAGGGGCAGATCCGCCTCGCGCTCGTCTCGATCCCGGTCGAGATCTACAGCGCCAGCAAATCGGGCGCGGCGGTCAGTTTTCGCCAGATCCACGAACCCAGCGGCAAGCCGATCCAGTATGAGAAGTCGGTCGCGGGCATCGGTCCGGTCGATACCGACGAAATCATGAAGGGTTATGAGATCGAGAAGGGCGAATATGTCCTGCTCGAACAGGACGAGATCGACGCGGTCAAGCTGGAGTCCAAGAAGACGCTGGAGCTGACACAGTTCGTCGACGCGCATGAAATCGACGTGATCTATTACGAGAAACCGTATTTCGTCGTGCCCGCCGACGATCTGGCGGAGGAAGCGTTCATCGTGCTGCGCGAGGCGTTGAAGCGCACGAAGAAGGTCGGACTGGGCCAGTTGGCACTGCGCGGACGCGAATATGTCGTCAGTCTGAAACCATGCGGGCGCGGGCTGGTGCTCGAAACGCTGCGCTATGCCGACGAGGTGAACAAGGCGCAGAGCTATTTTCGGGAGATACCCGATACCAAGCCGGACGAGGATCTGCTCGACCTTGCCGAAACGCTGATCGCGAAAAAGACGGCGGCGTTCGATCCGCAGGAATTTCACGACCGGTATGTGGACGCGCTGAAGGACCTGATCCAGCGGAAGGTAAAGGCCAAGGGGCGCAAGATCGTCGACACGCAGGACGACGACGCGCGCCCGAGCGGCAGCAATGTCGTCGACCTGATGGCCGCGCTCAAGAAATCGCTGGAAAAGCCCGGCAAGGCACCGGCGAAGAAACCGGCGGCCAAGAAAGCGCCTGCGAAAAAGCCGGCGGCGCGCAAACGTGCCTGATCGCGCCGATCCGCTGGCGACCTATAACGCCAAGCGCGACTTCGCGAAGACCGCCGAGCCGGCGGGGACGCTGGCCCCCGGTCACGGCAACCGATTCATCGTGCAGAAGCACGATGCGACACGGCTACACTATGATTTCCGGCTGGAGGTCGACGGTGTCCTGAAAAGCTGGGCGGTGACGCGCGGCCCGAGCATCGATCCGGGCGAAAAACGCCTCGCGGTACGCACCGAGGATCATCCGCTGTCCTACGGCGATTTCGAGGGGACGATTCCGAAGGGCGAATATGGCGGCGGCACCGTCATGCTGTGGGACGACGGCACCTGGGCACCGGTCGCGGGCAAATCGGCGAAGGATATCGAGAAGGGCCATCTGCATTTCGTGCTGGAAGGACAGCGGATGCGCGGCGAATGGCTGCTGATCCGCCTGAAACCGCGCGCGAAGGAGAAGCGGGAAAACTGGTTGCTGCGCAAGATCGAAGATGCGGCGGCGGGCGGACCCGACGTGTTGACCGAGACGATGCTGACCAGCGTCAAGACCGGGCGGACGATGGACGAGATCGCGGCGGGGCAAGCTGTTTCAGACAGCCGCAAGGCGGGAGGACGCGGGAGCGCGCGCAGTGACCGTGGGAAAGGAAAACCCCCGCCCCCTGCCGCCGGACGATCCCGCGCCGCCGCTGCGCGACCGGCCTTTGCCGAGCCGCAGCTGGCGACGCTGGTCGATTCCGTTCCGGCGGGCAACGCATGGCTGCATGAGGTGAAGTATGACGGCTATCGTGCGCTGATCGCCACCGGCAAGGGCGGCGCGCGCGTGTACACCCGCACCGGGCTGGACTGGACGGCGAAGTTTCCCGACGTGGCGCGCGCCGCCGACGCGCTGCCGCCCGGTCTGTTGATCGATGGCGAGGTCGTGGCGCTGCGCGATGGTAGGCCCGATTTCTCGACGTTGCAGGCCGCGATCAATGAAGGCGGACCGATGCGGTTCTTCGCGTTCGACCTGCTGATGGCCGATGGCGAGGACCTGCGCGACCTTTCGCTGGTCCAGCGCAAGCAACGGTTGCGGGCGTCGATCCCTGCAGACGATCCGTGCGTCGCGTTTTCCGATCACGTCATCGGCGCGGGCGAAAAGCTGTTCGAGGCGATGTGCCACGAGGGGTATGAAGGCGTAGTGTCGAAACAGGTCGACGCCCCCTATCGCGGCACCCGGACGAAGGCGTGGGTGAAGGTCAAATGCATCCGGCGGCAGGAGTTCGTGATCGTCGGCTGGCTGCCCAGCACCGCTGCGACGCGCGGATTGCGGTCGTTGTTGCTGGCGGTCAACGGCCCCGACGGGCTGGTCTATACCGGCAAGGTCGGCACCGGCTTTGAAGCGGCGACGATTGCCGATCTGCGCGAACGGCTGGACCGGCTGTCGCGCAAGACGCCGCCGGTCGAGGTGCCGCGTCCGGTCGCGAAGGGTGCGCACTGGGTCACGCCGACGCTGGTCGCCGAGGTCGCCTTCGCCGAGTTCACCGCGGACCGGATCGTGCGCCACGCGAGCTTCATCGGCCTGCGCGGCGATAAGTCGGCGGCGGACGTAGTGCTGGAAACGCCCGATCCGGTCGCGGGCGGGACGACGCATCACCGCATCACCAGTCCCGACCGGGTGATCTTTCCCGGCGATGCGCTGACGAAGGGGGATCTGGCGCGCTATGTGGAAACGGTCGCGCCGCTCTTGTTGCCGTGGGCAGGCGAACGACCGATCAGCCTTGTCCGGTGTCCGCAGGGCCGGGGCAAGGCGTGTTTTTTCCAGAAACACGATGCCGGCAGCTTCGGCGATGCAGTGGGCAAGATCGATATCGTCGGGAAGGACGATTCCGCCGAACCCTATCTCTACATCCGCGATGCCGACGGGCTGATGGCGTGCGTACAGATGGGGACGATCGAATTCCACGGATGGGGCGCGCGGATCGGCGATGTCGAGCGGCCCGACCGGCTGGTGTTCGACCTCGATCCCGACGAGGGGCTGGATTTCACCGATACGAAGCGCGCTGCGGTGGAAGTGAAGCGGCATCTGGCCGACCTCGGGCTGGCGAGTTTCGCGATGCTGTCGGGCGGAAAGGGTATCCATGTCGTCGTGCCGCTGACGCCGCAGGCGCAGTGGCCGGCGGTCAAGGACTTCGCCGATCGCTTTGCGCGCGCGCTGGCGCAGGCCGAGCCGGACCGCTTCACCGCGACCATGAGCAAGGCGAAGCGCAAGGGACGCATCTTCATCGACTGGCTGCGCAACCAGCGCGGCAGTACCGCGGTGATGCCCTATTCGGCGCGCGCCCGCGCCGGTGCGCCGGTCGCCGCACCGGTCGCGTGGAGCGAACTCGACGCGATCGACACGGCCGCACGATGGACGATCCGCGACGCGGCCGAGTTGATCGACCGTGCGAACGGGCGGTTGCTGGCGGGGTGGGGTGTGGCGGATCAGGTGCTGCCGGATTTCTGACGCGGTCAGCGCGGTCAGCGCGGTCAGCGCGGTTTGCGCCGCCCTCCCCGAAACGTCATCCCAGCGAAAGCTGGGATCGCTGGCGTTTGTGCGTTGCGCTTCCAACGGGAGATCCCAGCTTTCGCTGGGATGACGTCGGGGGCGGGGGCGGGGGCCGGCCCCAGCGCCAGCGCCACCGGCGCCCGAGTCCCCAGGCACACCCGGCCAATGCCGCGCCGTACGCCCTTATCCCTGCCGGTCGCCCAGCTTGCGTTCCCAAGCCAGCGCATCCGCCACGATCTTGTCCAGATCGGCATGTTGCGGCCGCCATGGCAGCGTGGCGAGGATCGTGCTGTTGTCGGCGACCAGCGCGTCGGGATCGCCCGCGCGGCGACCCTCCATCCGGCGATCGATCGTCAGGTTGGTCGCGCGGTCGACGGCGTCGAGCACTTCCAGCACCGAATAGCCACGGCCATAGCCCGCGTTCATCGTGTGGCTCTTCGCCGGATCGGCGACCAGCAGGTCGAGCGCATGGACGTGCGCTGCCGCCAGATCGCTGACATGGATGTAATCGCGCACCCCGGTGCCGTCGGGCGTGGCGAAATCGGTGCCATAGACGCCGACATGGCTGCGCTTGCCGATCGCGGCCTCGACCGCGACCTTGATGAGATGCGTAGCGCCCGCCGTCGACTGGCCGGTTCGTCCCTGCGGATCGGCACCCGCGACGTTGAAATAGCGGAGCGCGGCATAGTTGATCGGGTGCGCCGCCGCGATGTCCGCCAGCATGATCTCGGTCATCAGCTTCGACATGCCGTACGGATTGATCGGCTGTTTCGGCGCATCCTCGCGCACCGGCACCATTTCGGGAATGCCATAGGTCGCGGCGGTGGACGAAAAGATGATGTGGCGCACGCCTTCGGCAACCGCGCTTTCGATCAGGCTGCGCGAGGCGGCAGTGTTATTGCGATAGTATTTGAGCGGATCGGTGACCGATTCAGGCACCACCACCGACCCGGCGAAGTGCAGGATCGCATAGACGCCATGTTCGCGGATCGCCGCACGGATCGCCGCATCGTCGGCGATGTTCGCGACGACCAGCGCGGCGCGCGGATCGACAGCCCAGTCGAACCCGGTGACGAGATTGTCGACCACCACGACGTCATGCCCCGCATCCAGCAACGCCAGCACCGCATGGCTGCCGATATAGCCTGCGCCGCCCGTCACCAGAACCTTGCCGTCGCCCATTCCCGTCCCCTGTCGCATTGTACCTGCGCCGTGCGCGCCTATGTCGTCATGTACGAAGGAGATTACGTAATGGCTACCGAAGAGGCGACCTTTGCCGGCGGATGTTTCTGGTGCACCGAAGCGGTGTTCCGCGACGTGATCGGCGTGGAGCGCGTCGAGAGCGGCTATATCGGTGGATCGGTCGAGCATCCTACCTACAAGCAGGTGTGCGGCGGCAATACCGGCCATGCCGAAGCGATCCGCGTGACGTTCGATCCGTCGGTGATCGGATATGGCGACATGCTCGAAATCTTCTTTGCGACGCATGATCCGACGCAGCTGAACCGGCAGGGCAACGACGTCGGCACGCAATATCGGTCGGCGATCTTTCCGTATTCGGCCGAACAGGAAGCGGCGGCCCGGGCCGCTGTCGAACGCGGCGCGGGCTTCGTGACGACGATCGAACCGCTTTCGACCTGGTATCCGGCAGAGGGGTATCATCAGGAATATTGGGACGGCGAAGGGCAGCGTAACTCGTACTGCATTGCCGTGATCCCGCCCAAGCTGCAAAAGCTGCGCAAGAGTTTCGCGAATCGGGTCAAGTCGACAGCCGACGCGTGAACTGACCTGCGTTAAAATAGTTTTGCAAGGGTCGTGCCAAAGTGGCGCGACCCTTGTGTCCCGCGCGGCCGGTTGCTATCCGTCACTTTGCCGGCAGGGGGGCGGCGGACATGGGGGCGACACTCGATTCGGCTGGCGATTCGGCCGGGCGCGACCGGCGGCTGGCCGCGATCCATGCCTATGGTCTGGCGTGCGACGGTAATGATCCGGCACAACAGGATCTGGTCGTGCTGGCGGCGCGTGCATGCGACGCACCGATCGCGCTGATCACCGTCATCGGCGCTGAATACCAGACCTTCACGGCGCGTGTCGGCACCGACCTGCGGGGAACGCACATCGACCGCGCACTGTGTATTCACGCGCTGAACGAACCCGACCTGTTGGTCATCCCCGATCTGTCCGCCGACCCACGTACCGTCGCCAATCCGCTGGTGACCGCTGATCCGGGGGTATGTTTCTATGCGGGCGTACCGTTGCGCGTCGCCGACGGCACGGTGGTGGGAACGTTGTGCGTGCTCGACGTCGAACCGCGCCCCGCCGGACTGACCGACGTGCAGCGCGATACCCTGATGCGGCTGGCGCGGCAGGTTGGGACGACGATGGAGCTGCGCCGGTCGCTGCACGAGCGCGATGCCGGACTGGCGCGTGCGGCGGACGCGGAAGCGATGCTGTCGGGCGAGGAACGCCGCTGGCAACGCGTGTTCGAGAATATCGGCGACGGGTTTGCCGTGGGCGAAGTGATCCGCGACACTGCCGGGCAAGTCATCGACTGGCGCTATCTGGATGCGAACCCGGCGTGGTTCGCACTATCGGCGTTCGATCGCGCCACGATGCTGGCGGGCACCGGACGCGGACTGGACGACCATGCCCCCGCGCATTGGGCGGACGACCTCCACCGACTGATCGCGACGGGTGACCCGGTCGGGTTCGTGCATCACGCCCCCCGGTTGCGCCGCTGGTTTCGGGGACGCTGTTTCCGCATCGAGGGCGAACGGTTCGGCGTGATCCTGCACGATACGACGGAGGAAGTCGCTGCGGCGACGCGGCAGGCTGCACTCGTCGATCTGGGCGATGCGTTGCGCGATTGTCGCAACGTCGCCGACGTAACACGCGTTGCATCGGCACTGGTCGGCGAAACGCTGCGCGTCGACCGCGCCGGATTCGGTCGGATCGACGCCGGGGTCGAACATGTCGAGATCGAGCCCGACTGGACGGCGCATGGCGTCGTCTCGATCGCCGGACGGCATCGTTTCGCCGATTATGGCGACCTGCGCGACGGGCTGGCCCGCGGGGAAGCGTTGGTGATCGACGATCCACGCACCGATCCGCGCACCGCCGCCGACCCCGCCGCGATGCTGGACAAAGGGGTCGGCGCGCTCATCAACATGCCGGTGCGCCGCGATGGCCGGATCGCCGCGATCTTTCTGGTGCACAGCACGACGCCGCGCCGCTGGACGGCGGACGAGGTGACGTTCCTGCGCAAGGTGGCGGACCGGGTAGAGGTCGGAGTGGCGCAGGTCGAGGCGGAGGCGCGGCAGGACCTGCTGGTCCACGAACTCGCGCACCGGTTGAAGAACACCTTGTCGGTGGTGCAGGCGATCGCGTCGCAAACGTTGCGGGGATCGGTCGATCGCGCACCGCTGGATGCGTTCGAGCAACGGTTGCAGGCGCTGGGCGTCGCGCACGACGTGCTGGTCCAGCGCAACTGGATGGCGGCGGACATGCGCACGACCGCGCAACAGGTCATTGCCGTGTTCGGGTGCGACGATCGTATCGCGCTGTCGGGACCGGACGTGGCGCTGGGCGCGAGCGCGGCGCTGGGGCTGGCGCTGATCCTGCACGAACTGGGCACCAATGCGGTCAAATATGGCGCATTGTCGAACAAGACCGGATCGGTGGCGCTCGACTGGCGGGTGGACGACGATCAGGTGCTGACGATGGAATGGCACGAACGCGGTGGTCCGCCGGTCATGGAGCAGCCGAGCCGCCGCGGGTTCGGGTCGCGCCTGTTGCGACTGGGGCTGGCGGGCACGGGTAACAGCGAACTGGTCTATGCCAGCGACGGCCTGCACGCAGTGATGCGCGCGTCGATCGCGCAACTGGCGAGCGGATAGCACGACGCGAGGCACGAAAAAGGGCCGCCCCATACGGGACGGCCCTGTTCACGTCGCCGAAGCGGTCAGATGCTTAGCGCACCGACCCGCGACGGACGAGGTTCACGATCGCCAGCAGCACGACCGCGCCGATCAGCGAGTAGATGAAGCTCATCACCGTGACGCCGTTGTTGATGTTCGCACCGGTCACGAAGCCTGCGATCACCGCGCCGACGATGCCGACCACGACGTTGAGGATGATGCCCTGCTGCGCGTCGGTGCGCATGATGATGCTCGCCAGCCAGCCAACGACGCCGCCTACGATGAGCCAGATGATGAATCCCATGTCACTTCCCTCCGTTAAATCAATGCGCGCCAGTCACTTGTTCGTCCCGGGCGTACTGAGGGAAAGACTCTTTTAACGCTGGCTTGTTCCGCCTCCGTTTTGACTATTTGGATCAGTACTTCGATTGCTGACGTTCGTAGAGCGTCTTGTAATGCTGAATCCGCGTGACGCGCAGGCCCGGCATACCCGACCGATCGATCGCGCGTTGCCACGTGGCGAACTCCTCCGCCGACAGATTGTACCGCCGGCACACGTCGTCCACGCTCAACAGCCCGCCATTGACCGCTGCCACGACCTCCGCCTTGCGGCGCACCACCCACCGGGTCGTGTCGGGCGGCGGAAGCGAATCGACCGTCAGCGGTTCGCCGAGGGGGCCGATAACTTTTGCCGGACGGATTTTCTGGTTCTCAATCATACTGGACCTCGGAGCCGGGGCTGATGCCCCCTGAAACCTGTGTACCCGGTCTTAGGTGAAGGTGATTGAACATCGCTAAAACGGCGAGGTAAACATGGTCTTCATCCACGTTGCGGAACCGTTACGATCGGTGCCGAACGGGGTTTCCGTGGTGGCGGATGCCGCCAGCAGCGCGGCGGTCCAGCCGTCGAACGCACCGTCGGCCGGGTGCATCAGCGATACGGTGGCGCGCTTCCATGCCAGCCGCGTCTGCAATCGCGCGGTGCGCGTCGCCGCCTGCCGCCCGGTCACAGCGGCGAGCAGCACCGCCAGATCGGTCGGCAGGGCGGTGATGGCGGTCCCGCGATCGAGGCGGGCGAAACTCAAATCCACATCATTGTCCCGGCATCGACACGCCAATATGACGTATCCGATACGGTTCGTGCACCATAAGTGTTGAAGGTCCGGTAAATAGACGCATATTTTTGCAACGTCTCGTGCAAGCGCCTATCTGGCCCGATCATGACCACCAACCTGTTCCAGATCGAATCGCCCGCGTCCGCCCGCCGCATCGTCGTGGCGATGTCGGGCGGGGTCGACAGTTCGGTCGTCGCCGCGCTGGCGCACGCGACGGGGGCGGAGACGATCGGCGTCACGCTGCAACTCTACGACCATGGTGCGGCGGTGGGGCGGGCGGGATCGTGCTGCGCCGGCCGCGACATTCGCGATGCGCGTGCGGTGTGCGACCGGCTGGGCATCGCGCATTACGTGTTCGATCACGAAACCAGCTTCCGCGCGACGGTGATCGACGACTTCGCCGACGAATATCTGGCGGGCCGCACGCCGATCCCGTGCGTGAAGTGCAACATGGGGCCGAAATTCACCGATCTGTTCCGGCTGGCGCGCGATCTGGGCGCGGATTGCCTTGCCACCGGTCATTATATCCGGCGCGTGGTGGGGCCAGAGGGCGCCGAGCTGCACCGCGCGGTCGATCCGGCGCGCGACCAGAGCTATTTCCTGTTCGCCACGACGCAGGACCAGCTCGATTTCCTGCGCTTTCCACTGGGCGGGATGCCCAAGGCGCGGGTGCGCGAGATCGCCGCCGAACTGGGGCTGGGCGTCGCGGGCAAGCCCGACAGCCAGGATATCTGTTTCGTCCCCGACGGCGATTATGCCGGGCTGGTGCGCAAGCTGCGCCCGGAGGCGAACGACGGCGGCGAGATCGTCGATATGGCGGGGAACGTCCTCGGACGGCATGGCGGGCTGGTCGGCTATACCGTGGGACAGCGGCGCGGGATCGAGATCGGCGGACAGGCCGAACCGCTGTACGTCGTGCGGCTGGAACCGGCCACGAAGCGGCTGGTGGTGGGGCCGCGCGCCGCGCTGGCGGTCGGCGCGGCACGGCTGTCCGGGATCAACTGGATCGGCGGCGACCATGCCGGTCCGGTCACCGCGAAGGTGCGGTCGATGGCGAAGCCGGTGGCGGCGGCGCTGGCGGACGGGCGGCTGGTGTTCGACACGCCCGAATATGGCGTCGCCCCCGGACAGGCGGCGGTGCTGTATGCGGGCGAGCGGGTGCTGGGCGGCGGATGGATCGAGGCGACCGAAGCCGCCTGACGCGGATCGGCATCCAGTCGCACCGGACTGCACCTCTGCCGCACCTGTTGCGAGGGCGATAACGCAGGGCCGGTGCCGATGCATGTCGACCGGACGTTGGTCGGTCCCGACGGGGGGAACCGCAATCGTTCCTTCTGTCGGAACGGCCGTCGTAGATCCTGTGCCGGGCGGCACCGTTCCCGGCAGGCGCTTGCTCCGCCCGTCCCGCTTCCCTACAGCCCGCGCCGATGCTGCCTGCGCTCGCCCATGTCCGTGACTGGATCTTCGATCTCGACAACACGCTGTATCCGGCGTCGAGTAACCTGTTCGCCGCGATCGACGCGCGGATGGGCACCTATATCTGCAACCTGCTGGACTGCGATCCGCAGGAAGCGCGCCAGGTGCAGAAGCTGCATTTCCACGCGCACGGCACCACCCTGTCGGGATTGATGGCCGACCACGCGATCGATCCGCACCATTTCCTCGATTTCGTCCATGACATCAACATGTCGCCGCTGGTCGCCGACCCTGCGCTGCCGGGATTGCTGGCGGCGCTGCCGGGTCGCAAGCTGGTCTTCACCAACGGCGATATCGATTATGCCGGGCGCGTGCTCGAACGACTGGGCCTGTCGGACAGTTTCGCGGGCATCCACGATATCCACGCCACCGCCTATCGCCCCAAGCCGCAGGCCAGCGCCTATGCCGGGTTGTGCGCGGTGTGGGACGTCGATCCGCATGCCGCGCTGTTCGCCGAGGACATGGCGCGCAACCTCGTGCCGGCCAAGGCGATCGGCATGACGACGTTGTGGGTCGACAACGGGTCCGAACAGGGGCCGGGCGACGCCCGCGACCATATCGATTACACCACGCACGATATCGTCGCGTGGCTACGCTTCGTGGAGGAATCATGACCGACCTTGCCACCCGGATCGACGCCGCATGGGATGCCCGCGCCGACCTGACCGTCCACACCCAGGGTGAGGTCCGCGATGCCGTGGATGCCGCGCTGGCGCTGCTCGACAGCGGTGAAGCGCGGGTCGCCGAGCCGGTGGGCGACGGGTGGCAGGTCAACCAGTGGCTGAAGAAGGCCGTGCTCCTGTCGTTCCGGCTGAACGACAATGTCGTGATGGACGGCCCCGGCACGACCAACTGGTTCGACAAGGTGCCGAGCAAGTTCGGCGGATGGGGCGAGCATCGCTTTCGCGAAGCCGGGTTCCGTGCGGTGCCAGGCAGCATCGTGCGGCGGGGCGCTTTCATCGGCAAGGGCGCGATCCTGATGCCCAGTTTCGTCAACATCGGTGCCTATGTCGGCGAAGGAACGATGGTCGACACCTGGGCGACGGTCGGGTCGTGCGCGCAGATCGGCCGCAACGTCCATCTGTCGGGCGGGGTTGGCATAGGCGGCGTGCTGGAGCCGTTGCAGGCCGATCCGGTCATCATCGGCGACGGCGCGTTCATCGGCGCGCGGGCCGAAGTGGCGGAGGGCGTCCGCGTCGGCGAAGGCGCGGTGCTGTCGATGGGCGTGTATCTCGGCGCATCGACCAAGATCATCGACCGCGCGACCGGCGAAGTGTTTCGCGGCGAAGTACCGCCCTATTCGGTGGTCGTGCCCGGATCGATCGGCGGCGGCGACGGCAAGCCCGCGCTGTACTGCGCGGTGATCGTCAAGCGGGTCGATGCGCAGACGCGGTCAAAGACCAGCATCAACGACCTGTTGCGCGACTGACCGTTTCGATCTTCCCCGTGGCGGGACGTATCTGGTAGCGGACGGGCATGACCCGTCCGCGCTCCGCCCTTCGCAGTTTCCTTACCAGCGAGGCCGCCGGTGGCGTCGCGCTGATGGTGGCTTCCGCGCTCGCGCTGGTGCTGGCCAATGTGCCGGGCACCGCCGACGCCTATTTCCATGCGCTGCATCTGGTCACCGGCCCGGTGATCGGCGCACGCCATGGGCCGATGACGATCCATCTGTGGATCAACGACGCAGCGATGGCGGTATTCTTCCTGCTCGTCGGGTTGGAGATCAAGCGCGAGCTGGTCGATGGCCGCCTCGCGACGTGGGAACAGCGCCGCCTGCCGGTGATCGGCGCGGTCGCCGGCATGGCGCTGCCGGCCGCGATCTACCTGATGGTCGGACACGGTACGCCGGGCATTGCGCAGGGATGGGCGATCCCGGCGGCGACCGATATCGCCTTTGCCGTGGGCGTGATGGCATTGCTGGGCCGCCGCGTGCCGGCGGCGCTGAAACTGTTCCTGACGACGCTGGCGATCGTCGACGACATGGGGGCGGTGATTATCATCGCACTGGCCTACACCAGCGATCTCGATCCGGTGGCGCTGGGCGGCGCCGCGGTGGTGCTGGCGACGATGGTTGCGCTCAACCGCGGGGGCACGATGCGGTTGACGCCCTATCTGCTGCTGGCCGTATTGCTGTGGTATTGCGTGTTCCTGTCGGGGATTCACGCCACGGTCGCGGGTGTGCTGGCGGCGATGACGATTCCGGTCAAGCCGACGCCCGGCGCGCCGGAGGCGGTCGATTCCCCGCTCCATCGGCTGGAACATATCCTGCATCCATGGGTCGCGTTCGCGATCGTGCCGCTGTTCGGCTTCGTCAATGCCGGCGTCGCGTTCGTCGGGCTGCCGCTGTCGATCCTGTGGGCGCCGTTGCCGCTGGCGGTTGCCGCCGGGCTGTTCGTCGGCAAGCAGGTCGGCGTGCTGGGCGCGGTGTGGCTGGCCGTCCGCACGGGTATCGCCGGACAGCCGGGCGGCGCGGGCTGGGTTCAGCTATGGGGCATCGCCGCGCTGGCCGGGATCGGCTTTACCATGAGCCTGTTTATCGGCGGCCTTGCCTTTGCCGGGAACGCGGCGGCGATCGATCAGGTGAAGATCGGGGTGCTGGCGGGGTCGGTGCTGTCCGCGCTGCTAGGTGCGGCGTTGCTGGGCCTTACGGGCGATCGGTCGCGTCGACCGGCGGCATCGCGCTGAGCGACCGCGCGACCGCTTCGGCGCGGGCCAGCACGCGCAGGACATTGCCCTGCGCCAGCCCCGCCAGATCGCGGTCGGACCAGCCGCGTCGCGCCAGTTCGGCGAACAGCAGCGGATAGCCGTCGACTCCGGTCATTCCCTCCGGCCCCGTGCCTGAAATACCGTCGTAATCGCCACCGATGCCGACATGCGCGCGCCCTGCGACCGTGGCGATATGATCGACATGATCGGCCATCGTCGCGGCGGTGACGTGCGGTTCGGGATGGGCGGCGATCCAGTCGCGCAACGCCACCGGCGTACGCCCGCCGTACCGATCGGTCGGCACGCCCAGCGCCCTTGCGGCGGCGATTCGTGCATTGTCCCAGTCGTTCCACGTGCCCGACAGGAAGGCGGGATAGGCGTTTACCATCACCACCCCGCCATTCACCCCGATCGCGCGCAACAACGCATCAGGGATGTTGCGCGGCCGGTCGGCGACGGCGCGGGCGTTGGAATGCGATGCGATCACCGGTGCCTTCGTCACCGCCAATACCGCCGCCATCGTCGCGTCGGAGACATGCGCGACGTCGACCAGCATCCCCAGCCGGTTCATCTCCGCCACCACCTGTCGCCCGAACGGGGTTAGGCCGTTTGCCCGTGGCGCATCGGTCGAACTGTCGGCCCAGCCGACGCTCTTGCCATGGGTCAGCGTCAGATATCGCACGCCCAACGCGTGATACTGCCGCAGCACCGACAGCCGCCCGTCGATCTGATGCCCGCCCTCCACACCGATCAGCGACGCGACGCGACCGCCGCGCGCGATGCGCGCCATATCCGCCGCGCCGGTCGACAGTGCCATCCGCGCCGGATTGGCCGCGATCATGCGATGAACGATGTCGATCTGCTCGATCGTCGTTTCCACCGCCGCCGGCCCCGTGATCGTCGCGGGAATCCACACCGACCAGAACTGTCCGCCGACATGCCCGTTCGCCATGCGCGGCAGGTCGGTCTGGAGCGGCGGGTCGATCCGGCTGGTATTGGCAGTCAGGTCGACCGCCTCGACCGCGCCGTGATGGCCGTCGCGAATCTCCCATGGCAGGTCGTTATGCCCGTCGATGATCGGCGTGCGCGTCAGCACCCGTTCGGCACGGGCGATATCACGCCGCGACGGCACGGGTGCGAACGCCTGCGTTTGCGCGGGCAATGACCCGGGCATGGGCGCGGACGCTTGCGCGGCGAGGAGCAGGGCAACGAGCATCGGACAAGGCTATCGCGCGGTGGCGGCGATCGGCAAGCGCTTTACCTGTGCGGTCGCGCGTGCTTGGCTGTGCATCCGTTGCCCGGAGGTCCGCCGATGCTCGCCCTGCTCCTGTTCGCTGCCCAGGCCGCCGCCGCACCGCCCCCAGACCGGATTTCGATCCTTGTCGATCCGTGCGCGTCGCAACGGCGAATGTCGCAGGACGACGAGATACTGGTCTGCGGCGACCGGCCCGATCCGCGCCTGCCGCTGCCGCTCGATCGTGGTCCGCCGGACCGGCCGCTGGCATCGAACCCCTATGCCGACGGGCGGGGCGCGATGGCGGCGTCGGCGTCGCCCTGTGGTACCTTGTCGCAAGGCTGCGCCACCGGTGTCGACCTGATCGGCGGTGGCGTGTTCGCGATCCGCGCGCTGGGCAAGCTGGTCGATCCGGCCAGTTGTTGCGAGGAACCGGGCGAATACAAGGATGTCGGCAAGCTGATCGGCGACGTGGTGCGCGGCGCGAAGGGCGGGCCGTCGAAAGCCGAACGCGCCAAGCGCGTCGCGATCCCGCTCGATCCGGCAGTGCCGTTGCCGGTCGCGGCGCGATGAGGCAGCAGGCGTAAGGGGCTGGGCGTGGGACGAAGCCCGGTAGTATGGGGTCCGTCGGTCGCGGTGGCCATCCGGGATGTGAACCGGGCGATCCCATCGCCTGCTTGCGGTGTTCACCGAACCTACCGTGACGACGGGTTTGAAAAACCCGCCTGAGTTCCGGTCATAAAGCGCTTGCGACAACGGCAGTCGGGCCGATCGGCTTCGGGGGTCGAGGCATCGCGGGATGCAACGGGACCGGTCGCGGCATCCGCACGGGCGCTCCTGTCGGCCCGCATCCGTTGCGAAAGCGGACGACACGGGACCATAGCCCGCGTCGTCCGCCTGCGCTGCACGCCTCAAAGCTTGGCGGTCAACTCCGGCAACAGCGTGAACAGATCACCCACCAGCCCGACATCGGCGACCTGGAATATCGGCGCGTCCTCGTCCTTGTTGATCGCGACGATCACCTTCGAATCCTTCATCCCGGCCAGATGCTGGATCGCGCCCGAAATGCCGACGGCGATATAGACTTCGGGGGCGACGATCTTGCCGGTCTGGCCGACCTGATAGTCGTTGGGAGCATAGCCCGCATCGACCGCCGCGCGCGATGCGCCGACCGCCGCACCAAGCTTGTCGGCCAGCGGATCGATCAAAGCATGGAATTGCTCTTCCGATCCCAGCGCACGACCGCCTGACACGATGATCTTGGCGCTGGTCAGCTCCGGGCGCTCCGATCCTGCGATCTCCGACCCGACGAAGCGCGACAGTCCCTGATCGCCGCCTGCCGTCACCGCTTCGATCGTGGCCGATCCGCCGGTGGCGGCGGCCTTGTCGAACGCGGTCCCGCGCACGGTCAACACCAGCTTGGCATCGCCGGTCTTCACCGTCGCGATAGCGTTGCCGGCATAGATCGGGCGGGTGAAGCTGTCCGGCCCTTCGACCGACAGGATCTCGCTGATCTGCATCACATCTAGCAGCGCGGCGACTCGCGGCGCGATGTTCTTGCCCGTCGTGGTGGCGGCGGCAACGAACGCGTCGCGGCCGCCCATCAAATCGACCACGAGCGGCGCGACGTTTTCGGCGAGATTATGCGCATAGGCGGCATCGTCGGCCACCAGCACCGTCGTCACGCCCGCGATCCCCGCCGCCGCCTGCGCAACGCCATCGACACCCGAACCGGCGACCAGCAGGTCGACGTCGCCGAGTTTCGCGGCAGCCGTTACTGCGGCAAAGGTCGATTCCTTCACGGTGCCGCCATCATGTTCGACCCAGACCAGCGTCTTCATGCGACCACTCCCAGCGTCTTCAGCTTGCTTACCAGTTCGTCGGTGTCGGCCACCTTCACGCCCGCCTGCCGCTTCGACGGCTCTTCGACCCGGACGGTCGTCAGCCGCGGCGTCACGTCGACGCCGTAATCGGCGGCGGTCTTGGCCGCGAGCGGCTTCGACTTGGCCTTCATGATGTTGGGCAACGACGCATAGCGCGGTTCGTTCAGGCGCAGGTCGGTGGTGATGATCGCGGGCAGCGCCAGCGATACCGTTTCCAGTCCGCCGTCGATCTCGCGCGTCACGTCGACCCGGTCGCCGGTCAGCTCGACCTTGCTGGCAAAGGTGCCCTGCGCCCAGCCGGTCAGCGCGGCCAGCATCTGTCCGGTCTGGTTGTTGTCATCGTCAATCGCCTGTTTGCCGAGGATCACCAGTCCCGGCGCCTCCTCGTCCGCAATCGCCTTCAGCAGTTTGGCGACGCCCAGCGGTTCGACCTTCGTATCGCTCACGACGTGGATCGCGCGATCGGCACCCATCGCCAGCGCGGTGCGCAGCGTGTCCTTCGCCTTTTCCTCACCGATCGACACGACGACGATCTCGGTCACGACGCCCTTTTCCTTCAGGCGGATGGCTTCCTCGACCGCGATCTCGTCGAACGGGTTCATGCTCATCTTGACGTTGGCAAGGTCGACGCCCGTTCCGTCGGCCTTCACCCGGGGCTTCACGTTGTAATCAAGCACGCGCTTGACCGGCACCAGCACCTTCATGGGCACTCCCTCTCAAAACTCTTTGCACGGCGGCATCGGCGGTTTCTGTGGCGGTTTCGCGTGGTTTTCGCAAGTCCGGTACGGGAATACAGCGCGCTGCGACGACCGGGGGCGATCCAATTGCGGATCGCCTTGCCAACCCAACGAAAAAGGGCCCGGACGTTTCCGTCCGAACCCCTTTGTATCGATCATCGGTTCAAAACAACCGGACGATCACCGTGGCCAGCAACGCACCCGCCGCCGCGCCCTTCATCAGGGTCAGCGCCAGCCGCCAGCCGCCCGGCGAGCGCCGGACCGCCATCGATCAGGCTGCCTTCTGCACCTCGGCAACGATCTTGCGGGCGGCATCGCCCAGATCGTTCGCGGGGACGATCGCCAGACCCGAATTGGCGAGGATGTCCTTGCCAGCCTGCACGTTGGTCCCTTCGAGGCGGACGACCAGCGGTACCGACAGGTTCACTTCCTTGGCGGCGGCGACGATGCCCTCGGCGATGATGTCGCACTTCATGATGCCACCGAAGATGTTGACGAGGATGCCCTTCACCGCCGGATCGGCGAGAATGATCTTGAACGCCGCCGTCACCTTTTCCTTGTTGGCGCCGCCGCCCACGTCGAGGAAGTTGGCGGGGAACATGCCGTTCAGCTTGATGATATCCATCGTCGCCATGGCCAGGCCGGCGCCGTTGACCATGCAGCCGATGTCGCCGTCGAGCTTGATGTAGGCGAGGTCGTACTTCGACGCCTCCAACTCCATCGCGTCCTCTTCGGTCGTGTCGCGCAGTTCCAGCAGATCCCTGTGACGGAACATTGCGTTGCCGTCGAACGCGACCTTCGCGTCCAGCACCATCAGCTTGCCATCGTCGGTGACGGCGAGCGGGTTGATCTCGATCTGCTCGGCGTCGGTGCCAAGGAATGCGTCGTACAACTTCGACGCGGTCGACGCGGCCTGCTTGGCAAGGTCACCGGTCAGTCCGAGCGCAGCGGCGACGGCGCGGCCGTGATGCCCCTGGAACCCGGTGGCGGGATCGATATCGATCGAATGAATTTTTTCGGGCGTGTCATGCGCCACGGTTTCGATGTCCATGCCGCCTTCGGTGCTGGCAACCATCGAGACGCGGCCGGTCGCGCGGTTGACGAGCAGCGCGAGGTAGAATTCCTTTGCGATGTCGACGCCGTCGGTCACGTACAGGCGGTTGACCTGCTTGCCCGCATCGCCGGTCTGGATCGTCACCAGCGTGTTGCCGAGCATGTCGGTCGCGGCCGCACGCACGTCGTCGGCAGTCTTCGCGAGGCGGACACCGCCCTTGGCATCGGGGCCGAGTTCCTTGAACTTGCCCTTGCCGCGGCCGCCGGCATGGATCTGTGCCTTCACGACATAGAGCGGCCCGGGAAGCTTCGCCGATGCTTCGACGGCTTCCTCGACGGTCATGGCGGAGTAGCCGGCGGGAACCGGCACACCGAATTTCGCGAGCAATTCCTTGGCCTGATATTCGTGGATGTTCATGCTGCCGCCTTCCGCCTCTCGGGTGGTTGTTTGCAAAGTTGCCGCGCTAAAGCACATGCAGCCGGTAGAATCCACCCCGAAACATGTTTATTGATAATGCGTCGCAAGCTCCGTTGGTGAAATTTGGCGGGCGTCGGTGGGGCGAACGTACCGGTCGCTGCCAGATCCCTTCGCATTCAGAACGCGGATCGCTATAGTCGTGCAATGCATCGGGTAATCGTCATCCCCCTGTTCACCAGCACAATCGGCTACATGGCAAGATACCCCTATCCCGCGCCTGGCCGCCCACGGGAGAGGGCCGCTCATGTCCGGTGCCCTTATGTCGGACAGCGAGACCGTCCGGCTCGTTCCCATATTCCGATGTTGTCACGATGCGGGGATTGGAAGGCGGAGGTAAATCGCGACGTGCGTCGTCCCGCCGCCGTCACGCTGAATCCGGTCAGCCATCCGTGAACGCGGAAGGGTGGCAAGCCCGGGCGCTGTCATGGCTGCTGGCGATTCTGGCGACGCTGGCAATCGTCGGCGCAGTCGCGACGATGTCGACGAACGGCAGCGGTGCCATTGCCGATCGTAGCGACGTGGGCACGCCCGTTATTTCGACCGATCCGCGTACTGGCGACCCGGTAAGTGCCGAAGCCGCCGCACCGTTCACCACCGGTGCAGCGCGCGAGCCGACCATCGTTGAGGCAACGCTGCGCCAAGCGGATGCGTTACGCGACGTCGCGGGCTGGCTGGCGGCGCTGACCTATGCGGTGCTGGCGCTGGTCGCGGTGGCGGCGGTCGGCGTGCTGGCGCTGTTCCGTATCGGTCGCCCGCCCGAGCGATGATCGACGATCCGGCATTCTACGCGCTTGCGGTGCCGGCGGTGGTGTTGCTCGGGCTGGCCAAGGGCGGTTTTTCGGGCATGGGTGCACTGTCGCTGCCGATGCTGGCGCTGTCGGTCGATCCGGTGCGGGCCGCCGCGATCCTGTTGCCGATCCTGATCGTGCAGGATGTGGTGGGAATGTGGGCGTTCCGCCGCACGGTCGACTGGCCGGTACTCGGATGGATGCTGCCCGGTGCGGTGGCGGGCATCGCGCTGGGCTATGGGTTCGCGTCCGCCGTGCCGGCGTCGGCGGTGCTGGCGGTCGTGGGCGCGATCTCGATCGTGTTCGGGCTGTGGCGGCTGTGGGTCGAACGGCGCGGCATGCCTGCCGCCAGCCGTTCGCCGGGCTGGGTCGGTACGTTGTTCGGCGTCGCGTCCGGCTTCACCAGCCAGGTCGCCCATGCCGGACAGCCGCCGTTCCAGCTATGGGTGCTGCCCCGCCGGCTGGAGCGCGACGTGCTGGTCGGAACGACCGCGCTGTTCTTCGGCGCGGTCAACTGGCTGAAAGTGCCGGCCTATATTGCGCTGGGTCAGTTCGGGCGTGCGAACCTGACCACGGCGGCGGTGCTGTTGCCGGTTGCGATCGCATCGACGCTGGCCGGGGTGTGGCTGGTGCGGCGGGTCGCGGCGAAGCGCTTCTATACCGCGATCTATGTACTGATGATCGCGGTAGGCGCGAAGCTGGTGTCGGACGGGGTAGCGTAGGGCGTACGGGCGACCGTTCGACGCGAGACCGGTTGTTGCAAACGCGGACTATCACTTCCGACTTAAACCGCGCATTTACTGCGGTGGCTCGTCTCTGGCCACACGTGCGAGTTCCATGCTCTCGCGCTTCAACGGACGCGCTACCGGACAGATCTCCTGAACGAAGCCGTGCAGGGTGTTCGTCAGGCTTTCGGGAACGAGCCGATAAAAGACGAATTGCCCCCGTTTGTCGCTTCGCACCAAACCGGCATTCTCGAGTATCGTCAGATGTTGGGAAATGGACGGTCTGGACATGGCGAAGCGAGACGCGATGTCCCCCGCGCTCAGTTCGCTGTGAGCGAGATAGGCGAGCATCTGCCGCCGAACGGATGAAGAAAGGGCTTCGAATACGCGCTGCATCCAGATTATTTAGGCGATGAACTAAGCATTGACAAACAGAACCGCATATTTAGGAATATACCTAAATAACGAAGGGTGTAGGCATGGCCCGTTTGTCAACGGATCGAATGCTGGCATTGCCGTCCAGCGATGCACGAGAGGGATATGTGCGGTGGTCGCCGACGCGTTCGCTCTGGATATCGGGGATGACGGTATGCGCAGTGGTGCTGGCACCATTATATGTCACGCCGGGTGCGGTGGTGCTCTGGCTCTGCACGTCGGCCGTCACTCTTTGCCTCGGCCATTCGATTGGGTTGCACAGGCTTTTGATTCACCGCAGCCTTGATGCGCCGCGCTGGTTCGAGCGGGTGCTAGCCTATCTCGGTACGTTGGTCGGCATGGCGGGGCCGCTGGGAATGGTTCGGTTGCATGACACCCGCGATTGGGCGCAGCGTCAGTCGGAATGCCACGACCTGCATGCGCACCGCGCGTCATTGTTACGTGATGCGTGGTGGCAGATGCACTGCCGCCTCGATCTTGCGCATCCGCCGCAGTTCAATCTCGAGCCGCGATTGCGAGACGACAAGGTGTTGCGCTTTCTCGAACGGACCTGGATGGCGCAACAGCTTCCCTGGGCGATACTTTTCCTGTGGGTCGGCGGGCTGCCGTGGCTGATCTGGGGCATCCCGGTGCGCGTGGCCGTCGGCGTGACCGGGCATTGGCTGGTCGGACACATCACCCATCGACGCGGGCCGCAGGGATGGAGCATCGACGGGGTCGCCGTGCAGGGGCATGATCTGTCAGCAGCAGCGCTTATCACCTTTGGAGAAGCGTGGCATGGGAACCACCACGCATGGCCAGACTCGGCGAGACTGGGCGTCGAGCCGGGCCAGCACGATCCTGGATGGTGGGTGTTGCTGGCGTTGCGACGTGCGGGACTAGTATGGGCCCTGAAAGAACCCGGTATGCTCACGCCAAGACCGGGATTACGCCGGGCTAGATAAGTGCATATCCCGGCGGCGCCCGTCAGTCGAACAGGCTCGACACCGACGCTTCGTCGGCGATGCGGCGGATGGCTTCGGCGAGCAGCGGGGCGATCGTCAGGTGGCGGGTCTTCGTGCCGCCCGCGATCACGTCGTGGTTGCCGATCGAATCGGTGATGACCAGTTCTTCCAGCGCCGACGCCTCGACCCGCGCCACCGCCCCACCCGACAGGACACCGTGGGTGCAATAGGCGACGACGCCAACCGCGCCCGCTGCCTTGAGCGCGGCGGCGGCGTTGCACAGGGTGCCCGCCGAATCGACGATGTCGTCGATCAGTACGCAGAAGCGTCCCTCGACGTCGCCGATGATGTTCATCACTTCCGATTCGCCCGCGCGTTCGCGGCGCTTGTCGACGATGGCCAGCGGGGCGTTGTGAAGCCGCTTGGCAAGGCTGCGTGCGCGGACCACGCCGCCGACGTCGGGCGAGACAACCATCAGATTATGTTCGCCGAACCGCGTCTTGATATCCTCCGACATCACCGGCGCGGCATAGAGATTGTCGGTCGGGATATCGAAGAATCCCTGGATCTGTCCGGCATGCAGATCGACGCACAGCACGCGGTCGGCCCCCGCCTCCGTCACGATATTGGCGACCAGCTTCGCAGAGATGGGCGTCCGCGGGCCGGGTTTGCGGTCCTGCCGGGCATATCCGAAATAGGGGATGACCGCGGTGATGCGCCGTGCCGACGCGCGCTTGAGCGCGTCGATCATGATGAGCATTTCCATCAGGTTGTCGTTGACCGGATAGCTGGTCGACTGGATCACGAACACGTCCTCGCCGCGCACGTTCTCCAGCACCTCGACGAAGATTTCCTCGTCGGCGAAGCGCCGCACGCTGGCCTTCGTCAGCGGAATTTCCAGATAGTCCGCGATCGCGGTCGACAGGGGAAGGTTGGAATTGCCCGCCAGCAGCTTCATGGGTGCGCCCGTATCCATGAGGAATGTAATGCGCGCGCCATAGAGCGCGCAGAGGATTTGTGAAACCCATGTGACGCGAAGGAGGCAGGAATGGTCGAGGTCACGTTCACGCCGAGTGCGGACGATTATGTCCGGTTGCAGCGGGCGATGTACCTGCGCCAGTTGCGATCACGGCGGTTCGTTACCCGAATTGCAGTGTTGGTCGTGGTGGCGGCGATGATGGCATTCCTGATCGTTACCGGGGAACGGGTAGACATCGCGACGCTGATCGCGAGCGGTGGCGCGATCGCTGGTGTTGTCGGACTGGCGGCATGTATTTTCGTCAACTGGCTGTTCCTGCCGCGTCGCTCGCGGGCGCTGTTCGCGCAGCAGCGCACGCTCCACCACGAACATCATACCATCTTCGACGCATGGGGCATGCGGCAGCACAGCCCGCGTGCCGATATCGCGCTGCCGTGGGACGAGTTTCCATACTGGCATCTGGCGCGCGACGTCCTGTTGATCTTCAGCAACGATCTGCTCGCCTATTTCATTCCGCGCCGGGCAATGTCCGACGAACAATTGGCGCAGGCGGTGGCGATCCTGACGGACGCCGGGGTGCCGCGCCGCTGATCCGGTTGCCGCGCTGCCGGGCACCGCCTACACGCCGCGCCATGACCGTCACCCGTTTCGCCCCTAGCCCGACCGGGCACCTGCACATCGGCAATCTGCGCACTGCGCTCCACAACTGGATGTATGCGAAGCGGCATGGCGGACGGTTCCTGCTGCGGATCGACGACACCGATCCTGCACGTAGTGAAGAGCGGTTCGTCGATGCGATCCGCACCGATCTGGCGTGGCTGGGGCTGGTGCCCGACGGCGAGGAGCGGCAGTCGGCGCGGTTCGACCGGTACGAGGCGGTGTTCGCCGAACTGGTCGCCGCCGGGCGGATCTATCCGGCCTATGAGACGCCCGAGGAACTCGACCTGCGCCGCAAGGTGCTGGCGGGGCGAGGGTTGCCGCCGGTCTATGACCGCGCGGCGCTGGCACTGACCGATGCGGATCGCGCGCGGATGGAGGGCGAGGGGCGTACGCCGCACTGGCGCTTCCGGCTGGACCATGCGCCGATCGAATGGGACGACATGGTACGGGGGGCGCAGCGGTTCGACGGGGCTCTGTTGTCCGATCCGGTGGTGCGCCGGGCTGACGGGTCGTGGCTGTACCTGTTGCCGTCGGTGATCGACGACGCCGACATGGCCGTGACGCATGTCGTGCGCGGCGAGGATCATGTTTCGAACACCGCGACCCAGATGCAGATGTTCGCGGCGATGGGCGCAACGCCGCCGACTTTCGCGCACGAGGCGTTGCTGGTCGGCAGCGAAGGCAAGTTGTCGAAGCGGCTGGGGTCGCTCGGCATCGATCATTTCCGGGGCGCCGGGATCGAGCCGGAAGCGGTGGTGGCGTTGCTGGCGCGGCTGGGGACCAGCGATCCGGTGGAGCCGGTGACCGATCGACAGACCCTGATCGACACGTTCGACTTTGCCCGGTTCGGACGCGCGCCGGCCCGGTTCGACGAGGCCGAACTGGCGCAGCTGAACACGCGGATCGTCCATCAGCTTCCGTTCGAACGGGTGGCGGCGACCTTGCCGGCGGACATGGACGCGGCGGCATGGGACGCGGTGCGTGGCAATCTCGACCGGGTAGGCGATGCCGCCGACTGGTGGCGGGTCGTGACGGGGCCGGTCGAGCCGGCCGCGTTCGATGCGGAGGACCGCGCGTTCCTGACGACGGCGGCACGGGTGGCGCGATCGATCGACTGGGATGCGCCATGGGCGGCGCTGACCGGCGCGCTGAAGGCGGAGACGGGACGCAAGGGCAAGGCGCTGTTCCTGCCGCTGCGCCTTGCGCTGACCGGGCGTGCGCATGGGCCGGACATGGCGGCGCTGTTGCCGTTGATCGGACGCGAGCGGGCGTTGACGCGACTGGAGTGATTTACCGCTTTACCCGACATCGGTTATGGTATCTCATCACATTGCCGAATTGGCGTGGGAGAATCGACAGGAGTCGAACGATGGCGGGATATCAGGGACAACGCGGCTGGAACCCGGTGAGTCTGGGCGCGGCGGTAGCGATCAACGGCGGGGTGCTGGCGGTGCTGATGCTGGCGACGGGCGTGACGAAGGGGATTCCCGATCCATTCAAGCCGATCGAGGCGGTCAACATTCCGATCGATCCGCCGCCACCGCCGCCCAAGGATGAGGTGAAGCCGGTGGAGCGTAGCGTGACCGATCCGGCGCCGGTGCCGGACCCGTATGTTCCACCTCCACCCTATCCGGCGCCGGGACCGGTAATCGAATCGACCGAGGTCCTGCCGACGCAGCCGCCGCCTACGCTGCCGATGACGGTGCCTGCAGGGACCGGATCGGGCGGGACCGGGGCGGCGGCGATCCCCGCCCTGCCGGTGCTGGTGTCGGCCAGCGTAGATCCGCGCTACCGCGACGATTTCCAGCCCGATTACCCGCCGGCCGAACGCAACGAAGGCCGCGACGGGGTGGTGACGGTCCGCGTGCTGGTCGGTCGTGACGGGCGCGTTGCCCGGATCGAACCGATACAGGCGACGAGCGATGCGTTCTTTCAGGCGACGAAGCGTCGCGCGCTGTCGAAATGGCGGTTCCGCCCCGCGACGCGCGACGGCGTGCCGACCGAAAGCTGGCGCGAAATGACGGTACGCTTCACGATGGAGGATGCGTGATCGCGGAAAAATGACGCGGATCGCCGCCGCCGCGGGGGCTGGCGGCGATCCCGTGCCGTGCCTATCTTGGCCGGTGATGAGACTGCTTCGCCTGTTTTCGCCGGTTCACGCGATCAAAGACTTCGTGGCCTACGTCCGTGGGCGCGAGAAGCATGAATATTGGTTCCTGTTGCTGTCGATCGGCATCACGATGGTGATCGGATGGGGCTTCGTGCACGATTCGCACTTCGAGCGCGCCTATAAGCGCGAAATCATCTACGTCGAAAGCTGGCCCGCGAACCGCAGCGATGCGGAGATCATCGCGCAGCAGCAGATCGATCTGGCGAAGGAACGCGCGGCCACCGCTGAGTTCGAGCGCGAACGTGCCAAGCGGCAGGCGGAGTGGAAGCGGATCGACAATCAGTTGCGAAGCTGGGGCATCTGACCCACCCCGTCGATGATGCGCGCTGGATGGGCGCGGCGCTGACCTTGTCGGAGCGGACGCGCGGGCGGACCGCGCCCAACCCCAATGTCGGTTGCATGCTGGTTCGCGACGGTCGTGTCGTCGGGCGCGGATGGACCGACGTGGATGGCCGGCCGCATGCGGAGGCGATGGCGCTGGCGGCGGCCGGGGACGACGCAGCAGGCGCGACCGCCTATGTCACGCTGGAACCCTGCGCGCATCGGTCGTCGCGCGGGCCCGCGTGTGCCGACCTGCTGATCGCGGCGGGGGTAGAGCGTGTCGTCGTGGCGACGGGTGATCCCGATCTACGTACCGATGGACAGGGAATCGCGAGGCTTCGTGCCGCCGGGATCGATGTTGTAGCGGGCGTACGGCAGGACGACGCCGAACGCGCGATGGCGGGGTTCCTGACGCGCACCCGGTACGGGCGCCCGTTCGTCACGCTGAAACTGGCCATGTCGCTGGACGGTGCGGTCGCGCGGTTGGATGGGCAAAGCCGGTGGATCACCGGCCCTGCCGCCCGCGCCCACGGCCATCTGGAACGCAGCCGGCACGAGGCGATCGTGGTCGGGCGCGGCACGGCGGAGATCGACCGACCAAAACTGGACGTACGTCTGCCGGGGCTGTCGTCGCGCAGTCCGATGCGTGTCGTGCTGTCGGCCGATTGCGCCGACATGGCCGGGTTCGTGATGCTGCCGTCGATCGCGGCGCTGGGCGACCTGCCGGGCGACCATGTGCTGGTGGAGGGTGGCGCGGCGACGGCGGCGGCGTTCCTGCGCGACGATGCCGTCGACCGGCTGCTGTTGTACCGCGCGCCGATTCTGGTCGGGCATGGCCGGACGTTGCCCGATATCGGTTTGACCGATCTGGAACAGGCGCATGGACGCTGGCGGCTGCACGATGCCCGCATGCTTGGCAGCGACCGGCTGGAAGTCTACGAGCGCGCCAGATAAGGAGCCGCCACGTGTTCACCGGAATAGTCAGCGACGTCGGGCGCATCGAATCGGTCGTAAGGACCGGCGACCTCCGCGTCCGCATCGCGACCGCCTATGATACCGCCACCGTCGATCTGGGCGCGTCGATCGCCTGTTCGGGCGTCTGCCTGACCGTGGTCGAAAAGGGGCCGGGATGGTTCGCGGTGGACGTGTCGGGCGAAACCGTGTCGCGCACCGCGACCGATCAATGGGTCGAAGGGCGCGCGCTGAACCTCGAACGCGCGCTGAAGTTGGGCGACGAACTGGGCGGGCATATCGTCACGGGCCATGTCGACGGCGTGGCGCGGGTCGTTGCGGTCGAACCGGATGGCGATTCGGTTCGGATCGCCTTTGCCGTCGACCGCGCGCTGGCACCGTTCGTCGCGGCAAAGGGATCGGTGACGATCGACGGGGTGTCGCTGACGGTCAACGCGGTCGAGGACGACGCCGATACCGCACGCTTCGCGATCAATCTCATCCCCCATACCCGATCGGTAACGACGCTCGGCACGCTGGCGACCGACCGGACGGTCAATGTCGAGATCGACGTCCTCGCCCGCTATCTCATGCGAATGGAACAGGTTCGTGCACAATCCTGAACTGGCGGGTCTCCGCCACGCCTTTCTTTCCAGCCCCGAAGAAATCATCGATGAGGCGCGCAACGGGCGCATGTTCATCTTGGTCGACGACGAGGACCGAGAGAACGAGGGCGATCTGGTCATCCCGGCGCAGATGGCGACGCCCGACGCGATCAACTTCATGGCGCGGCACGGGCGCGGGCTGATCTGCCTCGCCATGACCAAGGGTCGGATCGAACAGCTCGGTCTCGACCTGATGGCGCGCAACAACGGCACGCGGCATGAAACCGCGTTTACCGTGTCGATCGAAGCGCGCGACGGCGTGACGACCGGCATTTCCGCCGCCGATCGTGCCCGCACCGTCGCGGTCGCGATCGACGCCGCCAAGGAAGCGGCGGAGATCGTGACGCCCGGTCACGTGTTCCCGCTGGTTGCGCGCGAGGGCGGGGTGCTGGTCCGCGCCGGCCATACCGAGGCGGCGGTCGACGTGTCGCGCCTCGCCGGCCTGAATCCGTCGGGCGTGATCTGCGAGATCATGAACGACGACGGCACGATGGCGCGGATGGACGATCTGGTCGCCTTTGCCCAGTTGCACGGACTGCGCATCGGCACGATCCGCGACCTGATCGCGTATCGCCGCCGCCATGATCATCTGGTCGAAAAGCGCGCCGAAACCATGTTCGACAGCGAATGGGGCGGTGAATGGCGCGCCATGTCGTTCTGGAACAAGGCGACGGGCAGCGAGCAGGTCGCGCTGGTCAAGGGACTGATCGATCCGTCGAAGCCGACGCTGGTGCGGATGCACGCGCTGTCGCCGTTCGCCGACCTGTTCGGCGAGGGCGGGATGCGTGGCGGTCTGTTGCGGCAGTCGATGCGGATCATCGCGGAGGAAGGCGCCGGCGTGGTCGTTGTCATCAGCAAGCCGCGCCCCGACACGCTGGCGCTGGCGATCCACGCGCGGACCGGCGCGGTGGTGCCCGACATGGAGGAACTGCGCGATTACGGCGTCGGTGCGATGATCCTGAACGAACTGGGCGTCGAGGATATGATATTGCTGACCAATACCCACCATACGCTGGTCGGGCTGGACGGCTATGGTTTGAAGATCGTCGGCGAACGGCCGATCACGGAGACTGAATGATGGCGCATGTCCTGATCGTCGAGGCGCGTTTCTACGACCATCTGAACGACCTGTTGCTCGACGGTGCGCGGGCGGCGATCGAGGCGGCGGGGCATAGTCATGAAACGGTGACGGTGCCCGGCGCGCTGGAAGTGCCCGGCGCGATCGCGCTGGCCGATGCGAGCGAACGGTTCGATGCGTTCGTCGCGCTGGGTGTCATCATCCGTGGCGAAACCTATCATTTCGAAGTCGTGTCGAACGAAAGCGCGCGGGGGCTGATGAACCTGTCGCTCGAAGGCGTGGCTGTAGGCAACGGCATCCTGACCGTCGAGGACGAGGCGCAGGCCCTGACGCGGGCGAAGCGGACGGAGAAGGACAAGGGCGGCGAGGCAGCGAAGGCGGCGTTGGCGATGCTGGCGTTGCGCGACCGGTTCACGGAATAGGCTTTCGCCCGCGCCGCCACGCCGCCCGCGATCAGGCGGGGGCGGCTGCGCCGACCGGGCCGATGTCGGCCGGTTCGCCGCGCGAATAGGTTCCGGTCAGGATACCCGCCGCCAGCACGCGGCCGGCCATCGCTTCGACCACCGCGCTGCGGCCGGGGCTGTGGTCGACATCCGGGCCGATCGACAGCGCGAACAGCTGAAACGCATAGCGGTGTTCGCCATGGCCGTTCGGGGGATCGGGCGGCAGCCAGCCTTCGCGTAGATAGCTGTTGCGGCCGACATCCCCATGTTCGTCGTCGCCATCGCCATCGGGGGCGATGGCCCCTTCGGCAAGCTGGCCGTCCTGCGCGGGCAGGCCCCAGACGATCGCGTGGACTAGCGGTTGCGGCGACGGCGCGTCGGGATCCTCGACCACCAGCACCAGCGTCGTGGCGTTTTCGGGCACGCCACGCCAGTGGAGCGGCGGGGACACGCCCGCGCCATCGGCGGTGAACCGTTCGGGCAGACGCTGTCCGTCGGCGAAGGCGAGGCTGGACAGTTCGAGGCTGTCGAACTGGCCCAGCACCGGATCGACGATGGTCAGTTTCGACGCGCCCGCCCGGACGCCGCGCAATACGACCCCCAGCCATGCCGGTACATGTTCGAGCATCCGCGATCCTTTCGTTTCGGTCCTGAAGGATAACCGGTGGGAACGCGGAGAGGTCCATCACGAGCAGGACTTCATCGGAAACCGTAGCCGCGCGGCTCGGCCAGACTCTTGCCGATCGGCTGCATCGGTCGCTTGGTGCAGCGCATGCCGCTGGATATATCCCCGTCCGAACGGAATGGTGCGGACGAGGCCAGGCCTCGTGGGGCTGGCCGTCGGTCTGGTCACGGCGTTCACGATAGGTGACGGCAGGGGATACCGCGATCCAAACGCGATGGTAACCTTATGGCGTTAACCGCTTGCCCGAAGGAGACCGGCGTGCGGAACTCGATCGCCAAGAAAGCCACTGCTGCCTGTATCGCCATGCTGGTTCTGACCATGTTGCTAGTGGGTTATGGCGTTCGGGTTAGTGCGCGGGTTCAGGCGGCGAATGAACACATTCACCTGTTCAGCAGCATGCTGCGCCAGCAGGACGAGGAAGACCGGATGCAGCGACAGCTGCGGCTGGCGCTGGGCGATATCACGCGGCAGGCGGAACAGGGACGGCCGGTGTCGGCGGTAAGCCTTGGCGAACTGACGGCATCGCTGCGCCGGTTTTCGGCGCTGTCGGCATCGTCGTCGCGCGAGCGGCAGTCCGGCGTTCCGCCGCAGATCCGCCGGTCGCAAGTCACGACGTACGCAGCGACGCAGGGCTTCGTGCACAGCGGGGAACGGTTGCTGGTCGTGTCGCAGCGCGAGCCCGCCGCGATCAAGAAGGAGATGCCGCGCTTCCTCGACGCACTCAAACGGCTGGAAGGCGAACGCACCGACCTGCGCCAGAAACTGGGACAGCGGATCGGGTTGATCGCGGATGACACGATCGCGTTCAACCGGCGCAGCGCGCTATGGCTGAGTGCGGGCGGGGCGGCGGCGATCCTGATCCTGTTCGCGCTGGCGCTGTGGCTGCGGCTGCGCGTGGTCGTGCCGCTGGTGGCGATCGCGCGGCGGCTGCGCCAGCTGGCCGACGACGACATCGCGATCGAAGCGGTGCCGGGCGGCGGACGCGACGACGAGATCGGCGAACTGGCCCGCGGCCTGTCCGAGTATCGCGACGCGGTGGCGCAACGCACCGCCGCCCAGCGCAAGGTCGATTTCCTTGCGCATCACGACGTGCTGACCGGATTGCCCAACCGGCTGCTGTTCGAGAACCGGCTGGCGCACGAACTGCTGCGCTGTCGCCGCAGCGGGGAACAGGTCGCCCTGTTCGCGATCGACATGGACGGGTTCAAGGAGATCAACGACCGCCACGGCCATGCCGGCGGCGACAATGCGCTGCGCCACGCCGCGCGACTGCTGCGCGAGTGCGTGCGCGCCGACGATCTGGTCGCGCGGATCGGCGGCGACGAATTCGCGATCGTCCAGGTCGCCGGACCGCAACCGGCAGCGGCGGAATCGTTGCTGGCGCGCCTGTCCGACGCCACCGCCGCGACGATTCAGCACGAAATGCCGATCCGCATGAGCATCGGCGTAGCGATTTCGGGGACCGGACAGGATGCCGAATCGCTGTACGATTCGGCCGATCTGGCATTGTACCGCGCCAAGTCCGACGGACGGAACACCGCGCGTTTCTTCGATATCGAGATGCAGGAAGAGGTTCGGTTGCGGCGTCGGCTGGCCCGCGATCTGGAAACCGCGATCGACGGGGGCGAGTTGTACGTCGTGTTCCAGCCGATCGCGACCGTGACGCGGCGGACCGTAGGGTTCGAGGCTCTGTTGCGGTGGGCGCATCCCGAGCTGGGCGAGATCGCGCCATCGACCTTCATCGCGATCGCGGAGGCGACCGGCCAGATCGCGCGGATCGGCAAATGGATGGCGCAACAGGCGATGCACGTCGCGGCGCAGTGGCCCGATACCATCGATCTGTCGCTCAACCTGTCGCCGCTGGAGTTCCGCGAGGCGGGGCTGGCGGGCGAGTTGCTGGCGCTGGCCGCGCACCACGGCGTCGCGCCCGTGCGGCTGAAGTTCGAGGTGACGGAGAGCGTCACGTTGCTGGGTCACAACCGCGACGCCGTGCTGGCGACGCTGCGCGAATTGCAGGGTGCCGGTGCCCGGATCGCCATGGACGATTTCGGCACCGGCCATTCCTCGCTGAGCAACCTGAAGGATTTCGAGTTCGACCAGTTGAAGATCGACCGCAGCTTCGTCGCAGCGATGCTGTCGCACCGCCCGTCCGCGTCGATCGTCAAGGCGACGATCGGGCTGGGCCGCAGCCTGGGCCTCTCGATCGTCGCCGAAGGCGTCGAGACGCGCGAACAGCTGGACCAGCTACGCGCATGGGGCTGCGAGCTGGTGCAAGGCTATTATCTGGGTCGCCCCGCGCGCTGGGGCGAGGACGCGGCGACGCTGTCGGCAAGGGACGGTACGGTCGTGACGGTTTAGGCGCGCGCCTTGCACGCCCACCGCCGCCATGGGAAAGCGCGGCAGCAGGGAGAGTAGCGCGTGGCGAGTGTCGAAATATCCGGCCTTGGCAAAAGGTTCGGAACGAGCGTCGCGCTGGAGCCGACCGACCTTTCGATCGCGGACGGCGAATTCGTGGTCATCGTAGGGCCGTCGGGATGCGGCAAGTCGACGCTGTTGCGCCTGATCGCCGGGCTGGAGGAACCCAGTTCGGGCAGCATCCATGTCGGCGGCCGCGACGTCACCCACGCCGCGCCGGCCGATCGCGGACTGGCGATGGTGTTCCAGTCCTATGCGCTCTATCCCCATCTGACCGTCGCGGAGAACATCGCCTTTCCCCTGCGCGTCGCGGGCGTGCCGGCGGCGGAGCGACGTGCGCGGGTGGCGGCGGTGGCAGAATCGCTGGACCTGACGCCCTATCTGTCGCGCCGGCCTGCCGCGCTGTCGGGCGGGCAGCGCCAGCGGGTGTCGATCGCGCGCGCGATCGTGCGTACGCCGCAGGTGCTGTTGCTCGACGAGCCGTTGTCGAACCTCGACACCGAATTGCGCGTGCGGATGCGGCACGAGTTCGCGCGGCTACACGCACAACTGGCCGCGACGATGATCTATGTCACGCACGACCAACTGGAAGCGATGACGTTAGCCAATCGAATCATCGTGATGGGTGCCGGACGGGTGGAGCAGGTGGGTGCGCCGATCGATTTGTATGACGCGCCTGCGACGCTGGCGGTGGCGCGCGCGATCGGGTCGCCGGGCATGAATTTGATGCCCGCCACGATCGTCGCTGCCGATGCCGACGGCGTGACCATCGCCGTGTCCGACGGGAACCGGTTGCGCGCGACGGTGCGCGGCGTGGCGGGGAGCGCAGTGACGCTGGGTGTGCGGCCCGAGCATCTGGTGGCGGGCGCGGCGGGGCCGTTCACCGGCACGGTCGAACTGTTCGAGCGGCTTGGGCCGTTGTCGTTCGCGCATCTGGGCGGGCGGGGCGCGACCGCGACGGTGGTGGCGCAGCTGCCCGGCGATCGGCGGGTTACGCTGGGCGAGACGCTGGCGTTCGGCATCGCGCCGGACCGGGTCCACCTGTTCGACGCGGACGGACAGGCGCTGGCTCGGACCTACCCCTTCACGCTGCCGCCGAGCAGCCCGCGCATGTAGAAGCGTTGCAGCGCGACGAACAGCGCCAGCACGGGCAGCGTCGTGACCACCGCCGCCGCCATCATCAGTTCGCCGTCCGCCGCATGTTCGCGCACGATCGCCGCGACCGCGACGGGCAGCGTATATTTATGCTGGTCCGTCAGCACGATCAGCGGCCACAGGAAATCGTTCCAGCTTCCCAGAAACAGGAACAGCGCGAGCGTGACCGTGATCGGGGCCAGCAGCGGCAGCACGATCGAGACGAAGATGCGCCCTTCGCTGGCCCCGTCCAGCCGCGCGGCGTCGATCATCTCGTCCGGGATGCGCAATGCCGCCTGTCGTACGAACAGAACCGCGAAGATTCCCGCCAGCCCCGGCAGGATCACGCCGGCATAGCTGTTCACCAGCCCGAGTTCGCGGAACATCAGGAACAGCGGCAGCATCGCGACCTGACCCGGCACGACCAGCGCCGCGATCAGCATCCGCAACAGCCGTTCGCGCCCGGTGAAGCGCAGCTTGGCGAAGGCATAGCCGGCGGGCACCGTCAGCAGCAGCCCGAGCAGCGTCGCGAGCGTCGCGACGAACAGGCTGTTCCACAATGCAGGCAGGACGCGGTAATCGAACCACGCGCCGTCGATCAGCCGGCGGACGAGCAGTTCGTGATAATTCTCCAGCGACCAGCGCGACGGCCAGAAGGGCGGGGGAAACCGCCCCGATTCACCGCGCGGCATGAACGACACCGTCACCATCCAGACCAGCGGCAGCAGCGTCACCGCCGTCAGCAGCGCGACCGCGCCGTTGGCAAGGACCGTGCGGACCGCGAGGCGGCGGTTCACAGCCATTCGTAGCGCCGGCCGAGCCGCGTCTGGACGATCGTGATACCGAGGATCAGCACGAACAGGATCAGCGCCACCGCCGACGCGCGGCCCAGATTCCACCATTTGAAGCCTTCGTCGAACATGAAGTACAGCACCGTCACCGTGCTTTGCGCCGGTCCGCCCATCGTCATGACATAGGGTTCGGCGAACAGTTGCAGGAACCCCGCGACGCTCATCACCGCCGCCAGCAGCAGCGTCGGCCCGATCGCGGGCAGGGTGACGTGACGGAACCGGCCCCAGCGCGATGCGCCGTCCAGCCGTGCGGCTTCCATCAGATCCTGCGGCACCGCCGACAGCGCGGCGGTGAACACGATCATGTTGTAGCCGAAAATCTTCCACGTCACGAACAGGAGGATCGCGGGGATCGACGCGCGCGGATCGCCCAGCCAGTCGATCGGGGCGATACCGACCCGGTCGAGCGCGAGGTTGATAAGGCCGAAGCGGGTGTTGAGCAGGAACCGCCACACGATTGCGGTTGCCACCACGCTGGTGACATAGGGCGCGAACAGGGCGACGCGCCACAGCGGTTTCCACCGCACCGTTGTGTCGTGCAGCAGCAGCGCGGCGGCGAGCGACGCGCCGATCGCCATCGGCACCCCCAGCGCCGCGAACAGCGCGGTGTTGCCCAGCGCCCGCCAGAATAGCGGGGTGGCGAGCAGATCGGTGAAATTGCCCAAGCCCACGAAATCGAGATTCGACCAGTCGGCCAGCGCATAAAGGCTGTAATCGGTGACGCTGAGCGCCAGTGCGAGCAGCGTCGGCAGCACGAATACCAGTGCCACGACGACCAGCACCGGCGCGGAAAACAGCCATGCGGCGCGTTCCTGCCGCGTCATGCGATGCAATCCTGCGGCATCATGCGATGCGTCCCGCATCGACCAGCGCCCGGCGTTTGGCGAGAATGCGGTCGACCCGCGTGTCGATCGCCGCCAGTCCGGCGTCGATCGTGAGCAGGCCGCGCACGATGCGTTCGGCGATCAACTGCACCTCGATCTGGATGCGTTCCCATTCGGGTACGGCGGGAATGGGCGCGGGTTCGCGCATCTGCGCCGCGAAGGGGGCGAGGATGGGGGAGGCGAGTTGCGGCGATCGCCACGCGCTCTGCCGGGCGGGCAGCGTGCCGATCAGCCGCTGGAACCGCAGTTCGTTCTCCGCCGACGTCAGATGGCGGACCAGCGCCCACGCGTCGGCGGGGCGGGCGGTGGCGGCGGATACGCACAGCGTCGCATCGACGCTGAACCCCGGACCGGGACCGGCGGGACCGGCAAGCCGCGCGGTGCCCCAGCGATCGGGCGCAATCTCCGCGCGGCGGCGATGCAGGTCGAGCAGCGTCGTCGGGCCGCTGGGCCAGATCGCATAGAATCCCTGCGCAAAGGCGGCGAACGGGTCCTGCACCTCGGTCGACAGGGCGCGGGGGGCCAGCCCCTCGACAAATAGTGACGCATAGAAGGCGAAGGCGGCGCGCACCGCGTCCGACCGGAAATTGCCGCGCGTATCGTCGTCGCGCAGCAGCGCCGCGCCGCACTGGGCCAGCATGGTGAATAACGCGCCCGGCCAGTTGAGCAGCATCAGGAACACGAAGTCGTCGGGCCGTCGACGTTTCAGCAGGCGCGCCATGTTACGCCAGCCGTTCCAGTCGAGCGGGGGCGTGGCGAAACCGGCGGCGGCCAGCAGGTCGCGGCGGAAATACTGGACCTGCGGCGCGACCGACCATGGGACGGCATAGCCGCGCCCTTCATAGCGCGTCGGCGGAAGGACGCCGGGCACCATATCATCGACCAGCGCCGGAGCGGGCACGGGAGCGATCGCGCCGATCATCGCAAATTCGCCGATCCAGCCGGCGGGCAGCATCAGCACATCGGGCAGCGCGCCGCCGGCCTGCGCGGTCAGCAGCTTTTCATGCGCGGCGGTCCACGGCACCGACTGGACATCCACGGGGATGCCGGTCGCGCGGGTGAAGGCGGGCATCAGGTGCGGCGAATAATCGCCCTCATAGCTCATCGCCCAGAATCGCAGCCCCCGTGGGTCGCGCCCGCGCGCGCAGGCGGCGACGGCGAACGCCCCCGGTCCGGCCAGCACGGTGCGACGGGTCAGCCCGGATGGCGGGGCGGGCGTGGCGTTCATGATTCTCCGGGCCACGCAACCATTTACGCGATCGGCACTTTAAGCATACGATTTAGATCAATAACAGCGCCGGTCCAAATCGGCCCAAAGGGGAAGTCTGATGAGGTTGCCGGCTTTGTCGCGTGCCGCGTTGTTCGCGGGCGCTGCGTTCGTCGTGTCCGCCGCGCCTGCGATGGCGCAGGATGCCACGCCGGCCCCGACCGAAGACGTGGCGGAGACCAGCGAGATCGTCGTCACCGGATCGCGTATCCGTCGCCCCGATTTCGAAGCGCCCAACCCGATCATCTCGCTGGACAGTGCGGCGATCGAACGGTCGGGCAGCACCAACATCACCACGTTCCTGCAACGCGTGCCCGCACTGACCAATTCGCGCGATGCGACGCGGACGGCGGGTGCGTCGCAGGGCGATGGCGCGATCGGGCAGGTCGGCCTGAACCTGCTCGACCTGCGCGGTCTGGGACCGGCGCGGACGCTGGTGCTGGTCAACGGTCGCCGCCATGTCGCGGGCCAGCCGGACAGTGCGGCGGTGGATATCAACGCGATCCCGACCGACCTGATCGAACGGGTCGACGTGCTGACCGGCGGGGCGTCTGCGGTGTACGGCGCGGACGGCGTGTCGGGCGTGGTCAATTTCGTGCTGAAGCGCGATTTCGACGGGCTGGCGGCGCGCGGACAGGTGGGCATTTCCGAACGGGGCGATGCGGGCAACCGGTTCGTGTCGGTCATTGCCGGGCGCAATTTCGCGCAGGATCGCGGCAATGTGACGCTGGCGTACGAATATAACGCCGACGACCCGCTGGCGAACGACGACCGTGATTACCTTGCGCTGGCGCAGCGGCAGTTCTTCGTCAACGCCGACGACTACGATCCGGCGCGGCCGGGCAGCTACCAGCAGGTGCCGGTGCGCGACCTGCGCTATCCGTACGGATCGAACCAGGGCTATGTCGTCATCGGCGACCAGATCTTTCGCGGCGACGGCGCGGTCTATACGCCGGGGCAGTTGCTGAAGAACGATGGTTATTCGATCGGTGGCGACGATACGCCGGTCGCGGGGTATATCGGCGATATCTTTCCCCGGACCGAGCGCCATGCCGTCAACCTGCTGACCCATTTTGATGCGTCGGATGCGTTCCGGGTCAGCATGGAGGGCAAGTTCGTCCAGACCGAGGTGACGACGTTCAGCGGATATGGCGGCAACTATCCGGCGACGATCGCGCTCGACAATCCGTTCATTCCGGCCAGCATCCTGAACGCGGCGCGCGCGGCGGGGCTGACGTCGGTCGATATCAGCCGCAACAATTTCGACATTCCGCGCCGGGGCGAAACCGACCGGCGGCGAACGTGGCGCGGCGTGGTGGATGTCGCGGGGCGGATCAGCGACCATGCGCAGTACGACGTGTCGTACACCTATGGCCGGACCGACGTCCGCGCGACCAAGCTGAACGACCGGCTGAACGACCGTTTCCTCGCCGCGCTGGACGCGGTGCGCGATCCGGCGACGGGCCAGATCGTGTGCCGGTCGCGGGCGGCGGGATGCGTGCCGGTCAACATTTTCGGCGGACGGACGGTCGATCCGGCATCGTTCGATTATTTTCTGAGCAACCCGGCCAGCGACGCGCGGATCACGCAGCACGTGGTCAACGCATCGCTGACCGGCGATTTCGGCCAGTTCCTCACCCTACCCGGCGGGCCGGTCCAGTTCGCGGCGGGCGGCGAGTATCGCAGCGAGAACAGCCGGTTCCGCCCCGCGCAGGCGCTGCTCGACAACGCATTCTATCAATTCGACGAATATATCATCCCGACCCCGTCGGACGGCGGGTTCGACGTATGGGAAGCGTTCGGCGAGGTGAACGTCCCGATCCTGAAGGACGCGCCGTTCGCGCATATCCTGTCGCTGGGCGCGGCGGGGCGGTATTCGGACTATTCCACGATCGGCGCGACGCGGGCGTGGCAGTTCAACGGCATCTGGGCGCCGGTTCGCGACATCAGTTTCCGTGGCAGTTACGGCCAATCGGTACGCGCGCCCAATATCGGTGAGATCTTCCGGCCGCAGACCGGCACCAGCAACTTCTTTTCCGACCCGTGCTATGTCGGCAATCGCGGCAACGGCACCGAATTCCGCGCGGCGAATTGCCAAGCGCTGATTACCGGGCTGGGCGGCAATCCGGCGACGTTCATCGCCGCGAACAACCCCAATGCGACGATCTTCATTCCCGGCACGGTGCAGGGCAATCCCGACCTGCGCGCCGAAACCGCGCGGACATGGACGGCGGGCGTGGTGCTGCGCCCTGGTTTCCTGCCGAACCTGAGCATCGCGCTCGATTGGTACGATATCCGGTTGCGCGATGCGATCAACCAGCCCGACGCCAATGTCATCGCGCAGCTGTGCGTCGACCAGCCGACGCTGGAGAACGTGTATTGCAACGCGATCGGGCGGCAACAGGGGACGGGGTTCATCGACGGCTTCGTCGTGCAGCCGCAGAACGTCGCGGCGTTCCGTACCGCCGGGCTGGAACTCAACGCGACCTATCGCATCGATGCAGGCGCGGCGGGGCGGTTCGACCTGCGGCTGGTCGGCGGGTATCTCGACACGCTGGAACAGGTGGCGACGCCGGGAGCCACGACCGAGAACAATGTCGACGCGTTGTTCCGGCCGCGCTTCAACCTCGCCTTTTCGCCGACGTGGAGCGTCGATGCGCTGACGTTGAGCTATAATCTGCGCTGGCAGAACGGAGTGCGGCGGTTCAGCCGGTTTTCGACCGACGACAATCCCACCTTCGTCGATCCGCGCTATTTCCGGTACAAGGAATTGTGGCAGCACGACGTGCAGGTGCAGATCGAGGCGACCGACGCGTTCGCCTTCTATGCCGGGGTCAATAATCTGGCAGACCAGAAGCCCGATATCGGGTTCGAGACCAACGTGCCGATCTCGCCGGTCGGACGCTATGTCTATGCGGGGGCGAAGGTGAATTTCGGACGGCGGTAACGCGCTTGCGGGATGGCGCGGTGGCGGACATAGCGCTGTCCATGCACGCTTTCCCGATCGACCTGCCGCTGCCCGACTATGATGTCGTCATTCCGTGCCACGACCGTGCGCATGTAGTGGCGGATGCGGTGGCAAGCGTGCTGGCGCAGGACCCTGCGCCGGCGCGGGTCGTGGTGGTCGACGACGGATCGCACGACGACAGTGCCGCCGCGATCCGCGCGGTGGCGCAGGCGCATCCCGGCCGGGTGGAGGCGGCGATCCTGCCGCGCAACGGCGGCGCGTCGAATGCGCGCAATGTCGGGGCCAGCCTGTGCCACGCGCCGTGGATCGCGTTTCTGGACAGCGACGATGTGTGGCTGCCGGGTGCGGCGCGCGCGTTGCTGGGCCGGGCGACGTTGCGTGATGTCGATGTGATCGTGGGGCATTTCGCGCGGGTCGAGGGTGACGGCGCGCCGGGCGAGGCAGAATGCGGCTGGGACGGCGGCGACATCCGCGCCGCGCTGTCCACCGGCGGGGTGATCGGGCCGTCCTGGTCGATCGTGCGCCGCGCGGCGGTGTTCGCGGTCGACGGGTTCGATCCCAGTTTCCGCAACTGCAACGACTGGGACTTCTATACCCGCGTGGCGGCGGGCGGCGGCCGTTTCGCCCGGATCGCGGCGGCGGTGGCACTGTACCGCACGGTGGCGGGGGCGCGGCTGGTCGACGATCTGGTCGCGGGCGACCACAATGCGCGCCGGGTGCTGGCGCATCCGTATCTGGCGACGGCCGGCTGACGGCGATGACGGACACGGGTCGGACGGGCGCAACGGCGCGGCTGTCGAGCATCGACGCGCTGCGTGGGCTGATGATGGCGATCATGCTGATCGATCATCTGCGCGAGACGTGGTTCCTGCACTGGCAGGTCGGCGATCCGGTCGACGTGCGCGCCGTGGCGCCCGCGCTGTTCTTCACGCGGTTCGTCAGCACGATTTGCGCGCCGGTGTTCGTCGCGCTGACCGGCCTGTCGGCATGGCTGTACGGGCAACGGCACGGCACCGCGCAGGCATCGGTGTTCCTGCTGAAACGCGGTGCGTTCCTGATGCTGCTGGAGATCAGTTTCGTCAGCTTCGCATGGTCCGCGAAGTTTCCGCCCGCCACGCTGTGGTTGCAAGTGATCTGGGCGATCGGGCTGTGCATGGTCGTGCTGGCGGCGCTGATCCACCTGCCGCGCGCCGTCCTGATCGCGCTGGGCATTGCGATCGTCGCCGGGCACAACCTGCTGGACGGCGTTAGGCCGGCCTCCGGCGATGCGTTCCATATCCCGTGGGCCATGCTGCACCAGCGCGATGCGTTCGACGTCGCGGGCGTGACGATCAAGACCAGCTATCCGGTGCTGGCGTGGATCGGGGTGATCGTGCTGGGTCACGCGATCGGCCCGTGGTTCGCCGAACCGGCGACGGTGCGGCGGCGTAGATTGATGACGGCGGGCGCGGCAATGCTGGTGGCGTTCGTGGTGCTGCGGATGCTGGACGTCTATGGCGACCGGCCATGGGCGGTGGTGGAGGATGCGCCGTTGCGCAGCGTGATGGCGTTCCTGTCGCTCACCAAATATCCGCCGTCACTGCTGTTCCTGCTGCTGACGCTGGGCGTCGGCGCGATCCTGCTGGCGCAGTTCGAGCGGATCGGACGCGGCCGGGTGTTCGGATGGCTGACCGTGCTCGGTGGGGCACCGATGTTCTTCTACCTGCTGCACCTGTACGTGCTGAAGGCGACGTACCTGATCGCGATAGCGATCTGGGGACCGAACAAGGGCGAGGTGTTCGGGATCGATCATCTCGGATGGCTATACGCGTGGTATGCCGTGCTGATCGTTCCGCTGTATATCCCGACGCGCTGGTTCGCGGCGCTGAAGCAGCGGCGTCGGGATATCGGCTGGCTGAAATATCTGTAACGGCCCGAAGGCGTTACGCCGTGCGGGCCGCCATGCTAGCTTCGACGGTCGCCAGACCTTCGGCACTGGCGATGGCGAGGTCGAGCGGGCGACCGCCCAGATCGTCGTCATGCGCGTTCAGGAACGCCACCGCCGCGTCGCGTTCGCCGAACAGGCGGAACGCGGTGGTCGCGACCTGTCCCTGCCGGGCCGCCTGTTCGGGCGTCAGGCGGACGGTCGTGAACTTGCGGCGAAAGCGCATCGATTGCGGCTTGCGCGTATCATCCGCCACCGCGGCATCGGCCGGAGGTGCGTCCGCCACGCCATCGTCGGGCGTATCGACCGAATCGGCGGGCGCATCGATCGCGGCTTCGTCGCGCGTATCGTCGTCGAGCGCGCTCATGCCGCCACCATCCGGCCGGCGGCGCCGAGCAGGTCGCGTGCGTTGAGGATACGGCGTTCATAGCCGCGCGCCATACCGGCATGCGAACAGGCGGCTTCGGGCGAGGCGGCACGATCGGCACGCATCAGCGCGACCTGGTGACGATGCAGAAGATAATTGAGGTCCATCAGCGACGCTCCAACAGCGTAAGCGAAAGCGCGCACGTCTTCCGGTCGCTGGCGCTTACGGACCATCTGCCAACGATGCTTCTTATATGGGAACGTTTGGTCGTTTCGCCAGTGCAGCGACAAAACGAACCAGATGGGAACATTCGTCTTGACATCGTCACGTTGATCTGGCACAAAACGGGAACGATGAGGAATTGCGGGTCGGGGCCGGGCACAATGGTGCTTCCGGCCCCGACGCATGTCGGGGGACGGGCGATGGATGACGATGTCGTGCTGAGGGCCGGGCGCAACCGGGTGTTGCAGAAACGGCGCATTCCCGGCGGATGGACGAAAGCGCGGCGCATCCGGTTTCTGGATCACCTCGCCGCGACGTGCAACGTCCGGGCGGCGGTCGAGACGGTAGGCCTGTCGATGTCGAGCCTGTATGCGATGCGCCGACGCGACGACGCGTTTGCCGAGGAATGGCGGATGGCGCTGCTGGCGGGGTACGACCGGCTGGAAGGCGAATTGCTGCGCAAGGCGATCGCCGTGCTGAACGACGACGCGATCGGCGATCCCGACCATGTCGTCACCGGCCCGGTCAGCGTCGAACAGGCGATCAAGCTGCTCGACCGGCATCATGCGATGCGCAAGAAGGAAGGCGCGCCCGACCGGCATCAAAGCTTTCGCGCGACGCAGGCCGAAACCGACGCGATGCTGATGAAGCGTATCCGGGCGCTCCGCCTTCAGCGAGAGGCGACGGCATGAGGACGCTCGATCCGATGGTCGAGGCGCTCGTGACGATGAGCGAGGCGCAATTACAACGCGTGATGAAACGGATGACGCAACATCGCCGCCGCGAACTGGCGACGCGGTGGGGATTATGGGCGCATGCCGGACAGTCGATCGCCGACGACGACTGGATGGTGTGGATGATCCAGGCCGGGCGCGGGTTCGGCAAGACTCGCGCCGGTTCGGAATGGGTATGCCGTCATGCCGCCGAACGCGGCGACCTGCGCGTGGCGCTGGTCGGTGCGACGCGGCGCGATGTCGAGACCGTGATGGTCGGGGGCGAGAGCGGCCTGCTGGCGGTCGGGCGGCATTATGGCCCTGTGCGCTGGCGCCCGACGGCGGGCGTCGTCGAATTCGGCAGCGGCGCGCGCGCCTATGCCTATAGCGCGGAGGTGCCCGACACGCTGCGCGGGCCGCAGCATCATCTGGCATGGTGCGACGAGCTCACCAAATGGCGGCGCGCCGATGCGACGTGGGACAATCTGATGATGGGCCTGCGGCTGGGCGAACATCCTCAGGCGCTGGTGACGACGACGCCGCGTGCGGTGCCGCTGCTGCGGCGTATCCGCAAACTGCCGGGGGTGCGCATCACCACCGGGCGGACGCACGACAATATCCACCTTGCCGACAGCTATGTCGAGGCGATCGAGGCGAACTATTCCGGTACGCGGCTGGGGCGACAGGAACTGGACGGCGAGCTGATCGACGACATTGCCGGTGCCTTGTGGTCGCGCGCGACGATCGAGGCATGCCGGGTCGACGCCGCGCCCGAACTGGTGCGGGTGGTGGTCGGGGTCGACCCGCCCGCCGGGACCGATGGCGATGCGTGCGGCATCGTCGCGGTCGGGCGCGGGCGCGACGGTCATGGCTATGTCCTTGAGGATGCGAGCGTCGCGGGTGCATCGCCCGAAGGCTGGGCCCGCGCGGTCGCGGGCTGTGCCGGGCGGCATCGCGCCGACCGGGTGGTCGCGGAATCGAACCAGGGCGGGGCGATGGTGGCAAGCGTGCTGCGCGCTGCCGACGCCGCGCTGCCGCTGTCGCTGGTCCATGCGTCGAAGGGCAAGGCGGCGCGCGCCGAGCCGGTATCGCTGTTGTACGAGACGCGACGGGCGTTCCACGCCGGACGCTTCCCGGAACTGGAGGACGAGTTGTGCGGGCTGGTCGGCGGCGGCGGCTATGAGGGGCCGGGCCGATCGCCCGACCGCGCCGACGCGCTGGTATGGGCGATGAGCGAATTGATGCTGGGCGCGCGGGGAGAGGCGATGGTGCGGGTGTTGTAGGGTGGGCGGCCGAAGGTATCGACACGATATAATTGACAGCGCGATGTACCGGTATCACGTAGCAGAAGGATCATCGCATCACGGCAAAGGGCAGGGACGATCATGAAGTACCGGTCTGCACGCACCGGCAAATTCCTGTTGGACGGCGCGGCGCGCATCGTTGCGGTCCCTGGTATGGACCGGACGTGGCGTTCGATCAATGCCGGATCGATCGTGTCGGACTGGACGATGGTCGGCAACGATCTTCGCCGGTCGATGGGTCGCAAGGCGGAACGTATCGTTGGTTGACGAGGCCGGCAGCGCCAGCGACCGCGAAGAGGCTGCGGTCGAGCAAGTCGAAGCTATTCTCGAACCATTCGAGCCGCGAGTGCAGCGGGAAATCATCGAGCAGACGCAGACGATGTTTCATCTGGGGCCGTTGCCCCCGGCCGAGCTGTTGCGGGATCACGACCGGGTGGTGCCGGGACTGGCGCGGGAGATCGCCGATAGTGCGGCGGCGGAACGGCGTTTTCGCCACGACATGACCCGGCGCACCGGTACGCAGGAGTTTGTGCTGAATCTAGCAGGACTTGGCGCGATCCTGATCGCCTTGCTGATGATGTTGGGGATCGTGGCCTACATGGTCGCTTCGGGTGCGCCGCTTGCCGGTTCTGCGTTCGGCGGTGCGATCATCGTCGGTGTCACGGTTGCGCTTTCGAACTATCGAAAGTCGCAGACGACCGAAATGGGCCCTGCCGAACGCCCGACACCGGAATAGGGACTACGCCACGCACATACCGGTTTGCGCTCCGTCCGAGCGCGGACCTTTTTTCGCGTGCCCCTTCGACATCGGTTGGGGTCGAGACTGACGTCCCGCGCCCTCGATAAGGGTGATCTTCACGCCGACCGGTCGGCGACGATCTTCGGATGGCCGGTCCTCGGCCGACGGTTTCATGTTTTCAGGGAGAGCGATGATGCACTGGTTCGGACGCAGGTCCGGGCGCGACGGGTCGCGTCCGATGTTGATGCGTGGCAGCACGGGAATGGCGGCGGGGTCGGCATGGCCGGTGACGTACGAGGCGCAGGTGCGCGAGGCGTATCTGGGCAATCCCATCGCGCAGCGGGCGGTGCGGGTGGTGGCGGAGGGGGTCGCGTCCGCGCCGCTGGCAGGGACGGCGGCGGCGGTCGCGCTGGTCCAGGCGCGGTCGTCGGGGCAGGAGTTGGTCGAGACGGCGGCAGCGCATCTGTTGCTGCACGGCAATAGCTATATCCAGATCATCGCCGACGGGGCGGGGGGCGTGGGCGAACTGTTCGCGTTGCGGCCCGAGCGCGTGTCGATCGAGGCGGACGCGAGCGGGTGGCCGGTGGCGTATCGATACCGCGTCGGCGCGAACGTGACGCGGATCGCCGCGCAGGATGCTGGCGGGCGACCCGCGCTGATCCACATCCGCGCCTTTCACCCGACCGACGATCATTACGGGCTGGGCTGCATGGGCGCGGCGGCGGGGGCGGTGGCGATCCACAATGCCGCCGCGCGGTGGAACAAGGCGCTGCTGGACAATGCGGCGCGTCCTTCGGGGGCGCTGGTCCATGATCCGGGCGATGGCGGCGTGCTGTCGGCGGACCAGTTCGCGCGGTTGCGCGCCGAGATGGACGATGCGTTCGCCGGGGCGGCCAATGCCGGGCGGCCGATGCTGCTGGACGGCGCGCTGAAATGGCAGGCGATGAGCATGACCCCGGCGGACATGGATTTCGCGGGCCTGAAGGCACAGGCGGCGCGCGAGATCGCGCTGGCGTTCGGAGTGCCGCCGATGCTGCTGGGGCTGCCCGGCGACAATACGTTCGCCAATTACCGCGAGGCGAACCGCGCGTTGTGGCGACAGGCGATCGTGCCGATGGGGAACCGCATCCTGACCGGCATCCAGCAGGGGCTGACGCCATGGCTGGGCGAGGTCGCGCTGGCGATCGATCAGGACGGGGTGCCGGCGCTGGGCGAGGATCGCGAGCGGCTGTGGGCGCGCATCGGCGCGGCGGACTTTCTCAGCGTGGAGGAGAAGCGGGCGATGCTGGGGGTGTGACCGTGCAGGTCAGCGTCGCGCGGTCGAACTGGCCGCCGGCATCCGCGCAGGCATCGCCCTTCAGAAACGGGAACGCGAACGCGAAGGCGACGAGCGCCGTCACGAAGGCGGCAAGGACGAGGCGCAGGCGGGATCTCACGGGGTCGCGCTATCGCCGGAACGGACGGGAGACAAGCGATGGGCAACGACATGCTGCTGGCGCGGCTGATCGGACAGGCGGTCGAGGACGGCGCCGAACTGGAGACGCTGCGCGCGATCGCCGAGGCAGCGGGCGAGGCGGGTGCGAGCCGGGCGATGGCCCGGATCGGGCTGTCCGATGCGGCGGCCGAAACCGACATGAAGGAGTTGCGCGAATTGTTGCGGGCGTGGCGCGATGCCAAGCGGTCGGCGGTGCGCGCGACGCTGGCATGGGTGATGCAGATGCTGCTGGCAATGGTGCTGGTCGGCATCGCGTTCCGCACCGGGATGCCCGAATGGGCGCGGTGAGGTTCGCGGGCTATGCCGCGATCTTCGGTCATGCCGATCGCGGCGGCGACGTTGTGCTGCCCGGCGCGCTGGTCGCAGGGAGCGGCGTGCCGTTGCTGTGGCAGCATCGCGGGCGACCGATCGGGGTGATCGAGACGATCGGCGAGGATGCGCGCGGGCTGCGCGTGGTCGGGCGGATCGATGCGGACGCGCCGGCACGGCTGGTGGCGGCGGGCGCGATCACCGGGCTGTCGTTCGGCTATCGCGTCACCACGGCGCGCAGCGGGCGGTATCGGGTCATCGCCGCCGCCGAACTGATCGAGGTCAGCGTGGTCGCGCAGCCGATGCAGCCGCTGGCGCGCATCCATGCGGTGGCACCGGGTTAGCCGGGCCGCCGGCAAGAGGGGTTTTTCCGAAAGGGCGTCGCGATTGCGGCGCCCTTTTTCTTTGGGAGCGAGCGAATGGAGACGAACATGGATATGCTGGAAGCAGGCTTTTCGGGTGTGGCCGCGCCGGGGAACCGGCCGTTGCTGTCGGGCGGTACGGCGGCGAGCGGGTTCGGGGCGTTCGTGCGCAGCGGGGCGGCGGTCGAGACCAAGGCGATGAGCGGCGTGAGCGATGCGGCGGGCGGCTATGCGGTGCCGCGCGAGATCGACGCGATGATCGACGCCACGCTCAAGGGCAGCAGCCCGATCCGGTCGATCGCCAACGTCGTGACGGTCGGATCGGCGGGGTATCGCAAGCTGGTGACCAGCGGGGGCACGCCGTCGGGATGGGCGGCGGAAACGGCGGGACGGCCCGAAACCGCGTCGCCGGTGTTCAACGAGATCGCGCCGCCGATGGGTGAGCTGTACGCCAATCCGGCGGCGAGCCAGGCGATGCTGGACGATGCCGCGTTCGACGTCGAGGAATGGCTGGCGGGCGAGATCGCGACCGAGTTCGCCCGGGCGGAGGGGCAGGCGTTCGTCAGCGGCACAGGGGTGAACCAGCCGCGCGGGTTCCTGAAATCGCCGGTCGCGACCACCGGCGACGCGGTGCGCGCGTTCGGGACGATCCAGTATCTGCCGAGCGGGGCGGCGGGCGATTTCGGCAGTGAGCCGGAAAACCGGCTGATCGACCTGGTCCATACGCTGCGCCGGCCGTACCGGCAGGGGGCGACGTGGGTGATGAACGCGCAGACGGCGGCGCGCATCCGCAAGTTCAAGACGGCGGAAGGCGCGTTCCTGTGGGCGCCGGGGCTGGTGGCGGGGCAGCCCGACACGCTGCTGGGCTATCCGGTGCTGGAGGCGGAGGACATGCCCGACATCGCCGCCAACGCGCTGGCGATCGCGTTCGGCAATTTCCGCGCGGGCTATCTGATCGCCGAACGGGCGGAAACGCAGGTGCTGCGCGATCCGTATTCGAACAAGCCGTTCGTCCACTTCTACGCCACCAAGCGTGTCGGCGGGGCGGTGATGAACGCCGAGGCGATCAAGCTGATGCGGTTCGCGGCGGCATGATCGCGCGGCGCGGGCGGACGATCCGGTCCGCCCGCGCCTTTCCAATCGGGGGGAGAAAGACATGACGGCAGCGCCCTTTCCGGCGGCGACGATCGCAGCGGCGCGCGACGCGGCGCGCGAACAGCTTCGTATCGCCGGCCACGCCGAGGATGCGTTGATCGATCGGCTGTGCACGACCGCGATGACGCTGGCCGAGGCGTTCACCGGCACCGCGCTGATCGCGCGCGATCACGTAGCGACGATGGGCGTGGCGGCGGAGTGGCGGGCGCTGCCGACCTGTCCGGTCCGCGCGATCACGGCGGGTGCGGACGTGGCGGCGATCGATATCGACGCCGACGGCACCGGATGGGTGCGGATGACGGCGGCGGGCGAGGTGCGCTTCGTCGCGGGGATGGCCGACGACTGGACGGCGCTGCCCCCGCCGATCGCGCATGGTGTGATCGTGCTGGTCGCGCATCTGTTCGACACGCGCGAACGCGACGCCGCGCCGCCGGCGGCGGTGGGGGCGTTGTGGCGGCCGTGGCGGCGGATGCGGTTGGGCGAGGTGCGACGATGATCGCGCTGGCGAGGCGCGGCGTCGCGCTGGGGGAAGCACGGGCGCGCGACGCGGTGGAGCGGGTGGCGGCGGAGGTTGCCGCCGTGCCGGGCGTGACGGTCGAGATCGTCGCTGACGGCGTCGTGTTGTCGGGGCGGGGACTGGCGCGGCGGGCGGTGAGCGACGCACGGCTGCGCGACCTGGCGGGGTGGATGCGATGATCGCGGCGACGCTGGTGCAGGCGATGCTGGTCGAGCGGCTGCGCGATGCATTGCCCGACGCGGCGGTGTTCGACGCGCCGCCGGTGCGCGGCGCGCGACCCTATGCCGTGGTTGAGACGCCGGTGCTGACCGATTGGGGCACCAAGGATGCCGCCGGGCGCGAGGGGCGGGTCAGCGTGCTGCTGTACGATGCCGGCGAGCGGCCGGTGCGGCTGCGCGACCTTGCGGCGCGGGCGGAGGCGGCGGTGCTGGACGCGCCGCGCGCGCTGACCGGATGGCGGATTGCGAACATCGTGTTCCTGCGCGGGCGGGTGGTGCGCGAGGGCGAGGGACGGTGGATCGCAGCGATCGAGTTTCGCGTGCGGATGCTGGCGGATTGAGGTTTTTCGGGGAGAGCGAACATGGCGGCGGAAAAGGGCAGTGCGTTCCTGTTGAAGGTCGGGAACGGGGCGGTGCCGGTGGTCTATGCGACCGTCGCCGGCCTGCGCACGACGCAGTTGAGCGTGAACGGCGAGGCGGTGGCGATCACCAGCAAGGATTCGGGCGGGTGGCGCGAATTGCTGTCGGGCGCGGGGGTGCGGTCGGTCAGCGTGTCGGGTGCGGGGGTGTTCACCGGATCGGCGGCGGAACTGCGGATGCGGAGCCACGCGCTGGCGGGCACGATCGACGACTATCGGCTGACGTTCGAGAGCGGCGAAACGATGACCGGCCGGTTCCTGATCACGCGGCTGGACTATGCCGGGGATTATAACGGCGAGCGCAGCTACACGGTCGCGCTGGAAAGCTCCGGCGTGGTGGTGTCGGCATGAGCGGGACGCAGGATGCCAATCCGGCGCGCGGCGAGGCGGCGGTGCGCGTCGCTGGCGAGATGCTGGTGCTGCGGCCGAGCTTCGCGGCACTGGTGGCGGCGGAACAGGAACTGGGATCGCTGTTCGCGTTGGTCGAGCGGGCGGCGGCGGGGCGGCTGGGGATCGGCGAACTGGTCGCGCTGCTGTGGCATTGCCTGCGCGATCCGTCGCCGATGACGCGCGAGGCGTTCGGCGAGGCGGTGACGGCGGGCGGGCTGGCGGCGGTGACGCCCGCGCTGAAGATCCTGATCGGTCAGATACTGGGCGGACGGTGACGTTCGCGGACGGCGCCGCGCGTGCCGCCGGGCTGGCCGGGGTGGCGTTCGGGTGGACGCCCGCCGCCTTCTGGGCCGCGACGCCCGCCGAACTGGAGGCGCTGGTGCGCGCGCTGCGGGGCGACACCGCCGTGCCGTGCGATGCGGCGGCGATCGCCGAACTGAAGGAGCGTTTTCCCGATGGATGAGGAAATCGAACGGCTGATCGTGCGCGTGCGCGCCGACACCGCCGGGTTCGCCACCGACGTGGCGGCGATGCAGGCCAGTCTGGACGGGCCGTTCGCGGCGGGGGTCGACCGGGCGGGACGCGCGATCGAGACGACGATCGCGCGGGCGATCCGCACCGGCACGCTGAGCTTCGACGAATTGCGCGACGTGGCGCTGAACGTGCTGGGCGAGATCGCGGCGGCGGCGATCATCGACCTGACGTTGCCGGGGGGCGGTGGCGGGAGCGGCGGCGGCGGGCTGGCCGGGATGCTGGCCGCGCTGATCGGCGGGGCACCGGGGCGGGCGACGGGCGGGCCGGTCAGCCCCGCGCGACCCTATTGGGTCGGTGAGCGCGGGCCGGAACTGTTCGTGCCGACGAGCAGCGGACAGGTGGTGCCGGCGGGCAGCGGCGGCGGGCGCGAGGTGCGGGTGGCGATCACGGTCAACGCACCGGCGGGCGAGACACCCCGCGCATTGCAGCAATCGGGCCGGCAGGTCGCACGCGCGGTGCGTGCGGCGTTGATGGAGGCATAGCATGGGGCATTGGCTGGCGAGTGAACGCACCGTGCAGGACGCGCGCGTGCTGACGCGGTTCGACCCGATGTACTGGACGGTCGATTTTCCGCGCCCGATGATGGCGTCGGTGGTGACGACCGCGCCGGACGCGCTGCGCGTGGATTGCGTGTTCTATCGGCGCGACGATCTGGCGGGGTTGATCTGGGCGGCGGAGGACCGGCACGATCATCCATTGCTGCGCTATGCCACCGACCGCGATTTTCGCGGGTGCCGACTGGCGTTCCGCTGGCGATCGGCCGGGGTGTGCACGCTGGACGCGGTGCATGGCCCGGTGCTGACGATCGAGGGGCGCGATGCAGGCGGTCAGCCGCGGGCATGGTATGTGCGGTTGTGGAATTACGCGACCGGTACGCCGCAGGACGCGCGGATCGCGATCGATTTCGCATCGGTCGACGGCGGGTTCCTGTTGCCGGGCGAGGCCGATCCGGTGTGGGCGGGCGATATCGACCGGATGTTCGTGTCGATGGTGCCGCCGGAGTATGATGCGGGCGACGGACCGCTTGCCGCGCCGGTCGAAGGATGGGTCGAACTGACCGACCTGCGGTGCGACGGGCCGGGATCGGTGCTGACGATCGGCGACGTGGTGGTGCCCGAACACGGGCTGCGCATCGCGAGCGGATATGACGACAGCTATCACCTGACGCCCGCGCGGCTGCTGCACAATGCCCTGCGCCTCGGTTATCGCGGCAGCATCGTCCATTATGTCGGGATGAGCCATTATTTCCGGCTCGAACGACAGGGCGACCAATGGGTCGTGGCGGCGGACGGTGCGGTGCTGAACGCGGCATGCGTGCGCTGGCATCGGGACTTTGCCGAACGGGCGCGGGCGCTGGGCTATTCGATCATCTGGTCGCTCAGTTACGAATTGTTCGACGCGCATTGCCCGGACCACTGGAAACAGCGGGCGGCGGACGGATCGCCCGCGCTGACCGGATGGGTGCCGCCATCGACGTTGCTGTCGCCCGCGCATGGCGGGGCGATGGCGTATCTACGCGCGGTGGCGCAGGCGTTCGTCGCGATCGCGACGGCGGCGGGGCTGGTGGCGCGGTTTCAGGTGGGCGAACCATGGTGGTGGGTGACGCCCGACGGGCGACCCTGCCTGTACGACGATGCCGCGCGCGCGGCATTCGGCGGCGATCCGCCGGTGATCGACCAGGTGCGCGCGCCGATGGACGCGGCGCGGATCGCCCTGCTCGACCGGGCCGGGGAATTGCTGGCTGCGTCGACCGCCGCACTGGTCGCGGCGGCGAAGGCGGCGGGGGCGGTCGAGACGCTGCTGCTCGCCTATCTGCCGTCGATCCTCGATCCGCTGGCCCCCGAACTGAAGCGCGCGAACCTGCCGGTCGGGTGGGCTCGGCCCGCGTTCGACGTGTTGCAGTTGGAGGATTACGACTGGGCGGCGACCGGCAATGCCGGGGCGACCGCGCGCGGGCTTTCGGCGGCGGAAGCGCGGCTGGGCTATCGGCCGGACGAACAGCATTATTTCGCGGGCTTCGTGCTGCGGCCCGAGGATCGGGCGCAGTGGCGCGAGATCGCGGCGGCGGCGGATGCGGCGCGCGGGCGCGGCGTGGAGACGTTCGTCTGGGCGCTGCCACAGGTGCTGCGCGACGGGTTCGTGCAATTCGACGGGGAGGATGACGTGCAGCCATTCGATGACGTGCGCTTTCCGCTGGCGCTGGGGCGCGAGGCGGAAGTGATGCCCGAGACGTCGACGATGATCGCGACCGGCGGGGGCGGCGCGGAGGCGCGCAACATCGACTGGGCCGAACCGCGCACGCGATACGATGTCGGGCCGGGGGTGCGGTCCGATGGCGATATCGCGCTGTTGCTCGACTTCTTCCGCGCGCGGATGGGGGCGGCGCGCGCGTTCCGGTTGCAGGACCCGTTCGATCACGCGACCGGCGATCCGGTACGCGCCGACGACGTGCTGCTGGGCATGGGCGACGGAGCGCAGGTGCGGTTTGCGCTGGTCCGGCGCTATGGCGACATGGTGCGGCGGATCACGCGGCCGGTGGCCGGCAGCGTGCGCGTGGCGGTGAACGGCGTCGCGACGCAGGGCTGTACGGTCGCGGCGGGGGGACAGGTAACGCTGGACCAGCCGCCGCCGCCCGGCGCGCGGGTGACGGCGGGGTTCGCGTTCGACGTGCCGGTGCGCTTTGCCGAGGACCGGTTGCGCGTGGCGCGCACGACGCATGGCGCGGGGGAGGCACCGTCGGTGCCGCTGATCGAGGTGCGCGAGGCATGAACGCGTTGACGAGCCTGTGCTGGTGCTGGCGGATCGAGCGCCGCGACGGGGTGACGATCGCGCTGACCGCGCATGACCGCGATCTGGTGGTCGACGGGCTGGTGTATTGCGCGTCGCCGGGGATGACGCCGTCCGCCATCGTGCGCGACGATACGCTGGACGCGCCCGCGCTGGAGGTCGGCGGGCCGTTGAGCCACGCCGCGATCGGTGAGCGCGACCTGTTGGCGGGGCGGTTCGACGGTGCGCGGGTGGCGGTGTTCGCGGTCGACTGGACGGATCCGGCAGTGCCGGTGCCGTTGGCCGAAGGACGGATCGGGGCGGTGGAGGCGGGCCGTGGCGGCTATACCGCCGAACTGTTGGGCGGACAGGCGCGGCTGGACGAACCGGTTGTCGAGGCGACGTCGCCGGGGTGTCGTGCGACGCTGGGCGACCGGCGGTGCCGGGTGGCGATGGCGGGGCGGCGGCGGATCGCGACGGTGACGGCGCAGGACGGTGCGGTGCTGCGGATTGGCGGCGGTGGCGAAGGGTGCGCGCGGGGACGGTTACGCTGGATCGGCGGGGCCAATGGCGGGCTGTCTGACGACATCGCGGGCGGCGATGCCGACGGGGTGACGCTGGTCCGGCCACCCCGGTTCGACGGCACCGGCGCGCTGGTCGAAATCGAACAGGGGTGCGACGGGACATTGGCGACATGCCGCGACCGGTTCGACAACGTCGCCAATTTCCGGGGGGAACCGTATCTGCCGGGGATCGACCTGCTGACGCGTTATCCCGGCGGATGAGCGCGGTGGTGGCGCGCGCGCGGGCGGTAGTGGGATGCCGGTTCCGGGCGCAGGGGCGCGATCCGGCGGGCGGGCTCGATTGTATCGGGCTGGTCGGCTGGGCGCTGGGGGTGGCGGTGCCGGCGGGCTATCCGCTGCGATGCGACGATGCGGGGCGGATGGCGGCGGGGCTGCTCGCGGCGGGGTTGTGGCCGGTGGCGGTCGTTCGGCCGGGCGACGTGCTGGTGCTGCATAGTGCGCCGGGGCAGCTTCATCTGGCGATCGGGACCGGCGACGGGATCGTCCACGCCGATGCGGTGGCGCGGCGGGTGGTCGAGCGGCCGGGGACGCCGCCATGGCCGGTGGCGGGCATCTGGCGATCAACGGGGGAGGGCGAGGATGGCGACGATCGTGCTGACGGCAGTGGGGGGCGCGCTGGGCGGGCCGATCGGGGCGGCGATCGGTGCGATGGCGGGGCAGGCGGTGGACAATGCGCTGTTCGGATCGCGCGGGGCGGAAGGGCCGCGGCTGAGCGACCTTCAGGTACAGACGTCGAGCTATGGCACCGCGATCCCGAAACTGTTCGGGACGATCCGGGTGGCGGGGACGGTCATCTGGGCGACTGACCTGAAGGAAACGGGCGGCAGCGGCGGCAAGGGGCAGCCGACGCAGTACAGCTATTCCGCATCGTTCGCGGTCGCGCTGTCGGGACGGCCGATCCGGGGGGTGAAGCGGATCTGGGCGGAGGGCAAGCTGTTGCGCGGGGCGGCGGGCGACTGGAAGACCCGCACCCGGTTCCGGCTGTATCGCGGCGATGAGGCGCAGGCACCCGACCCGCTGATCGCCAGCATCGTCGGGATCGGCAATGCGCCCGCGCATCGCGGCGTCGCCTATGCCGTGTTCGAGGATCTGGCGCTGGCCGACTTCGGCAATCGTATCCCGTCGCTGACGTTCGAGGTTGAGGCGGACGATGTGGCGGTGACGATGGGCATGGTGGTGGAAACGCTGGGCGAGGGGGCGGTGCGGGCGGAGGCGGGCGGGCTAGTGCTGCACGGCTTCGCCGCGACCGGTGCGTCGGTGCGCGATGCCGTCGACGCGCTGACCGGCCCGACGGGCGGGTGGTATGCCGCCGATGGGGGTGGCGTCTTGGTGCGACGCGGACCGGGGCCGGTGCGGGTCGTGCGCGACGACGGCACGGCGGCGACGTGGCGCCGGGCGCGGATGGTGCCGGCGGATGTCACTATCGCCTATCACGATGTCGATCGCGATTATCAGATCGGAATGCAGCAGGTGCTGCGCCCGGGCGGGGCCGGGCGGACGGTGCGGATCGATCTGCCCGCCGCGATGCGCGCGGCGGACGCGGCGGGGATCGCGGGCGATGCCGCCGCCCGGATGCTGCTGGCGGGCGAGGTGCGGACGGTGACGCTGGGCTGGGATGCGCTGGACGTGGCGGCGGGCGACCGGATCGCCATCGCGGGCGAAACCGGGTCGTGGCGCGCGCGGCGGGTACGGGTCGAGGCGCTGACGGTGGTGGTCGAACTGGTGCGGATCGCCGGTGCGACGCTGCCCCCCGCTGCCCTGACGGGCGTGCCGGTGCTGGCGGCGGACGTGCCGGCGGGGACGACGCGGTTGCAACTGGTGGAGCTTCCACCGGGCGAGGCGCTGTCGGACGCGCCGGCGGTCGCAGCGGTAACGGCGGGAAGTGCGGCGGGGTGGCGGCGGGCGGCGCTGATGGCGCAGGACGGGGGTGGCTGGCGCGATGTCGGCACCAGTGCTGCGGCGGGGGTGATCGGCCGGGTCGCGGCGGCGATGCGCGACGGGCCGGCGACGATCGAGGACCGGGCGACGGTGGTGGAAGTCGCGCTGCTGCATGACGGCATGACGCTGGGCGATGCCGATGCGGACATGCTGGACCATGGCGCCAATGCGGCGGCGATCGGCGACGAGATCGTCCAGTTCGGCCGGGCCGAGCGAGTCGGGCCGGCGCGGTGGCGGCTGTCGCGATTGTGGCGCGGGCGGCGCGGGACCGAATGGGCGAGCGGCGGCCATGGTGCGGACGAGGCGTTCGTGTTGCTCGATCCGGCGACCCTCCGAATGGTCGACGATCCGGCACCGGCGATCGCGCGGTCGCTGACGGTAATGGCGACGGGTATCGCCGACGAAGACGTCGTGCAGGCGATGATCGTGCCGGACGGACGGGGGATCGTGCCGCCCACCCCGGTTCATGTGACACTGCACCACGACGGCGCGGCGCTGCACATCGCATGGGTGCGGCGTGCGCGCAGCGGATGGTGGTGGCACGATGCGATCGACGTGCCGCTAGGCGAGGAGCGCGAGGCGTACCGGGTCGTGCTGGTCGAGGGCGATGTCATGCTCACGATCGACGTGGCCGGACCGACGGCCACCCTGCCGCTACCCGCCGGACCGGCGACCATCGAGATCATCCAGATCGGCACGTACGGCGCATCGCGTCCGGCACGTGCCGTCTATCGACCGGAGACGAACCGATGACCGACGATACCACCCGACTGTCGCTGCCGCTGCTGCACGTTGCGCAGGCGCAAAAGGAAATGACGCATAACGAGGCGCTGACCCGTATCGACCTGTTGCTGCACGGTTGCGTAACAGGCGTCGCGGAAGACACGCCCCCTGCCGCACCGGATGTCGGGCAATGCTGGATCGTGGGCGACGCACCTACCGGAGCATGGACCGGGCGCACGGGGCAGGTGGCGGGGTGGACGGCCGGTGGTTGGCGGTTCGTCGTTCCCCGCGACGGGATGACATTGTGGTGGGCCGGTGGCGAAACGACCGCGACGTTCCGCGGCACACGCTGGCATCCAGGCGAAGTCCGCGCGACGCGGCTGGTGATCGGCGGCACGGCGGTGGTCGGGGCGCAACAGCCGGAAATCATTGGACCTGCCGGCGGAAATAGTGTTGATTCCGAATGCCGGGCCGTGCTCGAACGGGTATTGGTCGCGCTACGAGGTCATGGTCTGATCGCCGGTTGAAACCGTGTCGTTTGCGCAACACCACGATTTTTGTGCGCTTGCGTGGAAACTAACGCCCCGGTACTTGGTTTGCCGTGTCCGTAGGACAACTTTGAAAGGGGACTAGAATGCGGAAGCTTGCCGTCACATTGGCGCTCGCGACCACCGCGCTTGCAACTCCCGCCCTCGCCCGCGACAACGCGTGGTATGTGGGTGTGGAAGGCGGCGCGATGATCGTCGAAGACATCGACTATGATCTCACCACTCCGGCCGGCGGCGTCACCACCGTCGACAGCGACTATGGCTACGACGTCGGTGGCCTGATCGGCTACGACTTCGGTGCGCTCCGCATCGAAGCCGAAGTCAGCTATCGCAGCGCGACCGTCGACGAACTTCGTACGACCGGCGCGATCGCGACCGGCCCGACCACGGCGGTCGGCGCAGGCACCTACAGCGGCGGTGGCCGTACCTCGGCGCTGAGCTTCATGGGCAACGCCCTGCTCGACTTCGGTGACGACGACGCCATCAGCGGCTTCGTCGGCGGCGGTGCCGGTATCGCACGCGTCAAGGCGAGCGACTATCGCGTCAGCAACAGCTTCACCGCGCTGGACGATTCCGACACGGTATTCGCATGGCAGGCGATTGCGGGTATCCGCGCCCCGCTGAGCGAGAACGTCGACGTTTCGCTGAAGTATCGCTTCTTCAACGCTGAAGACGTGAAGATCCAGAACGTGCGCGGCGTCGGCTATGACGGCCGGTTCCGTTCGCACAGCCTGCTGGGTGGCGTGACCTTCAACTTCGGCGCACCGGCAGAAGTGCCGCCGCCGCTGCCGCCTGAGCCTGTTGCTCCGCCGCCGCCGCAGCCGGTCGATACGCCGCCGCCGCCGATAACGGTCTGCACGCCGGGACCGTACATCGTGTTCTTCGAGTGGGACAAGTCGGACATCACGCCGGAAGCGGCCGGGATTCTCGACAACGCCATTTCGAACTATCAGAACTGCAGCAATTCGCAGGTCATGATTGCCGGACACGCGGATCGTTCGGGTTCGGCATCGTACAACGTCGGCCTTTCGCAGCGTCGTGCGGACTCGGTCCGTGCGTATCTCGAAGGTCGCGGCATCGGCGGTTCGTCGATCTCGACCGAAGCGTTCGGCGAAGGCCGCCCGCGCGTCGAGACGCAGGACGGCGTCCGCGAGCTCCAGAACCGTCGCGTGGAAATCACGTACGGTCCGGGTGCGGGTGCAGGCGCAGCCATGTAATCACCGGTTCTTCGGAATCAGTGTTTCGGAAGGGAGGTCGGGCAACCGGCCTCCCTTTTCGTTTATGTGGCGGACTGGCGGACTGGCGGATCGTCGGCCGGTTTGGCTGGTTTCGGGCGAGGTTGCTCGTCCTCTTTCCGTCAGGCTGTCTGTCCAATGGACGGTTGGTGTGATGATCGATCGCGCACTTCGATTGCGTCGATATCGCGCCGATTTTGTTCGGACGACCGACGGGGTGCTGTCAGTCTAACGCGAACCGCTCTCTGCACGATGCAGGTCGGTCTTTGAAGACAGGATGCTAGCTCGCAATGGCATGCCACTTTGCCAGGCGGCAGAGCGTCGTTCCTTGTAGGTCTGTGGGTCGACGAGATGGCGTTCGAGGTTGAAGTGATTGTGGACGTTGGCGTGCACCGAAGCGAACTTCCGTAAGGAGCTTATTCGCCTGGAACCGGAGCATGGCCCGGTTCCTTCGTCGGAATGGCAGATGACTGTTCTCCACCCGATTGTTTGCCCAGCGACCCACCTCCTGCTTCTCGGGGTTACCCAGATCCTTCATCGCGGCCCGGTAGGAGCGCAGGCTATCAGTGGTGATCGCTGCGGGTGAGCCATGACGCTTGGGCGCTTTCCTCGTGAAGGTGAGCGCTGCGTCCTTGTCGCGTGTTTTAGTGATGTAGCTCTCGAGGATCTCGCCCTGGTGGTCGACGGCTCGCCACAGGTAGACCATCTGACCGTTGAGCTTCACGTACATCTCGTCGAGGTGCCAGCCACTTGCGAAAGCCGCGCCTGCGCGACACCCGCTGACGCCTGATGTAACCGGCGAACATCGGGCCAACCTGTTCCGCCACATCCGCACCGTCTCGTGACAGATGTCGATGCCACGCTCGAACAGCAGGTCCTCACGTTCCGCAGCGACAGCGGGAACCGTACGTACATCATCACCACCAGCCGGATGACTTCAGGCGACGAACTGAACCGGCGGAACGGGCTGGGTCGTTTGGCTCTTGATGTTCGGTTCATGTCCGCCCGTTGTTCTAGGCCGAACGGTCGTGCCACCTTGGTCTGACAGAGTCCAATGTGTCATTTGCCATCAGGAGTGGCGGGGTCGCTTCGGCCGGACGCAGCCCACGCCGGCATTACCGATCGAGCACGGCCTGCGCGACGTGTTGCGGATGCTGGCCGGGTCGGAGATCATCATCGCCTCCCCAGATTCCGATTTCCATGCGCCGAACTGCCCTCCGTCCGTCACGTCGTACCGGTTCTCCTCCCGACAATCGCCATTCGGCACCATTCCCCAGGACCAGGTCAACCAGCCGATCTCCGCGCGCTGCAACTCACCCATCGCCCAGCGATAAGGGGAGGGTTTGCAGTCCCAACCTGCGGCGGTCGGTCCCTCGCCGAGCAGGAAAGGAATGCCTTCCCGGGTCACGCGGGCAATGATTTCGCGATACGGTGTCTTTCGCTCCTCCTCCGTACCAACCCAGTAGCTATGAGCGGAAACGATGATGGCATGGCGGGGATCGCCTGCATTAAGCGGAGCCCAGCTATCCAGTAGCATCCGGTACTCCTTGCCCCAATCGGACCCGTCGATCACGAGCGGAACTTGAATGCCGACCGAACGGATACGCGCGATCGCGTCCCGGTACCCGGCAAGAAAGTCGCGTTGCGACACTTCCTTGCCCGCCTCGTTTGCAATGTTCACCAACACCCAGCGCTGATGGCGACGTATCACTGCGGCAATGTCAGGCCGGATCCAATACTCGACACAGTCGCCCAGCTTTTCCCATTTGCCCGTAGCGGCATGGCATTCGACGATCGGGATCATCCCGTTCGTAATGCTGTTGCGGATGATCGCGTCGAGACTGGCTGCGGGGTAGCGCGGCTGCGTCATGATGCGGACGGCATTGGCACCCGTTTTGGCGATCTCCGGCAATGTACGCACACCTGTCGGATCGGGTGATGAAGAGAACATCTCATTGACACCGCGCAACACTACACGCTCGCCCGCCGCTGTATGGAGGAACCGTCCGCGAACTGTCATGGTGTCAGTCTTGGCCGGAGCCGCAAACGCGTTCGAGAATAACGGTGATGCGCATAAAATCGCGACGAACAGCGCTTTATTCAAATCACGTTACTCCTATCAAGTTAGCCAGTTGTTTGTGAGTTGCGTCCTGCCCCGAGCCGAACGGCTGCCTGTTGGATCCATAGGGCATTGTCAGACCTACGGGGAAGCTCGAAACCAGCATCGTTCCCTGCAGCAAATCGGCCTTAGTGTCCGCCAGGCGTTCTGCATCCGAATCTGCTTCGCTCTTTCAGGGGAAAGGAAGCGCGGCTGCCGTGAAACTGCAATAGGGGTAAACGGGCTAGGCCGTGGGTAGTTTGACAGTTTCCCGCTGCGCGGCTTAGCTTGCGATCGTCTGTTCATCCTTGCCTATGATCGTGGATCAAGGGGCTACGTCACGTTAGTGCGGCAAGGCCCGATCAACGGGCGCCAGTTGAAAAAGGAGATGAGGCGTTGAAGGCAGTCGTATGTGAGCAGCCATTCGAGTTGCAGATTGTCGATCGACCCCGCCCCGAACTCGGCCTGGGCCAAGTCCGGGTCCGCATCCGCCGTGTCGGCCTATGCGGTACCGACTATCATATCTTTGCCGGCAATCAGCCGTTCGCGAGCTATCCGCGTGTTCTGGGGCATGAACTGGCAGGGGAGGTGTTGGAGGTCCCGGAAGATTCGAAATTGAGCCGTGGCCAGTTGGTGACGATCATCCCGTATCTGTCATGCGGTACCTGCGTTGCGTGTCGCAAAGGAAAGCCGAACTGTTGCAACCAGATTCTGGTGCTTGGCGTCCACACCGACGGCGGCATGTGCGACGAGATCGTGGTGCCTCAAACCGCAGTTATTGACGCTACGGGACTAAGTTTGGACCAGGCGGCAATGGTCGAATTCCTCGCCATCGGCGCGCATGCGGTCGCCCGAGCCGCGCTTTGTCCCGGCGAGCGCGTTCTGGTTGTCGGCGCGGGCCCGATCGGTGTTGCAGTCGCATTGTTTGCAAGGGCGGACGGCGCACGTGTGACCCTGCTGGACACCCGGCAATCGCGGCTGGATTATGCTCGCGATCAGCTTGGCTTTGATGATGGGATCCATGCAGATGAGAAGGCGGGTGACCGTCTTTCCGATTCGACCGCTGGCGACTTCTACGACGCAGTTTTCGACGCTACCGGCAACATTCATGCGATGCGCGCGGGGCTGAATTATGTCGCACATGGCGGCCGCTACATCCTTGTGGGCGTCGCGACCGACGATCTTGTTTTCCCGGATCCTGAGTTCCACAAGCGTGAGGCTATGCTGATTGCGAGTCGCAACGCGCTCGGCGTCGACTTCGCGCGGGTCATTGCAGCGCTCCGAGACAAAACAATTCCGGCGGAAGCGCTTCACACGCATAGCGTCGACGCGGACGATTTGCCGAAAAGCGTTCCCGAACTGATCGCCGACGCTGATCATGTGCTGAAAGCGATCGTTACCTTTTGAGCAAGCTGCCTGTGCCCGGCAACTTTTTGTTCATTCGCCGGGCATCGCTTAACGCCTCTGAGATTACTGCCGGTGTGATGGCCGGCAAGAACATGGAACACGAGGCTGACCTGTAGTCATGGTCATTTCGTCACCGGCCCCGTGCCCCTTGCCGGTAGAAAACTCGATGCGGAAAGCAGAACGATGCTTGTTCTTTCGATAGGCATCTGTTCATTCGAAACGCAGCGAGTCTACAGCAACGACGGACCCTGCCGGTAGCTGCAACACCAGGCGATATGTCCCGGCGTTCACGAAGCCGGGGGTCTCGATCGATATGTCGCTCCAATCGCCGGCGGCCGGAAAACGCACCGGCATCCGTACAACGGCGATGCCGCTTACGTCGACCAGAACCAGCTCGCCGTTGCGAAGGGTGCCTGCCTGATAACGGATCGTTGCTTTACGGCGAGCCGCCGCACCGGTCTCGACCGTCCAGCTAACCTCGCCCGCCGCTTTGCCATCCAATTGAACATAGCCGGGTCCCGAATGCCCCCGAAGTGCATTGGCCACCTGGCCGCCGCGGATTGCAACGCCTTCAGCTTCGGCTTCGAACAGCGTCCGGTCCTTGGCAAAGCTGAAGTTACCGGGGGCGTACGGGGATGACAGTGCGCTCCGGACCAATACTGGCAGGTCCGACGAGAACGTTATTTGCTGGCCCGCCTTTAGCTGGCGTTCGACGAAGCTCACTGGCGTGAGCACGCCGGTGGCCGGCAAGATCATGCCCGCTCGGTAGTCGGTTGGTTGCCATCCGGCTGGCACCGAATCGCCGGTACGTGCCTGGTACAGTCGAACGTCGACGCGAGGCGTGAGCGTCACTGCGCCGCTCGACCCCGTTCGCCGGATCGCATCGCTGTCGAGCAGCATATAAGGCAACCGCGTCCAGCGTGCTTCTCCCATCGCCTTCCGGCCATTGTCAACGAACCGGTCGAGCGCGACGTCTGGTCCGTCGAGTTGCGCTACGAGGTCGCTGGTCAGCGCCTGTTCCGGGAATTCGGCCCCCTTACGGCCGCCTATGGGTACGATGGCGATACCGGCAACAATTGCCTGTCCGGCTTTCACCTCGGGAAAGCCGATACGGATCGTGCCGTCCGTCACTTCGGCAGTCACCGACCGCACCAACGCCTTGCCGAACCCTGCCTCTGCGAAAATGTCGAGATCGTCGACGACGGTTCGGTCGTTGATGGCCACGTCGAACACGCGCCAGCCCCGCGCATCGATATCGGCGCGGCCGTACCATGGCTCGACGAAATGAAGCTCCACGCGGTATCTGCCATTTGGCACCGCGAACCGATACGCGAGCGCCTGGCGACCGTAACGAAATCCCGCGTAGAGGTCCGCTGATTGCGTTCCCCCGACCTGATCATACACCGGCCTGCGGCTACCGAGCATTGGATCGAGGCCGGAATACGCCCCGGCCCAGCTCTCCCAACCCCAAGCGCGGCCAGGCATCCACATTCGATCCGCCTGCCACACCCGGCCTTCTGCATCCACGATCCGGTCGCCGCCCGTATTCACGCGGACTAACGCTGTATCGCGACCGCGGGCTTGTCCGGCTGGCTCCGCCGTCTCGGTTCCTGGCGGCGACGGAAGGTTGTTCAGTCGCAGCCGATCCTGTGCAGCAATTCGCCCGCCGACGATGCAATCGGCGCGCAGGCGATCATAACGGATGGGCACATTGTCCCATACGAACCGCTGCTCCGCGTTCCGACCTCGTTGTCCGAGAGGCACCTTCCCGGCGTCGTCGTTGTAAAGCGCGACCGTGTCGCAATTCGAATAGACTTCAATACCGGATCGCGTGCCCGCACCCTGCCACCGGTCCGGCCAGGTATGGGACACGATATACGCCATCGCCTCGCGGCTCGCGGGTATATTGCGGGCGCGGTACATATAGAAGGCGTCGGTCGGTTCGCCCCAAAGGGTCATCAACCCCTTGTTGTTGGCAGGACCAATATGGTCGAGCGCGCGAACGCCGTCCCAAATCTGGGTTCCGTCGGCGCGCATCGGCCGCCCCGGATTTTCATGGGTGGCCAGCAGCCATTGGAAATGGCCGATTGCCCGATCCGACACGCTATCCGCCAAGCGTGCCTTCGTCTGCATAAGATTTGCGAAATGTTCCTCGGAGGTCGGCGGGGTGGCGGCGTGCGGGAGTTCGTCGTGCAGACCCAATGAGCGCCAGCCGCCATATTCCCCGACCAGTCCCTGCGTGGCGAGTTCGGTATCGAACTTCCCGGGATCTCCTCCATACGTTCCCGACCAGTTTTGCGGTACGTTCCAATCGGTCCCGGATCCGCCATTACACGTAACCACCAGCCGTGAGACCGAAGCCATCGGATCTATCTCGCGAATCAACGCGACCATTTCTTCGGCGAACGCCTTGGGAAGTCGACTTTCGTTTTGAAGGCCCCACAGGAAGACCGCTGGGTTGTTACGTCGTTCTCGTACCCAATCTGCCAAACGAGCTCGAAAGTTTGCCCGGAAAGCTGGATTGTCGAACCAGATATGGGCGCTGAACTGAGGCCACCACATGATTCCCGCCTCGGCAATCGCTTCGCCGTAACGCAGATTATGTGGGTAATGCGCGTCGCGCCACGCGTTCATCCCGGCGGCCGCTGCCTGCCTGACGCGGGCGCGCACCTGCTCGTCCGAAAAAGCATGGCTACCACCGAGCAGATGCTCGTATTCCGCGATGCCGTGCAGGAACACCGGCTTGCCGTTAACAAGCAACCGTTTGTGCCCGGAGGTATCTTCTACGGTTCGTACGTCACGAATGCCAAAGCTGGTCGATGTTTCGTCGATAAGCTTGCCGCGATAGCGGATGCGCGTACGCAGATTGTGCAGATAGGGGTCGGCAGGCGACCACAGATGCGGGCGAGCAATCGCTGGCAGAGCGCGATCGGTGCTCAATTCCTCTGCTGGCCTCAATCGCTGCGCAAAGATCAGGCTCGTTACGGCCCGGCCGCTCCCGTCGAGCAGTGCTACCTCGACATCTACCATTCGTGTTTCGGCCGAGCGGTTCTCCAACTCAACTCGCGCGGTTAGGTGCGCCATTCGGGCGTCGATCTGTCCCTGCGGACCCCACGCATAGACCCCGAAGGGCCGCACCCGCACCGCAGACGATCGTTCGAGATGGACCGGGCGAAAAATTCCGAACGGCTGCGATCCTTCGGCAAAACCATTCTCTGGCTGATCGTCGCCCGATACCCAGGGAAGATCGGTGATGCCGGCCGGATTGTCGACACGCACCGCTATCTGGTTGCGCCCCCGCTTCACCGCAGCCGTAATTTCTACTTCGAAACTCGTAAGCCCGCCTGCGTGCCGTCCGACTTGTCGGCCGTTCACCCACACGGTCGCGTAGCTATTTACTCCTTCGAATCGAAGTGCGATCCGCTCATCCGCCGCCGGCAACGCGAGTTCGATGGACTTTCGATACCACGCTACCCCATGTCGCGCACCGACGCGGAGTTGCCTGTTGTAGGAATAACCCTGCCAGTTGTGTGGAAGAGCGATCGATTGCCAGCCGCGCGTGTTCACAGCGTCGCCCGAAAAGTCGGGCGACGATCCATCCTCCACGAGGGTCGAGGACCATTCATTCTCCAGTCGGACGGTTTCCCGCGCGATGGCGGGTTGAGCACAGGCTAACAGGATCAACAACAGCGCGCGTGCCCAACGCCAACCGCTTCGCGCCATTCCGTTACTCCCAAGCCGGTCAGTTGTCAGTCGTATGATAACTTGGCATGATTGCGGTAACCAAGGAAGAGAACGAAATGCGGTTAGGGCGAAGAAATCTGCTGAAGGCCGGGATACCGCTTTTCGCAGGAGCCAACCTGTCGCCGATGCGCAGTGCCGCCGCGCAGGAACGAAGCGCGGCGCCATTGATGACATCGCTGCTGTGGTACACCGATACCGCACGCATATGGGAGGAAGCGCTGCCGATCGGCAACGGTCGCCTAGGCGCGATGGTGTATGGCGGGATCAAACGTGAGCGCCTTCAGCTGAATGAAGACACGCTTTGGTCGGGCGGACCTTACGAAGCGATCAATTCGCGTGCCAAGGCGAGCTTGGACGAAGTACGTAAGTTGATATTCAGTGGAAAATATAAGGATGCAGAGACACTTGCTGCGCAGGATTTACAGTCGAACCCGATGCGGCAGATGTCGTATCAAGCACTTGGCGATCTGCTGATAGATCTGATTGACCTGAACGAAACCGATGTCGAAGGATATCGTCGTTCGCTCGATCTCGATACGGCTATTACGGAAACGCGTTTCCAGGCAGGCGGAAAGACCATTCGCCGCGAAGCCTTCGCTAGCGAGCCCGATCAGGTGCTTGCGGTTCACGTGACGAGCGATGTCGCAGTTGATCTTTCCGTTGCGCTCGATACCGGGCAGCGCGCAAGAACCCGAATTGAGGACGGGGTGCTTGTCCTTTCGGGATACAACAACTCCGATCGGGGTGTCGAAGGCCGACTACGCTTCGATGTCCGGGTTGCGATCGTAAGCGACGGCGCTGCGCTGGAACTGGTCGACGACAAACTCCATGTCCATGGGGCGAAGCAAGTTACGGTGCTTCTGGCAGCATCGACCAATTTCCGCTCGCCGACCGACCTGTCCGGGGATCCGGCACGCGATACTGCCGAGGCGATCGCCCGCACCAGACGTTTCTCCTACGCCGATTTGCGCGACCGGCACGTTCAGGCACATCAGAAGCTGTTCCGTCGGGTGTCGATCGATCTGGGTGGGGCGGCGCAGGCAACCCGTCCGACCGACCAGCGCATCCGGCGTAGCGGCGGCACTCTGGATCCTGCGCTGGCTGCGCTCTACTTCCAGTTCGGCCGCTACCTGATGATATCGAGCTCACGACCGGGAACCCAGCCGGCCAACCTTCAAGGTATCTGGAACGACCGCAACCGGCCGCCGTGGGGATCCAAGTACACGCTGAACATCAACGCAGAGATGAATTACTGGCCGGCGGACAGTGCGAACCTGTCCAAATGCTTCGAACCGTTCGTTCGCATGGTCGAGGAGCTTGCAGTATCCGGCCGTCGTACGGCCGATGCGATGTACGGCGCACGCGGCTGGGTCGCACACCACAACACCGACTTGTGGCGTACTTCAACGCCGGTCGATCATGCGCGCACTGGGATCTGGCCGTGCGGTGCCGCTTGGCTCGCCTGCCAGCTTTGGGACCATTGGGAATACCATCCTGACGACGCGCTGCTTACGCGTATTTATCCTATCTTGCGTGATGCAGCGCTATTTCATGTCGATACGCTTCAGCGCGATCCGCAGACAAAGTATCTCGTCACGAACCCATCCAATTCACCAGAGAACGAGCATCCATATGGCTCGACCCTGTGCGCCGGTCCCGCGATCGACTCACAGCTTCTGCGCGATCTGTTCGATCGTGCCGCCGACGCTGCACGACGACTCAAGCGGGACGCAGGACTTCAGGCAGAATTTGCCCGCATCCGCGCGCAACTCCCGCCCGATCGCGTCGGTGCCGCTGGACAGTTGCAAGAGTGGCAGCACGATTGGGACGGGGCGGCCCCGGATATTCACCACCGCCACGTCTCCCATCTCTATGGGCTTTATCCGAGCCAGCAAATCGACGTCGACAATACGCCGCGCCTCGCCCACGCAGCACGACGCTCTCTCGAAGTTCGTGGCGACGACGCTACCGGCTGGGGGCTGGGCTGGCGGCTGAACCTTTGGGCGCGGCTACGCGATGGAGGACGTGCGCATCGCATTCTCACGAGGCTACTGTCCCCCGAACGGACCTATCCCAACCTGTTCGACGCGCATCCGCCGTTCCAGATCGATGGAAACTTCGGTGGGGTCGCGGGTATCATCGAAATGCTGATCCAAACGCGCGGCGAAATGCTTCGCTTGCTGCCGGCGCTGCCGGGCGAGTGGCCGAGCGGTTCGATCCACGGCATTCTTCAGCGCGGTGGCTGTCGTATCGATCTTAGCTGGAAGAACGGCGAAGTCGATGTCCTGACGATTACTGCCAGCCGATCCATTCGCCGCAGGATCGTCGCACCGAACGGAGCTGCCGACATCCAACTTCGGGCTGGCGCGACGCAAACGCTACGATCCGACGCTTTCAAGCGCAGTTGACCCCGATCTGATCGGCGCCGTCAATTGCCGGGTCGTAAATGACGATCCGCAAAGGCGATGAACTGTCCCCAATCATACGGCGTGATAGCATGCGGGCCGCGGCGGAGATGATAACCGATCCTGCTATGTATGGGAGTGTTCGGAAGCGGCATGACTGTGGCGTCCAATCCGTCCCCGCCCAGCAATCGGTAAACGGGATCCGCCCCCTTTGCGGCAGCGAATTCACCGCGCGGATCTGCCCAAAGGTCCTCACTCGCGCTGGCGATGTAAACCGGGCGAGGCGCGACTAGTGCAATCAACTCGTGTTGATCGACCGGAAGTTCCGCTTCCCGCCCCGCGAATGTTTTGTACCGTGGCGCGAACCAGTAATTGTTCATGACGCGGATCGTCTCGCCGTAATTCCTGCGGAACAGCTTCGCGCCGCCACCACCGGAATCATTTGCGACCACCATTGCAAAGCGCTGGTCGCGTGCGCCAGCCCATAGCGCCGCTTTACCGTAGCGGGAATGGCCGAACACGATCACGCGTTTCGCGTCCACCTGTGGGTCCCGCGCAAGATAGTCGTACACGCGACCAAGGCCCCATGCCCACGTAGCGATCGCTCCCCAATGCTGCGGATCGGATGGGCTTGTCCGGTAATACGGGTGGATGCTTTCAGCGATCTTGTCGTCGCTGTCGGGGTACAGGTCGCCCGGAAAATAGGTCGCGATGCCGTAGCCCGCTTTCAAAATCTGTTCGAGGGGCCATTCGGCGGCGTCGATACCGCGGGAGGCCGCCGTCGCTCTGTTTTTGCGAATCCCTTCGCCCGGAACGACCCAGCTGTGCGCAATGGCGACCGCCGGATCAAACGTGATTGCCTGATTCCCGTGAAAGTTCAGTCCCACGAAGATGGGCGCTCTGCGCTTCCCCGCGCCGTTCGGCAGGTAGAGCAGCACCGACGTCTGCGGGCCATCTGTCTTCCCATCGAGGTACAAGGTGACCTGCTTACGGGTGGCAAGGCCACCCAAAGCGTTGCGCTCGACGTCAGTGACCCGAAATCGTAAGTTGCCGGATGCCGGACTGACTCCATAGATGTTCGCTTCGAACATCCCGAGAAGTTCTGGCCGTCGTTCCCTGTGCCACATGGCACTGTCCCTGACACGACGTCCGTCCGCCATTATCAATGCGTCGGGCAGAGCATAGGGCGCGACTTTTGTTTCGTCGAAATTCCCGTCGAGTTGACCGGCTGCAGGTGATGCCAATACCAACGTAATCGTAGTAACGGCGGCGCTTATGCGAAGCGTCGCCGCCGGCAACCTGTGCAAGATTTTTATGGTCTTCATTCACGGGTCTCGATGAATCTACCGCTCTCGACTGATCATAAGCGGAAGCTGACACCGGCCTGAACCGTTTGATCCAGCTGATTGAACAGATTCGGGCGCAACGGATCGCCGTAATATTGTTCCTGCGCTGTGTAGAGCAGGTTCACCACATCCAGCCGGAAAGAGACATTCTCATTCACTGCATAGCTGAGGGCGAAGTCGAGGCTTTTCAGCGGTGCGACATTGACCGGCCGCTGTGCGGGGTCACCCGACGTACGCTGTGATATATACTCCGACCGCCAGTTGTACGACGCATTCATCGACAACGGACCCTTTTCGTAGATGCCGGTCAGACTGTAGCTGTGCTTCGACAAGCCAGTGGCCGGAAGCAATTGCGAATTGCCGAGCACCGGGATCGCGCTGTCGAGATAGGTGTAATAGCCGCGAAAGCCCAGGCCGTTCAAAAGGCCCGGCAGGAAATCGAAAAAGTGTTGATAGCTGACCTCGATGCCCTGCGTCTTTCCGACGCCCGGCGAGTTGCGCGGTCGCGTGACCAGATATTCGATGCCGTTGTAGGTCTCTGACTCCGCAAAGGTCTGTACGAAGCCGGTGATGTCCTTCCGAAATCCGGCGAGCGCGATGTAGTTCGCCCGACCGAAGTAATATTCCAGCGACACGTCATATTGGTCGGCCTGGACCGGCTGAAGGTCAGGGTTGTTACCGCTGCCGGTGGCGGGACCACCGCCGGTGATCGGGTTGAGAATCAGTGCCGGCGACAGCTGATTATACTGCGGCCGGTTGATGCCCTTGGAAAAGGCGAGACGAAGAAAGAAGTTCGGGGTGAACTTCGCACGCAGGTTCACGCTGGGTAGATAGTTTGTGTAAGAGCTGTCGCCGGTCACTGCTTCCGGTCCGGCTGGCGACCGCTGGAACACTTGCTGGGTTCCCTCGGTTTTGACCGCGCGCAGGCCAAGATTGCCGTCGATGGGCAGGCCAAGTTCGAAGTCGAAGTTCGCCTGGACGTATCCCGCGTACACCTTCTCCGTATAATCGTAGAAGCTGTATGGATCGAAGGCGAGATCAACGAGCGGGACGCCGACCAGCGCACGGGTCAGGCCCCGATTCTTGACGTAATCGCGATCGATCGCCAGCCACTGGTTGAGCGAGCTGTCACGACCGTGGAACAGATTGTCGTCGGTGAGCTGACTGACGCCGGCAAGTGGCCGAATAAGTCCGCTATTGCTGGCATTGTAACTGCGGCTGATCGTGTTCTGGATCGCTTTGTGATCCGAATACCGGATTCCCGCCTGTACCGAGCGCAGCGGGCTATCGTCGAACGAGTAGGTCAGATCCGCGCGGAACGCCGGTTCCTTGCCCAACGAGTCCTGCACCAGATCGAACAGGCCGATATAGCTGTAAGCAGCGGGGTTGGTCGCATCGAGCCCGGCGAGGCTCGCATCTGCCTTGTTCTTCGTCAGATCGATGGTCGCGCCAGGCGCCCGCGCCTGAAGCGTCAGGTCTCGCTGGCGGAACGGGCCGGCACTTTCCGTATAGGTGAATTCGCCGCTCAACATCAGCGAGCCGGCATCGTATTTGCCTCCGACCGCGAAGTGATAGTTGCGGTAGGGGTTCTCGCTCGCCCCCGTAACGGACTGGACCGAGGCGTTGCGATAGGTTGCCACCCCGGGCACGTTGGACCCGTCTTTGAACTCGAACGGCCCTGCCGCGCTCGCGCCATCCGCCGCCGCGGTTCGTACGGTCAGCGACTGGGTGTTCGAAAATCCGCCGGAAAAGGTGTAGAACCCATCCATATAAAAGGTCAGATCGGGGTTCGGCCGCCACTGTGCGGAGGCATAGAAGGATGCGCGGATGCGCTCGCCCTGCTCGTAGCGTGAGCGGATCTGTGTCGGCGCACTAATGATGTCGCCGCTGTCCCCCGGGAACACCCCGTCACCGTCATAATCGTACAGGTCCTGGCGGTTCGAGTAGATGTTGGCGTTGGTCTGGTGCCCGCCCGAATTGACCTGTTCCCATTGCCCACCGACCAGAAGGCCGAACTCACCGATCGCAGTCGTCCAGCGATTGCTGGCGATGCCCGACAGGCGGGGCGTGATCGAAGTGTGCATGTCGCTGTAGATGCCGGAGACCGAGCCCGCGACACGAGGACCGTTGAAATCGAGTGGACGCGCCGTGCGCAAGTTGACGATGCCCCCCAAACCACCTTCAAGCTGGTCGGCGGTTGCCGTCTTGTAGACGTCAAGACCGTTCAGGATGTCAGAGGAGAAGTCGAGTAATGTGGCCGCACGATTGGTAACGCTGAAAAGCTGGCGTCCATTCACCGTGGTAAGGATCTGCTGAACGCCGAAGCCGCGGATCGTGTACTGGTTACCCTCACCACGCGTATTACGCGCGACCTGAACGCCCGGAATGCGCTGCAGCGTTTCTGCAACGTTGGTATCCGGCAGCTTGCCAATATCCTCAGCGACGATTGAGTCGACTACTTGGGCAGAGTCGCGCTTGATGCGCGCGGCGTTCTCAAGAGTTGATCGGATACCTGTAACGACAATTTCCGTTTCTGCTGCATCCTGGGTTCCGCTTTGGTCCGTAACAGCCGCCTCAGCTGTACCGGCCTGGCGCGGCGGCGTTTCCTGCGCCTCTGCGACGCAAGGAACGAACAACATCGTCACCCCGACGAGCAAGCCGACTTCATGTGACATCATGTCCTCTCCAACCAGTATGACGCTTCGGTCAAATCTGGTCACAAGCGTCGGTCGTATGATGACCCGAGTCAATAAAATTCATACGATGAATGATGTTTGATTCTCGATGAGTTAACGCAAGGTAGGGCTGTCGCGCTTAGGGTCAGGACCCATCGATGTGAGAGGCGCGGTCTGATTCAGGCTCCGTAAGGAGACCGTGGATGAGCGACCTGTACTGGCTTACGAATGAGCAGATGGCGCGCCTGCAGCCGTACTTCCCCAAGAGCCATGGCAAGTCTCGGGTCGATGACCGGCGGGCGTTGAGTGGCATCGTCTTCGTCAATCGCAACGGACTCCGCTGGTGTGATGCACCGAGCGCGTATGGTCCGCACAAGACGCTGTACAACCGGTGGAAGCGCTGGGGTGAACGGGGCGTTCTCCTCCGTATGATGGAGGGTATTGCAGCAGCGGAGGCCGTGCTGAAGGCAGCCATGATCGACGCGACCTACCTGAAGGCACACCGCACGGCATCGAGCCTGCGGGTTAAAAAGGGGATCTCGGTCGCCTGATCGGCCGCACGAAAGGCGGCATGAACACTAAACTGCACGCCGTCAGCGATGCGGATGGGCGGCCCTTGAGCTTCTTCATGACCGCTGGGCAGGTCAGCGACTACAGCGCCGCGGCAGCCTTGCTCGACGATCTGCCGAAAGCACAGTGGCTGCTTGGCGACCGTGGTTATGACGCCGACTGGTTCAGGGACGCCCTGGAAGCCAAGGGCATCCAGCCCTGCACCCTAGGGCGCAGATCGCGCAACGAGCCGGTCCGGTACGACAAGCGCCGCTACCGGCGCCGCAGCCGCATCGAGATCATGTTCGGCCGCCTGAAGACTGGCGTCGCATCGCCACCCGCTACGACCGATGCCCCACGGTCTTCTTCTCCGCCATCGTCCTCGCTGCCACCGTCATCTTTTGACTATGGCCAATGAGTCCTGACCCTAGCTGGGCCCGCCCAAGCGGTCGGTCCGCTCACCTGAACAAGCGGCAGGTTTTGGTCATCGGAAGGGGCCGTGTGATGGCCGGGATTGGGTCTTTGCGTTAGCGTCGGGCGATCCCAAATCTCATAGGATCACTACGTTTCAGACCGTCGTCAGAGCGCCATAGCCGCCGTGGGCGCGGCGTGGAGCCTTTCGATATCGGTCCGCGGCGGTGCGCCGAATAGCCGGCGGTATTCGCGGCTGAATTGCGACGGGCTCTCATACCCGACCGCGAAGCCTGCCGTGCTCGCCGTGGCGCCCCCCATCAGCATCAGGCGCCTGGCCTCCTGCAACCGCAACTGCTTCTGATATCCGAGCGGCGTCATGCGCGTGATCGCCTTGAAGTGCGCGTGGAGCGAGGAGGGGCTCATGCCGGCCTCGGCCGCGACGTCGTCAATGCAGATCGGCGCATCGAAACGGCGGCGGATCGCGGCGATCGCGCGGCTGACCTGATTGAGATGGCTGCCAACGGTCGCGACGTGGCGCAGCATCGGCCCGTGCGGACCGGTGAGCAGACGGTACAGGATCTCGCGCTCGATCAGCGGCGCCAGCGCGCGGATCGTCTCGGGCCGGTCGAGCAGTCCGACCAGCCGGCACGCTGCGTCGATCAGGTCGGGATCGCTTGGGTAGACGCCGAGCACCGGCAGGTCGGTGCGGGGCACCGCGCCGCCCTCGCTGACCATGAGGTCGGCCAGCATCGCGGGATCGAGATCGATCTTGCAACAGAGATAGGGCCGCTCGGGGCTGGCATCGATGACATGGCCGACGAGCGGCAGGTCGACCGAGACCAGAAGATAATGGGCGGCATCATAGACGACGCTGTGCTCGCCGATCGACACGCGCTTCGATCCCTGGGCGATCAGGCAAAGCGAGGCCTCGTAGACGGCAGGCGTGGGGGTGCTCGGCGCGTCGGCCCGGATCAGCGACACATGCGGCATTGCCGTAGTGCATATGCCTGTGCCTGCGACATGCCGATCGATGACGGTGGCGAGTTCTGCGATCCGGTCCATGCCCAGCATCCTTCCGCAGCCGAGCGCTGCAGGCAAGCGTGCGGCTTCGATTCTGGAGGATCGTGCAAGGCATTCGGACGATCGCTCTACCGTCCGGCGGGGCCGTGGGAGCATCTGTCTGCCGTCACTGCAACGAAAGGACTGCATCATGGCTGGAAGCATCGACAAGGTTGTCCTCATCACCGGCGCCTCGAGCGGGATCGGGGATGCAACCGCACGCGAACTGGCCAAGGCCGGTGCCCGGCTTTTCATCGGCGCGCGCCGCGGAGAGCGTTTGAAGGCGCTGGCGGAAGAATTGGGCGAGACCGTCGCCTGGCGAGAACTCGACGTCACCGATGGCGCCGACTTCGACGCGTTCGTCGAGGCCGCCGAAGCGCGGTTCGGGCGCGTCGACGTGCTGGTCAACAATGCGGGTGTGATGCCGCTGTCACCGCTCGCGGCGCTCAAGCGCGACGAGTGGAAGCGGATGGTCGACGTCAACATCCACGGTGTCCTCAACGGCATCGCGGCGGTCCTGCCGCGGCTCGTGGCGCAGCAGGGCGGCCATGTCGTCAACGTCGCCTCGGTCGCCGCGCACATGGTCATGCCCACCGCTGCCGTCTATTGCGGCACCAAGCATGCGGTGCGCGCGATCACCGAGGGGTTGCGGCAGGAGCATGACGAGATCCGCTCGACGCTGATCTCGCCGGGCGTGGTCGCCACCGAATTGGGACACGACATCACCGATCCCGACGTGGCGGCGGCGTTGACGGGATGGCGGAAGAAGGCATTGACGCCGGACGCGATCGCGCGGGCCGTCCGCTATGCGCTGGAGCAGCCCGAGGGCGTCGACATCAACGAGATCATCGTCCGTCCGACCGCGGCGGATATGTGAGGGCAGGGGCGTGCCGGTGGTGTAGCCGGCACGCTCCTGTAGCGGTCATGCCGTCCGTCCGACCGCGGCTTCGCGCTTGCGATGCAGCAAGCGACCGGACATCGTGGCGAGCCGCTCGCGATCGCCATCGTCGCAGATCATGCCGTCGCTGATATAGCGTTCCGCCATCAGTCGCATCTCGTAGGCGGTCCAGCGCGGCATGATCGTCGCCATATTCTGCTCGAACCCGCTCGGGTCGTCGCCGCCATAGACGATTGAGCGGCCGAGGATAAGGGTCGGGCTTGAGGACGGCATAGCGCCCGTCACCGATGATGGGCGACCATGACGTATCCCGACCCGTGCATTCACCCTGTGAATCGCTAGATAATCCGCCGCAGCCATTTTTCGCTTCCGATTAAACCTCAGCTATCGCGCTTTTGTCCGATCGGGTCAGAGCGTTGCGCTAACTCGTTGATCTGAACGTTCGAGCCATGTGCTATCACGAGTCCGTCGCCCTTCGGGACGAGGACGAGTGACATGCGGTCGCGGCTTGGCGGCATCTGCTCGCCAAAGGGGGTTTTGAACGCCCCTACTGACCACCGAATGACGGCCACCACGGTGTCTTCGGAAAGTACAACAACGGACTCAACGGTTTCGAGCGTCAAAGGCACGCCCCTGAACATGATGTCGAAGTAGGCGCGATGCGCACGGTCGACCTGCGCCTTGCCCTGCCAGTGCATGCCAACGATGTTCACCCAATGCACATCTTCAACGTACAGTTTGGCCATCGCGTCCATGTCTGAGGCGTTCCAGGCAGCGGCGTATCGATCTACCAATTGCCGCACCCTGTCGGAGTTACTACTCTGCATCGCTGCATTCGCCTCACTGCTCATCAATGGTCCTACCGCAAGAAGCCCCAATATCGTATGTCGCCGGTCCATGTCGCTTCCTCGATCGCCGCGACCGGGTTAGCTACGGTGCGATGGCGGCGATTGAACAAAAGCGTCATCGCCCCTGTAACCATTCCGCGAAGAAACTGGCCGGAGCGTTTCCGGCTAATGCGCGGCAATCACGCACGAAATGGGCCTGATCGGCGTAGCCTGCTTGATGGACCAATTCCGTCCAGGTTTTAAATGGAAGGCGAACCTTTGCTTCGAGCACGGCATTGAGGCGTACGGTTCGCGCGAACAGCTTCGGCGTCAGGCCGACCTGCTGTTCGAACCTGCGGGTGAACTGTCGATCGCTGAGTTCGGCCCGGCGAGCCAGAGCACGAATGCTCAACTGTCCCCCTGCACGCTGCAACGCCGCAGCGGAATGCGCTATCAGATCGACGGGCGACGACAGGTCAAGTTTGCGTATCAACCAATGTTCTGCAGCTCTTACGCGCCCGTCAAAATCGCTCGCCAGCATGACCCCGTCGCGGAGCCCGGTGGCGGCTTCGCCGATCACGTCTTCGATCGCGACGCCTTCATTGACCAACGTGGTCATCGGAATGCCAAAAAGGGCGTTGAAGCCGCCAGGCTGAAACCGGATCGTGAAAACGTGAAGGTTGCCGGACAGGATAAGACGAGTTCGCCGATAGCTCTGAGGGCCGACAACCACGACAGGAGGTGCCGCTGACGGCGCGCCATCATCGTGGGATACCCAGTACCGGTTCTGCAGATAGAATTCGATGAACTGATCTGGTCTCGCCGGTAACGGCGACGTCACAACGTCTGCGCCAAGCTGCGCATGCCGCTCCGCAAAGGAGCGTACGATGCGCCTTAGACTCGCGTTTGCTCGGCGTTGATCGACCACCATGCCGCATCATTGCGCAACCCACGCGCGCGTCAACGCCCCGCGTATTTTGATGAGCGGACGTCCGCTAACCGGAAAGCGTGAGCTGAATGGAATGACCGCTTCTGGGTCGAAGCGGTTGGAGGGTACGGTATCTGCGTCCGGCCAACTGGCGTCATTCATTTAATGCGCTGGCGTAGTCATAAGCGGACAATCGATCACGACGGGATCCCGCAAAAGTATGTCTCTCATCGATCGGCTCGAACTCTCGGTGCCCCTGATCCAGGCGCCGATGGCAGGCGTCGCCACACCTCCGCTGGCGGCAGCGGTATCCGGGTCGGGAGGCTTGGGATCGATCGGAGTGGGCGCGACCGACGCGGCCGGCGCACGAGCGATGTTCGAGAAGGTGCGCACTTGTCGTTCCCGTCCGACGAACCGGCAAACCTGCCAGCCGGACGTGCGGCGCGCCTGTGCCCGAACTGCGCATCGCACGTCAGCCCACAAAGTATGTTAGCATGCTAACATATTAAGGTCAGCCCGTTCCCGGAACTGTCGTCATCACCGCTCGTACTTCGGGGAACGGTACGGTGAGGGACGCAGATAATGGCCAAGAGCGTTAATCCGGCCCCGATCAGACTGGTCGGGCACAGGGCGCATCCGCTGTATCCGGCACTTTTGCCAGTTCCGATCGTCTGCTTCGTCGGCGCGTTGATTACCGACCTCGCCTACATTGCCAGCGCCGAGATGATGTGGCTCGACTTCTCGTCGTGGCTCCTCCTCGCCGGCCTGATCGGGGGCGGGGTCGCGGGCGTGTTGCTGATCGTCGAACTGGTCCGTGCGAAGGATCGGCGCGCGCTCTTGCCACACTTCCTCCTGCTGCTCGCGGCATGGGTAGTCGAGGTCTTCAACTCGTTCATCCATGCACGCGACGGGTGGACCGCCGTGGTGCCGGCGGGGCTGTCGCTTTCCATCGTCGCGTCGGTGCTGGGGTTGTTGGCCGGATGGGCATGGCAATCCGCGTATCGCCGTTCGATGGAGATCGTATCATGAGCCGCACCTTGGTCGCGACCGTCTGCCTGCTGTCGCTTGCTGCTTGCGGCAGCGATCAGGCGATCGATCCGAACAGCCAATATGGAGCCGATCCAGTACTGCCCCCGCCGCACGAGCAACTCGTGGCCGATGTCGGCGTGTTCGAGACAGTCGGCTGGCAGCCTGGCGAGACGCCGACGGTCCCTGCCGGGTTCCGGATCGCCGCGGTCGCACAGGGATTGTCCAATCCGCGGAACGTGCTGGCGCTGCCCAATGGCGACATTCTGATCGTCGAGTCCCGCAACGAGGGTGGTGAACCGGTGCAACGGCCCAAGGATCCGATCCGGGACTGGATCATGTCGCGGGCGCATTCGCAGACCGAGAGCGGGCAGGCACCGTCGGCCAGCAACCGCATCACGCTGATCCGGGACGCGAACGGCGACGGGCGGCCCGAACTCCGATCCGTGCTGGTCGACAAACTGAACGCGCCGTTCGGGATAGCCGTGCTCGATGGCTATCTGTTCGTTGCGAATACCGACGCGATCGTCCGGTATCCGTTCACGCCGGGCGATACGCGGATAACCGCATCGGGCGTAAAGCTGGTCGACCTGCCCGCCGGCTCGATCAACCATCACTGGACCAAGAGCCTGACGGCAAGCCCGGACGGGTCGCGGTTTTTCGTCAGCGTCGGTTCGAACAGCAATGCGATGGAACGCGGGTCCGATGCCGAACGCGACCGGGCGGCGATCCACGAAGTGGACCCGCGAACCGGCCTGATGAAGACGTTCGCGACCGGCCTGCGCAACCCCAACGGCCTTACCTTCTACCCGGGATCGAATACCTTGTGGACGGTGGTCAACGAGCGTGACGAGCTTGGCCCCGATCTCGTCCCCGATTACATGACGTCGGTTCGGCCGGGCGGCTTCTATGGCTGGCCCTACAGCTATTATGGTCAGCATGTGGACCCGCGTGTGCGGCCACAGCATCCCGAACTAGTCGCCCGCGCAATCCGGCCCGACTATGCACTGGGTTCGCACGTCGCGGCACTTGGGCTGACCTTCTATACGGGTGCGAGCTTCCCGGATCGTTTTCGCGGCGGCGCGTTCGTCGGCGAGCACGGCAGTTGGAACCGCACCGATCCGCATGGCTACAAGGTCGCGTTCATCGCGTTCCGCGGTGGGCGCCCCACCGGCATTCCGCAGGACTTCGTGACGGGCTTCCTCAAGGACGGAAAGGCGCACGGCCGCCCCGTCGGGGTAACGGTCGACCGGACCGGCGCGTTGCTGGTCGCGGACGACGTGGGCAACACTGTCTGGCGCGTGAGCCATACCGGCAATCAGGTGGCGTCGCGATCACCGGCAACGTCTACACCGGAACGGCGCTAACCGATCGGGGGTGTCGTGACCGGCGCGATCGCGAAGTCGATCATTGCCTCGCGACGACCGGTCGGGCTGTCGCTGGCAGTATCGTCATTCGACCGGTCCTGAGTCCTGTCCGGCTGCCTTGCGATCTTCGGAGAATGTCCATCACGACGATTCGAACAGGTTTTCCAGCAGGACCGGCGAAAAGTTGTGAACGTCCACGCCCACGTCGAACTGGCGCGGCATCGGTTTGAGCCTGCCATGGCTATGGCCGTGCAGGTTCAGGGCGCCGCGATGCTGCCCATTCCAGCTTCGGAAGGGGTAGTGGCACAGGACAAGGCGTCGGTCGTCCACCTCGACCTCCGCGTAATCTCCGGTGCTGGCCCAGCCGTCCGCAGCGAGCGTCGCATCCGGGTCGTTATTCCCGCGCAGAAGGTGCTTGGTGCCGTTCAGCCGCGCGAGCAACCCGGCCACGTCGGCAGGTCGGCGCGCCACGTCGCCAAGGTGCCACACCGTGTCGCCGATGCCAACGACGGCATTCCAGCGCTCGACCAATTCCTCATCCATGGCGGCGGCGTTGGCAAATGGCCGCCGCGCGATGTTGATGGTGCGGTGATCGCCGAAATGCGTATCGGCGGTGAAAAACACGCTCACGAACGGAATGATGTCAGCATTCGGATCATCGGCACTCAACCATAACTGGTGACAAAGGTTCGCCTTGATCTTGTCGACGCGACGCGGACGACCGCGTGCTTCCAAGAAACCAGCCAAGCCATCGTAAATGCCGCCTTCGGGGTCCATCCGAATCCGGTACGCGCCGCGACCATCGCTGCGGGAAGGTCGCGAAATCCGCGATCACCGCATCGTCGTAGAACGTGTTCGAACCATCATCGTCGTAGAACGTGTTCGAACCATCCTGCCCGGACGCTTACGGCCCAAAGCCGATCGCTACGCTCTATCGGGCGTTCTTCTTGCCGGTTTGCTGTTCCGCTGCTTCGTCCAACTTGGCGCGATCATTGCCGACGCGGGCAATCAGTTCACGCGCCTGCTCCTGTGTGATCCCGTGCTTCTGAGCGAAATACGCAACCTCGTACGGCTCGCCGCCGGCAACTCGGCTGCGATCCTGTTGACCTTGCTTTGTTTTATCGTCGACCATGATAATCTCCTGCGATCAAGCCGGAACGTGTTGTTGCCGCGATTGCTCCCTCGGAACCTGCCATTCGGCAGAAGCGGTTCAAAGGGGTTGATCGATGTTATTGAAGCAGTCGACTGGCCGCATGAACCAGTATTCGGAACGTGTGAAGCAAGTTTGGCGGTCGGGCGTCCGTGAAAGCTTCGGACTATTTCTATGACAGCCGGAGTGACAGGATCATCTTCGGCGAACCGCGTCGCGTTCGCCGATCGCATGGTTCGGGAAGCGATGACGCGTCGGTGTCAGCCCTTGGGCGTGATCCATGCCGAGATTGGCGTGACCGACTTTCCCGGTGCCGGCTCGCCGATATCGACGCGGTCCTCCTTGACCATCTCGCCCGTCTGGAGCGTGAAGGATTTGCATGGCTTCGGCATCCGTCCGAAATATGTTTCTGGACAGGCTGGCCGGTGGTCGAGTCCATGATCGTCGTGGTTATCGGCATCGCGTGCCGATACTGGCGTCGGCAGTTTTGTTTCCACCCCCATATCGTCGAATTTGCGACGGAACCACGCCCGGGTGCATCGGCGGACGAGCTGGATGCCCCCCGTCCGTACGACGTTCGTATCTGGAGCAGCGCCGGCGGCATAGGCCCTGCGGCAGGCCGTGCGCAACTCTGCATGCGCGAAGGGGATCGAGGTCGGGCGATGCTGAACGAAGGTCCCCGTTCGGAAAACACAACCTCGCACACGGCGGGCGGATGCTGGGTCGTCACCCCGAGAAGCTGTCGGTAGGCTGGTAACTGGTACAGGCAGCTTTTAACGCGAACTGTCAGTTTTGCAGGAGACGATGATGGGTATTGAGCAGTTCACGGGGGACGAAGCCATCACGGGTTCGGATGCTCTCATCATCGTTGATCCGCAAATCGACTTTTGTCCCGGAGGCCGGCTGGCAGTTACGGGTGGAAACGAGATCATGGCCGGTATCGAGATACTCGCCCCGCGGTTCCGGCACGTGGTCGTAACGCAGGACTGGCATCCGGCCGGCCACCTGTCTTTTGCAAGCAGCCATCCCGGCAGGCAGCCATTCAAGACGGTAACGATGCCGTATGGCGAGCAGGTCCTGTGGCCTGATCACTGCGTCCAGGGGACGGCGGGCGCCGAGTTCCATCCCGGCGTGCAGGGCGCCATCACCCGCGCGCACCTGATCGTCCGTAAAGGCTACAATGCACAGGTCGATTCCTATTCAGCCTTTTTCGAGAATGACAAGGCAACGAAAACGGGGCTGGCTGGCTATCTACGCGACAAGCAGGTTCATCGGTGCGTGTTTGTCGGGCTGGCTTATGATTTCTGCGTTGCTTGGTCGGCGCTCGATGCGCGGCGTGAGGGCTTTGAAGCATCTATTTTGACGGACTATACACGAGCGATCGCAATGCCAGTGCGTGGTGGGACCACAGTGGACGTGGCAGAGGCACAGTTCCGCGCGGCAGGCGTCCGGTTATTCTAACCGGTGGAGATACTTCGAAAGGGGGCACTTGCGGCACCTTTCGCCTCTAACATCCGAAGTTCGTTCATTTTATTGAACGCCAGCTTGTGGCCCCCGAACAAGCTTTCGGCAGTGCGGCAGATGGGAGGAAAGTTGCTCATCATCGATGGTGCCCGACCCGCGCTTGGACGATCCGGTCGAAGAGCAGAGCGCGAAGGTGATCTCAAACAAGTCACCGCTTACGAACCGACGGACGCCGTCGGTGCCTTCGACAAAAGCGAACGTCACTGTCCGCGCAAGCCGCGGCGGGCAGACAGGCTGCTTTGGAAGTTCAGGCGCGATGGCTGCCATAGGAAGTGACCGTTTCGACCTCGCTGCGATCACCAAGAACAACGCCGATCCGCTCGTGCAGTCCCTGTGGCTGCACATCCAGGATGCGATCCACACCGTTGGTAGCTGCCCCGCCTGCCTGCTCGATCAGGAAAGCCATCGGGTTGGCCTCGTACATCAGACGCAGGCGGGCTTTGCCTGCCGTCCGGTGATCGGCGGGGTAGAGGAAGATGCCGCCACGCTTCAGTATCCGATGCACCTCGGCGACCATCGAGGCGGTCCAGCGCATGTTGTACTCCTTGCCACACGGCCCGTTGGCACCCGCGAGACGCTCATCAATGTAACGTCGAACCGCAGGCGACCACTGCGCATGGCGCGCCATGTTGATGGCGAATTCGCAAGTACCGGCAGGCAGCTGCATCGGGCCGTCAGTCATTCGCCAGGAGCCGACCTCGCGGTCGAGGGTGAACTCGTAGACGCCGGTTCCAAGTGTGAGCACCAGGATCGTTTGCGGGCCATAGATCGCATAGCCAGCCGCGACCTGGCTAATGCCCGGTTGCATGAAGTCCCGTTCGACAATATCCCGCCCCGACGCCTCCGCGGGGGCCTTCAACACCGAGAAGATCGTGCCTACCGAAAGGTCCACGTCGATGTTGCTGGAGCCGTCGATGGGATCGAACAGTAGCAGATACTCGCCCTTGGGATACCGGTTGGGTATACGATGAATCGTCTCCATTTCCTCGGACGCCATCGCGGCCAGATGACCGCCCCACTCGTTGGCTTCGAGCAGCAGTTCGTTGGCAATAACATCCAGCTTCTTCTGGACCTCCCCCTGCACATTCTCGCTGCTGAGGCTGCCGAGAACTTCCCCCAGTGCTCCCTTGCCGACAGCATGGCTGATGGTCTTGCAGGCTCGCGCCACTGTCTCGATCAGGAGCCGCAACTCAGGTCTGAGAACGCCGGAGCGTCGCTGTTCCTCGATCATGAAGCGGGTAAGGGTGAGGCGTTTCATTCAGTTGTCTCGCATCCTGCCGGGTTCTGTCAGGCTAACGTGGCACGGCGTTTCGGCTCGCGATAGCGTGCCGCAATAAGCCAACGTCCGCTGGCGGCCCGTCAATACGAAAACGGCTGCCATGATCGCCGTGAGCAACCCAGAGCTACCGTCGTGGAGCAAGTTCGCGACCAAACCTGCAAACCGCGACGACGTTCTGCTGACCAGGTTGTTCGAATAGGTGCCGGACAAGGTCGGGCTGGTGACAGGTTGGATCAGGCGGGTTTGCGGCGTGGTGCAGAACGCGACCTGTCCCACATGAGGGCGGCGACAAAGGTCATACCAGCGGCTAACACGATCGCCAGGATATAGCTGCCGTATCCCAGTGAGAGCCGGGCCCACCCTATCGTGAGCGCGTAGGTCGCGAACACGCCGAATGCGAAGCAGTTGAGGCTGTGCCGGCCGATGACAGCCAAAAAGCGAAAGGGCGCAGTGCGGATGACAGGCTGTGCCATCACCAGCAGGCCGGCGTAGAAAGCCAGAAGCAAGGCTGCGTGAACGATCCGGACGGGGCCTAAGCTGTCTCGGTCAGTCATAAGCCAGAAGAACGGTATGTAGCGGTGAGCAGCCACTACTTTGGCAGCGGCGGCCAACCCGACCAAAACACCTAGCGCGGCGGTCCACTTCCAACCCGACGGCCGTTCGAAGAAGCTGAACAGCCGGACATGGGCGCGCTGCGCGCCGAGTACGAGTGGCATGAAGAAGATCAACTGCCATGCCAGAGGGTTGAAGTGCCAGACTGCTGCCTCATCCCATAATTGCGCTGATTTGTTCACATGCGCCAGGAAATATATCGCTACGGCCACCCCTAGCATAAGCGTCGCGGACCGTTTGTATAGGAAAACCGCAACCGGGGCCGCAAGCAGAAGGATGATATAAAGGTGCAGAATATCAAGCAACCTTGGCGCGTCCACCAGCATCGCAAAACCAAGCAACGCTGACATTGGGTTAGCAAGCAGGGATTCCGCCCGCCAGTATGTTGCTTCTATGGGCTGCATAGGCACAATGAATGGCAGGACGCATAGCAGCAGTAGCCAGTTGTACAGGTACAGCGTGCCGGCCCGCTGGAGCAATCTGCGTTCCGGATCCGGTTTGCTGAGATACACCAGTCCGACCATGTAACCGGACAAAATTACGAATAGTTCGGCGGCCGAGGAGTATCCGTAGGCAGTGGGCGTAGGGACCGGTGCCCCCTCCAACCCATAGAACTGCATGGACTGCGTAACGTGGTTGATCACGATCGTGAGGATCGCGACCCCGCGGACTATATCGATCCGTGCATCACGTACGCTGGTCGCCATGAGTCCCTTTCGCCCTTCGAACCGAAAAACGTGCTTTTGCCGCAACCAGGAACGGTACGCGGCCGCGCCTTCCTGTCAATGCTATGTGTTTGATAATACGCTATTTTGTTGGGGTGGAAGGAAGCCGTATGGGACTGGTACGTCTACTGAAGCACCGAGATCATGCATGCGGTCCGAGCGACCATGCAGGTGGAAAGTTACGTTTGCGACGCTGAGCCGGGAACTGAAGATCGGTTCCGAGACGGTGGCGAAGTGGCACAGACGAGCGGTATCGCCTGCTGTCGAAAACTAAAAACCAATGCGCATTGTACAAAGAGGGGTTGGCGTCGGGCTGGCTGCAATTTCTGCCCTGCGCTACGATCCGCGTGGAAAAACTTTGCTGGCAATTGGTCTTTGACAGCCCTCTTGCCTACTCGGCATCGCGATATTGTTCGATTCAGCGCCGGTGTTTTCGAGCGTGCATCCGCAGTACCGATATCCGAATGGCTCAGACACTGACATTCGCGAGTTGCCTCTCGCTTCTCAACATCGGACGTTCGTTCACTTCGTGGGAGGAGCTTCCGGTCGATTGGGCAGGTCAAGCCGGATCTATGATGATTGGGCTAAAAGATCGGCAACCTTAGTCGTTTACCGGTTCGACAGGGGCAGGCAGGGGCGGTGTGATGCGGGTTGTGCTGATCGAGGACGAGCCGCTTCACAGCCAGGGCCATTGAGCTGATGCTCGGCACGGAAGGGTTCAACGTCTACACTACGGACCTTGGCGAGGAGGGCGTGGATCTCGGCAAGCTCTACGACTACGACATCATCCTTCTCGATCTGAACCTGCCCGACATGCACGGCTACGACGTGTTGAAGAAGCTGAGGGTTGGCCGCATCACCACGCCGGTGATGATCCTGTCGGGGGATAGCCATAGGGACAGCAAGGTCCGTTCGCTCGGCTTGGCGCAGACGACTACGTGACCAAACCGTTTCATCGCGAGGAGCTGGTTGCACGCATTCAGGCGGTCGCTCGTCGGGGTGCTGTCAGTCTAACGCGAACCGCTCTCTGCACGGTGCAGGTCGGTCTATGAGGGTAGGGGCTAGCTCGCAATGAGCTGCCACTCTGCCAGGGCGGCAGAGCGGCGTTCCCTGTAGGTCTGGCGATCGACGAGATGGCGCTCGAGGTTGAAGTGATTGTGCACGTTGGCATGTACCGAAGCGAACTTCTGTAACGAGCTCATTCGCCTGAACCGAAGCATGGCCCGCTCCCTTCTTCGGAACGGCAGGTGGCTGTTCTCCACCCGATTGTTCGCCCAGCGGCCGATTTCCTGCTTCTCGGTATTACCCAGTTCCTTCATCGCGGCCCGGTATGAGCGCAGGCCGTCGGTCGTAATTGCCTCGGGCAAACCATGGCGCTTCATAGCCTTCTTCATGAAGGTAGGCGCTGCGTCCTTGTCGCGTGTCTTCGTGATGTAGCTCTCGAGGATCTCACCCTCGTGGTCGACGGCATGCCAGAGGTAGACCATCTGACCGTTGAGCTTCACTTACATCTCGTCGAGGTGCCAGCGCCAGTGACGGAAGCCGCGCATCCGCGACATGCGCTGACGCCGGATGTCCCCTGCGAACATCGGACCAAACCTGTTCCACCACATCCGCACCGTCTCATGGCAGATGTCGATGCCACGCTCGAACAGCAGGTCCTCGACATTCCGCAGCGACAGCGGGAAGCGCACGTACATCATGACAACCAGCCGGATCACCTCAGGTGACGAGTTGAACCGGCGGAACGGGCTGGGCGGCTTGGCTCGTGATCGTCGGTTCATGGCTGTGCGTTATCGCACGTCGAACAGTCCTGCCACGTTAGTCTGGCAGAGCCCCTCGTGGCATTTATGTGACACCCGAGCGTTTAGTAGGCAGAGCCTACATTTCCCACTTGCCGCATTTAGATAAAAATACTCGTATATGGAGAAGCCATAGGCGGCTGGAAAAACGGGGAAATCTTGTGAAACTGCCACATTTGTATGTGGCCACGGCTCTGGCGCCGCTGGCTATCGCTATTGCTTTGCCTGCGTCCGCGCAGACGACCGCCACCGATACGCAGACGAGCCCGGCGCCCGATCCGACCCAGGTCCCGAGCGACGCACAGAACCCACAGTCGCCGAACTCCGACGATAACACCACGTCGGCAGGCGGCGACATCGTCGTCACCGGTTCGCGCATCCGCCGCGACGAATTTTCGGTAGCGGAGCCAATCACCGTAATTGGTCGCGACGAGATCACGCAGGCTGGTTTTGCCAGCGTCGGTGATGCGCTGCAAAGCAACGCGGTGGCGCAGGGAGCGTCGCAGATCAACAGCGCGTACGGCGGCTTCGTGACCGACGGCGGGACCGGCGCCAACACGCTCGGGCTGCGCGGCCTCGGACCCAACCGTACGCTGATCCTGCTGAACGGCCGGCGGCTCGCGCCAGGCGGTACCCGCGGCTCGCTCTTGGCTGCCGATCTCAACGTTCTGCCCAACGCCATCGTCGAGCGTATCGAGGTTCTGAAGGCAGGTGCGTCGTCAGTCTACGGTTCCGACGCCGTCGCCGGCGTGGTGAACATCATCACCGACCGGAAGCTGAACGGGCTACAGCTCAATTTTCAGGTCAACGTCCCCGAAGTCGGTGCGGGCATCGACCGCCGCGCCAGCGCCAGCTTCGGCTTCAATAACGACCGCCTCAGCGTCATCGGATCGGCCGAATATCGCAAGCGCGATGTCCTCTCCCGCAATGACGTGCCGTTTTTCGGTTGCCCGATCGGTGGTTTCCTGGACGGCGAAGGCTCGGCGTTCGGTTCGGGTGACAACTTCTCGCCGGATGATCCCCGCGCGTGCTTCACGCTCGACAATGGTGGCGTAACGATCAACACGCTCGGCCTGCCTACGCGCGACGCGATCGGGCGGACCAGCGGTGTCGTCGGCCGGTTCAACCGGTTCGTGCCCGCACCGGGCGTGACCACGGGACCGTTTCCCGGCTATCTCGGCGTCGGTAACTACGACCGTGACACGTTCGATCCGCGGCAGGAAGAAGAGCCGCTTATCAGCGCGACGGAAATCTACACCGGCTATCTCGCGGCCACCTACAAGCTGCAGATGCTCGGCGACGCCGAAGTCTACGGCGAGCTTCTCGCGACCCGCCGTAAATCGTCCGCGCCGCTCTACCGCCAGCTTTCGCTCGATTATCTCCAGGGCAGCCCGCTGCTCCCCGAGGCGATTCGCAACGGGTTGTTCGCCAATCCGACGGTGACGTCGAGTGGCCGCAATATCGCCGCGCGTGCCTTCATCGGCTATGGCCTGACGACGGCTGATCAGAAAGTGGACTATGTCCGTGCATCGGGCGGCATTCGCGGCGACTTCTTCTTCCCGGACTGGCGCTATGACGCCTATGTCGGCAAGTCGTTCAACGACGGGACCTATGGATCCGAATCGTTCCTGACCGACCGGCTTGCGAATTCGCTGAACGTCGTCGCAAACGGCAACGGCACGTTCAGCTGCGCGAGCGCCGCCGCCAACCCGACATGCGTCGTCGCTCCGTTCCTGACGGCAGCTGTGATCGGCGGCGAACTTCCGACCGCGTTCCGCAACTACATCGTCCAGAACACGATCGGGCAGACCCGTTTCCGCGAGACGACCTATGCGTTCAACATCGACGGTCCGCTGGTCCACCTGCCGGCCGGCGACGTCCAGGTCGCCTTGGGTGTCGAACATCGCCGGCAGAGCATCGACGATCAGCCCGACCTGAACTCGGTGAACGGTAACCTGTTCGGCCTGACAGCTGCGACGCCGACGGTCGGCAAGGATAACGTCAAGGAAGGCTTCGGCGAAATCTACGTGCCGATCTTCGAAGACCAGCCGTTCTTCTATCGCCTCAACCTCACCGGCTCGGCCCGCTACACCGACTATGCCTCCTACGGATCGGACGTGACGTACAAGGTTGCGGGTGAATGGGAACCGTTCCGTGGGATCGGCATCCGTGGCAGCTATGGCACGTCCTACCGTGCGCCGGCGCTGGCCGAGCAGTTCCTTGGCGCTACCAGCGGCTTCCTCGGCGCCAACAGCGATCCGTGCAGCGCCTTGCCCGTGGCGGGCGAACAATCTCCCAACCAGCAGATCATCGCGCGCAACTGCGCGTCGATCGGCCTGCCGGCGGACTTCGAGCAGCGCAGCGGCATCACGTCGTTCCGAGTGGGCGGTGCCGAAGCCGGGCTGAGCGCAGAAACGTCGACCAACTGGACGATCGGTGCGGTGGTACGTCCGCGTCTGCCGGAAGCGATCGGTCAGTTGTCACTGTCGCTCGACTATTTCGACGTCAAAGTCGACAATGGCGTCTCGGATCTTAGCGGAACGACTATTCTCCAGCGCTGCTATGGCAATGCGAACTTCAACGCGACTGAAGGCTTCTGTCGCTTCGTCCAGCGCGACACCAATCAGGCGTTGACGGTGACGAGCAGCTTCGTCAATTTGTCGGAGAACATCGTCAAGGGCTTCGAGTTCAACGGGCGTTACGCTCGCGAACTCCTCGGCGGACGGTTTATCCTGAACGCTAACGTCACCAAATATACCGAACAGTCCACCCGTCTCTTCCCCGAAGAATTCTTGACGGATTCGAACGGCATCATCACATCCCCAGACTGGGTCGGCAACTTCGACGCAACGTTCAACATCGAGCCGGTCACGATCCGCTATGGTCTGGACTGGACGGACGGCGATCGTAATCGGACATACGATTATTTCGCGTTCGACAATCTGACCGGAATCAGCGATCCGGAACTGGTCCAAAGCTACCGCGACAGTTATTACCTGGAAGCAAGCAACTACTTCCTCCACTCCCTGTCGGTGCAATTCAACGTGCAGAAGCAGTACCAGTTCACGTTGGGCGTCCGCAACCTGCTCGACACCAAGCCACCGAGGATCAGTGCGGTCGGGTTCACGACCGTTGGGAACGCCCCGCTCTACTCCGGATATGATTATGTCGGGCGTCAATTCTTCGCCAACGCGAACATCAAATTTTGATGATATGGAAGGCCCCGAGCAATCGGGGCCTTCTGATTAAAGTAACATCGAACTCACTTACGCCGAGCCGTTAAGGTCAACGGAGGTTAATCTTGGTGTCGACCGTGCGGTCGCGATCAGCGCGTAGGATGGACAAACGATTAAATCACTCGCCAACAGCACAAATCTAACAGTTCTGAATCCGTTAGTGCTTACCCGTCCGGGTTCATTCCGGCAAAGCGCGCTACCAAGGAGAATCCCGATGCAGGGAAAACCTGTCGAACCGACGTAATTGGAACACCTGCCCGCCAAGTATGGCGTTCCAGCATGAGGCAGGCGCTGTCCACACCGATGTTCAGAAGGTCGCCGTCCGCTTCCGCCAGTCGGGCGCCGATACGGTTCTCTGCCTCAGTCCAAGGAACGTTAGACAGTAGCCAGCTTCCTGGAGGAACGATGCCAAAATCCACGTCCTCGGCAGCCGGAACTTCTGACAGGTTGATTGAGCGACGCTCAGTTGCGAATGGGCGGTTGTCGGCTAGATGTCGACAGGACAGCCGTAGCAACCGTGTTCCTAGTTCAAAAGGCGGTTCAGCGCTGCTCGTCAGTTCGTGGACGTGACGTTCGATAAGTTCAAGCGTGTAGATCGCTCCGTTTTTCTGAATCTCTGCGCGGATGTCAGGTATTGCCAGAGCGGCCATATCAACATGCTGCGGTGCAACGAATGACCCGGCTCGGCGGCGGCGCTGGATCAAGCCTGCACCTGCGAGTGACGACAGCGCTTTGCTCACTGTCATGCGTGAGCAGGAATATTCTACCATCAACTCGTGTTCGAAGGGGATGCGGTCTCCAGGTTTCCATTCGCCGGACAATATGCGCCGTTCGACGTCGCTCCGAATGCGGCTGTGCAACGAAGTAGCTTGGCCGAAGTCAACCATCCTTCATCAGCTGCTTCATAGCGTCTCCATACCGGGTTTCGACCACGTGCCTAGCGCGGTGCCGCCCACCTTCTACTACAAGTGTCCCGCGCCGCCACACGCAGTCGATGCTTCCGCGTGCAAAAATCCATGCGTCGAGCAATGCGTCGCCTGACCGTCCGACAACCTCTGGCAAGGCCACATTCAACGATAGCAAATCGGCTGGTCGTCCTACGCAGATCGTGCTTGGGCCTGTCCCTAGTGCGTTCGCTCCGCCATTAAGTGCGCCGTCGAACAGGGTCCGGCCGGTCGAGCTATGTGGTCGCGCCATCACGTTACGCGCTTGGTGCGTCAGGCGCTGACCATATTCCAGCAGTCGCAACTCTTCCGCGACGTCGATCCGCACGTTCGAATCCGAACCGATACCGAAGGTGCCGCCTTCGGCCATGAAGGCGGCAGCAGGAAAGACGCCATCGCCCAGATTGGCCTCGGTAATTGGGCAAAGCCCTACGGTCGCGCCAGAGCGCGCTATCTGCGATCGTTCCGTCGCGTCAACATGGGTTGCATGGACGAGGCACCAACGTGGACCAACATCGGCATGAGCAAATAGCCATTCCACGGGGCGCTGGCCGCTCCAAGCGATGCAGTCGCGTACTTCCTGTTGCTGTTCGGCGATGTGGATGTGGATCGGGGCAGCGGGACGCATCTCCATCAGTAGCGACAAGTGTTCCGCTCCCACGGCACGCAGGCTGTGCGGAGCGATGCCTACGATCGCGTCGGGCAAGTCGGCGACCGCCGCCTCGCTGTCTTCCAGCAGGCGCAAGTAGCTGTCGGGCGTCGATACAAACCTGCGTTGAAGCGGGCTTGGTAATACCCCACCAAAGCCACTTGCAGCATAGAACACCGGCAACAGCGTTAGCCCAATGCCGGTTGCCGCGGCTGCCGCTACAATGCCGCGCGCCATAGCTGCCGGGGCGGCGTGAGCTGCGCCATCGCGTTGATGATGGACGTAATGGAACTCCCCGACACGGGTAAAGCCGGCTTCCAGCATTTCGACATAGGCCAGCGCGGCGATGGCGGCCAAGCTGTCCGGGTCCACACGGGCAGCGAAGCGGTACATCCATTCGCGCCACGTCCAAAAGCTGTCGGCATCCGGCCCCCGCCGTTCGGTTAGCCCCGCCATTGCCCGCTGAAACGCATGGCTGTGCAGGTTCGGCATTCCCGGCATGCCGACGCCGTACCGGCGTGCGCTGTCCGGCGCGACATTAACCTGTACGTCCGCGATTAGCCCATCCGATCCGATCGCGACCGCGACACGTTCGGCCCACCCTTCCGGCAGCAGTGCGTGTTCGAACCAGATGCTCTGCATATTGTGCCTCCCGAATTGTCTTGCCCTACCTCAAATGTATAGACATAAAAAGGTCGAACTGTTCAGGAATTCATTGTGATCCAATGTGACCATGTCTGGTTGGACGCCCGTCTCGCGACCATGGCGGGGGAGGGCATCGGCATCGTCGATGACGGTATGGTCGCGTGTACAGACGGCCGGATCGTGTATGCCGGTCCGGCCGCCGAAGCGCCGCTGCTTAGCGCAAGTACAACGACCCGTTGTACCGGACGCTGGATCACGCCGGGGATTGTCGATTGCCACACGCATCTGGTCTACGCTGGCAACCGGGCTGGTGAGTTCGAGGCCCGGCTGGCCGGCGCGACCTATGAGGACATCGCCCGGGCCGGCGGCGGCATTGCTTCGACCGTTTCGGCGACCCGCGCAGCCGACGCCCATGAGCTGCTCGCCGAGAGCCTGCCGCGGCTCGACGCTCTGCTAGCGCACGGTGTTACGACAGTAGAAATTAAGTCAGGCTATGGACTGTCGCTTGAGCATGAAGCAAAAATGCTGCGCGTTGCTGGTGCGTTGGCAAACGTGCGCAACGTCCGCGTCCGTCGGACCTTTCTCGGCGCGCATGCCGTGCCGGCCGAATGGCGGCATAATCCGGACGGCTACGTTACCCACATTGTCGACTGCATGTTGCCCACCATTGCGGCAGAAGGACTTGCCGATGCCGTGGATGCGTTCTGCGAAGGGATCGGCTTCAGTCCGGCGCAGGTCGAGCTCGTGTTCGCCGCTGCTGCACGCGCTGGCCTACCGATAAAGTTGCATGCCGAACAATTGTCAAATCTCCACGGCGCTACGCTGGCGGCACGCATGGGGGCGTTGTCGGCGGATCATCTGGAACATGCGGATGAGGAAGCGGTAGCGGCCATGGCGCAAGCGGGTACTGTGGCTGTGCTGCTACCAGGCGCGTTCTACTTCACGCGCGAAGATCGTTTGCCGCCGGTCGGGCTACTGCGCTCGGCGGGCGTTCCCATCGCGGTTGCTACCGACTGCAATCCCGGCACCTCGCCACTGGTATCACCCCTGCTGGCGATGAACATGGCCGCCACGCTGTTTCGCCTTACGGTTGCCGAGTGCCTGATGGGCACGACCCGGGTTGCGGCAAACGCTTTGGGTATCGGGGATAAGATCGGAACGCTCGAAGCCGGCAAGGCGTGCGACCTTGCCATATGGGACGTCGGGTCCCCGGCCGAACTTGTCTACGGCATCGGCAGCAACCCACTCCACGCTCGCATTTTTGGAGGAATCAATGTCGGTTGAAATCACGCCGGGCACCATGGCGTTAGCACAGTGGCGCGCCATTTACTTTGGGGAGGCGGCGTATCTCGACACCGCTTGCCTGCCTGCAGTCCAAGCTGCCGCAGCAGTGATTGCCCGCATCGTAGGACAGGACGCGGCCGTGTACGGCGTGAATACCGGCTTCGGAAAGCTGGCGTCGGTCCGCATTGCACCCAGCGATCTTGTCCAGCTGCAACGTAACATCGTGCTAAGCCACGCCGCCGGCATCGGCAAGCCGATGTCGGCCCCGGTCGCGCGTCTAATGATGGCATTGAAGATCGCCAGCCTTGGTCGTGGCGCGTCCGGCATCCGGGAGGAAACGCTACTCCTGCTGGACGCGATGCTGCGACAAGACCTGATCCCGTTAGTGCCTGAACAAGGTTCCGTCGGCGCATCGGGTGATCTGGCTCCGCTCGCCCACATGACGGCAGCGATGATAGGCGTCGGCCACATCCTCGATACCGACGGCGTCCCACAGCCGGCGGACGATATGTTGCGCCAGGCGGGATTATCTCCGGTGATTTTGGTTGCTAAGGAAGGATTGGCGCTGCTGAACGGAACTCAGTTCTCCACGGCACAAGCGTTGGCGGGATTGTTCGAAGCCGAGCGGGTGTTCGCCGCCTCTCTGGTCGCAGGTGCTCTGTCGGTGGAAGCGGCGCGCGGTTCCGACACTCCCTTCGACCCGCGCATTCATGCTTTGCGGGGGCATCGGGGCCAGGCAGAGGTTGCAGGTGCATTAGGCGCGCTGGTGCGAGGCTCAGCAATCCGTGAGTCGCATCGTACGGACGACCCGCGAGTGCAGGATCCGTACTGCCTGCGCTGCCAGCCACAGGTGATGGGAGCCGTCCTTGATCTACTACGGCAGGCGGGTACGACGCTGGGCATTGAGGCAAATGCCGTGTCGGACAACCCACTGATCGTCACCAACGACGAAGTGCTCTCGGGCGGAAATTTTCACGCCGAGCCGGTCGCCTTCGCCGCCGACATGATTGCGATGGCAATCTGCGAGATCGGCTCGATCTCGGAGCGGCGCACCGCGATGCTCGTAGATCCAGCACTGTCGGGGTTGCCCGCTTTCCTCACGCCGCGTCCTGGGCTCAACTCCGGCTTCATGATCCCGCAAGTGACCGCGGCGGCGTTAGTCTCGGAGAACAGGCAGCGCGCGATGCCGGCCAGCGTGGACTCAATTCCTACGTCCGCCAATCAGGAAGATCACGTCTCGATGGCGGCGCATGGTGCCCGGAGACTGATGCCGATGGCAGCGAACGCGGCCGGAGTAGTCGCAATTGAAACGTTAGCAGCAGCCCAAGGTTGCGATTTCCTCGCACCGCTTTGCTCGAGCGCGGCGCTTGAGGCGGTTCGTGCGGCGGTGCGCGAGCAGGTACCGACGCTGGATGACGATCGCTATTTCCATCCCGATATAGAGGCAGCGCTGGCATTGGTACAAAGCGGCGTTCTTGAAACGGTCGTGGTCGCATCCGGCATAGCCCTGCCAGGCGTAGCGGCATGAACGGCTGGTTGTCCGTCCAGCGTGGCGAAGCACCGCTCATCATCGCGATTCCTCATGCCGGGACGATGCTGCCCGACGAACTCTTAGGGCGCTTTGTTTCGCCATGGCAGGCACGCAAGGACGCAGACTGGTGGGTCGACAAGTTTTACGCCTTTGCGACCGGACTCGGCGCGACGATCGTGGCAACTGCCGTCTCCCGTTCGGTAATCGACGTCAATCGCGACCCCGGTGGCGTATCATTGTACCCAGGACAGGCCACAACCGAACTGTGCCCTACGACTGATTTCGACGGCAATTTGCTATACCATGACGGCCAGGCGCCGGACCCGAGCGAAGTGGCAGAGCGGCGAGCGCGATACTTCGATCCTTATCATGCGGCGCTTGTTGAAGAACTTTATCGGCTGCGCTCTGCTCATAATCGCGTCGTCCTCTACGATGCCCATTCGATCCGCAGTCATGTACCTCGCCTGTTCGCAGGCTCGCTGCCCGTTTTCAACATCGGTACAAACAATGGTGAGACCTGCGCTGCGGAACTCGAGGCTGCGGTGGTGGCGGCGTGTGCCGCGAGTGGCTCGCCTAACGTGTTAAACGGACGCTTCCGTGGTGGGTGGACTACGCGCCATTACGGCCAGCCGGAAACGGGCATTCACGCCGTGCAGATGGAACTGGCCATGCGCAGCTACCTGATTGAACCGGCGACATTCACACCGAAGACTTGGCCCGCCCCACTGGAGAGGACTCGCACGGCCGAGACCGTACGTACTCTCTCTTCCGTTCTCAACGCCTGCATCGACTGGACCTGCGCATGATCCAACGCCTCGACAACAGCCGTACTATTCGCGCCAACCATGGCACCGCTCTGACTGCGAAAAGCTGGTTGACGGAAGCACCGCTGCGCATGTTGATGAACAACCTCGACCCCGACGTCGCTGAACGGCCGGAAGAACTCGTAGTCTATGGTGGCATCGGCCGCGCGGCGCGCGACTGGCCCGCATATGACCGGATCGTCGAAACATTGGAACGGCTGGAGGACGACCAGACACTGCTGGTGCAGTCCGGCAAGCCGGTCGGCGTGTTCCGCACACACGCCGATGCACCCCGAGTGCTGCTCGCCAACTCAAACCTGGTACCGCACTGGGCGACATGGGAAAAGTTTCACGAGCTCGATCGCGCGGGACTGATGATGTACGGTCAGATGACAGCGGGCAGCTGGATTTACATCGGCAGCCAAGGGATCGTGCAGGGCACCTACGAAACGTTCGTTGAAATGGGCCGGCGTCATTACGGCGGCGTTCTGTCGGGGCGTTGGATCCTGACTGCGGGCTTGGGCGGCATGGGGGGCGCCCAGCCGCTTGCTGCGGTGATGGCCGGCGCTTCCTGCCTTGCGATAGAATGCCAGCCGTCGAGAATCGAAATGCGATTGCGCACCGGCTATCTCGACCGTAGCGCTGCTACGCTGGACGAAGCGATGGCAATGCTGGACGAGGCCAAAGCTGCGGGCAAGCCGGTGTCGATCGGCCTGCTTGGTAACGCCGCCGATCTGGTACCGGAGATGCACGCACGGGGTATCCGACCCGATTGCGTGACGGACCAGACGTCCGCCCACGACCCGATCAATGGCTATCTGCCGCGGGGCTGGACCTTGGAGCAGTGGCAAAGCACGCGTGAGAAGGATCCTGCCGCGGTCGAACGTGCGGCGCGCACATCGATGGCGACGCATGTCCGCGCAATGGTCGCATATTGGAACGATGGTGTGCCGACCGTCGACTATGGTAACAACATTCGGCAGATGGCGCTTGAAGAGGGGGTTGCCGACGCCTTCAGCTTCCCCGGGTTCGTTCCTGCTTATATCCGTCCGCTGTTCTGCCGCGGCGTCGGCCCGTTCCGTTGGGTCGCGCTGTCCGGCGATCCCGAAGACATCTATCGGACCGACGCGAAGGTGAAGGAGCTGTTACCTGATGACGCGCATCTCCACCGCTGGCTCGATATGGCGCGCGACCGTATCCAGTTTCAGGGCCTGCCGGCACGGATCTGCTGGGTAGGACTGGGTGAGCGCCATCGATTAGGACTGGCGTTCAACGAGATGGTTGCCAATGGCGAATTGAAGGCACCGATCGTAATCGGGCGCGACCACTTGGATTCGGGTTCGGTCGCTTCACCCAACCGCGAAACCGAAGCTATGCAGGACGGATCCGATGCGGTCAGTGACTGGCCGTTACTGAACGCCTTGCTCAATACCGCCAGCGGTGCGACCTGGGTATCGCTGCACCATGGCGGCGGCGTCGGCATCGGCTTTTCGCAGCATTCGGGTATGGTAATCGTCGCCGACGGCACGCCAGCGGCCGCGCGTCGGCTGGAACGTGTCCTGTGGAACGACCCGGCCACGGGGGTGATGCGCCATGCTGATGCTGGCTATGATATCGCGATGGATTGCGCACGTGCCAAGGGGCTAGACCTGCCGGGAATCATTGGGTGATTGTACGCCTTCTGCCGGCGGCGGCTCGCGTCGCCGTCCCTTGGCGCAACGGAGGCGGGGTCACACGCGAAGTCGCCGCCGATTGTACTTGCATGTTCGGCTGGCGGGTCAGCATAGCGGATCTTGAAGGCCACGCCTGCTTCTCTGCGTTTCCCGGCATCGAGCGCAGTTTCGTGCTGGCGCATGGCGGTCCGGTCCAGCTGACGATTGACGGCGCGCTGCGTGTCCTAGCAGCCGGTGACATAGCGCGCTTCCCCGGCGAGGCGGAGGTCCTGCAACATGCACCCGCAACTGCAAGCGCGATCAACGTGATGACACGGCGCGGCGTGTATACTCACCGCACAACGGTGCGCGATGCCCCATTTAGCGCTGCTGCCGATTTGCTAATGCCGTTGGGCAACGATGTCGGTTATGCGGGATCGGTGCTGACGGCCGGCGACGCGCTGCTCGGCGGGAGGGATCCAATCCTGCTCACCGGCACCGGTGCAGTCTTGCTCGTGCACTTCCAAGCTATGGCCTGACCGGACCCGGTCAGCCATGCGGGCAGGACACACAGGGCGTCCTGCCCGTGCTGATCACCGGGCTTCGGGATACAGTAGATTGAAGACAAGCTTGTACGTCCCGTGGCTTTGTCCGCGCCACTGCGGGCGGAAGCCGTATAGATAAATCCGGCCCTTGCCGTACTCCACCTCGACCGCCGCAGCCTTGCCCTGAATTGCTTCGGGATGAAGCAGCACGCCCGAGCGCAGGGGATTGCCCTGCGACGCATAGGAGGCAAGCACCTTGCCAGCAAAGCCAGGCTTCGGCTCGAACGCCGGCCCGCGCTCAAACATCACGATCGGATCGGCCGGCATACCCACAGTCGCCCGCGTGTCCGGCGCGAGTTGCACCGCAAGCAGCGCGCCTGAGCAGAAGAATTTGTCGCTGCCGATATCCTTCAGCACGTTGGTGACCGGAAGGTCGAACAACTCGATCGCAGCGTCTGACGCGTTGTTAAACGCAACCAGCGTGCCCCCATCGCGAACAAAGGCGCGCAGCGCTTCGGCGCCTTGCAGACCGATGCCACCCGCGTACTTCGCCGGTACTTCTTCGGGGGAAAGTCCGTCGACTAGCGTGGCGATCGGACCTTTAAACGTACTGTGCGGCTTCGTTGCCACCGGCGCGGTGCCACCAGGCCTTGAGCGCGCCGGGCTGCTCATGTCCGGCAGGACAATCGTATCGTACCGCCGCGACAGGCCGCCGCGCCGGACATCAGTGTTGTAAAGGCTAGTGGGTGCAAAGCGGTATTGCTCGAAAAGCCAGCGGGTCCAGCCCTCGTCCATGTTAGAGCCCCACGGACGGTACAGTCCGACGCGACCCTTTTTGATCGGCATACCAGCGCCTGCGGTTGCTGCGGCGGTCACTGGCAGCGCATTGTCAGCAGCGATTACTTCCATCTTTGCCCGCGACAGGCCGGACAACGCGATGACCGGTTCCGGTGCGGCACCTTCGCCAAGCGACGCCGTTGCAAAGCTAGCACGGCCCCGTTGTGCGAGTGCCTCGTTCAGCGCGCGATAGCTCGCGTTCATGCGCCGGGGCATCAGAAAGACATCGCCTGAACCGGTAACGGCCCCGGCCGGTGCTGCCGCTGCCGTCACCCGCGTCATCGCTGCAACCGCTACCGCATCAATCGGTCGTGTCACGCGTTCCACGCGTACGCCCATCTGCATCGGCAACGTCCAGCCGGTCACGTCATATGGTAGGTCGACCGGCTTTCCGCTGCCGTCCATGATCGCGTCTGGATATTTTTGTGGTTCCAATAACTCGCTCGTCAGGCCAGCGAACGGCTGGTCGGTGCGTACGACCCAAGATCCTGCGGGATACGGCTTGTCGCCCAGCGTCGCCGCTGTCGATAACCTATGCACGTCCAAGCCGTGCGAAAGAAACAGTTGCGCCAACGCCGCTGCCTCCCCCGGGTCGCGCTGGTCCGCCGGTATCACATAGGCGGCCAGTTTTTCCTCGGCATAGCGTTTGATTGTGTCGCGACCCGCCTGCCAGCGGTTGAACAGCAACGTCTCCCGGTATTTCTGCGCCGTATCTAGTACGGACATCGACGCGGTCATCATGTAGTCGACGGAGTCACGAAGGTGCCATTCCCCGCCTTTCCAAGGGTTGGGGTACATGATCTGCGCCTTCAGGTCGCGCATGTTGGCCGGGAAATCTTCTACTTTCGACGTCATTGGCGTGGCACTGTCATGCGCGGTTTCGGTGAAGAACGAAATCGTATTACGGAACACGTGGATATAGTCGAGGAAGCCAGGGAACCAGTTGTCGAACCGAGCCTGTGCAATCGCCCCAGGCTTCTGCTCTTTTTCGAACCGGGTCATCATGTTAGTGCCGATAGCGTTCGTCCATATCCGCATATACGGACTGATATTCGAGGATACCGGATCGGCAAACGGCGGCACCCAGATGCGCGCGGGGAATGGCGACACCTGGTGCTGCGAATACCAGATAACCGGCGAATAGTGCTGTTCGGCAGCGTTGACCGCCTGTGTTTCGGTCATGTTCAGCATATAGCCGTCGCGATTGTTATCGTGACCGACATAGTCTTGGTACAGCCATGGCATCCGGCTCGTCTCAAACTTGGTGCCCAGGTTCTGGCGATACCAGTCGACTACCATCGTTTGTCCGTCCGGGTTCAACGTCGGCCATAGCACCAACACCACGTCCGCGAGAATGGCATCAACCTCGGCATCGTTCGTGGCCGACACGAGTTTGTGGGCAAGCGCAATCGGCAACTGGTGGTCAGCGACCTCACCGGCGTGCATGCCGCCGTCGATGTGCACGATAATTTTCGATGTTGCCGCCAACGCCTTTGCTTGTGTTTCCGTTAGCGACCGCGGATCGCCGAGGCGGCGATGGTCCGCCGCGATCTGCTCAAAGCTACGCACATTTTCAGCCGACGAGATGACGGCGTAGGTTAGCGTCCTGCCCTGTGTCGTCTTACCTGCTTCGAACAATCGGATCCGGTCGGACGACTTGGCGAGTGCGCGCAGGTAGCGCACCGAGTCGTCATAATTCGCAAGGTAGCGGTCCTCGCCCACATCGTGCCCCAGCACCGCGCGGGGCGTTGGCACATCCTGCGCCACGGCTGATCCTGCCGCAATTAAGGCCGTACCCATCAGCAGCGCGCAAACGGTGTTGTGCATAGCGTTCCTCCTGTGGTTCAGCATCGTCAGAACCGACGCCTGATGTTGATGCCGATCGTCCGCGGTGCGGCGGCGGTTGCAGAAAAGGAATTTGGCGTGGAGCCGTTCGATGCGCGATTAATTGCGTAGGCATTGAATAGGTTGTTCACGAACAGGTACACGCCAGTATCGCTGTCAGTGAGTTCGGCACCAATCCGCAGGTTAGCCAGCGCATATTCGTCTACTTTGACGCGATAAATGTTATCTGGCCGGAATTCCGAATAGAATGAACCGACGTAATTGACGTCGCCGCGCGCGAACAGGTCGATCCCTTGAGCCACCGGCCGAGTATATTCCGCCGAGATCGCGCCGCTCCAGTCCGGAATGTCGGGAATTCGGTCACCGATACGGCCGGCGCCGTTCACTACGTCGCTGACCTGATTCTCGGTGAGTTTGGCACTGACGTGGTTGGCCGACACCGTGACGAGTAGGCCGCGCGCCGGACGAATGAACGCTTCGATCTCAGCGCCACGAACGCGTGCCGCGCCAGCGTTTGCCAAAAAGCTGAACGCGCCGTTGGTGGTGCGTCCGCGCACCTGAATATTGTCCCAGTCGATCTGATACGCGGCGAGGTTTAACGTTAGCAGGCGACCAAACAGATCCAGCTTGCTTCCGATTTCGTAATTCCACAGTTTGTCGGATTGATACGGCGTCAGTTCGGCCGGGAGGCCGATCACTTGGTTCGCGCCGCCGGGACGGAAACCCTGCGATGCGCTGCCGTAGAGCAAGATGTTGCTTGTCGGCTCCCAAGAAGCGTTAAATTTTAGCAGCGTGCCGTTCTCCGACGTGTCCACCGTGGAGGGGGAGCGAACCGGCGCACCGATCAGCGTCCAACCGATATCGGTAAAACCAGTCACACTTTTTTTGTAATCGAAGTAACGTATGCCGGCCGTAAGACCAATCGTGGGGGTCGGATGATAAGTCGCCTCACCGAAACCCGCGAACTGTTTCAGCCGGTCAACGATCTCGCGACGATAAAACAGTTGGACCGGAAAGATGATTTCGCCCGTGGCGCGATCGGCGCGTGCATCGGATGATGTCACACGATTGTCGCGATCTTGGAAGAAGCCACCTACTGTCCAGTCGATGACGTTGGTACCGCTGGACGACAGCCGTACTTCGCTGGTCAGATCTTTGGTAGTGCCGGGATAATAGATTGCGGCCGGGCTGAGGCCGTCGAGATAGGCGTAGAAGTCGTTTAGCTGGGTCGGTGAGCAAGCAGCATTTGCGCTCCCGTTGACGGCGCTCGCGCACCGGCCCGGCGTGCGAAAGGTACCGATATAGTAGCTATCGTCGGCAGCGTAGGCGGAAGTTCGCTGTTGATATGCCAGAATTGAGGTAAGGGTGGCCCCTCCCAGATCGGTGGTGCCGGTCAGGCTGTAGAGTTGCGAAGTGTCTTTGTAAGGCAACAGTACCTGCGCTGCTGATACATACTGACCAAGCTGCGGGTTGAAGGAATAGGAGTTGGCATCCGTTTCCTCATACATCGCTACCGCATCGATCGTCGAACTGTCCGCAAGCGACCACCGCAACGACAGTCGACCGCCGGTGGCGTTGTAGTCGTTCACGTCGTCGCGGCCCAGAAACCGGTTGTCGATCCAGCCGTCGGACTCACGTTGATATAGTACGAGGCGCGCGGCCAGCTTGTCGCTGACAACGGGTACGTTGACCATACCATTGACGAAATAGCCCAAGCCGCCGCCCGCGACATCGGAAGCGGTCGCTTCGACGTTCCCTTCGAACTCATCGGACGGCTTGTTAAAAATTACGCGGATTGCGCCGCCCATTGAACTGGAGCCGTACAACGTGCCTTGCGGTCCTCGTAGCACTTCAATGCGCTCGATGTCGAACAGCGAGAAGTCGGCGGTACGGCCCGCCGCGTCGCTGGAGACGCCCACCGATCCGGTGACGGGAACGTCGTCATAATAGGTGCCGACGGTCGGTTCGCCCGGTGCCTGTACACCGCGCAACGATACGCGGCGAGAACCAGGACCGTTATCCTGAATACGCAGGGACGGCACGAACTTGGCGTAGTCCGCAATGTTGGTGACGCCCGCGTCTGTAAGCGTGTCACCAGTCAGCGCAGTAATTGCCAGCGGCGTTTGCTGGATCGTCGTATTTCGGCGTGTTGCAGTGACTATGATGTCGTCGCCGGCCTGCGCATCTTCCTGCGAAGATGCTGCTGAGTTGCCTAGGGCCGCGCTACCAGTGCTGTCGCCGGCCGGGGTCGTTTGCGCTAGCGCCGGCAGCGACGTTCCGGCCAACAGGGCCAGCAGAATAAACGGAAGGGTGCGGCGCGTGGGCACAAACCCACGACCGGAGACGATCGTGCTCATTAGGTTTCCCCTGTCTCGACGGTGGCCGTTACGCTGTTGCGTTGCCCGGCCGACGGTGCATGTCGTGACTCCGCTCCCTGTCCAGATGGTACGTCTAAGCGTTATGTATATACAAGACCAATTGTTGCATCTTTTTTACTATTTTTGATATCTGCGGTCTCGAAGCGCGTAATCAATGCCGGATTGTGTTTGCGCCTGGTCGTTCGGAACGATTGTCGCAGCACGGTAGGAACGCAGGCCGTTGGTGGTGATCGCCTCGGGCGAACCATGACGCTTGAACGCCTTCTTCATGAAGGCGGGCGCTGCATCCTTGTCGCGGGTTTTGGTAATGTAGCTCTCGAGGACCTCGCCCGCGTGGTCGACGGCACGTCACAGGTAGACCATCTGGCCATTGAGGTTCACGTACATCTCGTCGAGGTGCCAGCGCTACTGACGAAAGGGTACTGTCAAACTAACCAAAATCTGGTTCGTTTGACGTCTTCGCGGGTTCTTAGAGCGGTTTTCGATCAGTCTGCATCATATCCGCATGCGGCGAAGTAGTTGGCGCATTCCTGTG
>NZ_JACYVA010000010.1 GCF_014842075.1 Sphingomonas sp. CFBP 13720
TCAGCACGGATGACTATGAATCAGCCTTCAACACATTTGGGAATCCTGAATGTCGATCCCGCCTAGTAGAGCGGGTTTCGGACAGTTGATCGACGCCATCGCTCGTTTCAGCACGATGCAGAGGCATTCTTCTGTTCCGAAGGCTTGCGGCAAACGGCGATCCCCGCTGCGCCGATGATGCAACCTGATCGTGCGCGGCGCTGTGTCAGCGAAGGCGATGGTGTCGCAAGGTCGGTGTCGGCGGCGGCACAGCGGCACAGTGTCACAGCGGCACAGTGTCACAGTGTCACAGTGTCACAGTGTCACAGTGTCACAGTGTCACAGTGTCACAGTGTCACAGTGTCAGTGGCACAGTGTCAGTGGCACGGCAACAGCAACGGCAGTCCGAACCATCCGGCACGACGTGCGCAACGGCGGCTCACCGATCGTGCCGTTGCGCCGCCGTTTCACGACGCCCGCGCCACGCCGTACATAGCAAAAGGGCCGGCCACCCCGAAGGATGACCGGCCCTTTTCGAATGCCGAAGCGAACGATCAGATCTTGCTGAGGTTCACCGCTGCATGCTTGCCGCGACGATCGACTTCCAGCTCGAATTCGAGCCGGTCGCCTTCGTTGAGCGTCGGGAGACCCGCACGCTCGACGGCCGAGATGTGCACGAACGCATCGGGCTGTCCATCGTCGCGCTGAATGAAGCCGAAGCCCTTCATTGCGTTGAAGAACTTGACCACGCCGGTCGCCTTCTCACCCGTCAGCTGGCGCTGCGGGCCGCCCATGCCACCACCTGCGGGGGCACCACGCGGGCCGGCATCGCGCGGCTCACGCGGCGCGCCGCCACCGGTCACAGCCATCGGTTCGCCGTCGATCTTCAGATCGGTCGCCGAGATGCGGCCGCCGCGATCGACGAGCGTGAAGCCCATCGGCTGACCTTCGGCAAGGGCAGCCAGACCGGCCTGCTCGACTGCAGAGATGTGAACGAACACGTCTTCGCCGCCGTCATCGCGAACCACGAAGCCGAAGCCCTTCTGCGCGTTGAAGAACTTGACCACGCCGGTCGCTTCTCCGACGACCTGGGGGGGCATGCCGCGACCACCGCCGCCGCCACTGAAGCCGCCACCGCCGCCGCCACCACGGAAACCGCCGCCGCCGCCACCGCCGCCGAAGCCGCCGCGATCACCACCGCCGCCGCCGCCATAGCTGCTGCCGCCGCCGAAGCCGCCGCGATCACCGCCGCCGCCGCCGTAGCTGCTGCCACCACCGAAACCGCCGCCACCGAAACCACCGCGATCGCCGCCGAAGCCGCCGCCGCCGCCGAAGCTGCTGCCGCCACCTTCGTCACCAAAACCGTCGCGCTTGTCCCTGCCGCGCCCACCGCGCTCGCCGCGCCGTCCTCGATCGAAACTCATTGCCCTGTTCGTCTTCCTGGTTCGCCCAACTTCATCGTAAACCCAAGCGTCGAGCGAAAAACGCAGGTGTCCGGGCACCGCCAAACCGGGTGCCACACACTTGCCATAGCGTAAAAAATGGATGGCCCAAACCAATTTCGCCGCAACAATCGTTCCCGTCATCGCGAACCTTGCGCGATTGTGGCGAAGACGGCACAGAATCGCACCATGGATGCCATATTGATGCTTTTGAGCGACCCTGCTGCGTGGGCCGCATTCCTAACATTGGTGATTCTGGAAGTCGTGCTTGGCATCGACAACCTGATCTTCATCTCGATTCTGTCGAACAAGCTGCCGCCGCATCAGCAGCAGACGGCACGGCGAGTCGGCATCGGCCTTGCGCTGGTCATGCGGCTGGCGCTGCTGTCGATGATCGCGTTCATCGTGTCGCTGACGACCCCGGTATTCGACCTGGGCATCCACGGCGCGCCCGACGCGGCGGGCAGGCCGGGGTTCGAAACGCAGTTTTCGTGGCGCGACCTGATCCTGATCGCGGGCGGACTGTTCCTGTTGTGGAAGGCGACGCGTGAGATCCATCACACGATGGACGAGGAGGCGACCGGCGACGCGCTGGACAAGAAGGGCAAGGCCGTCCTGTCGTTCGGGTCGGCGATCGTGCAGATCGTGGCGCTCGACGCTGTATTCTCGATCGATTCGATCCTGACGGCGGTGGGCATGACCGACGAGGTGCCGATCATGATGGCGGCGGTGATCGTGACGGTGGCGGTGATGCTGTTCGCGGCCGACCCGCTGGCACGCTTCATCAACGCCAATCCGACGGTGGTCATGTTGGCGCTGGGGTTCCTGCTGATGATCGGTGCCGTGCTGATCGCCGACGGGTTCGGCGTGCATGTGCCCAAGGGCTATATCTATGCTGCGATGGCATTTTCGGCCGGAGTCGAGACGCTGAACATCGCGTCGCGCCGGTCGCGGGCGCGCAAACGTGCGGCACGGGAAGCCGCGGCCATTGAGCGCGACGCCCCGACCCGCTAGGCGCTGTGACATGACCGTGTATTTCCATGAAGAAGACCTGCCCGCAGGCGTGTTCGCCCCCGGCGCCGACATTGCCGTCGATACCGAGACGATGGGGCTGATCACCCCGCGCGACCGGTTGTGCGTCGTGCAGTTGTCCGATGGTGGCGACGACCAGCATCTGGTGCGCTTCAACCCGGGCAGCGACTATGCCGCGCCTAACCTGAAGGCGGTGCTGGCCGATCCGGCACGGGTGAAGCTGTATCATTTCGGCCGGTTCGACCTTGCGGCGGTCCAGCATTATCTGGGCGTCGTCGCCGCGCCGGTGTTCTGCACCAAGATCGCGTCGCGGCTGGTGCGGACCTATACCGACCGCCACGGGCTGAAGGAACTGGTCCGCGAACTGCTGGGGCAGGATATCTCGAAACAGCAGCAGTCGTCCGACTGGGGCGGGCCGGTGCTGTCCGATGCGCAGCGCGACTATGCCGCGTCCGATGTGCGGTTCCTGCATGCGTTGCGTGCCGAACTGACCGTGCGGCTGGCGCGCGAGGGGCGGACCGAACTGGCGCAGGCATGTTTCGATTTCCTGCCGCATCGCGCGGCGCTCGACCTTGCGGGCTGGCCGGAAACCGACATCTTCGCGCATGTCTGATGCCCGGTCCGGCCCGGCGAACCCGGTAGCGGGGTTGCGGACGGACCCCGACGCGGTGCGCCGCGCCCGGTCGCGGCGGCAGCGCCGGGCCGCGCCCGGCAGCGGCCACGACCGGTTGGTCGCGCTGTTGCTCGTCATACTGCCGATCGCGATCGGCGTGCTGGCGGCGTTCCTCGTCATGGCCCCACTGTTCATGCGCGGCGATACCAGCTTCGTACTCGACAAGAACAAGGTCGACGTGGCGCAGGAACGCATGCGGTTGCAGGCGGCGGAATATCGCGGACAGGACAGCAAGGGCCAGCCCTTCGTCCTCGACGCCGGATCGGCGGTGCAGAAAAGCTCGGCCGAACCGGTGGTGCAGTTGAGCACGCTGACTGCGGCGATCCGCCTGCCCGACGGGCCGGCACGGCTGACTGCCGATCGCGGACGGTACGACATGCGCAGCGAGCAGGTGGCGGTGGTCGGTCCGATCCGGTTCCGCGCGGCCAACGGCTATTCGCTCGACACCAACGACGCGACGGTCGACCTGAAGACCCGCCGGTTGCAGAGCGGCAGCGCAGTGACCGGCACGACGTCGATGGGCAATTTCAGCGGCGACCGGCTGGACGCCGATCTGGAAGCGCGCACCGTGCGGCTGACCGGCAATGCGCGCTTGCGTATCGATCCGGCACGGACGAAATGAAGGGCATGATTCGCCTTGCGCTCTCCGGCCTGCTGGCCGCCACGGCATTGCTGACGGTCGCGGGGTCGGCCCCGGCGCAGACGCGCCACGATTCGAACGCGCCGATCGACGTGTCGGCCAACGCGATCGAGTTGCAGGACAAGCAGCGGCGCGCGGTGTTCACCGGGGGCGCGGTGTTCCGGCAGGCGACGATGACGCTGAACGCCGATCGCGTGACGATCAACTATACCGGACAGGTGACCGAGGGATCGCCGCAGGCGACGCGGATCGACGTGGCGGGCAACGTCGTGCTGACCCGGCCGGACCAGACCGCGCGGTCGCGGTTCGCGGTGTACGACGTCAAGGCGCGCGTGGTCACGATGATCGGCAACGTCCGGCTGACGCAGGGTGCGAACACGCTGAACGGCGGGCGGCTGTCGATCGATCTGGATACCGGTCGCGCGACGATCGACGGATCGGGCGTCGGCGGATCGGGCACGCCCGGCGCGCCGGTGACGCAGGGCAATGGTCGGGTCACCGGGCGATTCTCCGCGCCGCCGCGCAACTGATCGTGCTTTCGGGGCGGGGCGATACAGCCCGCCTTTCCTTTTTCGGGCCGTTCATGCAATAATCCTGCCAACGCCTGTGCGGTAAGCAGTTGATAACCGCCTCCATGCGATCGGGACGATGCGTATGACCGACACGAACACCCTTTCGACTGCCCCGCCGGTTCACGAAGCGCCCGCCGCCGAAGGGCTGTCGGTCGTGTCGATCGCCAAATCCTATGACAAGCGCGTGGTGCTATCCGACGTGTCGATGTCGGTCGGGCGCGGCGAAGTGGTCGGGCTGCTGGGGCCGAACGGCGCGGGCAAGACGACCAGCTTCTATTCGGCGATGGGGCTGGTGAAGCCCGATGCAGGCCGCATCCTGCTGGACGGGGAAGATATCACCGCGCTGCCCATGTATCGCCGTGCGATCCTGGGGCTTGGGTATCTGCCGCAGGAAACGTCGATCTTTCGCGGGCTGTCGGTCGAAAAGAACATCCTTGCCGTGCTCGAACTGGCCGAACCGGACAAGCCGACGCGGATGGCGCGGCTGGACCAGCTGCTCGACGAATTCGGGCTGACCCGGTTGCGCGACTCGCCGGCGATGGCGTTGTCGGGCGGCGAGCGGCGGCGGGCGGAGATCGCACGCGCGCTGGCCGCGAACCCGACGATCATCCTGCTCGACGAACCCTTTGCCGGCATCGATCCGATCTCGATCGCGGATATCCGCGACCTTGTCATCCAGTTGAAGTCGCGCGGGATCGGTGTGCTCATCACCGACCACAATGTCCGTGAGACTCTGGAAATCGTCGACCGCGCCTATATCATTTATGACGGCCGCGTGCTGTTCGCCGGGTCGCCCGCCGAACTGGTCGCCGACACCAATGTCCGCCGCCTGTATCTGGGCGAGGGATTCGAGCTGTAGGCGGATGAGCCTCGCACCCCGCCTCGACCTGCGCCAGTCGCAATCGCTGGTGATGACGCCGCAGTTGCAGCAGGCGATCCGCCTGCTCGCGCTGTCGAACCTTGAGGTCGAGGGGTTCATCGCCGAGGAGATCGACAAGAACCCGCTGCTCGATGCGGGCGGCGGCGACGACGATGGCGGCGCGTTCGAGACTCCCGACGCGCCGGTCGCGGGCGACCCCGCCGGATCGGACGAATTGCTGGCGACCGGCGCGGCGGGGGGCGAGACGCTGGACGTCGATCCGGGCGATACCTTCCACCACGACTGCGCGTCCGATGGGGTCGGATCGCTCGACGGGTCGCTGGGGATGGCGGGCACGGGTGCGGGCGGGTTCGACGAGCTGCCCGATCTGGACAGTTTCGCGTGCGACGACATCTCGCTGACCGACCATCTGTTGCAACAGGCCGGGACGGTGGTCGCCGGGGCCGACCTGTTCATCGCGAGCGCGATCATCGATCAGATCGACGATTGCGGCTATCTGTCGGGATCGCTGCTCGACATCGCCGGCCGGTTGGGCGTGCCGCTGGTACGGGTCGAAACGGTGCTGGCGGTGGTGCAGACGTTCGACCCCGGCGGCGTCGGCGCGCGCAGCCTTGCCGAATGCCTGATGATCCAGGCGAAGGAGGCCGATCGCTACGATCCGTGCATGGCGCGGCTGATCGACAATCTCGACCTCGTCGCGCGCGGGGCGTTGCCGCAGTTGCGCCGCATCTGCGACGTCGACGACGAAGACCTTGCCGACATGATCCGCGAACTGCGCGGCTATGACCCCAAGCCGGGTTGCCGGTTCGGCGGCGAGCGCACGCAATCGGTGGTCCCCGACCTGTTCATCGCGCCGCGTGGGGCCGGATGGGCCGTCGAGATCAACGGGGCGACGCTGCCGCGCGTGCTGGTCAATCGCGGCTATTATGCCGAACTGGCCGCGTGCGGCACCAAATCGTCGAAGGCGTGGCTGTCGGATTGTCTCGCCAGCGCCAACTGGCTGGTCAAGGCGCTCGACCAGCGGCAGCGCACCATCCTGAAGGTCGCGACCGAGATCGTGAAGCAGCAGGAAGCGTTCTTTCGCCACGGCGTCGCGCATCTGCGCCCGCTGACGCTGGCGAAGGTCGCCGAAGCGATCGAGATGCACGAATCGACCGTCAGCCGGGTGACGTCGAACAAGTATCTCAGCTGCCCGCGCGGGCTGTTCGAACTGAAATACTTCTTCACCTCGGCGATCCAGTCGGCCGATGGCGGAGAGGCGGTGTCGGCGCTGGCGGTGAAGGACGCGATCCGCACGCTGATCGCCGCCGAAGACCCCAAGAAGATCCTGTCCGACGACACGCTGGTCGACCTGCTCAACGCGCGCGGGTTCGACATCGCCCGGCGGACGGTGGCGAAGTATCGTGAGGCGCTGGGGATCGGATCGTCGGTCCAGCGGCGGCGGCAGAAGGCGCTGGCGGGGGCGTAACGTCTGGGCGCGGGCGGACGGTGCCTTCGGTGTCGGTCGTCGCGCCATCGTGAGATGACTTGAAGCCGTTCGTGCCGGCAAACCGATCCTTCGATACGCCATTTCGACAGGCTCAATGACTACTCAGGATGAACGGGTCGAGGCGGTGCCGACCGTCGACCATAGCCGCCTTGCAACCTTATCCAAAACGGATGGGATTTCGATCCCGGGCGCGCCCCTTCCCGCCGGATCGGCGGCATCGTGCGTTGCCGCTCGTCCGCTTGCCGTCGCAGGGTTCGGGCGGGCGTTCTTTCCGGGTTTTGCTTTATCGAATCCACGGGGGGATCATGCGTCTTTTCATGCTCGTCGCGCTGTCGGCGCTGTTGCCGACCGTTGCCTATTGTCAGGACGCCGATCCGCCGCCGGGCAAGGCCGCCGCCGATCGAAAACTACTCGACCAACAGGCAATCGAGGCCAAGGAGGCTGCGACGTCGGGCACACAGAACTTCGGCGGTATCGACTTCGGTATCGGCATCTCGATGACCTATGACCTTGGCAAGAACGAGCGGATCCGCGAGGCGACGATCGTCGACGGCATCGTGCGCGTCACCCATGCCGAAAATGTTCGGGCGCGGGTCGTCCTCGAATCACACTATTTCTTCACGCCCACCCTCGGTGCCGCACGGCGCGAAGAAGCCGAAAGCTACTGCGCAGACGTGAAACACGATCCGATCAAGTATCGCAACTGCCGTTCCAGCCTGAAAGATTTCGGCATCGGTCCGTTCGTCGCGCTACAGCCGGGCAGCGACAAGGTGATTGACGCGATCGGGGCCGGTGTGATGGTCGGCCTGCGTCGCGGGACGGATCGCGCGTCCAGTCTGAACTTCGGCATCGGCATATTCTACGACGTCGATACGCAGATCCTCGGCAACGGCTTCGAAGACGATCAGCCGCCGCCGGGCAACGAGGTCGAGGTCCGGTTCCGTCGCCAGTCGCAAAGCGGCATCCTGTTTCTGTCGTCCTTTTCGTTCTGATTCAGACGTCGAGCTTCTCGTAGTCGGCGGGTGGGGGCACGCCCTCCATCCGTTCGGCGAGCAGCGGGCGGAAGCTGGGGCGGCTTTTCATGCCGATATACCAGCGCTTCGCGAGGTCATGCGTCTTGAAGTCGATGCCACCGAGATAATCGGCGATCGAAATCTGGGCGGCGGCGGCCAGATCGGCGAGGCTCATCGTCGCACCGCCCAGCCATTGGCGATGGTCGAGCAGGTAATCGATATAGTCGAGATGCTCGACCGCCGCCTTCATCGCTTCGCGCAGCGTCCGCGTGTCGGGCGACTGGCGATGGACGATCCGCTTTTCCATCCGTTCGCGCAGCAACGGGCCGGTGATCTCGCGATAGAATTGCGTGTCGAACCACGTCACCAGCCGGCGTTGTTCGGCACGGTCGGCGGCGGTGCCGTTGAGCATCGCGGGCTTTTCACCGGTTTCCTCGAAAAATTCGCAGATCGCCATCGAATCGATCAGACGGATATCGCGATCCTCGTCGACCATCACCGGCGTCTGTCCGGCCGGATTGATGTGCAGGAACTGGTCGCGGCGCGCCCATGGCGATTCGCGCACCGGTTGATAGCCGATGCTCTTTTCGGCGAGCAGCAGGCGCACCTTTCGCGAGAAGGGACATAGCGGGAATTGCAAAAGCTGCCACATAGCGTCGTGTTAGGCGCGGGCGTGGCCGCGCGGAAGGGGATTCGTGTGGGATTGCTGGCGTGTCTTGGCTGGTGGCTGGCGGCGGTGGTGCTGGCCGGGCGGTCCGACCGGGCGTGGGTGCACGGCATCGCGGCGGTGCTGGCCGGTATCGCAGGCACGACCCTGCCCGATCTGGACCTGATTCTGCCGCTGGATCATCGCAGCGCGCTGACGCATTCGCTGCTGCCGATCGCGCTGGCGGGGGCGACCCGGCACTGGCGGCCGGTCGCGGCGGGGCTGGCGATCGGGATCGGACTGCATCTGGCCGCCGACAGCTTCCCCAATGCGATGCGCGGCTTCGCGACGGTCAAACTGCCCTTCGCCGGGTCGATCGGGGGAGGTGCGTCCTATGCATGGCTGGGGATACAGGCGGTGGCGGCGACGCTGGGCGGCGCGATGCTGCTGGCGGCGGCGCTGCCCGCACGTGTCGCGGCGATCGTGGCGCTGACGCTGTTTGCGATCGGCACGGCCTATCTGCTCGCGACCGACGGCGGATGGTGGGCGATGAGCGTCTATGCCGCATTCGGCTGGCTGGCAGTGCGGCGCAGGACGTGACGGCGCGGACCGGCACGGCGGCTTGCCGTGCGCGCTTCGGGTGCCTAAGCCTGTCGACCATACCAATTGGATACCGGAGGTTTCGGATGATGCGACGCACCGCCATGATCGGCGCCTGTTCCCCGCTGGTGGCGGGTTTGCTGATGCTGTCGACAAATCCGGTGGCCGCACAACCGGTTACCCGTCCCGCACTGTTCCCCGAACCGGTGTCGATCGAACTGAAGCGCGGCGCAATCACGCTGGACGACGCGGTCGTGCTGGTCGAGGCACCGGGTGTCGACCGCGCAACTACCGAATTGGTCCGCCAGATCCTGACGACGGCAGGCGTCACGACGATCACCACCGCGCGGCAGGTGCCCGCCATTCCTGACCGGGTGCACATCCTGTTGGGCAGCGGGGATTCGGCGATCGTCCGGGCTGCGTTGACGCGCGGTGGAACGACGCTCGATCCGCATGCGGAGGGCTATACGATCGCGGCCACGGCGACGGGGCGCGGCGGGCTGATCACGCTGGCCGGTCACGACGCGGACGGCCTGTTCCATGCGGTGCAGACGTTCCGGCAGTTGGCCAAGCGAACCGCGATTCCGGCGATGGTCGTTCAGGATCATCCGGCGATGCCGATTCGCGGCACGATCGAGGGATTTTACGGTGCGCCATGGACGATGGCCGACCGGAGGAAGCATCTCGACTTCCTCGCCACGGTGAAGGCGAACACGTACGTCTACAGTCCCAAGGACGATCCCTATGCGCGCGACCGCTGGCGCGATGCCTATCCGGCCGCGACGCTGTCGGCGCTGGGTACGCTGGCCGCGACCGCGCGGCGCAACCATGTCGATTTCGTCTATGCGATCTCACCCGGACCGTCGGTGTGCTTTTCCGACCCGGCCGACGCCACCGCGCTGGAACGCAAGTTCGATGCGCTGCGATCGATCGGCATCACCAGCTTCTATGTCGCGCTGGACGACATCGAATATACCAAGTGGAATTGCGAGCGCGACCGGACCACGTTCGGCGCATCGGGCGCGGAGGCGGCGGGCATCGCCCAGTCGCGGCTGCTGAACACGGTGCAGGCCGACCTGATCGCCAAGAACCCGGCATCGCGTCCGCTCATCATGGTGCCGACCGAATATTACGATGCCAAGGAAAGCCCGTACAAGGCCGCGTTGCGCAAGCATCTCGACCCACGGATCGTGGTGCAATGGACCGGCACCGACGTCGTGCCGCCCGCGATTTCGGTGCCCGATGCGAAGGCCGCGACGAAGGCGTTCGGACGCAAGACGCTGTTGTGGGACAATTACCCGGTCAACGATTATGCGCAGACGACCGGCCGGCTGCTGATGGCCCCCTATGCACGGCGCGAGGCCGGGCTGTCGGGCGAACTGACCGGCATCCTGTCGAACCCGATGAACCAGGAAGCGCCGAGCCGGGTGGCGGTGACCGGGGTGGCGGCGTTCGCGTGGAACGACACCGCCTATGATGCGGCGCGGACATGGCATGCCGCCGCGCGCGAACTGGCCGGTGGTGATGATCGCGCGACCGCGGCGCTGCTGACGTTCTTCGACACGCAGCATATCGCGCCGACCTTTGGCAGCCAGCCATGGCAGGAACAGGCACCGTTGCTGAAGGCGCTCCTCGATCGCGTGCGCGAGGCGATCGCCGATGGCGATGCCGCGGCGCGCCGCGATGCGATCGCCGATCTGGCGATGCGCGCCGATGCGATTGCGGGCGCGCCGGACGTCATCCGGTCGGGAACGGTCGATCCGGGCTTTGCCGAACAGTCGCGGCCATGGCTGGACGCGATGCAGCTATGGGGTCGCGCGCTGCAACTGACCGCCGCCGGGCTGGACGCCGCCGCGACGGGCAGCACCGCTGCGCCGCGCTATTTCGCCGAAGCCCGGCGGATCGCGGCGCAGGCCGCTGCAGTCCAGACGATCAAGGGAGCCACCCGGTTCGACGGCGCGATCCGCATCGCCGATGGCGTGCTGGACCGATTCGTGGCCGATGCGCCGACGCTGATCGCGGTGGACGGACCCGCACCGCAACGGTGATCGGGGGGCGGCGGCGGGTCGAACCCGCCGCCGCCGAAGGAAGGGTGCTCCGGGCCGGACCCGGAGCGCCGGCGATCACGCGGCTGCGACTGCCTGTCCCGGCTCGCCTGCATCGTCGTCGAGCAGTTGATGCGGCAGGCGGGTCTGCATTTCCTTGGGCACCACCTGCCAGAACCGGCCCTTGCACCGCGACCAGTCCTCGAGGATCGCGCCCGACCAGCGGCTGTCGGTTGCGGCGTGATGTTGCTCGACCAGCCCCTTGAGCACCCCTTCCCAATGCGCCGAACCCAGCCGGTGCAGCGTGATGCTTTCGGGATTGTGATGCGCTTCGAAGCTGTCGTCATGGTCGTAGATGAACGCCATGCCCCCGGTCATGCCCGCGCCGAAGTTCACGCCGGTGCGGCCCAGCACCACTGCGACGCCGCCGGTCATATATTCGCACCCGTTCGCGCCGCAGCCCTCGACCACGACGGTCGCGCCCGAATTGCGCACAGCGAACCGTTCGCCCGCCTGCCCCGCCGCGAACAGCGTGCCACTGGTCGCGCCGTACAGCACGGTGTTGCCGAGAATGGTGTTCTCATGGCTTTTCAGCGGTGACGACACCATCGGACGGACGATGATCTTGCCGCCCGACAGCCCCTTGCCAACATAATCGTTGGCGTCGCCGAACACCTCCAGCGTGATCCCCTTGCACAGGAACGCGCCGAGGCTTTGTCCCGCGCTGCCGCGCAGCCGCACCGTGACATGGCCGTCGGCCAGTTTCGACATGCCGAACTTGCGCGTGATCTCGCTCGACAACCGGGTGCCGACCGCGCGGTGCGTGTTGCGCACCGAATAGGTCAGTTGCATCTTTTCCCCGCGGGAGAAGACGGCGGCGGCGTCGCGGATCATCTGTGCGTCGAGGCTGTCGGGTACTTCGTTGCGGAAGGTCGACAGGCTGAACCGGCGCTGGCTTTCGTCGGCATCGACCTTCGCGAGGATCGGGTTCAGATCCAGATCGTCGAGATGTTCGGCGCCACGGCTGACCTGCCGCAGGAATTCGGTGCGGCCGACCACTTCGTCTAGCGAACGCACGCCCAGCCGTGCGAGGATCTCGCGCACTTCCTCCGCGATGAAGGTCATCAGGTTGATGACCTTTTCCGGCGTGCCGGTGAACTTGGCGCGCAGACGTTCGTCCTGCACGCACACCCCGACCGGGCAGGTGTTGCTGTGGCACTGCCGCACCATGATGCACCCCATCGCCACCAGCGACAGCGTGCCGATGCCGAATTCCTCCGCGCCGAGGATCGCGGCGGCGACGATGTCGCGCCCGGTCTTGAGACCGCCATCGGTACGCAGCACCACGCGACCGCGCAGCCCGTTGAGCGTCAGCGTCTGGTTGACCTCCGACAAACCCATTTCCCACGGGGTGCCGGCATATTTGATCGACGTCTGCGGCGACGCGCCGGTGCCGCCGACATGACCCGAAATGAGGATGACGTCGGCATGCGCCTTCGCCACGCCTGCCGCCACGGTGCCAATGCCGGCGGACGACACCAGCTTCACGCAGACCCGCGCCTTCGGATTGATCTGCTTCAGGTCGTAGATGAGCTGCGCCAGATCCTCGATCGAATAGATGTCATGATGCGGCGGCGGTGAAATGAGCGTGACGCCCGGCGTCGCATGGCGCAGCTTGGCGATGAACTCGGTCACCTTGAAGCCGGGAAGCTGTCCGCCCTCGCCCGGCTTGGCCCCCTGTGCGACCTTGATCTCGATCTCGTCGCAGGCGTTGAGATATTCGGCGGTGACGCCGAACCGGCCGCTGGCGACTTGCTTGATGACCGAATTGCCGTTGTCGCCGTTTTCATAGGGCGTGTAGCGGATCGAATCCTCGCCGCCCTCGCCCGACACCGCCTTCGCCCCGATGCGGTTCATCGCGATCGCCAGCGTCTCATGCGCTTCGGGCGACAGCGCGCCCAGCGACATGCCCGGGGTCACGAACCGCTTGCGGATCTCGGTGATCGCCTCGACCTGGTCGATCGACACGCCGGCGTCGGGGAAGTTGAATTCCAGCACGTCGCGCAGATACACCGGGGGCAGATCGCGCACCCCGCGTGAGAACTGCATGTAGGTCGAATAGCTGTCGGTCGCGACCGCCGTCTGCAACAAGTGCATCAACTGCGCCGAATAGGCATGCGCCTCCCCGCCGTTGCGCTGGCGATAGAAGCCGCCGATCGGCAGCGACGCGACTGCGGTGTCGAACGCCGCCTCGTGCCGCTGCGTCGCGTTGACGTGCAGCGAATGATAGCCTTCGCCCGAAATCTTGGCGGGCATGCCGGGGAAGAAATCGTTCACCAGCGCGCGGCTCAACCCCACCGCTTCGAAATTATAACCGCCGCGATAGCTGGAGATCACCGCGATCCCCATCTTCGACAGGATCTTGAGCAACCCTTCGTCGATCGCGGTGCGATGCCGCTTCAGCGCCTCGTCGATCGAAATGTCGCCGAACAGGCCGCGCGCATGCCGGTCGGCGATGGCGGCTTCGGCCAGATAGGCGTTCACCGTCGTCGCGCCGACACCGATCAGCACCGCGTAGTAATGCGTGTCGAGACATTCCGACGACCGCACGTTGATCGACGCGTACGACCGCAGCCCCTTGCGCACCAGATGCGTGTGCACCGCCGCCGCCGCCAGCACGCCCGCGATCGGCACCTTGTCCGGTCCCAGATGTTCGTCGGTCAGGAACAGTTCGCTGCGCCCCTCGCGCACCGCCTGTTCGGCCTGCGCGCGGACGCGGGCGATGGCGGCACGCAACGCCTCCGGCCCCTCGCCCGCCGGGAAGGTGCAGTCGATCTCCGCCGCCTGTCCCCCGAAATGCGCCTTGAGCCGCATCCAGTCGGCGCTGGTCAACACCGGGCTGTCGAGCACCAGCACCGCGCTTGCCCGATCCTCGGTGTCGAGAATGTTGGCGAGGTTGCCGAACCGCGTCTTGAGCGACATGACATAGCGTTCGCGCAGCGGGTCGATCGGCGGGTTGGTGACCTGCGAGAAATTCTGGCGGAAGAAGTGGCTGATGAGGCGCGGCTTGTCGGAAATGACCGCCAGCGGCGTATCGTCGCCCATCGATCCGATCGCTTCCTTCGCCCCTTCGACCATCGGCGACAGGATCAGCTCCATGTCCTCGATCGTCTGGCCGGCACACACCTGTCGCCGCGCCAGTTCGGCGCGGTCGTAGCGCAGCGGTGCGTCGGTCGGCGCAGGCAGGTCGTCGATCGTCAGGAACTTGCCGATCATGCCGGCATAGTCGGCCTCGCCCGCGATCCGGTCCTTGATCGCGCGGTCCTTGTACAGCTTGCCTTCGACCAGATCGATCGCGAGCATCTGCCCCGGCCCCAGCCGGCCCTTTTCGACGACGGTCGATTCGGATACCGGCACCATGCCGGCTTCCGATCCGACGATCAGCAGCCCGTCGCCGGTCAGCGTGTAGCGCAGCGGACGCAGCGCGTTGCGATCCAGCCCGGCGACCGCCCAGCGGCCATCGGTCATCGCCAGCGCGGCGGGACCGTCCCACGGCTCCATCACCGACGCCAGATATTCGTACATCTCGGTATGTTTGGCGGGCATGTCGGTCACGCCCTGCCACGCTTCGGGCACCAGCATCAGCTTGGCGGTGGGCGCGTCCCGGCCCGAGCGACAGATCGTTTCGAACACCGCATCCAGCGCCGCCGTGTCCGATGCGCCCGCCGGGATCACCGGCTTGATGTCCTCACTGCGTTCGCCGAACGCGAGGCTGGCCATCTTGATCTCGTGGCTCAGCATCCAGTTCTTGTTGCCGCGGATCGTGTTGACCTCGCCATTATGGGCAAGGCAACGGAACGGCTGCGCCAGCCACCATTGCGGGAACGTGTTGGTCGAATAACGCTGGTGAAAGATCGCCACGCGCGATTCGAAGCGTTCGTCGGTCAGGTCGGGATAGAAGTCCGACAGGCTTTCGGCGAGGAACAGCCCCTTGTAGATGATCGAGCGGCACGACAGCGAACAGAAATAGAAACCGGTGATCTGGGCCGCGATGATGCGCTTTTCGATCCGGCGGCGGACCAGATACAGGTTCTTTTCGAACTCGGCCTCGTCCATGACTTCGGGGGCCGGCCCCGCGATCATGATCTGCTCGATCTCCGGCCGGGTCGCCTGCGCCTTCATGCCGATCACGGACACGTCGACCGGCACCTGCCGCCAGCCATAGATCGACCAGCCCGCCTCGATGATTTCCGATTCGACGATCGTGCGGCAGTCTTCCTGCGCGCCCAGATCGGTGCGCGGCATGAACACCATGCCGACCGCGAGGCGCGCATGCAGCGGCTTGTGCCCCGACGCCGCGATCGCATCGTCGAAGAACCGGTGCGGCAGATCGACATGAATGCCGGCACCGTCGCCGGTCTTGCCATCGGCATCGACCGCGCCACGATGCCACACGGCCCGCAACGCATCGATCGCCGATTGGACGACACGCCGCGACGGCTTGCCATCGGTCGCCGCGACGAGGCCGACGCCGCACGCATCGCCTTCGAATTCGGGGCGGTACATGCCATGTTCGGCAAGGCGGAGGCGTTCGGATTCGAGGGTCATGGCTTCTTGCCCTTCGCGATAAAATTCTCGATCGCAGCCTGTGCAGCTTCGTTTACAGCAGGCTGAATTTGCGGCATTATCCGGTTCGACCAATCGGCCGAACGTTGCAGAACGACTGCCGTGATGCCAGGGAGTTTCTTGCCTCCTTCGGTTTTCATCAATGCGATCATCGCATTCATGTCTTCCGGGCTAGATTCCTGTATCACTCGAGCGACACCTGCGGACGCTCCAGACTTGAAGTCGTTGACTGTTACATTTGTGTCCCCGCTATTCATCGAACGTACAACGGTTTGCGAGTAATCTGCGCCGCGCCCCATTGCCTCGATCACACGCTTCCCGGTCGGCCCCCGATAGAAGGCCAGAAGCTGCTTCAGCTCGACTTCGTTCAAAGCGTTCGCGTAAACGGGCGCAACTTCTTTCCATAAGCCAGGTAAAGCTTCCAACGTCTTGGCAACAATCACTGGTCGCATGCCGTCGATCATCGCAACCAACGCGCCTGGGTAGACTTTCTCCATTGCAGCAATATCAGGATTTTTCCGCAGCTCGACGGGTAACGTTTCATCCAGCATCTTGCTGAGCTGAACCCGCGTCAACGCTTCGCCGTTCAGGGTTTCAGAGAGTTCCAAAGCCAAGCTTGCACGAGTTGGCACCAAAACCGTTGCCGGAGCCGAGGACGGAACCCCGGCCTGTGACATTGCCGTGAGCAGCGCGAGCGATAGAGCCAGCGTCACGCCGCCACCTTCGCCGCCTTTGCCTTGGCCTTCAGATAGGTGTGCATCCGTTCGGTCACGTCGCGTCCGTCGCGGATCGCCCACACCACCAACGATGCGCCGCGCACGATGTCGCCCGCCGCGAAGACGCCGTCGAGGCTGGTCATCATCGACTTGCCGTCGACCCGTACCGTCCCCCACCGCGTCACGCCCAGTTCGGGCGCGTCGAACAGCGTCGGCAGGTCTTCCGCGTCGAAGCCCAGCGCCTTGATGACCAGATCGGCGTCGAGGACGAATTCGTTGCCCGGATCGGTTTCCGGCGCGCGGCGGCCGGATGCGTCGGGGGCACCCAGCCGCATGCCCGATGCACGGACACGGACCACCTGTCCGTCGCGATCGTCGAACGCGGCGGGGGCGGACAGCCAGACGAACTCGACGCCTTCTTCCTCCGCATTGGCGACTTCGCGCTGCGATCCTGGCATGTTGGCGCGGTCGCGGCGGTAGAGGCACTTGACCGACGTTGCCCCCTGCCGGATCGCGGTACGCACGCAGTCCATCGCGGTATCGCCGCCGCCGACGACCACGACCGACTTGCCCGCCGCGTTGAGCGACCCGTCGTCATAGGCCGCGACGCTGTCGCCGAAGCCGACACGGTTCGACGTGGTCAGATAATCGAGCGCGTCGACCACGCCGCCCGACCCGACGCCCGGCGCCTTGATCGCGCGCGGCTTGTACACGCCGGTCGCGATCAGGATCGCGTCGTGCTGCTGCCGCAGATCGTCCATCTTGGCATCCCGGCCCACCTCGAACCCTTCGTGGAAGACGATGCCACCTTCCTTCAGCCGTTCGACGCGGCGCATCACCACCGGCTTTTCCAGCTTGAAGCCGGGAATGCCATAGGTCAGCAGCCCACCCGCCCGGTCGTACCGGTCATAGACATGGACGTCGTAGCCAAGGTTGCGCAGCCATTCCGCCGCCGACAGGCCCGCCGGCCCCGCACCGATGATCCCGACCGACTGGCCCCGCGACGGGCCGACCGCGACCGGTTCCACCCAGCCCTTCTCCCATGCGGTATCGGTGATGAACTTTTCGACCGAACCGATCGTGACCGCGCCGTGTCCCGAAAATTCGATGACGCAATTCCCCTCGCACAGGCGATCCTGCGGACAGATGCGCCCGCAAATCTCCGGCATGGTCGAGGTGCTGTTCGACAACTGGTACGCTTCCTGCAATCGCCCTTCGGCGGTCAGGCGCAGCCAGTCGGGAATGTGATTGTGCAGCGGGCAATGCACCGAGCAGTAAGGCACGCCGCATTGCGAACAGCGCCCGGCCTGATCCTCGGCCGTCGGCGGCGCATAGCGCTCCGCGATTTCCTGAAAATCTTCCGCGCGCAACTCGGCTTCGCGCTTTGCCGGATAGGCTTGCGGACGTGCGACGAATTTCAGCATTGCTTGATCGGCCATGATGCCCTCCGAAGGATTGGAAAGCATATTTCAGTGGCAGAGTCACGCAATTAAACGCCAATAGGTAAGCTTTGCTTACCCATCATTGCTTATCGCGAACCATTCTTAATTTGAATGCGGCTAATCCGATCGAAACTAGGTCCGATTCGGTCCTAGCGAAGAAGTAACCATATCAACGCGATACTGCCTGCGACGATCCTGTACCATGCGAACGGCGCGAAGCCGAACCGCCCCACGATCTTCACGAACGCCTTTACCACCAGCAGCGCGACGACGAAGGCCGCGCCGAACCCGATCGCGATCCCCGCCAGATCGTCGACCGACAACAGCGCGCGATCCTTGTACAAGGCATAGGCGGTCGCACCCATCATCGTCGGCACGGCGAGGAAGAAACTGAACTCGGCCGCCGTCCGCCGCTCGACTCCTAACAGCAACGCACCCATGATCGTCGCGCCCGACCGGCTGACGCCCGGCAACATGGCAAGACACTGCATCGCGCCGACCGAGGCCGCGTTGCCGATGCTCATGTCCTCGACCGCGTGGATGCGCACGCGCTTCACCATCCGTTCGATCAGCAGGATCAGCACCCCGCCCACGATGAGCGCGATCGCAACGATCACCGGCTTCTGCATCACAGCGCGGATCGCGTCATAGAACAGCGCGCCCGCCAGCATCGCTGGCAGGAATCCGATCAGGATGTTGCGCGTGAAGGCGATCGCCTGCGGATCGAGCCGGGTCAGCCCCAGCGCCACCCCGGTGAAGCGCGCGCGATAGGCGACCAGCACGGCGAGGATCGCGCCCAACTGGATCGCGATCTTGAACACGATCGAGCTTTCATCGGTAAAACCGAACAGTTCGCCTGCGAGGATCAAATGCCCGGTCGACGATACCGGCAGGAATTCGGTCAGCCCTTCGATAATGCCGAGGACGATATAGGTGATCCACGCCACCCCTTATGCGCCCTTCAGTTCGGCGACGCGGCCGAACCGTCCGTTCTTGCGATACTGCACCAGCCAATCGGGTGCGACCGTCGCCAGCGGCACCGGGCGGATATCGAACGCCTCGATCCCAGGCGTGCCGGGTTCGACGACATTGTCGCGCGACAGCATCGCCCATTGATCCTTGCTGATCGGCGTCAGCGGCAGCGCGGCGATCAGCCCGCCCAGTTCGTTCGGCACATCGATGAAACGGACCTTCCGACCCAGCGTGGCGCCGATCCATCGGTTCAGTTCGCCCATCGTCACCACGTCCGGCCCGCCGATCGCGAAGGTCTTGCCACCGAACCCGTCGGGATCGGCCAGTGCCTTGACCACCACCTGCGCCAGATCGGTCGCATAGACCGGCTGGAACCGGGTCTTCGCCGCCATCACCGGCACGACCGGCAGCGCGGCGATCATGCGTGCGAAGCGGTTGACGAATTCGTCCTCGCGCCCGAACACGATCGACGGGCGCAGGATCGTCGCACCCGGGAAGGCCGCGAGCACCGCCGCCTCGCCCGCCGCCTTCGACCGACCATAAGCCGATGGCGATGCGGCATCCGCGCCGATCGCCGAGATCTGGACGAACGACCGCACACCAGCGGCGGCAGCCGCTTCGGCGACGTTGTGCGCGCCGGTGACATGGACCTTGTCGAAATCGCCCGCGAGGATGCCGACCAGATTGACGACCCCGTCCGATCCCGCGATCGCACGCGCGACCGTGTCGGGACGCAACAGGTCGGTCGCGACGAACTGCGTCTGGCCCAGCCCGCCCTGCGTCTTGAGGAACAGCGCCTGTCGCGGATCGCGCTGCGCGATGCGGACGCGCGCACCGGCGCGCAGCAATTCCTGTACGACATAGCGGCCGACAAAGCCGCCACCGCCGAACAGCGTGATCAACTGGTTCTTCATGCGTCGTCGCCTTCGGATGCCTGTATGCGTGCGCCCCCCATGCCGCCGTCCGGTCCAAACGGCAAGGACTGCGATAAAATCGCCACCACCCCTGTTGACACCCCCGCCCCCGCCCCGTAGAGGCGCCCACCTACCCCGTGCCCAGATGGCGGAATTGGTAGACGCACCAGCTTCAGGTGCTGGCGATCGCAAGGTCGTGGAGGTTCGAGTCCTCTTCTGGGCACCATTTTTCGAACGTCTTGGCCGAGGCCGACGTTCGGTCCGCGCGAGGACGCGCCGCTTCGTAGAGCCAACCGGCTTACCGGTCAATCGCGATCAAATTTTCGACGGTAACAGGCCTTCTGTCTGATAGCGTCGGTCAACGATGGCCGTCGATCAGCAAGCCTGCGCCGCGTCGCAGCGCCGAATGCGCGGGACGGCGCGACGCCGCCCCGCACCCCGGTCAGCCTTCCGCCAGTTCGGCGCGGGCGTTCAGCTTGTGCTCGGCCATCGCCGACAGCTTTTCGTCGGTCGCGCGTTCTTCCGCCAGCGTTTCGGCCAGCACGGCGGCGCAATCCTCGCGGCCCAGCTGCTTCGCCCATGCGATCAGCGTGCCGTAGCGCGTGATCTCGTAATGCTCGACCGCCTGTGCCGACGCGATCAGCGCGGCGTCGAGCACCTTCTTGTCCGCGATCTCGCCTGCGACCTCGTTCGCTTCCTTGATGATGCCGTCGATCGCGGGGCAGGTCACCGCCTTGCGTTCGGCGCCGTGCATCTCGAACACCTGCTCCAGCCGGCGGATCTGCACCTCGGTTTCTGCCAGATGCTGCTCGAACCCGGCTTTGAGTTCGGGGTCGGTCGCCTTGGCGATCATCTTGGGCAGCGCCTTGGTGATCTGGTTCTCGGCGTAATACACGTCCTGCAACTGGTGGACGAACAGGTCGTCGAGCGTTGCGATATCCTTGGAAAACAGACCCATGACGGATTCCTTTGTTTGATGGACAGACCCGTCCCCAACGATGCCGCGCGGTGGTGGTTGCGTTCAGTGACCGCGACAGGCGAGCAGTTCGACGATCTCGTCCACCCGCGCCGGATCGCCGACCGCGATCACTTCGCCGATGCTGCCGGCGTGCAGCGGATCGCCCGACCAATCGCTCATCGCGCCGCCCGCGCCCTCGACCACCGGGACCAGCGCGGCGAAATCGTGCAACTTCAATCCGGCTTCGATCACCACGTCGAGATGGCCCGAGGCGAGGCAACCATAGCTGTAGCAGTCGCCGCCCAGCACGGTCGACCGCACCTTCGCATCGACATGTTCGAACCCGTGGAGCTGCCCGTCGTCGAACAGCGCCGGGCTGGTCGTCGCCAGCAGCGCGTCGGCCAGATCGCGACAACGCCGGGCCTGCGCCGGACGGCCGTTGAACGTCGTCCCGCGCCCGACCGCACCGACCCAGCGTTCGGCAATGATCGGCTGATCGATCACGCCGAGGATCGGCCAGCCATCCTCGACCAATGCGATCAACGTGCCGAAGATCGGGCGTCCGGCGATGAACGATCGCGTGCCGTCGATCGGATCGAGCACCCACACGCGATTGCTGCTGCCTTCCCGCACGCCATATTCCTCGCCCTGAATCCCGTCCATCGGCACTTCGGCCGCGAGCAGCCGGCGCATCGCCGCCTCCGCCTCGCGATCCGCCAGCGTCACCGGCGACGCATCCTCCTTCACCTCCAGCCCATAGTCGGCGCGAAACCGCGGGCGGATCGCGGCACCTGCGACATCGGCAAGGCGGGCGGCGAGGTCGAGATCGGCTTGGGTGACGGGCATGGCGTGCTTTCGGTGCTGAGGTCGGTACGGATGTAGCGAACGATCCCGACTCGAAGAAGTCGCAAAGCCGTGCCACGGTGGCGCACATGCTGTCCCTGACCCTGTTCGCGCTGGCCGCCCCGCAGATCCGCATCGTCGCCGAACCGCCGGCCAGTGTCGCGGCGGCGGAAGCCGGGATCGACGTGTTCGTGATGAACGAAGGCGACGCCCCGGTGCAGACGGTTCCGCCCGCCGAACTGGCGGTAACGAGCGCGGACGGCGTCGCGCTGCGGATCGTGCCGGCCGAACCGATGGCGGTGACGGTCGCGGCGGGCGGGTTCCGCACGATCCGCTACCGGACCAGCGTCGTGCCGGTGGTAGCCGCTGCCCCTGTCCCTGCCGACGTGCCCGCGCGGCGCGGCGAAACGCGGGTAGCGACGGCGACGGGAACGACATCGGGCTTTCTCGACCGGTTCGAACCGCACGAGCCGGTCTATGGCGCGTTCGGGTTCGGGTCGGATGGCGCGAAGCTGCAATACAGTCTCGCGTTCCGCCCGTTCGATGGCGCGGGCGCGCTGGACGGGGTGCGGCTGGCATGGACGCAGACGATGTTCTGGGCGATCGACGAACCGTCGGGCCCGTTCCGCAGCACCAACTACAGCCCCGAAGTCTATTACCAGCGTTCGATCGGCGAGCGCGTGACGGCGGCGGTCGGCTATGCGCATGACTCGAACGGACGCGGCCCGATCGGGTCGATCGACGTCAATCGCGTCTATCTGGGCGGAAGTTACGCGGTGCCGGTGGGCGGCGGCTGGTCGGTCGAACTGTCGCCCCGCCTGTGGACCTATGTCGGCACCGGATATCGCGATCTGGACCGGTATTGGGGCAACGCATCGCTGGGCGCGGCGATCGGGCAGGTCGACGGCTTGCGGGTCGAAGCGTCGCTGCGCAACCCGACCGGCGATCGGCGCGCGGCCGAACTCTATGCGTCCTACCCGTTGGTCCGGCTGGGCGGGGGCACCGGCATCTATCTGTTTGGACAAGGCTTTGCCGGATATGGCGAGGCGATCGACGATTTTCGCCGACGCAGCAGCAGCGCGCGGATCGGCGTCGCCTTCACCCGCTAACGCCCGGCGGCGTACCCCCGCTGGTACGCGCGTGCGAAGCTGCTAGGGTCCATGGCAACCGGTTTCCGAAGGACATTTCCGATGCGTATCGCCCTGCTCGCTATCGCCGCCATCACTCTGCCGTTCGCCGCACCGCTATCCGCCGCGCTCGCGCCAGGCGCGAAGGCTCCCGATTTCACCACCCGTGCGGCGATCGCAGGCAAGGCGTTCACGCTCAATCTCCGCTCGCAACTGCGCAAGGGGCCGGTGGTGCTGTATTTCTTCCCGGCGGCGTTCACCGGCGGCTGCAATGCGGAGGCGAAGGCGTTCGCCGAATCGGTCGACCAGTTCAAGGCGGCGGGCGCGACGGTGATTGGTATGTCCGCCGATCCGATCGAGCGGTTGCAGGCGTTTTCCAGCGAACATTGCGCCGGACGCTTCGCGGTGGCGAGTGCCGGACCGCGCGTGATCTCCGGGTTCGACGTCGCGCTGAACCGTCCCGCCGGGGCGGACGGAAAGCCGCGCACGATGACCACGCGAACCAGCTATGTCATCGCGCGCGACGGTCGCATCGCCTTTGCCCATTCGGACATGAACCCCGCCGACCATGTGCGCACCACGCTGGCGGCGGTACGGGGTCTGGCGGCGAAGTAACGCCCATGCCCCGCCGCCTGTACCGGCGGCGGGGCATTTGACGACAGGGGTGGTTGACCGGTCCGGTTGCTTCCCCGCCCAGTGCGACACGTCCGAACCGGCGATCGGAGCAGAATAGCGTTCGCGTCCGTTCCATGCGGATCGCCCGACGGATGCACGGCCGGCGCGGATCGGCGGCCCAACTACCCGCGCACGATCCCGAACTGTGCGCGCAGGTCGATGATCGTGGCGACCAGATGCTGTTCCATCAGCAGGCGGACCGCCGCGCCGTCGCGCGCCATCCACGCGTCCAGCATCTGACGATGTTCGAGATGCGCGCGGTCTTCGCGCCCGCTGGGCTGAAGATGCGTGATGACATAGCGTTCGGCCAGCACCGCCAGCCGTTCGACCACGCCGGTCGTCAGGTCACGCCCGCGCGCGCGGACCAGCGCGGTGTGGAAATCGCGGTTGCATACCGCGACGGCGGGCAGGTCGTTATGCGCCGCCGCGTCCAGCCGTTCGAACGCCGCCAGCGTCAGCGCCCGCGCCGGTTCGTCGGCACGTTCGGCCGAATGCGCCGCCGCATCCGGTTCGATCGCCAGGCGCAGCTCGTATATCTCTTCCGCCTGTCCTGCGGACAACGGGCGTACGGTATAGCCGCGATTGGCCTGGCTGGCGATCAGCCCTTCCTGCTCCAGCCGGGCCAGCGCCTCGCGCAGCGGAATCTTGCTGACTCCCAGTTCGTTGGCCAGCGCATCCTGACGGATCGGCTGGCCTTCGGGCAGCGCGCCACGGACGATCTGTTCGCGCACGATTTCGAACACGCGGTCGGAAAGGGTACGGACGACGATATTCACGCGGCATTCCTTCAACGGCCCCGCCGGGAACGACGAGTGGCGGCACGAACCGACCCCGTGACCGGGCCCGCCATGCGTTGACCGAACCTATCCAGAACCAAGCAATACGATCAACAGGATTGTGACACCGGTAGCCAAACGGGCGTGACGCTCTGCCCGTCGCATCGCGACTTGCACCGGCACGGACCGCGTGAAACGGAAAGACGATGCCGCCGTCCGCCACCCGTCGCCTTGCCGCCCTGTGGCTGCTGCCCCTGTTGCTGTCAGCCTGTATCGGCGGCGGCGGCAGTCAGGACGATCCGCCGCCCCGCCCGATCCGCCCCCGTGCATCGGGTCCGGTGACGCTGACCGGGCCGACGCCGCGCGACACCCAGAAATGCTATGCCGACCTGTCGCGGACGGGCGTACGGTTCAGCCCGCTGCCGGATCGCGATTACGGGTCGGGATGTATCGTGCAGGGCGCGGTGCAATTGCTGGACATCGGCGTACCGGTGAACGGACTGAAGGCGATCCGCTGTCCTGCGGCACGGGCACTGATCGGATGGGTCCAATATGGCATCCGCCCCGCCGCCCGCCAGATACTGGGCAGCGACGTGGTGCGCATCGACAGTTTCGGCACCTATAGCTGTCGTGCGATCGTCGGCGGCGGGGCGGCATCGGCGGGGCGGCTGTCGCAGCACGGACTGGCCAATGCGGTCGACATCGCCGCGTTCGTGCTGGCCGACGGGCGGCGGATATCGGTGCAGCGGGACTGGAACGGCGATGATCCCGCCGCCCGGCAATTCCTGCGCACGGTCCACGCCTCTGCCTGCAAACGCTTCGTCACCACGCTCGGCCCCGATTACAACGCGGCGCATTACAACCACCTGCATCTGGATATGGGCGGGCGATCCTTCTGCCGATGACGCGCCGCCATGCTTGCCGCATCCCGCCGCGGGGCTTACAAGCCATTCGTCTATGACCGATACCAAAGTACCGTCCCGCGTGTTCCGCGGGGCCAAGCAGGAAGCCGAAAGCGCGCGTTCGCAGCTTTCGACGCCGCAGACCGAACACCCCGCCTATCGTCTGGCGTTTCAGGACATGGAGTTCCTGTTGCGCGACGACCTGCGCCCGGTGCGGTTCCAGTTGGAGCTGTTGAAGCCGTCGCTGTTGCTGGATGAAGCGAACATCGCCTCGACCTTCGTAATCTACGGGTCGGCGCGCATTCCCGAACCCGACAAGGCGCAAGCGCTGCTCGAACTGGCGCAGGACGACGCATCGCGCGCCATCGCCGAACGGATGATCGCCAAGTCGCATTATTACGACGTGGCGCGCGAGCTGGCATTCCATGCCAGCCAGTTTCCCAACGATGTCGGCGGCAAACGTCATTTCGTCGTGTGTTCGGGCGGCGGGCCGTCGATCATGGAGGCGGCGAACCGCGGCGCGAACGAAGCGGGGGCCGAATCAATTGGGCTGAACATCGTCCTGCCGCACGAACAGGCGCCTAATCCCTATGTTACCCCGGCGCTGTCGATGCAGTTCCACTATTTCGCGCTGCGCAAGATGCACTTCCTGCTGCGTGCGCGGGCGGTGGCGGTGTTCCCCGGCGGGTTCGGCACGTTCGACGAAAGCTTCGAGCTGCTGACACTGATCCAGACCGGCAAGATCGCGCCGATGCCGGTGCTGTTCTACGGTCGCGAGTTCTGGGAACGGGTCGTCAACTGGGACGCGCTGGTCGAGGAAGGCGTGATCTCCGCCCGCGATCTCGATCTCATCACCTTCGTCGAGACGGCGGAAGAGGGCTGGGCGGTGGTCAAGCGGTTCTACGAAGAGCGGAAATAGAGGCGGTCCGCCCGAATCCCCGAGGCCGCATCCCCAACGAACGTCATCCCAGCGCAGGCTGGGATGACGCTACATAATCCGACCCTTACGTTGCCTACCGCGCCAGCGCGTCGGCGATCAGACGTCGCGAATTGTCGATGCCGTACAGCGCGATGAAGCTGCCCATGCGCGGCCCCTGCGCGGTGCCGAGCAGCGTTTCGTACAGCGCCTTGAACCAGTCGCGCAGCGATTCGAACCCGCCGGTTTTGCCGATCTCGTACACTGCGTTCTGGATATCCTCCGCCGACGCATCGGCGGGCATCGCGGCCAGATCGGCATCGAGCCGTTCGAGCGCGGCGCGCTCCACATCGGTCGGTGCGCGACGTTCGGGCTTTTCGGCTACGTCACGGACGAACGCCAGCGCATGGTCGATCAGGGCGTCGAGCGCGGGATAGCGTTCGGGCGACGCGTCGGCGACATAATTGGCAAGATAGCCCCACACCTGCACCTTGCTCGCTTCCCCCATCACCCCGACCAGATTGAGCAACAGGCCGAACGTCACCGGCAAGGTTTCGGCGGGAGGTTCGCCCCCATGGATGTGGTGGACCGGATTGCCCAGCCGCTGTTCGACCGGCTGTGCGGCATAGTTGCCGCGAAACTGCCAGTACTCATCGATCGCGCGCGGGATCACGCCCAGATGCAGTTGCTTGGCCTTTTTGGGTTCGCGATAGGCGTAGAAGGCGAGGCTTTCCTGCGGCCCATAGGTCAGCCATTGTTCGAGGCTGAGGCCATTGCCCTTCGACTTGCTGATCTTCTGACCATGTTCGTCGAGGAACATCTCATAATTGAACCCCTCGGGCGGACGCGCACCCAGCACGCGTGCGATCTTCGACGACTGCGTCACCGAATCGATCAGATCCTTGCCCGCCATCTCGTAATCGACGCCCAGCGCGACCCAGCGCATCGCCCAGTCGACCTTCCATTGCAGCTTGGCCCCGCCGCCGAGGATCGAATGCTCGATCCGGGTATCGCCATCGACGAACGCGACGATCCCGGCATCGGCGTCGATCACCTCGACCGGCACCTGCAACACGATGCCCGTCGTCGGGCTGACCGGCAGCACCGGGGAATAGGTCGCGCGCCGTTCCGCCCCCAACGTCGGCAACATGATGTCGAGAATCGCCTGATAGTGGCGCAACACACCCTTCAGCGCGTCGTCGAACCGTCCGCCGCGATAATAGTCGGTCGACGACACGAATTCATAATCGAAGCCATACTGGTCGAGGAAGCCTCGCAGCCGCGCATTGTTGTGCGCTGCGAAACTGGCATGCGTGCCGAACGGATCGGGCACGTCGCTCAATGGCTTGCCGAGATGTTCGGTCAGCATAGCGTGGTTCGGCACGTTGTCGGGCACCTTGCGCAGCCCGTCCATATCGTCCGAAAACGCGATCAGCCGCGTCGGCTGGTCCGACAGTTCCATGAACGCGCGGCGGACCATCGTCGTGCGCAGCACTTCGTTGAACGTGCCGATATGCGGCAGGCCCGACGGGCCATAGCCGGTTTCGAACAGGACGGGTGCGCCACCGGGTTTTCCGTCGGGAAAACGCTTCAACAGCTTGCGCGCCTCTTCATAGGGCCAAGCCTTTGAAACCATTGCGGCATCGCGGATAATAGGGTCGATCATCCGATCGTGATAGGCAATCGCTACCGAAATTTCCACATGTTGCGCCGCAACCATGCCATGTTCCGTGCGTACCGCACCGCGCATGATCATCACCGCTACCCCACGCTACACCAGGATCATTGCCGAGGTGTGGAAACCGCTGATCGCCCTGTTCGTCTGGGACGTCCTCGTCACCGTCGTCTATTTCATGCTGCCGTTCCACGCGCCGACGCTGCCGTTGACGCTGTTCGGTTCGGCACTGGCGCTGTTCCTCGGGTTTCGCGACAATTCGGCGTATCAGCGCTGGTGGGAAGGCCGCGTGTTGTGGGGTGCGATGATCAACGCATCGCGCAATCTGGCGCGCGGGATCATCGCGTTCATCGGTCCCGAGGACGACGGCGAGAAGCGTGACCTGAAGCGTTCGATCGTGCTGCGGCAGATCGCCTATGTCCAGGCGCTCCGCAACCAGTTGCGCCGACAGGATCCCGAAGCCGAAGTCCATCGGTTCCTGTCGCGCGAGGAAGCGGGAGAGCCGTTGGGCCGCACCAACGTGGCCAACGGACTGCTCGATGGCACCGGACAGCGGATCGCGGAGGCGCACCGGCGCGGGTGGCTGAACGACCTGCAACAGTCCAGCCTCGAAAGCGTGCTGATCGATATCGCCAATGCGCAGGGCGGGATGGAGCGGATCAAGAATACGCCGCTGCCCAACCAGTACCGGTTCTTTCCGACGCTGTTCACCCGGCTGTTCTGTATCCTGTTGCCGATCGGGCTTGTCGAAACGCTGGGTATCGCGACGCCGCTGGGATCGGGCATCGCGGGGCTGATGTTCCTTGCAGTGTTGCAGATCGGCGAGGATCTGACCGATCCGTTCGCCAATACCGTCCACGACGTGCCGCTGACCGCAATGTGCCGCACGATCGAGATCGACCTGTTGCAGGCGATCGGCGATCCCGCGCCCGCGCCGATGAAGCCCGATCGCGATGTGTTGTGGTAAGGGAACGCAGCGCCCGTCCGATGGGTTGACCGCCTTCCCTTGCAGCGGAGACGATGATGGTCGGCGAGCATAAACCCACGCAGAAGATGGCGGCCAACGCGAAGAAGGGTCTTGAACTGCGCGAGAAATTCGATCGCGGCGGGACGGACGTGGGCGTGGCCCGCGCGAAGCAGATCGTGGATGGCGGACCGATGTCGGACGACGACGTGAAGTCGATGCACAGCTATTTCGCGCGCCACGACGTCGACAAGGATACGAAAGCGCACGAATGGGGCAACGACGACGACCCATCGGCGGGATATGTCGCATGGCTGTTGTGGGGCGGCGACGAAGGCCGCGACTGGGCCGACCGACAGCGCGCGAAAATCGGGGAATAGTCGCGGATAGAAGGGGCAGCGCGACCGGCGTTCGGCTTCCGTTCTTCTCTAGGTCGCGATAAGGAAGGGTGATGCTGCCCTATCCCGCTCTCCACGCCAGCCATTCGGGCATCTGGATCGCCGATGACGCCGGCACGCGGCGTATCGGCCGGGGCGAAGCGATCGCACAGGTCGCGGACACCCCGACGATCGTCATGAACGCGGCGATGGTCGGGCAGCGGTTGGGCTACGCCGAACTGTCGGGGCTGGATCTGCTGGAACTGTTTGCGTTCGTGCATCCGGCGCGGTTCGCGGTGCCGACGCCGAAGGGGCTGACGCAGATACTAGACCTGACCCTGCCGACCGAGGAAAGCGGGATCGCGGCAATGCTGCGCAGGGCGGCGACGAAACTGATCGCGACCGCGTCCGCGCCATGGCCCGAACAGGAAGGCGCATGGACCGCCGCGCAATCGCTGTTCCGGTTGCGCTGGCCATGGGCGCCCGCGCTGGGACAGGTGCTGCCGAAGCCCGCGACTGCCGAACGCTGGCTGTTCGCGAAGCTGCCCGAATGGGAGGAAGTCCCCGCGCGGAGCAGCCCGCGCACCGTGACGATGCCCAGCGATGCGGTGGCGGAGCGGCTGGCACGGCTGACCGGGGCGACCGCAGAGCCGCGTCCGGGACAACGCGCCTATGCCACCGCCGCCGCCGACGCTTTTGCCCCCCGCGCCGCCCGCGATACACCCAATCTGGTGCTGGCGGAGGCAGGGACGGGGATCGGCAAGACGCTGGGCTATCTTGCCCCGGCTTCGCTGTGGTCCGAACGCGCCGACGGCGCGGTATGGGTATCGACCTTTACCAAGGCGCTGCAACGCCAGTTGGCGGCGGAAACCGAACGCCTGTTCCCCGATCCGGTCGAACGGCGGACCCGCATAGTGACTCGCAAGGGGCGCGAGAATTATCTGTGCCTGCTCAATCTGGAAGACGCGTTGCAGGGCGGGTTTCAGGGACGGGCCGCGGTGCTGGCGCATCTGGTCGCGCGCTGGGCCGCCTATAGCGCGGATGGCGACATGGTCGGCGGCGACCTGCCGGGATGGTTGCCGACGCTGTTCCGCCGCAACGGGTCGACCGCGCTGACCGACCGGCGCGGCGAATGCATCTATGCCGGGTGTCCGCATTACCGGAAATGCTTCATCGAACGCGCCGCACGCGCGTCGGCGCAGGCGGATATCGTCATCGCCAACCATGCGCTGGTCATGGTCAACGCCGCGCGCGGCCGGGAAACGGGCACCCGCCCGACCCGCTATGTGTTCGACGAGGGACATCACCTGTTCGACGCGGCCGACGCGATGTTTTCCGCCGCGCTGACCGGGGCGGAGTCGATCGAGATCCGCCGCTGGGTGCTGGGACCGGAAGGCGGCGGGCGCGGCCGTCGTCGCGGGCTTGCCGCCCGTCTGTCCGACGTCGCCAGTTACGACGCGGCGGGGGGCGAGGCGGTGGCGGCGGCGGTCGAAGCGGCACGCGCGCTGCCCGCCGACGGCTGGCTGGCGCGGGTGCAGGAAGGCGCACCGTTCGGCCCGCTGGAAACGCTGCTGGGGGCGGTGCGCGGAGCGGTGTTCGCGCGCGCGAAGGATGGCGAGGCGGGATACGGGCTGGAAACCGAACTCGCCGAACCGCCGCCCGAACTGGTCGAGGCAGCCGGTCCGGCCGCGCAGGCGCTGGACGCCCTGCTGCGTCCGCTGGTAGCGCTGGGCAAGCGGTTGGAGGCGGTGCTGACCGAAGCGCCCGACTGGATGGACGGGCCGGCACGGGCGCGGGTCGAAGGGGCGATCGCGTCGCTCGGCTGGCGCGCCGAAACCGTCGGTGCATGGTCGCGGCTGCTCGCCCGGATCGGCGGGCCGGCCGACCCCGATTTCGTCGACTGGCTGGCGGTGGATCGGATGGAGGGGCGCGAATATGATGTCGGGCTGCATCGCCACTGGCTCGACCCCAGCAGGCCGTTCGCCGAAACCGTGCTGAAACCCGCGCATGGCGTTCTGGTGACGTCGGCGACGCTGCGCGCCGGCGGCGACTGGAGTGTGGCCGACGCCCGGAGCGGCGCGCCGCACCTGATGCGCCCGCCCGTCCATTTCGAAGCGGTCAGCCCGTTTTCCTATGCGACGCAGGCAGAGGTGGTGATCGTCACCGACGTGAAGCGTGGCGACCTGCCGGGGCTCGCCAACGCCTATGGCCGGCTGATCGTGGCGGCGGGCGGGGGGACGCTGGGGCTGTTCACCGCGATCCGGCGACTGCGCGGGGTGCATGCGCGGATCGCCGACCGGCTGGCGCGCGACGGACTGCCGCTGTTCGCCCAGCATGTCGATCCGATCGATACCGGCACGCTGGTCGATATCTTTCGCGACGATCCCCGCGCGTCGCTGATGGGCACCGACGCGCTGCGCGATGGTGTCGACGTACCCGGGCATTCGCTGCGATTGGTGGTGATGGAAGGGGTGCCGTGGCCGAAACCCGGCGTTCTGCATGCCGCGCGGCGGCTGGCGGGCGGCGGCAGTGCGTATGACGACCGGGTGGTGCGCGCGCGGCTGGCGCAGGCGTTCGGACGGCTGATCCGCCGCGCCGACGACCGGGGCATGTTCGTGCTGCTGTCCGCCGCGATGCCGTCCCGCCTGCTGGGTGCATTTCCCGAAGGAACGCCGATCGTCCGCTGCACGCTGGACGAAGCGGTCGCCCGCGCCCTTTCCTTGCAGGAGCGATTGGGGCATGGGGAATCACTGCCCATGGAGCCGATCGCATGAAGACGTTGACGCTGTTGCGCCACGCCAAGTCCGGCTGGGACGATCCGGCATTGCGCGATTTCGATCGCCCGCTGAACCGCAAGGGCGCGCGCGCCGCGACCGCGATGGGCGCGCATGTCCGCACGATGGGCATCGCGTTCGATCACATGATCGTCAGCCCGGCGGTGCGGGTCGCGCAGACGCTGGAGCATTTCGCGGTCGGCTATGGCCCGTTGCCCGAAGCACATGCCGACCGGGCGCTGTATCTCGCATCGGCCGCGACGTTGCTCGACGCGGTACGCGCGCTGCCCGCGGGGGCCGACCGCGTATTGCTGGTCGGGCATAATCCGGGGCTGGAGGATCTGGTGCTGCTGTTGTCGGCGGACAGCAATCCGTTGCGCGGCGCGGTGGAGGAGAAGTTTCCGACCGCCAGCGTGGCGGTGCTGGAGCTGGACGGCGACTGGGCTACGGCGGACAATGGCTGCGGGCATCTGGTACAGTTCGTCCGACCGCGCGATATCGATCCGACGCTGGGACCGGACCACGATTAACGGCGACCCGCGCGCGGCAGCCGGCCTTGCCCGTCCCACCGCCATCGCCTACGCACCCCGCCCATGACCGGATTGCTTCCCGAAGGGTTTCACGATCGCCTTCCCCCCGCCGCCGACGGCCTGCGCCGGTTCGAGGACGCGGTGCTGGGCATCGCGCATGGCTATGGCTATGAACAGGTCGATCCGCCGCTCGCCGAGTTCGAGGCGGCGCTGGCCGGCCGGCTGAAAGGCACGGCGGCGACCGATGCGGTGCGCTTCGTGGATCCGGTCAGCCAGCGGACGCTGGCGATCCGTCCCGATATCACCGCACAGGTCGCCCGGATCGCCGCGACGCGCATGGGCCACCATCCCCGCCCGGTGCGCCTGTCCTATGCCGGCCCGGTGATGAAACTGCGCGCCACGGAACTAGCCCCGCGCCGCGCGTTGCGCCAGATCGGTGCGGAACTGATCGGCATGGACACCGTCGCCGCCGCCGCCGAAATCGTGACCGTCGCGGTCGAGGCGTTGCAGGCGGCGGGCGTGTCCGGCGTGTCGATCGACTTCACCCTGCCCGATCTGGTCGCGACGATCGCGACCGACCTGCCGGCCGACCGGCGTGCCGCGCTGATCGACGCGCTGGATGCCAAGGATGCGGGGCGCGTCGCGGCGATCGATCCGGCATGGTTGCCGCTGGTCGAGGCGGCGGGACCGTTCGACGCGGCACTGGCGCGGCTGCGCGCCGCCGATGGCGCGGGACGGCTGACGTCGCGGCTCGACTCGATCGAGGCGATCGCGCACACGCTCGACGGGCGGGTGGCGATGACGCTGGACCCGACCGAACGGCACGGGTTCGAATATCAGAGCTGGCTGGGATTTTCGCTGTTCGCGCGCGGCGTGCTGGGGGAGGTCGGGCGCGGCGGCACCTATGCCGTATGTCACGAAAACGGCACCGAGGAATCAGCGGTCGGATTCTCGCTCTACGCCGATGCGCTGCTCGATGCGGGATTGGGCGAGCAGGACCGGCGGCGGCTGTTCCTGCCGATCGGTACGGATCGGGCGGCAGCGGCGCGGTTGCGCGGACAGGGATGGGTCACGGTCGCGGCGCTTGCGACCGACGACACGCCCGTCGCGCAATTGTGCACCCATGTCTGGCAGGGCAACGCGGTGATCGCGCTCGACTGACCGGCGGGGCGACGTTCGCCACCCCGCCGTTCGGATTTATTCCACGACGACCTTGGGCTTGCGGCCCCGACGCTTCGGCTCGCCGGCATCGCCCGCGGCGTCGGGCGCATCATCTGCAGACGTGGTGCGTGCCTTCCGGCCCAGGCCGATCCGCTTGGCCATGTCACGACGGCTTTGCGAATAGGTTTCTGCGACCATCGGATAATCGGCGCGCAGACCGTAACGCTCGCGATAGGTTTCCGGCGTCAGACCATGACCGGCAAGATGACGGCGCAACGTCTTGTACGACTTGCCGTCGATCATCGAAATGATGTGATCCTTCGACGCCAGCGACTTGCGCACCGATACGGCGGGAACGTGGTCCTGCGCCGGCTGCGGCGCTTCGGTTTCGGTCGCACCGTTGGCAAGGCCAAGAACGGTCGCGTGCATCGTTTGCAGGAACGTCGGAACATCCTCTGCCGAAACGCGGTTGTTACCATTATTCAACCACGCGATCGTCAGTTCGGTGGCAAGCTCGATTGCATTCAGTTCGGAACCGTCTTCGGCCATGAATATCTCCTTCATCGATAAGTTGCATGCGACGACTGATCGTAGTCGTCAACCGAATTACGCTCCAGTATTGCTTAATTTTCGACATTTGTTCCCCGAAAAATGAAATTCACGGTGCAGATGACCGGTAACGCTATCGCAGGTTATGTAATCCCCCCGTGGCGTTGGCTCGGCTCGGGGAAGGATTGCACGCCGTTGCCACACGGCAGCGACTTGAAGAACCCGTTACGAATCCATCCGATATCGGTTGATACGTCGTACGAAAGATGCAGGTTCGCTACGGTGACTGTTCGATGAAGCATCCATCAGCCCCTGCCATCGACCGCGTCTGGTTACAGGTCGCCGATGACGTATCCATGTTTGCATGGGTGACGGCGGACGATGGCCGAATGCTATGGGCTAATCGACGATGGCTCGACGAACTGGACGCGGACGCGATCGGCGCACCATGGATGCGACAGATCGCCGACGCAGATGTCGCGGCAACGCAGGCCGCATGGCGGACGGGGAACGAAGACTTCACCACATCGGCGACGCTGATCGACCGCAGCGGATTGCCGCGCCGGTTGCAAATGACGCTGCACCGCGACGATGCCGGTCGCTGGATCGGGATGGCGGCGGACGACGCGGCACGGCAGCGCGCAGAAACCGCGCACGATGCGGCCCGTGCGGAACTGGACGTTCTGACCAACGCCATGCCGCAGATGGTGTGGGCGACCCGGCCGGATGGCCACCACGAATTCTACAATGCGCAATGGTATCGTTTCACCGGCGTTGCCGAAGGTTCGACCGATGGCGAAGGATGGAGCGACATGTTCCACGTCGACGATCGTGAGCGGGCATGGGCACGCTGGCAGCACAGTCTCGCGACCGGCGACCCTTACGAGATCGAATACCGGTTGCGCCATCGCAGCGGCAATTATCGCTGGGTATTGGGCCGGGCATTGCCGGTGCGCAACGACGATGGATCGATACGCCGGTGGATCGGCACGTGCACCGACATCGATTCCGCGCGCCGAGCGGCAGAACAGAACGAAATCCTTAGCCGCGAACTCAGCCACCGCATCAAGAACATCTTCGCGGTCATCAGCGGACTGGTGCGCATGTCCGCGCGGCGGATGCCCGAAGTACGTGGTTTCGCCGACGATCTGGCGGGACGGATCGGCGCATTGGGCGCGGCGCATGACCTCGCGCGTCCGCACAGCGAACGGTCGCGCCCATCGGTGGGCGAAGCGACGTTGCACACGATCCTGCGCGAACTGCTTGCCCCCTATGCCGCAGGACAGTGGCAGGTGACGGGAGACGACGTGGCGATCGACGATCGCGGCGCGACGCCGATCGCGCTGGTGTTTCACGAACTGGCGACGAATGCCGCGAAATATGGCGCGTTGTCGGTGCCCGACGGAACGCTGACGCTCCAGACGAAGGTCGTGGACGACGCGGTGTCGATCGAATGGCACGAGCGTGGTGGACCGCCGGTCGGGGCCGCACCCGATACCACCGGGTTCGGCACCCGGTTGGCGCAATTGAGCATCGAGCAGCAACTGGGCGGAACGATCGAACGTGACTGGCGGCGCGAAGGGCTGATCGTACGGATCGGCGTGGCGCGCGGTGCGCTGGTCCGGGACTGACCCGACCGGATTACGGTTCGGGTTTCAGGACCGATCGACGTTCAGCCCTGACGGCCTGCAAACGGCGGTTTCGCATATTTCCGGTGCGCACCTACCGGTAGTACGCGGCGCTGCGGGTCAAACAAATCCACCGGTTTCGGCACGTCATCTTCTGAATGTCGATCGGTCCCGGACGAAAACGGGCGGCTTCCTTTCGAAAGCCGCCCGCATCGTTTCCGGCGTTCAGGCGCCGAACGTGCGCTGCCACCAGCCGCGACGCGGCGAGCCGCCTTCGCCGCCTTCGGCATTCTCCGTCGCCGTATCGCCTTCGTCGGTCGCCGCTTCTACGACCTCGGTCACGACAGCGGGTTCGGCCGCCGCTTCCACGACCGGTTCGATCGCCTCCGCCGAAACCGCATCGGCCGCCTTGCGGCGCGGTGCCCGACGGCGCTTCGGCGCGGGTTCGGCTTCCGCCTCTGCCGGCGCGGGGGCCGGTTCGACCGGAGCCGGGGCTACGGGTGCCTCGACCACCGCATCGGCGGCGACGTCGGCCTTGCGACGGCGCGTCCGCTTGGGCTTGGGCGCTTCCTCGGCCGGCTCGGCGACGGGTTCCACGACCGCTTCGATCGCGACTGGCGGCGCGACGGTGATCGGCGCGGCGTCACCTGCCTCGACGGTCACTGGTTCGGCCTCGACCGCACCTTCGACCTTCGCACGCGCGCTCGGACGGCGGCGGGTGCGCTTGGCCTTCGGGGTTGGCTCGGCCTCGACCGCATCCGGCTCGGCGACGGGTTCGGGCGCGTCGGCCACGACGTCGGCAACCACGTCGTCCTCTGCGGGCAGATCGGCGACCGCGGCTGCGCCATCGGCGGCGTCGAACGCGTTCTCGCCCCGACGACCGCCACGACGACCGCGACGGCGACGCTTGCGTCCGTCCCGCGGTGCCGCATCCCCGGCACGCTCGACCGGCGCGGCATCGTCGGCCTCGCCATCGGCGTCCTCGGCATCGGTTTCCGCATCAGCATCGGCGTCGGCATCAGCATCGGCGTCGGTTTCGAGATCGCCTTCGGCGTCCTCGCCGGCCTCGACCTCGCCATCCTCGCGATTGCGACCACGACGGCTGCGGCGACGGCGGCGGCGCTTACCCCGGCCTTCGCCCTCGTCGTCGGCGCGGGCGCGCGGCGCTTCCTCGACCGCTTCGTCCTCTTCCTCGATCTCGACCTCGTCCTCGATTTCCTCGAAGTCGTCGTCCTCATCCTCGATCACGACCAGCGGCTCGACCTTGGGCGGATGCGCGGGCGGCGGGCCCGACGCCTCGACTGCCATGCGCGCGCCCTCGATCTCGGCATCGGGCACGATCTCGACCATCACGCCATAGCGGTCCTCGACTTCCGCAATATCGGCGCGCTTCTTGTTGAGGACATAGAACGCCGCTTCCTGGCTGGCGCGCAGCACGATCAGCGACCCGCGACCGCGTGCGGCCTCGTCCTCGATCAGGCGTAGCGCCGACAAGCCGGCCGACGATGCGGTGCGGACAAGGCCGGTGCCTTCGCAATGCGGGCACTGCCGCGTCGACGCTTCGAGTACGCCGGTGCGCAGCCGCTGACGGCTCATTTCCATCAGACCGAACGCGCTGATCCGGCCGACCTGGATCCTGGCACGATCGTTCTTCAGCGCTTCCTTCATCGCCTTCTCGACTTTCCGCACATTGGACCCATGGTCCATGTCGATGAAGTCGATGACGACCAGACCGGCCATGTCGCGCAATCGCAGTTGGCGCGCAATTTCCTGCGCCGCTTCAAGATTGGTCGCGGTGGCGGTCTGTTCGATATTGTGTTCGCGGGTCGACCGGCCCGAGTTGATGTCGATCGACACCAGTGCCTCGGTCGGATTGATGACCAGATAGCCGCCCGATTTCAGCTGGACGACCGGATTGTACATCGCGGCCAGTTGATCCTCGACATGCGCGCGCTGGTACAGCGGTACGGCATCGGCATATTGCTTCACGCGGCGGGCATGGCTGGGCATCAGCAGCCGCATATGTTCCTTGGCCTGACGGAACCCGTCCTCGCCCTCGACGATGACTTCGTCGACGTCCTTGTTATAGATGTCTCGGATCGCGCGCTTGATCAGGTCGCTGTCGCCATAGACCAGTGCGGGGGCCGACGACGTCAGAGTCTGTTCGCGAATGCCGTCCCACAGCCGCGCCAGATAATCGAAGTCGCGCTTGATCTCGACCTTCGACCGCTGAAGCCCGGCGGTGCGGACGATGCAGCCCATCGACGCCGGCAGCGTCAGTTCGGCCATGATCGACTTCAACCGCTTGCGATCGGCGGCCGAGCTGATCTTGCGGCTGATCCCGCCGCCATGCGCGGTGTTGGGCATCAGCACGCAATAGCGCCCGGCCAGCGACAGATAGGTCGTCAGCGCCGCGCCCTTGTTGCCGCGTTCTTCCTTCACGACCTGGACCAGCAGCACCTGCCGGCGGCGGATCACGTCCTGGATCTTGTAGCGGCGACGCAGGTTCAGCCGGCGCTGGCGCAGCGCTTCGACCGCGGCATCGTCGCCGCCGCCCGACTTGCGCGGGGCGGGCGGCGCGGAGTCGCCATCCTCGCCCTCGACATGCGCGTCGTCGTCGGCATGATCGAGCAGCTCGTCGCCGCCGTCCTCGTCATGCTCGTGATCGTCATAGTCCAGATCGTCGTCCTGGTCCGATCCGGCGCGCAGCGCGGCCTCCTCGGCGGCATGCTCGGCCTCTTCGGCCAGCAGCGCGTCGCGGTCTTCCTTCGGGATCTGATAGTAATCCGGGTGGATTTCGGAAAAGGCGAGGAAGCCGTGGCGGTTGCCGCCGTAATCGACGAACGCCGCCTGCAACGACGGTTCGACCCGCGTCACCTTGGCAAGATAGATATTCCCCTTGAGCTGCTTGCGCTCTGCCGATTCGAAGTCGAATTCCTCGATCCGGTTACCCTTGACGACGGCGACACGGGTTTCTTCCCGGTGGCGTGCGTCGATCAACATCCGCGTGGTCATGATAGTGTCTCCGGGCGCGCGGGACGGCTTGGCCAGTCGGCGCGCCATGGCGCGCGGCGGGGAATGGTCCCGGTGCCTGCGCGCGATTGTTGGCAATTGCGTCTGCTTGCAGGGGCAGCCCGGAAAGCACCGGGCGGACAGCCGTCGTCCGGTCGCCGGCCGCGAAAGCGGCACAGGCGGATCGGGACGGAACTTGCCACATGCGAGCGTCAACCTGAAATAACCCCGCCGCGAACGCGGCCGGGGTGCTGCATCGGGGTTGCGGAGCGGGGACGCTCCAAAGCCGATGTGATACGATGCGTAGCACCGGGTTTCCCCAACGGCAACAGCCGCCGGACGCCGCATCATGACGCGACTAACCGTAACAAACCTTTAAAATTTGATTCATTGCTGTCGTTCAGCATGGGTCGAGGCAAGTTGTGCTACATGACCGTATTCGAATACTGGGCGTCGAATGCCGGGGGTGAACAGGATCGTCATGCTGGGGTGGTGGACCCGTTTCGCGAAACGCCGATGTGCGCTGGCCACGGGAGCGTTGTTCCTGCTGTCGTCGCTCTGGCTCGCGGCCACGCCGGTGGCAGCGCGTGCGGTCGCCGATATCCGCGTCGCCGACGACAGCATCGTCATCCGTTTCGATGGATCGGTCGCTACCGCCGCCACGTTTCTGATGGCGGGGCCGAACCGGATCGCGCTCGACATCGACGGCGCACGGCCCGGTACGCAGGGCCGCGCGGGCGGTATCGTCGCAGCATTGCATCAGGACGGGCGTGGCGATGCCGGTGCGCGCATCATCTTCGACCTGACGGCCCCGGCGGTCGTGACGGGCGGGCAGTTTACGGATGGCGGCCGCCGGCTGACGCTGACCCTGCGCCGCGTCGAGCCGGCGCGCTTCGTCCGCGCGACCACTGCCGGGCGAATGCGCTTCACCGCCGGAGCCACGCCGGCGGCCGTAGCGATCGTCCGGGCATCGTCGTCGGCCGCGATGCCGCGCGATCCCGGCTATCGCGTGTCGGTGCCGGTTCCGGGGGCGCGGCGGAGAGGCTCCCTTCCCCGTGTTCAGGGCGACGCCGACCGGCCCCTAGTGGTGATCGACGCCGGTCATGGCGGACACGATCCCGGCGCGATATCGCCGCATGGCGGATTGCGCGAAAAGGATCTGACGTTGCAGGCGGCGCGCGCGATCCGCGACGCGCTGCTCGATGGCGGGCGCGTTCGCGTGGCACTGACCCGCGATCGCGACGAGTTCCTCGTGCTCAAGGAACGCTATGCGATCGCGCGGCGGCTGGGCGCCAGCCTGTTCATTTCGGTCCATTGCGACAGTGCCGACAATCCCGCCGCGACCGGGGCCAGCATCTACACCCTGTCCGAAGTCGCGTCGGATCGCGAGGCCGCGCGGCTGGCGGCGCGCGAGAACAAGGCCGATATCCTCGCCGGGGTCGATCTGGGCCGGCAGAGCGCCGACATCTCGTCGATCCTGATCGACCTGACGCAGCGTGAGACGATGAACGCATCGGCCGGCTTCGCCCGGTTGCTGGGGCGCGAGGCGACGGGACTGATCCCGCTCAAGCCCAATTACCATCGCATGGCGTCGCTGATGGTGCTGAAAGCGCCCGACCTGCCGTCGATCCTGTTCGAAACCGGCTATCTGTCGAACAAGGCCGATGCCGAGCGCCTCGCCACCAACGAGGGCCGTCGCGCCATCGCGCGCAGCGTGCAGCGTGCGGTCGAGGTCCATTTCGCAAGGCGCATGGCCGGGCGTTAAGTGCTGGCCGCTATACCCGTCGATGCTGCGTAGGGACTGAGCGAAGTCGAAGGATGATCGGGTCGGATCACCCCCCGGACGATCCTGAACCATGCGGAGCATGGTTCGCCCGGTCAGTATCGAAGCACCGGCGGCGTTGTTCGATACGCCATTTCGATTTCGCTCGATGGCTACGCAGGGTGAGCGGTGCCGAAGAACAACATATTCCCGACCCCGCCGTTGATCCCGAGCGAGGTCGAGGGACGGGCCGCGAACATCAAGCCCGCGGCCCACACCCCGACCCGTTCGTCAGAACGACAGCGGCATCGCGGTCTTGACGCCCGGCAGCGCGCGGACGCTGGCGATCAGTTCGGGCGTCACCGCCTCGTCGACCGACAGCAGCACCACGGCCTCGCCACCCGCGTCGCGCCGGCCGAGATGGAAGGTGCCGATATTGACCCCCGCCTCGCCCAGCGTCGTGCCGATCCGGCCGATGAAGCCGGGCGCATCCTCGTTGACGACATACAGCATGTGGCCGGCCAGATCGGCCTCGACCTTGATGCCGAACAATTCGACCAGCCGCGGCTGCGCATTGCCGAACAACGTGCCCGCAACCGATCGCTCGCCATCGTCGGTCTTCAGGCTGACGCGAACGAGCGTGTGGTAGTCGCCCTCGCGGTCGTTGCGCACTTCGCGCACCTCGATCCCGCGCTCCTTGGCGAGGAACGGGGCGTTGACCATGTTCACCGTGTCCGACTGGACGCGCAGGAACCCGGCCAGCACCGCACCGACGATGGGCTTCTGGTTCAGTTCGGCGGCGGCACCTTCGCTATGCACCGATACGCGGGCGATCGATCCGGTGGTCAGCTGTCCGACCAGCGACCCCAGCTTTTCGGCCAGCGCCATGTACGGCTTGAGCCGCGGCGCTTCCTCTGCCGACAGCGACGGCATGTTCAGCGCGTTGGTGACGCCGCCCGATACCAGGTAATCGGCCATCTGTTCGGCGACCTGGATCGCGACGTTGACCTGCGCCTCGCTGGTCGATGCGCCCAGATGCGGGGTGGAGACGAAATTGGGGGTGCCGAACAGCGGCGATTCCTTTGCCGGCTCCTGCACGAACACGTCCAGCGCCGCACCGCCGACCTGACCCGAATCGAGCGCGGCCTTCAACGCCACCTCGTCGACCAGCCCGCCGCGCGCGCAGTTGATGATGCGCACGCCCTTCTTGGTCTTCGCGATATTCTCGGCCGACAGGATGTTGCGCGTCTGGTCGGTCAGCGGCGTGTGCAGCGTGATGAAGTCGGCGCGGGCCAGCAACTGGTCCAGTTCGACCTTTTCGACACCGATCTGCGTCGCGCGTTCGGGCGACAGGAACGGGTCGAACGCGACGACCTTCATCTTCAGCCCCTGCGCCCGGTCGGCGACGATCGAACCGATATTGCCCGCACCGATCAGACCGAGCGTCTTGCCGGTCAGCTCGACGCCCATGAAGCGGTTCTTTTCCCACTTGCCCGCCTGCGTCGAGGCGTCGGCCTCGGGCAACTGGCGTGCGAGTGCGAACATCAGGGCGATGGCGTGTTCGGCGGTGGTGATCGAATTGCCGAACGGCGTGTTCATCACGACGACGCCGGCAGCGGACGCGGCGGGGATGTCGACGTTATCCACGCCGATCCCGGCGCGCCCGACGACCTTCAGGTTCGTCGCGGCATCGAGAATCGCCTTGGTGACGCGGGTCGATGAACGGATGGCGAGGCCGTCATACTCGCCGATGATCGCGATCAGTTCCTCGGGCGTCTTGCCGGTGATCTCGTCCACCTCGACCCCGCGTTCGCGGAAGATTTGGGCGGCTTTGGGGTCCATCTTGTCGGAAATCAGTACTTTGGGCATGGTACACCTCGTCACCCCGGCGCAGGCCGGGGTCTCGTGCCGCACGGGCACGGGTCGTGGAGAAAGACCCCGGCCTTCGCTGGGGTGACGTATCTAGTTTCAGCCCGCCTTCGCGGTCGCGTAGGCCCAGTCGAGCCATGGCCCGAGCGCCTCGATATCGGCGGTGTCGACCGTCGCGCCGCACCAGATGCGCAGGCCCGCCGGGGCATCGCGATAGCCCGCGACGTCATAGGCAGCACCTTCGCGTTCCAGCAGCGCCGCCATCTTCTTGATGAGCGCTTCGTCGGCGCCCTCGACCGTCAGGCAGACACTGGTCTTCGATCGCGTCGCCGGATCGATGGCGAGATGCCCCAGCCAGTCGCGCGCTTCCACGATCGCGTCCAGCGCGGCGGCGTTCGCATCGCTACGCGCGATCAGCCCGTTTTCGCCCAGCGACTTCGCCCATTCGAGGCTGAAGATCGCGTCTTCGACCGCCAGCATCGACGGGGTGTTGATCGTCTCGCCCTTGAACACGCCTTCGGCCAGCTTGCCCTTCGACACCAGCCGGAAGACTTTCGGCAGCGGCCATGCCGGGGTGTAGCTTTCCAGCCGCTCGACCGCGCGCGGCCCGAGGATCAGGACGCCGTGCCCGCCTTCGCCGCCCAGCACCTTCTGCCAGCTGAACGTCGCGACGTCGATCTTCGCCCAGTCGATGTCATAGGCGAAGACGCCCGACGTCGCGTCGGCGAACGACAGCCCTTCGCGATCGTCGGGAATGAACCCGGCGTCCGGCACACGCACGCCGCTGGTGGTGCCGTTCCACGTGAACAGCACGTCGTGGCGCCAGTCGATGGCGGTCAGGTCGGGCAGCTGACCATAGTCGGCGCGCACGACGGTCGGGTCGATCTTTAACTGCTTGACCGCATCGGTCACCCAGCCTTCGCCGAAGCTTTCCCATGCCAGCGCGGTGACGGGCCGTGCGCCCAGCATCGTCCACATCGCCATTTCGAACGCGCCGGTATCCGAACCGGGGACGATGCCGATGCGGTGCGTGTCGGGAAGGTTGAGCAGTTCGCGCATCAGGTCGATGCAATATTGCAGCCGCTGCTTGCCGATTTTCGATCGATGCGAACGGCCGAGGCTGTCGGCGGCAAGGCGATCGGCGGACCAGCCCGGCGGCTTGGCGCAGGGACCGGACGAAAAATACGGGCGTGCAGGCTTGGTCGCCGGGGTCGGCGGAAGGTCGGTCATGTCAGTCTCTCCTCACAGAGAGCACGCGCTGCGTTGGGACAGCGTGGCCCGCCGCGGCCCCTAGACCCGTTGCACGTTCGACACAAGCGTCCGCTGCAATCCTTGTCATTTGCATCCTGCGGTGGAACCAGACGCAGATTGCATGGTTCAACGTAACCTATATCTAGATCGAAAGCGTATCATGCTTCCTCCCTCTGTTCTCATCGTCGAAGACGAAATGCTCGTCGCCACCGACCTTGAGGCGTCTTTGGAAGAAATGGGCTATCGGCCGGTCGGGATCGCACCAGACATGTCCTGCGCGATCGCATTGGCGGAACAACGCCCCGACGTAGCATTGGTCGACTGCAATCTGCGCGACGGGCTGACCGGACCACAGATCGGCCGGATGCTCGGCTGTACCTACGGCACGACGGTCGTGTTCCTGACGGCGAACCCCCGGCTGCTGGCCGAGGGTATCGAGGGAACGCTGGGCGTGGTGTCGAAACCCTGCGGGTACGAAGCGGTGGCGCGGATTGTCGATTTCGCGGTGCGGACGCGTGCAGGCGTCGTCACGACCCCGCCGATCGGCCTGAAAGTGTTCGGGGCCGCCATGATGCCGGAGGCTCTGTCGGCCTGATCGCTTCCGGCAGGCGGGGGACCGCCTTCACCGTCCATTCATCGCGGCCCGGCCACCCTTGTCCCTTCCCGCGTTGACCCGCCCGGTCCGTCTCGGCGATAAGGATTTCATGAAGCGCCTGCTCTGCGGCATCGTCGCCACCGTCCTGTTTGCCGCGCAGCCCGCCGTCGCACAGTCGATGCTGCGCGATGCGGAGACCGAGGCGCTGTTGAACGACATGGCACGCCCGATCGCCGTTTCGGCGGGGCTGGACCCACGGAATTTCAGCGTCGTGCTGTTGCAGGACAAGTCGATCAACGCCTTCGTCGCGGGCGGTCAAACCGTCTACCTGCATTCGGGGCTGATCGATGCCGCCGACGACGCGAACGAGGTACAGGGCGTCATCGCGCACGAGATCGGCCATATCGTCGGCGGGCATGTTTCGCTGGCCGGGCGCGGCATGGCACCGGCGACGGGGATCACCGTGCTCAGCCTGTTGCTGGGCGTCGCGGCGATGGCGGCGGGGGCCGGCGAAGCGGGCGCGGGCATCCTTGCCGCCGGGCAACAGGCGGCGATGGGATCGTATCTGTCGTTCAGCAGGACGCAGGAAAGTTCGGCCGACGCGGCCGGTACGCGGTTCCTGCGCGAGGCCAATATCTCGGGTCAAGGAATGCTGGACTTCTTCAAGAAGCTCCAGAACCTCGAATATCGTCTCGCGATCCCACAGGACAACAGCTACCAGCGCACCCACCCGCTAAGCGGTGAGCGCATCGCCAGCCTGACGGGCGACGTCGTGGCGTCGCCGGCGTTCCGCACCCCGACCGACCCGGCGATGGAGACACGGTTCAAGCGGGTGCAGGCCAAGCTGCGCGGCTATGTCAGCGATCCGCAGGACACGCTGCGCCGCTATCCCGCGTCGAACCAGAGCATTGAAGCGCATTACGCCCGCGCCTATGCCTACCACAAATCCGGCTATCCCGATCAGGCGGCGGCGGAAACGCTGGCGTTGGTCAAGGCGCAGCCGGACGATCCCTATTTTCTCGAACTCGAAGGGCAGATCCTGCTCGAATCGGGCAAGCCCAAGGACGCGCTGGCGGCATTGCGTGAGGCGACGGCGCGGACCCGGTCCTCGCCGCTGATCGCCGCCAGTTTCGGCCATGCGTTGATCGCCGCCGAAGACCCTGCGCTGTTGCCCGAGGCCGAACGCGTGCTGAAACAGGCGGTGGCGCGCGACAAGCAGAACCCGTTCGCATGGTATCAGCTGGCCATCCTGTACGAACGGCGCGGCGATCCGGCGCGCGTCGCGCTGTCGATGGCCGAATATGCGTCGCTGTCGGGCGACAACGGCATGGCGCTGTCCAGCGCACGCGCGGCGATGGCGCAACTGCCGCAGGGATCGTCGGACTGGGTGCGCGCACAGGACATTCAGATGACGTCGCAGACCGCCGCCGAAGAAGACCGCCGCAATCGTCGGCGGAGGGGCGAATGACGCGCCGGATCGGTTTTGCGCTGCTGCTGATCGCCGCGGCGCTGGCGGGGGCGATCGGAGCGATCGCCGTCCAGCGGTGGACCGGCGGGGACCGTGCCGCGACCGAAGTCGTGGTCCGCGACTATCTGCTCGAACACCCGGAAATCCTGCCCGAAGCCATGCAGCGGTTGCAGGCCAAGGAAGCGGGCAAGGCCGTGGCGGCGAACCGTGCCGCGATCGTCGATCCGTTCCCCGGCGCGGTCGCAGGCAACCCCGATGGCGACGTCAGTGTCGTCGCCTATCTCGACTATGCCTGTGGCTATTGCCGCGCCAGCCTGCCTGCGATCGCGGGGTTGATCGCCAGCGATCCGAACGTCCGCATCGTCTATCGCGAATTGCCGATCCTGTCGCCTGATAGCCGCAGCGCGGCGGAATGGGCACTGGCGGCCGCACGGCAGGGTCGGTTCAAGCCGTTCCACGATGCGCTGTACGCTGGCGGTCGCGTCGATGCCGATGCGATCGATCGCGCGGCACAGGCCGCCGGGCTGGACATCGCCGCCGCGCGCGTCGCGACACGCGGCGAACCGGTCACGGCCGAGATCGAACGCAACCTGAAGACCGCAAGCCTGCTGGGGTTCAGCGGAACGCCATCATGGGTAGTGGGGGATCAGGTGCTGGGCGGCGCCCAGACGCTGGCCGGGCTGCAGGCAGCGGTGGCCGAAGCACGCAAGGCAAAGGCCGCACCGACGGCATAGCTGCAGAATCGGGACAAAGGGGGGTCGGCAATGGACAGGTACTGGACACGACGTGCCGCATTGGCCGGAATGATGTCGCTGACGACCGCCGCCGTGGCCCGCCCGGTTCGAACGACGGCCGCGCCGTTCATCGATTCGCTCAGCTTCCTGCCCGACGACCTTGCCGACATCGCGCGCGCCGGGCTGGGGGCGATGATCGCCGACATATCGGAAGTCGAGGAAGTCCGCGATGCGGCCGGCGTGCCGCGATATCTGCGCGGATACCGCGTCAGCGAGGCGGCATTGACGCGGGCGGTGGCGCGGCTGGCCGCATCGCCCCATGCCTATGTCGCGCTGAAGGGCAGCGATATCGGGTCGCGACCGGGCTGCGCCACCTTCTTGCAATTCCAGTCGACCGAAATGATCGAACGCGACCTGTCGCGGATCGCCCGGTTCCATGCCGGTGGGCTGCGCGTGTTGCAGTTCACGCACCATAACGACAATCCGTTCGCGGGTGGCGCGTTGCAGCCGGTGCAGACCGGCCTGACCCCGCTGGGCATCGACGGGCTGGCGGAGATGAACCGGCTGCGCATCCTGCCCGACGTCAGCCATGGGTCCGACGCCACGATGCGCGAGGCCGCGCGCCGTTCGACCACGCCGATCGCGCTCAGCCACGGTGCGGCACGGGCGATCGTGAACCACCCGCGCTGCGCGCCCGACGACGTCATCCGCGCGATCGCCGAACGCGGCGGGGTGATGGGCGTGTTCATGATGAGCTTCTGGCTGACCCGGAAGCGGGTGCCGACCGTCGCCGACTATGTCGCCAATATCCGCCACGTCGTGCGGGTCGGCGGGATCGATGCGGTCGGCGTGGCGAACGACTTTCCGATGGCGGGGCAGGCTAATCTGGTGAAGCTGGACAACGACAACGCCAAAGGGGTCGGCGAGTATCTGGCGTGGTGGCGCGCGATGCGGTCGCAGGGGATCGCCGGGTTCGACTGGACCCCCGAACATGTCGTCATTCCCGCATTGAACCGCATCGACCGGATGCAGCGCATCGCCGACGCGCTGCGCGCCGACCGATTCCGCGCGCGTGAGGTCGACGCGATCATGGGCGGCAATTGGCGTCGATTGCTGACCAACGTTCTGGGATAGCGCCTTTCCCCTGTCGTCAAACCATGGGACAAGCGTTGTCATGGACCCCATTCTATCGATCCGCGGCGTCGCCAAGACCTACAAGTCGGGCACGACCGCATTGTCCCCCACCGACCTCGATATCGCGAAGGGTGAGATCTTCGCACTGCTCGGCCCCAATGGCGCGGGCAAGACGACCCTCATCAGCATCGTGTGCGGGATCGTCGTGCCGTCCGCCGGCACGATCACCGCCGCCGGATACGACACGGTACGTGATTACCGCCAGACGCGGATGCGCATCGGGCTGGTGCCGCAGGAATTGCTGACCGACGCGTTCGAAAGTGTGCAGGCCACCGTGAATTTCTCGCGTCGGCTGTTCGGCAAGCATGCCGATCCGGCGTTCGTCGAGAAACTGCTGCGCGACCTGTCGCTATGGGACAAGCGCACCGCCAAGATCCAGGAACTGTCGGGCGGCATGAAGCGCCGGGTGATGATCGCAAAGGCGCTGTCACATGAACCCGACATCCTGTTCCTCGACGAACCGACCGCCGGGGTCGACGTGGAGTTGCGCCGCGACATGTGGCGGTTGGTCCACGAACTGCGCGCGCGCGGCGTCACCATCATCCTGACGACGCATTATATCGAGGAAGCGGAGGAAATGGCGGATCGCGTCGGCGTGATCGCGAAGGGCAAGCTGATCCTCGTCGAGGAGAAACAGGCGCTGATGCGCAAGCTGGGCCGCAAGACGATGACGCTGACGCTGGCCGAACCGCTCGATGCAGTGCCGGCAGCGCTGGCGGAATGGAACCTGTCGCTGGCCGACGAAGGTCATATGCTGGCGTATGAATTCGACGCTACGGCCGAGGATAACGGCGTGCGCGCGCTGCTGCGCGCGGTCGACGATGCGCATATCGGGTGGAAGGACGTATCCACCCGCCAGTCGAGCCTTGAGGATATCTTCGTCGGGCTGGTTCATGAACAGGAGGGCCGGGCATGACGTTCAACTGGCACGGCGTGCTCGCCATCTATCGGTTCGAACTGGCGCGGTTCGGGCGCACGATCTGGACGTCGCTGCTGACCCCGGTCATCACCACGTCGCTGTATTTCGTTGTGTTCGGATCGGCGATCGGCAGCCGCATGACCGAAGTGTCGGGCGTGCCGTACGGTGCGTTCATCGTGCCGGGGCTGATGATGCTGACGATGTTCACCGAAAGCATCTTCAACGCCAGCTTCGGCATCTTCATGCCGAAATGGTCGGGCACGATCTACGAACTGCTGTCCGCGCCGGTATCGACGTTCGAAACATTGGTCGGCTATGTCGGCGCGGCGGCGACCAAATCGGTGATCGTCGGCCTGGTCATCTTCGCGACCGCGCACCTGTTCGTCGACCTGCACATCGCGCATCCGTTCTGGATGGTCGCGTTCCTGTTGCTGGTGGCGGTCACCTTCTGCCTGTTCGGGTTCATCCTCGGGCTGTGGGCCAAGGGGTTTGAACAGTTGCAGGTCGTGCCGCTGCTGGTCGTGACGCCGCTGACATTTCTGGGCGGGGCGTTCTATTCGATCGACATGCTGCCCGGCGCATGGCGCACGATCAGCCTGTTCAACCCGGTCGTCTATCTCATCAGCGGGTTTCGCTGGACGTTTTTCGGCATTGGCGACGTGCCGGTGGCGGCCAGCCTTGCCGCGACCTTCGGGTTCCTGTGTGTTTGTCTGATCGTGATCGCAGCGATCTTCCGCACCGGATGGCGGTTGAAGAATTAGGAGCAACGACATGGATCTGGGAATCAGGAGCCGCCGGGCGATCGTCTGTGCATCCAGTGCCGGGCTTGGCCGGGCCTGCGCACTGGAACTGGCGCGCGCGGGCGTGGACGTGTGGATCAACGGCCGCGATGCCGCGAAGCTTGCCGCTACGGCTGCGGCGATCCGTGCGGAGACGGGCGTCACGGTGACCGAGGTCGTCGCCGACCTGTCGACCGATGCGGGCCGCGCGGCGTTGCTGGCCGCGTGTCCCGATCCCGATATCCTCGTCAACAACAATGGCGGCCCGCCGGTGCGGCCCTATACCGACCTCGACGCCGATGGCATCCGCGCCGGGCTGGAGGCGAATTTCGTGACCCCCGCGCTGCTGCTTCAGGCAGTGTTGCCCGGCATGGTCGAACGCGGCTTCGGCCGGGTGGTCAATATCACCTCCGGGTCGGTCAAGATGCCGCTGCCCGGACTCGACCTGTCCAGCGGCGCGCGTGCCGGGCTGACGGGCTTCGTCGCCGGTATTGCGCGACAGGTCGCCCATGCCGGCGTGACGATCAATGCGCTGCTCCCCGGATCGTTCGACACCGCGCGCATCGCATCGATGACGCAGGCGGCGGCAGACAGGAACGGCACGACGCAGGAGGAAGAACGCGCAAAACGCGCCGCGTCGATCCCGGCGGGCCGGATCGGCGACCCGGCCGAATTCGGTGCGACCTGCGCGTTCCTGTGTTCGGACAAGGCAGGGTTCATTACCGGACAGAGCCTGTTGATCGACGGGGGTGTGTTTCCCGGGATCATGTGATCTGAGGACTTTGGAAGAAGGTGGGTCACGCGAAGGCGCGAAGGCGCAAAGAGAGGGTGGCCCACCAATCGTCCCGCGCAAGCGAGACCGCCCTGTAGAGGCCAACCACGCAGGGCCAAGCCGCCGGCGCGGCAATGCTGTCTGAAAAGTCCACCTCTCTGCGCCTCCGCACGAACCGATCTTCTGTTTCCTCCTCGCGCCTTCGCGCCTTCGCGTGAAAGACCTCACACGAAACACACCCAACCACCCGCGGTCAGAAGATCCCGAGGAACCGCTTGCGCTGCGTCTTACGCTCGCCCTTGTTCGTACGGCCATCCTCAGCCTTGGCAGTCGTTCCGCGACCGACATCGTTCCGCGCTTCGCCACCCTTGGTCCGCTGCGCCCGTGCCGTCGCGCCTGCTAGTATCGGACCGCAAGCCGCGCCCTTGGCATCGCCCGGATCGACGAACGCCAGCACGCCCGCGACCGGCGTTGCGACCAACGCAAGGCCGAGCGCGGCACCCGCGCGCCCGACCAATTCGGGGCTGACAACCGAATAGGATGGCGCGGCAAAGTAACCGCCGACCCCGACCGGCGACTGTCCGGCCAGCAGTGAGAAGCGCTTGGAATCGGCACGAAACGCGAGGTCGATCGACTCGTTGCGGAAACTGAACCCGCCGCGCCCGATCATCACGTTCTTCTGCGTGTCGATCAGGATCGGGTCGGCAGCGGCCACACCACGGCGGACGGTGAAGCCGATCAACCCGCAATTGATCCGCACCGGTTCCTTCAACCGCCCTTCGAACATCTTCTGCGCGAAGGTGCCGAGGTCGAGTTCGGACAACTGGACGTTGCGCGTCCAGAAGCTGCCGGCGGGGAGGATCACTGCGATCCGGCCATCGGCGGACCCGAGCGACGCCTGCACCGTATCGCCGGTTCCCGTCAGCCGGACCCGTGCCTTCACCGTGCCGCTGGTCCCGGCCTCCTCGACCCCCCATCCCGCCAGCAACTGCCCCATCGGCGTTGGCGACAGCCGAATGTCATAGTCGGTGACGGCGGGGCGTTTGCGTGCGTCGATGACGATATCCGACGCGACATTGCCCCGTGCCATCGCGAAGGTCAGCGGCGACAGTTTCAGCAGCCGGTCGTTCAGATCGAGCGTCAGGTCGACGTCCGATACCGGCAGGCTGCGCGCGCGGACCGTGCCGACCTTGTACCGGACCTTCGCGTCGAAATTGCGGAGCGCCTCGACGTTCAGCTGCGCATCGGGCAGCATCCGCGGGCGGCCCCCTTCGCGCTCGATCAAGCCTGCCGCGCCCTGTGCCTCGACGCGTTCGAGGTCGTATCCGACGAACGCCGACACATCGACGATATCCAGCGTCCGCGTCGTCAGGTCGGCGGTCAGCAACAGCCGGGGTTCCCGCTGCGTCACCGTCAGGCTGCCGGCCAGATCGCTCTGTCCGAACGTTCCGCGCAGCCGCGTGAACTTCCAGTCGGCGTCGTCCTTGGTCATCCGCCCGGTCAGGCGATAGGTGCGCGTATCGGGCGTCGCGATGCCGAGCACCGCGAACAGTTCCGCGATATTCCGCCCGCGCAGCCGCAGTGCGAGGTCAGCGCCGTCGAGTTGGGTCGGACCGGGCAGCGTCCCAGTAACGTCGGCGACCGAGCGCGCGACCTCGATCCGTGCGGTCAGGCGGTTCTGTCCGCCCTTGATCGTGGCGTTGGGCGATTGCAGCGCGCCAGCCACCCGGAACAACCGCGCCCGAACCGTACCACGACCGGTGAAGCGGATGGCGCTGTCGAATCGGGTGTCGCTGGTTTCCACCGTTTGCAACGCGAGACGCGCGTCGAGCACGAATTGCGGATCGCGGTATCGAATCTGCGTATCGCGGAAGCGTCCCGCGCGCACGACGGGCAGTTCGAGCTTCTTTCCCTTCATGCCCGGCTCGCCAAAGGTCCAGCTGTTCCGTCGCCGTGCCGCATCCCAACGTAGATCGGCGCGCGCGCCGTGAAGTTCGAGCCAGTTGACCCGCCGCCGCCCGAACAGAAAGGTCAGCGTCGCGACCGAACTGTCGATCCGTCCGGCTTCGAACAGATTGCCGCCGCCCGCCCATGCCGGGTTGGATACCGACAATCCCTCTGCGTAGAATTTCAGATTGATCGGATTGAAATAGAACTGGAAATCGCCCGCGACGCGCACCGTACGTCCGCTTTGCGACGATGCGATCCGTTCGAACGTTCCTTTCAGGAACCGCCCTTTCGTAACGAACAGGACAAGCCACGCAAGCAACAGCGCGGCAAGGACTCCGCCGAGTACCCGGAGCGCAATCTTGCGCCAGTCGCGTCGCTGACGGTTCGGCCCAACACTATCGATCGTCGACGGAACTTCGGCCATTTCACCACAACCGTTCGCATGCCCGACGGGTTCCGGCACGCTGCGGCGGTTGCGTTCGCGGCACGCATGGGTTAGGGGCGCGCTCTTTCCACGACCTTTCGGGATTCGCCCGGCCATCTGGGGCTGCCGCGGCAATCCGCACGTCGTGATTTACGAGGAGACCAAAATGCCCAAGCTCAAGACCAAGAGCGGCGTTAAGAAGCGCTTCAAGCTCACCGCCACCGGCAAGATCAAGCACGGTGTCGCGGGCAAGCGCCACCGCCTAATTTCGCACAACGCCAAGTACATCCGCCAGAATCGCGGTACTTCGGTACTGGCCGACGCCGACACTGCCCGTGTCAAGGCGTGGGCGCCCTACGGCCTTCGTTAAGGAGTACTGAAACATGGCACGCATCAAGCGCGGTACGACCACGAAGGCGAAGCACAAGCGGATTTTGGATCTGGCGAAGGGCTATTATGGCCGTCGCAAGAACACGATCCGCATCGCACGCCAGGCCGTCGAAAAGGCCGGCCAGTACGCCTATCGCGATCGCAAGGTGAAGAAGCGGACCTTCCGTGGCCTGTGGATCCAGCGCATCAACGCTGGTGTCCGGGCGGAAGGCATTACCTATTCGCAGTTCATGCACGGCTGCAAGCTGGCGGGCATCGAACTGGACCGGAAGGTCCTGGCCGACATCGCAATGCACGAGGAAGCCGCCTTCAAGGCGATCGTCGCGCAGGCAAAGGCGGCCCTGCCGGAACAGGCTGCCGTCGCCGCATAACGCGTACGATAGCCGTTCAGGGTTCGAAACGCCGGCGGGGCAACCCGCCGGCGTTTTTCGTTGGTTGGCCCCCGTGCGACCGCAACCTGCCCTGCTCGTCATTCCGGCGAAGTCGCATGATGGACCGGGCGGATCCGCGCTCTTCGCGAACCCTGCGCCTACGCGTTGGCGAACCTGCACCATGACACGCTCTGGCAGTGGCGTCCGGCGCACTCATCGGAACCGCGCCGCCCTCACCGAACGCTTCGCTACCCCCGCCTTTCCGCTGCGAAAAGCAGATCAAGGATTGGCGTCGCAACAGCAAATCACGTTGGTCGTGCCAGTCACTTCCCACTGGTCCGACGTCGCCTCGGGGCTAGGCTTCGCGTCGCATACGCAATACAGCGACCAGCATACCTGACGTCCTGGAGCCGATGTGACCCCCGATCTCGACCAATTGCGCGCCGATCTGCTCGCCGCCATCGATGCATCTTCGGGCATCGATGCGCTGGAGGCGGTGCGTGTCCATGCGCTGGGCAAGCAAGGTGCCGTCACCGGCCTGCTCAAGACGCTGGGCGGCCTGTCGCCCGACGAGCGGCAGACGGTGGCTCCGCGCATCCATGCGTTGCGCGAAGCGGTGTCGGACGCGATCGGGACGCGCAAGGCCGATCTGGAGGCGCGCGTGCTGGCCGCGAAGCTGGCGTCGGAACGCGTCGACCTGACCCTGCCCGCCGACCCCGTCCTGTCTGGCGGCGTGCATCCGGTGTCGCAGGTGCTGGACGAACTGGCGGAAATTTTCGCCGATCTGGGCTTCGCCGTCGCGACCGGGCCGGAGATCGAGGACGACTGGCATAATTTCACCGCGCTCAACATTCCCGAAACGCACCCGGCCCGCGCGATGCACGACACGTTCTACGCGCAGCGCCGAAGCCCGCAGGGCGAGGAAACCGCAAGCGCTGCCGGCGCTGCCCCGGCAGCGTCCGACGACGGTGGCTTTGCCACCGGCGGCCCTGCCTCGGCCCCCGCCGGGCAAAGCCCGTCGCCGTCGGGCGGNTGCTCCGAACCCACACCTCGCCGGTCCAGATTCGCACGATGATGGCGCAAAAGCCGCCGATCCGGATCATCGCGCCCGGACGGGTCTATCGTTCCGATTCGGATGCCACCCACACCCCGATGTTCCACCAGATCGAAGGACTGGTGATCGATCGCGGTATCCATATGGGGCATCTGAAATGGACGCTGGAAACGTTCCTGAAAGCCTATTTCGAACGTGACGACATCGTCCTGCGGCTGCGCCCCAGCTATTTCCCGTTCACCGAACCGTCGGCAGAAGTCGATGTCGGCTATACGCTTGAAAAGGGGCGGCGCGTCGTCGGCGGCGATCCGGCCAAGGGCAATGGCGGCTGGATGGAAGTGCTGGGCAGCGGCATGGTGCATCCAAAGGTCATTGCCGCGTGCGGGCTGGACCCCGATGAGTGGCAGGGTTTCGCATTCGGCACCGGTGTCGACCGGCTGGCGATGCTGAAATACGGGATGGACGATCTGCGTCCGTTCTTCGACGGCGATCTGCGCTGGCTGAAACATTACGGGTTCGCCGCGCTCGACGTACCCACGCTGTCGGGAGGAGTCGGCGCATGAAGTTCACCCTGTCATGGCTGTACGACCATCTGGACACCGACGCCGCACTGAACGCGATCGTCGAAGGGCTGACGCGGATCGGCTTGGAGGTCGAAGGCGTGGAAAATCCGGGCGACAAGCTCGCCGCGTTCCGCATCGCGCGGGTGCTAAGCGCTGAGCGTCATCCGCAGGCGGACAAGCTGCAGGTGCTGTCGGTCGATGCGGGCGACGGCCCGTTGCAGGTCGTGTGCGGCGCGCCGAATGCCCGCGCCGGGCTGGTCGGCGTGTTCGGCATGCCTGGCGCGGTAGTGCCGGCCAACGGCATGGTGCTGAAGGTCGCGGCGATCCGCGGCGTCGAATCGAACGGCATGATGTGTTCGACGCGCGAGTTGGAACTGGGCGAGGATCACGACGGCATCATCGAACTGCCCGACGACGCGCCGGTCGGCACCCCCTTCCCCGCCTATGCGGGGCTGGACGATCCGGTGATCGATGTCGCGATCACGCCCAACCGACAGGATTGCATGGGCGTGCGCGGGATCGCGCGCGATCTGGCGGCCGCCGGTCTGGGTACGCTCCGCCCGCTCGCCGCGTCGCCGGTCGTGGGCGAGGGTGCCGGTCCCGACGTTCGGATCGAGGATGCGGCCGGCTGTCCGGCGTTCCATGCGCAGGCGGTGCGCGGGCTGACCAATGGCGAATCGCCCGAATGGATGCGGCGGCGGCTGACCGCGATCGGGCAGAAGCCGATCTCGACGCTGGTCGACATCACCAATTACGTGATGTTCGACCTTGGTCGTCCGCTGCACGTCTATGACATGGCGACGCTCGACGGCGGTCTGGTCGCGCGCCGCGCGACGGCGGGCGAACAGGTCGTCGCGCTGAACGGTAAGACCTATACGCTGGATGGCGGAGAGACGGTGATCGCCGATGCGTCGGCGGTCCACGATATCGGCGGCATCATGGGTGGCGAGCATTCGGGCGTGTCGGAAGCGACGACCGACGTGCTGATCGAATGCGCCTATTTCACCCCCGAAGCGATCGCGCGGACCGGCCAGAAACTGGCGTTGACCAGCGATGCGCGTCAGCGGTTCGAACGCGGCGTCGATCCTGCATTCCTCGACGACGGCCTTGCCATCGCCGCGCGCTATGTCCTCGACCTGTGCGGCGGCACCGCCGGCAGCGTGACGCGCGCCGGGGCAGCGCCGGTCGAACAGCGCAGCATCGCCTATGATCCCGCACGGGCAGCGACGCTGGGCGGGCTGGACGTTCCGGTGGAACGCCAGCGCGATATTCTGGAACGGCTGGGCTTCATGGTCGGCGACGACTGGCGGGTGACCGTCCCGACATGGCGGCGCGACATCGACGGCACCGCCGATCTGGTCGAGGAAGTGATCCGTATCGAAGGGCTGGACAACGTGCCCTCGACGCCGCTCGCCCGTCCGGCCGGCGTGGCGCGACCGACCGCGACGCCCGAACAGAAGCTGGAGCGTCGCCTGCGCCGCGCGGCGGCCGCACGCGGACTGGCGGAGGCGATCACGTGGAGCTTCATCGCCGAGGACGAGGCCGCACCGTTCGGCGGCGGCGCGTGGGAGGTGGTGAACCCGATCGCCAGCGACATGCGCGTGATGCGTCCGTCATTGTTGCCCGGATTGCTGAGTGCCGCCGCGCGCAACCTGAAGCGCGGTCAGTCCAGCGTGCGGCTGTTCGAGATCGGGCGGCGCTATCTGGCCGAGGGCGAGCGGGCGACGCTGGGCATCGTGCTGGCCGGTGATCGCAGCACGCGCCACTGGCGCAGCGGCCGGGCGCAGGGCTTCGACGCGTTCGATGCGAAGGGCGAATTGCTGGCGCTGCTCGAAGCGGTCGGTGCACCGGTCGCCAATCTTCAGGTGATGGACGGCGCGGGCGACGTGTTCCATCCGGGCCAGTCGGCGACGCTGCGGCTGGGGCCGAAGACGGTGCTGGCCAGCTTCGGTACGCTGCACCCGACGATCGCCAAGGCGTTCGACCTGCCCGCGACCACCGTTGCCGCCGAACTCTATGTCGACGCGCTGCCGGCCAAGCGGGGCAGCGGGTTCATGCGGCCTGCCTTCGCCCCGCCGGCCTTGCAGGCGGTGACGCGCGACTTCGCGTTCATGGTCGCCGATACGGTGCCGGGGGACCAGCTGGTGCGGGCGGTGCGCGGGGCGGACAAGGCGGCGATCGTCGATGCGCGGCTGTTCGACGTGTTCACCGGCACCGGGGTCGAACCCGGCTACCGCAGCCTTGCGGTCGAAATCACGCTGCAACCGACCGCCAAGAGCTTCACCGATGCCGAACTAAAGGCGGTGTCGGACAAGGTCGTGGCGGCGGCGGCAAAGCTGGGCGCGAGCCTGCGCGGATGATCGAGCTTCGCAACGCGCGACTGACCGCACGGATCGCACCGCTTGGGGCCGAACTGGTGTCGCTGATGGATGCCGATGGTCGCGAACTGATGACCGACGCCGATCCGGCGTTCTGGACCGGGCACGCACCGATTCTGTTCCCGATCGTGGGACGGTTGCAGGACGACGCGTACCGCGTCGGCGGTGCGACCTATCGCCTGCCGCAACATGGCTTCGCCCGCCGGCGGACCTTCGAGAAGGTTGCGCAAGACGACGCTTCGGTAACGTTCGAACTGACCGACGATGCCGAAACGCGCGCGGTCTATCCGTTCGCGTTCGTGCTTCACGTGGAACATCGGCTGGGCCACGCGACGTTGACGACCAGCGTGACCGTCTCGAATCGCGGAACCGGCGACCTGCCTGCCGGCGTCGGTTTCCATCCGGCCTATGCGTGGCCGTTGCCCTATGGCCGCGACCGTGCGGCGCATGCGATCGTTTTCGAGGACGTCGAATGCGACAATATCGCCACGATAGCCGCGAACGGCACCATCGCGGCGCAGGGGCGGCTCAGCCCGCTCGACGGACGTACCCTGCCGCTCACCGACGCATTGTTCGCGCACGACGCGTTGGTATGGGATCCGGTCGTCAGCCGGTCGGTCCGATATGGTGCGCCGGACGGCCCACAATTGCGGGTCGACTATCCCGGCCTGCCCAAGCTGGGCATCTGGAGCAAGCCCGGTGCGCGGTTCGTGTGTATCGAACCATGGGCCGGGATCGCCGACCCGGAGGGGTTTGCCGGGGATATCTTTGACAAACCGGGCATCCATCGGATCGCGCCGGGCGAATCGCGGCGATTTGCGATGTCGGTGACGCTGGAGACATAGCCCCGACCCGCCGCTGGCAGGGACGGTACGGGCCACGTCACGGACCGGAACGTCCTTGACGATTGCGAGAACCTCCTGCCCCGCCTACAGCGCGGCGATGACCCAGATATCCGATCGCCGCACCTTCGCGATCATTTCCCACCCCGACGCCGGCAAGACCACGCTGACCGAAAAGCTGTTGCTGTTCGGCGGTGCGATCCATCTGGCGGGTGAGGTCAAGGCACGCGGCGCGGCGCGGCGGGCGCGGTCGGACTGGATGAAGATCGAACAGCAGCGCGGCATTTCGGTCACGTCGTCGGTGATGACGTTCGAACGCAACGGACTGACGTTCAACCTGCTCGACACGCCGGGGCATGAAGATTTCAGCGAAGACACCTATCGCACGCTGACCGCCGTCGATTCGGCGGTGATGGTGATCGACGCCGCGAAGGGGATCGAACCGCAGACGCGCAAGCTGTTCGAAGTGTGCCGGTTGCGATCGGTGCCGATCATCACCTTCGTCAACAAGGTCGATCGCGAGGGCCGCGATCCGTTCGCGCTGCTCGACGAGGTCGCGGACATGCTGCAGCTCGACGTATGTCCGATGACATGGCCGGCGGGCATGGGCGGACAGTTCGAGGGCATTTTCGATCTGGTCGACAACCGGCTGCTCCAGCCCGAGGCCGGCACCAAGGATTTTCAGGGCAAAATCGAACAGTTCAGCGGACTGGACGACGATCGCATCGACGCCGTGCTGTCGGCGGAGGGTGCGGAGCGGCTGCGCGAGGAGGCCGAGCTGGCGATGGGCGGCTATGCCCCGTTCGACGGCGACCGGTATCGCGCAGGTGACCTGACCCCGGTGTATTTCGGGTCAGCGCTAAAAGAGTTCGGCGTCGATTCGCTGATCGACGCGATCGCGCGCCATGCCCCCCCGCCCCGCCCGCAGCCGGCGGAACCCGCCCCGGTCGCGCCGGGCCATGATGAAGTTACCGGCTTCATCTTCAAGGTGCAGGCGAACATGGACCCCAACCACCGCGATCGCATCGCGTTCATGCGGCTGTGTTCGGGCGTATTCAAACGCGGCATGAAGCTGACCCCGACGGGGCACGGCAAGCCGATCGCGATCCACTCGCCGATCCTGTTCTTCGCCCGCGAACGCGAACTGGCGGACGAGGCGTTTCCGGGCGATATCATCGGCATCCCCAATCACGGGACGCTGCGCGTCGGCGACACCCTGTCCGAACGGGCGGATATCCGGTTCACCGGACTGCCCAATTTCGCGCCCGAAATCCTGCGGCGCGTCGTGCTGAAAGACCCGACCAAGACCAAACAGTTGCGCAAGGCGCTGGACGACATGGCCGAAGAGGGCGTGACGCAAGTCTTCTATCCCGAAATCGGATCGAACTGGATCATCGGCGTGGTCGGGCAATTGCAGCTCGAAGTGCTGCTGTCGCGGCTGGATGCGGAATACAAGGTCGCGGCGGGGCTGGAAATGGCACCGTTCGAAACCGCGCGATGGGTGTCGGCAGGCGATGCGACCGACCTGAAGGCATTTACCGACCTGCATCGCACCGCGATGGCGAAGGATCGCGACGGCAATCCGGTGTTCCTCGCGAAAAGCGCGTGGGAGGTCGGCTATATCGCCGACCGCTATGCAAAGGTCACGTTCGCCGCGACGCGCGAGCGCTAACCGCGCCTACGCAACCCAGTCGTGCGCCAGCCGCCGGCTGGCTAGCGCCATCAACGTGCCGGCGACCAGATACAGGCACAGCCCCGCCGCAATCGCATGGCGTAGCGCATCGGCGCCAGACGCCGGGGCCAGCGCGTCCGACAAATATCCGATCGCCCAGCTTCCCAGCCCCAGACCGATCAGGTTGTTGATGAGCAGGAAGCTGGCCGATGCGGTCGCGCGCATGTGTGGCGGCACCAGATGCTGGACGGCGGTCAGCACCGGCCCCAGCCACATATAGACCAGCGCCTGCGGCACGACGAACAGCGCGAACGCCACCGGCCAGCGATCGGACAGCACGCCCGCGATGAACAGCGGCGTCCCCGCGACATAGGCGATGGCGGGGACGAGCGCGTACCAGCGCCGGTCGCGCGCGCCCATTCGGTCGCCCAGCCACCCGCCCAACAGGATGCCCGCGACGCCACCGGTCAGCAGCAGCGCCGCAAGGAACTGCCCGGTCTGGACCAGCGTAAGGCCGAAGCTGCGCATCATCAGGCTCGGCAGCCAGAAGGCGACGCCATAGCCGCACATCGATCCCGCCGCCGCGCCGAACGCCAGCAGCCAGAAGGCGGGCTTGCCCGCCAGCACCGCGAACACGCGGCCCACCGGAAGGGTGTCGGGACAGGTGCCGCGCGGCGGTTCGGCGACGATCCACCGGAACAGCGGTGCCAATGCGACGCCGGCCAGCCCGACCACGAAGAACGCAGTGCGCCATTCCACCGCCTGCGCGATATAGCCGCCGAGCAGCATCCCCGCCGCTGCGCCCAACGGGATGCCGAGCGAATAGACCGCCAGCGCCCGCGCCCGGTGCCGGGGTGCGAACAGCTCGGCGATCACCGCGTAGGATGGCGCAACTCCCCCTGCCTCCCCCACGCCGACACCCAGCCGGAACAGGAACATCTGCGTGAAATTCTGCGCCAGTCCGCACAGCGCGGTAAAGGCGCTCCAGACGCCAAGGCTGATCGTGATGACCCAGGTCCGGCTGGTCCGGTCCGCGACCAGCGCAAGCGGGATCGCCAGCGTCGAATAGAGCGCGGCGAACGCCAGACCGCCCAGCATCCCCAGTTGCCCGTCGCTCAGGCCTAGATCGGCCTTCACCGGTTGCGCGAGGATCGCCAGTATCTGACGGTCAAGGAAATTGAAGCTGTAGACGAGCAACAGCATCGCCAACGCGATCCGCGGCGAGCGCCCTGCCCCCTGTTCCCCGCGCACCTGCGCTACTTCTTCAACAGATCCTTGAGCGCACCCAGCGCCGACAGCGGCGTGACCTCGTCCTCCTTGATGACGCCCGCCTCGCGCAGCGCGGTTTCGGCGTCGGGCGAACGAGGATAGGGATCGAGCGCGAGTGCGAGCGTTTCGGCCGCTGCCTCGCCAAGATCGATCGACTGCCCCTGATAGAACATCGTGTCCATCGCATCGCTCGACAGTTCGAATTCGTCGCTTTCGATCGTGCCTTCGGGCAGGAACCGCAACGTGAAGGGTTCGTCGACCGACTCCGGCACCGGCTGACCACTGGCGACGCACGCCTGCGCGACCTGTGCAGTCAGCCGTCCGGTCGCGACGATACCGGCCGCATCGCGGCGCAGCGCATAGTCGGCGTTGAGCGAATCGAGCGCGAGCAGCCCGAACCGGCCCATCAACCGCCGCCGTTCGTCGGCATCCGCCGCGACCTGCTGGCGCAATTCGCCCTCGCCCAGTTGATCGATGCGCAGCGGACGGTGGAATTCGGGGTTCATCGGGGAAGCTCTCCGGCAACGATTCGGTCGATGGGCACGGCGTCGAGCGCGGTGCGAAGGTCGCGCAGCCGATGCTCGACATGCGCCGTCGCGGCAAGACCGGGGTCTTCGCCGCGATACAGGTTGCGAACCAGCGCGGCGGCAAGGCCGTCGTCCGCCAGCCCGTCGCGATATGCGCCGATCCGCCCGCCCAGCATCGCCATCATCCGCCCGATATGCTTGCCCACGACCATGTCGCCGAACCCGATCTGACGAAGCTGCCCGTCCATGTCGTCGACGAAGCACTCGGCCAGCGACGCGGCGGGTGCGGCGCCCGCCCGTTCGGCCTCCAGCCTCAGCATCGCGATCGACAGCACCGCCGCGATCATGTCGAACCGGCCATCGATCGTGTCGGGCACGCGCCCGTCGATATACCAGTGCGGGGCGCGCGCGCGTTCGACCACGGCGGCATAGAGCGCGGCGGCGGGACGGGGCGGCGGTTCGCGGCGGAACAGATTGGCGAGGCGCATGATACTCCGGGACGCAAAGGGCGCGCTTGTGGATGGCGCGGGTCCGTCATATTGAGCGACAGGCCGCGCGATGCAATCGGGCGCGGCCCGGTTGCGCGTTCGCAGGACGGAGAAGTTATGGTTCGGTTCCCCACCCGCAGCGCCACGGTGCTGCTGATCGCGCTGACCGCGGCCGCCCTGCCTGGCTGTACCAAGCTGCGAAGTCATCAGGGCTATGTGGTCGATCCCGATCTGGTGAACGCGGTGCAGCCGGGCGTCGATACGCGCCAGTCGGTGTTGCAGACGCTGGGCACGCCGACCTTCACCGGCCAGTTTTCCGACCGCGAATGGTTCTATCTGTCGCGCGACAGCCGCAATTACGCGTTCAACCGGCCGCGCGCCGCCAGCCAGACGACGTTGCGGGTCACGTTCGATCCGGCGGGGAACGTGACCGCCATCGACCGGACCGGCGTGGACCAGGTCGCATCGATCAACCCGTCGGATAAGAAGACGCCGACGCTAGGCCGTGAATCGAACTTCTTTAGCGACCTGTTCGGCAATATCGGCACCGTCGGTGCACCCGGTGCCGGCCCGTCGCAGCGGCCCAACTGACGCTCTAGGCTTTCTGTAAGCTTACCAACGCGTTCCCGGATCGTTCAGCCCGGTGACCCTATTCCTGCCTCCATCTTGATCGAAGGACAGGAGGTTTACGATGCGTAGAATCATTCTGGCAGCACTTGCCGCGACGGTATCGCTTTCCGCCGTCGCCCAACCCGCACTGGCGCAATCACGCCACGAATTGCGCCGCGACCGACAGGACATCCGCGAGGAACGCCGCGAATACCGGCAGGCGTTGCGCAGTGGCGACCGGCGCGACATTCGCGACGAACGCCGCGACCTGCAACGTGCGCAGCGCGAATATCGCGAGGACCGACGCGATCGCCAATGGGGCCGCAACGACTGGCGCAGCAATCGCGATCGCAACCGCAGCGTCTATGCGCGCGGCAACTGGAACGCGCCATTCCGCTATCAGTCGTTCCGGCCCGGTGTCGCGATCGGACGACCCTATTATGCGCAGCGTTACTGGATCGCCGATCCGGGCCGCTATCGCCTGCCCCCCGCGCGTGGCTATCAGCGCTGGGTGCGCCATTATGACGATGTGTTGCTGATCGATCAGCGGCGTGGTCGGGTGATCGATGTGATTCGCGGCTTCTACCGCTGACGCGGTTCGGCCGCGCCGGAAAACACTCGGCGCGGCCGGTGCGCGAGCACCAGTCCCGAAAGGGGGATTAAGGACCGTTGCAGCAAACGCATTGGTCCCGATACGGTTCATCCGAGCTTAATAATTATACCGTTGCGCTTGCGAAACGGACTTGCCGACCGCCTATCTGACTTTGTAAATCGATTGCGGGGCATCGGCAGGGGGCGGCATGTTGGCGATCGCAGTCGTGTGGATCGATGCTATCGCACGCGAAGCGATATTGTTCGCCGCGATCGGGTTCCTGATAGGCGGCATCGACGACGCGATCGTTGATGCGGCCTTCTGGATACGCGCGCTGCGTGATCAGCTACGCGGCAGGCGACGACCGATATGCCGCGATTTCCCGATCGACCGGTGCACGGGACGAATGGCGGTGTTCGTTCCCGCGTGGGACGAGGCCGCCGTGATCGGCGCGATGCTACGTGCGACGCTGGCACGGTTCGATCATCCGGACTGGCAGCTATACGCCGGGGCCTACCCCAACGACCGTGCCACGATCAACGCCATTGCGGTGGTGGCGGCACAGGACTCGCGGGTCCGGCTAGTGCTGAACGACCATCCGGGGCCCACGACCAAGGCTGATTGCCTCAACACGCTATGGATGGCCGCGGTACGCGACAGCGTCACCGAGGGCCGCGCGTTCAAGGGCGTCGTGCTCCATGATGCCGAGGACGTGGTCCATCCATGCGAACTGCGGCTGTACGATCGGCTGCTCGACCGCTTCGATGCGGTGCAGATACCGGTACTTCCGCTCGCCGACCCCGCGTCGCGCTGGATATCGGGTCATTATATCGATGAGTTCGCGGAGGCGCATGGCCGGCATCTGCCGGTACGCGGTTCATTGGGCGCGGGGTTGCCGCTGGCGGGCGTAGGCTGTGCGATTTCGGTAACGATGCTGATGCGGATCGCCGGCGCACGCGGTGGGCTGCCGTTTGACGAAACGAGCCTTACCGAGGACGACGAGTTGGGCCTGACCGTCCGTGCACTGGGCGGCCGGGGCGTGTTCGTTGATGCGAAGGACAAGACGAGCGGCGCACCGGTCGCCGTACGCGCCTATTTCCCCGCGACGCTGGACGCGGCGGTGCGTCAAAAGGCGCGCTGGATGACGGGCATCGCACTGGCCGGATGGGACCGGACGGGCTGGCACCGCGCCAGCGGCATTGGCGACCTGTGGATGCGGATGCGCGATCGTCGTGCGATCCTTGCCATTCCGGTGCTGGCGGTCGCGTATCTTGCGCTGGTCGCATGGAGCCTCTCGCTGCTTGCGCACTGGCGGAGCGGCGCAGACCTGCCGGGCGCGACCGAAGGGCTGGAAACGCTGCTGACGGTCAATCTGGTGCTGATGGCGTGGCGGCTGGCGATGCGGGCGACGATGGTCGCGCGACGCTATGGCCCATGGGAAGCAGTGCGGGCGGTCCCGCGTACGTTCGTCGCCAACCTGATCGCGCTGCTGGCGGCACGCCGGGCGCTTGGCCGGTACATCACGCTGCTACGCGGCGGGGTGGTGCGATGGGACAAGACCGCCCATCATTTCCCCGCAACCGTCGATCTACCCGCCGCGTGATGCGCGGCGGGCGGCCGCTGCGTTTTCTGGCGTTGGTGCTGGGCGGATGGATCGGCATGCGGGCCGCGCTGCTATGGCCGGACGCCCCCGATCCGCCCGTCCGGCACCCGGCGGGCAATGCGGGGGACGGTCCATCGGGAGCGGTCGTTCGTGTGGCGTTGCACCCGGGCCCGGTCTTTGGCCCGGCCACGTCCGTCACGCTACCCGCCCCTGCCCGTGCATTGGCACGGGTGCCCACCGGCCTCGCGACGGTCGCGCTGCATCCGTATTCCGCTCAACGGACAGGAATGGTGGCACTGGTCGTTCCTACGTCGGGACCGCCGCAGGGATATCCAACGACCGACCCGCTGCACCCTGCCCCGCCGGCCTCGCCCGGTAATGGACCAATCGAACTCCCGACTTGGCCGGACGGAAGGGTACGGACGATGGTGTCGTTCGGCATATGGGCACTGGCGCGACCCGGTGCGGCAACGGGCGGGCCGGTGCAGTTGGGCGGCGGACAGGCCGGCGCCCGCGTGCGTGTCCCGGTCACCCATGGCGAACGCCTCGCACTGACGGCACGGCTGTCCACGCCGCTGGCCGGGACGGGTCGGGAAGCGGCGGCGGGGATCGAATGGCGACCGTTCGATGCGCCGGTCACGCTGATCGCCGAGCAGCGGGTCGCACTGGACGGCGGGCACGGCGGCACCGGGGTCGGCGTGGTCGCCGGATTGGACCGGGGCGATGCCTCGGTCGGCTTCGCGCTCGAAGCCTATGGGCAGACGGGCGCGGTCGTGCGGGAGCGGATCGAACCCTATGCCGACGGCGCGGTACGGGGGTTGCGACAGGTGGGGGCAACCCCACGTGCCGCCTTGCGGATCGGTGTGGGCGCATGGGGTGGCGCGCAGCGCGGGGCAGGGCGGCTCGATATCGGTCCGACCGCCGTGGTCGCGGTGCCGGTCGGTGGCAAATCCGTCCGGCTGGCAATCGACTGGCGGCAACGCATCGCGGGCAATGCCGACCCCGGATCGGGACCGGCAGTCACGCTGGGCAGCGACTTTTGACGCGCGATCTGGTCGCACCCGCCCGAACGCGGTAATCGTGTCTGGTCATGGACCTTTACCTTCCCATCGCCAACCTGTCGGTCAATGCGCTGGTCATCGTGCTGCTGGGCGGCGGGGTAGGGTTCCTGTCGGGCATGTTCGGGGTCGGCGGCGGGTTCCTGACCACGCCACTGCTGATCTTCTATGGCATTCCGCCCACCGTCGCGGCGGCATCGGCGGCCAGCCAGGTCACGGGTGCCAGCGTATCCGGCGTGTTCGCGCATCTGCGGCGCGGCGGCGTGGATTTCCGCATGGGCGGCGTCCTGGTCGCGGGCGGGGTGCTGGGATCGATCGCCGGGGCGTTCGTGTTCCGGCTGCTGCAATCGAGCGGACAGATCGATACCGTGATCGGCATCCTGTACGTCGTGATGCTGGGATCGATCGGCAGCCTGATGCTGCGCGAGGCGATCGGCGCGGTGCGCGTACTGCGCGGTGCCATCCCGCCGCGACCGGCACGACGGCGGCACCATCCACTCGTCGCGGCGCTGCCGCTACGCTGGCGGTTCTATGCGTCGGGGCTGTATATCTCGCCATTGGCGCCATTGCTGCTGGGGTTCGCAACGGGCATCCTGACCGTGCTGCTGGGGGTCGGCGGCGGATTCATCCTCGTGCCGGCGATGCTGTTCCTGCTAGGTATGGGGACACGCGTCGTGGTGGGCACCTCGCTGTTCCAAATCCTGTTCGTCACCGCCGCCGCGACGATGGTGCATGCGCTCACCACCAAGGCGGTGGATATCGTGCTGGCGGTGCTGCTGCTGATCGGATCGGTGACTGGCGCACAGATCGGCGCGCGGTTCGCGCAGCGGGCCAAGCCCGAATATCTGCGGCTGGCGCTGGCGATCATCGTGCTGGCGGTGGCGTTCCGCATGGCTTTGGGCCTGGGGTGGCGACCCGATGATATCTATACGGTACAGCCGGCATGAAGCGCGCGCTGGCCATCGCCTGCCTCGCACCGTTGGCGATGGGGGCGGCCGCGCCGGTGCTGGTTCCCGATGTGTCGAGCCGCGACATCCGCATCGCATATAGCTTCACTGGCGCGGAACTGCTGTTGTTCGGCACGATCCTATATCCCGGCGGACGCGTGCCACAGGGCGATCGGCCGGCGGATATCGTCGTGGTCGTCCGGGGACCGCCTGAATCGATCGTGGTGCGCGAAAAGGAGAAGGTCGCCGGCATCTGGGTCAATGCCGACCGCATGCGCTATCGATCGGCGCCGTCCTTCTACGCGATCGCATCGTCGCGTCCGGTGGATCGGATCGTCGACGACCGCACGCGCGCGATCTACGAACTGGGGCTGGACAGCCTGCAACTGTCACCCGCCGCAGGAACATCGGCGCGCGAGCAGGCCCGGTTCGGGCAGGGATTTGTAGATTTGCGCCGCCGGGCCGGACTGTATCGCGAGTCGCCGGCAGCGGTCGAGATCACCGACGACGTACTGTATCGCGCAGCGATCACGATTCCCGCGCGTGTGCCGGTCGGCCGCTTCACTGCCGAAACCTTCCTGATCCGCGACGGACGGGTGCTGGCCGCGGCGGTACGGGAAATCGATATCCGCAAATCCGGGTTCGAGCGCTTCGTAGCGATGGCGGCGGAGGACGCATCGATCCTGTACGGACTCGTAGCGGTGATATTGTCGATCGGGTTCGGCTGGGCGGCCGGCGCATTGTGGCGACGGTTCTAGGACGGATCGACATTCAGCGCGACGGCGGCGGCCACCTGCACGACCGCCACCCTCACCCTGTT
>NZ_JACYVA010000011.1 GCF_014842075.1 Sphingomonas sp. CFBP 13720
GTCCCCGCAACCAACACCATTCGCAACGCCAAACGCCGCCCCTCGGGGCGGCGTTGTCGTTTGTCGACCAAAGCCTCGAACGGTTCTTGGTCAATCTGAACCGATCCCTGCGTTGGTCAAGCTATTGGAGGATTCGCACGGCTGGTAAAGGTCGAGAATCCGGTCGACGGCACTTTTTACGCTGTTGGCTGGATCGCCTGGGAATGCACAAAGCGCACGCTGCCGGAACGGAAGCCTTGCGTCGTGTCCTCCGTTCGTTCGCGTGGACTACGCTTTTCGTCTGTGCAAGGCGGGGCGGGCGAGAGGCATTGCGCGGTGCAGGGCTACGACCGGGCTGTGCGGTCGAGAGATTACCGCGTCGTTCAAGCGAACCGCTTTCAGCGAGCACGCACGCGCGACCGTAGAGGACCAGATCGCCTGTCTGATGCACACGATCGGCCAGAGAGCTGGCGAGCGCTTCCCCAATGATGCGGGCATGAGAGTAAAAGAGAGTCAAAATAGCTGATCGGTGCCGAGGTCAGCTAGCCGTCCCGGTCCGCAACACGAAGCGGTCCATTGTCGATGAGCAACTGCTTCCATCAAGCCCGGTACTTCTCCTGTTCTATCGCGGCGAGGGCGCTCTGGATGTTGAGCAGTCGCGCCATCTTTTAAGGCGCGAGGGCCAAGGGGCTGATCGCCAGCCACGGTGCGGTATCTGTTCCCGCACCGCCTACCATCAGGTGGGTAACGTCGATCATCTTGCAGCGCGCATCGTCGAGGTGAGAAAGCCACCAGGGGAAACCGGCATAGCTCCGGGTATCACGACGCCAGATTCAGGCGACCGGCAAGACTTCGTTCGATCCGGATGCTTCAAGGAATGGCCACGTATCGACCACCACGCGGTCCCAAGCGGCGAAACCCCGTTCATCCTCGACCCATGCGACCCTGACGGCGTCGCCAGCCCCGGCCGGCCCAAAGCTGAAACCATTGAACGGGCACGCGACCTGGTCGGCTCGACCTCGTTCCCGCGCCGTTGAGCCAAGATCTGGCGCAGTGTTCCTGCGCCAGACGGGTTAAACAGAACGTGGAGCAAGGGCTTTGACACATCGTTCCTCACGAGTTGGTGCGCTGCCCGTACTTCCAAGGCGTCAACTTCGTCATGCGGTTCGCCGGATGCCCATCGGCAATGTGGGTAAGCACGTCACGCAGTCAGGCTTCGGGGTCGACGATGTTGGGCCGGGCGGTCTGGATGAGTGTGCAGATCGCCGCTGCCCGCTCACCGTCCTTGTCGGAGCCGGCGAACAGGTAGTTCTCGCGGCCGAAATTGACGGGTCGGAGGCAGTAGCTCCAATTGGAGGAAAACGGAGGGCAAGTCATACCTGACTTTCCCTAATAAGCAGTCTAGGGGCAGCGCTACGCAATCATTCAGCGGCGAGGACGAATGACGGTCCGCGACCGTTCTTCAGCGACGGCAAATGGCGACACAGTATTCGCCTGTGGGTCGTAGTTGCGGTCGATCCGGTTGCGAATGCGGGACTGGACACGGTTCTGGATACGGCTGTCGATCCTCGACAGCGGTGTGATCCCCTCCGTTTCGGTCTGACGCTGGCCGGCTTCGCCGACTGTCGAAGGGGCCACCCGACCGGCCCGCGCCGGTTCCACCCTAGGCCGCAGCACTTCGTTCTCATCCGGTGCCGGCAGGTCGCCTTCGGGCACGATCTGGGCCTGCGCCGCGACCGGTGCCGCCAACAGCAGGCAGATGACGGACAGAATTACCCGGCGGATCACAAGGTGTCCGGAAACCGCAGTCTTCACAACGCTGGAGCCAACTGCACGCGGTCGAGCTCTCCCGAGAGCCCCGCAACCGTGTCGGAAGCGCGTCCGACCAATGCAAGCGTCTGTACCGGGCAATCCGCCGGGACACGGAAGTTGCCCGCGAAGTTGCCGCTCCGTTCTGTCGAACGCGGTAGAACCACGCGACCCAGTTCGCGACCGTGCCAGCACTTCAGCGTCCAGTAGGGGAGTGCGTCGTTGGCTTGCTCTATCCCGCGACTATGCCCTTCAACCCGGTAGATGCCCGGCGTAAGCAACTGCATCTGCTGCAGCAGCATACCTCCGACGCTCGATGGCAAGGCGAAGCTGACGGTTCCGTCTTGGATAGAGGTTATGCCGCCAGCTTCCGAAACCGGCGTCCAGTCGAACGCAGAGGGAATGACGAGGTTCGCGGTAAAGCGCGGATCGCGTGAGCGGCGGCGATCCACACCGCGCCGGATCGTCGTGTAATAGGCCCACGCGTTCTCGACTGCGCCGGCACGAATGAGCGCGCCGACCGTCGCTGCCTTTGCTCCTTCCGGGAGGGGGACGCCCGCCTTGCCAAGTGCGCCGAACAGCATGGCGGCCTCGTGCGCATCGGCCGCACCGGCCGCAACTCGATTGATGAAGGCTTCGCTCCAGATCGGCTTGCGGGCCAGCGTCGCGACCAGCGCTGTGCGGATGTCAGCATTGCTCCCGGCTTTGGCCAACACCGGGAATAACAGTTCCCCCGCACCCGGCGACGTTCGCAGCGCGATGTCGTAATGGTGGAGCGCCCCGGGTATATCGTTGCGACCGACCGCATCCTCGATTGCCCATAGCTGCGTTTCTAGGTCGCGCCGCGATAGTACGTTGGCATAAGCCAGCAACCGGCGAGCACTGATCGCGTCGCCGCGCAACTGAGCGGCGATCCCCAACGTCGACACTGCCGCGACGGCGGTTGGATCCTGCCGTAGTGCGGTGCGTGCCAGTGCGTTGGCACGTACGCGTTCCGCATTGCTTGCATCGATGCCGGTCAGCGTTCTGGCAAACGCGGCGGTGACGCGACCGTCATTCGGAGCAAGCGCATGCCCGGTCACGACGTCTCCCTGCCGCACCATGTACGCGAGCGACCCGGTGGCGCCGACATAGCCCCCTGCGACTGCTGCGACTGCCAGGAGTCCGCGAACGATCCATTCGCGTGCAGAACGCTGCGACAGGGAGCCGACCTGGGGCATCAGTTGTGCGCAGCCTTTTCATCGGCGCGCGTGTCCTTCCCATAGCCATAGCCATAGTCATAGCCGTAGCCGTGATGCGCTTTGCTCGCCTCGAATTTGGTCAGGACGCCACCGATCACGCGTACGTTCGCACTGGCGAGACGGGCGAGGGCGGTCTTGACCATGGTCGAGCGGGTGCCATGCGATTCCACCGCGAAAATGACTCCTTCTACTCGATTCGCGATCAACGGAGCGTCCGCTAGTCCCATGACCGGCGGTGAATCGATCACCACATGGTCGTAGTTCTCGAGTAGACGATCGATCAGAATGGCAAGGCGGTTGCCGGTCAGCAGTTCGGCTGCGTTGGGTGGGATCGGCCCCGCCGACATAGCGGTAAGGCTAAGATCGTTCATCGAGAAGATGAGCGAACCAATGTCGTCGTCGCCGGCCAGAAAGTTGCTCAACCCCCGGTTGTGGTCGACGCCACCCAACTGGTGAACCGAAGGCGACCGCATGTCGCCGTCGACCAGAATGACCCGGCGTTGCGAACGGGCAAGTGTCGTCGCCAGTGCCAGCGCGGTGGTCGACTTGCCTTCCGATGGCTTGGTCGAAGTAATGGCAAGTGATCGCGGTACGCCGTGCTCTGTCGTGAACGCCAGGTTGGTCTGGACCGCCAGATAGGCGTCAAACAGGTCGGACTTGCGATCGAGCAGGGCATCCTTCGGAGAACCACCGTCTACCTTCGGTACCACGCCAAGCAGCGGCATTCCAAGACGTCGTTCGACCTCGGCCGGATCGGCGATGGCTTCGTCAATCTGTTCGAGCGCCAAGGCAAGCAACGTACCTAAGCCAAGTCCCGCCAGCAACGATATAAGAAGGTTTACCAGCAGTCGTGGGCTGGACGGATCTTCGGGTACGTCAGCAGGATCGACGATCGAGATGTTGTTCACACCGACGCCCCCGGCGACCCCGATTTCTTTGAAGCGCTGCAACACCCCGTCGTACAGGGCGCGGTTGGTATCAACCTCCTGCTGATAAATGTTGTACTGGATGCTGCGGCGGCGCAGGTCGAGATAGCTCGACTTGAGTTCCTCAACTTTGGCCTGAAGCGCACGCTCGCGCTCGCGCGCCTCGCCATAGTCAGCCTGAACCGACCGAGATACCCGGCCTTCTTCCCTGGCGATCGAGCTGTCGAGCTGATCGACTTGGGACTGGATCGCTTTGGCGGCGGGGTATTCGGGTTCGAACTGCGTCATCAGCCGCTGATATTCGGCCGCCAGTTCGGCACGCTTCTGGCGCAGGCCGTTAATCGCCACGTTGCGCAACGCCTCGGTTGAGGCACCGGCCCGACCGCCCTGCTGATAGCGTGCTTCGGCCTGGATGCGATCCGCCGTCGCTTGCGACAAAGCAGTGTTGAGCGCGGCCAGATCATCGGCGACGATCGACCGCTCGGACGTCGTCTTGCCGTCGTTGTTCGATTGCGCCGGCAGGTTGATGATACGCTGCGCTGATGCGTAACCCACGAGCTGGCGCTGGGATTCGTCCAGTCGTTCCTTAAGCTGCGCAAGCTGGCGTTCAAGCAGGTTGCGGCCATAGGAGGTCGCCTGGACCTTGCGCTCCAGATTGGTCTGAATGAAATTATCGCCCCATGCATTGGCGACGCGCGCAGAGAATGTGGCATCGGGGCTGGTGAATCGGATATCGACCAACCGCGACAACTGTGTCGGCGCGATGGCAAGGTTCTCTAGCAGAACCTCCCCGGCGACCCGCCGTCTGGTCGCTAGCCCGGATGCGGGATAGCGACCGTTGGTCAGTTGGAATGCTGGATCGGCGTCGTCCGATACGTCAAACAACGCGAAAAATTTGGGATCGTCGACCAACCGTAGCTGGACCGCCACCCGCTCAGACAGCGAGCGCGAACGCAGCAGGCCATACTGGGTTTCGTAGAATTCCTGGTCGGCAAGGCCTGCTTCGCTCTCGACGCCCTGGAATTCGGTGACCTTGTTCGATTCGCGCGCGATTTCAACCGTAGCTTCGGCGGTGTATTTGGGTGTCGTCAGCAGCGTGATGACCAGCCCGAGCAGAACGCAGGCACCGATTACGCCAAGGATGACGTAACGCCACCGCATCGCAATCCGCAGATATTGACGAAGGAACGAGGTGTGGTTGGCGTCACCCGCCGAAGGGTCCGCGATTAGCGGCCCGACCTGGCTACCGTCGCGCAGGTTGGATGCAACCAGATTCATTGCGGGAACAGCCTTTAATTCTGCAAGATTGCGATGAGCGGCGCTGCAAGGATCGGAGCGACCGAGGCGACATCACGGAACAGGCGACGCTGTGGAGAATCGCCCACGACGATCACGTCGTTGGCATAGACTTGTGGGTCGTCGTACGCACCGCGCCTGATGGCAGCGACATTGTACAATCCTGCCATCTTCTGATTGTTAACGGTACGCAGGATGACGACGTCGTCCTGCCGGGCGAATTCGGACATTCCCTTGGCTGACGCGATGGCGCGCATCAAAGTCATCTGGTTAGTCACCGGATACAGCCCCGGCTCGACCACCTGTCCGTCGATCGTCACCACCTGGCTTACCGAGCTGGTGATGTTGACGGTGACCTGCGGGTCCCGGACGTAGCGTCCACGCAACGCCGCTGCGATCGCGCTGGACAGTTCCTCGGCCGTGCTGCCGCTTGCCTTGATTGTCCCGACAAGCGGCATCGATATGCGCCCGCTGGCGTCCACCTGCATTTCCCGCTCCAGATCGGGCACGTTGAACACGTCGACCTTGATCGTGTCGAGCGGGCCGATCAGCGAAGGTCGGTCGGCCGCGACGAGATCGTTCCGGGTCGGTGCGGGCAATACCCCGCTTTCGGATACGACCGTCAGGTTGGAGGTCGTCTCGAGCGGAACCCGGTCGGCGCAAGCGGACAGCAGGGTCGCGAACAGCAGGACGGCAGAAGTTGTACGCATACGTTCGAGACGTTTCCGGGTGAAGGGAGAAGCCGGCAGCCTATAAGTGTTGGTCCGGCTCAGGTAAAGCTGGCGTCGAACGTCCGCCGTTGCGGTCACCCAGCCATACGGCCGCGATGACGATCAGGGCCATCATGATCGGTGTTCGGGCGGGATAGTCGATCACGCTGGCTAGCAGGACGAGCAGCAGCATTGCCGACCCAAGCCGCGGCAGGGCGTGGCGCATTGCCGGCCCGGCACGCCATGCGCGGAGGCTCGAACGGCCCCACCAGGCGAGGGCCGCCAGCAGCAACAGCAAGCCAGGCAATCCGGCGTCTAGGACGATCTCCAGCAGGTCGTCGTGCGCGTGGTTGAAATACGTCGGCTTCAGGAGGTCGAACGGCTCGTGCATGCGGAACAGCGGGTCGAAGCTGCCAAGTCCCGTACCGAACGGGAAATAAGTACGAACCATCTCCAATACGGTCGGTAGACCGCGGCGGCGCATGTCCTGCCACGGATCGACGGTAATCGCCCGGTTGATCGAAATTGCTCGATCGCTTGCGATGCTGACCAGAACGAGGATCGCGATCAGCCCGATAATCGCCGCGACCATCGCCGGGAACACCCAACGCGGATAGCGGGAAAGCGCCTGACTGATCGGACGCCGCACGAGGACCAGGCCGATCACGAGCGCTATCCCGCTTAAAGCCGTTCCGGCGCGCGACCCGCTGGCCAATACGGTCAGTGTGAACAATATCAGCAGACCTGCTGCGACCGCCGCGCGCCATCCTGGCGATCCGCCATTGGAAAACCCCCAGACCGGCGCCAACAAGCAGCCCATCGCAAGCAGCAGCGCGAAATGATTATAATTGGCGAAGGTGCCCGCAACCTGTCCCAGGTCGTCGTTGACGAACGGGTTGTCGAAGCCGGCCCCGGAGAATTGCAGCAGCCCGATCAAGGTCGCGGCGACGATCAAGCAGAGCATCATGCCCGGCAGCCAGCGGCGCTCATGGTCCCGCAGGCCGGCAACCAGGATTAGGGTGGTGATGGGAACGATCAGGGCGGCAACAGAATTGGCCGTGGCTCCCGGCACGATCGACCATGGTCGCCACGGTTGGGGTTGGCCGCTTGCGGCCGCCGCTTCCGCAAACGGGGCACGCCCCGGCAGTGCCAGCCATATGTCCGGCGGCAACGGCACGAGCTGGAGCAGCGCGAGCGACAGTGCGGCAACCAACAACAGGGCTACTGGTCGGACAGGCCGAAGCGCAGGACGATTGCCGAACAACGCCGCTACCGCCAAGACAATCGCCGCGGCGCTCCGCACCACCACCTGGCCCAGAGCATCGGCCCGCGATGCGCCGCCTGCGATCCAGAGGGTACACAGAAACAGGCCCAGCAGGATCGCATACAGGCCCGGTCTTGTCAGGGGATCGGAACGATGTCTGGCCATAGCCGCCTCAGGCAACCCGGTTGCTAGTCGGGAACCCGACCGCATAGGACGACCTGCCTGCTTGCGGGCGCCGCCAGGCCAGGCGGCACAGTACGAGATACGGGATCATGATGAAGATATAACCCTTGGTGATCTGGGGCAGGTAACCACGCGAATAATTGTAGTAGCCGACGAACCCGGCCACCATCGCGATGCCGACGATAAGATGCGCGGTCGACGGCGCGAGCTTTCGAACGAGCCTGTGCAGAAACAGATAGACGAACGCGAACAGGATGGAGCCGATCGCGATCCCGGCCCATCCGCCCATGATCGCGAATTCGCCGACGACCGGATATGTCGTGCCCGACCGGAAACCCTCGTTGGTCAGCAGCCCGTGAATAGCGCCCTTCCGATATTCGCCGACCATGCGCGTCGGCATCAGTACGCGCGGGACGAGTCCGGAAATGCTGTCGATGATTGGGGACAGCGGATAAGTCACGCCGCGGTAGATATAGGTGCGGATCACGGATGTGAGCCCGAACAGGACGTTGGACTCCGCAAATATTCCGAACAGTGGATCTGTAGTCGGGGCGCGCTGTGTAAAGTCGATCCCGGAAAATTTTGATCTGTAGAGCGTCATCACGGTGAACAGGGTGAATACCGCAGCGCTAAAACCCGCGGTCAGTCCAATCCGTTTGGCAACGCTCCGTTCCTTCAGGAACATGAAGACCACGATGGGAATCGCAAGCAGCGCTAGCTTGTATCGAAGCCCGGTGAAGATCGTATAAAATACCAAGAAGGCAAAGCGTGCCAGGACGGGACCGGTGAACCCGCGGCGTGCGAGCATGTACAGCCATGCTGGGATCATCATGTCCGCGAACTGGAAGGCGATGAGAAAATAGCTGGCTTCGCCGTTGAGTGCGGCGCGGGCGCTCGCGGCGCCGCCTTGGATGACGTAAAGAGCCGCCAGCACGCCGATAGCGAAGAGCATTTCGGCCGGGATGACGGACCGCAGGGGATCCGGACTGAGGCGGTCGGTGACGACCATCGTCGATGGCGTCCGGCGCGAAACCACCCAGACAGTCAACGCCATCAGTAGCGTCGCAGACGACAGGGTCAGCGCCGCCTCGTTTAACCGTGCCGCGCCCCACATGGTGCCGACGAAATAGGTGTTCTTCTGATATATCCAGTACCAAGTTCCGCCAAGGCAAACATAAGCGTGACAAAACAGCAGCACGCCCAGGAAGGGCCGGTGCATTGTCGGGGCCGTCATTGTCAGCCAGGCATGGGCAGCGACGATCGCCACAATAAGCAGGAGGGTCATCGACCTAATCCAAAAATCGTGCCCTTTGGCAACACTGAACGCACATCTTTACCTGGACCGCCGACTATCAGGACACCGCCAGCCTGTCCACGCGGGGGGTTGGGGCGCGCAGTACGTTCATCCACCTGTGGGCTGCCGGTCCAGCGCCGCGACGGAGGCACGAACGCCGTCGGTGAAGGCGTCCCAGTTCAGTTTTCTGGCTATGGCGAGGCAGTCGGCCCGCATCGCCGCCAGTGCTGTGGGTTCGGCCGCAATCCGGCGGAGGAGCGCGTCCGTCGCCTCCAGCGATGACGGCGCAACCTGGTAACCATGGACGCCGTCCCTGCACATGTCGGCCGGGCCGGTGTTTTCGGTCCAGACGATCGGCGTGCCCACAGACATCGCCTCGACGTAGACGAGGCCAAAGCCCTCGATCACCGATGGCATAAGGAACAGGTCCGCGCTCGCCATTAACGCGGAAAGCTCGGCCTCCGTCAGTCGCTGCAGCATCCGCGTACCGGGGGCAACCATGTCGGCGATGACGGGATCGCCGACATGGGAGACGATGACATGCTCGAACCGGTCGCGGATCTCCGGGGGCAGTCGCTTCAGCGCTTCGAAGGCCCAGTGCATTCCCTTGCGCTGCGTCAACTGGCATACAGTGAGGAGCCGTATCCGTCGCTCCGCGCCCCAGAACCGGCTTGGGTCGACGTCCGAATGCTCCAGCAGCTTGCTTCCGTAGGGTATGATGTCGAATGGCAGCGCGAGATCGGTGCCTTCCTCGACGCTCCGCCGGGTTACGCCGCTCGCACAGATGACGCGATCGCACATCGCGAGCGCACGCCGGACGTCGGCTATGTCCTTTTCATCTAGTATGTCCTCGAAATCCTCTAGGAACCGGATGGGGCGGATTGACGAGAATGCCGCGACGTCGGCGGCGATGACGCGGTGGATGAACCAAGGGGTCGGATGAACCTGGAAACAAATGAGCGCGTCGGGTCGACGCCCGATCATTCGGTAGAAGCTGGTGAATCCGTGCAGAAAATAGGAATAGACAATAGCCCGGTTGGGTCCCAGGAAGCACAGGATCGCCGCGACGAAACCGAACAGGTCATCTACCCAGCGCTTGCGTGCCCGGTTGTGTAATCCCGGCTTGAGCAGCGCCGACAGCAGCGCCGTAGGCCAGAACGATCTGGCATAACGGGAGGACAGTCGTTCGTTCCACCGCTTGCTAATCCGATGGCGCAGCCAGTCGGGCGTGTAGAAGTCGGTGACCGCCTTATGCAGGCGCCCCGCCTTTTCCAGTGCGATCGCGACCTGATAATAATCGCGCGCGCCGATCGTAACGACATCGTAACGCGGCAGTCGCTTATTCGGGGAGTGGGGCATAGAAGGGCGTTACTGCCTTTGTCATCGAGCTTGCGCGAACGCCCAAGCGGAAGAGAGGTGCAATGAACTGCGACCTAAACCAGGGAGGGGGTAACCCTCAGCATAGTTCATCTGCCCGAAAGTGCCGGCAACTGCAATACGCCATTGACCTCGTCTGCTCTTGCGTTCAAGTGGCGATCTGGCCAAATTTGCGGATGTATTGCATCGCTTTCGGTGCGTATCGACTTAGTGAAGTGGAAGAATATGAACTTGGTATACCCAAGTCCCGCGTTCCGGGAGCGGATGGGTGCCGGTTCGAATGCTAAGGCGGTATTCGACAAGCAATCGTGCAAAGGTTTCTTATTCAAGATCTATATTGCATTAGTGCAAATCGATGCGGTTGCATTTGTCGCGGGTATTATTTCGCGAGTATTTTCTAGTTTGGTCGAATGTTTCATCTGCAGGGATCTGGGTTACATTGATTCCTGGTCGATCTGGCGCGACATCGCGCCCATCACTGCGACCTTTCGCGTACTCCTCATCCGCAGATCCGCCTTTTAAGTCGCGGATAGGATCGATGATCTTACAGGGTGGCGTTCTAGGCCGCGCCGGTATCGTGCTGCGCGGCCGAACTACGATAGGGCAATCGGCATGAGCAGGGCACGCAGTGCGGCACACGGGATGGTCGCGCTTTCCGCGATGCGCATCTGGGGCGTCGTTGTCGGGTTGATTTCGCTTGCGGCGCTCGCGCGCCTGCTGCCACCCGACGAATTCGGTCTGGCGGCGATGGCAATGACGGTCGTCGCTTTCATCACCCTGTTTCGCGACTTCGGCCTTGCCTTGGTGGTGATGCAGCGATCGAGCCTTGACGCCGAGGATCAGTCGACACTGTTCTGGCTGAACCTGTTGCTGACTGTGTTCCTCACCGTGCTCGTAATCGCGACCTCCGGGCTACTCGCGTATTTCTACGGACAGCCCCGCCTCACGCCGCTGTTGTGTGGTGCTGCCCTCAGCCTGTTCATCTCGGGCCTGACCGGTCAGCATGACGCGCAACTGCGCCGCGAGATGGCGTTTGGAGCGGTTGCACGAAGTGATGCCCTCGGCCTGACCGCAAATCTGGTGGCAAGCGTCCTTACGGCGATGGTGCGACAGGATGCGTGGGCGATTGTCGTCGGTTCCATCGCGCAATCGGTGACGCACAGCCTCAGCATTTATCTTGCCCATCCCTGGCGGCCGCAGCACGGCCTGCGACGCGACCGCGCGCGCGCATTCCTCCGGCCAGGAATGGACGTCACCATCTATTCGGTACTGACCTACCTTTCGACCAACGTTGCACAGATCATGATCGGCTATTGGCGCGGACCGGGTGCGCTCGGTCTTTTTTACCGCGCGCAGCAGATATTCATGCTGCCCTACCAGCTCATCTTGTCGTCGGTCACGCAAGTCCTGTTGGTGCTCTTGAGCAAGCACCAGGGCGATACGCAACGCTACCGCCAGATCTATCTGGGATGTCTGCAGCGCATGAGTCTCATATTCTTCGTTCTAGCAGCGGCATTGCCGTTTGTTGCGTATGATCTCGTGCTTTTCATACTCGGACCCCGCTGGGTAGAATCCGGCCGTATCCTCGCTTGGCTCGCTCCGGCCCTGGCCGCGCACGGTGTCACCGGAATCGTGGCGCCCGCACTGATCGCGATCGAGCGATCGGCCACTTTGCGCAACTGGGCTCTCATCGATGTGCTTGCGCGTGCCGGCGGCGTGATGCTGGGACTTCCGTTCGGGCTGACTGCGGCCGCGGCAGGCTTTTCGATCGCATCTTTGGGGATTTCCGTGCCGCTGGGGGTGGTCCTGCTGGCACGATCGCGGCACGTGGGCATCCGCGATCAGGTTGGGGCCTGTCTGCCGTCGCTGGCCGTCGCCGTCGCCGTCGCCGTCGCCGCTGCGCTGGCCCATTCGCTTGTTCACCACATGCTGCCGGGCGGCCTGGCGACACTCCTTCCGACGGCGCTGTTCGGTATCAGTGCCGGGGTAGCGTTGGCGGCCATGCTGCCCGCGACCCGCGCGTTCGTCCTGCACGATCTGGGAGAGGTGTTGCGGATGACGGGATTTGCGAGGTTTGCAAGGCACGTACCTCCCGCCGACGGTGAAGCGGATCACCACGGTCGATAGATTGGCCGATCGGTCGGCCGGGTTGACGGGATTGCGCGGCCAAGGGTATTCGCTCTTGGACGCGGGTCCCGATCTTTCGATCGGAAAGTCGCCTTGGCGGCGACGGACTCTATCCTTGTTCTCTTTGGGCGCGACCCCGTGGATGCTTTGCTAATTATGGACATGGTGTTCGCGATCGGCTCGGCCGAACATGCAGGTCGGGAGGAAAGCCGTGTCGGCTGATATCTTCGCGCGTACAGCGGTCCTCGTTCCTACCCTGGACGCGGACTATCGGCGCCGACAGGCTGGCTGACGGTTTTTTACCAACGCTGGTGCAAACCGCTTTTCCGACCGTGTCGCCCGACCTGACCCATGAATCGACGAATGGAAGAACGCCAGTGAGCAAACTTGATTTCGGCTGCGGCCAGACGAAAGAACCGGGCTATGTTGGCATGGACATCTATCCCGGGTCCGGGGTCGATGTGATTCATGACTTCGACGTCTTCCCCTATCCCTTTGCCGACGACAGTTTCGATGCAATCGTCAGCAAGTCTTCGCTTGAGCATGTCGACGACGTCGTAAAGACTGTGGTCGAACTGTATCGGATTCTCAAGCCCGGTGGCATCCTTGAGGTCTGGGTGCCCCATTATTCGGGACCGGACGCCTACCGGGATCCGACGCACAAGACGTTCTTTGCCTATACTACGTTTGATCGGTTCACCGGTGAAACATCCTACGAAACGCCACATTCCGGAATGTTTACAATGGTGCAGCGGACATTTGGCCTGCCGACGCGCGGCAACCCGCTGAAGGCGCTGCCAAAGATCTTCGCCAATCGCTTTCCCGAACTGTACGAGCAGGTGTTGTGCTGGATGATGCCCAGCAAGACGATGTACTACAAACTGCGCGCCAACAAGCCGCGGCTTGGTATCGCTACCGGCACCGGTGGAGCGCAGGCGGGCGAGCAGCCAGCTCCGTGACGACATCCGCATCGGACGGCACGGCAACGGCTGCGGCCGTCGCGCAGCGTCGACCGTCGAGCAGTCTTCCGTCGCGCAACAACCTGGACCTCGCGCGGTTCATGTTCGCCAGCATGGTCGTGCTCGTCCATGCTAGCGTCCTAACCGGCCATCCTGCGCTCGCGCCGCTTCATGTCTACATCTCGTCGGACATCGCGGTGCAGTCCTTCTTCGTCATTAGCGGGCTGCTCATCGTCCAAAGCTATGAGCGCAGCCGTTCGCTGCGCTCCTATTTCGGCAAGCGGGTGCGCCGGGTCTATCCGGCCTATCTGCTGGTGATCCTGTTGTGCGCAGCGGGTGGGCTGGCGCTAACCCGCCTCACGGCGAGCGAGTATCTGGGTGCCGGGACGCTTAAATATCTCGTCGCCAACCTGACATTCCTGAATTTCTTGCTGCCTGCGCTGCCTGGCGTGTTCGAGGACAATCCGATGTCCGCGGTCAATGGCTCGCTCTGGACGCTCAAGGTCGAAGTCGCCTTTTACCTTGCCGTTCCACTAATCGTCTTGGCTGTTCGGCGCTGGGGCGCGGTTCGGGTGCTCGTTCCGCTTTATTTGCTGTCGGTACTGTACATGGCGCTCGGGCTTCTGCTTGCTGAACGCACGCAGCATGCATTCTTCGACCTGCTTGCCAAACAGTTGCCTGGCCAGCTAACCTATTTCTGCGTTGGCGCTGGTGCTTATTATCTGGCTCAGCGACGCGCGCTGCCTATCTTGCCGATGATCGTGGTAGGGGCGCTCCTCCTGCTCGCCTCGCAATTTTTCCTGCCATTGCTGCTGCGTCCGGTTGGTCTTGGCCTGCTGGTACTCGGGGCTGCTTATGGGCCGTGGTTAGGAAACTGGAGCCGCTACGGCGATTTCTCCTATGGCATCTACATCGTGCATTTCCCCATCATCCAAACCCTCGTCGCCTTGCGCGTGCTGGAAGATCGGCCGTGGCTGCTCCTGCTGTTCTGCTACGCGCTTGCCGTGCTCGTATCCGTTCCGCTCTGGCACTTGGTCGAAAAGCAGTTCCTGCGCAGCGACAGCCATTATCGCAATGGGGAGGGGCCGGGTGTGGATCCGGTCCCGACGAACACATCGGGACGGGTGAATGCGGTCTGATTGTAGCAAGCGGACCGTAGCGAACATGATCGGAATATCGCCAGCGATGCGTCCGGGACGGATCATGCTGGCTGCATTGCTCCCGTCGCTGGTGGTCATGTCGCTGATGTTCGGCCAGGCATGGGGTGCGGTGAAGGCAAGCGTCCGCCTGATACCGGCCGCCGCGAGACAAGCGATAGCCCCCCCCCGACGGGTCTTTGCACATTATGTGATGTGCTGCACCCTCCACGGGCCCAATGTTTCGGTGCCGCAACTGGGCCAGGAAATCGCACTCGCGCGCGATGCCGGTCTCGACGGCTTCGTACTGAATGTAGGCGCCTGGACACGTTACCCATCCTACGCGTCTGATACAAAAAACTTTTTCGCCGCCGCCCGTGCCACCGCGACGCAGTTCAAACTGTTCTTTTCCCTCGACCCCTCCGGTGGTCTTACACCGGCAGAAGGTGCCGACATCATTGCTACCTATCGAACGGACCCCGCATATTTCCGGGTGAACGGCATGGCAGTGGTCTCTACCTTCGCCAGTTCGGACCGGTGGAACCGGGAGCTGCGCGCGCTGCTACAGCGTCGGGGTATAGCGATCCTGCTGGTGCCACACATGGTCAGCACCCGTGACGAAGGTGAATCGGGCGGACACGAGACACCCGGTCCCGAACTGGTAGCGCGCTTCCTGACCGATGACCCAGAACTGGCCGGCTATTCCTGGTTCGGCGCAGCGGCACCGGGAAGGACGCTGGGCGACGTAAGCCGGGCCGCGGCGCTGGCTGCCCGACGCCTTGGCAAGTTCTACATCGCTCCGATCACTCCATATTATCTTGGTCACAACACCAACAACCGCGTGTTTGACAACGCCGGCTTCGCAGGGCTGGACAGCCAGTGGATGGCGGCGATCGAAGGCGGTGCCACTTGGGCACAGATCGTGACTTGGAATGATTGGGAAGAGCGCAGCTATGTACGGCCGCTTGGGGTGGGGGCGCAGGCGGATACCGGACAATGGGGTCCGCGCAACCCCCATGACGGCTTCTTGGATGCAAGCCGGTACTTCATCGACTGGTACAAGAGCGGGCGCAAGCCGACGATCCGATCGACCCGCGCGTTCGTTGCCTTCCGACCCGACCCGGTATCGCGATGCATCAAGGACAGGTACGCATGTCCTGCAGGGACGCAAACCTTGTCCGATACGCTCTACGTGGTCGTCGAGGCCGCCGCCGCGACATCAGTGACGCTCAACGCCGGCGACCGCACCCGCACCTTCGCCATCCCGGCGGGGCGGACCAGCCTCCGCATGCCGATGGCTCGTGGTGATGTCTCCATCGCCCTGTCGTCGCGCGGGTTGCGGCGTTACTGGCGTGCTCCAGTGGGGTTTGCGATCGTACCGAATAGCGACCGGCTTAATATGGTCGCATTCACCGTGCCCCTCGAATAGCGGCGAATGATGTTCTAATCTCTCCCGGTTTGGTGGACACGCTTGGTTTTCAGTCATGCCCTGCCCGGTTTGCCTGGGGTGAGATATCCGAGGGCCGAGTGCATGCGGTGCCGGTTGTAGTTGCCCTCAATGTATCCAAGCAGGCGCCTGCCTGGCGTCAGCATCGCCCATCGGCACTGGTGCACAAGTTCGACCTTCAGAGTGTGCAAAAATTTCTCCGTCGGGCATTATCGGAGCAGTTGCCGGTGCGGCGCATTGACGGCGTCGCGCCGATTACCGCGAGGTAAGCGACATAGCCACCGGCGGCCGCGCGGCGTGCATCCCGGGTGATCCGTACCGACCCTGATGACGTACCTGAAGCCCGCGAACGTCGCCGGGCAACGACAGGTTCGTCGTAGTCCATACATTCAGTGCGGCCCGCCAGTTGCAATACCCGCTGCGCAATACGCCGGCCATGCGGTTCGCCTAACCTAGCCAGCCAATCCTCGACCGAATGGCGCACCCCACCCTGACGCCAATTTCGCTAGGTCGGCCCGATAGAACCGCGTCGACCGAGGCGAGGGAGCAATATCCATCTCCCAAGCAACAGCCCTTTTCGGCGTTACCGTCCAACAACCGCCGATACAAATATCGAACGCCGCTCCATACTCTGTCGCCGTGCCGACGCTATCACACGGATCGAACGGTCCGGGAGCCGAGATCATCGGAATTGGCGCATCCGCCGATTGTTGCATGATTGCCCTTGAATTCAAGCATGGGTATGCCGCCGGCATGACCTCCCCCGTCCAGCGCATCCGCCCCCGCCGCCATGGCGACGCCCGTGGCTGGTTCACCGAGACCTATAACCGCGATACCTTCGCCGCGCTCGGCATCGCCTGTACCTTCGTGCAGGACAATCACTCGCTGTCCGTTCCCGCCTACACGTTGCGCGGGCTGCATTTCCAGGTGCCGCCGCGTGGGCAGGACAAGCTGGTGCGCTGTATCCGCGGGCGGATCTTCGACGTCGCGGTCGATATCCGGCGCGGATCGCCGACCTTCGGTCACTGGGTCGGGGCGGAACTGTCGGCCGAAAACGGGGAGCAGTTGTTCATCCCGATCGGGTTCGCGCACGGCTTTCTGACGCTGGAGCCCGATTGCGAGGTCGTCTATAAATGCTCGGACACCTATGCCCCGGCACAGGATGGCGGGATCGCATGGGACGGCGTCGGCATCGACTGGCCGCTGCCCCTCGGCACGCGGCCCGAACTGTCGCCCAAGGACGGGATGCAGCCGCCGCTGGCCGGGTTCGACAGTCCGTTCGCCTATGATGGCCGTCCGCTCCTCCCCCTCGCCTGAAGGACATCCCATGCGCATCTTCGTCACCGGCGGGGCCGGCTTCATCGGTTCGGCGCTGGTCCGTCACCTGATCGAACATAGCGGGCACGAGGTGCTCAATTTCGACAAGCTGACCTATGCCGGCACGCTGACTACCGTCGCGCCCGTCGCGGACAGCGACCGCTACCGGTTCGTGCAGGGCGACATCTGCGATGCGGCGGCGGTGCGCGCGGCGATCGCCGACTTCCGCCCCGACGTCGTCACCCATCTGGCGGCGGAAAGCCATGTCGACCGGTCGATCGACGGGCCGGGCGCGTTCGTGCAGACCAATGTCGTCGGCACCTATACGATGCTGGCGGAGGCGCGGGCCTATTGGCTGACGCTGGACGACGCGGCGAAGGCGGCGTTCCGCTTCCATCACATCTCGACCGACGAGGTGTATGGCTCGCTGGGCGATACCGGGCTGTTCACCGAAGAAACGCCCTATGATCCGCGTTCGCCCTATTCGGCGTCGAAGGCGGGCAGCGACCATCTGGTCAGCGCATGGGGCCATACGTTCGGGCTGCCGGTGCTCATCACCAACTGTTCAAACAATTACGGACCCTATCATTTTCCCGAAAAGCTGATCCCGCTGATGATCGCCAAGGCGTTGGATGGCGAGGCGCTGCCGGTTTATGGCAAGGGCGATCAGGTTCGCGACTGGCTGTATGTCGAGGATCATGTGCGGGCGCTGCATGCGGTGTTCGAACGCGGCACGCCGGGGCGCACCTATAATGTCGGCGGCCATAACGAACGACAGAATCTGGAGGTCGTGCAGACGCTGTGCGCGATCCTCGACGATCTGCGCCCGCGTGCCGACGGGCAATCCTATGCGACGCAGATCGCCTATGTCGCCGACCGGCCGGGCCACGACAAACGCTATGCGATCGACGCGTCGCGGATCGGCGACGAACTGGGCTGGCAACCGACGGAGACGTTCGAGACCGGCATTGCCAAGACCGTCGCATGGTATCTGGCGAACGAGGACTGGTGGCGTCCGCTGATCGCGGCCAACGCGACCGCACGGCGTGGGGTCGCCGCCTGATGTCGACGCGCAGACATGTCGACATGTCGGGCCGGCGATGAAGCGCGTCCTCGTCACCGGCGCGACCGGCCAGCTGGGGCGCGAACTGGCACGGATCGCGTGGCCCGCCGGATGGGAAGCGGTGGCGCTGGACCGTGACGCGCTTGACCTGACCAACACGGCGGCGATCACGGCGACGGTCGCGCGCGAACCATGGACGGCGGTGGTCAACGCCGCCGCCTATACCGCCGTCGACAAGGCGGAGCGCGATGTCGTCGCGGCATGGACGGCCAACGCACTGGCCCCGGCGGCATTCGCGGCGGCATGCGTCGCCGCGGACATTCCGCTGGTGCAGGTGTCGACCGACTATGTCTTCGCCGGCGACCGGGACGGCGCGTGGCAGGTGGATGATCCGGTCGCGCCGCTGGGCGTTTACGGCGCGTCGAAGCTGGGCGGCGAACTGGCGGTACGGACCAGCGGCGTGCGCCATGCGATCGTGCGCACTGCGTGGGTGGTGTCGGCGCATGGCGGCAATTTCGTCGCGACGATGCTGCGGCTCGCGGAAACGCGCGATACGCTGGGCGTAGTCGACGACCAGCGTGGATCGCCGACCGGTGCCGCCGATCTGGCGCGGGCGCTTGCGACGATCGCGGTGCGCCTGTCCGAAGACCGCACGGCCCCCACCGGGACCTTTCATTTCAGCAATGCCGGCGCGGTCAGCTGGGCCGGGTTCGCCGCCGAAATCTTTCGGCAGTCGGCGGTGCGCGGCGGACCAGTGGCGGACGTCACCCCGATCACCACGGCCGATTATCCCACCCCGGCGCGGCGGCCGGCCAATTCGCTGCTCGACACCCGCGCCCTTCAGGACGCCTATGGCATCGTCCCGCGGGATTGGCAGGCGGCCTTGGGCGACATTCTGGACGAACGGATCGGACACGCATCATGAAGGGCATCATTCTTGCCGGCGGTTCCGGCACGCGGTTGCATTCCGCAACGCTGGCGGTGAACAAGCAACTGCTGCCGATTTACGACAAGCCGATGATCTATTATCCGCTGTGGGCGTAGCTACTGGCGGGTATCCACGAGATCCTCATCATCTCTAGCCCCGGATATACAGATAATTATCGCCGGCGGTTTGGTAACGGTTCGGCAGTGGTTCTTCCGTACCGGAATAGCTAGCAAGGCGTTCATAACATTATCGCCAGAGGCAGTTATGGATTTGGAAGCGGGCCGATTCACCTGGTGACGAATGAATCCGCAGACCCTCAAGTCCATAACCACCTCTGGCACGAATTGCCCGATTCAGCTTTGGCGCCGCCAGTAGAAGGGTTGCATCGACAGGCGCTGTTTCCAAGCGTTGGACAGTTTGGCCTCGCGGCTGCCCATCTTGTAGCCAGCATATTTGGCAAGGGTACGCACCATCGCCGACGGCAGCAACAGGGGATCATGCCGCATCAAATAGGCCAGTTCAGACCGAATGAACCGCAGCCCCTCGCCTTCGGCGGCACCGAACGTATCGATTAGCCAGCGATTGCGGCCGTGAAAAACGCCGACGTCGAAATAACGGCGAAACTCCTCTACCATCGTGTAGCCATGGCTGTGCTGCACTTCGGCATCGCCGCAATAGGCGATCCGCCAGTCGTCGATCAGCATCCGTCCGGCGACCAGTTGGTCTTCGGCGAAGAACGCATCCTCAGGAAATCCGCCGACTGCAGCAAGGGCGCTCGTCCGATAGGCGGCGAAGGAATCCGAACAGAACACCGTCTTGACGCCGATGCGCTCTCGATCGGCCAGGCTGCGGGTTTCCGATCGTGGCGGATAGTTGGTCAATCGGGCATGGCGTTCAATACCGCGTGCCACCCTTCGCGGTAGCTGCCGGCCATAAGCCATGCCAACTTGCGGATCGGCGAATGCGTCTACCAGTCGAAGAATCGCTTCGTTACCTTGAGGAATGGCGTCCTGCGTCAGCATGACCACGATGTTGCTATCAGGTCGCATTTCGACTGCGCGTTGACGTGTGCCACCATGATTGAACGTGCGCCGGTCGATCCCAACCACCGTCGCGCCAAAGGCGCGGAACGCATTGCAACTTTCATCGGATGATTCCGAATCAACAATTAGGAACTGCTCGGCAGGCAATCCTTGTCGGGCAAGCGCGGGCAATAGGGCGGGCAGATGCGGTCCCGCGTTCAAGGTAGGAATGACGACTGAGATTCGCGCCGGGTCAACTGGCCATTGCGGTGTATGGTACATGGTCACCTGTTCCCGATATCCGATTTATTTAGAAGGCGTTATCATGCCGGATCACGAATATGGTACGAAGAAGGATCCATATATCCTTGCGCATCGACCAGTCGCGCAGATACTCCAGATCCGCTGAGACCCGGTTCGTCAAATCGGTGGCGACCACAGTCGCACCGCGAAAACCGCGGATCTGTGCTAAGCCGGTGACGCCGGGTTTGACAGCGTGACGGTGGCGGTAGCGATCGTCAATGTCCCAATAGAGCAGTTCGGCGGCCTTGGCCGACAAGGCGTGGGGGCGCGGCCCGACCATACTCATGTCGCCCTGCAAGACGTTAATGAGTTGCGGCAGCTCGTCGATGCTGTTGCGACGGATGAAACTACCGACCCGGGTAACCCGGCTGTCGCTGCGGGTGGTCAGTACCGATGCCGATGCGTCGCAACGGTCTTGATACATGCTACGAAATTTCAAGACCATGAACAGCGTGTTGTCGCGTCCAATACGTTGTTGGCGGAACAGGATCGGACCTGGCGATTCGATACGGATCGCGATTGCAACCGCGATCAGGATGGGGGACAGCAAGACCAGCGCGGTCGCCGATGCGACGATGTCGAAGATCCGCTTCACCGTACGGTCGCGCAGGTGCAGCGGCCCCGCCGACACGACGATCGTGCGTGCGCCATTATAGCGGCCGACGCCGATCATGCCGATCCGGTCTACTTCCGGGGCCAGGATCTCCCCGTCGACCGCCATGGATTTAAGCACATGTGCCCAAGGAGCGACGCGGTCGTCGCTGCAGGCGATCAGCACCCGGTCGGCATGTGCTACGCGCTTTGCCAGTTCATTATACTGCAACGGATCATCGGTGCGCGGATCGAAGCCGAACTGACCGGCATCGAGGACGATGTCGCCGGGCTTGGCATCCCACGCAATGCCGTCGACAATCACGACAGTGCTGAACGGTGTGCCCAGACGATTCAGCAGTATTCTGCCGATCACGATTCGCCCTGCGATAAGCAGCGAGATGGCGAAGATTGTACCAGTCCAGAAAACAAGCCGCGAGAATATTGCTCCCACCTTGAAAGAATAGGCAATGATAAGCATAGTGGCAGCGGCAAAAGCGATCGCCCGAATAGACCGAAACGCGCCGATCCGTGGGTCGTGCAGCACTGCCGAACTATAAGATCCGTTGATTGAGGCAACCCAGATGTAGATCGGTAGCAGGACCGAAATCATCGTCATACCATGCGTCGCGTGCCAAGTGCCGATGAACAGGATGTTGGCAAGCAGAAAACTGCTGGCAATCGTGATTGCATCCCATCCTGCCAGTATCGCGTAACATCGGATGCGGCGGCGTTCCATGTTCCCGATCGGCACCGAATCGCTATGTTGATTGCCGATCTGGTCGAAATGATGACGGCTATGCAGGTTCATCTGACAGCTTTCGGGAACAAATTTCTGAAAAAATATCGATAATACGACGTCACTATTGAAACGCAGGCATTAACACGGAATCATGGCACGGGGTCCGGTGCCAGCATCGCGTCAATGGCATTGATCAGTTGCGGCGGGGGGCATGGTCCCCATGTCAACGGATCAACTTGTCGCAGCGTGGTAGCTGGCGTGTAATAGCCATGCGTGGTGGTAACGAGCGGAATGCCGTTCTCGATCGCATAGAGATCGATCAACGACGTCACTTCGAAAAAACTGGCGTTGATGACCAGCCTTGCCCCTGAAACAGCAGGAAAGAACAACGTTTTCGGCAACTGGCTGACATAGATGATGCCGTTGGCCAAGGCGAAGTCGATGGTGGCCGTAAAATAGGCATCGTCGGACCCCTTTCCCCCGGCCAGGATCACTTCGTACCCTCGGTCACGGACGCCCATCGCGCTAAGTGTTTGCAGGGCAGCGAGCTGGTTCTTGCGGAGTTCAATGCGTCCAGGTACCAGCACATAGCGTGGCATGTTAGCCTCTGCCAGCCCGATATACGGCGTTACCGGATGCGGAAGCAACCATGCGCCACGCGCCCGGGTGTCATATCGCGCCTCGATTTCGGCCAACTCGGCCGGCGACGTGACCAGTAATTCGCAACGTTTGATCAAGCGGTCGATCACCCGTCGCCGGCCGATTGCGGCGCGCAGCCGGCCCAGGTCGCGGGTACGGGCCGCCTTGGCTGTGTCCACCAGCGTTTCGTAGCGATCGGGGCTACCGCCGGCGATCCTGCTCAGCAGCCGCTTCGGACCACGCACCCGGTCCAGATATTTCATGACCCCGGCGGCGGGGTGATGAAGTGGATACAACAACGCCCGCCCATCGGGGTGCACCCGATCCAGTGCGCTGGCCGCCTCGAACGGACGATCAATGTTGAACAGGAACAACAGGTCGTCCACTTCGAACGCCTTGGGCAGTTCCGCGACGCCAGCGACCGAGATCGTAGCCCCCGCAGCACGGGCGGCGCGAGCGATCTGATATGCCAAATCAACGTCTCCACCGGGCTTGGTCGCATGGTCAGCCCGCAGCACGAAATAGCAATGCCGATACCGGGCAAGTGTCGCAATATCGAAAGATGCTACCAACGTCCTAATCCCCTGCGACGATATGCCCGCATGACAAGATCGCCGCAGTGGAGCAAGGAATCTGGCGTACGCGATCCCGCGTCGAATGTCGTCTCCGACCGCAAGGCCAAACCGACGCTCGCTCTATCCTGGCGCCACGTATAGCACTAAGGGCAATCAACCGGGTGTGCCATGTACCCACAGACGTCGGAGAAGCAGTTGAACCGTAAAGGAATCATTCTAGCCGGTGGGTCGGGTACGCGCTTGTATCCAATTACGGTCGGCACGTCGAAGCAGCTTCTGCCCGTCTATGACAAACCGATGATCTATTATCCCCTTTCAGTGCTAATGCTGGCAGGGATTAGAGAAATCCTCGTTATCACGACCCCTGACGATCAGGCTGCGTTCAAGCGGCTACTGGGGGATGGTAGTCAATGGGGCATGCAACTCGACTATATCGTCCAGCCCAGCCCCGACGGACTTGCCCAAGCATTTATTCTGGGCGAGGAGTTTCTGAACGGCGGAGCCAGCGCAATGGTGCTGGGCGACAACATCTATTACGGTCATGGCCTGACCGAAAGCTTGGCAGCAGCCAGTGCGCGGGAAAGCGGCGCTACCGTGTTCGGTTATCACGTTAACGATCCGGAACGGTACGGGATTGTAGAATTCGATGCCGCCGGCCGCGCGGTCAGCATCGAGGAAAAGCCTGAACGGCCCAAATCCAACTATGCCGTTACCGGCCTGTATTTCTATGACCATCGCGCCAGTGAGATCGCACGGTCGATCAAGCAGTCGCCACGCGGCGAACTGGAAATAACGTCGATGAATGCGGTCTATCTTGAAGCGGGTACCCTCAACGTGGAATTGCTGGGCCGTGGCTTCGCCTGGCTTGATACGGGCACGTTCGAATCGCTGGCGCAAGCGGGAGAGTTCGTACGGGCGCTGGAACAGCGTCAAGGGTTGAAAGTTGCCTGTCCCGAGGAAATCGCTTTTCGCCAGGGCTGGCTCGACCGCGACGGGCTGCGCGCCGCCGGGCGATCCATGCACAAGAACGCCTATGGCCAGTATCTGCTCGCACTTGCGGGCGAGGGCTGAGACATTCGGCACGAAACGAGCAAGACCATGCATATCATCGTCCTGGGCGGTAACGGCTTTATCGGCAGCCATTTTGTGAAACGTGCCGTCGCCGCGGGGCACCGGGTCACGGTGTTCGACCTGTTGGCGAAGCCACGTCACGATCATGGGATGGCGTTTGACTTCCGCTTGGCCAGCACCGCCGATCTGGCGGCCGACATCGGTCTGTTGCGCGCCGCCGACGTCGTGGTCCACTGCGCGTATTCCACTGTCCCGGCCACGGCCAATGCCAATCCGGCCCGCGATATTACCGACAACCTGATCCCGCTGGTCGCGTTGCTTGATGCGATGTGCGTCGCAGGGTTGCGACGGATCGTGTATCTATCGTCGGGCGGCGCGGTCTATGGCCCGCCGCAGATGGTTCCGATCCTCGAGACGCATCCGCTCGATCCGATCAGCGCATATGGCGTGACCAAGGTCGCGGCTGAGAAATATTTGGGCATGTATGCGGTTAATCGTGGCTTGCGCCCGGCAGTCATACGGCCGGCAAATCCCTATGGCGTGGATCAGGGTAAGGTCGGGCTGCTGGGGGCGGTGACGACCTTCCTCAACCTTCTTGCCGCAGGGGAAGCGGCGACGATGTGGGGCGATGGTTCGATCGTTCGAGATTTCGTACATATCGACGATGTGTCGCGGCTGTTGCTGGCAGCGGCGGAGCAGGATCGACCCGGCATCTATAATTGCGGATCGGGGGTCGGCTGTTCGCTGGCGGCACTGATCGAGACGATCGACCGGATTACCGGCCGGCAACTGATGGTGAAGTATGCGCCGGCGCGCGATTTCGATCCATCCGAAATTGTATTGGACATCAACGCGGCGCATCGCGCATTCGGATGGGAACCATGCGTGTCGCTGGAAGCCGGTATCCGCGATGTCGCGGGCAGTTTGGGGTTGGTTCGATCGGCAGGCGGAAACGGCCGAAGCGCAGGATCGGGTTGATCTGGTTGCGATAATATTGGCGGGTTTCGGTTCCGATCGGGTTGACGATATCTCGCTGCCCGAAGTGATGTAATTTCTACTCGAAAGCACGAACTGGTATTGCCTCCTTTCTGCTAGACGGTGCTCGTGCCCATGAGAACAACCACTCTTCGTGCTTTCGGGTAGAAAATCGCGATGACCCCGACCCCACCCGCCAAGCCTCGCTCCCCCCGGCCCAAAGCGACCCCCCGCCCGGCACACCGCGACCTGTTCCGGCTCGACAGTCCGCTAAACGGCGAGATCCGGGGCGAGCGGTCGTTGATGGCGTTTCCGTTCTTCGCACTGGCCAAGAATGCGTGGATGAAACCGCTTACGTATCAAAGCGATACCGTGTCGATCGAGGTGCGTCCGTCGGCCAGCGGGGTAGCGACGATCTATGACAAGGAGATCGTCCTCTACATCGCCAGCCTGATGGCCGCGAAGATCGAGGCGGGCGAGCAGGTCGCGCAGGATTTTATCTTCACCGCGCACGACCTGTTCAGCGTCACCGGGGCCAACCACTCCGCCCGCTCCTATGCACGGCTGTCGGAGGCGCTGGAGCGGCTGCAGGGGACGCAGATCAAAACCAATATCGAGGCGGGCGGCGAGGGCGAGGAGGGGTTCTTCTCGTGGCTGTCCGAAGCGAAGCTGCATTATACCCGCACGCGCGGCGGCGAACGGCGGCTGAAGGCGGTCAAGGTGCGGCTCTGCGACTGGCTGTTCCGCGCGATCCTGCTCGACCGGCACGTGCTCGACTATGCCATCGCCTATTTCCAGCTCGGGCCGATCGAGCGGCGGATCTACGAGGTCGCGCGTTCGACCTGCGAGGACGACCGGATGGAGATCGACCTCGCCACCTTCCGGCTGCAGGTAGGCTATCAGAACCCGCTCGCCAATTTCCGCGCGGCGCTGCGCCAGATCGCGGCGGTCGACACGATCCCCGATTATCGCATCGAGCTGGTCGAGACCGTGCCGTCGGCGGACGACCCGCCTGCCCCCGCGCGCCGCGGTCGCCCGGTCGCGGCGGTCCAGGTCGTCATCCACCGCCGCCCGCGCGATGCCGCGCCGGAGAATGCCGCGTCGGAGGATGCTGCAGGGCTGCCCGAATCACCTGCCGAATCGGATACCGCCGTCGATCGCGACTGAGCGCGAATTCCTATCCGAAAGCACGAATCCGCCGGGTGAATTCCTACTCGAAAGCACGAATCGACGCGGTATTTCCTATCCGAAAGCACGAACTGGACGGGCGATCGCGCGCGCCATTCGTCGATTTTCGTGCATTCCTACCCGAAAGCACGAACCGGGAACGCTTCCGATGTTGGAAATTACCTGCAACAGTCGCGGGATCGCGCCCGGTCCTGCGGGCGGCAGCGAGGAATGGCCGTGACCCCATAAAGAAACGCCCGGCACGAAGGCCGGGCATCCCGAAGGTTTTGGAACGACGTCGCCAAACGTCGACCCGAGGTCTAACAAGCCTCTTCCAGATACCTCCGAACCCGATCCGGTTCAAGGATGCGCGTTTCGCGCCACGCCCTTTTTTTATCTGGTCCCGGCCCCGATCGAGGGGATGGAAGACGATGAAATATACCCTGGGGGAAGCGGCAGCGATGGCGCTGGCGCAGACGACACGCGCGCGGTCGGCGCGTGGCCGGTCGGGCGCGCCGCATCGCACCGGCGCGCCGGTCCGGCGCGGTAGCATTGAGGCGGGCACGTTCGAGGAGGCGTTCTTCGCGGTGCCGGGCAAGGGCGAGACCGACCGGCTGCTGCGCATGGCGCGCGCTGCGCTCGACGCCGCCCGGCAGCTGCGACAGGTCGAGCGCAGCGGCGCGCGCGCGCTGACCGCCGCCGAACGCCGGCTGACCGTGCTGACCGCAGGCGCGGTGCGCGTCTATGAGGAGATCTGCACGCTGGCGCGGCTGAACCGCGGGCAGGTGTTCCCGAGCTACGATCATCTGGCGCGTGCGACCGCGCTCGGTCGCGCGACCGTGGCACGCGCGCTGCGCGCGCTGGAGGCGGCGGGATTTCTGGTGCGGCAACGCCGCTTCCGCCGGGTCGAGGCGGGGGAAGCGGACGGGGGGCCGCGCTACAAGCAGACGTCGAACGTCTATCGCCCGACGCTGCCGGGCCAGTTGCTGGCGCTGCTCCCGCGTTGGCTGTGTCCTGCCCCGCCCCCGGCCGACACGCTGCACCACCGCGCCGAGGATGCCCGACAGGTCGCGACGATGCGTGCCGGCCTCAGCTGTCGCGAACTGGCCGAGACGATGGTCGGCGGCGCACTCGGCCGCGTGCTCGCCCGGATCGGTGCACGGATTGATGCCACATCGTGCGAGTCTCATGACGATCCGCAACCGCTCTCCCACCCTTTTTGAAAGAAAGAATGACGGTGTTGGCCAAAGCCAACAACAGATCGGAAAGAATACTCTCGATGTGACGACAACCGAAACGGACGAGCAACCTGCCGTGCAGGACGAGCCGGCTGACGCCGGCCCGATGCTCTCCGACGAGAGCAAGCGCAACCGACGCCGGCCGCCGCCACGATTGTGCTGGGGGGTAGGTGGAAGGCCGATGTGCTGGGATGTCATGTACGGAGCGAAATCGGGCAATACGTCCCGTTCGGCCACCATCTCGACAATCCCGCTCGAACCGGCATACTCCCCAAATGACCTTCGTTGTTCACATCGCGGCCGTCGGACGATTTAATCGCCCGGCCTGATACGTCAGGTCGGGTCCGTCTGGGTGAACCGGTGCCGCAGGCATCTTCAGTTTAACGCGCGATTGTCACCCGGCGGAAAAGCCGGCGGGCAACGCGTTTCTGCAAGAAGGGCGATAGCGGTGACGCTACCTGCACTCATTCAACGCTACCTCGATGCGTATAATCGCAAGGACGTTGCCGCACTGGTGGCATGCGTTGCCGATGATATTATATTCGAGAACGTCTCCAATGCGGGGCAGAGTACGAAGATCGAAGGCCGCGCCGCCTTCGCCGAACTCGCCGGACGAGCGGCCACGATGTTCACCATTCGCTGCCAAACCGTCCGGAACGCGGTTGTCGATGGCGATCGTGTCGCCCTCGAGGTGGATTGGACCGGCACCCCGGCCATCGATCTCGGGCCGATGAAGGCCGGCGAGCAGGTCGCCCTGCGTGTCGTGTCGTTCATGACGATTACGGGCGGAAAGCTGACGCGGATCGTGGATTTGAGCTGATCCGCGACCATCGGCGCGTACCGCATACGCCCCGACATTCGCCTACCTGTCCCCGACACTAGAACAGCTTGCGGACGCCGAGGCGGATCGAGCGGCCGATCGGGTCGAGATAGGCCGACTGGAACCGGTTGGGCGTGGCGCCGGTGCGGTCGCGTACGTCGATCCGGTCGTTGAGCAGGTTTTCGACGGTCAGCTGCATCGACATCTTCCGGGTCCATGGCGCAGGCACGATGCGCGCGATGTCGAACGAACTGTACAGGACCAGCCATGTGCGACCGGTGAAGCGCAGGTCGGACGCCGGCAGATCGCTGCGGATACGCGTCGCGCCCTGCAACCGTCCGAACATGCCGATATTCACCGGGCCGTACGACCCCGACATATTGCCCTCGACCTCCCATCGCGGCCGCCCGCCGGTGCCGTCCAGCGTCGCGCCGTCGAGCAGGTCGAGCGGGGCCAGCCCCGGCGCCAGCACGATCCGGTCCTCGAGGCGGTAGGTCGCGGTCAGGTTGGCGAAGAGGCTGGGTCGCGGTTTCGGGGGTGCGGGCGGGGGCGCGGTGGCGGAAGCGACGCCCGTCGCCTTGGGCGGTGGCGGCGGCGCGGGGCCGAGCTGCGTCCACAGATTCACCCCCATGCGCAGCTTGCGTTCGCGTTCGGCGGCGATGTTGACCGTGCGCAGGTCGACCGCGATGAGCCGCCCGGCGGCATCGCGCACGAACCGGTCGGGGAACACCGACTGGAACGCGGCGGTCGCGCTGCCCGGCGTACCGGTCTGGTCGGTGATATCGGTCGTGAGATAGTCGAGATTGACGCGGAATTCCTTGTCCCGGATCGGCTTGAACGCCGCGCCGATCGTCGACACCCGCCGCCGTTCGGGCGTCAACGCCGGATTGCCGCCGAACACGCTGGTCACCGGCACGCTGGTCCCCGTCGTGAAATCGAAGAAGGGCGTGTTGGGAACGACGAGCGTCGGCGCGGACAACAGCGCGATCGCGGGCGGCGACTGCGTTTCGTTGACCGATGCGTTGAGCTGCACGCCCGTTAGCGGGGTCCAGGTCAGGCCATAGGCATGAGTCGTCAGCCGGCCATAGCGCGACACGTCGGACACGCCGATCATCGCGTTGGCCGATACCTGCCCCAGAAACGACAGCACGTCGCGATCGGCGGCGGCGATCGGCAGGTCGGCGTTGATGCTGGCCCCCATGACGGTGCGTTCCAGCATCAGCGCCGGGTCGACCGTGCCGGACTGGCTGCCGCGACTGGTCGACCGGGCATAGTCCGCCGACACCGTTACCAGCGCCGCGCCCGCCGGAAGGTTCAGCAGCGGTCCGTTGACGACGCCCTTTGCCCCCGTCGTCTGCGTGACGGTCCGGCTTTGCTGGACGGTGCGCAGCTGTGCGGTCGCCGGATCGATCGCCGCCAGCGGATCGCCGCCGGCCGCGACTGACGCCTGCAACGCGTCGAGCGGCACGCCGTTTTCGGAAAAGGCGAAACCGCGCACGCGGTCATGCGTGCCGGTGACGTTCCATGCCCAGCGGCGGACGCTCCCCTGCAGCGTGCCGCCCGCATGCAGGTTCAGGCTGTTGCCGCGCTGGCGCAGCACGCTGTCGGGCAGATAGCGGTTCACCCGCACGTCGTCGGCGAACGGTAGCACCCCGCCGGTCGGCACGTCGAGCGCGACGGGGGCAAGGCCGCTGAACCCGGCGGTACGCTGCGCCTCCATCTTCAGGTTGAGCGATCCGTCGATCGTCGCGCCGATCGGCGACGCGATCGACCCGTCCACCCGCACCATGTCGTTGCGCGGGACCAGCGAACGATAACGCCCGATATCGGTGACCGTCGGTGCGGCGGCATAGGCCGACAGCAGGCCGCGCGCGGCGGGATCGGCGGGCACCGCCGCGATCGCGACCGCGCGGCCGGCGATCGCGTCGAGCGCAGGGTCGATGCTGCCGCCGTTCGCGGCGGTGACGTTCCCGCCGATCGAGAACGGGGTGTCCGGATCGGGCCGCAGTCCGCGCTGGCTCTGCAGGACCGGATTCTGCCGGAAATAAGCGACGCTGAGCGAGGTCCGCCGGCCGTCGTCGATCTGTGTCGTCGTCGCTTCGGTATAGTTGGTCGCACCGCCGCCTTCGGTGGTCGTGCCCGCCAGTTGCTGCGTGGACAGCGCGCGGAAATGCCTGGGCGTGATGAAGTTCGTCACCCGCACGGTCGGTGGAAAGCCGAACCGCGCCGCCTCGCGCTCGGGCAGCACCTCGACCCGCTCGATCGCTTCGGGCGGCAGCGTCGCGATTTCGTCGAAGCCCGACAGCCGCCGGCCGTTGAGCAGGAAGACGGGATCGCTGCCGCTGGCGGAGGTGACGAGGCCCTTGATCCGGCTGAGAAGTTCGGTGAGGTTCGTCGCGCCCAGCGTCGCGATCGTATTGCGGTCGAGCACCGCCAGCGGATCGACCTCGCCGATCGCGGAGCCGCGGACGCGCTGGCCGGTCACGACGATCTCCGACCCCGTCGTCTCGTCGGCTTCCTGTTCGGCCGGCGCGGCGGTCGGCGACGCCGGTGCTTCCTGCGCCAGCGCCGTGGCGGGCAGGCACAGCGCCCCGGCCTGCAATGCCAGATGGCGGTATCGCCGCGAACGCTGTCCTGTCATTCCCGGAACCTCCCGAACCCCGCGTCACGCGTGGCGGCCCGTGTGGTTCAAGGGGGAAAAGACGGTGTAAATGCGGCGCGGCGGTGTTTGAATCCGCCTGGCGTCCTCGTCCGGGGATCGTCGGTCCGGTACCGGCCGCGACGCGACGCCCATTGGCCTGGTCGCGCTACCCGGGTGGCGCGTGACCCGGGGCGGTGCGGCAGCGATATTGACATGACCGCCATCATGCCGCTTTCGCGGATACAATATGGGGCCATTGCCCCGCCGCACCGGAGCCTGTCCATGAAGCAACTCGTCGCGTTCGACCTCGACGGCACTCTCGCCGAAAGCAAGCAGCCGCTGGGCGAACCGATGGGCGAGGCACTGGCCGACCTGCTGGACGTGGCGCATGTCGCGGTGATCTCGGGCGGGGACTGGCCGCAATTCGATCGCCAGGTCGCGAGCCGCCTGCCCGCGCGCGCGGATCGCAGCCGGTTGTGGCTGATGCCGACGACGGGGACCAAGCTCTATACGTTCCGCGACGGCGAGTGGCATGCGGTCTATGCCGAACTGTTCGACGATGCGACCAAGGCGAACATCCTGACCGCGTTCGACGCGTCGCTGGAAGCGACCGGCTTCGTCCCCGAACAGACATGGGGTGAACGGATCGAGGATCGCGGCAGCCAGATCACCTTCTCCGCGCTGGGCCAGCAGGCCCCGATCGACGCCAAGGAACATTGGGACCCCAAATTCGAGAAGCGCCGCATTATCCAGGCCGATCTGAAGGAACGCCTGCCCGGCCTGTCGATCAACATGGGTGGCGCGACGTCGATCGATATCACCCGCGAAGGCGTCGACAAGGCGTATGGTCTGCGCCGGCTGAACGGCGAAAGCGGCATCGCGATCGACGACATGATGTTCATCGGCGATGCGATCTTCCCCGGCGGCAACGATTATCCGGCGAAGGAGATGGGCATGGACACGGTCCGCGTCCGCGACCCGCAGGAAACGCTGGCCGTGATCGCGGCGATCGTGGCGTGTCTGGGGTGAGGGAATTGTAGAGGTGTCGATATGTCGATATGTCGACACTTCGACACCTGTTGTGGGCAGCGGCTTCACCGGCTTTCTTTGACGCGCACGGGCAGAGCGCTGTGTCCTATTACGCCCGTTCCTTGCGAGCAGCCGGCTGCCCGTCGTTCCCGCAAGGCGCGTCGCCGTTTCCGTCCTCCTGAATCGTTCACACCGATGGACAGCAGCGGCAAAACGAGCTTGGACGATTGATGGCAGGATAGCGCTCGTGAGGCGCATTGTATTACGTATGGCGGACGGGCGTCGCTTGCCGGAGCAATGCGGCAGGCTCGACGCGCGCACATACGGACTACCCGATATGTCATGGACGATCGCCCTCACGACCCTTGCGCAGTTCGTATCGCCTGCTCCCGTGCCGGTGGCGCGCGCGGGAGACTGGATCGGTACGCTGACCCTGCCCTCGGGCGCGACGTTGCGCGTCGCGGTGCATGTCCGGGTCGACGATGGCGGCGTGCTGCGCGGCAGCTATGACAGCCTTGACCAGCGAATATGGGGTATGCCGCTCGATACCGTCGCGATGACGGCGACGACGCTCGACTTCACCGTACCGGGCAACGGCGCACGCTATGCCGGACGACGCGAACCAGGCGCGCGTCACTGGACGGGAGTCTGGACGCAGGGCGGCACCGCGTTCCCGCTGGTGCTGGCCGAGGGTGGCCCCCCGCCCCGCCCGGCCGTCGCAGCGGACGCATGGACGCCGCCGTCGGATGCCGGGATCGGCGAGATCCTCGACTACCGTATCGCGCAGCGGCCGGGCGAGGCGATCGTCGTCGGCGTGATCGATGCGCAGGGCCGGCGCATCGTCGCGCGTGGTGCCGCGCGGCCCGATACGCTGTTCGAGATCGGTTCGATCACCAAGGTCTTTACTGGACTGTTGCTGACCGACATGGCGGCGCGCGGTGAACTCGCGCTGGACGATCCCGCCGCGAATTATCTACCGGTGGGCTGGACGTTGCCGGTACGCGGTCGACCGATCACGCTGCTCGACCTTGCGACGCATCGATCGGGGCTGCCGCGGGTGCCGCTCAACCTGCCCTTCGCCGACGAAGGCAATCCCTATGCCGATTATACGCCGGCGTTGATGCGCGATTTCCTGAAGACATGGGTGCCGGAGCGCGAACCGGGTGCGGCCTATGCATATTCGAACCTCGGCGTCGCGCTGCTCGGGCAGATCCTCGCAAACCGCGCGGGCACCGATTACGCGACGCTGGTGCGGCGTCGCATTACCGGCCCGCTGCACATGATCGATACCGACATGCGCCGGGCGGGCGGGGATATGCGGCGTCAGGCGATCCCGCATGATGAATTCCTCCGGCCCGTCGCGCCATGGGAAGGCGGGGTGATGGTCGCGGCGGGCGGGCTGCGCTCCGATGCGGGCGACATGCTCGCCTTTCTCGCCGCGCATCTCGGCTTCACGCCGTCGCCGCTCAAGCCGGCCATGGACCGCATGCGGATCGTTCGCGCTGAAACCGACGGGCCGGAAACCGCGATCGGCATCGGGTGGATGGTCACGAAGACGCGGGTCGGAGACGTCGTCCAGCATGGCGGCGCGACCGGCGGCTATCTGGCGAGCATCGCGTTCGACCCGGTGCGGGGGCGCGGCGTGGTGGTGCTGGCGAATGCGATGACGCAGCCCGGCGTCGACGATATCGCGCTGCACCTGCTGACCGGTTCGGCGATCGACGCCACGCCGCCGCCGCCGGCACCGCCCCCCGTCCGCGCCGTCATCGCGCTGTCGCCCGTGATGCTGGACCGGTTCGTCGGGCGCTACCGGCTTGCGCCCGATCAGGTCATTACGGTGTTCCGGGCGAAGGACCGGTTGATGATCCAGCTGATCGGGCAGCAGGCGCTGCCGATCTATCCCGCAGGACCGTATGATTTCTTTGCGAAGATCGTGGCGGCGGATCTGACGTTCCGCGAAACCGCCGGACGGATCGACGGCGTGACGCTGCGTCAGGACGGCGAGGAAAAGATCGCGCCGCGCATCACAGGGTCATAGGGACGCTCGACGCTTCGACATGTTGCCATGTCGCCATGTCGACATGTATGGACGTTGTCATGCCGACCATCGCGATCATCAGTCAGAAGGGCGGCGCGGGCAAGACCACGCTCGCGCTGCACCTTGCCGCCGCCGCGCAGGAAGCGGGCGCGGTGTCCCTCGTCATCGATACCGATCCGCAGGCGACCGCCAGCCAGTGGGCGGCATGGCGTGGCGACCTGCCCCCAGAAGTGATCGACAGCCCCCCGCCCCGCCTTGCCGCCAAGGTCGCGCAGGCGACGGCACAGGGCGCGAAGGTGATCGTGATCGACACGCCGCCGCATGCCGACAGCGCGGCGCGCGCCGCGGTCGAGGTCGCCGATCTGGTGCTGATCCCGTGCCGGCCGAGCGCGTTCGACCTGTCGGCGATCCAGACCACCGCCAAGCTGGTGCAGCTGCTGCGCAAGCCCGCGTTCGTCGTGTTCACCGCCGGCCCGCCCAACGCGCCGCGTATCTATCAGGAAGCCGGCGAACTGGTCGAAGGCTATGGCACGCCCCCCTGCCCCGTGCTGCTGCCCGACCGGGCGGCGTATCGCCACGCCAGCGCCGAGGGCCAGTCGGTGATGGAGTTCGAGCCGACGGGCAAGGCGGCCAAAGAAGTCCGTGATATCTACAAGTGGACATGTCGACAGCTAGACATGTCGACACCCAGTTTCCGACGAAAGGCATTGACATGAGCCGCAAGCCCAGCTTCGCCAATCTGCGCGACCGCGCCGCGCCGGTCGCCGCGCCCGCCCCGGCTCCCGCTCCAGCCCCATCGCCCGCCGATGCGGGCAGGGGGCCGGCGAGCCGTCAGGGCCGCAAGCAGATCGCCGGTTTCTTCAGCCCTGAAATGTCGCTGGCGATGCACATGCTCGCCCGTCGTCAGAATCGTAGCCTTCAGGCGTTGATGGCCGAGGCGTTCAACGACGTGCTGCGCAAACATGGCGAAAGCCCGATCGGCGATTGAGCGGGCGGCGGCGACCGATAACATCGTCGGTCATGGGCGCTGTGCGACCGGCGGGATGGTCTAGGGCGGCCGGGCAGGGCGATCAACGGTAACGCTGTGATTTCGCATCGTTTCCAAAATGCCGACGTGTCTACATAACGACATGTCGACACGCATTCTCGTGGATCGTCCAAATGGTGGATAGCGTTTACCAAGCGCGAAGGGTGGCTGGATAATAGGCTGATTAGAAACGATATAACTGGCAAAATATGGTCGTGCAGAATTTGCTGCGGATACTTCTACGGTGACATTTGCTGCCGGATTGGTAGAACGGCGCTATGGATATCTCTCGTGAAATGCTGGCTTATGCGATCATCGCGATCGTGGCGATCGTAACCGTACCGTGGCTTGTGATCCTGTTACGCCGCCGCCACAGGGACAAGCTGCGCCGCCGCGGCATTAAGCGCTACGGGCACTGATCTGTGTCGTGACCATCCCCGGACCGGGTCCGGGGATGGCCGGTATTGTTAGCGCGGCAGTGCGTCGATGAACGCTTGGACCGGACCCTTCAGCTCCTCGCGCGCAAGGCCCAGGGCGATGTTAGCGGTCAGCCAGCCTGCCTTGTCGCCGCAATCGTAACGCTGCCCGTCGAAGGTGAAGCCGTGGAACGGCTGCGTGCCGATCAGCTTGGCCATCGCGTCGGTCAGCTGGATCTCGCCGCCCGCACCCGGTTCCTGCTGGTCGAGGATCTTCATGATTTCGGGCTGCAGGATGTAGCGGCCCGGGATCATCAGGTTCGACGGCGCCTTGCCCTTGGGCTTTTCGACCAGTCCGACCACCTCGGTCAGCTTGCCGTCGATCTTGCCGGGCGAGATGATGCCGTATTTGTCGGTTTCGCTGTCGGGTACTTCGAACGCGCCGATGACGTTGCCGCCGACCTTTTCATAGGCGCCGACCATCTGCTTCAGGAAGCCGCCGACCATCAGCTCGTCGGGCAGCAGCACCGCGAACGGCTCGTCACCGACGATCTCGCGCGCGCACCATACCGCATGGCCGAGGCCCAGCGGCTCCTGCTGACGGACATAGACCGGTGAGCCGGGCTTCTGGCGGATGCTTTCGATCACCGACAGCGACTTGCCGCGCGCCTTCATCGTCGCTTCCAGCTCGTAGGAAATGTCGAAATGATCCTCGAGCGCACCCTTGCCGCGGCCGGTGACGAAGATGATCTGTTCGATCCCCGCTTCCAGCGCTTCTTCGACCGCATATTGGATCAGCGGCTTGTCGACGACGGTCAGCATTTCCTTCGGCATCGACTTGGTCGCGGGCAGGAAGCGCGTGCCGAGGCCGGCGACCGGAAAGACGGCCTTGCGAACGGGTTTGGACGACATGGGAACTCCCTTGGTTCGACTGCCGCTGCGATGCGGCAATTCTTGAGACGCGGTAATGCAAAGAAGCCGCAATGTGTCAAATTACGATGACGATCGAACGTCATCGGCAGGCAGTGACAGGATTTTTCCGATCGATGCGACGACAGCGACACGTCGAGCATTCTACGTGTCGACATGTAGGATTTATCGGACGGGGAGGGTGAAACCCCTTTTGTTCCCGTGCGATCTGGCCCAGAATCAACGGCGTAATGCCGATCCGTCCCGAACATGTCTTTCTGTATCCGATCGACTGGCCGCAATTGTCGCGCTTCGTGCGGTTCGTGCGGGCAGGGGGGCGGTGCGAACATTGTCGGCGGCCGCACGGGCGGCGGGTGTTCCATCTGGGGGACGGGCGGTGGTGGGACGGCGAGGCACGCTGCTGGCGCAACGGACGCGGCCGGCGGGTGCGGCGACCGGTGGAGAACCTGTTCGAACATGGCCGCTGGACCGCGGTGGTGCTGGCCTGCGCGCATCTGGATCACGATCCGGGTGAGAATGCGCTGCACCGTCTGGCGGCGCTGTGCCAGCGGTGCCACATCCTGCACGACGGTCCCGAACATCGCCGCCGCCGGTGGATGAACGCGCATTGCCGCCGCGCGCTGGGCGACCTGTTCCTGGGGCCGTATCCGATGCGGGGAGCCGACTGGATCACACCGGTATGGGTTGGGGGAAGGGCGTGCCGCGTGGCACCTCTGAACGCGCGGTAACCATATGGACTAACCGGAAATTTCCGCCTGATGACCATAACCTGGGCCGGCCGTGCACCCGCGCGGACGCAAGACGGACCCAGCATGACCAGTATCACGGCGAACCCGGGCGTCGCGCTCGACATGTATGAAACGGCGATCGCCAGCTATCTGATACCCGAGCTGGCAGTAACCGGCACGGACCGGATTGAGCTGACGTTCGACAACGGCTTTCGTGACGTGATCGCCGTGGACGGGCTGCGCGTTGCAACCGATGGGTCGATCACGGGCGGCACGGTCACCAGCATCGTCGAGTATCGCGACGGTGTTTCGGCGTTCGCTGTCGAGGGTCTGGCGGTGCCGGTCGCCGATCTGCTGACGTGGATCGAAGAAGGCGATTATACAGGGATCTTCGCGCAGTTGTTCCACGGCGCGACCACGCTGACCGGATTCGATCTCGACGACCGGCTCTACAGCTTCGATGGCAACGATACGATCCGGGCTGGTGCAGGCGATGACGAGATCGACGCCGGTGGTGGGATCAACGTGGTCGACGGCGGGGCAGGGGACGATGTGCTGATCCTGCCGGGCGATGCCGGGGACTACAGCCTGTTGCAAGGAGCGGACGCGCTGTTTCTCGTTTCCGCGCATGGCCGCTATCGTGTCGGCGGCGTCGAAAGTTTCTGGTTTGACGACAGCGACGTGACGCAGGCGGAACTTCCCGCCGTCACCACCGCGTTCGATGCCATGCGTTATGTTGCAAGCTATGGGGATCTGGTCGCGGCCCTTGGCAATGATGTGGGCGCGGCGGCGGCGCATTTCGTGAACCATGGCTTTGCGGAGGGACGCGATCCGCTGGCGTTCGATGCGCTGGCCTATATTGCCGCCCATGGCGATCTGCGCGCTGCGTTCGGCACCGATACGGCAGCGGCGACGCAGCATTATATCGGATGGGGCGAGGGCGAGGGGCGCAGCGCCCGGTTCGACGCGCTGTCCTATATTGCGAGCTATGCGGACCTGCGCGCGGCGCTGGGTGCCAATGCAGGGGCAGGGGCGGCGCACTATATCCGCTTCGGTGCCGCCGAAGGGCGCAGCGCCGGCTTCGACATCATCGGCTATCTGGCGTCCAATCCCGATCTGATCGCACGGTTCGGAGCCGATCGCGCCGACGCGACCGCGCATTACATCACTAGCGGTGCGGTAGGCGGACTGCGAACCGATGGCTTCGACGGTTACGGCTATCTGGCCAATTATTCCGATCTGCGAGCCGCGTTCGGTAAGGATATAACGGGGGCGATGCGCCATTTCGTCGATGTCGGTTTCGCAGAAGGGCGCAGTGACGATTTCAATGGTCTCGAATATATCGCGTCGCACTCGGACCTGATCGCCGCTTTTGGTACCGATGCCGCTGCAGGTACCAGGCATTTCGCATTATATGGCGCGGGCGAGGGGCGTGGGATTACGTTCGATGCGCTGGCGTATGCAAGCAGCCATCCCGAGCTTGCGACCGCCTATGGTGACGATGCCGATCTGTGGGCGCTGCATTACATCGACACGGTACGCACTGCGGCGGCAGGCGACTGGATGTAGCGGTCACGTCCCCGGCGTGCGGCAAGGGATCGTGCGCCGGGCCGGTCACTCCGTGGCGGGCAACAGCCGGCGCAGGCCGGGCGGTGTCGCGCCCTGAAGCGACAGATGGCGCAGCGGGTCCGAGGGGTCGGCACGCAGCGCGACCAGACGGATGTCGGCAGCAACCGCGCTGTGGAAGACGCAGCTTAGAAACACGCTGTCGGTCCATACCGCGTTGAGAACGCTGGCCATATCCTTCGACAATTGCGCGACCAGATATTCGCATCCGTCGATGATCAGGATCAGCCCCAGCCCCGGCCAGCGCGATCCGACCAGTTCGGTGGACTCGCGGTTGAACGGCATGCCCGGCTCGGCGTAGCGTTCCTCATAGGCGATACCGGCAACGGTCACGCCACGCGTCCGGGCGGCGTCCACCTCCGGGCGCAACAGGTCGTAGATCTGCGGGAAAAAGTCGAACAGAACGATTTCGTCGGCACGGTTCAGCATGTCGCGGGCGCGTTCGATCACCTGCGGCGCGCTGTGGATCGAATAGACGCGCTCGTCGCTGGAGGGCTCATGGACGCGTTCCAGCGCATCCAGCGCGCCGGTCGAACGCCGGTCGAACGCCGTACGCAGCAGCCCCAGCAACTGACGCGGCGGCAGCGGACTGTAGGTTCGTTTTTCGCTAGCATCGTCGCTGACGAGCACGGCCCCTTTCTGGGTCAGCGTCGCCAGCCCCTGATAGACGTTGGCCGGAGCCTTTCCCACCAGCTGTGACAGGCGGTATCCTGACGCCGGACCATGACGCAGCAATTCGCAATAGATCCGCGATTCCAGATCCGTAAATCCGAGGCTGGTGAGTGCGCCTTCGGGTGCGATCGGTTCCAATTTCATATCTCCGGTTCGTACCGCAGCTGCGGATTAACAGCTCAGCCCATAGCAGGCCGTCATACATAAATACTGATTGACATGCTGTTAGCAGTAGTCACTACTCACCCGCAACGTAGGTCGCGGTTCGTTCCACGACCCGTTGATATTCGGCGACAATTAGGTCGGCGGCGAATCTGCCGGCGGACGCTAGGCATCAACGTACATGCAGGGAGACAAGGCGATGGCGATGAACGATATTGGTCGGGCAACCATTCGGGCGACGATCGCAGGGTGGGACGAAACCGGGAACACGGGCGCTGCGGGTCAGCCGCAATATGGTCTGATGGATGCTGGTCCAACGGCAGCGACCGTTGCCATCGCATCGCTGGGTCTGGCTGATCCGGAAGCGGCGGGCCAGTGGCATCTGGGCAAGCTGGGCGATATCGCCAAGATTTGGGAAGACTATACCGGCAAGGGCGTGAAGGTCGGCGTGTACGATTCCGGCGTGCAGTACGGCCATTACGATCTAGCATCCAATTACGACGCGAGCCTGCACGTCACGATCGACGGCAAGACCTATGACGGGGACTATTCGCCTCTGTCGGGCGCGCACGGCACGTCAGTGGCCGGACTGATCGCAGCGGCTCGCAACGGCGTCGGCACCGTGGGCGTCGCCTATGACGCTACCCTGACCGGGGTGAACATCTTCGACCCCTATTCGGGCGGCAAGCTGAACCCCGGCATCTATATCAACGCCGCAGACGACAGCCTGTTCATCGAGGCAATGCGCCAGACGAACAAGTTCGACGTCGTTAATCACAGCTGGGGCTCAACTGCCAGCCTGTATGGCAGCACGTTCAGCCGCGGCGTCGAAGGTACCGGTGCCTATCAGATCGCACAGGCGGTCACCTATGCCGCTGAAACCGGACGTGATGGCCTCGGTACCATTCAGCTCAATGCGGCCGGCAACAACTCGATCGACGCACAGGGTGATTCCAGCCACACCGATCGCCACTGGATTTCGGTTGGTGCCTATCGCGAGGTCGACGGACTGGCGTCGAACTACAGCTCGCGCGGCGCCTCCCTATTGGTGTCCGCGCCATCGAACGATCTGGCGGTGATCGGCGGTACCGGCGTCGTCGCCACCGACCTGCTCGGTAAGGACGGCTATAACCTCATCGGCGATCCCGGCGGGCGACTTGACTATACCGACCAGTTCGGGGGGACGTCCGCCGCTAGCCCGATCGCGGCCGGGGTGGTCACGCTGATGCTAGACGCCAATGCCGGTCTGGGCTGGCGCGACGTGTCCAACATCCTCGCCAATTCGGCAAAGCTGCCGATCGCGTTCGATCTGCAGGCGCGCAACCTTGCCTATACCGATCCGGTCGACGGTTTTTCGGGTACAGCACGCATGAACGAAAGCCGGTTCGTCGTGTCCGGCGCGGGGAGCAACACCCAATCGAACGGCGGCGGACTGCATTACAGCACCGATTACGGCTATGGTGCGATCGATGCTTTTGCCGCCGTCCGCATGGCGGAAGTGTGGTCGCTATTCGGTGATGCGAAGACGAGCGCGAACGAGGTCCATTATGCTTCTACGGTGTTCGAGACAAACCTTTTATCCGGGGGCGACAGCACGATCGATTTCACTACCGCATGGGACCGGTTCGAAGGCAATCAGGTCGGGTATGAATTCGCGATTACTGATGCCGATATCGATCTAGAGCATGTCGATATGACAATCACCTATACGTCGCTGGTGGATTTCACTGAATATGGCCTGCCTGGCCTGTTCCCCTATGACTTTGGTGCTAATCGCCTAAAGCTGACGGCGCCGGACGGGACCTCGGCGTTTGTCGATACGCTACAGGGATTCGGTCTGAATTCCGCCGAGCGGCAAAGTTTTACCTTCGGTTTCGCGAATTTTCGTGGCGTCAGTGCGGTGGGTACGTGGAAAATCGAACTCGAAGCGACGAACAACGGTGTCACGACCATTCATAACGTCAAGCTGGACCTGTACGGTTCTGCTCCGACTGCGAACGACGTGTTCACCTATACCGACGAGTTCGCAACGATGGCGGCGATCGCCGGCGAAGCGGGTCGGCGGACGCTGGTGGACAGCGACGGCGGGATCGACTGGATCAACGCAGCGGCGGTGACCAGCAACGTGTCGCTGTCGCTGATCGAGGGGACGTCGACCAGCATCGGCGGGGCCAGCTTCACCATCGCCACGGGGTCGGTGATCGAACATGCGGTGACCGGTGACGGCAACGACACGCTGACGGGCAACGCACTGGACAACGAACTGCGCGGCATGCGCGGCGACGACACGCTGTTCGGCAATGCGGGCAACGACCGGCTGTACGGCGGTGCCGGCAACGACCAGCTGTTCGGCGGCGTGGGCAACGACCTGCTCGACGGCGGCGCCGGCATCGATTTCCTGAGCGGCGGCGCGGGCGATGATATCTATGTCGTCGATACGACCGACGACCAGATCAGCGAGTTCGGCGGCAGCGGCAGCGACACCGTGCGTTCGTCGGTATCGTGGACACTGGCTGCGGGACTGGAGAACCTGACGCTGACCGGCAGCGCGGCGATCAATGCCACCGGCAATGCCGGCGACAACCTGATCGTCGGCAATGCCGGGGCCAACCGCCTGTCAGGCGGGGCGGGCAACGACACGATCGCGACGGTGGCTGGTGCGATGCTGATCGCGCCAGGCGGCGGATCGGACACGGTCGATGGCGGATCGGGCGTCGACACGCTGCACATCGGCGGGGTGCGCTCGGACTACCAGCTGCTGACCAGCGGCGAGCGTACGTTCGTCGTGAGCGAGCGCGGTGCGATCGAGATGACCGGCGTCGAGCAGGTGCAGCTGGGCCATGGTGGCACGACGACGCTGGCGGGTGCCGGTCTGACCGCATTCGACGGTCTGGCCTATATCGCCAGCTACAGCGACCTGCGCGTCGCGTTCGGGGCGGACGCGGCACAGGGCGTGGCGCATTTCACGACCTTCGGTTTCGGCGAAGGCCGCAGCCTGACGTTCAATGCGCTCGACTATATCGCATCCTATGGCGATCTGATCGCGGCGTTCGGGACGGATGCGACCGCGGGTGCCAGCCACTTCATCACCTTCGGCGCGACCGAAGGGCGCAGCAGCAGCTTCGATGGCTGGGCGTATCTCGCCTCGTACGGCGACTTGATCTCGGCGTTCGGCGCGGACGAGACGGCAGCGGCGCGTCACTATATCGAGTGGGGCGTGAACGAAGGCCGCGGCACGACCTTCGACGCGGCGGCCTATGCTGCGGCCAATACCGACCTGTTGGCGACCTATGGCAATGACGGGGAGGCACTGGCGCGTCACTATGTGACGTGGGGCTATGCCGAAGGCCGGACGTTCGGCGTTGCGGCGGCTCCGGCCAATGCGGCCGCGCCGACTGTCGTAGCGGCGGCGACGTTCGCGACGAGCATCGCAACCCCGGCCAACGACGTCGCGTCGTTCGCCGACGATGCCGGGCTGTGGACCGATGCCGGCTTCCACGGCCTCTACACCGACGCGTTCGGCTTCGCCTGACGCGCGACCCGAAGCGGGCCGTCCCTCATCACCCAAGGGCGGCCCGCCGGGATCGCAGACGCGCTGGTTGCCGGTCGGCAGAGACCGAACCCGCGATAGCTTGTCGATCATGTACCGTTCGGCATCGGCGATCTGTGTTACCCACAATTCGCGTACCGTCCGACCCGTTACGACCCTGCAGGATCGCGTCGTTCCATCCAGCGATATCGCCGTGAAGTTCGAACGTCGGGCGACCGCCGTTACCTTGCGTCCAACCGGTGATCGCGCGACTATCCGTGCAGGATCAGGAGGTTTCGTGGCGAACGATTTTCCGCAGGGCACGGTACACGAAGCCGGTGATGACCTTCGGACCGCGTTGCGATCGGACCCGGCGGTGCTGCGGCGCTGGGAAAGTCTGACACCGCTGGGCCGCAACGAGTTCCTCTGCTGGATCGAGGATGCGAAACAGCCGGCGACGCGCCAGCGCCGCATCGAACGGACCTTTGACGAGGTGCGCGGGGGCAAGTAGCGTCCCTGTTGCTGGGTGGGCTGCATTCATCGCACCGACAAGTTGCTAGGCCGCTGGCAACAGGCGGTGCTGATCGACCGGAAGGCGAGGGACGGCGGCTAGCGTTGTAGGTTTGATGAAGCCGTTTTCGGGATCGCACGTACGGCCGGTCCGTGGCGTATCCGTTGGAGCGGTTCGGCACTCGGAACATGGTGTTCCGGCGCCCCTGCGAAGGGCATGCTGCCGATGTCTTCGAGCGCATCTTCCTACCTACGGTGCTTGCGACCCAGCTGTGGCCGGACGATCTTGAATGCGGTGGCGGGGCGGTAAATGTTGCGCCGCTTGGAAGCGGGGCATCTGTCCGCGTTCCCTTCCCCCATCGACACGTAGATCGGGATCGCTACAGATCGCCGCCATGCGTTTTCTGCCGACCTGTCTCGCCGCCGCCGCCATGGCAACCCTTCCGGTGCATGCGACCGGAACCCCCGCCGCGCCGCCGTCGCGCCCGACCCGTGCCGCGCCCGACGCGCTGGCCGATCTTCGGGCGTGGCTGGCACTGCCCGATGCGCAGCGCAGATTCAATGCCGCCGCGCTGACGCGGCCGCTCGACCGGGCGAACGCTGCCCGTGCGCTCGACCTGTTGACCACCGACCGGCTGCGCACGCTGGCGACGGACGATCGCAATGCGGTGGCGGCAAAGGCGATCACGCTGGGCGACCGGACGCTGCGCTGGGACAGCAGGGTCTTCGGCACTGCCCCTGCGGGCGGTCGCAGCCTGTGGATCTCGATGCATGGCGGCGGCAACGCGGCACCTGCGGTCAACGACCAGCAATGGCGCAACCAGATCCGCCTCTACGAACCGGCAGAGGGCATCTATCTCGCCCCGCGCGCGCCGACCAATACGTGGAACCTGTGGCACGAAGCGCATATCGACCCGCTGTTCCAGAAGCTGATCGATGCGCAGGTCGCGATCAACGGCGTGAACCCCAACCGGGTCTATCTGCTCGGCTATTCCGCCGGCGGCGACGGCGTGTGGCAACTGGCGCCGCGCATGGCGGATCGCTTCGCCGCCGCTGCCACGATGGCGGGGCACCCGAACGAGGCGACGCTGCTGCCAGTGCGCAACCTGCCCCTCGGGGTGTTCATGGGCGGGGCGGACGCGGCCTATGACCGCAACCGCATCGCCACCGAAAAGGCGGCCGAGCTGGTCCGGCTGCATGCCGCCGATCCGGACGGCTATGTATCGATGGCGCGCATCTATCCGGGCCTGCCGCACTGGATGAACCGCAAGGATGCCGAGGCGCTGCCGTGGATGGCGCAGTTCACGCGCAGGGCGTGGCCCGACCGGGTGGTGTGGGTGCAGGACGACGTGACCAGCGACCGCTTCTACTGGCTGCAGATTCCCGACCCTGCGGCGGTGAAGGCGGGCGACCGGATCGACGCGATCGTGCGGGGCCAGACGATCACGCTGACCGGGGCGGTGCCGGCGGGGATGATCCTGCGCCTGTCCGACCGGCTGCTCGACCTCGACCGCGCGGTGACGGTGCGCGTCGGCGACCGGGTGGCGTTCCGGGGCAGGGTGCAACGCACCGCGGGCGCGATGCGGACGTCGCTGCTGGAGCGCGCCGACGGGGCCAGCGCGGCGTCGGTGTTGCTGCGGCTGCCGTAGCGCGGCTTTCGACCGGCTTGCATCATGATCTGGCGCAGCGGAATGCTGTCGTTGCCCTTCGGACACGGCCCAGCGGCCTCGCTTCGTTCTCGCATTCTGCGCCGGGCCGAAACCACGCCGTGCGATGACGCGACCCGATCGGAAACCACACTTGGCAGGGTCCGTCAGCGGGCGACTTGCACCACTACGCCCGTTTCCACTGTTGCCCATGCCCGATCGGTGGTGAGCGCGATCCGGCCCGTCGCGCCTGCCGCCGCGAGACAGGCACGATCGCCCAGCGACAGCCCGATGGTGCGCGTTGCCATGCGCAGCCGGCCGGCGCGCATCGCCTGATCGTGATCGAACGCGACGATGGGCAGGTCGAGTTCGGCGATGCTGTCGGTCACGACGTCGTCAGGAACGCCGCGTTCCTGCAGCTTTGCCACGACTTCGGACAGATTGACCGCCGATACCGCCGCATGGGGCAACGCCGCCTGCACCCGCTCGGCCCCCGGCTCGCCCAGCATCAGCGCCAGCAGCGCCGACGCGTCGATCATGTAGCCGGCGTCACTCACCCGCCGCCTCGGCACGACGATCGGCGATCAGTTCATCCGACAGGCTGACCCCAACAGGAATATAGTCGCGCAGCCGCGCCTGAATCCGCGACACCGCATCGCGCAATGGCCGGACATGGATTTCGCCGTCGACCATTTCGAGCAGCACCGTATCGCCATCGCCCAGCGACAGCGCGCGGCGCATTTCAACCGGTAGCTGCAATCTGCCTCCCGAAACGAGTTTGCCACGCTGCACGTTCATGCCGCTATACTCAAAACTGTATTTCAACAACATGTATACATTTAGCATAATGTCGACGTAAGGCAAGCGTAGATTAGGGTATAGCTAGACGAGACATTAAACTTGGCACGTTTTATCCGTTCGATCAGGGTAGGTCACAGCCATATTGAACATTCTTCCGACATGGTTCAGACCCTGTTGGAACAGTTCGGAGAATATATGGCATTGTTCGGCTATGCCCGCGTATCGACGGTGGCGCAGGACCTTGCCGTGCAGGAAGGGGCGCTGCGCGCAGCCGGTTGCCAGACGATCCGGTCGGAGAAGCAGTCGGGAGTGACGCGCGCCGCGCGTTCCGAATTGCAGACGTTGCTCGATTTCCTGCGCGCGGGCGACACGCTGGTCGTAACGCGGATCGACCGGCTCGCGCGGTCGATGAAGGATCTTCAGGATATCGTTCACGAACTGAAGGCGAAGGGTGTCGCATTGAAGGCGACCGAACAGCCGATCGACACCGCCACCGCCGCAGGCAAGGCGTTCCTCGACATGCTCGGCGTGTTCGCGGAGTTCGAGACGAACCTGCGCCGCGAACGCCAGGCCGAGGGGATTGCGGCGGCCAAAGTACGCGGCGTTTACAAGGGCGGCAAACCGCGCATCGACCCTGAGGCGATCAGGGTATTGCTCGCCGAGGGCATGAAACCAGCGCATATTGCGCGGAAACTTGGGATATCGCGTGGTACCGTCTACCGCTTTCACACGGGCACAGCGCGTGGCGGGAGCATAATAATGTAGGCGCGCGGGCCGCATGTTGCGGTCGAAATCGCCTGCCAGAGGCACCCGTTCCTAGAATTATCGCGAAACTTTCTTGCTGATAACCGTTGACAGCTCGGTTCATGCCCCCTAATTCCCAGCAACCGCAGCGGTGACGAACCAGTCGCCGTTGCAGCCACAACAGACACGGCACGCCGACTGCCCTTCCTTAAGAGGGGCAGCGAAGCGACGCCGGTTTTTGTTTGGTTCTTTGACATTGTTGA
>NZ_JACYVA010000012.1 GCF_014842075.1 Sphingomonas sp. CFBP 13720
CGGCGCGAGGTTCACCGGCACCGGCGGACGCGGTGCGGTGATGACACCCGAGTCGATCTGCGACAGTGTGGCGCCGAGATTGTCGGTCACGCCCAGATACATGGTGATCTTGGTCGATTCACCGGGCTTGAGCGCGCCGAGGCCGAAGGTCAGGTTCAGCGTCTGGTCGACGGTCTTGGCATATCCGACCGCCTGTTCGGTGGCATAGGCGGCAGCGGCATAGGGATCGGTGTTCACGAAGCCGTAGAAGGATGCGACCGCGCGCTGATCCGGGGTGTAGAGGAAGAACGGGGTCGACGGTGCGACCTGCGCCGTCACCAGCGCGCCATTGTCGCCCTGACGTTCGATCTTGTTCGCCGTGGCGAACTTGTCCGACTGGTCGGGATCGGCGGTCCGCATGTACCGCACGTCGTTCATCGTCACCGACGAATTGTTGGTCAGCGTGACGTCGATGCGGATGTACTTCGCATCGTCGGCCAGCGTGATCTTCTGTGCAATGCCCAGCTTGTCGGCGGTCGCGCCGCTCCACGTCGCAGCAGCGGCTTCGGACGTGCTGGCATTGTCCAGCGAGCCCTTGATCTGCGAATAGCCGGTCAGCGTCTGGTTGCTGCGCACGACGGTGGTCGCACCGAGCTTGTATCCGACGTTGAAGCCTTCGATCGCGCGCCCCTGCAACAGCACGTCGTTCAGGGTCGTTTCCTTGCCCTGACCAAAGCCGTCGAAGTCGGCAAACAAACCGACACGGCGAAGGCCGGTGTCGATGTCGGTCTCAATGCCTTTCGTGGCATTGTACATCGTTCCCAAAGTTCCGTCGACGTTGATCCCAATGCTGAGATACTTCGCCTGCAGAAAGACTTCGCCGTTTGCTACGCCGCTAGTGATTGCCATGGTATCCCCGCAAGTAAAATTTCGCCCAGGTTCGGTGCCGGCGGCACTTTTGTTGCCGTCCAGACTTTGTCCCCGAAGCCCCGAGGACGTTAATCGCTGAATCGTTTTGCCGAACTACTAAACTAATAGGTTATGGGCTTATTCACCCAATATTAGGGCGGTGCCGCCGGCCGGCGGCACCGGCTGTCCCGCCGCTACCCGCCGAGCGCTATAGAGACTCGATTCAACGGTCGACCGTCCCGCGATGAGACGTGTCGTGAGAACGGTCAAAAACAGCCAGTTCTAATAGGTTGCGTCATAATAACGGCTCATCGCCGATAACCATCCGTTCGTCGTGTCCTGGAACACCGGACCCAACCTGCCGATTTTTTGGAAAATGGTTGCTTTCCGGCCGGCCGGCTGGACTTTCCATATGATTCTACGGCCGAAATTCCGCGGCGATGAAGTGCGGATACGTGTCACTATAGCTGATAGCGCAAAACGCGGTTCTTGGCCGGCACGCCCGGATGGGTCGCCGCATCATTACCAATATGGAACACATCTTCGCCGAGCCACACGCCCTCGATCGCATCGGCACCGGGCGCCGTTTCGATACCGATCGCGACGGGCCCGCCATAATCGAGCCGGTGATACCGATGGATCGCACCGGCCGCTCCGTTAACGCCGGCGCTGACGATCAATTCGCCGGCACCGATTCGCCCGTGGCCGACGCCGGTCACGAAACAATGGTCGCTGGCAGGCGGAAGCGGAAAGCTGCCCGTCCGCGCTTTTCCCTGCTTGTCGTACAGAATCAGTTCGGCACTGTCGCGAACGATCCAGAACCCGTCGGTTTCCGGGTCGTACGCAATGCCGTTATCCCCTGCGGCGATCGGGATCGGCGTTCCGATCGCCAGCCCGGTTTCCGGCTCCATCCGAACGAGATAGCTGCGATTTCCGTCCGGCCCGGCCAGTTTGACGATGAACCAGATCGTGCCGTCGCCGGTGTCGCAGGTAATGCCCTGGCACGATCCCGCCATGTCGGACGAAAGGCCGAGGCGGGCGACATCGAATTCCAGATCGATCGCGACCATGTCCGGTGTCATCCGGGTGAACAGCAACGCATGTCGCGTGGTCCGGCCATTGGCGATGTACCAGCGGCCGGCCGGGTCGCGCGCGATTCCGGTCACGGCCATGCCGTTGCCGGCGGTGATCGGGGCGCTGCCATCGGGCAGGGCGACTGGATCGGCGGGCGATAGCGCACGTGACGCAGCGGCGGGCAGTCGCGCGACACCCAGCGCACCCAGATAGTCTGCGAGCGCGTCGTACAATATGCCGTGCTGCTGCTCGCTCAAACTATCCCCCCCGACGAAGGCGCAGAATTGCCCGTCGGCGGCGATACCGTTGGCGAGGCCAAGCCCGATCGTGGCCGCCGATGGTGCCGCCGACGGAGCAGAGCCATTGGTGGCGCCCAGCCGTCCCTGCACGAATTGTCGCAACCGCGCCGCGCCGTCGCGGTCGACGGCGCAGAAACCATAGCCGGTCGTCACCGACCCGGCGGACACCACCGTCGTCCCGTTCAGCCGGCCGGCATTCGCATCGCTGGCGTTCCGGGGGGTAATGGAAACCGATGTGCCGACGATCGTGCCGACCGGCACCGTCGCATTGCGCCCATCCTTGCGCGTCCAGCACCCGGCCATCGCGCTGTTCCGCTGGAATCGCGTCGCGCTGGCGGGGACCAGCCCGGTGTCGATCCAGTCGTCCAGTCCGTCGCACCACCAGCCACGGTCGGCGATGAACCGCGGATCGCCGCCACCGACGGCAGCATCGCGGCCCCCGGTCCAGTTCAACAATGCTGCCTCGGGCGAATGCGCCGCCAGCAGCAGCAGCGTGTCGATCCGGCTCCAGATCTGGTGATCGATCAGCGTACCGATCAGCAGGTCGATCCGCGTGGCCCGCGCCGGATCGGGCGGTGGCTGCATGCGGGCGATCAACGCCAGCGTCGCGGCCCGCATTTCCCGGACGACGGACCCGCGAACGGGCCGGGCGATGGTGATATCGAACCCCAGCATCAGCACAACGCCACGATCTGCGTCGCGGTCGTGCCCGTCGCACGGACGATCTGCGCGCGGACCGGCACGATGCTGCCCGCCGCGATGCCGCTCAGTACGACATCGTCCGTACTGTCGATCGCGCGCAGCACGATAGTACCGCCACCGCCGACGTACAGCGCCTTGGGCAGTCGGGCCAACGGCACCGTGTCGCTCGGCACGACGGCGCTGGCGCTGCGGGCCGGACCGACCGGCGAATCTGCAAAGGACCTGAAAGAATCGGACATCAACCACTCCCGCTATTCCGACCCGCGCTGGATCGTACTCGGTTTGTTCCATGCGGTGCGGTTTGTAGGAAAGTGATTTTTTCCGGTTCGGTGTGGCAGAGCGCCCTTTGCGCGGCGAAGCCGGCGGGCGGACCCCGCGCGATCCCGGACGATCGACCGCCTCGGTTCGACGCAAAACGTCTTCGCGGATCGCCTGCGATGGCCGGAGTCGCGTCGGTCGAAGTCTGCCAGAGGTCGCATGGTCCCGCCGTGCCGTCGGATTTGCTCGCGGGCTGACGCTTGCGGACACGCCCCCGAACGATCGCCGCATGCCGAAGATCGCAAAGTGGGAGTCTCTACGACAGGTCTGCCGTAGCGTTTCCGATATGCGATGAATGTTCAGGAGACCCGCGCATCGATCAGGCCCGGGTTCTGCACGACCGCCGCGTCGATCCGCAGGGTTGGGGGGGAAGACCGGCGCCAGCTATCCGCGCGGCACCGGTCGAACCCGATTACTGCTCGCCGGGAACGGCCACCGGACGGCGGGTCGACGGCGGTGCCTGATCCTCGGGTGGCAGCGGACGGGTGCGCGGGGCGTCCGGCAACGGCAGCGCCGTGCCCAGCGGGCGTTGCGGCGCGGGGTTGAGCGGCGTGCCGAGGATCGTCGGTCCGGCGACCGGGACCAGCGGGGCGTCGCGGGGATCGTCCGGCGCGCGCGCCAGTCGGTCGAGCACGCTCACCACCGGCTGGAACGGATCGATCTGCTTGGCCTTCTGCCGTTCCAGATTGCGCGTCGCGTCATAGGTCGCGTTCGCCGGGCTGAGCAGCGCGGTTTCTAGCCGGCCGATATAGGTCAGCAACGTCGCCTGCGAACTGTAACGCTGATAATCGGCATTGGCGACGAGCAGCTGCGCGTTCAGCAGCCGCTGTTCCGAATCGAGCACTTCGAAGTTGGAGCGGAAGCCTTCCTGGAACCCGCGCCGCACGCCTTCCAGCGCACGGTTCGCGGCTTCGACGCTGCGCAGGCCGATCAACTGCTGTTCGGCCGACGAGATCGTCTGGTTCCATGCCGACTGTACCTGCGACGATACGCCGCGCCGCGTCGCCTCGACATTGAACTGCAACGCCTGCTGGTTCGCCAGCGCCGCCCGGACGCGCGAATCGACCACTCCGCCGGTCAGCAACGGCACGGTCAGCGTCGCCGATGCGCTGGCCCCGCGCCGCAGATTGTTGAAACCGATCGCCGTATTGTCGTTCAGCCCGATCGCTGCATCCGCGCTCAGCACCGGATTGCGTTCGGCACGTTCGGCGGCGACGCGCGCGCGTCCGGCGCGTTCGTTCAGGATCGCCTGCCACAGGGTCGGGCTTTCGGCCTCGGCATCGCGGAACGCCATGTCGATCGACGCCGGGATACCGGGCAGCGGGGCGGGGGGCGTCAGATTGCCCGGATTGCGTCCGACCGCGGCGGCGAACCGCGCCCGGCTCCGCTGAAGATTCGCCTCGGCCTGCGACAACTGCGCCTGCACGATACCCAATTGGGCTTCGGCCTGGGCGATGTCGGTGCGGGTCAGGTCGCCTGCGCGTTCGCGCGCCCGTGCCTGATCGACCTGCCGCGCATAGGAATCGACCGATCGGCGCTGGATCGCGATCAGCGTCTGATCGCGCAGCACCGACATGTACGAATCGACGACTTCGAACAGGATGAAGTTCTCGACCTCGCGCAACCGCTCGCGTCCCGACAGGACGTCGGCTTCGGCGGCGGATACCTGCGCGGCGGTGCGGCCGCCGTTGAACAGGATCTGCGACGCAGTCAGCGACGCACCGGTCGCGCGATTGCGGTTGGTGACCAGATCGTCGAAAAAGACGTTACGCTGAACCTGTTCCTGATAGCGGATCGATCCGACCACGCTGGAACGCAGGCGATAGGGCGAGCTGGCCTGAATGACCGTCTCGTCGATCGCGCGAAGCTGCGCGCGCTGCGCTTCGAGCTGCGGGTTGTTGCGATAGGCGTCGGCCAGCGCTTCGGCCAGCGTCTCGGTCCGCGCCGCCGGATCGACGGGCAGGCTCGGCATCGGCGGGGTTGCCGGCTGGACCGGTGCCGCCGTGGTCCGGGGCGCCTGCGCGACAGCCGCTTCGCCGATGATGGCAATGCTGGCCGTCAGGCATAGTGCGATGCGCGATCGAAGTCCGGCAGTCATCCTGTCCCCCTGTAGTTCCCCGCCGCCCGATCCCCGTCCGACGCGGGGAAACCCACACGGCATTTCACACGGCAATTCAAGCGTAGAGTATCAACCATATGTCACGTCGTACGGCCGGGCGACGACGATGAAGTCGACGCCGCCCGGCCGTCCCGGTCAACGCTCGTGCATCGACCGCCGGAATGCTTCCGTCAACGGATCGAGCATATATTGCAATGCTGTACGCGGACGCAGCTTGATGAGCACGCTCACCGGCACACCGGCGCGGATACCGGTATCGGCCCCGCGCACCTGCTTCAGCAGCGCGATCTGCGACTGCGGCACCACGATTTCGGCAGTGAAGTAGCTGCGGCCCGATTTCTCGTCGGTCAGGCTGTCGGCCGACACGTTGCGGATCTGGCCCAGCAGGATCGGCAGATCGCGTTCGTGCAGCGACAGGAACTTCACCTCCGCCTGCCGGCCTTCATACACGCCGTCGATATCGCTCGGATCGAAATTCGCGCGGACTACCAGCGGCGCGGCATCGGGAACGATGTCGAGGATCGGCTGTCCCGCCTGCACGACGCCACCTTCCGAGAAGACGCGCAGTTCGACCACACGCCCCGAAACCGGCGCGCGGATCACGGTGCGTTCCAGCTGCTCCTTGGCCGACATCCATTTCGGCATGATCTCGTTCAGCTGGAACTGCGTGTCGCGCAGCAGCGTCGCAGCGTCCTCGACATAGCGACGCGACTGGGCAACGCCCGATTCGCGTGCCTGTCCGACCTGTTCGCGCGCGGCGGCGGCACGGGCGGCATAGTCCGCATCCGCACCTTCGAGCTGCTGGATCGAACGTTCGATCTGGCGGACCGAATTGCGCGAGACATAGCCTTCGTCGGCAAGCCGCTTCGTGCTGGCAAGCTGTTCTTCCAGCGACGCGCGCTGTTGCGAACTGGCGCGCGACTGCGCGGAATATCCGCCGATGCTGCGCGACGCTTCCGCCTGTTGCTGGCGGATGACGGCGCGGTTGGCAGCCAGCGCGCCGGTACGCGCGTTCAGCTGTGCCAGCTGGAGCGCCTTCGATCGTTCGACCAGCGCGCGATCCTCACCCGTGGCCTGCGCGAAGCTGGCCGGCCACTGGATCGTGCCGCCGCGGATTTCGGCTTCCAGCCGTGCCCGCTGCGCCTGAAGGTCGATCACGCTGCCCGCCAGCGCCCGCTCCGTCGCGGCCACTTCGGCCCCGCGCAGGCGGATGATGACTTGTCCCCGTTCGACATGCATGCCGTCGCGCACGTCGAGATGTTCGACATAGCCGCCGTCGCGATGCTGCACCGTCTGGCGATTGCCCGACACCACGACGCGCCCGTCGCCCGCCGCCGCCGCGTCCAGCCGGGCGAACGCCGCCCAGCCGAGCAGCACCACGAAGAACCCGACCGCGATCACGATACCGATCCACAGCGCGCGATTGGGCGAATCCTCGATCTCCAGCCGTTCCTGGATCATCTGCGGAACCGGCATCACCTGCTGGCCGGGGGTCGATGGCCCCCTGCTGACCAATTCGCCGCTCATGCTTCGCCTCCCGTCGCGCGATTGCCGCCATCGCCGGGCAGGGGGGCGGGCGGTGATCCACCCGCTGCCTGACCTGCCGTCGGCGGTGCCGCGTTCGATGCGTCGTGCGGCATCGGCGACCCCTGTACCGCCGGTGCCGCCGGACGGATCACCTTGTTGCGATCGTCATAGATCTGGATCGCGCCGTCGCGCAGCAGCATCACCTTGTCCACCGCCTGCAGCAACCCGGTCCGGTGGGTCGACACGATCACGGTCGCCCCGCGTTCACGCAGATGCTGCAGCGTATCCATCAACCGCGTCTCTGCATTGATGTCGAGATGCGCGTTGGGCTCGTCGAGAAACAGGATACTCGGCGCACCAAACAACGACCGAGCAAGTGCGACCACCTGTCGTTGGCCGGCGGAGAGACCGCCACCCTCCCGAACTGCCAGCTGGGTTTCGTAGCCGTGCTCGAAGCGCAGGATCAGGTCGTGCGCGCCGGCCAGCTTGGCGGCGGCGATCACCGCAGTGTCCAGTTCCTCGCCGCCCATCCCCTCGAACTGGCGAAAGCGCGAGATGTTCGAGTGGACCGATGCGGGGAACAGCGTCGGCGTCTGCGGCATATAGCCCAGATGGCGGCCCAGTTCCTCGCGGTTCCAATCGGTCAGGCTGGCCCCGTCGACGCGAACCTCGCCCTCGTCGGGATCGATCGCGCCGGCCAGCGCGCGCAGCAGCGTCGATTTGCCCGCGCCGCTTGGCCCGACCAGCGCCACGATCGTACCCGGCTCAACGGTAAAGCTGAGCTTGTTCAGCAGGATCCGGTCCGATCCGGGCGCGCGGATGGTCAGCCCGTCGACCTCGATCCGGCCCTGCGGTGCCGGCAGCGACGTGCGCATGACGGTGACGTCGGGCAGGCGGCAGAAATTGTTCAGCCCCTTATAGGCGTTCTGCGCGCTGATGACGTTCTTGAGCGCGTTGAGGATCTGTTCCACCGGCTGCAAGGCGCGGCCGAGGATCAGCGAGGCCGCGAAGATCGCGCCGCCCGAAATCTGCTGTTCGATCGCCAGATAGGCACCCAGCGCAAGCGCCATCGACTGAAGGAACAGTCGGAAGAACTTCGTAACCGCCAGGAAGAAGCCCGACGTGCCCGCGATCGTACCCTGTCGGCGGACCAGATCGGCACGTTCGACAAGGTGCCGCGTGACAAGTGCACCGCGCATGCCGAGCGCGCGGGCCACTTCCGATGCCTGGATTGAGTAATCCTGCACGCGATAGGCCGAACTGGTGCGCTGGCCGACTTCGTTGAGGCTGTTCTTCGTCGCGCGGTCGCTTGCGACGGCCAGCCCGATCAGCAGCAGCGAACTCAGCAGTGCCAGCAGCCCGATCAACGGATGCAGCATGTAGGAGATGATGATGTAGATCGGTGCCCATGGCGCGTCGAACATCGCGATGATCGCCGGCCCGGTCAGCGTGCCGCGCAACGTGTCGAAATCGCGCATCGCCTGCGATCGCTGTGCCGGCGTCGCGCCGTTGGTGCCCAGAACGCGGTGCAGGATGTTTGCGGCGGCCATCTTTTCGAGCCGGACGCTGGCGCGCAACAGCAGCCGCATGCGCACGGTATCCAGCGCTGCGAACACCACCAGCGAGATCGCTAGGATCAGCGACAGGACCAGCAGTGTCGACACTCCGCGCGTCGGTACGACCCGATCGTACACCTGCAACATGAAGATGGAGGGTACGAGATACAGGATGTTGATCAGACCGGAGAAAATGCCGGTGGCGACAAAGTGCCGCCGGCATTTCCGCAATGCAGCCTGTAACGGGTTCGAATCGTAGGACATGGCCGTGACAAGTTTCCTCTGGGAGGGCGCGTTACGCGCCCTCATAGGTGAGGTTGGCGTTAAGAACGCGCGCTTTTTCCAAAAACTTGTCGTACCCGCGTTCGATCTGCCACGCATCGCTGATGCGGGTTTCACCCTCAGCCACCATGCCGAGCAGCGCGAGTGCCGCACCGGCACGCAGATCGGCGGCGCGTACGTCCGCGCCCATGAGTTTCGGCGCGCCGATGATATGCGCCGTGCCCTCGCGCACAAAGCTCTTCACGCCCATCCGTTCGAAATCGGGCAGATAGGCATAGCGGCCAGCGAAACGCAGATCGACGATCCGCGATTCGCCACGTGCACACGCACCAAGCGCGGCGAAAAGCGGCTGCATGTCCGAATTGATGCCCGGATACGGCCCGGTGCTGATTTCCACCGGGTAGGGGCGACCCGACCGGACGATCGCGGTGTTGCCGTCGCGGAAAATCTTCGCGCCGCTTTCGCGCAGGAAGATCAACGGCACTTCCAGATCCTCGAACGGGAAGTCGAGGATCTCGACGTCGCCGCCGGTGATGACCGACCCGACCAGCCACGTCATCGCTTCCATATTGTCCGGCATCACCCGGCGTGACGTCCCCGACAGTTCCGGTACGCCGGTGATTTCGATGCTTTCCTGACCGTGGACGGTAATCGTCGCGCCCATCGAACGCAGGAAATCGCACAGGTCGAGGATTTCCGGCCGGATATGCGGGTTCCACAGTCGCGTGGTGCCCTTTGCCAGCGACGCCACCATCAGCGCATTTTCGGTCGCGCCGGTGGAGCGCAGCGGCAGCACGATGTCGGCGCCGGTCAGCCCGTTCGGCGCTTCCGCGAACAGCCGGCCGTCCTTGCCATATACATGTGCGCCGAGGCTGGTCAGCACCAGTTCGTGCAGGTCATAACCGCGCCCGCCAAGGTCGCAGCCGCCGGGCAGCGGTACGCTTCCCGCGCCGGTCCGTGCGACGAGTGCGCCCATGATGAGCAGCGTGTTGCGGATCGAACGGCCTTCCCACACCAGTTCGCTGGGCGGTGCGGACGCTTCCTCGATCGTCAGTGTGCCGCCGTCGATCGTGCAGCGCTTGCCCAGTACTTCGAGCATTCCGACATGGACCTGCGCGTCCAGCAGCCCTTCGGGATAATTGTGGAGGACGATGCGCTCGCCCGTCAGCAGCGAGGCGGCAAGCAGGCGCAGCACGCTGTTCTTCGCGCCGCTGACGGTGACGGTGCCTTCCAGACGGGACGACCGTACCGACAGGATGCGGTTGGACGGGGCGGAGGCGTGATCCGCCTGAAGCGGGGCAGTGGTCGTGTTCATCGGGTCAAGCTCCAGTATGCGGACGTTCGTCCAGTTGCTCGGCAACTTCATGCGCCGGGCGCATGGTGCCGTCGGGGGCTAAATGGCGGACTTCGGCATCCATCGCGATGCCGGACATGGCGGTGACGCTGCGTCGCGCCAGCCGGATGAGGTGCAGGACGTCGCGTGCCAGCGCGCCGCCATTGTTCACGATGAAATTGGCGTGATCGGGCGAGATCTGCGCACCCCCCTCGCGCGTGCCCTTCAGTCCGGCGCGCTCGATCGCGAGGCCGGGAGGGCCGATCAGCGAATAGAGTTTGGGGTCGCTGACGAACACCGATCCGCAATTGGCGCGGACCTTGGGGAACTTGGCACGGCGCGATTGCAGGATCGATATCGCCTCGCGCCGCATCGCTCCGGCATCGCCCGCGTCGAATCGCAGCCGCGCCGACACGACGATCAGGTCGCCGCGCTGCAAGCGTGACGCACGATAGCTGTAGTCCAATGCGGCATGATCGATGCGGTGGGTGCCACCCTGATGATCGATCGCGTCGACATGGACGACGTTCTCACCGATCCCCTTGCGCTGGCTGCCGCCGTTCATCGTGATTAGGCCACCCAGCGTACCGGGAATGCCGATCGCATGGACCGCGCCCGACAGCCCGGCATCGATGACCTGCCGCACGAACGTCGGCACCCAAACCCCCGCGCCGGCATCGACCACCCCGTCGCCCCGGAACGTCACGCCACCCAGCGCGCGGCCGATGCGGATAACGACGCCCCGGAATCCGGCATCGTCGAACAACAGGTTCGATCCATCGCCGATCACGATATGCCGTGCGCCATGGCGCGTGACGATCGCCAGCGCAGCCGCGAGCGATTCGGCCGACGCGGGCGTCACGACGACGTCCGCCGGCCCGCCGATCCGCCAGCGCCCCAGCGATGCGAGCGGTACGTCGACCGCGACTTCGCCGGGCGCGAGACTGTCCTGAAGCGCCCGTGCCACGGTCATGCCGGCTTCCCCGTCCGCCAACGCGGCGATTTCATTCGACGCCATGTGCGTCCTTCCCCCGTTTCGCCGACCTGCGCGCCCGACCCATGCCGGTCGGATGATCGCGACGCCGCCGCCCGTCGCGCAATCCCGCCCGGGCGAAACGATCGTTTCCGCCGTGCTGATTAGAGTGCCAGCAAGGTTAGGTCCAGTGCCACGTTGCAGCGCAATGTACGGTGATGGAACGAACATGTCGGATCACGCGAGACATTTGCGGTTTCACCCGCTAACGGGGACCGGTCGCAGCTTGCGGGGGCACCGGACAATTTTAATCGCATGCGATCGCTTGTGTCACGACAGGACGAAGTTCCTGTCTTTAGTCACTGGCATCGTCCTGTATTCACGCATAAAGGGCGATGCTGCACCGCAGCAAGCCATATCAGTATCAGGCAGAAGAAGGAACGAATGATGCGCATCCGGATGGTAGGTTCTGGTTATGTCGGCCTCGTGTCGGGAGCGTGCTTCGCGGACTTCGGCCACGAAGTCATCTGCATCGACAAGGATCAGGGCAAGATCGACGCGCTGCTTGCGGGCCGCATGCCGATCTATGAGCCGGGCCTCGACGAACTGGTGTCGCGCAACGTCGCCGCCGGCCGCCTGTCGTTCAGCACCGATCTGGCCGCCAGCGTGAAGGATGCCGATGCGATCTTCATCGCGGTCGGTACGCCGTCGCGTCGTGGCGATGGCCATGCTGATCTGAGCTACGTCTATGCGGCCGCCAAGGAAATCGCTGGCGCCGTGACCGGCTTCACCGTCGTGGTGGACAAGTCGACCGTGCCGGTCGGCACCGGTGACGAGGTCGAGCGCATCATTCGCGAAACCAACCCGAACGCCGACGTGTCGGTCGTGTCGAACCCCGAATTCTTGCGCGAAGGCGCGGCGATCGACGATTTCAAGCGTCCCGACCGCGTCGTCATCGGCGGCGACGACGAGCGCGCACTGGAAGTGATGCGCGAAGTGTATCGCCCGCTGTATCTCAACAAGTCGGCGCTGGTCGAAATGAGCCGTCGTGCGGCCGAGCTGACCAAATATGCCGGCAATGCGTTCCTCGCGACGAAGATCACCTTCATCAACGAGATCGCGGACCTTTGCGAAAAGGTCGGCGCGAACGTGCAGGATGTTGCGCGGGGTATCGGCCTCGACAACCGCATCGGCGGCAAGTTCCTCCACGCCGGTCCGGGCTATGGTGGTTCGTGCTTCCCGAAGGACACGCTGGCGCTGCTCAAGACCGCGCAGGACATGGATGCGCCGCAGCGTATCGTCGAGGCGGTCGTCGCGGTGAACGACAACCGCAAGCGCGCAATGGGCCGCAAGGTCATCGCGGCCATGGGCGGTGACGTGCGTGGCAAGACCGTCGCGATCCTCGGCCTGACGTTCAAGCCGAACACCGACGATATGCGCGACAGCCCGGCGATCTCGGTCATCCAGACGTTGCAGGATGCCGGCGCGACCGTCCGTGCGTTCGATCCGGAAGGCACCGAACAGGCCAAGAAGGTGCTCGACAACGTCGTGTACTGCGAAGGCGCCTACGAGGCGATGGAGGGCGCGGACTGCGTCACGATCGTCACCGAATGGGACGCGTTCCGCGCGCTCGACCTCGACCGCGTGAAATCGCTGCTGTCGGCGCCGATCATGGTCGACCTGCGCAACGTCTATCCGCGCGATACGGTTGAAAAGGCCGGCTTCACCTATCACGCAGTGGGTCGCTGATGCCGGTGCCCGTGCTGGTGACGGGCGTGGCCGGATTTATCGGCCACGCCACCGCGCATCGCCTGCTCGCCCGTGGCGAACAGGTGATCGGGATCGATATCGTCAATGACTATTACGATCCCGCGCTGAAAGCGGCGCGGCTGGCCACCTTCGATGGGCTGCCGGATTTTACCTTCCACCGCATGGACGTCGCCGACGTCGCGGCGGTGGCGGCGCTGGTGCGCGACAACGGTATCCGCCGGGTCGTGCACCTCGCCGCACAGGCGGGGGTCCGCTATAGTATCGAGAATCCTTTCGCCTATGAACGCTCGAATCTGGCGGGCCACCTGTCGATCCTAGAGGCGTGTCGCGCCATCGATGGCTTCGAACATCTCGTCTACGCATCGTCCAGCTCGGTCTATGGCGACAAGCCGATGGGCGGCGCGGGCTTCGTAGAGAGCGAACCGGCGGTATCGCCCGTCTCGCTCTATGCCGCGACGAAGCGCGCATGCGAATTGATGAGCGAATCCTATGCGAAGCTGTATCGCTATCCGCAGACCGGACTTCGCTTCTTCACGGTGTACGGTCCATGGGGCCGGCCAGACATGGCGTATTTCAGCTTCACGCAAAAGATCATCGCCGGTCAGCCGATCGAGGTGTTCGGTGAGGGCAGGATGGCGCGCGACTTCACCTATATCGACGATATCGTCGACGGGATCGTCGGCGCGCTCGATCATCCGCCGGAGCCGGGCGATCACCGCGTGCTCAACATCGGCGACAGCCATCCCGTCGGCCTGATGGAAATGATCGAGACGCTCGAACGCTCGATCGGGCGTGAAGCGGTGAAGGTGATGCGGCCGATGCAGCCGGGCGATGTCACCGCGACCTATGCCGACGTCAGCAAACTGCACGCGCTGACCGGCTACCGGCCCAAGGTCATGTTGGCCGAAGGGCTCGCGCGCTTCGCCGAATGGTACAAGGGATATTACCGCGTGAATTGACGCGGAATGGGGGCTGACCTCGTGTCGATCGGGAACGCCTGATCGTTGCGACGATGCCCCTTCAGACCGGGTCGGCCGGGTTTTGGTCGAAGCGCCTGATCGACGCACGGGCGGCAATCCCTCGATGCGCCGCCGTCCGATCCGCGATCTTTCGTTCCGGCCGAGGTCGGGATGCGAAGTCGCTGCCGACGCGAAAAATCTATGCTGGATCGACATCAAGCCAAAATTGGTCTTCTGTCGTCACCCGGACCCGTTCCGTGGTTCACCTGACCGCGAGCGATGCGTAAAGAGGGGCTCGACCGGCACCGGTTGCCGCACGGTGGACCCGGCACAGGGCCAAGGTGACCGTCGTGCAGGCCGCAGGGGCATCATTGCGCTGAACGTCGACCCGAACTGGCCTCGCCAGACCGGGTGACGCTACTATCCGGCCAACCCTGCTTTCAGGATATCGGCATAGATCGCCGTCAGCGCATGCAGGTCGTCGACCGCTACCGCTTCGTCGACCTTGTGCATCGTGGCGTTCAGCAATCCGAATTCGACCGTCGGGCACAGCGCCGACAGGAACCGCGCATCCGATGTGCCGCCGGTGGTCGATAGTTCCGGTCGCCGTCCGGTGTGACGTTCGATCGCATCGCCGATCAATGTCGAGAAATTGCCGGGCGGGGTGAGGAACGCTTCGCCCGAAATGCGTCCTTCGACACGCGCGCCCGATGCATGCGTATGAACGATCGCCGCAATCCGATCGATCAGCTCAGGCCCGCGCTGTTCGTCGTTGAAGCGGATCGACAGCCGTGCCGAGGCGCGGGCTGGAATGACGTTGGTCGCGACATTCCCTACCGTCAGGTCGGTGACCTCGATGTTCGAGGGCTGGAACCAGTCGTTGCCGTGATCGAGCACCACGTCTTCGATCGCCGCCAGCGCCGCGATCAGCTTCGGGATCGGATTGTCGGCCAGATGGGGATAGGCGACATGCCCCTGCCGTCCGTCGACGTCGATCCAGATGTTGACCGATCCGCGCCGCCCGATCTTGATCATGTCGCCCAGCATCGTGGTCGACGTCGGTTCGCCGACGAGGCAGAGGTCCGGTCGCAACGAGCGTTCGGCCATCCGATCGATCAGCGCCCGCGTGCCATGGATCGCGGGACCTTCCTCGTCACCCGTGATGATGAGGCTGACCGTGCCGTCACCCGCTGGCACCCGCGCGACGGCGGCTACGAACGCCGCGACTGCTCCCTTCATGTCGACGGCACCGCGCCCATAGAGCATGCCGCCGCGTAACACGCCTGCAAATGGTCCTGCCTGCCAGCCATCTCCGGCCGGAACCACGTCGACATGACCCGCAAAGGCGAAATGGCGTCCGCCCGTTCCCCGCACCGCCAGCAGATTCTCAACCGGCCCATCTGGCGCTTCGCCGACGACGAACCGATCGACTGCAAAGCCGATCGCGGTCAGTTCGGCTTCCAGGAGTGCGAACACCCCGCCTGTCGCGGGCGTGACGCTGTCGCAAGCGATCAGGCGTTGGGTCAGGTCGACGACATCGGGCATCAGCTTCTCCACAGGCACAAGGACGGGCTGTAGCGGGCGCGGTGTGAAATGCCACCGGGTCCGCTGCCGTCCGAAGGATAGACTGACCCATAGCCGCCAGCGATAGGCTCACGCCGTCCTGCGCATGCGTTTTAGGGTCTGCGAGGTCGTATGTTTCCCACAGGGCCGCTGGGGGCAGATCGACGCGGGCACCGGTCGGGGCAGAAGGGACGGGCAGTGATCATCGTTTCGAAGGAGAGCGTCGATCCTGCCTAGCACTCGCCGCGCCAACCGTTACAGCCGGGCGCCATGCGGATCCTGTTCGTCATTCTGGCAGTGCTGCTGCTTGTTCCGGCCTGGAGCGGGGCGGAGCGGCTGCCACTCCATCGCGGACCACCGGCGATCGATGTGAAGCGGGTCGCGCTGTACCCCGACGATCCGGCGCGGCGGGACGTTGGCGGCCTGCGCTATCTGGGCGGGGCGGTGCTGACGTCGCGGGATCCGGCGTTCGGGGGATTTTCGGCACTACACGTGCGAGGCGACCGGTTCAGCCTGTTGTCGGATGGGGGCACCGTCGTGCAATTCCGCATGGGCGACGACTGGACGCCGCATGACATTCGCCTGCATGATCTGGGCGGACCGGGCACCGGTTGGGAAAAACGTGATCGCGATACCGAATCGCTCGCGGTTCGTCCCGACGGGTCGGTGCTGGTCGGATATGAACGGCACAACCAGATCTGGCGTTTTTCGCCCGACATGTCGCGCATATTCGGCCATGTCGCGCCACGCCCGATGGCCGCATGGTCCGCGAACAGCGGCGCGGAGGCGATGGCGCAACTGCGCGACGGCAGCGTCGTGGTGTTGAGCGAAAGCCATGCCGAGAAGGGGCAGCGCGGATATAGTGCGGTGCGGTTCCTTGGCGATCCGACCCGGCCCGGCACCCGCTATCATCGCTTTTACTATACCCCGCCGGTGGCACTGGTCAGTACCGACGCGACGGAACTACCCGATGGGCGACTGCTGGTGCTGACGCGTCGGGCGCGGTTGCGTGACCTGTTCACCTCGACGCTGGAGGTTGTCGACATTCGGAGCGTGCGGCCGGGGCAGACTTTGCGCGGAAAGACGCTCGCCGTCCTCGCCCCCCCGACGATCCACGACAATTTCGAAGCGCTGGCAATGACGCGCGAAGCGGGCCGGACGATCCTGTGGATGATGTCGGACGACAACCAGTCGCGGTTGCAACGAACCTATCTGCTGAAATTCGCGCTGTAGGCGGAAGTCTCCGATGTCGAAACGACGTCGTTGACGCAGAAAAACCCCCGAAACCGAAGTTTCGAGGGCTAATTCCGTGTCGATCGCGCCGGATCAGGCTGCGTCGGCGAGCTTTGCCTTCTTGGCGACATCACGCTTGAGGCGACGTGCGCGCAGCGAGAGGTCGTCGTCGCTGGTTTTCAGCAGCCAGTTGTCCAGACCGCCGACATGCTCGACCGAGCGGAGGCCGTGCGTCGAGACGCGCAGGCGCACCGAACGCTCCAGCGAGTCGGATATCAGCGTGACGTTCTGCAGATTGGGCAGGAACGTACGCTTGGTCTTGTTATTCGCGTGGGAAACGTTGTGACCCACCTGCCGGCCCTTGCCGGTCAGTTCGCAGATGCGCGACATGATCGTCTATCCTGATTCTGTATCAGGGCAAGTGCCCCGGAAAGAGGGCGCGGATAGCGACTGCCGGGGGCGGCGTCAACCGCGCGCATCGTGCAACCCGCCGCGATCCGGCGCGTTGTTTCGCCATCGTTTCGGTTTCGCAAGGTTCAACGGAGGGTCGTATGCGCACGTTACTCGTATTGATCGGCGTGGCGGCGCTGATCCTCGTCGGACTGATGTCGCTGGGCTTCGTCAGTCTGGACCAGACCCGCACCGCCGCACTCCCTACAGTCAAGCTGGAAGGCGGCCAGACGCCCAAGTTCGACGTCGATGTCGGCAAGGTCGATGTCGGCACGGTAAACCGCACGGTTGAAGTGCCGGCGATCTCGGTCGAGCGCCCGGGCAACACGCAGTAAGGCGATCTGAGCCGACTTCGCCTGCGTCCGCTGGCCCCCGGACCGAAAGGCTGGCATCACGCCACGATGTTCGATTCCCGCCCGATGCGGCTGGCGCTGGATGCCGCGCGCGCGGCCGCAGCCACCGGCGAAGTGCCGGTGGGTGCGGTTATCGTCCGTAACGGTGAAGTGATCGCGACTGGTGCAAATTGCCCACGTGCGACCTTCGATCCGACTGCACATGCGGAAATCGTTGCGATCCGTGCGGCCGCGCGGACTCTCGGCCGCGACCGTCTGGACGATTGCGATCTTTGGGTGACGTTGGAGCCATGTGCGATGTGCGCTGGAGCGATCGCTCATGCTCGCATCGCCCGGCTCTATTATGGCGCGGACGATCCGAAGGGCGGGGCGATCGTGCATGGCCCGCGATTGTTTGCCCAACCGACCTGTCATCATCGACCTGAACTGTATGCGGGGATCGGTGAGGCGGAATCGGCAGAACTGCTGCGTGCGTTCTTCGCGGCCCGGCGCTGTTCGGCACCTTTATAACCTGGGTAAATCGCGATCCGTTAACGCTTTGCCACCATAAAGGACGGCATGATTTCGTCCGATTCCTGTCCGCCCAAGGTCCGCTGTTCCGGCTGCCGAGATGGTGCGGCACTCGATTTCGCCATTGCGATGGCGTTCCAGCCGATCGTCGACCTGACCACCGGTCTGCCTTTTGCCTATGAGGCGCTGGTGCGCGGCGCGAACGGCGAATCGGCAGCCAACGTGCTGGCGCGAGTGACGCCCGACAACCGGTATGCGTTCGACCAGCGCTGTCGCGTCGCCGCGATCGAAGGCGCGGTCGCCGCCGGCATCCTCGACACCGGCGCGCGGTTGTCGATGAACTTCCTGCCCAATGCTGTCTATTCGCCTGCCGCCTGTATCCAGCTGACGCTGCGCACGTCGCAGGCGACGGGAATGCCGATCGAACGCCTCATCTTCGAATTTACCGAGAATGAGCGGATGGACGATCCGGCGCATGTCGCTACGATCGTCGATACCTACCGCCGGATGGGCTTCGGCACCGCGCTCGACGATTTCGGCGCGGGCCATGCCGGACTGAACCTGCTTGCGCGGTTCCAACCCGATATCGTCAAGCTCGACATGGAGTTGGTCCGGGGAATCGAAGTCAGCATGCCGCGGCGGATGATTGTCGAAGCAGTCGTGCGCCTGTGCGAATCGCTCGGACTCACCGTCGTCGCGGAAGGGGTGGAGACGCAGGCCGAACTCGACGCTCTGCGCGCGATCGGCATCCGCTATATCCAGGGCTACTATTTCGCGCGTCCGGGGTTCGCGACGCTGCCAGCGATACGTATGGACTCAGGCGGCGAACGACTCGTCGCCTGAGTCCCAGCAGTCGTAGCGTTACTGAAGGTCGCCCTGTTCGATCGGCACGATCTTGATCTCGACCCGTCGATTGGCCGCGCGGCCTTCTTCGGTCTGGTTCGACGCGACCGGCTGTTCGAAGCCGAAGCCGCGCGTGCCAATCCGGGCGGACTGAACGCCCTTCGTCGACAGATAGCTGGCGACCGCGCCCGCGCGACGTTCCGACAAGGACTGGTTGTACGACGCCGATCCGGTCGAATCGGTATGGCCGTACACGTCGATATAGGTCTGGTTATATTGCGACAGCACCTGCGCCACCTCGTCCAGCGTCGGACGGAACTGCGGCTGTACCGTCGCGCTGTCATAGCCGAAAGTGATGCCCGACGGCATGTTGAGCACCAGATCGTCGCCGCGCCGGATTACCTGCACGTCGGTGCCGGCGGTACGTGCACGCAGGTCACGCTCCTGCCGGTCCATATACGCGCCGACGCCTGCGCCCGCGAGGCCGCCGATCCCGGCGCCGAGGATCTTTTCGGTCCGGTCGCGCCGTCCGCCGACAAGGTCGCCGAGTAGATAGCCGCCGACGGCGCCACCAAGGCCGCCGATCGCCGCCTTCGAGATCGTCCGTTCGCCCGTCACCGGGTCGGTCACGCACGCGCTGGTCAGCATTGCGGCCGACAATGCCCCAGCGACCCAGATTTTCGATGCGAACGCCATATAGTCCTCCGTGAAATTCGTTCTTGGCCGGGAAAACACCGGCGGTGACGGCCTTGTTCCGCATCCGTATTGAACAAAGCCTGACTGACCGGTTGTGCAAGTGTCAGGGTTGCGGCATGGGGGTGTCAGTTCGATGGAACCTCTCACACCCTTCCCCTGGTTCGACGTCGTCATCATCCTTGCGCTGGTGGCGTTGAACGGCGTGTTCGCCATGTCCGAACTCGCCATCGTGTCCGCGCGCAAGGCACGGCTGGACGGCCTTGCCCGTAACGGGGGCAAGGGCGCGGCGACCGCGCTGTTGCTGGCCGACGATCCCGGCAAGTTCCTGTCGACCGTCCAGATCGGCATCACGCTGATCGGCATCATCGCCGGTGCCTATTCGGGGTCCAGCCTCGGCGGTCCGACCGGCGAACGCCTTGTATTGCTTGGCCTTCCTGAATCGTTGGCGGCGAATGTCGGGTTCGGGGTGGTGATCGCAATCACCACGTTCGCCAGCCTGGTCATCGGCGAACTGGTGCCGAAGCAGTTCGCGCTGCGCAGCCCGGAACCGATCGCGGTGCTGGTCGCGGTGCCGATGCTGTGGCTGTCGCGGATCACCGCGCCGTTCGTGTGGCTGCTGGACAACACATCGGCGCTGATCTTCAAGATCCTGCGGCTGAACCGCGAATCGGAAAACCGCGTGACGGCGGAGGAGCTCCACTTGCTGGTCGCCGAAGCCAGCCGATCGGGCGTGATCGAGGAACACGAACGCTCGATCATTTCGGGCGTCGTCCGCCTTGCCGACCGTCCGGTGCGCGAAGTCATGACGCCGCGTACCGACGTACAGTGGCTCGACGTGACGCTGGACGATGCCGGCGTGCGCGCGGCGATGGCACAGACGCCGCACACCCGCCTGCCGGTGGCCGAGGGATCGGTCGATGCGGTGATCGGCGTGGTGCAGGCGCGCGATATCGTCGCAGCGATCTGTCGCGGCGAACCGCTCGATCTGCGCACGCTGATGCATGCCGCGCCGGTGCTGCCCGATCAGGTCGATGCGATGGATGCGTTGCAGGCGATTCGCCGGGCCGAAGTGCCGATGGGCCTCGTCCACGACGAATATGGTCATTTCGAAGGAATCGTGACGCCCGCCGATCTGCTGCGCGCGATCGCGGGCGATTATGCGTCGGATACGGACGACGGCGACAGCCCGCATATCGTACGGCGCGACGACGGATCGCTGCTGGTATCCGGCCAGACCCCGGCGGACCAGCTGGCCGAACGCATCGGCATCGACCTGTCCGAAGACCGCGACTATGCGACCGTCGCCGGTCTGGCGCTCGCGATCCTCAAGCATCTCCCGACCGAGGGCGAGCATTTCACCGAGCAGGGCTGGCGGTTCGAGATCGTCGACATGGACGGCCGCAAGATCGACAAGCTGCTGGTCGAAAGCGTCGAATAGCCGGCGTTCCACGCTATCGTCCCGTTGCGATGCACAGCAGTCTGCCGCACCGCACAACCGCGTTGCGCGGGGACGGGTGCCAATGATACGATCGTTGCATGGGCATCGCGGCGAACTATGCAGAGCTGGTCCAGTGGATCAGGAACAATACCGACATGTCGATACGGTCCTGCACATCCACGCCGGAATGGCCGTCCTTGTCCTCGCCCGGTTGGCGACTCGCTATCCGCTGTCGCACCCGGTTCCGCTGATGGTCGTGGTGACGATCGCCGTCGTCAACGAAGTGCTGAACCGGTTGGCATGGGGATCGTGGCGACTGCACGACACGATGATGGATTTCAGCTACTCGATTTTCTGGCCCGTAGTGCTTTTCGCAACGCTGGCGCTGGGCCAGCGCCATGCGACGAAGCGCGAGCGGCAGCTGGCCGGACAGCGCAGGTAGGTCGGTCCGGGCAACCGCGCCCGGATCAAAGTTTTCCGAAGCGTGCCTCGAACCCTGCACGGTCCCCTGCCGCAAGCAACCGTGCCTGTTCTACCCATCGGTCGCGTGTCATGCGCGGCGCGAACGTGCCCAGTTGCTCCGCCACGGCGTCTGCCTCCGCATCGCTCAAACGGGCCAGTGCCGCGATATCGGCAATGCCCTGATCGACCAGCATCGCCGCGACCTTTGGCCCAAGTCCCTTGAGCAGCGTCAGGTCGCTGCCGGTCGGGGTCGGGGCCGATTCCGGCGGCGCAACGGCTGCCGGAAGTTCGGGAGCGATCGTTGGTTCGGAGACGATTGGCGCAGCGGCGACCCGCTCCGCTGCGACGGCGGGACGCATCGCCGGTTCGGCCACGACCGGTTTGACTGCCACCGGTGCCGGGACAGGCGATGCCGCCACCGGCGCGTCCGTTCGGTCGGGCAGCGTCGTCTGACGAGCGACCGCCGGATCGGCCGGTGTGTCGGGATCGGGGCTGGGGGCATTGCCGCCATGATCGAGATGGCCTGCATCCTCCAGCTCGCGCGTGCCCCTGCGCCGCCGCCGGGCCAGCCGCATGCCATAGATGATGCCAATGATCGTCAGCACCGCCAGCAGCGCGATCAGCCCGAAGGTGACGTTGGTGAACGGGCCGACCGCGTCGGCGGCCTCTGCCGGGGAAGAAGCGATACTGTCCTGCATGTCCGTCCCTTATTCGCCTTCGCGCGCTATTTCGCGCCATCCGATATCGCGGCGGCAGAACCCCGGAAAGTCGAGTGCGTCAACTCCGCGATACGCCGCCGCCTGCGCTGCGCGTACCGTGTCGCCGGTCGCCGTGACCGCCAGCACGCGGCCGCCCGCCGTCACAACGTCCGACCCCGCGTTGCGGGTTCCGGCATGAAAGACCGTCGTCCCGGCCGCCTCCGCCCGGTCGATGCCTCCGATCGGTTGTCCGGTTACCGGCGTGCCGGGATAGCCGGTCGCGGCCATGACCACCGTCAGCGACGTTGCCGCCGAAAAGACCGGCGGCGTCACCGTGTCCAGCCGCCCCTGCGCCACCGCCAGCAGGATCGGCAACAGATCGCCGTCCAGCCGCGTCATCAGCACCTGACATTCCGGGTCGCCGAACCGCGCGTTATATTCGATCAGCTTCGGCCCACGGTCGGTCAGCATCAGTCCGGCATACAGGACGCCCGAATAGGGCGTGCCGCGCGCCGCCATCGCCGCCACGGTCGGTCGCACGATCGTGTCGATCGCCTGCTGTTCCAGCGCCGGGGTCAGTACGCGGGCGGGGGAATAGGCGCCCATGCCGCCGGTGTTCGGGCCGACGTCGCCGTCGCCGACGCGCTTGTGATCCTGCGCCGATCCGAACGGCATCAGGTGCACGCCATCGGTCAGCACGAACAGGCTGGCTTCCTCGCCGGTCAGGAATTCCTCGATCACCGCCTCACCGCCGGGCTGGTCGAAGATCGCGGCCAGTGCGGCCTCCGCCTCGGCACGGTCCATCGCGATCGTCACGCCCTTGCCCGCCGCAAGCCCGTCCGCCTTGATGACCACCGGCAGCGAGAAGGGCGACAATGCGGCGATCGCACCATTCAGATCGGTGACGCGGACATAGCCGGCGGTCGGGATATCCGCCTCGCGGCACAGATCCTTGGTATAGCCCTTCGATCCTTCGAGCTGTGCCGCCGCCGCCGATGGGCCGAACACCGCCACGCCCGCCGCGCGCAGATCGTCGGCCAGACCCGCGACCAGCGGTGCTTCGGGACCGACGACGACGAGCGACACCCGCGTTTCGGCACAGAACCGCGCCACCGCGGCATGATCCGCGATGTCGAGCGGGACGATCGTCGCGTGGCGCGCGATGCCGGGGTTGCCGGGCGCGGCATAAAGCGTATCGAGGACGGCCGATTGCGCCAGCTTCCACGCCAGCGCATGTTCGCGGCCACCCGATCCGATCAGCAGGACATTCATGGACGATCGCTTCCCCGATTTTCAGTCGAGCCGGCTCGTAGCCGACCCGCAGTCCCGCGACAACGCCACCCCCGAAAGCGTGTCGGAACTGGCCGGCCGGCTCAAGCGGATGGTGGAGAGCGAGTTCGGCCGCGTCCGGCTGCGCGGTGAGATTTCCGGCTACAAGCGCGCGACGTCGGGCCATGTCTATCTGGCGCTCAAGGACGACGGCGCGCTGATCGACGGGGTGATGTGGCGCGGTTCGGCGGGCAGCCTGCCGTTCACGCCGCAGGACGGGATCGAGGTGATCGCGACCGGCAAGCTGACCACCTATCCCGGTCGGTCGCGCTACCAGATCGTGATCGACCGGATGGAGTTGGCGGGCGAGGGCGCGCTGATGGCGCTGCTCGAAAAGCTGAAAGGTCAGCTTGCGGGCGAGGGGCTGTTCGCGCCGGAGCGCAAGCGCCGCCTGCCGTTCCTGCCGCGTACGATCGGCATCGTCACATCGCCGACCGGGGCGGTGGTGCGGGATATTCTCCACCGGTTGGAGGATCGCTGTCCGACGCATGTGCTGGTGTGGCCGGTCAAGGTGCAGGGCGAGGGATCGGCAGCGGAAATCGCGGCGGCGGTGCGCGGCTTCGGCGCGCTGCCACTCGACGGCCCGGTGCGTCGCCCCGACCTGCTGATCGTTGCGCGCGGCGGCGGATCGATCGAGGATCTGTGGGCATTCAACGAGGAAGTCGTGGTCCGCGCCGTCGCCGGCTCCCCGATCCCCGTCATCTCGGCGGTCGGGCATGAAACCGACACCACGCTGTGCGACCATGCCGCCGATCTGCGCGCACCGACGCCGACCGCCGCCGCCGAAATCGCGGTCCCGGTCCGCGCCGAACTGGCGCACAGCATCGCGACCCTGTCGCTCAGGACGCAGCGTTGCGTGCGGCGCTACCATGAACGCGGCAGCGAACGGCTGGCGGCGCTGGTGCGCGTGATGCCCCGCCGCGATGCATTGCTGGGGCCGCAGCGGCAACGGGTCGACGACCTTGCCGGCCGGCTGTCGCTCGCGCTCGAACGCCGCGTGGCCGGGGCGCGGCGCGATCTGGACCGGCGCGGCGGTGCGCTGCGCCCCGCGATCCTGACGCAACGGCTGGCGCAGGCGCGCACGCGGTTCGACGGCGCGGCGCGGATGCTGGACAGCGTCAATCCCGACAATCTGTTGCAGAAGGGCTATGTCCGCGTCGTAGCCCGCGCGACTGGCCGGACCATCGCGTCCGCCGCCGATGCCCGCGCGGCCGGCGCGCTGTCGCTGCACTTCCGCGACGGCGAGGTCGAGGCGAAGGTTGAGCGCGGCTCCGCCCGGCCCTATGTCGCACCGACGCAACCCACGCTTCTCTGACCCGGACCACCCCATGTTGATGCCCAGCAGCCGCCCCGCCAAACTCCAGTATCTCATGAGCAGCTTTCGCGTGCTGGTCGATGGCGACCATGTCACCTGCGCGGTCAGCGGCAAGCGCATTCCGATCGACGAACTCCGCTACTGGAGCGCTGCCCGGCAGGAAGCCTATTACGATGCCGAAGCCGCGACCGAGGCGATGACGCGCGCATGACACTCGCCGGCGTCGCGCTGTCGGCGCTGTCGGTGCTGATCGCCGCGCCCGGCATGGCGCAGGGGATCGACCTGTCCGGTACGCCGGGACAAGGGATGTTGATGACCGGGACCGTTCCGGCGGGGACCGTCGCGCTGACGCTGGACGGACGACCGGTCGAGGTCGCTCCCGATCGCCGGTTTCTGATCGCGTTCGATCGCGACGCAGCCCCCGTCGCGACGTTGGTCGCTACCACGTCGGACGGGCACAGCGTCGTTCGTACGATTGCCGTACCGGCCCGCGCATGGCGGATCGAGCGGTTGCCGACGCTGCCCCGCACGTCGCAGCCGACTGCGGAATTCCAGCGTCGCCGCGCCCCCGAACTGGCGCAGATCGCCGCCGCCCGCGACACCATGACCGACGCGGCGGGCTGGCGGCAGCGGTTCGTCTGGCCGGTGACCGGGCGGGTATCGGGGCTGTTCGGGGCGCAGCGTATCTATGCCGGTACGCCGGGGGCCTATCATTCGGGTGTCGACGTCGCCCGGCCGACCGGCACGCCGATCGTCGCGCCCGCCGACGGTGTCGTGATCCTCGCCGCCCCGGCGCCGTTCACGTTGGAAGGCAATCTGTTGATGATCGATCATGGCATGGGGCTGAACTCGGCGTTCCTGCACCTGTCGCGGATCGACGTACGCGTCGGCGACCGCGTGCAACAGGGGCAGGCGATCGGCGCGGTCGGGGCGACCGGTCGCGCGACGGGGCCGCACCTCCACTGGAGCATGAAGTGGCGTGACGCCCGGATCGATCCGCTGCTGATCGCCGGCCCGATGCCCCGGCTGGAACCGTGAACGCCGCTGGTCCATTACGCTTCAAACCAATCGGGAGACCGTCGATGTTTCGTGCCACCTTTCTGACCGCGATCGCCGCAACGGCGCTTGCCGGCTGCACCACCACGACGGCAGGCGACGAAGCGCCCGCGCAACGCAGTGCAGTCGCTCCGCTGCGCACCGCCGCAGGTGCCGATGTCGGCAGCGTCACCGCGACGCAGGTCGATGGCGGCCTGCGTATCGCGATCGACGCGCGTGGCATGCCGCAGGGGCCGCACGGCGCCCATATCCATACCGTCGGTCGGTGCGATGCGCCCGATTTCACGACGGCGGGCGGACATTGGAACCCCACGGCACGTCAGCATGGCACCAGCAATCCGGCTGGTCCGCATGTCGGCGACGCGCCCAACCTGTTGGTCGGTACGGACGGTAGCGGGTCGCTATCGATAACGTTGCCCGGCGGTACGCTGGCGGAGCTGCTCGACGCCGATGGAGCGGCGTTCGTGGTCCACGCCGCAGCCGACGATTACCGCACCGATCCGTCAGGCAATTCGGGGGCGAGGCTCGCGTGCGGGGTGTTTGCGGCGGCATGACCAGCCGGCGTGACGTGATGGCCGGCATCGCCGCCATGGGTACGTTGGCCGCAACCCCCGTCCGTGCCGGTACGGCGCGACCGGCGTTGGTGGCGGGAACCTATGCGGGGAAGGGCGGGGCGGGGCTGGTCCCGATCGACCCCGCCGGGCGGGTCGGCGCGCCCGTCACCGCGCTGAAGGATGTTTCGTTCGGCGTCTCGCGTGCGACCGGTCCCCGGTATCTGGTGCGGGAAGGTCCCGCCGGACGATTGATCGCGACCGATCGTGCGGGGAATATCCTTGCCGATCGGGCGAGCGGTGGCGACGATCCGTGCCATATCGCGATCGATCCTGCCGCGCGCGCTCTGGCCGTCGCCAATTATTCGTCGGGGACGGTGTCGGTCTATCCGCTCGACCGGGCTGGGTTGCCCGGCGATCCGGTCGTCCGCCAGCAACGCGGCACCGGGCCGAATACGGAACGACAGGGCGGGCCGCATGCGCACTGGGTCGGGTTCACCGCTAATGGCCGTCATCTGCACGCCGTCGACCTCGGCGCGGACGCCGTCTTCGCCTATGCGATGCGGGGCGCGATCCCGTCCGAACCGCGGGTTGCATGGCGTGCGCCGGCGGGATCGGGGCCGCGTCATCTGGCGCATCATCCGCGTCGCCCGCTCGCCTATGTCGTCACCGAAATGGCGAACACGCTGGTCACGCTGACGGCCGCATCCGATGGCAGTTTCACGACGCGATCGACCCGCTCGCTGCTGCCAGCGGACTTTGCCGGACCGTCGCAGGCGGCGCATATCGCGATCGATCGCCGTGGCCGCCGCCTATATGCCTCCAATCGCGGGCATAACAGCATCGCGGTGTTCGATCTGGGCGACGACGGGACGCCGCGCCCGATCCAGCACATCGTCAGCGGCGGCGACTGGCCGCGCTTCTTCCTGTTGCTCGAAGACGCCGGGCAATTGCTGGTCGCGAACGAACGCAGCGGGACGGTGGCGGTGTTCGCGATCGGTTCGGATGGCCGGTTGTCCCCGACCGACGAGCGGATAGCGATCCCCGGCGTGGTGTTTCTCGACCGCGCATAGGGATGGTGCGGTCGCCCTTCCAGGTCATGGGATGGCCCGGTCAGGCGGCCGTCAGACGATCCACCGCCGCCGCCAGCCGTTCGTCCAGCACCTCCAGCATCGCGGTCCATCCGCCCAGCGCGTCGAGTTCGCCCGGTCCGTCGGAAACCCCGCGTAGTCCGGCGAGCGGCACGCCGAAGCGCTGGCAGGCGCGCAACACGGCGAACGTCTCCATATCGACCATATCGGCGTCGATCCGGTCATAGTCGTCGCCACCGACGATGTTCGCGCCGGTCGACAGCCGCGCCGCTGCCAACCCCGCGATCGGCATGGCCAGCGGCATCTCCGCCGGATGGTCGGTGAACGGCGTGACCCCCTTCGCCACGCCGATCCGCGTCGCATCCATGTCGTGCCACGACACGCTCGCCACCTGCCACACCGATCCCAGCGCCAGCCGCCGCGACCCTGCCGACCCGATCGACACGACCATATCGGGAAGCCCGCCCGCCGCAGCCAGTCCGCCCAGCGCCACGCCGGTCGCCAGCGCGGCCTCGACCGGTCCGACCCCCGTCACCAGCGGATCGAACCGCGCACGTAGATGCCGGCCGTATTCGTGCGTCGTCGCCATGACGAACAGCGTTCGCCGCCCGTCGATCGTCGTGAGTTCCATTGGTGCAGTGTATGGCGGCGCGTGCGGTGTGGCGCAATCGGACGGAAGCGTTCCGTTATCGCCCGCCCAGCTACGTCCAATATTGCTATTGCGAATTGACATCAATTGTGATGAACTGGATTGACGGCAGATCGGCGCTTTGCAGCGGATTCACCCACTTCCCCCGGCGGCACCCCCTTGCTAAGGCGCGGCGTACAGCACGCATTCGCACCTGCGGTACGCGCGTGGCGGCCACACGATCGGCCAGCCCCTTCAGCGTCCGCGACCATCTGGGAAGGACCCCGCATGACCGCAATCGGCCAGGACACGCTCGGCACTCGCGACACGCTCGATGTCGAGGGCAAGACCTATTCATATTATTCGCTGGCGAAGGCCGCGGCGAAGCTGGGCGACGTGTCGCGGCTGCCCTTTTCGATGAAGGTGCTGCTGGAGAACATGCTGAGGTTCGAGGACGGCGTCACCGTCACGCCGGAAGATGCGCAGGCGATCGTCGACTGGCAGAAGGACGCGCGGTCGGACCGCGAGATCCAGTATCGCCCGGCGCGCGTGCTGATGCAGGATTTCACCGGCGTTCCCTGCGTCGTCGATCTGGCGGCGATGCGCGACGCGATCACGGGCCTCGGCGGCGATGCGGCCAAGATCAATCCGCAGGTTCCGGTCCACCTCGTGATCGACCATTCGGTCATGGTCGACGAATTCGGCACGCCGAAGGCGGCCGAAGCGAATGTCGAGCTGGAATATCAGCGCAACATCGAACGCTATGAATTCCTGAAATGGGGATCGAAGGCGCTCGACAATTTCTCGGTCGTGCCCCCGGGCACCGGCATCTGTCACCAGGTGAACCTCGAATATGTCGCGCAGGCGGTGTGGTCGTCCGAATCGACCGACGGCACCGGCATGATCGCCTATCCCGACACGCTGGTCGGCACCGACAGCCACACGACGATGGTCAACGGCCTTGGCGTACTCGGCTGGGGCGTGGGCGGGATCGAGGCGGAAGCCGCGATGCTCGGCCAGCCGGTATCGATGCTGATCCCCGAAGTCGTCGGCTTCAAGCTGACCGGCAAGCTTCAGGAAGGCATTACCGCCACCGATCTGGTGCTGACCGTCACCCAGATGCTGCGCGCCAAGGGCGTGGTCGGCCGTTTCGTCGAATTTTATGGTCCCGGCCTGTCGGCGATGACGCTGGCGGATCGCGCGACCATCGCCAACATGGCCCCGGAATATGGCGCGACCTGCGGCTTCTTCCCGATCGACGACAAGACGATGGACTATATGCGCCTGACTGCGCGTCCGGCCGAAGTGATCGCGCTGACCGAAGCCTATGCGAAGGCGAACGGCTTCTGGCGGTATGACGATGCCGCCGATCCGATCTTCACCGATACGCTCGAACTCGACATGTCGTCGGTCGTGCCGTCGCTCGCCGGCCCGAAGCGTCCGCAGGATCGCGTCGAACTGCCGATGGTCGACGACGTATTCAACGGCGACCTGACCAACGTGTACAAGAAGGCCGCCGCCGTGCGGGTGCCGGTCGAGGGTGCCACGCACGATATCGGCGACGGCGACGTTGTGATCGCCGCCATCACCAGCTGCACCAACACGTCGAACCCGTCGGTGCTGGTCGCCGCCGGTCTGGTCGCGCGCAAGGCGCATGCGCTGGGCCTCAAGCCCAAGCCATGGGTCAAGACGTCGCTAGCACCGGGATCGCAGGTCGTGACCGACTATCTCGACAAGTCGGGCCTGACGCAGGATCTGAACGCGGTCGGCTTCAACCTCGTCGGCTATGGCTGCACCACCTGCATCGGCAATTCGGGGCCGCTGGCTGCACCGATCAGCGCCGCGATCAACGGCAACGACATCGTCGCCGCGTCGGTCCTGTCGGGCAACCGCAACTTCGAAGGCCGCGTGTCGGCTGACGTGCGCGCCAACTTCCTCGCCAGCCCGCCGCTGGTCGTCGCCTATGCGCTCAAGGGCACGGTGACGCAGGACATGGTGTCGACCCCGATCGGGCAGGGAACGGACGGACAGGACGTCTATCTCAAGGACATCTGGCCGACCAACCAGGAGGTGGCCGACCTGATGGCCGCCAACATCGACGACGGCATGTTCCGTGCGCGCTACGGCAACGTCTATGCCGGCGACGCGCACTGGGCGGGGATCGAGGTCGAGGGTTCGGACACCTATCGCTGGCCGACCAGCAGCACCTACATCGCCAATCCGCCCTATTTCGACGGGCTGACGATGACCCCGAACGCGGTGGCCGACATCGTCGAGGCCAAGCCGCTGGCGATCCTTGGCGATTCGATCACCACCGATCATATCTCGCCCGCCGGATCGATCAAGGCGGACAGCCCGGCCGGCACGTTCCTGCAGGAGCATCAGGTCAGCCGCGCGGACTTCAACTCGTACGGCGCACGTCGCGGCAACCATGACGTGATGATGCGCGGCACCTTCGCCAACATCCGCATCAAGAACGAGATGGTCCCCGGCGTCGAAGGCGGCATGAGCCGTTACGACGGCGAAGTCATGGCGATCTATGACGCAGCGATGCGTCACAAGGCTGACGGCACGCCGCTGGTGGTGGTCGCGGGCAAGGAATATGGCACCGGATCGTCGCGCGACTGGGCGGCGAAGGGCACCAACCTGCTGGGCGTCCGTGCGGTCATCACCGAAAGCTTCGAGCGGATCCATCGCTCGAACCTCGTCGGCATGGGCGTGCTGCCGCTCCAGTTCGCCGAGGGCGTCACGCGCCAGACGCTGGGTCTGACCGGCGACGAGACGTTCACGATCCGTGGCGTCGCGGAACTGCGCCCGCGGCAGGACGTGGAAGTCGAACTGGTCCGCGCCGACGGATCGTCGGAAACCTTCCTGACCAAGTGCCGGATCGATACCGTCAACGAGCTGGAATATTTCCTGAACGGCGGCATCCTGCACTACGTCCTGCGCAAGCTGGCCGCATAAGCCATCGTCCGGTAACGGCAGGAAAGGCCGCGTCACCGTCGGGTGGCGCGGCCTTTTCGTATTTCAGGCCGCTGCCCGGCCGAACAGCCATGCCGATGCCAGCCACAATCCGGCGAACAGCACCGTGATCGGTCCGATGAACCCGAACCCGGCCACCAGCGCGACCATGAACACCGCGACCTGAGCCGCCGCCGTCGCGATCATCGCCCGCCGCATCCCCGCTGCCCGCGCCCGTGCGGCCACCGTTCCGCCGATCGCGACCGCCAGTACGCCGGCGAACAGCAGGTTGGCGGCATTGTCCTCCGAACCTATGATCCCGACCGCCAGGTTGATCCACACCAACAGGAACGCCGCCAGCAACGCCAGCCCCGCCGCGATGCGGTACGCCGCACTTGCCGACGTCCGTACCGCCAGCTCGAATGCGATCCCCACGCCGCCGATCATCGCGGCGGCGAACGCGAAGTCGGCCGGCGTCCAGTCGACTTCCTGCGTAAACTGCATCGCGACCAGCGGCAGCGCCACCAGACCCGCCGCCGTACTCCATGCCGCAACCCGTATCCGGTTGCCCCGCTGCCCCGTCATGACCGTCATTCCTGCCTCCTGTCGCTGTTCGGGGCAGGATAGGGCAGGGTCACCAGTCCGGGAAAGCATGGGTTCGAAGGAAGGACGATGCAGGAACGGTGCAGTCTGCCGCTGCGCCTAGCAAAGATCGACGCCCGGAACGGCGTTCATGCCGGTGGGTCACTTACCCGGCTTGACGGTTCGGCCGCGATCCGCTTGGAACCAAGCGCGGGCGGACGTGGCGAAATGGTAGACGCAGCGGACTTAAAATCCGCTTCCCCTATGGGAGTGTGGGTTCGAGTCCCACCGTCCGCACCAAGCGCTTCTAAGCCCTTCTAGGGCCTCAAGATGCTCAGAAATCAGCCTCTTTTGACCGCTTGCCTATTACATTTGTATTAGGACCGCGATCATGTGCACGTACCTCGATACAGTCGGCAGCACCTACTATTTCCGGCGGGTCGTACCGCTCGAACTGAGGCCGTACATTCTCACCCGAACGGGCAATCCTCGGACGGAGTGGAAAATTTCGCTCGGCACAAAGGATCGGGCTGAAGCGAAGCGGCTGTTGCCAGGTATCACCGAGGGCACCAACGTCGAAATCGACGCGGCGATGGCGCGGCGGGCGCGGGAGGATGCTCGGAACGTCCCCGAGGCGACCGTTGGGCGTCGTTCTCGCAACCCGGGAGCACAGACTGGACTCTATGCTCGACTTGCTCAGGAGCAAGCTGACAGGCGCGAGGCGCGGCGACGGCTCAGGGAGGAAATGGAGGACACAGCTCGGAGTTTTTCTACGTCCGAACTCGATCCGATCCACGCGATCATCAAAGACATCATGCGCGAGCGGGAGGAAGCAGCGCAGGGGCAGGCCCAGCCGGAAGTCGCGTCGCGAATTGGGCAACGCACAGCCGTTCCGCTGATCGACCTGTTCGACTCTTACGCCAAAGAGCAGGGGATGAGTCCGGTGACGGCTCAGGATTGGAAGGGCGTGCTGCGGTCGTTGGTCCGGTTTGTTGGGCATGACGACGCTACCCGACTCGTTGTCGACGATATAGATCGCTGGCGGGACATGCTCCTGTCCGAAGCGACCAAGCGGGGCGGCCTACGCAGCCCTCGCACAGTAAAAGACAATTACCTGTCGGCGCTGCGTTCCACGCTCAACTACGCGGTGAGCAAGCGCAAGCTGCCTGAGAACGTCGCTTCCACGGTGACGGTCCGCATACCACGGCAGCCGAAACTACGCGAGCGGGACTTCACCGACGCAGAAGCAGCCTCGATTTTAAGTGCTACCCTGAAGCTACAAACAGATGCACCGGCGCTAACCCAACGGGCGCGGCGCTGGATACCTTGGTTGTGCGCCTACACAGGCGCGCGGGTAAACGAGATAAGCCAGCTCCGCGGCAGCGACGTTGTGGAAGTGGAGGGTGTGTGGACCATTCACATCACGCCCGAGGCCGGGCGGGTTAAGTCTGGCGAAGCCCGGACAGTCCCGCTGCATCCGCACATAATTGAGCAAGGGTTCCTAGCTCTGGTCGATCAGGTTGGCGCTGGCGCGCTGTTCTACGATCCCGGCAGGGTGCGGAAGCCGGGTGCGGCGAACCGGCATGTGTCAAAGGTTGGCGAGCGTCTTGCTGCTTGGGTTCGGGAAGAGGGCGGGGTCGCTGATCCCAACGTGTCCCCGAATCACGGCTGGCGACACACGTTCAAGACGCGAGCATTGGAGGCAGGGATGCCCGAAAGGTTCATGGACGCGATACAGGGGCATGCCGCACGAAGTGTGGGACAAACCTACGGGCGGGTTCCGATTAAGACGCTTGCTGAGGCAGTGGCTAAGCTGCCAAGATTCGCGGTGTAGGGGTACCTCAACAGGGTGGCGTTATCGCTGCGGCTCAGAAGACGGTCTACGCGCTCCATGGGGACTTTCACCCCCGGCACCTTCCCGAGCAGTTTACCTACCTCGCGATCATACGCCACAGGTGGCGAGCGGTACTTCGGGTTGTCCGCATCGTAGGCGGCAGCAACGGCCTTGCCGGGCAGCACCACGGACGGACGCGGGTTTCGTATTTTGAATGCGGAATCCCTAGTATTTCGAGCGTAGCCCGAAGCGGAGACATTTTCCGACGATCCGTGTTGGTAGTACGCCTCTCAACAGAGAAGTAATGGGACACTGAGGTTTAAAAGATAGTTATTAATAATTTCATTGCTATAGAAATTGATCTACAAAAATCAAGAGAGATAGTGCCCGTACATGCGCGTCTCAGGGTCGCAAGCTTAGCCCTCAATGAAAGTCTATAATAGGGCTAGCTAGTCAGGATTGATTGGAGGACGAGCTTGGTAGCTAGCTACAGGTTTAATCCTGTATTATATACATCATTCTAGATTGGATAGTGGTAGGAGTGGCCCGGTCCATCCCGACCAAATAGATTGATCGTTCAAGTCCGGCCCACTTACATCATTCTGAGTTGGATCAGCGTGTAGGTGGCGGCCCGGCTCGCGCAACGGTCAGCACAATGCTGATCGCCATCCGGGGATTGCTCCCGTCCAAACGCGATGATCGTTACCGTCCGATCCACGACGAAAGAGGCTCCGCTAAAAGCGTTTTCTCTACTTAGGGGGTATCAATTCAAGAACGGCAGAAATCTGGGAAATTCCAGCATCTAATTTGGGGTTTTGAGCTAGCCCGACTTCGTCCGTCTGTAACCGGAAAAGCAAACTCTTGAGGCGCTTTTCCCCCTCTTCGATCTCACGATCCCACTCCCGCATTTTCTTTTCACGCTTCCATGCTTCACGTCCTGCAATCGCAGCTTCGCCGTAGTCGCGACAGTATCTTTTTACCGTGGCCTCGCTGATGCCAAAATGTTTGGCGGTCTGTCGTATGCTAGTCTTCCGAGACTGTCGCCATCCCGCCACTCTGCGCGCGTCTTCTATTATGAGTGGTCGTCCCCCAACACTCGCTGGGGTCTTAGTATGTTGCTGCAAGCTCAGCCGATCATTTACGCGTTTGGCAGCCAGATATAATCCGGCGTGAGAGTCAGACGCTATACAAGGAGGAAAGGTAACAGACCTGCGGCTGAGCTTCGGAGCATCCAAGACTTGCTCCGGTGTCCCTCAGGGCCGTCTTGGCGGCGAGGGTGCGCATCTAGCGCAAGGAGGAAAATGCCTGCGGCTCCGGCATCTGTCAATCGGCCTTTGGGTGCCCCACAGAGAGTCCTCGGCGTTCACTACTGCCGACTGGTCTGTCTCGGCCCGCCGATCAGAGAAGCGCCTCAGCGGGCGTCTGCGTTGACCTAGCAAGGGCGCACGCGTGGCGCTGTTCTGACATCAGGCCATAGAGTGCGCCGATCAGGTGCGCACGACGCGTAAGCTCGCTGGTGCAATCAGAGACGGGCGCAAACCCGGCGCTCCCATGCGAATGGCATAGCCCTGCTCAACCAAGTATGCGGCCTCCTCTAATGATCGCACAAAGGTTGAGCTTTCCCTGTGGTGGCGCTTCTCGGGGATGCGCCGGTCGACTAGCTCGTAGCCCCGTTCGGACAGCACCGGCTGCTCGTCCCTGCCGTCGCGGGGCTTTAGCCGTTCGATCGTGACAGTCATACTCAGTCCGCCCGCTGCTCAATGCGCTGGATGGATGAGCGAGACATGCCGAACTCCTTGGCTAAGACACCTAGCGAAACGCCTAGCGCGCGGCGGATGCGAATGTCATGCTGCTGAGCATTGGAAAGCGACTGTTTGCGGCCAAGCTGTTTCCCCTCAGCCTTTGCACGAGCAAGGCCGGATTGCGTCCGCTCTATCAGGAGGTCGCGCTCGAATTCCGCAACGGCATTGATAACGCCCATTGTCATTTTGCCTGCCGGGCTAGTCAAATCGACGCCACCTAGTGCAAGGCAATGGACTCTGACACCTTCGCTTGCGAGCCGATCTACCGTGGCGCGAACGTCCATCGCGTTGCGACCAAGCCGATCTAGCTTGGTAACTAGAAGGACATCGCCGTCCTCAAGCCGATCTACGAGCTTTGCAAAGCCGACACGTTCCATAGCAGCCGTGGAGCCGGACACGGTTTCCGTCACAACCCGCTTAGGCTCTACTGTAAAGCCCGCCGCCTCAATCTCGCGTACCTGATTATCCGTGCTCTGATCCGCAGTGCTGACGCGGCAGTAAGCAAAAGTACGGGCCATGCTTTTCCTCCTGTACCGAAAACCTGTTCCGCAATGTGTGGCGTACCGGAAGTAAGGTCAAGCTATATTTTGGGACAAGCTACGGCAGTGTCCCAGAACCCTACGATTTCGGGCTAGCCTGTGAGCAAGCGCAGGCCATAGGCTAAATCGTAGAGTGGGCTGATACGTGGCCTTGCACGGCTAGGCATCGGTGACGCTGGACCGGCCGTGCTTCATGGTCACACAGCCCCATCAATGCCGCGTAGTGATACCACTCAAGCTGAATCATTACGGCGGCAAACACAGGGCTACCCTGTAGCAGGACCATAGTGGCAAGGCTCTTAATGGTCCTCCAAAGCTGCTCTGCATTGATGACACGCCTGCCGGCATACTTATCCCCCCATAATGCAGGACGCGCGCTTTTGGCATACAGGCCTGAGCAGGGTCGGTACGGGGGTAATCGCATGTGTGAGATGTGGGACTTGCCTCCTCGTATAAGCGGATCAGAATAAGGTCACGATCATGTTTGGCTCTCGCGCGTTGACGGCGGAGATGTCAGATTGGCGTTATGGACATTCAAACATCACTCCAGCGTAACGGCTGGGCGGCGCTATCCTGCGCGTCATTCGGATGGTCCGAAATTGAGCAGTTTCTAGCTAAGCTCGATGCGTGGCCCGCCTCAGACCCCAAGATCCTTCGTCCCGTTTCTCGGTCCGTTGCGCGACCCGGGACCATGTCCGCAGTTACAGGCTATTCGCGCCAGCCGCTTCACACTGATGGCGCACATTTAGCCGAGCCTCCAAGATATGTTGTACTCCGGTGTCTTGATCCCGGCGAGCGGTCCTGCCCAACTATAATCGGCACACTTGACTGGAAAGCTATTACGGCAACCAAGCCGTATGCTCTCTACAGAGCCGGATGGAGGGTGCGCCCTCGACCTTATCAAAGCTTTCAAGCCAAGATCGTTGACGAAGCGTCGACCCATAACAGAATACGCTACGATCCAATTTGCATGCGCCCCGAAAGAGGTGGTGAAATTGCAAAGAATGCTACTATCCAAATTTTGGACATGTACACGTACCTACACGTGCATTATTGGAAGAAAGGTGAATTTCTTATTCTCGATAACTGGTTAGTCTTGCATGGCCGAGGCGATGGCGGGGATCAGGCTATTAGTCGGTGCTTAGAGCGCAGAGCATACGGAGCAGTTTAATGGATTGGGATAGCGGCCTTTTACTGAGAAAAGCCAAGGTTTATGCGCTGCGTGCGCATGACGAAGGTATAGAGTCAGAACTGTTCGGCTTTTGGCTTAGCCTAGCGATGGAACTGCTCACGCGATCGGCGCTTGCTGCAATCCATCCGGTCCTTTTAGCCGATCCAAGGGAGGAGGGGAACATCCACTATTCCTTTGGGATAAACCCCAAGGGCAATCCTAGGTCGATCCAGGCTAAAACGGTGTTTGCTAGATGCTCTATATTCATCGAAGGTTTCACCGATCAAATGGTAGCGCATTGTTTAATCTTGGCTGATCGACGTAATAAGGAGCTTCATACAGGAGCACAGTCTTTTGGAGCAACAGACAGTTCCACTTGGCTGCCACAGACCTATGAGGTCATGGAGGTCGTGCTCAAAAGTATGAGTGTTGAGCTAACCAACTTTTTTGGAAACGCTCATGGCGATCTTGTAAGCAGCATGCTTAAGGATCGCCGCTCCCACATTCACGGGGAGGTTCAGAAAAAGGTCGCCGCTAGCCGTAAAGCGTTCGGTGATCTTAAAGGAACTGAGAAAGCTACGAGAGTGAGCGGAGGCCAACATTTACTAGCGGAGTGGGCAAAAACTAGTCCAATGAACAAGGTCTGCGAGTGCCCCGCATGCTCGTATAGCGCAGCACTTACTGGCGAGTCTTTGAATCGAGGATCGGTAAAGCTCGATGAAAATAATGGCCTGTTAACAAGGGAGTTGCGCGTCTTACCGAACAGCCTCCGGTGCCCAACATGCCACCTGAAGCTTGATGGATACCAAGAGCTTTTGCAAGTCAACTTGGGTCAAGTGTTCGTTACAACGGAAGAAGAAGACCCAATCGAGTTTTTCGGTATCGTCCCTGAGGACCACGTTGATATGGATAAAGTTCTTGAGGCGTATTATGAATCTCAGCACGAGTATGATAACGAATAGTAGAGTAATCCTGTCTTCGTCGTATTTCGGCATGTCATAATTTATGGGGCGTCCGATGATCGCGGATAATCGCAGATCGTCTGAACCACAGTGCTCTAGATGTTATCGTTTATGACTGTGCAATGATGCTTCGTCGTGGTGACGCTATCCTAGGCGCTGCGTCTTGAACAGGTCAGAAGAGCCGGTGTCGCTACGAAGGATACAAAAACAGATGTTAACCCTTGCCAGAGCTATGTTGCTCAGTATGGTCGCCTGAAGGATCAGTTGACTTAGCTGGCGGAGGCTGACGCGGCTCTTGTTGTCGTGTCACGCGTTTTAAGCATAGGCGTTCAGGCCCGTCTCGGTGATTGCCTAGAAGTTTGTAAGTCGCTGTTTGGACCGACGCATTGTCGTGCTTTCTTCTCATTTATATTATGTCGAACCTTCGTCGATCATCCGGCCTCACGCGCGAAGATCGTAATTCGTCAATGCCGAAGGGACACGTTGGCGGGCACACGTCGCTGAGCCGATTTAATCTTGTGCCCCTTCGCAGGTTTGTTACATTTGCCTATACCATCCACTATTGGCGGCGGCCACATAGGTATTGATTCTGCTTGGTTTTTCGGATTTCGGGTTCGAGTCCCACCGTCCGCACCACCCCACTGGTTCGCCGCGCCGGTTTCGTGGCATGGAGGGGCGATGCTTCGGTTCCTGCTTTCCGCGTCGCTACTTGCGTCGCTCGGCGCGTGCGAACGGCGGTCCGACGACCAGCCGGTGGTCGTCGGCGTTATCCCCGATCGCGACCGGCGCGAAGGCGGCGTCCGCGTCGTGGTTCGCGCTGCGCTGGCGCAGGGGCTGGTGCGTTTCGATGCGGCGGGACAGGTCGAACCGGCGCTGGCCGAGCGTTGGAGCATGGTCGACGACGGGCGCAGCTATATCTTTCGGCTGGCGGACGCGACGTGGAGCGACGGGACGGCGGTTACGGCGGCACAGGTCGTGATGAGCCTGCGCCGGGCGGTACGGGCCGGGGCGGCGCATCGGTTGACCCCCTTCCTGAGATCGATCGACGAGATCGTGGCGATGACGCCGCAGGTGATCGAAATCCGGCTGAAGCGACCGAACACCGAATTGCTCACGCTGCTGGCGCAGCCCGAACTGGCGGTATCGCGCGGATCGCGGGGCAGCGGGCCTTTGCGCCCGGTAGCGGGGCCGGGGACCAGGTTGCGCCCGCCCGTCGATACCGACGGCGATGCGGCACCCTCCCTCCCTTCCGACGAAGTGCAGGTGCAGGGCGAACGCGCGGCATTGGCGGTGGCGCGGTTTGCGCGGCGGCGGTCGGATCTCGTACTCGGCGGGACGATCGCCGACTGGCCGTTGGTCGCGGCGGCACGTATCGCACCCGTCGAGGTGCGGATCGACCCGGCGGGTGGCCTGTTCGGTTTCGCGTTCGCCAGTCGAAGCGGGTTCCTCGCAACGCCGCAGGGGCGGGCGGCGATTGCGATGGCGCTCCAATCCGCCGCTATTCCCGGTGCAATCGACGCAAGTTGGAACGACGCGGTCGCGATCCTGCCCGCGCGCCTCGATTCGGCTGCCGGTCCGGCGCTGCCGCCATGGCATGGGTTGTCGCGCGACCGGCAACGCACGTTGGCGCGCGAGCAGGTGACGGCATGGACCGCGCCGCTCGTGGTCCGCGTCGCGTTGCCCGCGGGGCCGGGGGGAACGTTGTTGTGGGGGCGGATCGTTGCCGCTCTCGGTAGCGTCGGCGTTGGTGCGGAGCGGGTTGCTTCCGATGCGCCGGCGGACCTGCGGTTGGTCGACCGGGTGGCGCCCTATGACAGCGCGCGCTGGTATCTGGCGACAGCGTGCCGGCCTTGTTCGAACGACACAGCGACGCTGATTGAGGATGCGCGCGATGCGGCCGACCTGCCCGAGCGTGCTCGGCGGCTGGCGGTGGCGGATGTGGCGCTGGCGCGCGACGTTGCGTTCGTGCCGCTGGCGCGTCCATGGCGCTGGTCGCTGGTCGCGCGACGGCTGGACGGGTTCCAGACCAACCCCCGCGCGGTCCACCCGTTGAACCATCTCCGCGCCGATCCCAGATAGGTTTCATGGCCAAACCGATCCATATCTCGCCCGAAACCTTCGACCGTATCGCCGGTTCGCTCGACCGTAGCCCCGCCGCCGTCCGTGGCAGGGTCGTGGCGATCGAACGGCTGATGGAACGGTCGCTGACGATTCCCGGCATGAACCGGGCGGTCGGACTGGACTTCCTGCTGAACTTCATCCCGGTCGTCGGCAGTTTCATCGGCGCGGCGATGGGCAGCTATATGCTGTGGGAGGCGCGTAACCTCGGCATGTCCAAATGGCAGATGGCGCGGATGGCAGGCAATGTCGGCACCGATTGGGCGTTGGGGCTGATCCCGCTGGTCGGGGCGGTGCCCGACTTCTTCTTCCGGTCGAACACGCGCAATCTGCGCATCATCCGCCGGCACCTCGACAAGCATCATCCGGCGACTGTCACCGTCGACGTTCAGGGCTGACCGAACGCGGTCATCGCCGCGTTTGGATGGGCCTCGATTGCTCGACCTCAAATCCGTCGACGAATGACGCTCACGCCGGGGCGGTCCCTTTCGGGATATGTCGACCGCGGGAAAAAATGGTGCTGCCGGTGAGGATTGAACTCACGACCTCAGCCTTACCAAGGATGCGCTCTACCACTGAGCTACGGCAGCACTGCAACCGGGAAGGAACTCCCCGGCGCGGGAGGGGCCTATGTGCAGCGTTCGAGGGGGAAGTCAAGCGACCGTTGCCAGCAAAGCCGTTGAAAGCGTAGAAACCGTCGCATGAACGACGATGACGAACGCAAGGCGCGCCTTGCCGAGGCGCTGCGCCAGAACCTGCGGCGGCGCAAGGCGCAGGCGCGGGCGGAACGGGACGTGCAGGTGAAGCCAGTTAGCGAAGACGGATCGCCCGTGCGCGATTGACAGCGCTGGTCACGCACGACAGGCTTCTGAAAAACAAGGGAGGATGCGGTGCGGCGCTGGTGGTTGTTGCTGATGGCGATGTTGATCGGGCAGGGGGCGTTGGCGCAGGGCGTGGCGCCCGCCGGGTCGCCGGTCGCCATGCACGGGCGACTGGCGGTGCAGGGCAATCGCGTGGTCGACGCACAGGGTTGCCCCTTTGCGGTACAGGGCATGTCGCTGTTCTGGAGCCAGTGGCAACCACGATATTACAACGCGAAGACCGTGGCATGGCTGGTGCGCGACTGGCGGGTCAGCGCGGTGCGTGCGGCGATCGCGGCGCAATCGGGCGGATATGATACGCAGCCGGCGGTCGAGACCGCCAAGGCCGAAGCCGTGATCGACGCGGCGATCGCGCAGGGCGTGTATGTGGTGGTCGACTGGCACGCGCATCAGCCGCGCCCCGCCGATGCGGTGCGGTTTTTCAGTCATATCGCGCGCAAATATCGCGGCGTGCCCAACCTGATCTACGAACCGTATAACGAGCCGTTGCCCGAACATGGCTGGGCCGACATTCTGAAGCCCTATCATATGCAGGTGATCGGCGCGATCCGGGCGATCGATCCGGGCGCGTTCGTGGTGGCCGGCACGCGAAGCTGGTCGCAGGACGTCGATGAGGCGGCGGCCGATCCGCTGCCGTTCCGCAACGTCGCCTATACGCTGCATTATTATGCCGCGACGCATAAGGCGGCGCTGCGGGCCAAGGCCGATCTGGCGCTGAAGCGCGGCATCGCGCTGTTCGTGACGGAATATGGCACGACGGCCGCCAACGGTGATGCGCCGATCGATGCGGCCGAGGCCCGGATCTGGTGGGACTGGTGCGCGCGAAACGGGATCAGTCATCTCAACTGGTCGATCGCGAACAAGGACGAGGCGTCCGCCGTGCTGAAACCGGGCGTCACCGCGCTTGCGGGATGGGGCGAGCGCGACCTGACCGACTCCGGGCGGCTGGTGCGGGCGCGGTTGCGGGCAGAGCGGTAGGGCAGGCGCGGCTTCCGCCGCCAAAATCCTTCACCGTTGAGGCGGACCGTGGCATGGGACGCCGCATGACCGATCCCCGTCCGCTCGCCTGTCGCCAAACCCCCGGTGCGGGGCCGACGATCCTGTTCCTGCCCGGCTATGCATCCGACATGGGCGGTACGAAGGCCTTGGCGATCGAGGCGTGGGCGAAGGCCACCGGCCGCGCGTTCGTGCGGTTCGATTATGCCGGGTGCGGCGAAAGCCCCGGGGCGTTCGAGGATCAGACGCTGGCGGGTTGGCGCGACGATGCGCTGGCGGTGATCGACGAACTGATCGCCGGGCCGGTCGTACTGGTCGGATCGTCGATGGGCGGGTGGATCATGCTGCTGGTCGCCCGCGCACGGCCCGACCGGATTGCGGCGATGGTCGGCATCGCGCCCGCGCCCGACTTCACCGACTGGGGCTTCACGCAGGCGGAGAAGCTGGCGATGCTGACCGACGGGCGGATCGAGCGGCCGTCGCCCTATGCCGATACGCCGACCGTCTATACCCGCGTCTTCTGGGCATCGGGCGAAGCGAACCGGGTGCTGATCGGGCCGGTGCCGGTCGACGTGCCGGTACGGTTGATTCAGGGGCAGCGCGATCCCGACGTGCCGTGGGAGCGGACGCTGCATCTGGCATCGTCGCTGCGTTCAGCCGATGTGCAGACATGGCTGGTCAAGGATGGCGACCATCGCCTGTCGCGCGACGGCGATATCGCCCTGATCCTGCGCGCCATCGAGGATGTATCGTGACTGCCCTGCTGCCGATCCTGTTGTTCGCGGTGCAAGCCGCCGGTCCCGCAGCGCCGACCGGGCTGACGCCCGAGGCCCGGTATGATTCCTGCGTCGATGCGGCGACGACCGATCCCGAAAGCGCCGAACGGATCGCGGGCCAGTGGCGGCTGGTCGGCGGCGGGTTCCTCGCGCGGCAGTGCCTCGGCATGAGCTATGCCACGCGCGAACGGTGGAAGGCGGCGGCCGAGGCGTTCGAACAGGCCGCGCGCGAGGCGGAAGTAGCGAAGGACGTCCGGGCGGCGAATTACTGGGCACAGGCCGGCAATGCACGGCTGGCCGATGGCGATACCGGCGCGGCCGGCACGGCGCTCGATGCGGCGCTGGCGACGGGATCGCTGACCGGACTGGCACGGGGCGAGGCGCAGCTCGACCGGGCGCGGGTCCGGGTGGCGGCGGGGGATCTGACCGGTGCGCGCGGCGATCTGGACCGTGCGGTCAAGGATGCGCCCGCCGATCCGCTGGCATGGCTGTTGTCGGCCACGCTGGCGCGGCGGACGGGCGACCTGCCGCGCGCGCGCGCCGATATCGCGGAGGCGCTGCGGCGGTCGGCGGACGACGCGTCAGTCCAGCTGGAGGCCGGCAACATCGCGGGCCTGTCGGGCGATACCGAGGCGGCACGCGCCGCGTTCGAGGCGGCGCAGCGGCTGGCCCCCGACAGCGCGCAGGCGAAGGCCGCGGCGACGGCGATCGATACCCTGCCGGTGGAGTGAGGGGGTTCCTCGCTTATTCCAGATAGAAGTCGACCGTCGTCACCACGCGCACCTTTTTGAGCGGCGTGTCGGCCACGCCATAGCCCGCCTGTTCGCCGTCGCGTGCCTCGACCGAGAAATAGCCCTGCGTCGCGCTCTTGATGCCGCCGACCTGCGTGGCGCTGTCCTTTGCGAACTGTTCGGCGGCAGCACGCGCGTCCTTGGTCGCGGCGGCGACCATCGCCGGCTTGACCGCATCCAGCCGGGTGAAGCTGTAACTGATGCCCGATCCTTCCTGCAGCACCACGCCCTGTCGCACGAGGTCGAACTGGCGTGCCACGGCACGTCGTGCGCGGGCGATATCGGTGGTGCGCAGTTGCAGCCGCTGGTTGATCGTCACCGTCTGTGCGCCGTTGACGAAGCCTTGCGACACGCTGGCACCGGCGGGTGACAGTGCGTCGGCGGCGAACCCCAGATCGGCGAAGAAGCGCCGGATGGTCTGGGTATCGCGTTCGATCCCGCCCTGGACTTCGGCAAGGTCCAGTCCCTGTTCGGAATAGTTGAGCGTCCAGACCGCAAGGTCGGCCGTGACGTTGCGTTCGGCAAGGCCGCGTACCGTCACCGACCGGTCGGCATGCCTTGCCCGCACCAGCCCGTTGCCGAGCAGATAGCCACCGACGATCATGCCGATCGCCAGCAGCAGTGCGGCGACGATCGCGGTCCGATTAAACGACGCACCCTGTTGCATGACGATTCACCCTCCCGATATCTTCGGCATACACCTTTGCGGTTCGTCGTTGAACGGCGGCTTGCAGACAAAGAACGGAGCGATTTGTGTCGACGAAATATCTGCATACCATGATCCGCGTGACCGATCCCGATGCGACGATCGCTTTCTTCGGCCTGCTGGGGCTGAGCGAGGTGCGGCGGATGGAAAACGAGAAGGGCCGCTTCACGCTGATCTTCCTTGCCGCGCCGGGACAGGAAGGCGTCGCCGAAGTGGAACTGACGCATAACTGGGATGCCGAGCCGTATGACGGCGGACGCAATTTCGGACACTTGGCGTTCCGGGTCGACGATATCTATGCGACGTGCCAGCGGCTGGCCGATGCCGGCGTGACGATCAACCGCCCGCCGCGCGACGGACATATGGCGTTCGTGAAGACACCCGACGGCATCTCGATCGAGTTGCTGCAGGACGGGTCGCTCGACCCCGCCGAGCCATGGGCGTCGATGCCGAACACGGGTAGCTGGTAATGGAGATCGTCCGCGTTCCGGTGCTATCGGACAATTATGCCTGGCTGCTGCACGATCCAGCAAGCGGCGCGACGGTGGCGATCGATCCGGGCGAGGCGCAGCCGCTGATCGATGCGGCGGCGACACGCGGCTGGACGATCGGCGGGATCTGGAACACGCACTGGCATCCCGATCACGTCGGCGGCAATGCCGCGCTGAAGGCTGCGACGGGGGCGGAGATCACCGGCCCCGAAGCTGAACGCGCGAAGATTGACGGCATGGACCGTGGCGTGGGCGAAGGCGCGATGGTGTCGGTTGGCGACCATCTGGCGCAGGTGTGGCAGGTGCCGGGCCACACCGCCGGGCATATCGCGTTCCACTTTGCCGACGACGCGGTGATCTTCACCGGCGACACGCTGTTCGCGATGGGGTGTGGGCGGTTGTTCGAAGGGACCGCGGCGGAGATGTTCGTCAACATGCGCCGCTATGCCGCACTGTCGCCGGACACCCGCGTCTATTGCGGGCACGAATACACCCTGTCGAACGGTCGCTACGCAGTCTCCGCCGAGCCGGACAATGCCGCGATCGTCGAGCGTCTGGCCGCGGTCGAAGCGATGCGTGCGGCAGGGGAGGCGACGATTCCGACCACGATCGGCGCGGAGCTTGCCACCAACCCGTTTATGCGCGCTAGTGATGCCGAGGCACTGGCGCGGCACCGATCCGCGAAAGATTCGTTCTGATATCAGGATGACGGGAGAGGCGAGATGAAGCGTTTGGCATGGACGGCGACGGCATTGCTGATCGGGGCGTGCGCCACTCCCCAACAACAGGCCGAGACGAAGGAACGGGGCGAACGGTTGTTGGCGAAGACGCTGGAAGGGCGCGTCGCCGGGCCGGCGCAGAATTGCATTCCAACCGGCTTCACCAACGGCCCGCAGGTGGTGGGCGACTCGCTGATCTATCGGCAGAGCGGCAAGCGGATCTGGCGCAGTCAGGTGGGCGACCGCTGTCCGTTCCTCCGCGACGACCAGATCGTGGTGTCGATCCTGTACGGGACGCAGGTCTGTCGCAACGACCGCTTCCGGCTGGTCGACCGGGGATCGCGCATCCCGTCGGGCGACTGTACGTTCGGCGAGTTCGTGCCGTACGACAAGGTGCGGTAGGGGCGCTCGCGACGGTTTGACTTCTCAGTAGCACGACGGCGGTGAGCGCGGGCTAGAGCGGTTTTCGATCAGTCTGCATCATATCCGCATGCGGCGAAGTAGTTGGCGCATTC
>NZ_JACYVA010000013.1 GCF_014842075.1 Sphingomonas sp. CFBP 13720
AACAGGGTGAGGGTGGCGGTCGTGCAGGTGGCCGCCGCCGTCGCGCTGAATGTCGATCCGTCCTAGTTCTGGTTGACGTTCATGTGGAGCGATCCTGCTACCGACGCTGATGTTGACGCAGCTATTCGTTGCCGCCGACACCGAAGCTGTGTCGCCCCAGATGCTGCTGCTGGGATAGCAGTTTCCAATCAGCTAACGTCCTCGGCCAGACAGCAAGTACACTTCGCTGCCAGTCGCCCGAACAACGCATGCACCCGTATCTTGACCAACGGGCGCTGACAGTGACGCGGCTCTTCGGGAAGCATCGTTAACGCCCCGCCAACTGCGCCCTACCGCAGTGAATCTGCCGCTGATGCACCGCGCAAGCGACGGGGGCACGCGGCGCCGCCGATCCGCATGCCGCGCACAACCCCTGCTCCAGCAACTTCGCCTGAATGGCTCTATGCTGCCGACGTTGATATCCACAGCCAAGCGTGCGGGACCAACGCAGGCGAGGCTAAAAAGCCGGCGGCATGGCGCTACCACGGCGGGAAGGGTAGCCCGGTTTTCACCGAACGCCCCCGACCGCGCGATCATTGCAACGGTTGACCGCTATCCTGCCAACGGTCGCGGATCTGCGTTTCGGACAGGATCGGTGGCGGAGGCATCCCCGCTGACAGAATTGCGTTTTCGCGGGCCGATACTCGCGGCCCCGCGTACGGAATGATGACGGGCGAAGCCGGAAAGCGTTTGCAGGACGGGGAAGGCAGCCCATTGCGCGCACCCGGTCCTGCCGAACGCTCCCGACCTTGCTATCATCGCAACGGTTGCCCGCTATCCTTCCACCGGTCGAGAATCTGCGACTCGGGCAGGGTCGGAGACGCGGGCGTCGCCGCTGGCGAGGGCACGCTCTCGTGAACGAGGGCCGGGGCTGCTGCCAGGGTCGCCGTTGCCCCCACCACCGGGTTCACGACCGGCAGCACCGCCTCCGCCGGTCCCGCGCCCGGTCGTGGTTCCCCACCAGCATAGCGATCGCGGAACGCGGCGGGGGTGCCCCACCATCCCTTCCACCGATGGAAGAAATGCGCCCCGAACGCGCCGGTCATCACCAGCGTCCGGTTCCACGTCGGGGTCACGGCATAGGTATGATAATGCGTCGCGAGGCCGACCGGCGCGAACACCTCGCCCGCCAGCGCCCGCGCCGCGACCCGCCGCGCCCGGTTCCACGCCGCCGGGGCCCGCGCCCGCCCCATCGCGCCGTCGCACGCAAAGCTGAACTGGCAAACGGGCAAGTCCGCCCCCTGAAACACCACCCCACACACCGTCGCAGGGAAGGCCGGATGCCGTACGCGGTTCAGTACGACCTGTGCCACCGCCCGCTGTCCCGCATCGGGTTCGTTCGCCGCTTCGTAATAGACCGCGTCGGTCAGGCACCGCAGCGCCCGCGCCCGGTCGAGCGCCGATCCGCGCGCCTGGAACGACAGGGCAGGCACGACCGACCCGTCGGTCGCGGTAACGTCGGCAAGGCGCGCCATCGCCGGCAACGGGGGAAGCGGTGCGGTGCCCGTCGTTCCACGCGACATGGGTTCAGCGGCGAGCAACAGCGCCGCCCCCGGGAAATGATCGTCCGCTTCGTATCCCGTGGCCGCAACCGGCGGCGGCGACGGAGTGACACGCTGGTCCACCGACGCAATTCCCGCATGCGCCGCGAACGCGCCCAGCAGCGGCACGGCCAGACCAACGGTCAACCGTGTCGAACGGGACAGGTTCGCGAACAGCGCCATGCCATGCGCCCTACCCGATTCACCACGTCCGCGCGCGGGCGATATTGCGGTGTCTCACACCGGAACGACAGCAGCCGGCGTTAACGCCGGCCGTGGGTCACCACTGCCGTTACTTCACCCCCAGATCGGCGCGGCCCAGATCTACCCCCGTCGCCGGAATCACCACCAGCCCGGGATAGGCCGCGCGCAGCGGTTCGACGAACTGCTTCGCATCGCCGACCACGACGATGCTTGCCGCCGCCGGGTCCATCGATCTTGCAGCCGCTGCCTGCACCGCCGTCGGATCGACCGCTTCGATCGACGGCAGGAAGGTCGCGATCCGTGCGACCGGCACGCCGTTGGCGACATAGGTCGCGATCGTTCCCGCAATGCCGCTGGTGCGTTCGATGGTCCGCCCGAAATTGCCCGCCAGCACCGCCTTGCGCGTCGCCAGCTCCGCCACCGGCGCGGGCTCGCTGCCCAGCCGGCGCAGTTCGTCGGTAATGATCTTCACCACTTCGGGCGCGGACGGGTTTTTTGTCTGCGTCGATGCGCCGATAGCGCCGCCCGTCCGCCGGGCGTCCAGTTCTGATCGCGCGCCATAGGCCAGCCCGCGCTTGATGCGGATTTCCTGGTTCAGCCGCGACGAAAAGCCGACGCCCAACGTGGCGTTGGCGACGGCGGCCGGGAAGTAGGACGGATCGTCGCGCGCGATGCCGGGGCGGGCGACGACCACGCCCGCCTGTCCGGCACCCGGCATGTCGACCACGATGACCCGTGGCTTCGGTGTCGCGACGACCGGGGCGGGCGCGGCGGGTGTGCCGCGCTGCCCCGTCCAGTCGCCGAACAGTCGCGTCGCCAGCGCCATGCCGGCATCCGCCGTCAGGTCGCCGACCAGCACCAGCGTCGCCTGATCCGGTTGCCAGCCACGACGATACGCCGTCAGCACATCGTCGCGCGTGATCGCCTTCAGCGTCGTCGGCGTACCACTGGCGGGATGGCCATAGGGCGATCCCCCGAACACTGCCCGGTCTGCGACCAGTCCGGCGAGTTGACCCGGATCGGTCATCGCCACTGCCACGCCATCGATGGTGCGGGTGCGCAACCGGTCGATCTCTTCCTGTGCGAACACCGGGTTCCGCGCCACGTCGGCAAGGATGCCCAGTGCCGGTGCCGCCTGTGCCGATCCGACGGTAAGCGTCACGCTTTGTGAATCCCAGCCCGCGCCGCTGCCGATACTGCCACCCAGCGATTCGATCGCCCGTGCGATTTCGGTTGCCGAGCGCGTCTTCGTCCCCTGCGTCAGCAGACCGGCGGACAGTTCGCCGACGCCTTCGCGACCCAATGGATCGGCGACTGCCCCGCCGCCTGCGACCAACGCGGCGGTAACGATCGGCACCCCACGCTTTTCGACCAGCACGACGCGCATGCCGTTGGCCAGGCGGCGTTCGACCGGCACCGGCAGGGTCACGTCGACGGGCGCTGCCGGCGCGGGCGGCTGGACGCGTTGTGCGGCGGTTGCCGGCGTATGGACCGTGATCCCGGCGGGTACGGCCAATGGCGCCGCGACGACGGTCGATGCGATCGCGATCGTATCGCCGGCCGCCCCGGCCGGCTTCATGCTGTCGGGCAAATATCGGATCGCGGCGGACCGGCTGTCGGTCAGCCACGTACGTGCGACGCGCTGCACGTCGGCGGCGGTCACCCGCGCGATCGCCGCCAGCGATTTGTCGGACGCGGCGGGATCGCGTTCGACGATCACCCCCTCGGCCAGCGCCATGCCCTTGCCCTCCGCCGTTTCGCGAGCGAGCAGCGCGGCGGTGGTGATCTCGTTCTTCGCCTCGGTCAGTTCGGTGGCGGCGGGCGGCGTGGCGGCGATCGTCGCGATCTCGCGGCGCAACGCGGCTTCGCCGTCCGCTACCTCCTTGCCGCCCGCAAGGATCGCATACAGCGCGAGCGTGCCCGGCCCCTGCTTGTCCTCCGCCGACACGCCTACGTCCTGCGCGATCTGGTCGCGATAGACGAGGCTTTGATGCAACCGCGAATTGTCGCCGCCAGATAGGATCGCGGTCAGCACCGACAGCGCGGCCTGATCGGGATGACCGGCGGGGGGCAGCGGATAGCTGATGAGGATCGCGGGCAGGGGCGTGTTGGCTTCGTACACCGTCTTCGTCACGGCAGCGGTACGAACCGGTTCGGTCACGGACACGCGCGGGATCGGACGATCGGGTTTTGCGATCGGTGCGAAATACCGGTCGACCCAGCGTGTCAGCTGCGCCGGATCGAAATTGCCCGCCACGACCAGCACGGCATTGTCCGGCCGGTAATAGGTCGCGTGGAACGCGCGGATATCGTCGATCGTCGCGGCGTCCAGATCCGCGATCGATCCGATGCCGGGGCGGGCATAGGGGTGGCGGGTGTAGGAGAGCATCGGATAGTATAATCCGAACAGCTTGCCGTACGGCTGCGCCAGCACGCGGTTGCGCAGTTCTTCCTTCACCACGTCGCGTTCGGACGCGAAGGTCGCGGGGTCGACGACCAGCGTCGCCATCCGGTCCGCTTCCGCAAACAGCAACCGTTCGAGGTGGTTGGCGGGGACCATCTCGTAATAGTTGGTATAGTCGTCGGCGGTCGACGCGTTATTGTATCCGCCGACATCCTCGGTCAGCCGGTCGACCTGTTCGGGCACCAGATTGCGCGTCGCCTTGAACATCAGATGTTCGAACATGTGCGCGAAGCCCGACCGGCCGGCGGGATCGTCCTTCGACCCGACATCGTACCACACCTGGACCGACACGTTGGCGGTGGACGTATCGCGCACCGCATAGACGCGCAGTCCGTTGGCGAGCGTGCGTTCGGTATAGGCGATCGGCGGCACCGGTGCGGCGGGCGCGGCAGGCGCGGGCTGTGCCACCGCCGCGACGGGAGCGAGCAGGGCAGTCGTAAGCAGCAGCGCAAGGCCGAAACGCATGAAGAACCTCCGGTCGGAAACTGCGGAGACTTGGGCGTATGGCGGGGCGGGTGTCAACGGGCGGCGGCGTCCGTGCTCCGGCGGTACACCGGAAGAACGAACGCCGCCGGTCGCCTAGCGCTTGCGGCGCTCGGCATTGGCATACAGCATCGCGGCGGCCAGCGCGGCCGATCCGATGCCCACGCCGATGCCGATCGGCACCAGCGGCCATTTCTGCGGACGGGCGGGCTGGCTGGTGTCGGCAGCGGCGTCGGCGACGCGCTTGGCGTCGCGTGCGGCGGCGGCGACCTCGTTCAATACGGGCTGGTCGGTCATGGTCATCCTCTCCTTCGGCCCGCTCAACGCTTGTGCGCGGTGTAGCGTGCCCTGAAATCGTCGGCGAAAACACCCAGCGTATCGTTGCCGATCGCCATGCGCAGGTCCGCCATCAACGCCTGATAGAAATACAGATTATGTTCGGTCATCAGCATCGCGCCCAGTATTTCGCCCGCGCGGACGAGGTGGTGCAGATAGGCGCGATGGAAGCCGTGGCAGGTGGGACAGGCGCAGTCGGGGTCGAGCGGCCCCAGATCCTCGGCGAATTTCGCGTTGCGGATGTTGATCGGTCCGGTGCGCGTAAACGCCTGTCCGGTGCGGCCCGACCGGGTCGGCAGCACGCAATCGAACATGTCGATGCCGCGTTCGACCGCGCCGACGATATCGTCGGGCTTGCCGACGCCCATCAGATAGCGCGGGCTGGTTTCGGGCAACTGCCCCGGCGCGTAATCGAGCACGCCGAACATCGCCTCCTGCCCCTCGCCCACCGCGAGGCCACCCACGGCATAGCCGTCGAACCCGATATCGATCAGCGCATCGGCCGACGCCTTGCGCAGCCGTTCGTCCAGCGCCCCCTGCTGGATACCGAACAGCGCGGCGCGTTCGGCATGGGCGCCGCCCGAATCGAACCCCGCGCGGCTGCGGCGTGCCCAGCGCATCGACCGCTCCATCGCCGCCGCCTGCACCTCGCGCGTCGCCGTGGTCGGCACCAGTTCGTCGAACGCCATGACGATATCCGAACCGAGCAGTCGCTGGATTTCCATCGACCGTTCGGGACTCATCAGGTGGCGGGTGCCGTCCAGATGGCTCTTGAATTCGACCCCGTCCTCCGACCGTTTGGTCAGTTCGGACAGGCTCATCACCTGATACCCGCCGCTGTCGGTCAGGATCGGGCGGTCCCACCCCATGAACGCATGCAACCCGCCGAGCCGCGCGACGCGTTCCGCACTGGGACGCAGCATCAGGTGATAGGTATTGCCCAGCAGGATGTCCGCCCCGCTGGCACGCACGTCCTGCGGCTTGACCGCCTTGACCGTCGCGGCGGTGCCTACCGGCATGAACGCGGGCGTGCGGATGACGCCGCGCTGCATGGTGATCGTGCCGGTACGCGCGCGACCGGAAGTGGCGGATATCTGGAATGCGAAGCGAGGAGCCATGGGCCGTGCCTATTGCCGGACCCTGCCGCCGCTGTCGACCGTTGTCGCCGCGTGGACAGGAGAGTGATGATGACCGACACGACCAACCCCGGCGACGACGCTGCCCCGGGCACCCCCGGCACGGGCGAGGATCTTTGCCCGGTCTGTAACGGCAGCGGCCGGATCGACGACAGTCAATGCGCCAATTGCGGAGGCACCGGCAAGGTCGTCGAGGGGATCGGCGGGGCGTAGGAAGCTACACCCCGTCGAGCGCCTGCCGGAAATCGGCGATCAGGTCGTCGGCATCCTCGACCCCGATCGAAATGCGCACCAGATTGTCGGTGATGCCCAGCGCCGCCTTGCGCGCATCGGGCACCGACAGGTGCGTCATACCGGCGGGATGGCTGGCCAGCGTCTCGGTCCCGCCGAGGCTGACGGCGAGTTTCGCGATGACCAGCGCGTCGAGGAACGCGAACGCCTCCTTCTCGCCGCCCTTGAGGTAGAGCGAGAATGTCGACCCGCCTCCGGTGCAGTGGCGGCGATAGATGTCGGCCTGCCGCGCCATGCCTTCGGCGGTTTCGAGAAAGCCGAGATAGCCGACGCGTTCGACCTTCGGATGGTCCTTGAGGAACGCGCAGACCTTGGCCGCATTCTCGCCCGCGCGGCTCATGCGCAGTTCGAGCGTTTCGAGGCTGCGCAACAGCATCCACGCCGTATTGGGGTCGCAGATCGTGCCGATCGTGTTGCGCATCGACCGGATGGTGTTGATGTGCGCCTTCGACCCTAGAACGCCGCCCGCCACCAGATCGGAATGACCGCCCGCATATTTGGTCAGCGAATACACGACCAGATCGGCACCGTGGCGCAGCGGCTGCTGCCACAACGGCCCGAGAAAGGTGTTGTCGATCGCGATCGGCGGCGTCTCGCCGTCCGTGCCGAACACGGCGTCGCGCGCGGCGGCGACGGCTTCAATATCGACCAGTGCGTTGGTGGGATTGGCCGGGCTTTCCAGATAGATCAACGGCACGCGACCGTCCGCCGCCCGTAGCACCGCCTCGATTTCCGGCTGCGTCGCACCCGCCGGAAAGTCGAGATACTTGACCCCGAACCGGCCCAGCACGCGCCCGATCAGCGTTTCGGTGGCGGCATAGAGCGGTCCCGAATGAACGATCGTATCGCCCGGCTGGACCATGCTAAGGAACAGCGTCGCGATGGCCGACATGCCGCTGGAGAACACCAGCGCGTCCTCCGCCTCTTCCCAAACGCCCAGCCGGTCTTCGAGAATTTCCTGATTGGGACCGTTGAAGCGAGAATAGACCAGCCCTTCGGCCCCGCCGGGGCGCTTGCCGGTCACGCCCTCGAAATGCCGCTTGCCCGCCGCAGCGTTGGGAAAGACATAGGTCGACGTGGCGAAGATCGGGGGTTTCAGCGATCCTTCGGACAGCACGGGGTCATAGCCATGCCCCATCATCAGCGTCGCGGCCTTCAGCTTGCGCCCGCCGACGGTATCGACCGACGGCTTGGGCCGGCGACGCAGTGGAACGCCGGTCAGGTCGGCTTCGGTTTCGTCGGTCATCGTTTCTCTCCGCCATTTTTGGGGGAGTGTAGCGATAGTTACGAAAGAAACCAGATCGGGTGGGGGCTGCCTGTGGCGCAACGGATGCCGCGCTGGCGTAGGTCGGGCGGCACGAGATGATCCGCGTCGCCGATTCCCGGTTCCGTCAGCCCATCCCGATTTCATCACCCATCCCGGTGTCGTCACCCCAGCGCAGGCTGGGGTCTCGTTCGGTGACGCGGTTCGCCCGCCCCGGGCCGACCCCAGCCTGCGCTGGGGTGACGCAGGAGGCGGGGGCGGCGGAGTGGATTTACGTGTCAGCGCAACTCCTCACCCCGCTACCCCGCAGTCCCGGCCCGGCTACCCCGCCAGCCCGATCGCCGACAATTGCCGTCCGTAATCCGCTTCGCCCCGCTGCGTCGCGCGGCGATAGCTGAAGAAGCGGTCGGGTTCGGCACAGGTATCCAGCCCCAGCGCCTCGACCCGCCGCACGCCTGCCGCCGCCAGCCGTGCCGCGACATAGGCTTCCAGATCGAAGCGCGCATGGCCCGGGCGGTTTTCGGCGAAGAAGCGTTCGTTGGCGGGATCGGCGGCGGCGAAGCGTTCGACGAAGGTCATGTCGACTTCGTAACTGGCGCGCGCGATGCACGGGCCGATCGCGGCGACGATGCGTCCGGCCTGCGCGCCCAGCGTCTCCATCTGTGCGATCGTGGCGTCGGTCACGCCGTCCAGCGCGCCTTTCCACCCCGCATGCGCCGCGCCGATCACCCCGGCGGCCATGTCGGCGAACAGCACCGGCGCGCAATCGGCGGTGACGATGCCCAGCAGGATGCCAGGCCGGTCGGTCACCATCGCATCGCCGCGTGGCCGGTCGTCGTCGCGGAACGCGGTCAGCACGCGCACCACCGACGCCGAATGGATCTGGAACAGCCCGCACAGCGCCGCGCCCGGCAGCACCGCATCGCCCGCGCGCCGCCGGTTTTCCGCCACTGCCACCGGATCGTCCGCCGATCCCAGCCCGACGTTCAGCCCGGCGACCACGCCCTGCGACACGCCGCCGCGCCGCCCCAGGAAGCCGTGCGGCACCCCCGACAGCGCGTCGGCGCGAACCACTTCCACCGTCACAGCGCCAGCCGCATGATATCGTCCTCGTCCTCATGGTCGCCGACCATGAATACATATCGCCCGACGCGTTCGAAGCCGTGCCGTTCGTAAAAGCGCCGTGCGCGGGGATTGTCGATGAATACCGACAGATACAGTTCGTCCGCGCCGCGCGCACGCGCCGTCACCAGCACCTGTGTTATCATTGCGACCGCGAGGCCGGTGCCGTGCCACGGCGACCGGATATAGAATTGGCGCAACTCGATCGATCGCGGCCCATGCGTCACCGGCAGCGACGGCGGTCCCAGCTTGGCAAAGCCCGCCGCCTCGTCCCCGGCCATCGCCAGCAGGACGGCAAAGCGCGGGTCGGCCAGCTCGTCGACCCAGCGTTCGACCGTATGGTTGCGCAGGAACGCATCCAGATCGGCCGGTGCATAGAGGTGGCCGAACGTCTCGACGAACGTGGCGGCACCAATGGCGGACAGCGTCGCGGCATCGGTCGGCACGGCGGGGCGTAGCACCGGAGTCATGCGAACCCCGCCGGCACCGGCCATCCGGGGGCGGTGATCGCGATCGCCTTGAACAGCGTTCCCATCTGATCGGCTTCGACCAGCCGGTCGCGATCGGTGCGCAGGCCGTCGGCGCGTTCGGGACGGGCCTTCGCCAGCGCCGCCGTGCGCGCGTCGATGCCCAGCGCGGTCAGCAGCGCCCCCTGATCGACCGGGCCATGCGCCACCGCATCCTCGGCCCGCGCCGCTTCGGCCAGCGTCGCCAGATCGACATGCGCGGTCAGATCCTGTTCGCCCGGATCGTCATAGGGATTGACGAAATCATGGCCGCGCACCGCCTGCAGCGTGTCACCGATCGCCGGACCGGCATAGCCGTAATCGATGACGATCGCGCAGCCGCCCTGCGCCACGATCCGCCGCGCCAGCCCGCGCATGATGGCGACGGCGGCGGGGGCGGTTTCCAGCACCGACCCGACGGGCGCGTCTCGCAGGTGCGGCGGGATGATCGGGTCGAAGCCCCGATCGCCGACGATCGGCAGGAACAGCGTGTCCTGACACGCCACCAGCCGTTCGCGCCACCCGTCCGCCGTTCGGACCAGTTGCCGGATCGGCAGCGCGTCGAAGAATTCGTTCGCGACGACCAGCAGCGCGCCGTCCTCGGGAATGCCGACCAGGTCGACCGCCCATTGCGCGTGCGGCACGCGCGCCGCCTGTTGCTCACGCAGCGTCGGCGACGTTTCGACGAAATGGACCGGCGGCGTGCACCCTGCCGCCGCCATCGATCGCAACGCATCGGCGGCCAGCGTGCCTCGGCCGGGTCCGAATTCGACATAGCGCGCGTCGGGGCGTCCGGCCCGGTCCCACAGGTCGGCGAGGCCAAGGCCGATCAGCTCGCCGAACATCTGGCTGATTTCGGGCGCGGTGGTGAAATCGCCGCGCGCGCCCAATGGATCGCGCGTCGCGTAATAATGCGCGTTGGCCGCGCCCATGAACTGCGCGAGGCTGATCGGTCCCGCCAGCGTGATGGCGCGCGCCAGACGGTCGGCAAGGCTCAACGAACGATCCCCCCGGTCACGCCACGCTGTCCTTGCCCGCGATCGGTTCGACGCGCACGCGACGGCCCTTCGCGGTCGCGATCAGGTACAGGCCGCCCGCGATCATCGGCAACGTCAGCCACTGGCCCATGTGCAGCCCGGTGCGCTGCGCGAATTCGACCAGCTGCGAATCGGGTTCGCGCCAGAATTCGATCACGAACCGCGCGACGCCGAACCCGGCGAGGCCGGTGCCGAGCAGGAAGCCGGGCTTGTACCGCGCATCGGTGCGCCAGAACAGGAACGACAGCAGCAGGAACAGCAGCAATCCTTCGCCCAGCGCCTCGTACAGCTGGCTGGGGTGGCGCGCGGGATCGATGCCGCCGACGACGGTGCGCGGAAACACGATCGCCCATGGCGCGTCGCTGGGCTTGCCCCACAATTCGCCGTTGATGAAGTTGGCGATCCGCCCGAAACACTGGCCGATGGGTGCGACGCACGCGACATAGTCGCAGACGCGCAAGGTGTTCAGCCCGTGCTTGCGCGCCAGCCACGCGATGCCGAGGATCAGCCCGACCATGCCGCCATGGAACGACATGCCGCCATCCCACAGCCGCAGGATCTTGATCGGATCGGTCAGCATTTCGGGCGCATAAAACAGGACATAGCCGATGCGGCCGCCCAGAATGATGCCCAGCGTCGCGTAGAAGACGAAATCGTCGGCATGCCGCCGCGCCATCGGCGCACCCGGCTGATCCAGCAGCTTCAGCAGATACCACCAGCCCGCGAGGATGCCGCCGATATAGGCCAGCGAATACCATTTGAGCTGGAAGAAGCCGAGGTTCAGCGCGACCGGATCGAGCGGCAGGTCGACATAGCGGATATGGCCGGCGGCCATGCCGACATCCCCGGCGGCGACGGCAAGAGTGGAAAGGATCAAGGCAACGCTCCGGCTGTGTCGCGGCCTGATACCGGGGTTGACGGGGAAGGGAAACCACCGATCCTCCATGGCTTGGGAAGGGGATCGTCGCGAACCGGCGATCGACCATCCTGCCGGCCCAGTACCCCCGTCGATCGCGCCAGCCTCCCGTCCATGGTCGTCCCCCGAACCCGGCTGCCGCGCGCGTTGGCGTACGGACATCGTCCGACCTCATCCGGGCGGAACAGTCCGGGCGCAGGTGTCGGCCGATCGGCTTCGCTTGGGCGGCGAAGCGGGCAGGCGTCGGGTCGGGCGGACCCCTCGACGTATCGCTGGCCGGGCGTTCCCGGTCCGGTCGACAATACGCCGACGGCATCGTGTTCCGTTCCGCCCGGATAGCCGGTGGAGTCGGGGGGCGTACCTTGCCTAAACTCGTGCGGCCACGCGTTGCGGGACGGACTCACCGGTTTCCCTGCTACCGCAACCGCTCTACACCCCGCGTCATGGTATCCATCCCTCGCCCCACGATCCATCGTCGCCAGTTGCTGATCGGCGGCGGGGCCGGCGTCGGGCTGGTCGTCGCATGGGGGCTGTGGCCGCGCCGCTACGGCGTCAACCTCGCGGTGGCAGAGGGGGAAAGCGTGTTCGGCCCGTATCTGAAGATCGGTGCGGACGGGCAGGTAACGGTCGCGGTGCCGCAATCCGAACATGGGCAGGGCGTCTATACCGCGTTGCCGCAGATCGTGGCCGACGAACTGGGCGCCGACTGGCGCACCGTCGCGGTAGAGGCCGCGCCGATCAACCCGCTCTATGCCAACCCGCTGGCCGCCGGCATCCTGTTCGGTGACGCGCTGGCACTGTTGCCGGCATCGACGCGCGCGGCGCATGCGCAGCGGACGGTGCTGATGCTGACCGGTGGGTCGACGTCGATCCGCCAGTTCGAAGGCGCACTGCGCACGGCGGGCGCGGCGGCGCGGGTGCTGTTGTGCAAGGCGGCGGCGCGTGCATGGGACGGCGACTGGCGCAGTTGCGGCACCGCCGACGGGTTCGTCGTGATGGGCGACCGGCGCGAACGCTTCGGCGTCCTTGCCGAACGCGCGGCGGCCGAAAGCCTGCCCGGTGGCGAATTGCCGCTGCGGATGGGCGACGAAAAGCGGCTGACCGGCGAATCGCTGCCCCGCACCGACGCGCCGGCCAAGGTCGACGGCAGCGCGCTGTTCGCCGCCGATATCCGCCGGCCGGGAATGGTCTTCGCCTCGATCCGGCAGGGGCCGATCGGCGATACCCGGCTGGTCGGCGTGGACATTCCGGCGGCAAGGGCGATCCCCGGCATCGTCGCGGTGATCGAGAACGACGGCTGGGTCGCGGCGGTCGGTTCGACATGGTGGGCGGCGAACCGCGCGGTCGATGCGATGGCGCCGCGCTTCGAAACGCACGGGCTGGTCGACGACCGCTCGATCGCCGCCGCGCTGGACGATGCGTTGGCGGGTGAGGGTGCGCGGGTGCACGATGCCGGCGACATCGTGGCGGCGTTCGCGGGCGCGCGGACGCAGACCGCGACCTATCGCGTCGGCGCGGCGCTGCATGCCGCGATCGAGCCGACCTGCGCCACCGCCGAATGGCGCGACGGGCGGCTGACGCTGTGGATGCCGACGCAGGCCCCGGCGCTGGCGCGTGCCGTCGCCGCCCGCGCGCTGGGCATCGGCGAGGATCGGGTGATCCTGCACCCGACGATCGCGGGCGGATCGTTCGGCGCGAACCTCGACCATCGCGCCGCCGAACAGGTGGCGGTGCTGGCCCGGCGGCTCGACCGGCCGGTGCAACTGAGCTGGTCGCGTGGCGAGGATTGCCTTGCCGACCGCTATCGCGCACCCGCCGCCGCGCGGATGACCGCGCGGGTCGGGCGCGGCGGCACGATCACCGGCTGGCATGCGCGGATCGCCGCGCCGCGCACCGGGCGCGATCTGGCGCGGCGGTTGCTGGGGGACGATATCGCGGCGTCGCTGTCGATGGCGCTGCCCGGCAGCCGGGGCGACGCGCTGGCGACGGAGGGGGCGGTGCCGGCCTATGGCATCCCGAACGTCGCGGTCGATCATCATCCCGCCGAACTGGGCCTGCCCGCCGGATGGTGGCGATCGGGCGCGCACAGCTATGCCGCGTTCTTCACCGAATGTTTCCTCGACGAACTGGCCGGGTTCGCCGGGATGGAGGCGCATTCGTTCCGCATCGCGATGCTGGGCGGCGACGTCCGGCTGGCACGGTGCCTGTCGACCGTGGCGACGATGGGCGGGTGGCAGGGCGGCGTGCCCGGCAGCGCACAGGGCATCGCGTGCCACCGCATGCGCGGATCGGCGATCGCATGCATGGCAGAAGCGCATATCGGCACCGACCGGCGGGTGAAGGTCGACCGGCTGGTCGTCGCGGTCGATTGCGGCCGGGTCATCAACCCCGAACTGGTCCGCCAGCAGATCGAGGGCGGGCTGATCTTCGGCATGGCCGCCGCGACCGGCGCATCGACCGGCTTCGACCAGAACCTGCCGCGCGTGCGGGGGTTCGCCGGGCTGAACCTGCCACGGCTGGCCGACACGCCCGAGATCATGATCGAACTGATCGGGTCGGATGCCGATCCGGGCGGGGTCAGCGAACTGGCGGTGCCGGTGGTCGCACCCGCCATCGCCAACGCGCTGCATGCCGCGACGGGCCGGCGCTATCGGTCGTTGCCGCTGCTCGGGTAGGTCGGGTCGGGTTCACGCGAAGGCGCGAAGAGGCAGCAGAAGGTTGGTTCGCGCGCAGGCGCGGAGGCGCAGAGAAGGGGTGTTCCCGAAAGCCGATCGCGTATGCGATCCGTCCGGTTCATGACGAAGCAGGATCAGGAGTCTTGCTGCGCGAGACGGTCCGCCAAGCGTATCCCTCTCCGCGCCTCCGCGCCTCCGCGCGAACCAACCTTTCCTGCTCTTCGCCGCTTCGCGCCGTCGCATGAACCTCGATCCAAAACCCGTTTGCCCATTTTCCCGCAACACGCGTTAAGCGAACATATGGACCGTCCCGCGACTCACCCCGTCATTCCGCCGCGCCGCATCGGCGTGCTGCTCATGAACCTCGGTACGCCCGACGATCCGTCGCCCCGTTCGGTGCGGCGATATCTGAAGGAATTCCTGTCCGATCGGCGCGTGGTCGAACTGCCGGCCATCGCGTGGCAGCCGGTATTGCGCGGTATCATATTGAATACGCGTCCGAAAAAGTCCGCCCATGCCTATCGACAGGTGTGGAGCGATCGCGGTTCGCCGCTTGCTGCGATCACCCGTGCGCAATCGGATGCGATGCAGGGCGCGTTCGGCGAAGGCGTCATGGTCGACTGGGCCATGCGGTACGGCAATCCGTCGATCGCGACGCGGATCGACGCAATGCGCGCCGCCGGGTGCGACCGCATCCTGCTCGCGCCGCTCTATCCGCAATATTGCGCGGCGACGACCGCCACCGCGAACGACAAGGCATTCGCGCATCTGGCGACGTTGCGCTGGCAGCCCGCGATCCGCACCCTGCCGCCCTATTACGACGATCCGCTCTATATCGATGCACTGGCTCAGACGCTGCGCGAGGATCTGGATCGGCTGGATTTCGAACCCGATGCGATCGTCGCCAGTTTTCACGGCATGCCGAAACGAACGCTGGCGCTGGGCGACCCGTATCATTGTCACTGCCAGAAGACCGCGCGGCTGGTGCAGGAGGCGCTCGGTCGTCCACTGACGGTGGCGTTCCAGTCGCGGTTCGGCCCCGCCAAATGGCTGGGGCCGGCGACCGACGACACGCTGGTCGAACTGGCGAAGGCGGGCAAGCGACGCATCGCCATCTTCGCGCCGGGCTTTTCCGCTGATTGTCTGGAGACGCTGGAGGAACTGTCGATCCGTGGACGCGAGAGCTTCATGGAGGCGGGTGGGACCGATTTCGCCTACCTGCCCTGTCTGAACGCAGAGCCGGTCGGCAACAAAATGTTGCGCAATATTATACTGCGCGAACTTGCGGGCTGGGCCGACGCCGCCTAGCAGTAACCAAACGATAACAGGAGAGAATGCATGGCACGGGTAGCGATCGTCACCGGCGGCACGCGCGGCATCGGCGAGGCGATCAGCCTTGCGTTGCAGGAAGCGGGCGTCACCGTCGCCGCGACCTATGCCGGCAATGATGAAAAGGCGAAGGCGTTCTCCGACCGTACCGGCATCGCCGCGTTCAAATGGGACGTCGGTGATTTCGCCGCGACCGAAGCGGGCGTGAAGGCGGTCGAGGACGCGATCGGTCCGGTCGATATCGTCGTGAACAATGCGGGCATCACGCGCGACGGTACGTTGCTGAAGATGACGTGGGAGATGTGGGACGAAGTGATCCGCACCAATCTGGGCGGCTGCTTCAACCTTGCCAAGGCGACGTTCCCCGGCATGCGGACCCGCAAATGGGGACGGATCGTCAACATCGGATCGATCAACGGACAGGCGGGCCAGTACGGACAGGTCAACTATGCCGCCGCCAAATCGGGCATCCATGGTTTCACCAAGGCGCTGGCACAGGAAGGCGCGCGCTTCGGCGTGACCGTCAACGCGATCGCACCGGGCTATATCGACACCGACATGGTTGCGGCGGTCCCGGCCGACGTGCTCGAAAAGATCGTGGCGAAAATCCCGGTCGGCCGTCTGGGACAGGCGAGCGAGATCGCACGCGGCGTGACGTTCCTGTGTTCGGAAGAGGGCGGCTTCGTCACCGGATCGACGCTGAGCATCAACGGCGGGCAGCATATGTACTGACGGGCGAAGGCGCGGAAGAATGCTTCCGCGTCGCTGCAAGCGCGAAGCTCGAGCATTGCCCGGCACGGCCGGCGGGTGGCCGAAGCGCCACCCGACCGACGGCGGCTTTGCCGTCGTCACGCCCGAACGGAGCGCGACCTGTCCGTCATCCCCTGCGGGCGAACGAGCCAATCGGTATCGAAGCACCGGCACCGTCCTTCGACACACCATGTCGACCAGATCGATGACCATTCAGGATGAACGGTTGTCGCGTGGGTTATCCGATCCCGACCGTGCCTGGCGGACCATCAGTATCGCCCTGACGCCGAGCAGCCACGCCGCCAGCGTCAATCCGTACCCGCTCCACAACAGTTCATAGGTCGGCGGACCGGATGTTATGTCGAACACTGCTTGAGCCGTGAGCCACAGCGCCGCCCCGCCAAGCGTCGACGACCAGAACCACGACCGCCACGGCCGGTCGCGCCGCCATTCGGTCCATCGCGCGGTCGCCGGACGCCGGCGCAATGCCCACCACGTCATCCCACAGGCGACGATTCCGAGTACCGCAGCTGTTGGTATTGCTTGGAGCATCGGTATCGCGACGCTGTCGGCGTCCGCAGGCAGTGTGCCCGACGCAAGGACTGCCGGCCAGTAAACGAGGTTCACTGCAACGAACCCTGCCGGCAACCATAATGTCAGGGACCACAGCGTGGCAGGCGTGATCGTGCCGCCGACCATCCGGCCGGCGCGAACGGCGCGCATGGCTTCCAACAACAATATCGCCGACAGGCCGATCGCATATGCCGCAATATCGACGGGATCGAACGCGTGGCCGAATATGGTGCGAAGGACCGGATTGGCCTGCCATCCGAGTTGTTCGGGCATATCCAGCAACTGTGCCGATTCGATCGCGATCGCACCCGTGAACGCGGTCATCGCGGCCACGCCAGCCGGCAATCGCGTCACCGCCCGCACCGCGCAATACAACAGCATCACCGCCAGCACGTCGCCGCCATGCGGTCGGATCACGTTGTCGTCGACGAACAGCGCGATGCCGATCTCGACGATCAGCAGCACCGCCGCGCAAGTTGCATATCCCCCATGCCAACGCATCCGCCGCCCTCCGCGATCATCCTGGAACGGCACCTCGCAGCCAGCGATGGCCACGACAATCACCGCGCGGAAACATCATCCGGCCTGCACACGCTCTGCACGCATGCGAAAAGGGCCGGCTCCCTCATGGGAACCGGCCCTTCGTACGCCCCGCTACGCACCCGGGAGTGGTGGCTCAGCGGCGGCAGTTGCGCGGTGCGTCCGACTTGTCGATCGCGCGGCCGGCCAGTGCGCCCACGCCACCGCCGAGGATGGTGCCGAGCAGGCGGTTGTTGTTGCCCGCCACCGTGTTGCCGAGCAGGCCGCCGGCCAGCGCGCCGATCACCGTGCCGCCATCGCCATTCTCGCAGCCGCGATTGGCGCGCTGGCGATACTGGTTCCGATAGCCACGGTCTCCGCGATATTCGCGGTAGCCGCGATCGCCACGATACTGTTGTTCGTAGCGGTCGCCGCGATAGCTCTGCGCCGAAGCGACGGTGGGGGCGGCGGCAGTCGCGATCGTGGCGAGCGCGGCACCGGCGAGGGTCAGCTTCTTGAACATCGATCGTCTCCTTCGAAAATCATGTGGCGGGGGGCGTGTCCCCTCCGTCTGTGAGAAACGGTATGGCCCGATTCGCTTGAGCCGAGACTGAATGCGTCTGTTAGCTCCCGTTCATCGTCCGGCCGCACCGGCCGGCACGACGTGGCAGCGCTCACAAGCGGGTTTTGCTTTAGTTTTGGACCGTGAAACCTTATGGGTTCGGGATGGCAACGAACCCCAATCAGAACGACTACGGCGCAGATTCGATCAAGGTGTTGAAGGGGCTGGACGCGGTCCGCAAGCGCCCCGGCATGTATATCGGCGATACCGACGACGGCTCCGGCCTCCACCACATGGTGTTCGAGGTGAGCGACAACGCGATCGACGAGGCGCTGGCGGGACATTGCGACCGCATTCTCATCACGCTGAACCCCGAAGGATCGGTGTCGGTCGAGGATAACGGGCGCGGCATCCCGACCGGCATCCATACCGAAGAAGGCGTGTCGGCGGCGGAGGTCATCATGACCCAGCTGCACGCGGGCGGAAAGTTCGAGAACAGCAGCGACGACAACGCCTACAAGGTGTCGGGCGGTCTGCACGGCGTCGGCGTGTCGGTCGTCAACGCGCTCAGCGAATTTCTCGACCTGACGATCTGGCGCGACGGGCAGGAACATTTCATGCGGTTCCGGCGCGGCGATGCCGAAGCACCGCTCAAGGTCGTCGGACCGTCGGACAAGCGCGGCACCCGCGTCACGTTCCTGCCGTCGCCCGACACGTTCAAGATCGTGGAATTCGATTTCGACAAGCTGGAGCATCGCTTCCGCGAGCTGGCGTTCCTCAATTCGGGCGTGCGGCTGGTGCTGGTCGACGCCCGGCACGAGGAACCGCGCGAGGTCGAACTGTTCTACGAAGGCGGGATCGCCGCGTTCGTGAACTATCTCGACCGGACCAAGACGCCGCTGATGCCCGAACCGATCGCGATTCACGGGTTTCGCGACGATGTCGGCATCGACGTCGCGCTGGAATGGAACGACAGCTATTATGAAAACGTGCTGGCGTTCACCAACAACATCCCGCAGCGCGACGGCGGCACGCACATGGCCGCGTTCCGCGCCGCGCTGACCCGCACCCTCAACAACTATGCCGACAAATCGGGCATGTTGAAGAAGGAAAAGGTGTCGCTGACCGGCGACGACATGCGCGAAGGGCTGACTGCGATCGTATCGGTCAAGCTGCCCGATCCGAAATTCTCGTCGCAGACCAAGGACAAGCTGGTGTCGTCGGAGGTCCGTCAGCCGCTGGAAGCGCTGATGGCGGACAAGCTGGCGGAATATCTGCAGGAAAATCCTGCGCATGCGAAGGCGATCATCGGCAAGGTGATCGACGCCGCCGCCGCGCGCGAGGCCGCCAAGAAGGCGCGCGAGCTGACCCGGCGCAAGGGCGCGATGGACATCGCGTCGCTGCCCGGCAAGCTGGCCGATTGTCAGGAACGCGATCCGGCGAAGTCCGAACTGTTCCTGGTCGAGGGTGACTCGGCCGGCGGTTCGGCCAAGCAGGGACGCGATCGTCATTTTCAGGCGATCCTGCCGTTGCGGGGCAAGATCCTGAACGTCGAGCGCGCCCGGTTCGACCGGATGCTGGGCAGCCGCGAAATCGGAACGCTGATCCAGGCGATGGGCACCGGCATCGGCCGCGACGATTTCAATCTGGCCAAGCTGCGCTATCACAAGGTCGTCATCATGACCGACGCCGACGTCGACGGCGCGCATATCCGTACGCTGCTGCTGACGTTCTTCTATCGCCAGATGCCCGAAATCATCGAGGGCGGACACCTCTTCATCGCGCAGCCGCCGCTGTACAAGGCGTCGAAGGGGCGTTCCGAAGTCTATCTGAAGGACGACAACGCGCTCGACGAATATCTGGTCGAAGGCGGCGTGAACGCGCATGTGCTCGAAACGCCGGCGGGGGCGCGCAGCGGCGACGACCTGAAGGCGCTGTTGTCGCATGCGCGGCGGATGCGCACGCTGATGCGCTATGTCCCCCGGCGCTACGATGCCGGCATCGTCGAGGTGTTGGCGCTGTCGGGTGCGCTCGATCCCGTGATCGACACCCCCACGCGCGAAACGCGGCTGGCCGATGCGCTGCGCCGGCTCGATCGCACCGATGGCGAGGCGAACTGGACCGCGCGCGTGACCGAAGAGGGCGGGTTGCAGTTCCAGCGGCGCTGGCGCGGCGTCACCGACACGCACAATATCGAACCGGCGTTCCTGACATCGGCGGAGGGGCGCAAGCTCCATGCGCTCGCGGCGGAAGAGGCGGACAGCTATGCCGGCCTGTCGAAGCTGGTCAGCGCGCGGGGTGCCGCTGCCGACCCGATCGCCGAACCGGAAGGCGACGAAGGCGAGGTCCCCGCCGTCGCGCAGAAGGGGGAAACGCTGGTCGCGCGGCCCAGCCAGTTGCTCGACGCGATCCTCGCCGCGGGCCGGAAAGGCCTGTCGATCCAGCGCTATAAGGGTCTGGGTGAAATGAACGCGGAACAATTGTGGGAGACCACACTCGATCCGTCCAACCGCTCGATGCTCCGCGTCGCGATCGAACAGGCCGACGTCGCGGACGAAATCTTCACGCGACTGATGGGCGACGTGGTCGAACCGCGCCGCGAGTTCATTCAGGAGAATGCGCTGAACGTCGCGAATCTCGACGTGTAAGCGTCCGTCCGACGGCGTGCTGACAGGGGGTTTGCGGGGCGTACGGTCTTCCGACCGGTCTACCCCCGACCTGTCGTAAGCGGTGGCCGGCAAGGGGACAGGCCGGCACCGCGTTCAGGTTCGTCGGTCGGAACGTTTCAAGCCCGGCACCCGGCGGCTCCGCCATCGGATCAGGTCGCTGCGATCGCTGGCATCATGCGCGCGCCGCCGGCGTGAACGGCGAACCGCGCGCATGGGCGCAGGCGGACGACCATAGCGTTTCCGACACCTTGGACAACGCGATAGCCGGCCGCGACAGGGCGATGGCGATGGGAGTCGCATAGGCCGCGTCGGCGGTCACGACCTTTCCCGCGGCTAGTGCCGTACGCGCCAGCGATTCGGGGACCCAAGCGACGCCGCCGCCGTCGATCGCCATCGACAGCAGCGCTGCGGCGAGCCGCGATTGCAGCACGACGGCAAGGGGAGGGGCGATCTGTCGGGCGGTCCAGTCCGCGTGCAGGATGCGACCGAGGCCCGATTCGGGGCTGTAGGCCAGATAGGGCACTTCGCCGCCGTTCAGGGTCCATCGCGGCGCGCCGGTTTCATTGGGCTGGCACACGGGTATCAGCAAATCGTCGCCGATCTCCACCCGCACAAAGTCCGGCGTGTCGAGCGACGTGCGCAACAGCGGATGGTGGTGCGACAGCAGGAACGACGCTTCCCCCCGCTGCATCATCCGTTCGCACGCCTGCATGCTGTCCGATTTCAGGTTGATCGGTTCGTGCGGCGCATGTTCGACGATCCAGTGCGGAAAGAAGGTGAAGGACAGCGCGTGCGTGGCCGCGACCGTCAGGACCGATGCCGCTTGGTCCGCGACCTCCAGCGCCGCCGTCCGCGCGCGATACAGGTCGCGGACCGACACCTGGATATAGCCGCGGAACTGTTCCCCCGCCGGACTTAGATCGGTCCCGGTTTTCGTGCGGGCGAACAGCGCGGTGCCGACCCATTGTTCGAGCGAACGGATCCGCCGTCCGAACGCGGGCTGCGTCACGTTGCGCCGTTCCGCCGCGCGCGAGAAATTGCGTTCCTCGGCCAGCGTCAGGAAATCTTCCAGCCAGTCCAGTTGCATGATCGCGTCCCGCCCAGCGCGGCCTCCTTCGGGCTGCGCCGGCTATCATTATGCCGAATCGGCATCTTCGACAACCACATCGGCATTTGATCACAACCCCCATTTCAGCCGAAACATCCGGCCACAACGATAATCATAAGCCGTTTTAGCGAGAGAGCCGGAGAGAAACCATGGCAAGACGCCTGTTAGGCCAATTGTACATTCAGGTACTGATCGGCATTGCCATCGGTGCTGCGATCGGAGTCGCCTTCCCGGCGGTCGCGGTGGCGCTCCAGCCGTTTGCGGATGGCTTCATCAAGCTCATCAAGATGCTGCTGGCCCCGATCATCTTCGGCACGGTCGTGCTTGGCATCGCCAAGATGGGCAACGTCAAGGAAGTCGGCCGGATCGGCGTCCGCGCGCTGCTCTATTTCGAGATCGTCTCGACGCTCGCGCTGGTCATCGGTCTGGTCGTCGTCAACCTGATGCAGCCGGGCGTCGGCATGAACATCGACGTATCGACGCTGGATGCCAGCGGCATCGCCAAATACCAGCCCGCGTCGCAGGAACAGCACGGCATCGCCGACTTCTTCCTGAATATCATTCCCAAGACGATGGCCGACGCCTTCGCACAGGGCGCGATGTTGCAGATCATCCTGATCGCCGTCCTGATCGGGTATGCACTGGTGTCGATCGGCAAGCGTGGCGAGCCGCTGACCGCCGTGATCGAATCGATGACGCAGACGCTGTTCCGTATCGTCGGCATGGTCATGAAGCTGGCCCCGATCGGCGCGGGTGCAGGCGTCGCCTATACGATTGGCAAGCATGGTCTCGGCTCGCTTTGGGGTCTCGCCCACCTGATGCTGGCAGTCTATCTCACCTCTGCCATCTTCGTGGTGTTCGTAATCGGCAGCATCGCGCGCTGGGCGGGTTTCCCGCTGTTGCAGTTCTTCCGCTATTTCAAGGACGAGTTGCTCGTCACCTTCGCCACCTGTTCGACCGAGGCGGTGTTGCCGCGCATGATGGCGAAGCTGGAACGGCTGGGCGTCGCCAAGCCCGTCGTCGGCCTCGTCCTGCCGACCGGCTATACCTTCAATGCCGACGGCACCTGCATCTACCTGACGATGGCGGCGATCTTCATCGCGCAGGCGACCAACACGCCGCTGACGCTGTGGCATCAGATCGTGATCCTCGGCGTGCTGTTGCTGACGTCGAAGGGATCGGCCGGGGTCGCGGGCGGCGGGTTTGTCACGCTGGCGGCCACCCTGTCGACCTTCCCCGACATCCCGGCGGCGGGGCTGGTCCTGCTGCTCGGCGTCGACCGTTTCATGAACGAGGCGCGTGCCGTCACCAACCTGATCGGCAACGGCGTCGCGACCATCGCGATCGCGAAATGGGAAGGCGCGCTGGACACCGACACCGTCAAGGCCGTGATCGCCGAACAAAAGGGCGAACGACCGGCCAGCATCACCCTCCACCCCGCCGGTCCGGCGGACACCCACTGATACCCATCCACCATCATCAATAGAGGAGCATTCCCATGCGCATCATCGACGTCTGCGAAATCACGCAACCCATCTCGTCCCCCATCCGCAACGCCTATATCGATTTCAGCAAGATGACCGCCAGCCTCGTCGCGGTCGTCACCGACGTGGTGCGCGACGGCAAGCGCGTCGTCGGCTACGGCTTCAACTCGAACGGCCGCTACGGTCAGGGCGGCCTGATCCGCGAACGCTTCCGCGACCGGATTCTCGAAGCCGCGCCTGAAAGCCTGCTCGACGACAATCGCGACAATCTCGATCCGCACAAGATCTGGGCGGCGATGATGACCAACGAGAAGCCCGGCGGCCACGGCGAACGCTCGGTGGCGGTCGGCACGCTCGACATGGCGATCTGGGATGCGGTCGCGAAGATCGAGGGCAAGCCGCTGTTCCGCCTGCTCGCCGAACGCCACCAGCGCGAGGCCAATCCGCGCGTCTTCGTCTATGCGGCCGGCGGCTATTACTATCCCGGCAAGGACAATAGCGCGCTCTGCGCGGAGATGCGCGGCTATCTGGATCGCGGCTACAACGTCGTGAAGATGAAGATCGGCGGCGCGTCGATCGAGGAGGATCGCGGCCGGATCGAAGCGGTGCTGAACGAAATTGGGTCGCAGGCGCAGCTGGCGGTCGACGCCAATGGCCGCTTCGATCTGGAAACCGGCATCGCCTATGCCAAGATGCTCCGCGAATATCCTTTGTTCTGGTACGAGGAGATCGGCGACCCCCTCGACTATTCGTTGCAGGCCGCGATCTCCGAATATTATCCGGGCCCGATGGCGACCGGCGAGAATCTGTTCTCGCATCAGGACGCGCGCAACCTGTTGCGCCATGGCGGAATGCGCCCTGATCGCGACTGGCTGCAATTCGACTGCGCCTTGTCCTACGGGCTGGTCGAATATCTCCGCACGCTGGAGGTGCTGAAGCAGTTCGGCTGGTCGCCGTCGCGCTGCGTGCCGCATGGCGGGCACCAGATGTCGCTGAACATCGCCGCCGGTCTGGGGCTGGGCGGGAACGAGAGCTATCCCGACCTGTTCCAGCCCTATGGCGGGTTCCCGGACGGGGTGAAGGTGATCGATGGCCACATCACGATGCCCGAGCTTCCCGGTATCGGGTTCGAGGGCAAGTCCGATCTTATCAAGGTCATGCGCGAACTCGCGGAATGACCGGTGTCGGCGGGGTGGCTTGTCGTCGCCCCGCCGATGCACCGCACCGACAGACGACCGGCCCGGCATCGACCGGACGGCAGAGAGGTACAGCATGAACCGGCCAACCCTGATGCGTGGCTGCGGCATCGCGATCGCGGCGCTGACCGCCGCGTACCCTGCGACGGCGCAGGATCGCCCCCCTTCCGCAATCGAGGCGCGGCAGACACAGGTGCCGGCGACCCCGGTCGCAACCCCCTATCCCGATGCCGCCGCTGGCGACGGCAACACGCAGCAGGGGTATAACCCGCTGCGCTGGGCCGAGGATTGGCGCAAGATGCGCGATCCGGCGAAGCGCGACGATTTCCTCGACCGGCTGAAATACATCCCGATCGGATCGGACGACGTGTATCTGACGCTGTCGGGCGAATTGCGGACGCGGGTGAATTACTTCTCCAATCCGCAAGGGCGGGAAGCACCGCACCAGCGGCAGGACAGTTACCGCATCTTTGCCGGCGCGGACCTGCATGTCGGCGAGCATTTCCGGGCGTACGGCGAACTGGCGCGCGGCCCGATGGACGGCCGGAACATCGGATCGCCGTCGGGCACGCTGTCGAACGAGTTGCTGGTGCAGCAGGCGTTCATCGATGCGACTGCGCAGGTCGGCGCGACCGACGTCGGGGTGCGTGTCGGTCGGCAGGTGTTTATCGACGGGTCGAACCTGTTGCTGGCCAACCGCGACAACAACACCGTGCAGACCAGCCTGACCGGCGTGCGGGCATGGGCGCGCGGATCGACGCTGCGCGCCGACGTGTTCGACCTGTATTATACGGCGTACGGCAATGGCGGCATCGGCGACGATCCGGTCGATTGGGATCGCAGGTTCAGCGGCGTGACGACGGGGATCGTGCTGCCGACGACGCTGCTGGGCGGATCGAAGCTGTATCTCGACCCGTTCGTCTGGCGGCTGCGCAACCGCGCGGCGACATGGGGTGCCGAAACGGCGCGCGAGGAGCGGGTCTATGTCGGCGCGCATCTGTGGGGCGAAATCGGCCGGTCCACGGTCGATGCGACGGTCAATCATCAGGGCGGCCGCTATGGCGAACGGACGCTGGATGCGTGGCAGGTTCTGCTGGCAGGCACGTACCGGCTGGGCGCGGCGAACACCGCGCCACGGCTGGGGCTGCATTTCGACTATGCGACTGGCGGCGGTGCCTATGACGGGGGCAAGCTCAAGAACGCCTTCGCGCCCTATGGCAACAACATCTATTATAGCTATCAAGGGTATCTGACCCCGACCAACCTCGTCGCGATCGCGCCCAGCCTGACCGTGTCGCCGGCGAAGACGTTGCGCGTGACAGGCGAATATCAGTTCACATGGCGCGATACGGTTCGCGATGCGGTCTATCGATCGAACGGCACGCCGTTCGCGGGGACGGAGGGAACCGGGGGGCGGCGCACCGTCGACGTCGCGCGGTTGCAGGCGATCTGGACGCTCAGCCCGCGCGTCTCGCTGACCGGTCGGCTGGAACATGCCTTCGCAAAAAGCGGCCTCACCGCCGCCGGCTATCGCGATTCCTCCTACGCGGCCCTATGGGCAAGTTTCCGCTTCTGAGGCGGCCGGCGCGAACCAAGGAACAGCTTCGATGAGCATCGACGACGATTTTCGGCAGGCCGCACTCGATTACCACCGCCTGCCGGTGCCGGGAAAGCTGGGGGTCCATGCGACCAAGCGTATGGAAACGCAGCGCGATCTGGCGCTTGCCTACTCCCCCGGCGTCGCGGCGGCATGCGAGGCGATCGCGGCCGATCCGATCACCGCGCGGGATTACACCGCGCGCGGCAATCTGGTCGGCGTCGTCACCAACGGCACCGCCGTGCTCGGACTCGGCAATATCGGTCCCCTTGCGTCGAAGCCGGTGATGGAAGGCAAGGCGATCCTGTTCCGCAAGTTCGCCGGGATCGATTCGTTCGACATCGAAGTCGACGCCAGTGATCCTAAGGCGTTCTGCGACGCGGTCGCCGCGCTGGAGCCGACGTTCGGCGGCATCAACCTTGAGGATATCAAGGCCCCCGAATGCTTCGCGATCGAGGCGGAGCTGCGCCGGCGGATGAACATTCCGGTGTTCCACGACGACCAGCACGGCACCGCGATCGTCGTGGCGGCGGCGGTGCGCAACGCGCTGCTGTTGCAGGGCAAGGCGATCGAGGACGTGAAGCTCGTCACGTCGGGCGCGGGCGCGGCGGCGCTCGCCTGCGTCGACCTGCTCGTCGAGCTGGGGTTGCAGGTCGCCAACGTCACGTTGACCGATATCGAGGGGGTCATCCACACCGGCCGCACCGGAATGCTGCCCAATATGGCGCGCTATGCCCGGTCGACCGACGCGCGCGCGCTGGCGGAGGTGATCGCGGGCACCGACATCTTCCTCGGCCTGTCCGCGCCCGGCGTGTTCAAGCCCGAATGGCTCCCGCTGCTTGCGCCGAAGCCGGTGATCCTCGCGATGGCGAATCCCGAGCCGGAAATCCGACCCGATCTGGTCCGCGCCGAACGCCCCGACGCGATCATCGCCACCGGCCGGTCGGACTTTCCCAATCAGGTCAACAACCTGCTCTGCTTCCCATATATCTTCCGCGGTGCGCTCGACTGTCAGGCGACCGAGATCAACGAAGCGATGAAGGTCGCGGCGGTAGAGGCGATCGCGGGGCTGGCGCGCGTCGAACCGGACGAGGTGGTAGCGAACGCCTATGGCGGCGAACCGCTGCTGTTCGGGCCGGACCATATCATCCCAAAGCCGTTCGATCCGCGCCTGATCCTTGAGGTCGCGCCCGCCGTCGCCGCCGCTGCCGCGCGCACCGGGGTCGCGCTGGCACCGATCACGGACATGGTCGCCTATCGCGGCAGCCTTGCCCGCCACGCCTATCGCTCGACCCAGTTGATGATGCCGGTGTTCGAGGCCGCACGCGCCCGCTCGAAACGGGTCGCCTATGCCGCGGGCGAAGCCGATGCCGTGCTGCGCGCGGCACAGATCGTCGTCGACGAAGGGCTGGCGCGGCCGGTGCTGGTCGGGCGGGCGGCAGTGATCGAACCGGCGATCGTGCGGCTCGGCCTGCGCATCCGGCCGGGCGCGGATATCGAGATCTTCGACCCCACCGGCACCGAGGACGTTCACGCCCGGCTCGGCGACGCCTATGGCGAGCTGGTCGAACGGCGCGGCGTGCCCCCCGCCGCCGCGCGCAAGCGGGTGAAGCAACAGCCCAGCGTCACCGCCGCGATGCTGCTGCGGCTGGGGCTGGTCGACGCAGCGCTGTGCGGCACGCCCGCCGACTGGTGGCAGGAAACCCGGCAGGTGCTGGAGATCATTCCGCGCGTGCCCAGCGCCACCCGCGCCTATGCGCTGACCGGCCTGATCCACGACGGCGGCACATTGTTCTTCGCCGACACCCATCTGAACGTCGATCCAACCGCGCAGCAACTGGCCGAACTGACGCTGATGGCAGCAGAACAGGTCCGCCGCTTCGGCATCGTCCCCGCCGCCGCGCTGCTGTCGCATTCCAACTTCGGCGCGTCCGATTCGCCCAGCGCGCGCAAGATGCGCGAGGCGCTGGCGCTGGTGCGGCAACAGGCTCCCGACCTCGCCATCGACGGCGAGATGCACGCCGACAGCGCGCTGAACGCCGCGATCCGCGCGCGCAGTGTCACCCGGTCGACGCTGGACGGTGCGGCCAACCTGCTGGTCATGTCGTCGCTGGACACCGCGAACGTCGCGCTGACGCTGGCGACCTCGATCACCCGCGGCCTGCCGGTTGGCCCGATGCTGCTCGGCATGTCGAAGCCGGTGCACGTCCTCGTTTCCTCGACGACGACGCGCGGCATCGTCAACATGACCGCGCTGGTCGCCAGCGACACCGTGCAGGTGGACGGATGAGCGCTGCCCTGGCACCGGCCGCAATCGCCGCCATCGCCGACGCCTTCGTCGCCGCCCGCCATGCCGGGGTGGCGATCCCCGCCTATCCCGGCGAACCGCCCGAGACGCTGGCCGATGCCTATGCCGCGCAGGCACTGGCGATCGACCGCTGGCCCGACGCGATCGGCGGCTGGAAGGTCGCGCGGATCAACGATCCATGGCGCGAACGGGTTGGGGAAAGCCGCTACCTCGGCCCCATCTTTGCCCGGACGATCGTAACGGCGGGCGCGGTGTCGGACGTTCCCGCCTATCCCGGCGGCAGCGCCGCGTTCGAGGCGGAGATCGGCCTCGTGCTCGGCGACGACGCCGATCCCGACCGTCGCGACTGGTCGATCACCGATGCCCGCGCGCTGATCGGCGACGTGCGGCTGGTGGTCGAGGCGGCGAGCAGCGCGCTCGCCACTCTGCCGACGCTCGGCGCGCTCGCGGCGATCCCCGCGTTCGGCAACAATAGCGGACTGATCCTCGGCCCGTCCGTCGATCTTACCGCGTTGGTGGGCAAGGCGGTGGAGGTGACGATCGACGGCGCATCCGCCGGCACCGCGCTGCTCTGGGCCGACGCCGACGGGCCGCTTCCCGCGCTCGCCTTCGCGCTGGGTCAGGCCGCTGCGCTGGGCCGACCGCTGAAGCGCGGGCAGATCATCAGCACCGGCGCGCTGACCGGGGTCCACAAGGTGACGATCGGCCAGCACTGCACGGCGCGGTTCGGCGATCTCGCGACGATCGACTGCATCGTCACGACAAGGCCGGCCGAGCGCTGAACCCCCCGTCGCCGAAGGACCTCGCCATGTCGCCACGCACCTATCGCATCGCCTGCATTCCCGGCGACGGGATCGGCAAGGAAGTCGTTCCCGAAGGCGTGCGCGTGCTGAACGCCGCCGCGGCGTGCTTCGGCTTCGACCTGCAATTCGATGATTTCGCGTTCGCGTCGTGCGACTATTATCTCGAACACGGCCGGATGATGCCGGACGACTGGAAGGCGCGGATCGGCGGGCACGATGCGATCTTCTTCGGCGCGGTCGGCTGGCCCGACACGGTGCCCGATCATATCTCGCTATGGGGATCGTTGATCCAGTTCCGGCGCGAGTTCGACCAATATGTCAGCCTGCGTCCGGTCCGGCTGATGCCGGGCGTACCGTCGCCGCTGGCCGGACGCGAGCCGGGCGATATCGACTTCGTCGTCGTGCGCGAAAATACGGAGGGCGAATACAGCTCGGTCGGCGGCAGGATCTTTCCCGGCACCGATCGGGAGGTCGTGATGCAGGAAACGATCATGACCCGCATCGGCGTCGACCGCATACTGCGCTATGCCTTCGACCTGGCCCGCAAGCGCGATGCGCGGCACCTGACCTCTGCGACCAAGTCCAACGGCATCTCGATCTCGATGCCCTATTGGGACGAGCGGGTCGAGGCGATGGCCACCGGCTATGCCGACGTGACATGGGACAAATATCATATCGATATCCTCACCGCGCATTTCGTGCTGCACCCCGACCGGTTCGACGTGGTGGTCGCATCGAACCTGTTCGGCGACATCCTGTCCGATCTGGGGCCGGCGTGCACCGGCACGATCGGCATCGCGCCATCGGGCAACATCAACCCCGAACGCAATTTCCCGTCGCTGTTCGAACCGGTCCACGGATCGGCACCCGATATCGCCGGGCGCGGGATCGCGAACCCGATCGGACAGATCTGGGCAGGGGCGATGATGCTGGAACATCTGGGCGAGACGGAAGCCGCCGCCGCCGTGATGCGGGGCATTGAACATGCGCTGTCCGATCCCCGCACCCGTACCCGCGACCTTGGCGGCAGTGCCGATACCGTGGCGGTGGGCAGGGCGGTGGCCGCGACGCTGGCCTGACCACCGCTCTAGAGCATCGCTTCCATGCCCATCGCGGTCAGGACGCCGTTCTGGATCGGGGCGACGGCGGCGTTGATCTGTTCGACGCCGAAATCCATTCCCTCGGGCATCACCACGGTGCGCAGCGGGCGGCGTTCGGTCGCGGCGACCAGCTTCGCGATGGCGTCGGCCACCCGTTGCGGGCGCGGCGGATTGGCGGGGTCGAACTGCTGATCCGCATGAGCCTTGATCTGGCCGGGGATCGCCGCGACGTCGCCATAGGATGCCAGCACGGCGGCATCGGACGGCTGGGGGCTGGACGCAATCAGGTTGCTGGGGAACGGACCCGGCTCGACGATCACCGAATCGACGCCGAAGCTGCGCAGTTCGTAGCGATAGGTTTCGGCCAGCGCCTCCAGCGCGAACTTGCTGGCGGCATAGACGCCGAAGAACGGAATGGTGAACCGCCCCATCAACGACGTGACCTGCACCAGCAATCCGCTGCCGGCGGCGCGCATGTGCGGCAGGACCGCGCGGTTGGTGCGGACGGTCCCAAGGACATTGACGGCGAACAGCCGTTCGACGTCGGCGACCGTATAGGCTTCGGTCACGCCGATCGGCATCAGTCCGGCATTGTTGACCAGCACGTCGATCCGGCCGTGGTGCGCGATCACGCTGGCGATGGTCGCGGCGACCGACGCATCGTCGGCGACATCCATTTCGAGCACCTGCAAAGGATTGCCGTCCGCCTGAGCGGCTTCGACCAGCTCGTCGCGCACCGCGCGGTTGCGTCCGTCGATATCGCGCATCGTCGCGACGACGCTGTGGCCCTGCCGCGCCAGTTCCAGTGCGGTGAGTTTTCCGAAACCGCTGCTCGCGCCGGTGACGACCACTATCTTGCCCATATCGAAATCCCGTCCGTTGAAGAGAATGCGGTGGGTAGACAGACCTGTCTGTCTTTACAAATACAAAATGAACGCGCCATGTCGTCGGAGCGTTCGACAAGGATGGCCGGAATGAAGGATGGAACCACGGACATGCAGGCGACGACCGATCGGGACGACCAGCCGCTCGCCGCGCTCGCGCCGCGCGACCGTATCCTGAAGGCCGCGTCGAACCTGTTCTATCGGCACAGCATCCACACCGTGGGCATCGACCGGATCATCGCCGAAAGCGGCGTGGCGAAGATGACGTTCTACAAGCATTTTCCGTCGAAGGCGCGGCTGGTCGCCGACTATCTGCGGCACCAGAACGTCGTGTGGCTACAGATGCTCGCATCGGCCACCGATCGGCCCGACCTGTCGCCGGAGGATCGCGTTCTCGCCATTTTCGACGCGCTTGGTGCTTCGTTCCGGCAACCGCCGTTTCGCGGGTGTCCGTTCGTGAAGGGGCTGGCGGAGTTCGGTCCCGACGCCGATCTGCCGGAGGTCGAGGCGATGATCGCCGGCTATTTCGACAGCCTGCACGCGCTGGTCGCCGCGCTGGTCGCGCCGCTGGCCCCGGACGATCCCGACAAGGTCGTCGTCCAGCTATTGTCGTTGATCCAGGGGGCGATCGTGATGGCGCAGACGACGTCGACCGTCGATATCGCCGCCGCGAACCGCGACGCGGCCCGGCGGTTGTTGATGCCAGCGTGACAGTTGCGGTTCGCGACGAAACCGGTCCGGCGCGCTCGCCCATTGTCCGGCGACCTGATAGTCCGGGCATGTTCAGCCGACAGCAAGCGCCGTGGGACGAAGAGGTGCGATGACCATGTTCCGCTACATGTTGCCGATCGCGCTCCTGCTTGCCGCCGGTGGGGCGGCCCAGACCGCACCGCCGGGGCCGGTGCCGCCCGCGCCGGCACCTGTGATCGTGCCGGTACAGGGCATCACCGCGCGGATCGTGGCGCGGTATCCGCACGATCGCACGGCGTTCACGCAGGGGCTGGTGTGGCATGACGACGCGCTGTTCGAAAGCACCGGACAGCCGGGCGTATCGGACGTGCGACGGGTGCGGCTGAACGACGGCAAGGTACTGGCCCGCAGTCGGTTGCCGGGACAGCAGTTCGGTGAGGGGATGACGGTAGCCGGCGGTCGGCTGGTCAGCCTGACCTGGACCGACGGCGTCGCGCATCGCTGGGACCCGAAGACGCTGCGCCGGGTCGGCAGCGCACGCTATGCGGGCGAGGGCTGGGGACTGGCGAACGACGGCGCGTCGTTGATCCTGTCCGACGGAACGCCGGTGCTGCGCTTCCTCGACCCCGTCACCTTCGCCGAACGGCGGCGCGTGACGGTCACCGCCAACGGTAGGCCGGTGCGCGACCTCAACGAGCTGGAGATGATCGACGGCAAGCTGTGGGGCAATGTCTGGCACAAGGATTACATCGTGCGGATCGATCCGGCGACGGGTGCGGTCGACGCGCTGGTCGACCTGTCGCCGCTGCGTGCCGAACTGGGCGATCTGGACCCGGAAGCGGTGCTGAACGGGATCGCGTGGGATGCGGCGGGCAAGCGGCTGTTCGTCACCGGCAAATGGTGGCCGATGCTGTTCGAGATCGCGCTGGAGTAAACGTCACGCGATCAGCTTGCGCAGCACCTCGATCGTGTCCGCTTCCGCCGCCGGTTTGTCGAGGCGGATGCGGTTGATGCGGGGAAAGCGCATCGCGACCCCCGATTTGTGCCGCTTCGATTCGTGGATCGAATCGAATGCTACCTCCAGCACCATCGTCTTCTCGACTTCGCGCACCGGGCCGAACCGCGCGACGGTGTGCTGACGGACGAACCGGTCCAGCCCCTTCAACTCCTCGTCGGTGAAGCCTGAATAGGCCTTGCCCACCGGCAACAACTCGCCGCCTTCGGCGGGGTCGCCGGTCCAGCAGCCGAACGTATAGTCCGAATAGAAGGACGATCGCTTGCCGCTGCCGCGCTGGGCATACATCATCACGCAATCCACGATCAGCGGGTCGCGCTTCCATTTGTACCACAACCCCACGCGGCGTCCGGTGACATAGGGGGAATTGCGCGCTTTTAGCATCACGCCTTCGATCGCGGCGTCGCGCGCACCGATGCGCAGGTCGGCCAGTGCCTCGAAATCCGCCGCGTCGATCAGGCGCGAGATATCGAACGTCCCCGGATCGAGCCGCGCGACGAAGGATTCCAGCCGCGCACGGCGTCCGGTCCATGGCTGGTCGCGCAGATCCTCCGTGCCGTCGAATAATATGTCGTACAGCCGGACGAAGGCCGGATAGTCGGTCAGCATCGCCTTCGACACGGTCTTTCGCCCCAGCCGCTGTTGCAGCGCGTTGAAGCTGGCGGCACCGCTGTCGTCGTGCAGCGTCGCGCCCTGTGCCGATCCGCGCACCAGCAGTTCGCCGTCCAGCACGCCCGGCGTGCGGAACGCGGCGGCGACGTCCGGGAAACTGGCGGTAATGTCGTCGCCCGCCCGGCTGTACAGTCGCGTTTCTCCGCCGACATGGACCAGCTGTACCCGGATGCCGTCCCATTTCCATTCGGCGGCATAATCGGCAAGATCGACTACGCCGTCATCGAGCGGATGCGCCAGCATGAATGGGCGGAACACCGGCAGGTCGGCGGCATGCGGCCGCTCGCCACGCCCCTCGGCCCATTCGAACAATGCGGCATAGGGCGGGGACAGGCCGTGCCACACTTCCTCGACCGCATCGACGTCCAGCCCGAACGCCTGCGCCAGCGCGGTCTTGGCAAGACGCGCCGACACGCCGACGCGCAGACCGCCGGTGGCGAGTTTCAGCAACGCATAGCGTTCGTCCGCTTCGAGCCGGTCGAGCATCCCGGCCAGCGCCGCCGGCGCGTCGGACCGCGACAGGCTGGCCAGCCGGGTGACGACGCGGTCGAGGTTCAGCGGATCGGGATCGGGCGGCAGGCTGCCCGGCGGTGGTTCGGGCCACAGCAACGCGACCGTTTCGGCGGTGTCGCCGACGAAATCGCGACTCATCGCGAACAGCACGGGGTCGGTCCGCGCCTCGATCAGTGCGCGGATCGTCGCCGATTTGACGGCGGGCAGGTCCAGATCGCCGGTCAGCGCCGCGATCGCCCAGCCGCGATCGGGGTCGGGCGTCATGCGCAGATACTCGCCGATCAGCGCCAGCTTGGTATTGCGCGACCGGGTATAGATCAGCCGGTCGAGCAGATCGGCAAACGCACGCATGTCAGCGACGCACCACCGACCCGCGACGACCGGCCGCGCGGGTCAATCGATCGCCCGCTTCACGCCCTTGCCCGCGATCAGGCTGAGGACTAGCAGCACCGCGAAGATGGCGATGGCGACGAAGAACAGGATCTTGGCGATGCCGACGAACGCGCCGCCCACGCCGCCAAAGCCCAACAGGCCCAGCACCAGTCCGACGACGAGAAAGATTGCGGCCCATTTCAACATGATATTCGTCCCTGATCGTGTCCCGTTCCAGCGTGCGGGAAGCGTCGTGGTTCCCCGCGACCGGGTGCGTCGGGCGCAGGGATGACGATCAACCCTTGCGGGCGGCCTCGAACAGGAACCATGCGCGTTCCTCGGCTTGGTCGATCCATTCGTCGGCAAGGCTGCTGGTCGCGGTATCGCCCGCATCCTCGGCCGCTTCGCGCGCTTCGCGGAATCGTTCGACCAGCTTCAGATTGTCGTCGCGCAGTTCGGCGAGCATGTCGTCGGGCTTGACGAAATCGGCGTCATTGTCACGGATCGCGGTGCGACGCGCGATATCGCCGATCGACCGCAGCGTGACGTTGCCGGTCTTGCGCACCCGTTCGGCGATGACGTCGGTCACCGCAAGAATCTGCGCTGCCTGATCGTCCAGCATCAGGTGGTAATCGCGGAAATGCGGGCCCGACACGTGCCAGTGAAAGTTCTTGGTCTTCAGATACAGCGTGAAACAGTCGGCGAGCGAGGCGTTCAGCCCGTCGGCGACGGTCACGGTCTTGTTGTTGGGCAGATCGGTCGGGGTATCGAGCGCCGGATTGGTCAAGGCAAGTCTCCGCAGGATAATCGGTTCGCAGGGGAAACGATTACCCTGCCGAATCTATCCCGGCGGGCGGCGGCAAAATCGCCTTCGGCGGGTTCAGGCCAGCCGCAATGCGGTCAGCGCGGTGGCGGCACTGGTTCCCAGCAGCAGTGCGCCGATGATCGGGCGCAGGATGGTAAACGGCAGGCGACTCCAGCCGCGCTCGCCCAGCGTCGCTGCGACGAACGCCACTGCCGTCGCCGCCAGCGTCGCGCCGGTCGCGGCAAGGATCGGGGCGGGGGTGCGTGCCGACAGTGCGAAGACGAGAAACTGGCTGCGGTCGCCCAGCGCGAGCATGCCGACCCCCAAGGCGGCGACGATCGGACCGGGCAATCGCCATCCGTCCAGCCGGTCGCGAAGTCGCGCGGCGAACAACGTCGATCCGCCGACCGCCATCAATGCCAGCGCCAGCAACAATGTCCTAGCGTCGGCGGGCAGTTGCGGGGCGACCAGTGCGCCGGCCCCAGCCGCGATTCCATAACCGACCGCATGTGCGACGAACGCGCCGGCCATCGTACGACTGACCCCGAACCGGTCGGCCAGTAATGCGACCAGCACCGGCGGGCGATCGGTGAGTCCGGCCAGCATCACCGCGATGAACGCCGGGATCAGCGGGTCCATGCGGCGGTGCCGCGCCTCAACCGGCCATTCGCACCGTACAGGCGGCGGTATAGGCCTGCACCGTGGCCGCATCGCTGCGTCCGCAACGGACGGCGTCGCGGGCAAGGGCGGTCCATTCGCCGATCGATCGCCGTTCGCCCCGGGCAAGCGCGGCATCGACCACCGCCAGCACCGACAGCGCCGGCAGGCTGGCCTGCGAGGTGGCGATCGCGCGAATCGCCTCGATCTCCGCCATCGGTCCCGTCATCCGCGCTGCCGCCAGCGCGTGTTCCGCGTCGATATGTGCCGATTCGATCTGCATGCCGTGCCCCCAACCCGTTGATATTGGGTATGACAGCGACAGGTTACGGTCCGGTGAAGGCGGTTCGCCTTGACTTCATCGGGCGCTTGCCCCATGCGCCCCGACCTTGCAGCGGAACGCTTTTCGGCGGGCCGCCCTTTTGTTGTCAATTTCCGGGCGTCAGGCCCAAGGGGTTTTTGGGTCATGGCAAAGCCGACCACCGTCAAGATCAAGCTCGTCAGCTCGGCCGATACCGGCTTCTTCTATGTCACCAAGAAGAACCCGCGCAACCAGACCGAGAAGCTGACCTTCCGCAAGTACGATCCCGTCGTGCGCAAGCATGTCGATTTCAAGGAAGCGAAGATCAAGTGATCGCGGCGGCTCCGGCCGCCTCCTGATCGCTGCCTGGCCTCGCCGGGCGTGCATCCTGCTACCGATGCCGCAGCCTGTCGGACGATCCCGCGATCGACCGGCGGGCTTTCGTGCGTGCTTTGTCGGATAGCAATGCCGTCCGGCTGTCGCCGTTCATCATGACCGAACGTCCGTCGTCGGTGACGATCCGGCCATCCGGGCCAGCGGCCGTCGTCAGTCCCGCCGTTCCCGGCCAGGGTCCCGATCGGCATTGAACGAATCGACCGCCGCATCGTGGCCCGACCCGGCGCTCAGGAACACCAGCCCCATCAGCGCCGCGCCCAGCAGCACCGATCCCCCGACGCCGCCCAGCGTGGCCAGCGCGATGACGATCGTCATCGTCCCGATCCACCACCAGATTCCGGCAAGCGCGACCAGCGCCGCGACGATGGACACCAGTGCCATCCAGCCGAGCATCCGGCGGAATCGGTTCCATGCAAAGGCGGCATATGTCGGATCGTCGAGGTCGTTCGCCATGACTGTTCAATGGGGCCGCCATGTGTGATCCTCAAGGGTGACGTCGGCAGTACCGGCGCGGGAGAGCGAGCGATGACGATCGGACAGGCGCTGCAGGCGCGCGACGTGGTGACGACGACGACCGATACCAGCGTGGGGGACGTGGTGGCGCTGCTGGCGCGACACCGGATCGGCGCGGTCCCGGTACTGGCGGACGGTGTCGTCGCGGGCGTCTTTTCCGAACGCGACGTGATCCGCTGCCTTGCGCAGGACGGGACCGACGCGCTGTCGGTGGCGGTCGGCGAACGGATGAGCCGCCCGGCGATCACGATCGGCCCCGAACAGCCGGTGCTCGGCGCGCTGTCGCTGATGACCGACCGGCGGATCCGGCACCTGCCGGTGATTGACGGCGGGCGGCTGGTCGGGTTCGTGTCGATCGGCGACCTCGTCAAGCATCGCATCGACCGGATCGAAGCGGATGCCGCCGCGATGCGCGACTATATCCAGCAGGCCTGAACCACCGCAACGCGCCGGCCATTGCGTTCGTGGAGGATCGACCGTTGACCAGCGGTCGACACCGGGGCAGCTAACGATCCGCATGTCGTCGATCGCGCAACATCTCAAACTGCGCGTCAAGCGGTGGCGCCACCGCCGTCTCGCGGCCGGCATCCTCGCCACGCCGGCCATCGTGCCGCGTGACGACGGCCTCGTGCTGTTCTCGATGATCGGACATAAGGTCGTGCTGCCCTATCTGGTCGCGGTGAAGTCGCTGCACCGGCATCTGGGGCGCGGACGGATCATCCTGCTCGACGACGGGACGCTGACCCTTGCCGATCGTCGGGTACTGGCCGCGCATCTCGGCGATCCGCAGGTGATCGCGATCGACGATGTCGCGACCGGCCCGTGTCCGCGGCGCAACGTATGGGAACGCCTGCTCGCCATCCTCGACCTTCGCGCGCATCATTATGTGGTCCAGCTCGATTCGGACACGGTGACGCTCGGTCCGGTGCCCGAAGTGGTGGCGGCGATCGATGCCGGGCGCAGCTTCACGCTGCTGGGCGAAGGCGATGCGACGCTGGCATCGACGGCGGCGTTCGTTGCCGGTCGGGCGCGCGTCGATCTGCTGGACCCCGCGACGCATGTCCAGGCAGCGGCGGAAGCGATGCTCGACCGGATGACGTTTCAGGGCCGGACGCTGCAATATGTGCGCGGGTGCGCGGGCTTTGCCGGGTTCGCGCCATCGGCGGACGGACGCAGCGTGGCGGAGGCGCTCTCGATCGAAATGGACCGATTGATCGGGCGCAAGCAATGGGGGCGGTGGGGGGCCGAACAGGTCGCGGCGAACTTCGTCGTCGCCAACGATCCCGCACCCGTGATGCTGCCCTACGACCGCTATTTCAATTTCTGGAACGACGGCATGCCCGACGACGCGGCGTTCGCGCATTTCATCGGCACCTGTCGCTTCCACGGCAACGCCTATTTCGACGCGACGCAACGCGCGATCGCCGCACTTCTCGACAGGTAATCCCTCACTCGAAGCATACTCTAGCGTCTCAGCATAACGCCTATGTCACGTAGAGCGGATCGGGCGAACAGCATCAGCACACCGAAATAGACCGTCGCACCGACCCCGATCGCCAGCATCAGCGCCGCAACCGACGGCAGCGGCCCGACGGCGCGCTGAACCAGCACGACTGCCACCGCCATGACTGCGCCCGCGGCAAAGGCGGGTGCGACCGCCGCGACGAACGCCCGTCCCGATAGGCCGATCACCGGCAGCGCGCGCCGCGCGACGATCGCCAGCAACACCGGATGCAGGACGATCCATGCTGCGGCCAGACCCTCGATCCCGTATCGTCCGCCGATCAGAAACCCGATCGGCAGCAATATCGCGCCATAGGCTGTGGTGCGCGCCGTCGTCCCCGGCCGTCCCATAGCATCGACCGCCGGTGCGAAGAGCGTCTGCAGCGCCATGAACGGCATGGCGATGCCCAGAAGCGTGACGAGCGGCGCAGCCTCGCGCCATCGCGGCCCCAGCGCGATCGCCACCACCGGATCGGCTGCGACCGCAAGCCCTAGGAAGAACGGCACCGCCACCAGCATTACCACCCGGACCGATCGGGCAAAGCCGGTGGCGATGGCAGCCGGATCATGCTGCATCCGGGCATAGGCGGAAAACGCCACGTCGTTCAGCGGCGGCACGACCTTGTTGGTGAAGATCTGCGTCAGGAACAGCGCGGTGGTATAAATTCCGACCGCATGCGCATCGAACCAGCGACCGGCGATCACCACATCGGCCTGGCTCTGTACGAATCCCAACAGGCTCGCTCCGGCGACGGCACCGCCATAGCGCACGAGATGCCCGGCACCGCGTACGTCGAAGACCGGCAACATCCACGAACGCGCCGCGATCGTCAGCCCGATCGCGCGGACGGCGAACAGCACGGCCGGTGCCAATACCAGCGTCCATACGCCGAGGCCGCGATACGCACCCACGATCGCAGCGACCGCGCCGGCGAGCGACGCGACGAGATTGACCTGCGCCTGTCGCCGGAAATCCATCCGGCGCGCCAGCAGCGCGTAGCCGAGCGAACTGAACGGTGTCGCGATATAGAGCAGGGCCTGGACCCGCAGCAGATCGGCGACGCGCGGTTCGCCATAATAGTCCGCGATCCACGGTGCGGCAACGAACTGCGCCATCGCCAGCAGGGCGTTGAGCAGCACCAGCATGCCGAATACCTGCCGTTGCTGCCGTGGCGATGCGTCCGGGTGCCGGACAAGCGCATTGGCGAAGCCGTGCCCGTTCAGCATGCTGAGAAGCAGCAGCACCACACCGGTCATCGCCACCAACCCGTAATCCGCCGGCGTCAGCATGCGGATGACGAGGAAGGTCGATGCCCATGACACGATCTGCCCGGCAATCTGGCTTCCCGAACGCCATAGAACGGCGCGCCGCACCTGTTTCCCCAGCGATTCGGGTGCGACCGGCGGTAGTTCGGGTGTGGCATCCATCATGACGCCGTGCGTGCTACCCGGTTTCGGAAGCGTAAACCCCGGCTTTTCCGCCAATCTGAAACTTTTTCGACATAAAAATGCAAAAAGCCGTTGACCGAATCCGACGTCGCCCGTAGAGGCCTGTTCACCGGACGGGGCGAGCCATTGGGAACGCTTCTCTGGAACAGCGAAACGCAGGCGAAGCAACTGCCCTTCCTTAAGAGGGGCAGCGAAGCGACGCCGGTTTTTGTTTGGTTCTTTGACATTGTTGA
>NZ_JACYVA010000014.1 GCF_014842075.1 Sphingomonas sp. CFBP 13720
ATGGGCGCGGGGCACCGCGCCGCCGGTTGCATGGGCGCACGACGGCGGTGGCGTTGTACTCGTCGACAAAGGCCCCGCAGGCTATGCCATAGGTCGCGATGGCGGCTCGCCGAAGCCAGTTGACCGATGGACGCTAGCCGACCGGGAAAAGGCCGCCATTGCGCTTGGCAAACCAGCAATGCCAATATTCATGACGCCCAACATGGCCGCCGGTTTGTGGACCACCGCCAGCGACTACGCGCGGTTCCTGGCTTTCGCGAAGCGCTATCCGGAACTTTCGACGAAGACCACTCGCGTGAAGGGAACGCTCGACTGGGGTCTGGGCTGGGGGATCGAGAGTGATGCTGCGCGGCGTTTCGCCTGGCACTGGGGCGCTAACGACGGCGTCGCGAACCTGTTCGTCATGGACCTCGAGTCGGGCGCGGCTGTCGTGGTCCTCACCAACGGCGATGCTGGGCGCAAAGTTTACGAGCGAGCCGCCCGGGCAATCTTTGCACGTGAGTTCGATGCGTTTGCTTGGCTGAAATGATCTTTGCCGGCCCATTGGGTTTCGTTCGCGATATAGGGGTAGCCATTTTCGGGTCGCACCCCTGTCTCTCAGAGCGCAGAGGTCCATTCCAGCCTAGGGATGGAGCGTGAATGGCCGTCCGCTTCTGGAATCCGAACGAGATGCTTTCAATGGCCGGAATCGGGTCATTGTGATCGGTCAGAGCCGCCGTGTCGGCATAAAGTCTGAAACTGCGATGCCACGCGGACCCTTGATCGGTCGAAACGATTCTGAGCGGCCATGCTCCTAGCGTCCGGTGCCCGGCAGCCTGCCAGCTTGGCAGCCCGGCTCAAGGACACCTTCCGGAACCCGGTCGTTCCAGCTGGATGCTCCTCATAACCCGCACCGCCGCAATCGCCTCGCTCGCATTATCGAGCGCCGTCGGCTTCGCCCAAACCGTGCCGCTTGGCGCCAACCTCGAACGCTTCGACTACCCGGCTCCGGTCCATTGGCATATCGCTGAATCGCAGGGTCAGCCGGTTCGGATGGCATATCTCGACCTGGCCCCGACCGGTCGCGCGAACGGCACGACGGTCGTGCTGCTGCACGGCAAGAATTTCTGCGCGGCCACTTGGGACGAAACCGCGCGGGGGCTGACCGGCGCAGGCTTCCGGGTGATCGCACCCGATCAGATCGGCTTCTGCAAGTCGTCCAAGCCGAAGGGGTACCAGTACAGCTTTCATACCATGGCCGAACTGACTCGCGGGCTGCTCGACGGGGCAAAGGCGGGCAAGGTCGTCCTTGTCGGTCACTCGACCGGTGGCATTCTCGCCACCCGGTTCGCGCTACTGCATCCCGAACGCGTGTCGAAGCTCGTACTGGTCAATCCGCTCGGTCTTAACGACACCCTCGCGGAAGGGGTGCCCTACACCGACCTCGGCAAGCTGCGCCTGGAAGAGGCAAAGACCGATGCCGTCTCGATCAAGGCCTATCAGCTGCGCAACTATTATCACGGCGCGTGGCGGCCGGCCTATGATCGGTGGGTCGAGATGCTGGCGGGGCAGTATGCCAGTGCCGATGGCGACGTCGTTCGCGATGCGCAGGCGCGGCTGTCCGACATGATCCAGACACAGCCGGTCGCGGCGGAACTGTCGCGACTGGCCGTTCCTGTCACGCTCATCATCGGTGAGCGTGATCTCACCGCCTTCCGCGCGAACAGCGCGTCGCCGGAGCGAAAAGCTCAGGTCCGAACCGTGCCTCAGGCTGCCGGGACGGCGGTGAAGCAAATCCCGAACGGCCAACTGATCCGCCTCGACGATCTCGGCCATGCGCCACAGGTGGAAGCACCCGATCGTTTCCTGACCGTGTTGAAGTCGGCGATCGCATCGTGAGATGGCTGGCGCTGATGCCTGCGTCGTTCATAGCATGCGGTTGCGACGCGTCACCCACCGCGCAGGCGCCGACCAAGCGAACTGTGGTCGATCACGGTGCCACTGCCGTCACGCAGGGACTGGATGCCGCGATGCTGGCACGCACCGTCGCAGCGGCGGAACGGCTGCCGCGCATTCGGTCCCTGCTGGTGCTGCGCGACGGGCAGGCGTTTCTCGAGCGCCGCTTCAACGGCGGACCGCCGCTGGACCAGCCGGTCAACATCAAGTCCGCGTCGAAGTCGGTCATGTCCGCACTGGTCGGCATTGCGATTGCGCGTGGTGTGCTGAAAGGTGTCGATCAGCCGGTCGTGTCGGTGCTGGGCAGCGATGCTCCCGCAAACCCCGATCCACGGCTCGCAAGTGTTACGGTTGGCAATCTTCTGTCGATGCAGGCCGGTCTGGAACGCACCTCAGGCGAGTTCTACGGACGCTGGGTGTCGAGCCCCAACTGGGTCCGGTCTGCGCTGTCGCGACCCTTTGTCGATCAACCCGGCGGCGGCATGCTCTACTCGACCGGCAACACCCATCTGCTGTCGGCGATGCTGACCCGCGCGTCGGGCAGGAGCACGTTGCAGCTGGCCCGGGAATGGCTCGGCGAGCCGCTCGGCATCACCGTTCCCGCATGGTCCACCGATCCGCAGGGCATCTATTTCGGTGGCAACGAGATGCGCCTGTCGCCGCGATCACTGGCCCGGTTCGGCGAACTCTACCGGCTCGGCGGGATCGTGAACGGCAAGCGTATCCTGCCTGCATCGTGGATCGAACAGAGCTGGACGCCGCGGGCGATCTCGCCATGGAGCGGCGGCCAGTACGGCTATGGCTGGTTCATCGGTCAGGCTGGCGGGCACCCTGTCCGCTTCGCATGGGGCTATGGCGGGCAGATGGTGTACGTGCTGCCCGATATCAGGCTCACGGTCGTGATGACGTCCGATCCGAACGGCTCGCGCGATAGCGGGCACATCGATGCGCTTCACCGTCTACTGGCAGACGGAATCGTGCCGGCAGCTGAGAAGGGAGCGTAGGGAAACCGGCCTCGTCCATAGTGGATGCCTGGTTCCGGTAGCGGCAACCCGGGCAACGAATGCTCGAACGTGGGTCCTGCCCGCCGGGAAGAATTCACCGCTGAACTTTATTACGCCAGCCTAAGCAGCACATGACGGTTATGACCAGCCACGTCCTCTACAGCTTTCGCCGGTGTCCGTATGCAATGCGGGCTAGAGTGGGATGACATCAAGCTGACCCGTATCCTGAGTTGACGAGATAGTTTCGGCATTCCGAGGCGGGGAAGGTTTCGAGCACTGCGCCGACGCGGCGCCATGTTGCCTCGTGGGAGCGCTCGGCAGCCTTTCGCATCAGGTGCTTGAGCTTGGCGAAGACCTGCTCGATGGGGTTCAGATCCGGGCTGTACGGCGGCAGGAAGAGGAGCCTGGCACCGACTGCGCGGATCGCGTTCCGGATAGTGAGCTTTTTGTGGCTGGAGAGGTTGTCCATGATGACGACGTCGCCGGGCGAGAGCGTGGGCACGAGGCACTGCTCGACATAGTCGGTGAAGCTCTGCGCGTTGACCGGCTGATCCAGCACGCACGGTGCGTCGATCCGGTCGCAGCGCAGCGCCGCCAGGAACGTCATCGTGCGCCAGTGGCCGTAAGGCACCTTGGCATGGAGCCGCTGGCCGACCGGTGCCCAGCCCCGCAAGGGTGCCATGTTCGTCTTCACCCACGTTTCGTCGATGAAGACGAGGCGCGCCGGATCAAGCCGGCCCTGATACTTCTTCCACTGCGCCCGACGCCGGGCGATCGCGGGCCGGCGCTGTTCGGCGGGCAGCACGCTTTTTTTGAAGCTCAGCCCTTGCGCATGCGCGAACCGCCAGACCTGCACATAATCGACCTTCACGCCCCGCTCGGCCAATTCCGCCACCAGCCCCCGCAAGGTGAAGTCGCGCGTCACCCGCTCCAGCAGCCAGTCGCGTGTCGCGCCAGACAAGATGTTGGGCTTATGCCCGCCCATCCGCGCTGGCGCCGCACTGTCGGTCGCGCGATACCGCTGCACCCATTTGATCGCAGAACTGGCCGCTACCCCAAACCGCGATGCCGCAGCATGGCACGACATCCCATGCTCCGTCACCCCCGCTACCACCCGCTCGCGCAGGTCCATCGAATACGGTTTCGCCATCCAGGGCCGGCCTCCTCTTCCGGCCCCCACCTTGAATCAGACTTATCTCCACAAGGGGATCCCCCGCCGATTCAAAGCGAAGTCATCCCGCTCTAGACTGGCGCTGGCTGCTGGTGGAGTGCGCTACGAGGTTCGTGAGGTTAGGCTTTCCAGCAAGCCCGCAGAACTGCTCTCGATTTCGCCAAAGGGCACGGTGCCCGTGCTGCATACGGCGTATGGAACGGTGATCGAGGAAAGTCTCCCAATCATGCGCTGGGCGCTGGAAATGCACGATCCCCAGGATTGGCTGACACGGGACGATCCCGCACTGATCGCCAGTAATGACGGCTCGTTCAAGCGCGACCTCGACCGGTTTAAATATCCTGATCGTTACGGCGATGACCCCGCCCTGCATCGCGACAGTGGTCTCCGCTTTCTGCAGGATCTGGAAGCGCGGATAGCGGTTGCCGGCCAGCTTTAAGGATCGATGCCCGGGTTGGCCGATGCTGCCATAATGCCGTTCGTCAGGCAGTTCGCCGCGGTCGATCATGACTGGTTCGAAGCCCAGCCACTCCCACACCTTAAAGCGTGGCTTGCGCATCACCTCGCCTCGGACCTGTTCGCGAGCATCATGTACCGGACTGCGCCCTGGTCTCCGGGGGACAGGCCCCTCATCGTGGATGGCGCAGGCCAGCCTGATAGGCAGGCGTTCCAGGCTGACTGAAGGCGTTGTTCGCTCAAGGCGAAACGATGCCGATTGCGGAAATCGTTCGAACGCCTCCGAATGTCGATCTCGCTGTCCGGTGCCATCTAGAGCGCCAACGGCGAGCGTTCTCCCAGCCATCGCTGATCGCCCAGTCGGCCTCTCTGCACAGCAAACAGCAACTGCGCGCACATTCCACTTGCCTGCCGCGGCAAGCAGAGCAACTACACGCCTGCCCCTCGTGAAAGCCGGGGGGCGGGGCGTCGAAACCCCTCTGATCATGCTCGGTCACGACTTTTGTCGAGGCCGGGTGGCATGCGCGCATGTCCAGCCGGCAACGGTAAAGGCGCATGCGCCTGTGATCAGCAGGTTTCGAACATCCGGCTTCGGGCCGTCGCTCCGAGTGGACATAGGGCGACGAACGAGGTCATCGGCAACGGCGTCGCCTGCAACAGGAGACGTCATGACCGGTCTGAATTTCATCAGCCAGCCGCTCCAGCATGCTGCGCACGAAGCGCGCATGCGCCAGCTTACCCACCAGTCTTCCGCGCGCGAGAACGTGTTCGAGCACATGCTGCTCGGCCAGATCGGCGGTGAACTGCTCGCCCGCGGTGTCGACTATGACGAACTGCACAGCAGCGTCGACAAGGATGGCTTCGACGTCCTGCTCGAAGCTGGCGATATCCAGCGGCACATCCAGCTCAAGGTGATGACGCGGGGCGGCAGGCGGAGCGATGTCACCATTCACCGGCGTCTGGCGCTCCGGCCATCAGGCTGCGTGGTCTGGCTGACTTATGACCCGGTGACGCGCAGCTTCTGCGACATCCGCTGGTTCGGCGGGGCGCCCGGTGAGCCGCTGCCTGATCTCGGTGACAGGGCTGCCCGGCACAGCCGCGCCAACGCGCTGGGCGTCAAGGCCGAGCGTCCGGACCACCGTGTCGTCCCGGCCAGGCGCTTCGCACGGCTCGAAGACATTGCCCAGCTCGTCGACATTCTGTTTGGTCGTCTCCCGGCCGAGCCACTCGCCTTCCTGCGCTCCCGCCTTTCGCGCGACGCTCCGGCTTCCCCGGCGTGGCTGGGGCATGTCGCAGACGGAAACCTTGCGGCCATTCCGGCCGGAATCAACTGGAACGACGGCGTGGCGCTCGCAGGTCTGATCGACGGCTATCGCCTGCTCGAGCTTCTCGGCGCAGGCGAGCCCACGACGTTCCTCGACCAGCAGCGCGGCGCGTACCACGCCACTGGCGTGTGGCCGGGTGACGCCGAGCGGCTCTGGGCCACCGCGTTCCTCGAAGCCCGCGCCGAACATTTCGGCAGTAACGACGGGGGCCACGCAACGCCGCACCTCGATCAGCTCATCAGGCAGCTGCGCGAAGCGCTCGTCGAGCTGGAGGCGGCTCATGCGTAAGGCATCGCTCAGGGTACCCATGGTCGTCACGCTTGCCCTGATCGGCATCGGCACTGCGGCCGCGGCCCGGAAGGCACCCAAGCCGGTCTGGCAGATTACTCGCAGCACTGATCCCATTACCGGTGCCACCAGCTGTATCGTCGCTGCCTATGACCGGGCAGGAGGACTGAGCTACTCCCGTACCGGTGCGCTGTATCCGTTTGTGGAGAACAGCAGCGTGCACGGTGTGCTGGTCGGGGTCAGCAGCGGTGGCCGCATCCGCCTGCCTACCGGCGACATCGTCTGGCGCGTCGATGACCGGCCGTTCCGCACCCTAGCTGCCGCCGATAATCCGGCAGGCGCTGCAGCCTCTGCCGTACCGCCGGGTAATCCCGCCATGCAGCAGCTGGTGGACCAGCAGATGCGCATCGTCGCTGCGGCGACCGCCACCAGTACCGTCGCCAGCGGCGAAACCGCCCGCGCCATACTCGACGAAATGCTGGCGGGCAGGGGGCTGGTCTTCCGTGCAGCAGCAGCCACCGCCAGCTACGGTCTGCCGACCGGTGCCGGACAGGAGGTTGGCCTGCTGACGCGAGAGGGCGTGCGGCCGTATCCGCTGGATGACAGTTTCCGGGCGGGGCTGGCATCCTGCGGCATTACGAATGGCGCACAGGGCTGAATTCAGGAACATCTTACTACCCCTCCTGGGGAGGTAGCTGTGTTGTTAGCCGCCGTTATCACTCTTATTTACACGAGGAACCGCTTCACGGTATGGAGCGCGATAACGGAGGCATCGATGGACACGAAAGAAATGGAGCGGATTGCTGGCCCGCACGGCAGCAAGGCCGCCAAGATACGGGCGCTGAACGAGGCGGGCGTCAGTACGAGCGATATCTCGACCTTTCTCGAGATCCGGTACCAGCACACCTACAACGTGCTCCTGCGCGCAGGCAGGATCAGGCGCGACAGCAGCAATGCTGAGCAGGCCCCCGTTCTCGCGATGGACGTCCGGCCGGATGGAACCACAACACTGCCAGCGTCGGTGCTCGCTGATTTCGACCTGCTGAAGGGTGGCCAGCTGTTCGCGCGGCAGACCCCGGAGGGCCTGCTCCTCATGCCCCGACAGGTCGCAATCGCCGAGATGCAGCGCGTTGCCGCCGAACGCATGCCCGAACACGCGTCGCTGTTACAAAGCCTCTTGCAGGGTTAGCCAGATAAGTACATAGCTACTCCATCGTGTAACTGATGGAGGATGAAGAGTGACGGGTACCCATATCAACCGGCATACGCTCGACCCTCTGAAGGTCGAGCTGCGGCCGTTGGGCACGCTCAAGCCTGCGCCACGCAACGCGCGTCGGCATAGCGAGAAGCAGATCGAGCAGGTTGCCGCCTCGATCCGGCAGTTCGGGTTTACCAACCCGGTCATCATCGACGCCGATGGTACGATCGTCGCCGGTCACGCGCGCTTCGAGGCAGCACGGCTGCTCAGGATCGAGGATATCCCGACGCTGGCGCTCGCCTATCTGACGCCGGCTGAACTGAAGGCCTACCGGCTCGCCGATAACAAGATCGCTGCCAATGCCGACTGGGACCCCGAGATCCTGAAGATCGAACTTGAAGAGATTCAGTTGCTCACTCCAGATTTCGAACTTGAATCGACCGGCTTCTCCACGACCGAGATTGATCTCGTCATGGACCTGTCGCCTGCGGACGAGAAGCTTGAGGAGACGCCGGTGCTGGAGCGGCGCGAGGTAACGGGTGTCGAGCGTGGCGACCTGTGGCTGCTGGGACCGCACCGTCTGCTCTGCGGCGATGCGCGTGACCCTGACTGTTTTGCGCAGCTGATGGACGCCACCACGGCGCGGATGGTCTTTTCCGATCCGCCGTTCAACGTGAAGGTGGACGGTCATGTCGGTGGTCTTGGACAGACGAAGCATGCCGAGTTCGCAATGGGCAGCGGCGAGATGACCCGGGCCGAGTTCACGACGTTCCTGCGCACCGCTTTCGCCAACGCGGCAGCGGTCAGTCAGGACGGCGCCATCCATTATCAGTGTATGGACTGGCGACATATGGGCGAGATGCTGGAGGCGGGGCACGAGGTGTATTCCGGCCTGCAGAACCTGTGCGTCTGGTCCAAGGACAATGGCGGCATGGGCAGCTTCTATCGGTCGCAGCACGAGCTGGTGTTTGTCTGGAAGGTTGGTGAAGCGCCACACCTCAATACCGTTCAGCTCGGCAGGAACGGTCGCTACCGGACCAACATCTGGAATTACCGCGGGGCGACGAAGACCGGACGCGATGCCGAACTGGCGATGCATCCTACCGTCAAGCCGGTTCCGATGATCATGGACGCCATCAAGGATACCTCGAAGCGCGGCGAGATCGTGCTCGATCCGTTTGGCGGCTCGGGCTCCACCCTGATCGCGGCACACAAGACCGGCAGGCATGCCCGCCTGATTGAGTACGAGCCCAACTATTGTGCGGTCACGATCCGGCGCTGGCAGAAGCTTGCCCGGGCCGAGGCGGTTCTGGCTGCCACCGGCGAGACGTTCGAAGCGGCCCATGCCCGTCGTGATACCGAGATGAACCGGCTGGCCGAGGAGGCGCTGGCATGAGCGATGAGATCAGGCGGACGCGCGCCGGGCAGTTTGTGAAAGGCCAGTCTGGCAATACGGAAGGCGCCCGTAGCCGCCGGCCCAAACGGTTGCTGACCCTTACCGACATTAACCGGACGATCCTTGAGGTCGCCGGCAGCGAGACGAAGCTTTCGATCGAAAACAGGCTACAGACGATCAGCATGCTGGAACGCAATGCGTGGGTGCTTGCGTCGGGCAAGGGCAATCGCCTTGCGGCGAGGGACTTTCTCGATCTGGCAAGCCGTGCCGGCTTTCATTTTGAACGTCTGGAGCGTTTGACCCCTAAGCCGCGACCTGACGGAGACTCGGATCAGTGACGGCGCATGATGTCAGCGCGCACACTGGCCCCTACCGTGATCATGGCACGCGACCGATTGCGAGTCCTAGGACGGTTCACGGCCAGTTTCGGGAAATTGTCATGGCCATCGCCAACACACCGGTCACTGTCAGCCGCCCGCGCGAACGTCGCCGCACGTCGTCTCTGTTCGAGGTACTGGTGCATCGGCTGGCAGCGGGTCAGACCAGCCGCCGCATTTCGCCCCTGCCGTTCATCGAACTCGTGGTCGCATGCGCCAGCGGCGGTGATCCTGCATTTTCCACGTCGGCACTGCCCGCAGACCTTGATCAGGTGATCTCCCGCGTTCATGAGCGCCTTGATACTGCGGTCGCTTCTGGCACGGCTGCCGGCATCGATGATGCCATCTCCGACGTTCTCGATGTGATGCAGCGTCCAGCGGGTCCCGGTCGGGGTTAAATCTCGGCTGCAGCTCCGTGGCGAAATCGCACGCAATTCCGCCCCTTCGGCTTGTAATGCACTTTTGCGGACTTGGGTAAGTGCAGGCCTGCAACACGCGAATTTCGCCTGCCGCGCCGCGTGCCGGAGGCCTGTCCTGTGCCTGCTGATGTACCTGCTAAAAATCAGCGCATCTAAATCTCGAAAATGACTTTACGCTTGTAAAACAGCTTCTTACGCGGTTCGGTTTTCTGAAACACGGTCGATGAAGGGCTTCGAAAAATAACGGGTCGACCGCAATGGATTCGAATGCTGGGTATCGCATCACCCGGCGCAGATTCGGTACCAGGCGGGATCCTACCGGAGAAAACCGGCGCAGGATCCGTATTTCCAGTTCGTAAATGAGTCTCCGCACTACCGAACCAGACAGAAACCGCGCAGAAACGCGCCCGATATCCGGGATTTCTCTAGTATATCCAATAGCTTAGGACTGTATGGCGGTGCTGTCAGTCTAACGCGAACCACTCTCTGCATGATGCGGGTCAGTCTTTGAGCGCAGGGGGCTAGCTCGCAATCACCTGCCACTCTGCCAGGGCAGCGGAGCGGCGTTCCCTGTAGGTCTGGCGATCGATGAGATGGCGTTCGAGGTTGAAGTGATTGTGGACGTTTGCGTGCACGGAGGCGAACTTCTGTAACGAGCTCATTCGCCTGAACCGGAGCATCGCCCGCTCCCGTCGTCGGAACGGCAGATGACTGTTCTCCACCCGATTGTTCGCCCAGCGGCCGACCTCCTGCTTCTCAGTATTACCCAGTTCCTTCATTGCGGCACGGTAGGAGCGCAGCCCGTCGGTAGTGATCGTCTCAGGTAAGCCATGGCGCTTGAGCGCCTTTTTCATGAAGGTGAGCGCTGCGTCCTTGTCGCGGGTTTTGGTGATGTAGCTCTCGAGGACCTCGCCCTCGTGGTCGACGGCACGCCACAGGTAGACCATCTGGCCGTTGAGCTTCACGTACATCTCGTCGAGGTGCCAGCGCCACTGATGAAAGCCGCGCATGCGCGACACACGCTGCCGCCGGATGTCCCCGGCGAACATTGGCCCAAACCTGTTCCACCACATCCGTACCGTCTCATGGCAGATGTCGATGCCACGCTCGAACAGCAGGTCCTCGACGTTCCGCAGCGACAGTGGGAAGCGCACGTACATCATGACTACGAGCCGGATCACCTTGGGTGACGAGTTGAACCGTCGGAACGGGCTGGGCGGCTTGGCTCGTGATTGTCGGCTCATGGCTGGGCGTTATCGCACGCCGAATCGTCATGCCACGTTAGTCTGACACAGCCCTCCACCCTGTCGAACCGGCCATGACCCGAGCGGTCGTGCTGTGCACCCTATGCTGGCGATGTGCGTTCGACCGACGTGATCGATCCTGCCGTACCCGCCGACCGTCCAGATGCTCCCGCATGGGGGTTGATCGCCGCGATGCTTGCCAGCCTGTTTGCCGTCCAGACGCACCGTTCCTTTACGGTTGATCCCGTCCGCGCCGTGCCGGTCGCCGCCTTGCTGACAACGATCGGGATCGCGCTGGCGATCGGGATTCATCGCCGACGTCCGCGGCTGGTCGCCGGCGCGCAGGCATTCCTTCAGATGACGCTGTTCACGGTGCTCGGGGTCGTTCTGGCCTACGCGCTGGCGGCGAATGCCGGGCCGTTATGGGATGTCCGTCTCGCGACCATGGATCGGGAGATCGGGTTTCGATGGAACGCGGCGCTGGACCTGCTCGACCGGTTCCCGCCCGTGATCTGGCTGCTCGGGCTGGCGTATCACAGCCTTACCCTTCAGATGATCGTCGTTATCGTCGTGTTGAGCGGCATGAGCAGGTTCGACACGCTAAGGACGACGGTCTGCGCGGCGATCATGTCCGGCTTCGTCACGATACTGATTTCCGGGTTCGTGCCGGCAATGGGCAACCTGTTCGATCCGTCCCACTATCGGCATCTTTGGCCGTCGGTCGCTTGGCTGGAAAGGGGGCTGATCTCGGGACTACGCGATGGATCGATGCGGACGCTGGACCTGACGATATTGATAGGAATCGTCAGTTTTCCCAGTTTTCACGCGACGCTCGCCGCCATTTTTATATGGGCATTCCGATCAATTCCCCGTCTCGCGCTGGCCGGTCAGGGGTGGGCGCTGCTGACCATCGTGGCGACACCGGTCTTCGGCGGGCATTATGGCGTCGATGTCATCACAGGGTTGGCGCTGGCACCCCCCGCGATCCTGACGGCCCGGTATCTGACGCGGGATCGGACCCTTTCAACACAGATTATGCCACGCGTGCCGGCGTAGCGCCCTCACCGTAAAGCGCAGCCTCGACTGCCGCCGCCGCTTCGGTCGCGCCACCTGCTAGTGCCATATCCGAAGCTAGCACGCGTGCCGCCTCGCGATAGCCCGGGTCGGATAGCACGCGCTTCAGCGCAGGTTCGAGCGCGCCCCTGCGTATTTCCGCAGGGGACAGGACGCAGGCTGCACCGATCCGCCGCAACCGTGCGGCAGTGGCCGGTTGTTCGAAGGCCAATGGAACGGCAACGATCGGTACACCGGCAGCGAGCGCATCCAATACGGTGTTGAACCCGCAGTGCAGGATCGCCGCCGAGCATCGCGGGAGGATCTGCGTTTGTGACCAGAACGCCCGCACCAGTGGGTTTCCCGGAAGGGAGGCTGCTTCGTCGTCGCGCAACCCGCCGCCGTGCGCGACTACCGCACGGGCACCAACGGCGGCACATGCCGCTGTCAGCGCGGCGAACAGTGACCGTCGGGCACCCTGCAACGATCCAAGCGAGCAGAACACGAGCGGCCGGTCGTTATCCTGCGGCAAATTGTCCGAAGGCTCCGGCGATCTCCAGCGGGAGCCGTATCGAAAGCTTGTAGGCAAACCGGTGCGTGGAAAATCGAGCGCTGCCGGGCATTGCGCGATCTGCAAGCGCTCTGACCATCGATCCCGCCGATGGGGATCAAGGTCCCAGCGACGAGCATAGTCGGACACCAGCCTGGTGATCGGTCGCATCAGCAGGTCGCTGACCGCATATCCGCCATGGTTGCGGTTGCGTCCCACTGCATCAGGGCGATACGCCCATCCGAGGAAGGGCGGTGGCACCATAGGCTCCCGATGCAATGGCAATCCGGTTACGGCGGTCACGAACGGCAGGCGAAGATGCTGCGCTACCAACGCTCCTGCAGGCTCTACCGAGTCGGCGATCACCGCATCGACCCCCAGCTTCAACAGTGTCGCTGGAAGCGCCTTCAGAAGCAGATCGGTCATGGCAGCCGTGCTGCGGATCATTCGTGGTAGCCCGACAGGGCCTGACGGTTGCGCGAGTGCCCGGTAATGCGCGGCCAGCGCGCCCTGGCGGTCCGCGGTGTGATTTAGCGGCGCAAAACCTACCCCGGAGGCCGGAACCAGAGGCTCGACTTCCGCCATGTGAACGAACGTGATCCTGTGTCCGGTTGCAGCGAGCGGCGTTCCCAACGCGATGAGCGGATTGATGTGACCCGCAGTCGGCGGCCCGATAATGGCAATATGCCGCCTTCCAAGGCTCATCTGTCTAGCTTTCAAACGATATCTGATTTTAACGTTGATTATCAGTTTCTTAGTACAGCGTCCTAGCGGTGAAGTTCGTTAGATCGCAACGGGTAGACTTGCGGATTGTTCAATCCGCGCATGCTGGAATAACGTTTGATGGGAATCCGAAGGAATACGCGCAGGTGCGAATATGGTGACATCGGCCTGAGCCTGGGTTCGCGATATTCGCTATCTCCCATCGCGGGTCGTCTCGACGCAACAATCGGGCGCGACCATGACCTAGAAGAGAGCGTGAAATCCCGCTGGGAACAGCCCAAGGAGACTTTAGACGAACCAGATAACCCTTAGTTTGACAGTGCCCTACTGAATGCCACCTCCCGGCGGGAGATTACGACGCTTCGATGGTCAGAAGAGGCATATGCCTTGAGTGGCCGCGTGCATGCGATCGGCGGTAACCAATGGGCCTGCGAAGTAGGCAAGATCGAGGGGTGCCGCGCGTTGATCCGCATCCGCTTAACCGCAGCGAAACGATCGTCATCTGCAACACGACGGACATGTCGTAGTCACAAATGACTGAATGGGCTGAAACCATCACTCGAGCCTGAAACGACCGATCGCCGATTAGGCTCTCTGCGCAGCGGAAAGTGGACATTACCGGACATCTCGTCGCGAACAGGCGTTCGCTTGGTTGATGATTGCGTTCGGCTGCCTGCTACTGGTCGTGTTACCGCTGATGGGTCTGGCGATTGGCGGCTACATCGGTGGCCTTCATGTCGCGCTCTGGACCGCGCTGGCAGGGTTTGTGGTTGCCGGTGCAATATGTGGACTGACGGCAGCGGCATTAATGAAGGCCAGACGACGGTAAGCCTGCCTACCTGCGACAGCAGCCACTCGTCGGGACCGCCTAGAGTGTGTCGACGCAGCTGCTGCGTGTCGGAAACAGCCAGCGTCCCTTGCCGCAGTGTTGGCTTGATGTTGCGCCACCAGCGTTCCGAAGTGTGATGATAAGCTGACCGGTACTCTTCCGCCGACCAGCTACTTTCCGCTGGCTAAACCGAACCCACCGATCGGGTTGGTCTCTGCAACCTGTTCCATCCCTACGATCAGAGGCCGGCCGCTGGTGATGGCCTCACGGACCGAAGGCAGCGCAAGCGATGCCGCATGTGCCTCCTTCGACACCCAGACCTCGGTGATCCAGATGATCGCTGCGTCAGTCGGATCGTTGGCAACTACGTAACTCAGGCAACCGGGCATCCCGGCCACTCCGTTTACAAGAATGTTGGTGAGCGCATCGCGCTTCCCTGGCTGAGCCGTCATCTTGCCGATCAGTCCGTACATACCGGCTTCTCCATTTGCAGCGGCTACTAGTCCGACAATCGCCAGTGCTGCGGTTCCCGCGAGGAAGGTGCGTCGCTCTATGCTCATTTTACCATCGTAGCGCAGTAATATGCTGCGCGAAGGTCAATCCTTGTCAAACCACGGCGTGTGCCTGTTGTTTACGTCAGGTGGGGAAGGGCCGTTGCCGTCGGCACTGAGGAGAATGCTGTATCGGCAGCCGAAAATTTTGGCCAAAGTGCAAACCATGGGTGTCTGAAGACGACCCAATTTTATCAGAACCATCTGGAGTGGCGCGGTATCGCTTCGGTTCTCACACCAGGCATGACAGTGCTACCGAATTCGAGGCGCTGGGGTTTCTGGCCCAGTGGAAGACCGCCGCGACAGGATGGCAATCGCAAGGCCGGAGCACGCTATGATACCCATTCCCAGAAGGCTGGTCGCGTCAGGTATGTGTCCGAAGATGACCCATCCAAGCATTCCTGCCCACAGAAGCTGCACGTAACTGAGCGGTGCGAGCACGGATGCCGGGGTATGGCGATATGCCGCCGTGAACAGGAAGTGTCCTAATCCGCCATAGATGCCAAGGCTGAGGAACAGCAGCAGCTCCCAACCGCTGGCAACGCGTCCTTCCCAGAGCCACAGGCCGATCGCACCAAAAATGACGGTTCCGGCCAGCGCGGTGTAGAAGAGCAGGGCCGTCGTCCGCTCTGACGCGGCAAGGACGCGGGATAGTACCTGATACGCAACGTTTGCAGCGACTGCCGCGAGTGCGAAGCTGATACCGATCGCTTCGAGGCCGCTGCCAGGGCGGGCAATAAGAAGCACGCCTGCAAACCCGCCCAGTGCGGCCAGCCAGCCAGTCGCGCCAATGCGTTCTCCGAGCAGCGGACCGGCAACGACGACAACGAGCATGGGGGCGAGAAAGTTGATGGCTGTTGTTTCAGCTACCGGCATCCGCTGCAGCGCAAGTCCGACCAGCAGGGATGAGGCTGCCAGACTGCACGCTCGTACGAGCACCAGTCCTCGACGGTGAACATTAACCAGCCTGCGCCCGTGTAAGGGTGCCACAAGTATAATCATCAGCAGGCAGTTCACGAGATATCGGACCGCGACGATGATCGGAACCTGATGGTTTGCCGACAGGTATTTTACGGTCGCATCCATGCAGGCGAACAGAAACGCGGCAGCAACGCACAGGAGTGCGCCGCGCAGCGGCGACGGCGTGCCCGCGTCGGGGACGTCCTGAAGTGGGGAAGGCATGCGCTGCTTAACAGCACAGCTGCCGATCTCGTCCAGTGCGCATTTCACTGGCGCGACAGTGCGGATGGGCAAGCACAATGCGGTTGTGGCTCCTGTCCGACAGGCTGGTCGTCCGGCATGCCCAGGCAGGCATTTTAGTTCGATAGTGTCGTAACATTGACACGGCGACCGGTCGTTTACGTGCCCGTTCCGGGACGTCGTGCGTTCCAGTATCGACGACTGATGGCAAGGAATAACAATGACGACCTACCCGTTGAGCGAACCGGCCACGATCCATGCTATCGATGAGAATGGCGAAGTGACGGGAGACGTGGTGGGTCAGGGGGCGCTGGAAGCGTGTGCTGATCTGGTCGCGGGATTGCCATCCGGCAGACAGGAATCGGTCTGCATCAGGATGGATGCGATTGATCTGGCGTTCGGACCGACGGAAATCCGTGATCTGATTAAGTTCCTGCGAGAGGAAGATACGGGCCTGTCGAACAGCGAGATCGCAGAAATCCGTACCTCAGACGCATAACTGTTTTCAGGCCCGGCAACCGCCGCGTGGCGCTACCCAGAATGGCGGGCAGGGCGGCAGTCACCGTTTCCGCCTAGCTCTGCGAAGGCAAGCCTCGGGTCGATCTCGGGCTGACCGACAGCCGACGTCCGCTTGCCGGCCCTCTCGCCGGCCGAACGGGTGACGATGATGGCCGGGAACAGGTTGGTGACGCCGTCCAGCCCCCCGGGTTCACTTAGATCTGGTTTCCGCCGTTAACCTTCCGTGCTGAGAGTTGTTTGAAATATGCAGTGCGGACGCCCGGTCCACGCAGCAGCGTTGTTAGCTGGTCAGAAGAGATGCGCAGCATCTGACCGGTCGAGGGTCGGGACGGTGCTGTCAAACGAACCAGGAGCTGGTTCGTTTAACGACTTCGCGGGTTCTTAGCAGTCGCATTCTATGATCGTTTTAAAGAACCAGCACGTTCAAACGTGGAACGTCTGCCAACCGCGGGCCGGCACCCCGTGTGTAGCCAAGCTGGTTTCCAGCTGCCTCATAGATCCGACAGTGCCCACCCACTCGCTTCGACGGGCCGAAGCGTCAATCATTTACAATGCAACCGGCAACCCGCGCACCGTCCAAATCCTGCTTGGTCAGCTAAGGTCGAGAGCACCGTCCGTTACCTTGAGGTTGACGTCGAAGACGCCCCCGAACTGTCGGAGCGAACCGAAATTTCGTCGATCCCGCTGGACCCACTATCAGTCATGCGTAAATTGCGTTCCACCAGAAATCACATACATATCGCATCTCCGTTTCAACTGGAAACAAGCGATGGAGGACGGAACGGCTGATCATTTGCATCGTCGTCATGTCCAGTACAAAATGCGGGCCATCGGCAACCCATCGGCGATGTGCCGCTCGAAAAATGATCGCAGTGAGCGCATGATCGTTGCGTCATAGACCTGTTTCTCGCCGCCGAACTTCGTAAGCTTGACGGTCCGGTTGGCCTCGCTCATGTCGAGACCGGAGCCCGGATACCAGCTGTCCAGCACTGCCTTCGATGTGGGCGTGAAGCGGTGGGTGATGAGCTCGATGGTCAGATCGAGCCCGGCGAGGTCGCTCAGTTCGCTAGCTGCCTGGGCGATCAGCATCGCATAGGCCCGCTCCCACCCTTCGGCGGCAATGATCGGCGCGATCGTAAGTCCAACGGGATAGCCTGCCAGCGCCACTCGCCGAAGCGCACGCAGCCGGTCGGCAACCTTTGCGGTTCCTCCCTCGAAGCGGGCAAACGCCATCGGATTGATCGAAGTGCGCATCCGGGTTCGACGCTGATGGTCGGTGGCCAGTAGTGGCGCGACATCCGCGAATTTCGTGGTGAAGCGCAGTTGGGCATCTGCCTGCCAGCGACCGAACCATGCGATCGTCGCGGACAGAGATCCGGTCAGCGGCTCCAGCGCCAACGGATCGGTGTAGCACGACGCTTCGAACGTCGTGCCTTCATGCACGCGGGCAGCGTTGCGTGAGGTAATCTTCCCCTGTCCCAGATAGGCGGGAAGGCTGTCGAGTATCTCCTCGAGATTAGCGTAGACCCGTGTGAGCGGGGGTCCTTTGAGCGAGCCGGCGAGATAGCAGTAGCTGCAATGCGCGGGACATCCTTCGGCCAGATCGACGCGCCAGTCCGCACTGGGCGCGATCGGTTGCAGACGGCGCTTCGATGGCGGTGCGACCACGACCGCCAGCGTTGCCTTCGCTTCGGCATACGCACGTCGTGGGTCGTCGGGCTGGTCCAGCATCAATCGGTCGCCGGGCAACTCGACGATCTCGACCCCCAGATCGGCTGCCCTGCGCATGATCGTACGACCATGTTCGAAGCCGCGTGCCGACCGGGTGATAAGGAGCCGTCGCGGCCGCCATGCCGGTGTCGGCCGTTCGAACGGGGCGGGTTCAGCCACGATGGCCCAACAACGAATCCGCGTAATTGGCATGGAGCGCGGCGATGTCGTCGTAGACGCCAACCGCCCCCGCAGCGCGCAAGGCTTCATCGGAAAAGCCGCCCGAGCGCAGGGCGATCGTCGCGATGCCGCACTGCGCGGCGGCGATAACGTCGTATGGCGTATCGCCGATCGCGATGACCTGATCGGGCGTGATCGGCGCGACCTTGGCCAAGGCCGCCGCGAAGATGTCCGGGGCAGGCTTGGAGTGCTCGACTTCATCCGCACTGGTCGTGGCTGACACCAGATCGCGCGCCTCCAGCAGGTCGAGATAATGGTTGAGGTCCGATGCCGATGCGGATGAGGCCCATACCACGACCTGTCCGGCGTCGCGCGCAGTAAGAAGAAAATCGCGCGCACCCAGAAATGGACGAATACGCCCCAGATAGCGTTCCTTGAACCGCACGCCATGGGCGTTTGCTAACCGTTCGACGACCGCCGCATCGGTATGGGGGAGCAGGGCCGGTACCAGCATGTCCGCGCCCTTGCCGATCTGGCTATGGATCGCCTCGCGATTAACGGTCACACCTTCCGCACGGAACACCTCGTCCCACACCGTGATGTGCTGCTCGTTTGAATCGACCAGTGTCCCGTCAAGATCACATAAAATCGCTTTGATGAACATTATTGGCCTTTGTTGAAGGATGACGGCCGGACTGGCGATTGCGAACGCCGTCCCTGACCGCGTTCAGCGCGTATAAGGTTTCTATTACATTGCCTCGGCGTTCATCCAGGTGAGGCTTCAAGATCAAGTCGCACAAGAACAACCGTTCGGAGCTCCGCAGGTTCAACGCGATCGCACAGGATCGATCGGGGCCCGGTCACTTTCACTATCGGCGAAGGCGCGAACGCCCACACCGCTTCTTTAGGCTGAAGCCGGTGAGCAGGCCGTTCTCACCCGTTCAAACGATCCGCGAATGGATCGGGTCGCCCGTCCTGCCGCAGCAGTCACGAGACCGACGTTGGGAAGTATTATCCTACGCTTTATCATCGCTTCGTATCGCATGCGTTCCATCCCGAAAAGACGAACCGAGACGATCGGCACGTACAATGTTGGACTTGGTAACGGAACATAAATGGAACAAGTAGAGTCTGGAACACGATGTCCGCCGCCCCCGATTCCTTCGCGCCAAGCATGCGCATCTCCGGACGATCGCCACGCCCGTCACGCATTATCGCGTGCTGCCGTTCGGTATCGAGGAGGTCGACAGGCGCCTTGGGGCAGGGGGCCTACGTGCCGGCGCGCTACACGAGACGACAACCCTAACCGCGGGGTTAGTCGATGACGCGGCGACGATGCTGTTTCTCGCCGGAATCGCGGCACGCGAGGGGGCGAACACCGGTGGGCCTGTGCTGTGAGCGAGTTGCCGACCGGACATCTACGCTCCGGGACTGGCTCAGGCCGGCCTCACGGCTGCGAGCGTCATCTACGCGCACCCACCAGACGATGCCACGCTACTCGCAGTAATCGAAAACACTGGCCGCGACGGCACACTGGCCGCGATCGTTGCGGAAGCGAGCAAGGTAGCCGTCGCCGACACGCCGGGCGCCGCGCACGCTGGCGCGGTTCGCAAGGGGCGTGCTGACGCGCGTCGACCCACACGGCACGGTCGAGGCAATCAGCCCGTTGCCGATCGCCGCGCTGCGCCTGGCGCCGACCGCGCTGTTGGCCGCGCGCAAATTCGGCTTCGAGCGGATTGCGGACCTTTGGCCAGTAGCGCGCGGGCCGCTGGCCCGTCGGCTTGGTCTGCCGGCGATCACGCGCCTCGATCAGGCGCTTTGCAGTGTCGCCGAGCCCATCACCCCGCGGCATGACGCCGAGATGCCGGCGGTCGACCGCCGGCTGCTGGAACCGATAAGTACGGCCGACGCGATCGAGAAGTTTATGGCGGACCTGTTAGGCGGCCTAACCGAGCAGTTGCGGGCGAAGGGGCTTGGGGCTCGCTCGCTGCGCCTGACCGGACTGCGCGTGGACGGCAGCGAGCAGGTCGTGGCGATCGGTACGTCCCAGCCGACGCGCGAAGTCTCGCATCTCCAGCGGCTGCTGAAGCTGCACATCGAGCGCATCGATCCCGGTTGGGGTCTGGAGCAATTCTCGATGGTGGCACCGCACACCGAGCCATTCGATGCAGTAGATCTAGGCACGGTGCTGACAGGTGAAACGCTGGTGGGAAAGCTTCACGTACATCTCGTCGAGATGCCAGCGCCACTGACGAAAGCCACGCATACGTGAGGCACGCTGGCGCCGGATGTCCCCTGCGAACATCGGGCCAAACCTGTTCCACCACATCCGTACCGTCTCGTGGCAGATATCGATGCCACGTTCGAACAGCAGGTCCTCGACATTCCGCAATGACAACGGGAAGCGTACGTACATCATGACCACGAGCCGGATCACCTCGGGTGACGAATTGAACCGTCGGAACGGGCTGGATGGCTTGGCTCGTGATCGGCGGCTCATGACAGTATCGTACCTTCAGCCGAACCGCCATGCCACGTAAGTCTGAAAGAGCCTGCGCTACCTAAGAAGGCGCATATTCTGACGTTCGTGGCCATTCTCGGCACCTCAGTCCCGACTATTCGTTCATATCGAGAACTCCGTGCGGTGACATGGGAGCGGTTCGTCGGGTGCGTGGAACCAGCGGCTCCCCGAAACGCTCGCGTATGATCGGAGCAGAATGCTCCGCCAAGCGAGGAGCCTGTTCCATGTCGACCCCCGAGGATCTGAATGACATCTACGTCGACGAGATGAAGGACCTGTGGTCCGCCAACGACCAGATGCTCAAGGTGGTGAAGAAGATCACGACCAAGGCGACCGATCCCAAGCTGAAAGAGATGCTCACTACCTCGCACCAGGGCATCATCAAGCACACGGATGTGTTGAAAGAGCTGATCGCCGGCCAGGACGAGAAGGTCTCCAAGGAGCACTGCAAGGGCATGGAGGGCCTCGTTGCTGAGGCGATCAAGCACGTGCTGGAGGACGGACCGGAGAAGGGGCCGCTGCTCGATGTGCTTATCATCGCCCAATACCAACGCATGACACACTACGGCATCGCCGGCTTCGGCACGGCTGCAGCCTATGCGGAAGCGCTCGGCCTGAGGGATGATGCTAGGAAGCTGAACGAGGCGACCAAGGAAATCTACGGGGGCGACGAGTTCATGACCAAACTCGCCGAGACGTCGGTCAACCTGCAGGCCGAGGACGCCTGACCCATCTAGTCCGCTCGGCGCAGGCCGGGCGGGCCAACCCCTCCATGCGGTGCCCCATGAAGCTGGTCGCTTATCTTTTCACTGTGCCATGGCTCCTTGTCGCACGCCCGGCCTGGGCATGCACCCTATGTCACAGCCGAACGGCCGAGGAAGTTCGGTCAGCCGTTTTTGCTTCAGACTTCTTGAGCAACCTTGCTGCTCTGGCTGCGCCCGCACCGGTAGTGATCATCGCCGCTTATACTGCTCGCAAATATCTTCTTTGAGGTCACCAGCGATGGCAGATCGAATGCTGACGACGAAGCCCTTGACCAGTGCGGGCATGGTTCTGGGAATTGGGATGGGCGGTTTTGTGGACGGCATCGTGTTCCACCAGATTCTGCAGCTTCATAACATGTTATCTGCGCAGATACCGACCGACACGCTCGTCGGCGCAAAGACAAACATGGTGTGGGACGGCCTGTTTCACACCATGGTATGGATAGCTACTGCGTCAGGCATCGTGCTGCTCTGGAAAGCCGTGAAACGCCCCGACGTGCTTCTCTCCGGTCGAGCCCTGTTCGGTTCGACCCTTTTTGGCTTCGGCCTATTCAATTTGGTCGAAGGAATCGTCGATCACCATATTCTGAGCCTTCACCACGTGTACGAGCGTCTTGGATTTTCGGTGTGGGACTACGTTTTCCTGGCGTCCGGAGTAGCGTTGATGCTGACGGGCTCGTTAATGATCCGTGATGCACGGTCGAGGCCAATAAGCTAGTCGGACACTACTAAACATTGCTTAAACCGCCGCGAACAGCTTGAAGGTAAGGCCGAATAAGTCGGCCGGTTGACCACGGTATCAGCGCGGTTTCAAATACGTCTTTTCTAACCCATCCGATGAGTGTTTTCGCCGTTACGGTCAGCAGAAAACAGTGAAGCCGACCGAGAGGACGACCAGTAACCCTAGGACGGCGAATTCAATCTGCCGAACCATGATGCGTCGGAATTTGATCGGTTGTGACCTCGCGTTATCGGCAACAGGGGCGGGACCCAACCGCAAAAACGTTCCCAGTCCAGGCAAGCGTCCCCGTGATCGCCGGTGAGTGACACGGCCGCGATAGGGCCGCCGCGGTGATCGTCGCTTACTTTTGATTGGCGGACCGGGTGCGTCCCGCCCATCCCGCATAACCGATGGCACCGACCAACGCGGCACCGATGAGCGGCGCGACCTGTGGCCTGAAGCCCGTCACGGCCGGCGCTTCGCTGTTGTGCTTCATTCGGGCAACAAGATCGGTTTTTTCTGCCTTTGGTGAAGTCAACGACTCAACGGGGGGATACGGGGCTTGGTTTGCGGCCGGAATCGGTGGCGAGTGTGTCATGACAGTCCTGCTTGAAGAGGGACTGCCTAACTGCCGAGGCTCGTCGAGGGTTCATTCTGGCAGCTCAGCCTCTGGCTCGCGTAGGTGCGAGCGCACCAGGTCAATAGTTCGCCAACCCTCGCGCAGCAAATTGAACCGCCGTGCAATCTCTATCATACGACTGAGCTCGCCTAACTGAATAACGCAATCCGATAGCTAGGCCATGGCGCGATCGCCGTGTTGATTCTTGACTGAGAACGCTTTGGTCAAGCGCTCTTCTTCCGCCGCAACAGCGGACTACCGCAGCCCACGCCGTCGCCGTCCCTGTCGAGCTTGCTACTGTACCCCGGATCGCCTGCCCGAACCGGGGTAGCCCAGCCGCTCGCGCTGCCGCGCAGTTTGCGAAGGTAGCGCCAACGGACATCGGCATGACTGGCGATGGCGTCAAACAATGGCAGTGATACCCGGTCCCGCCCTTGCGATCGTTGTGGCAGCCCTGCGCGTTCAACCCGCCCGGCGTCGCGGACGCTGAGCGTACGACGATCGCCAGGAGAAGAACACATAGCGTGATCGGGATACGCAGGACGGTTCCCCGGCGGCAAACGCTGACCGTCGCATCGATACGACGGTCAGCGATGCGTCAGTTATTGGCGGGTGAGACAACCATTGCGACCGGCGCAGTGCCGGCGAACGCAACTGGTACGTCCTCGTCGAGATAGCCGGTCACGTTCGAACCTGCCGGTATCTGAGCGCTGGTGCCGGTCATGAAGAACCCGGCAACCGGGATAACCACGAGGGCGCCCACCACACCGGCGGTCCCGGTGATGCCCTTGTCATCCATCTGCCCTGACATGCGGAGGCGGCGGCCGTTCGCTTCGACATAGACGAGCCGGGCACCGATCCGTCCCGACTTCCCCCACATGCCCTTGTTGCGGACGTCTGTGATCTCGCCAACGGCGTGCGCACCGACCGGGATCACAGTCTGCCCGTTCACCATCACAGCTTCGGCGACTTCGAGATTGAACCGATGCCCAACCTTGAGATGCTTGCCTTGTGTTGTCAGCCCGTCGAGCGTGCGAAGAACGACCGACGTACCGGCGCGGAGAACCTGCGTATCACCGCCGATCGTCACCGGCTGGACCGGTGCGACGACTACCGTTTGCGCATGCGCGTTGGCCGCCAGCATTACGCCAGCAGCAAGTATCATAGCCTTGATCATGTAGCCCCCAAAGTGATTCGGTCCCCCGACCGAACTGGAGCAACAGACTACTTACTGTGCACTGCGTCAACGAAGATCATAGTTACCGTCTCGGACTTATCGAATACTATCAGGGTCTAGCATTGATGGCGGCGCCAGTACCGCTGCCAACGCAATACAGTACCCGTAGCGACCATCGCACAGGACACGTCGCCCCGCGTCGGCGAAACGCACCAGGCGCCTGTACGACCGCGCCCGGCCCCGCCGTTCGACACGCATCGTAGCGTCGGCCCACTGACCAACACGTGCCCCTGTCGCGACCGGCTGACCGGCTTACCCAGTAGCCGTACCAACGCGTCGCGGGCACCGTTCGCAGAAGCCTTCGGGCACGGCTGGTTCGACCGACACGTCCCGTCATGCTCGCGAGCCGCGATACCTGCGAGGCGTAGGCGCGGCCCTTCCCGACACCATACCGGACCATCGCCGTCCCATACGCGGGTTGGGGTACACATGAACGGTCTGCCCGCGGGGATCGCGGTGGCGGCGAGAAATAGCGTTGCGAGCATTGCAGCACGGTAGGCGAATGGGCCTCGGGCGCAACATCCTCGTCGTGCGAAGGTATGCGCTCGAATCGAAGACGGCATATGTCGGCGGAAAGGCCCTACCCGTCGGATCTATAGGCAGGGCGGAAATGGACGGACAGGGCCTTGGCTTTCACGAGCCGCGGACAGTACGACTTGCCCGACGGCATATCGCCGGAGAATTACAGGATCGGCATTAGACTGAACGCTCCGACGGCGCCGAGTGTGGCGCCCAGCAGCATACTGGCGATGATTACGCGAAGGCGCCGCTCTTGTCCCCTTTACCAGCGTTACGCGGCCCGCGGTAAAGGATGTTGCCATGCTAACGTTAGACGAACCGCGGGGGGCAACGTGGAGTGCTGCAGCGTAGGTTGAGCGATAAGAAACCACGTATCCGTGAAGCTTGGCGGTCAGGACATGCCGCGGTAGCTAGCTTTGAGGAGGATCGGATAACCACGATAATTAGGCAGTTCGTAATCGTCTAGTGGTTCTCGAACTACATCATACAACCGCCGATAGCGGAAAACCGGTTCCGTGACGCCTATCGAACAGGAGCCCACCCCGTTGCCAGGGCAGGCTCCGATTCTATGCGTCATTGTATCTGATCGTCAGATCAACCCATCATTGGATCGAAGTCTGAGCCTGCGGTGCCGTAATAGTAATAGCTGACACCGTCGATATCGTTGGAGCCAAGATACACGATCGACACATGGTTGGGAGCGTTCATGTCGATCTGGCCGCCCGGCCCAGTCACCGGATCGCTGCTTTGCGGACCGTTTGCGCCGGACGTGTCAAGGACAAGGTTTTTGCCGAAAGTGACAGTGTTGTTCTTCTGGCTGTCGAACAGCAACTGAGTGGACACAAGCAGATCGTCGGCGCCAAAGCCGTTGATTGTGTCACCGCCAAGGTTCAGGCCCAGCGCATTGTCGTGCAGGATCAAGGTGGCGCCGGCACTGGCGTCAATCGTGTCATCGCCGACCGTACCTTCGCGGACGGTAAATTCGCCATGTTGATCGATCAGATTGCGGCGGGTCGAGGAGTCAGCATAAACATACTGCCCGCCTTTTGTCCCAAGATAGCGGATTTCGGTAATACCATCATCGCCCGAGCCAACCAGCTGAAGCTGATCGTTGCCTGCATTTTTTGAACTGGTGCGATCAACGTCGAGCACCCCATTGCCGCCGAACTGGATATAGCCATCGTTGTTACCGTCGAAGATCTTCTTACCGGTGATGATGGAGTCGTCGTTGCCGAAGTTCAGAAACGTATCGTCGCCCACGTTTCCGTCAGCGATCACGAACGCCGTCGCGCCAGCACCAGCATCGAACACATTCGCGATATTATTGGCAGCGACGTCTATCGAGGACGCCGTCGAAATCAGAACGCTGTTGTCACGGAATGCCATATTATATCTCGCCTAAACCGGTGGGTACTACAGAATGATCAGCATTCTGAATTTTAGAACGCAGGAAAACTATCGTCAGAGCTAGTAACGTCTGCAACGCGCATATCTTTACGAGTTCATAACCACGATGTCTCGTACTTAATATTTGGTTAATTCTCGTTTCCGAACGTTAACTAATTCTCGTAACGTCGGTCTGCCTCCCTGACGGGTTAGGTTAGCCGGATGGTTTGTGAAGCGACGGTCCCTCCTTCACATGAGGCTTATTGCGGAAGCAGGGGGCACGTCGCGCGGAGGGTGTCCGGCGCGGAAACGGTGGGTCGGCGCTCTTAGGGTACAGTGTTCTCACGCAGGCGGTACCGTTGAGCGTGACGGGAGATCGATTTCGTTTATTACCAGCCTGCGGGTGACCGCCGGAAGGGCCGGTACCCCCGGTCAGGAGAGAATGCGTGCTTTTTCACACGATGGTCGGATCGAACGACATTGAGCGGTCCAAGCGCTTTTACAATGAACTGCTTGGCGTTTTAGGAGTGGACGAGGCAACGCTAAACATTGCGGACAGTGGTCATACCCGTCTTTTCTATCGAAATGAGAATGGTACAAATTTCATTGTCACGCAGCCCATCAACAATGAGCCAGCGACCGTAGCAAACGGCAGCACCGTTGCCTTTTCGTGTAACTCGCCTGAGCAGGTAAAACGGTTTCACGACTTCGCAGTCGCTGCGGGCGGAATGTCGATCGAAGCACCGCCCGGACCTCGCGAGACGGCGGCGATGGGAACGATCGAGCTGACTTATGTCCGGGACCCTGATGGCAACAAGCTTTGCGGGATACATTTTCCCAAGTAAGCGCTTCGGCCACGCTGTTCCCCGAGGGTGTAGCCTGCCTCCGCAGCGGCAAGGCCGAGCCGGGCAAACCTCGTTTAGCAAGATTCAGGTCAACTCGGCTGCGACCGATGTCCGGTCAGGCGTCGGCATTTTCTTCCGTCGGCCGTGCGTTGAGGCTCCTGCCTGCTGTCGAAGCGGACCAGCTCACTCCTCGGCTGACTGCAAGCCTAGTAGCTCGAGCTGGTCCAGGCTCAGTCAGCTTCGGTAATGCTAACGGCTTCGTCTGGTTGCACACCGCCTGTCAAAACAGTGCGTGCTTGCGGATAGAAGAGGACCAGCAAGTGGGCGGCGCACCCTTCCAACAGTCCCGTAAGTCGCCCTGCCAACTCGTCCGCGGACGCACCTCTGCCCGCTTCCCAAGCGGCTCGGATCTCCGCCCGGCGCGGTTGCAGCGTTTCCTTAATGGCTTCCTGCCAGAACGCCGGATGCTCGCCTTCTTCCCAATCTCCCCGACCTCGCCCAAAATGGGCAACTGCGAGGTAGCGAAGCAGCGCCGAACGCACGAGCCCTGTGAAGAACAGTTCTGACCAACGCACTGCTTCGCCATCGTCGCCACGAGCCAAATTGTAAGTACGCGCTATGCCGCTCGCGCCCAACGCCCCAAGCAGTCCGCCGACCAGCATGCCGCCGCCAAGTGTAAGACCACCCGCCGCAATATCGGCCGCCAGTCCGCCAACCGCGCCGGACATCAGCCCACCCAGTACTGCGGCATAGCCCTCTCTGGCCGGACCCGAACTGGCATAATCGTCACGCAGTCGTCGCAGCACTTCACGCGTGGCACGACCGCTTAGACCATTCGCTTCGATCAGCTGCTCGGTTGAGCTGCGCGTACCAGCTTCCAGCCGCTCGGCGAGCTTGCCCATCGCACGGCGCGTCTCGGCGGGTTCCTCCTGCCGTAACGCCTTCAGGGTATCGCCGACCCGGTCGCGCCAGTCGCGCTCAGGGACGGGTTCACGATCAATCGCTGCGGCGGCCAGCCATTGCGCCAGAATGCGCATGGATCGATGGAACCGGTCGAGGTTTTTATCCTGCCAAGTCTGCGATAGCCGGGCAAGCGCGGCTTCCCTGTCCGGCATCACCAGCGGCTTCAATGCAGCGAGCAGGGTACTTTCCTGCACCCAGCACCGTGCAAACGCATCCATTGTAAGTACGTCGCGCACGACGCCTGTTGCGGCGAGGTAGCGTCGCCAACGTTCCACTTCCTCGTCGGCATCGGCTTGGGGCGCGCCGAGTTGGTTGAGAAGAACGAGCACCGGCTTATCGATCCAGGCGAGGATCTCCATTTCCAAACCGACATAGCCGGCGTCCGCTGGATCTTCGGCGGCATTGACCAGATACAGGACCACATCGGCATGGTCGCGGACGTTGCGCACCGCCTGCTGACTCGACCACAGTGCGCGCTCGCGGAACCGGTCCCAGACGACAGTTAAAAACCAGCCGATAGGGTTACCGGACTGCCTGAGCCTTCGCAGTAGGCGTGTGGTGTCGCCGAAACCGGGGGTGTCCCACAACATCAGGGTGTCACTTCCCGCCTGAAGCATGACATAGCCGGTCGCAGTGTCAGTAATATGCGCAGCATCCCGCACCTCGCCAACGTCCTGTGCGAGCAGCGTACGCACTAGCGTCGTTTTCCCCACATTCGTGTGAGATACGAGGCTCAGGTTGATTGTGGTTCCAGTCGCGGCGGTGTCTTCTGTCATCGTTGGGCAGCCCGGCCTGATGCCAGCGTCGGTGTACGCACCAGTGCAGCCTCCAGTCTGCGGATCACCTCAGTATCCTGATCTTGCATAAGGTTGGCAAAAAAGGGCTGTACCAGAGTTGTTGACAACATTCGCTCCCACGCGGTTCGGCGTGCGCCGATGCGGCCGGTCGTATCGGACTGGTTTCCTAGCCGTTCCCGGTAAGTTGATTCGTCAATTATAACTGTTAGTTCGGTACCGCCGCCGTCTCGTTCAATCGTCTCGCGAATGCCTGTCACCAAAGCTCCGTGGTTCTCGGCTTCCGGGGTAGAAGCCATACTGAACAGCACAAGAAGATGATCTACCTCAGCGATGATCCCGGAACGAACGAGCCATTCCTCCTCCTCGCCATACGCGATTGGTGTATCGAATGCAGTACGCGTTCCGTCACCCAGTGCGCCTGACAGCAACCGGCCGAGCACGGTCCGCATCGGTTTGGCTGGGCGGAAACCATAGGGCACGACCCGCACTTCGGCGTTGCCACCTCGCGCGGTACGCAGAAGCCGGCGGACATAAAAATCCTCACGGCCGGATACCGGGAAACGACGGCGCTGGCGGACTGCCGCGATCCCGCTGCCAATCCCTAGCAGCACACGCGGCACGAAGACGAACAGTAATGCGGTCATGGCGTAAAGGTGGATCCACAAGCCTGCATTCTCACCCCGACCGGCTGACCAACGCAGTCCGGCGAGATGCTCTGCATCCGGCAGACGGATACCGGACAGGAGACTTGCCGGCCCTAGCACCAAGCCTAGCAATTGGTGCACCAAGCCGGCGCTTAGAAACGTGCTTTCCCACCCGGCCCGATACTCGATCCCTAGTGCGCGCAGGTACATGCCAGCGACAACCCCGGTGGCAAAAGCTGCGGCGCCAAAATGCAGCATCCGGTGCGCGCGCGACGCGGTGAGGGGACCGGATGCGCGGGTCCATTCGGTTGCAAAGCGTGTCAGTGCACGCCCAAGCGGCTGTTCGGCCCCGCCGCGCAAGCGCGACAGACCGGACAGCCATGCGACCGCCCCGCTCAAGCGCCCAGAACTGTGGGTTCTTGCCCGGGCAACTTTCCCAAGTTGTTTGAATACAATGGCAAGATACACTGCCACATTCCACGCCAGCATGCCAACCAGCGGAAAGGCAATAAGGTTGAGTCGCTTGCCACCACCGATCTCGTTAGTCGCGATCCCCAGCACAAACGCGAAGATCGGTATCGCCCATCCCAACCATCCGGGCCAGCGCGACGCGCGCAGCGCGGAGTCAATTGCCGGCACGCGGGTTGCCAGCCTGCCGGTTGCGAAGTGCGCCCTTAAGGCGAGAAGCGCCTCGTCCCCGTGCCTGCCTTGTCCGTTCGCCGCCTGGCTCGCGAGCGCTGCGATCGTAGCCTGCTGCCGATCCTCTTTGGTGAGCAGCGTTGCAGCAGCGTCCTCGATTTCCACGGCCCTGACCAATAGTACCAGCCTGGCTTCTTCCTCTGTCATCAAGCACTCCAGCCAACTTGCGTGCAGAGGCTAGGCCTCATGTTCTGCTCTACAGTGTTAGTTGTATCCACTGCTATCGATACCGAAGCGTCGATTACGAAGACCCATCGGTTGTGTTCAAGCAGGCCGGAGTATCGTTGGTTGGATCAGCCTATTCTTAGGCATCGAATTGTGACCCCGCTTCTTTCAATTCGGACGCTTCTTCATCGCGCCGCGATCACATAAAAGCCTGATGTGCCATAACAAACGTAGTGATATGTGGGCTGACCGACGTTCGAGCGCGTTCCCATTCTTGTATTTTTCTCGGTCGAGCCTGTGCAAAGCACGCCAGCGGATTGGAGCCCACGCGAGCGGATCCCGCTATACCAACGCGGCAGTCAAAAAACATTGGCGTTTATGGCGATGCACCCACGGGAGGGCATCTCACCTCGTCCCGTGATTGGGTTCAACCCCTAGCGCGCAAGGTGTTTAGTACTGCCATGACTGCAACGCCAGCGAACGCTACACTAGTCCATGGCCGCGCCTTGGCGAAGTTCGTTGCTTTCTGCGTCATGGGTGCGTCGCCCGAAAAGTGATCTCGGAACGCGTCAGAGAGGCCGGTTTTGCCGTCGGTTTTTGGGGCAGCGGTTGCTTCGGTCATGGAAACTCCATCGGTGCGCGGAAATGCGCCTTTGCTCCCTGAACGTCTGAGTCTACGGAGTGCTCCAAACGACGCACAATTAGAGCGTTCAGAACGCTCTTCCCGTTGCCCATTTTCCGTTATGCGTTCATATCGATCTGTGACTGCTACACGCGAGCCGAAGCAGCCGCTCAGACGGCTTGAAGTGTCTTGAGGCGGCAGATGCGTGGCTGCGACAGCCCGCGTCCCTTACTGCGGTGTTGGCTCGATGTCGTATCGCGTAACCCCTTCGTCAGCGAGTATCGACGGCGCGTTTGAAGCTGAGTAAACATCGACTGGCCGAGATGTTAGCTAATCCTCTTGTGCGACATCGTGAGGCCTTGTTACGTCCTGCCACGCTCGCGTGAAAATTTTCCAATGGCTCTGTGAATCCAACCAGGATGCAATCCGTTTACCGTGTTCGCAGGTATTTCAAAAATAGCGTTGTACGGCACGTCTACGTTAAGTGCCCAATCCACTCGGTACGCTCGATCAGTCGTGGTTCGCGGCAATGGATGGATTGGAAATAACGAGGCCGCTACCAAAGACGATCGCGTCTTCCATGAACCCGGTCACAGTCTGTCCGTACCGCTGCATTCCCCATTTGCGCACAGTAAGCCCAACATACGACGAGGCAAGCGCTGCTCCTACTGCGACGGCGGCACCGAGGACGCGGCGGTCCCGCGGCGCGAGTGCAGCACCAGCGTAGGCGGCGGTGGTGCTACGGACCGCGAGGCCAACTGGCACAGTCCGGTCAGGCGCTGTCTTCATCTTATCCCCTGCCATCTCCGCAGCTGCGAAAGCAGCCGTTCCAGCTGCCACCACCGGGCTCAGCATGAGTTTCTGAAACGGGAGGCTTGGCAATAGTTCTCCGCGACGTGTGGCGGTCGCGATTACCGCCAACGGCGTAATACCACGCTGCCCCGCGACCAGGCCGATAAGAAAGGAACGAAGCATCGGTATTTCTCCAAGAGAAGGGTATTCGACAGCCGTCCGGTCGGAAATTTCTTGTTGCGGAACGCTGTCTTGTCCGAGAGCAGTCAACACTCAACGAACTCATTCGTGCGTTCCAAGATCCGTCCACACCGCTTTCAATATCGCAACGGGGCACCGATGGCCGTTCACGCTGCCATACGCGTTCTCCGATTTGGGCAGCTCATTGACGTCGCCTCCAAAAGCGGTGACCGATCAGTCACCTGCTGCGTTGTAGAACCAACGAACGCATTGGCAGGAGAACGGACATACCCGACGTAGTGCTCGAGCGGCTTGCCTGGGAAGACCCGGTCATCGAAACGCTCATACTGCCACGTGGGGCCATGACCCTGCGATACGGCTTTGGCTCGGGGCTTGCGATACGCGCTGGAGATCCTCCGGGTCATGTCTGGGCAATCGGAGACCGCGGACCGAACATCAAGGTGCGCGACATCATCGGCCAGTACGGATTGGATGAACTGACACCGCTGCTTGCCTTGTCCGGAGCAAAGATCATGCCCCGCCCGGACATAGGACCAACGCTCGCGGAGTTGCGGGTGGAGGGGGACTCAGTTACGCTGGTGCGGATGGTTTCCCTCACCAAAGTGAGCGGGCAGCGGGTGTCGGGGCTGGCCAATCCGGGTAGCGAAAACCTGCTGAGCGAGCCGGTGTTCGATCTTGCTGGCACTCGCATCGCAGCCGACCCGGAGGGACTGGATACAGAAGGGCTCGTGGCCTTGTCGGACGGTGGCTTCTGGATCGGCGACGAGTTCGGACCGTCGCTGGTCCGGCTCGACGCTCAGGGGATGGTAGTGAAGCGGCTGCCTCCGCGAACCATGGGCAAGTCATCGCCGGTCGATGCACCGCTCGGCTTGCCGCCGATCGCAGCGAAGCGGCAGCTTAACCGCGGGTTCGAGGCGCTGACAATCTCGTCGGACGAGCGCTGGCTGTTCCTTGCCTTCCAGAGCCCACTTGCGCATCCGGACGAGGATGCGCACGAACAGGCCCGTCACGTCCGGCTATGGCGCATGGACGCCGATACGGGTCGTGTCGCGGCACAATATGCCTACCCGCTCGACTGCCCTGACAGCTTCGCACGCGACCGCGCCTTGGGCGCGTTCGAACGCCGCGATATCAAAGTCAGCGAACTGCTGTGGGTCGGACCCGACACGCTGCTGGTACTGGAACGGGGATCAGCGACCACAAAAATTTACAGTTGCGTGCTGGAGTCTGAGGCGATGCTGGCGGACGAGCATCTGAATGTGGCGTCGCGCCCGACGCTGGAGGAACTCAGCGCGGTGGACAAGCCAATGTTTCCGGTGCTCGTCAAGACACTAGTGTTCACCAGTGATGACTTTCCAGAACTAGGCGCGGATGTCGAAGGTATGGCGCTGCTTTCCCCCACGGAACTGCTGCTGGTCACCGACAATGATTTCGGCGTGACGGGTGCGACGACGCAGTTCTGGCGGGTACGACTGCCGAAACCCTCAGGTCCCCAAACCGGTAAGTCGCTTCTACCCACCGAGCGTATCGGCAGTGGTTGACGTTGCCGCAACCAGCAATTCAAGTTGGACCTTGCCGAGCTACTTCCGAACGCCAGCATATAAGAACTAGCGAGCCAGATGCGAAGCATTCCTGAGCCGACAAAACGAGATCTGCCATGAAACACGAACAACACATCGACGACTATTCCGCCCGCGACGCTACCATCTCGATCAACACCTACACCACTGTAGTGAGGCGGCCGCAGGTACCGCAAGAGGTGTTCGCGACCTACTGGCGCGACGTCCATGGACCACTTTGCTCACGAGTGCCCGGGCTGGCGTGGTACGTCCAGTATCATCTCGACCGCGAGCAGGATGCACACCTGTGGCCCGAGCAGGAGGGGATTGTTCCTTTCCCCGACTATGTACTCGATGGCGGGGTAGAAATCGGCTTCGCCAGCGCTGCCGATCAGACAGCCTTCAACAAGGCTTCAGGCATTCTGTTCTCCGACGAACAGAACATGTTCGCTGCAACGGTTGCTTATGGGCTTCCGCAGGGCTCGCAAACGCTGGTGGACCGCATTGCGGACCCCAGTCCTAACGGCAACGACACGCTTGACCGAATGCATGTGCATTTTGGATCAGGCAGCAATGATCCAGAAGCGTTTGCCGTCTTTATGGCGACATTCGCCGAGACGCTCGCGGCTGACCCGGCGCTACTTCGCGTTCGGCTGCATTTGCCCGACGCCTATGACAATGACTATCCGGCACCGCCGGCGCCTGACGTAACACATTGGGTGCCGCCGGAGCGGGAAAGGCTTGCGATCCTGGACCTTACTTTTCCCGCGCCGCTCGTGAGGCGGCGTTTCTTCGCATCGGGCAGTTTTTCCCGCACGATCGGTGGGCAGCGACAGTTCATCGGTCATGCCACGGCTTTCGCGGTCAGCGGGATGTACACTTACGTCCGAGATAAGGAGCTCACCCTTGCGGGCTTGAGGGGAAGTCGGGCGGCGCAACTTATCGAGCGGCTGGGCGCGCTGAACCAGACCGCTGACGACGTCCGGCATCTGCTGCTGACCGGCAGGCTTAATTAACGGGGGAAGCCTCGGCAGGGTACTATCAAACTAACCAGGATCCGGTTCGTTTGATGTCAAAAGTCGCGATGTCGGTAATATTCCGGCCAATAATGCTTAGGGTCTTTGTCACTGTGGTTTATCTCTAGCAAACCGACCGTATTTGCCGAATCCGGAGCAAATGCGTAACGGGTATACTTCGTGATTTAGGATCGACCGCCGTAGTATCCGTCCCATGGTGTCGTGCCCAACCAGCATTTTAACAAATAACTGGTTCAAGATAGCCAAGCAACCCTGCCGGAAGAACACCGGTCGCGGCATCATGCGCCATAGCGCCCTCTATGAACAGCTATAATGCTCGGAAGGTCGAGCGCTCGGCAGCCGTCATTCAATCGTATCAACCTCGAGGGGTAAAGTGCCACCACGTCCTTCAATTCTTCCAATCGCGCGGTGAGTCATCGCTCGTAATCATCGTCTTGTACGGTAGCGAGCATGATTTTAGGGTGGATCGGTTCCACAAGGGCGTTGGGCTCCGCGGTCAGAAATCCAAAGGGGTTACCGCGATCCGTAGGTCTTAAGATGCCAGCGAACGCAAAGATCGGCCGGCTTGGCACATCGAACCAATGCAAAGGTTTTTGCTGTCCCCCCGCGCGTTGATGTTGGCGAAGTTCGGTTGCGGCTGCGTTGCCTGCTGCCGCATTGCCCGAACACTGACCATTTGAACTGTATCGGGAATCGGCGGCACAGGAGAACGGCATCGATCAGGCACAGAGGGCACTGCAGCATTCAATGGAATTGTGCGTCAGTTGCGTCAAGTCGGGCGGTACGATGAGACTTTTACGCGATAGGCCGCAGTAGCGCCCCGCACGGACACGGGTTTGGCAGGACACATGTCGTCCGGCAGCGGTTGGTGTCCGTCGATAAAGGAACCTGAAATGAACCTCAACGAGCTACTGCCAACCGGCGGCATCGAAGCCCTTGCCGGCCAGCTGGGAATCCCTCCTGAGCAGGCGCGACGCGGAGCTGAAGCATTACTCCCTTCGATCCTTGGCGGAATGGGAAACAACACCGCTGAGTTCGAAACCCACGTCAGCGGGCTTGGCGGCTCTGACCTTGCGCAGAATGTGGTAGGCTCGGAACCAACGCAGATCGATCGCGGCAACCAGCTACTGGGTGGAATTTTCGGTTCCAAGGACGTAAGTCGCGAGGTTGCCGGACAGGCCGCGCAAGGAAGCGGGCTGCCCCCCGCTCTCCTCAAGCAGATGCTCCCCATTCTGGCGATGCTAGTAGCGGGTCATCTGGCGGGCCGCTCCGGCGGGCAGCAGGGCGGTCTTGGTGGCATACTCAGTTCCGTACTTGGTGGTCTTGCTGGCACGGGAACCGGGGGCGGGGCGTTGGGCGGTGGATCGGCCGGTGGCCTCGGAGGCGTTCTTGGTTCGATACTTGGCGGTCGCCGATAACCGATTGGGTATCGGCCGGTTGTCCTGATCTGTATCTCGGACAGAAGTCGAACCGACGGTAGCTGATGCTAGATAAAAGCATGGGACTGGACGTGCGGTCGACGCTGTTCCGGACGAACATGGAAGCGAATCCTTCCCTGTTTGGACTAATGCCGTCTGAGTGGCATGAGCCACTCAGACGGCAGGTGCGTAAGTTGAAAGCCGAGGGCTGAGATGATCAGACTTTAAGACCTTTGACCATGTTCAGGTGCGCCGTAACGATCGGGACCATGCTACTAGCGAATGCCTTGAGAGGGGTTGCCTCACCCGCGCTGGCGTAGGTCTTGAGCGCATCCAACGTCTGCTGATGCCCGGCTGTCTGTTCCGTCTTGTAAGCCTGGTCAAAGGCAGCGCCGTTCAGCGCTTTAAGCTGGTCAAGCTTGAGCTGCTGCTCGGCATTCAGCGTTGGATTGGGTGTGACGGTCGGGGTGACGGCCGCGGCGGCGGCCATCAGTTTTGAAGTGGAGGTGGTGTGTGCCTCGATCATCTTGTTGGCATAGGACTTCACCAACGCCGAGGCACCGTTCGTCAATGCCAGTCTCGACGTCTCGATTTCGAACGTATCGCTTGCTGCGGCCGCGTTCGCGAAATTCTGCGCGGCGCTCATGGCTACCGGTGCTGTCGTAGCTTCGTTTGCGACGCCCGCTTGCGCTGCCGTCGTATTGTTCTGAACGGCGTCGTTGCTGCGTCCGCAAGCAGCCAAAGCCAGGAATGCAGCAGAAGTGATGATGGTTTTGCGCAATGTCATGGCGGATTCCTCTGAAAGCGCACCGACGCGCTGTCGAGGTAAAGCGCGTACCTGACGCCGACGTTCCGGACGGCGGACCCTCTGACGTGCCCCTGTCGTTCATCCCCACACCGCAGAGGCGGTCGTCGATTAAGGAACGGACACGATGAGCATCTTCAGAAATATCATGGGTAAGATCTTCGGCCACAAGCAGGCCAAGTCTGCCGTACAACCGACCCCCGCCGCTCCGACCCAAGTGGCGCCACAGGCTGCACGGCAGGCAGTACCGGCTTCCGCTTCCGCCCCCCAAGCACAACCGCAGAGCGTCGATGTTGGCGCAGTTTTGGCCGAGATGGCATCGATGCAGGATGGCGGAGGAAACTATCAGACCTCGATCGTAGATCTACTCAAGTTGCTCGATCTCGATTCCAGTTTGAGCGCCCGCAAGGAGCTTGCCAGCGAGCTCAATGTCCACGCGGCTGCAGACGGAAGCGCCGAACAGAACATCGCTCTGCACAAGGCAGTAATGGCCAAGCTTGCTGAGAACGGTGGTGTGGTGCCGGACAGCCTGCGCAACTGATTGCATCTGGTGCCTGCCGTCGAAATATCAGCGTTAGCTGGCAGGCACATTCTCAGGCGGTAGTATCGGCTCTCAAGGCATGGCGTATCCTGACTCGAGTGAGGCCGCTGTCTCTTAACATGCGTTCTGGAGTGCAAAGGATCTGAACTTACCTGCTGGACTTCAGCGCGCACGAGAGCAACAGCATGCCTGAGCCGCACGCCGCTTAGCGTGTCGGCCGAGCCCTGACCGGTACGACCGGCAGGGCTGCAGCTGGTGGCAGCGGCAATGGCGCCGCTGATGATGAGGCCACCACCATGCCCAGACTGAACGATACCCAGTCCATCCTGCTGGCGCACGCCGCGCAGAACGATACCGCCAGCCTGTACCCACTGCCGCTGGCGTTTTCCGACGGTGCGGACCGCGTACGCCGGGCGATTGCGACACTGCTCAGGCACGGCCTGGTTGAGGAGCGCGAGACGGTGGACGCCAAAGCGGTCCACCGCACTGACCATGACCTGCGCTACGGCATGTTCGCCACTGCCGCCGGGCTGGCTGCTATCGGTATCGGCGAGGTCGGGGAGGGTAGTGCGGTCGCAGCGCCAGAGCCTGCCGTGGCGGCAGTGCCTACGCCCGCCACAGCAACACCACGTCCTACCAAGGCAGGCGCAGTGCTGGCGCTGCTGTCGCAACCAGCCGGCGCTACGCTGGGCGAACTGATCAGCCTCACCGGCTGGCTGCCACACACGACACGCGCCGCACTG
>NZ_JACYVA010000015.1 GCF_014842075.1 Sphingomonas sp. CFBP 13720
CGTGAATCAGAAAACCGTCACCGTGTGAATCCCTGATGATTCAGCTCGGCTGAAAAACGCTCTAATGCTGGAGGTGGCGAGCGAGATGGCCGACGCCTTCGGACGGCCTCATTATCAGCTCGAGGAGATCCGCTCGATGATCGCGCGTCCGTAATGGCCTTTCGGCCATGACGCTGCGCCGATGAGCGACGATAAACTCGCACGGACCGAGGCCGCGTTGGACTCTTTATGGTCGATAGGGTGGCCAGGTCCGAGCAATCTGAGCCAGTCGCCTGCTTACATGGCGTTCAGGCAGTTCTGCGCTGACAATTTTTCCGCCGCGGATAAGGGGATAGGCTTCTCGTTCGGTTTGTCGGATGCGTTGCGCGGCGCTGGTCTTCCCTGCCTCATGCCCGAGCCCTGCCTGGCCAGCACGCTCGAAGAGGGCGCACGCGCTATAGTTGCAGCTTTCGAAGCAACCACTGTCCGGCGGACATATCTCTGCCCGCTGGATCTGGCCGACACTCTGCCGCCGATGGCGTTCGGCAATGCGACTGTGCGTCGCTATAGCCCAGAGGAAATCACCGCGCTGTTCGATGCAGTGCGTCTCGCCAGGTATTTTTCAGGACGCGCTTTCGAGGCGAGTCACCTCGCGCAGTTTCAGTGGCTGACGGTTGAGGAGATTGTGCCGGTCGCGCGTCGCGCCGGCCAGCGCGCACTACCCTGGCTTTACGAAAGCTGGAACCGCGACTTCGGCGCGTTCGATCCGCATGCCGGCGCCCACCCCCGCGTGGTCGCAGACGCAGTGTTCGCCCTGCTCCTCGCGCCTTGGGAGGACTGGCACACGCTCGAGACCGACTGGGCGGGTTTCACTATCCCCTGGGTGCACCTCGTCACTGACGATCTATTTCTCCGGCCGAAACCGGTGCCCTCCCCTGGAACGCTGACGTGGGAAGATGCCGCCTTCCAGGACCATGACGGTGAGTTGATCGAATATCAGCGCCCCGTCGCCGTGCCGCTCGACGACGTGGCGCAGCCGATCCTCGCCGCCTGCGATCAGAGCTGGTGGGGGCTGATTGAAACGGCTGCGGCGACGCCGCTGTTCGAGACGCCCGTGAAGCATTTTATGGTGCGCGCCGCCTCCAGCGACGGCATGGATCAGGTCATGGGGCACAAGACCGCCATCGAAGCAGCACTCGGCTTGCAATCTGATTTCAGCAACAAGGGACGCCCAAAGCACGATCAGATTAGCGCGACGGGTCGGCTTGCCAAGCGGGTGGCAATTCTACTCGGCGACGCACAGGCTGGTCAGGGGTGCTGTCAGTCTAACGCGAACCGCTCTCTGCACGATGCAGGTCCGTCTTTAAGGGCAGGGGGCTAGCTCGCAATCACCTGCCACTCTGCCAGGGCGGCAGAGCGGCGTTCCCGGTAGGTCTGGCGGTCGATAAGATGGCGTTCGAGGTTGAAGTGGTTGTGGACGTTGGCGTGCACCGAGGCGAACTTCTGTAAGGAGCTCATTCGCCTGAACCGGAGCATGGCCCGCTCCCTTCGTCGGAACGGTAGATGGCTGTTCTCCACCCGGTTGTTCGCCCAGCGACCGACCTCCTGCTTGCTGGTATTACCCAGCTCCTTCATCGCGGCACGGTAGGAACGCAGGCCGTCGGTGGTGATCGCTTCGGGTGAACCATGGCGCTTGAGCGCCTTCTTCATGAAGGTGAGTGCTGCATCTTTGTCGCGGGTTTTAGTAATGTAGCTCTCGAGGACCTCGCCCTCGTGGTCGACGGCTCGCCACAGGTAAACCATCTGACCGTTGAGCTTCACGTACATCTCATCGAGATGCCAACGCCACTGACGAAAGCCGCGCATGCGCGACACCCGCTGACGCCGGATGTCCCCTGCGAACATCGGGCCAAACCTGTTCCACCACATCCGCACCGTTTCATGGCAGATGTCGATGCCGCGCTCGAACAGCAGGTCCTCGACGTTCCGCAACGACAGGGGGAAGCGCACGTACATCATGACCACCAGCCGGATCACCTCCGGTGACGAGTTGAACCGGCGGAACGGGCTGGGCGGTTTGGCACGTGATCGTCGGCTCATGTTCGATCGTTATCGCACCCCTGACCGCCTTGCCACGTTAGTCTGACAGAGCCCCCTGAACGCCCTATTTGGCCAATTTTCGTTAGAAAGGACATTGCGCTTCCGCAACTGTCGGAACGCGTTCCCACTGGTAAGCGTCGACGGTAGTGCCTCGAGGAAGATATGATAAACCGAATTCACGTTTTCCGCGCCGGATACGGAGCTTTAGCATCTCGGTCTGATTGCCTTGGATGGCATCTTGTGGAACGGGCAGGACGATCTCGTCCCCGTTGCGTAAGCCAGCCATCGCTGCTGCACTCCCAGATAGCAGACCGCGTACGATCCGTCGTGGTTCTGCCAATACGGCACTATCGAAACCTAACTCATAACGGCGTAGCTTCGCAGTGCTTCGGCGAAAACACGGTCCAAACGCGTCGGAGGGGGGAACGGGAACACGGCCGGCAAGGAACGCCTGAAACTCCGTGACGGCACCTGAGCCGAGGTCGCGGAGTAACGCTCCTTCCCAGTCAGCTAGACGTGTTTCATGGCCTGACCTTTCGGCTGCCAAGAGTTCAATCAGAATATTGTCGAGCGAACGCCGTCCGCCTGAACGGCGCCGTACCGCCGCATCGACCGTGGCTAGATAAAACATGCCTCGATCATAGGGCAGCGTCCTGATGCGCGTATCGGACCAGAATCTTTTGGCGATCTCACTGTTAGGCTGATCTGCCATCGCATTAGTGTAGTAGCGACTTGCGTAGTAGTTCAGGTCCTCAAGGAATGCTTTCGATCCCACCATTCCATACCGCAGCGGCAGTCGGCTTTGATAGAGATTTGCAGATCCTTCAGAAAACCACGCAGTCTCCAAGCCGCCGGGACGGCTTATTTTAGGTTGGAAAGTGTGGAACATCTCGTGCGCAAGTGTGAATCTTAGTTTTTCCTCGTTGGCGCCAGCGCCACTACCGAATGTAGCTACGAACGACCCGTACATTGCTACCCCGCCGCCTGCATTAATTGGATTATAGCGAAGAAATACGCCATAATTATTGGACTCGGGCGGACGAAAGAAGGTCAGGTAGCGACTGTAAAGCGTCTTTGTCCAATTCAAAAGCGGCCGCGGTTCGAAAGGGGGCTTACCTTGCCATGCTGCAAAAAAACCTGTGGCTGATTTGACGTCGTCAACCCGACCCAGTTTTCCAGCAAGGAAAAATACTGTTTCTAATTCGCTGCCGCTTAACAAATTTTTCGAAACCGAGGAGCCTACGCCTAAACTGCTTACTCCAATCGCATCTCGGGGTAGCGCAGACAAAATCCATTTGATGGACAGACGGTAGCGCCTTTCGCCTGTCGGATGGAGTAGGAACATGCTTCCGGCACCGGAAAACGCGCCGTCGTCTGCCATAAGACTGATCGGGGGTGCGGGACCGCGCGGAGGGCGGGCATTGGTTGCGGGAATGGAGTAGGTGGCCGTTACCGCACCTTCGGTCCTGCGCTTAACGATCCACTCTCGCCGGGTTCCGTCATCGTCGGCGTCGGTGCCTCCCGCTAAAGCCTTGTCCTGGACCAGCAGGGGTACCAATCCGCGCTTGTCAGTAACTCTCAAAGACGTGATGGAAGTTGCGAGCGTGTCAACGTTGGCAGTGATCAACGGCATGGCAAACAGCGTCCCACCTGCCTCGAGAGGCCCCGGATAGAAGCTGATCCGAATGCGCACGCTTCTGACGCCTAGGTCAGTTTTTGCGCTGCCCTGCGGCGCGATCTGAAGCGTGAATGTCCGGTCCTTTACAGGGACGGAGGCCGTGGCACCGCCCAGAGTAAAAGCTGATAGTATTGTCGTCGCGCTATTGATCAAACGGCAAAACTGCAGCATTTTAGCCATCAATAGGACTGAGATCGAGAAATATCACACATAAAAGCCTTCTATAAAGAATCTACTTTGTTTACATAACAGGTTCGGGAAGGCAAGTACGAGATTTCATTGTAGGCTTCTTAGCCTTTTCGGCTTGGCAAGATGTTAAAGCCCCAATGGACGAATTTCACGTACAAGATCAATCAATAAGCGAAGCCCAGTCGGGACTTGTCTCCTGCTTGAATAATAAATGTGGTAACCGGGGCCCATCGTAGAATAATCATCCAATACCAACCTCAGCTCACCGCGTCCCACGAAAGGAGCAAACGTAGGCGCGAGACCGAACATTAATCCCGTGCCTGCAAGCGCCATGGCGAGCATCGCGCGTCCTTCGTCGACAATAATCTTGCTCGGCACGCTCAGCGCAAACTCTCCTTGCGGTCCTTCGAACTCCCATCGATAGATGCGATCGTCCCCGAGTCGCACAGCCAGACATTGATGCTGTTGAAGATCGTCGGGCGTCTCAGGCGTACCGAACTTTTCGAGATAGGCGGGCGATCCGGCAATGACCCAGCGAAGATCCGCAGAAAGCCGCTGGGCGACCATATCCTCGGGAACAGTGCCACCATGCCGGATGCCGGCATCGTACCCGCCCTCGATGACGTCGACCATCTGATCACGGGCAGCAATATCGACTTCGATGTCCGGGTAACGCTCCGCAAAAATAGGCAACACCGGTGCCAGCAGCAGCGCGGCCGCTTCTGCCACCACGTTGAGTCGCACACGGCCCGTCGGCGCATCGCGGTAGCGGTTTAAGCCTTCCACCGCCTGATCGATCCTGCCGAACGGCTCGGTTATTTCATCGCGCAACTCTTCGCCGGCCGCAGTCAGCGTCACGCTGCGGTTCGTACGGTTGAGGAGTCGCACGCCGAGACGCGCTTCCAGGCCTTTCAGCGCGTGGCTGAGCGCGGACGCACTGACACCGAGTTCCAGACCCGCAATGCGGAAGCTTCGATGCCTTGCGATTGACAGGAAGTAGGTCAGGTCAGCGAGGTTGGATCTAGTGTTTGACATCGATAAGCAGCGTGCATCTTCGCCTTCAAGCATGCAATCTGTCGTTTAACGGGCAGGGCCATGGTACTGGCTCGCGGGTACGGGCTCGAGCCAGTCGACGGGCTTCCCGTCAATTGTCTCGGTAACGGCCAAGTGTCTCATACCTTGGCTGCTCGTCGCACCGTGCCAATGTTTTGCGCCCGGTCGCGCATGAATCGTGACGCCCTCGCAGACGCGGATGACGGGGCTGCCTTCCTCTTGAATCCAGCCGCAGCCTTCGGTCACGTAGAGAATCTGTCCCGCGGGATGGGTGTGCCAGTTGGTCCGTGCTCCCGGCTGGAAGGTCACCAGCGCAGCACCGGCCTGACCGGGCGCAATCACCTCGGCCATCGTCCGGACGCTCACCGTCCCCGTGAAATTGGTGGCCGGTCCCGGCTTGGCGGGCGCTTCGCCAGCGCGAACGACCGTTTGAGCCTGGGCAGTGGAAGCCGTGCAGCCGAGCAAGGCGATAACGTGAAGACATTTCATGATCTAATTTCGTCTTCGGTCAACGGTGGTATTGTGCGTCGCTGACTGGCTCCAGCCAGTCGACCGGGCTCCCATCCAGAGCCTGCTGGACCGCGATATGGGTCATCGCGGTCGTCGAGGTGGCACCGTGCCAGTGCTTGTGCCGCGGCGGACACCAGATGACGTCGCCGGCGCGAATCTCGACGACCTCCTCACCCTCGCACTGCGTCCAGCCGCAGCCGACAGTGACGATCAGCGTCTGGCCGAAAGGGTGGGTATGCCAGTTGGTGCGGGCGCCCGGCTCGAACGTCACGGCCGCGCAGCTATGACGCGCAGGCTCGGGCGGGCTGTTCAGCGGGTCGATACGGACGATTCCCGTGAACCACTCAGCCGGTCCCACTTGCGACGGCTGCGACCCTGCGCGCTTCAGATCCATGTCTCTTCTCCTTGCCGGTCTAGTGCTCGAAAGAGCGTGCGTGAAAGATCGTCGCGTGACCGCCCGGTTTGCCGTCACTGGCCACGACGACCAGATCGCGGGTGCCGGAGCGGAGCGCCATGCTGGTAGTGTTGAGATTGCGTCCGTCATCGCGGCCTGGAAGCAGAATCTGTCCCAGCGGCAGACCGCTCGACGTGAAGACAATAACGCGGCCTTGTCCATAAAGTGCGACATAGACACGACCTGCCGCGTCGACACGCATCGAGTCCGGCGCGGGCCCGGTGAAATGATACGCCGTCGTTGCCCCGAACGGTGCGGGCGTGACCGCATCCTTGAGGTCGATCCGGTATAAACGCCCCAAAGCGAACTCGCCGATCCACAAACGCTTCCCATCGGGGCTCAGGGCAATGCCGTTGGCCACTGCAAGATGTCGGACGACTGTGACTGGGGAGACGCCAGCCGCGGCTACATACCAGACGCCGCCTATGGGTTCGCCGACCGTTCCACGCGCGTCGGTGAAGTAGAAGCCGCCGTTGGCGTCGAAGACGATGTCGTTGGGGGCAAAACCGCCTGCCTCAGGAACGATCGTCTGCTGCTCGCTGCCGTCTGTGCGCATCGCGATGATCGCGCCGCCCCCTTTGCCGTTCGCCGCCGCGATGAAAACACGTCCATCAGGTGACAGCGCCATGCCGCCAGGCATCAGACTGACCAGCGTGACTACCGTGGTGAGCCGGTCACGCCCATCCAGCCGCATCACGCGCCTTCCCTGAACGTCGGAGAGCAGGAGATCTCCGTTGGGAAGAAACACCGGACCCTCGAGGTCCAGGGTTGCGCCTGGGACGCGGATCGGCCGATCGGCGACGATCGTTGTCAACGCACGCTCCGCAGGCGGGATGGGAACGGCACTGCGGAGTGCGGGAGCAGTGACCTGAGCCGACGCTCCACCCGCAATGCCGAGCAACGACAGGACGAGGAGCGCCGAGCGAAGTCGATGCGGCAAGCGCGTGAGCAGCTCGCGGGCGCTAGTCATGTGAGCTCCGGCAGCCCATCAAGGTGCTTCTCCAGAGTGATCGGATATTCACGCACGCGCACGCCGGTCGCGTTGTAGATGGCGTTGGCGATCGCGGGCGCGACCCCGCTCAAGCCAAGTTCGCCGACGCCCTTCGCTTTGACCGGCGACATTGTCGCGTCGATCTCATCGATGAACGCAACGTCGAGATGCGGTACGTCGGCGTGAACCGGCACCTCATACCCCGCAAGGTCGTGGTTGACGAAGAAGCCGAAGCGCCTGTCTACTGCCATCTCCTCCATCAACGCAGCACCTATGCCCATCGTCATGCCGCCGATCACTTGGCTGCGTGCGGTCAGAGGATTGAGGATACGTCCCGCTGCGCACACCGCCAGCATGCGTCGGACGCGGACGACACCCGTGTAGCGATCGACGCCGACCTCAGCGAAATGCGCGCCGAAGGTCTGCTGGGCATATTGCTTGCTAAGGTCGCCATATTCCATGCTGTCCTCGGCCACCACCTCGCCGCCCTGTGCGGCACGAGCAAGGGGAACTGCGCGACCGCCCGAACGCACCTCGCCGTCAGCGAAGATGACATCGGTCGTGTTGAAGCCGAGCCGCTGCGCCACGGCATCACGCAACGCGGCACAGGCGGCGTAGACTCCGGCAGTGACCGACGCAGCGCCCATCTGTCCGCCGGAGCCGGGCGTCTCAGGGAAAGCAGAGTCGCCGAGCTTGGCCACCACGCGGCTCAACGGGACACCCAGCATCTCAGCGGCGACCTGCGCCACGATGGTATAGCTACCGGTACCGATGTCGGTCATATCGGTTTGAACCGTGATAATCCCGTCGCGGCTGAGCCGAGCGCGCGCACCCGCCTTGGCGATCGGGGCGCCGCGGATCGCACTCGCCACGCCATAACCGATCAGCCACTTGCCGTCCTGCCGGCTGGCGGGCCGGGTCGGGCGAGCGTTCCAGCCGAACCGTTCGGCGCCTGTGCGCAGGCATTCGACAAAGGCGCGGGTCGAGAAGCGGCGTTCAGGCTTCTCCGGATCGACCTGCGTGTCGTTAGCGATGCGCAGCGCGACAGGGTCCATGTCCAGCTTTTCCGCCAGCTCGTCCATCGCGATTTCGAGCGCCATCATGCCCGGAGCCTCGCCGGGCGCACGCATCGCATTGCCCTCGGCCAGATCGAGTGTGGTCAGATAGCGGCGAAGCAGCCGGTTCTCGCCACGGTAGAGCAGCCGGGTAGGAAGCGTGGTCGGCTCGGTTCTCCCGCCGCGCAAATTGCCCGACCAGCCATCGTGTCCGATCGCAGTGATGCGGCCGTCGCGGCCCGCGCCGAGCCGGATACGCTGGATCGTTTTCGGCCGATGGATCGTGTTGTTGAACATGATCGGGCGCTGCAGCACGAGCTTGACCGGCCGCCCCGCCGCCCGCGCAGCGAGCGCCGCGAGCGCAAGGTCGCTCTGGGTCGTACCCTTGCCACCGAAACCGCCGCCGATGAACGGCGAGAGCAGGTGGATATTCTCCTTGGGCGTGCCGATGATTTTGCCGAGATCTCGCTTGCCCCAATTCATCTGCTGGATGGATGTCCAACAGGTCAACTGGTCGCCCTTCCAGCGGGCGATGGTGGCGTGCGGCTCCATCATCGCATGGGCCTGATCGGGCACGGTATAGGTCTGGTCGATCTTCACCGGCGCGGCGGCGAAGGCGCGATCGAAGTCGCCGACGCGAAGCTCGCTTGCGCCGCCGAATGGCTCTTCCGGCGCAATCGGTGCGGTCGGCTTCTGCGCGGCAAGGTCGAACGAGCCTTTGCGACGCGCATAATCAACACGGATCAGGGCGGCGGCAGCCCGCGCCTGCTCGAACGTGTCCGCCACGACCACGGCGACGGCTTGATGATAGTGGTCCACCTCCGGTCCGGCGAGTACGCGCTGGACATAGAAGTCACCGACACCCAGGGTTCCCGCCGTCTCGTGAGTGACGATCGTACGGACGCCGGGCGCGGCGCGCGCGATCGACAGGTCGAGACGCGAAATCCGCCCCTTGGCGATCGCGGCACCCAGAATGTAGCCGTAGGCAAGGTCGTCGCCGACGTCATGGTGTTCGGCCGCGTAGGTGGCGGTGCCGGTGGTCTTGAGTCGCCCCTCGACCCGCGGATGCGGCCGGCCGACGACGGCTTGGCGATCGATCGGGGTGGTGCCCGCCGGTGTGTCGAACTTCATGCCGCTGGCTCCAGCTTGGCAAGGAAGGCATCGTGGGTCATCGGCAGCGAGAACATCGGGAAGTTCTTTGTGACGGCCGCGTCCTGCTCTTCCGGACTGAGCGTCGCGGTACAGTCGCTCAGCGTGACTACGCGGAAGCCGCGCTCGTAGGCGGAGCGCATAGTCGACTCAACGCAGCAATTGGTGAGGAAGCCGGCGATGGCCAGATCGGTGATGCCGCGTTGGCGCAGGATGAAGTCGATGTTGGTGCTCGCAAAGCAGTCGAGCCCGCGCTTGCCCTCGATGATGATGTCACCTGTTTGGGGAGCCATCACCTCGGCAATCTCGGCACCCCAGCTTTCTTTCCGGAATGCCTTCGCGGCCACGATCCCGGCCAAGATGCCGTAGGGATCGGAGGGGATCTCGGGATAGCCATCGGCAAAGCTGATCGGGGCGTGCATCACCGTCACCCCGAGCGCTCGTGCCTGTTCGACCACCGTCCGGCTGTGCGCGAGCATCCCGGTTTCGGCCATGACCGCCTGCACTGCCTCATGCTGCGCACCGCCCTCGCTTACGAAGTCATTCTGGTATTCGATCAGCAACAGGGCCGTCGTGTTCGGATGCATCGCGCTTCTCCATCGGCGGCTCGAACCGTGAGGGCGAGCCTAGTCGTTCCCTTCCGCTGGGCGACGGAAAGGGGCTGCATTTCTGATGTCCGACCTTTGGTCGGCGACGATCGATCAAGCGATCGCCGGCAGGCGTTCCACGTGCTTGTCGAGGGTCAGCGGATAGTCCCGAATGCGCACGCCGGTGGCATTGTAGACGGCGTTCGCCACTGCGCCGCCCACGCCACAAAGCCCGAGTTCGCCGACACCCTTGGCCTTCATGGGGTTGGCCTTGTCGTCGGCCTCGTCGAGGAACACGACCTCTTGGTGGGGAATGTCGGCGTGCACCGGCACTTCATATCCGGCAAGATCGTGGTTGATGAAGAGACCGAACCGCTTGTCGACCTCCAGCGCCTCCATCAGCGCCGAGCCCACGCCCATGGTCATCGCGCCGATCACCTGGCTGCGCGCCGACTTGGGATTGATGATACGGCCAGCGGCACAGACCGCGAGCATCCGGCGCACGCGGGTGGCACCTGTATAGGCATCGACACCGACTTCGACGAAGTGCGATCCGAAGGTGGATATCTGGTAGGACTTGTCGAGTTTATCGAACTCGATCTTGTCCTCGGCCACTAGCTCGCCGGCAGACGCCGCCTGACGCAGGTCGGCGGTGCGGTTGCCGCTCCGGACCTTGCCACCTTCGAACACCGCGTCGACCGAGTTGACGCCGAGCCGCTGGGCAACCTGCTCGCGCAGCTTCACGCACGCTGCATAGACACCCGCGGTCGAATTTGCCGCACCGAACTGGCCGCCCGAACCCGCGGACACCGGGTATGCCGAGCTCCCAAGCTTTACGACGACGGCTTCGGCCGGCACGCCCATCATCTCGGCCGCAGTCTGCGCCAGGATGGTGTAGCTGCCGGTGCCGATGTCGGTCATGTCGGTCTCGACCGTCACGACACCGTCGCGGCGCAGCCGGACACGGGCACCCGAGGGCATGTTCATGTGGTTGCGAAACGAGGATGCGACCCCCATTCCCACTAGCCACCGGCCATCGCGCACCTGACCGGGCTTGGGGTTGCGCTTCGACCAGCCAAAGCGCTGTGCCCCTTCCTCAAGGCAACGGACGAGCTGGCGCTGTGAGAAGTGGCGCTTCGGGTCCTTGGGATCGACCTGCGTGTCGTTCTTCACGCGAAAGGCGATCGGATCCATGCCGAGCTGCTCGGCCATCTCATCCATCGCGATCTCAAGCGCCATCATGCCGGGCGCCTCACCAGGTGCACGCATGGCATTGCCCTCGGGCAGATCCATGACCGCGAGCCGCAGCGACGTGAGCCGATTGGCGCCCGCGTACAGCAATTCGGTCTGGTTCACTGCCGTTTCGGGGCCGCCGCCGGGCAGATCGCCCGAGCCGCTCTCGTGCGCGATCGCGGTGATCGTGCCGTCGCGCGTCGTGCCGATGCGGATGCGCTGGCGGGTGGCAGGGCGATGCGTCGTGTTGTTGGCGATGAGGGGGCGTTGCAACGCCAGCTTGACCGGGCGCTTGGCTGCACGCGCGCCAAGCGCCGCCAGCACCGCATCGGTGCGCAGGAACAGCTTTCCGCCAAAACCACCACCGACGTATGGCGACATGAAGGTGATCTTCTCCTTGGGGATGCCAAGGGTCGTCGCGAGATCCGTACGGCCCCAGTCGATCATCTGGTTCGACGTCCACACCGTCAGCGCATCACCGGTCCAGGACGCGATCGAGGCGAAGGGCTCCATCATCGCGTGGCTGTGATCGGGCGTGGTGTAGCGTTGATCGAGCTTCACCGGGGCAGCAGCGAATGCAGCCTCGAACTTGCCCACTCGGTGCTCGGGCGGAGACTCGCTCCCTTCGCCGCTGTTGCCGCCGTGCAGCGGCGCGGTCTTGATCTCCTGGTCGAGATCGAACCGCCCGGGCGCGCGCTGATAGTCTACACGGATCAACCCCGCCGCGGCGCGCGCCTGCTCGAAGGTCTCCGCCACGACGACTGCGACGGCCTGGTGATAATGATCGACCGCGGGACCGGCGAACAGCTTGGCGGTGTTGTACTTGCCCTTGCCCAGCTTGCCGGCGTCGGCTGCAGTGACAATGGCAAGCACGCCGGGAGCGGCGCGCGCCTCATTGAGGTTCATCGAACGGATACGGCCCTTGGCGATGGCCGAGCCGACCACGTAGCCATAAGCCGCGTTCGGAACCTCGCGGTGGAACTCGTACGCGTAGGGTGCCTGGCCGGTCGTCTTGAGCGGCCCGTCGATGCGGTCGTGGGCACGCCCCACGACCTTCATGCGGTCGATCGGATTGGTCGTCGCGGGGGTGTCGAACTTCATGGGATCAGGCCCCCTTCTGGCCGGCGGCTTGCGCGATCACGGAAGCCAACGCGCGAGTGGCGAGCGGCAGCTTGAACTTGTTGTCCTCGGTCGGCGTCGCGCCCTGGAAGGCGCGGGCAGTTACCGCAGCGGCACCGCGCGGCAGCAGCGCCTCTGCAGCCTCGACGCGCCACGGCTTGGGCGCGACCCCGCCGAACGCGACCCGGCCGGTGCCATCAGGTTGGATCACCGCGGCAACGGAAACGAGTGCGTAGGCGTACGACGCGCGGTCGCGCACCTTTTCGTAGAGGTGCTTGCCGCCGAGCGGACGCGGCAGCGTCACGGCGGTGATAAGCTCGCCGGCGCGCAGGTTGGTGTCGATCTCCGGGCGATCACCCCAGAGCCGGTGAAAGTCAGCGATCGGGATCGATCGCTGCTGACCGTTTGCGTCTACCGTCTCGATCACCGCGTCCAGCACGCGCATCGCTACCGCCATATCGCCCGGGAAGGTCGCGATGCACTTATCGGACACGCCGATCACGCCGAGTTGGCGGGACACACCGCCGATCGCCGAGCACCCTGAGCCTGGCTTGCGCTTGTTGCACGCCATGTTGGTGTCGTAGAAATACGGGCAGCGGGTGCGCTGGAGCAGGTTGCCCGCCGTGGACGCCTTGTTGCGGAGCTGACCGGACGCGCCCGCCACGATCGCGCGCGTGAGCACGCCGTAATCGCGCCGCACCCGCTCGTCCGCGGCGAGGTTGGTGTTGGTCACCAACGCGCCGATGCGCAGACCACCGTCGCGGGTCTTCTCGATCTTGTCGAAGCCGAGATCCTGAACATCGATCAGATGGCTTGGAGTCTCGACCTCAATCTTCATCAGATCGAGCAGGTTTGTGCCACCGGCGATGAACCGGGCGCCCGGCCGAGCCGCCGCGCGCGCTGCGGCAACAGGATCCTTGGCGCGCTCATAGGTGAAGGCCTTCATGCCTTAGCTCCTGCGACTTCGGCCATTGCCTCGGCGATGTTGGAATAAGCGCCGCAGCGGCAGATGTTGCCGCTCATGCGCTCGCGCATCTCGACGTTGGTCGCCTGCGGACGATCGGTCAGGTCGGCCTGCACATGGCTCGGCACCCCGCGCTTGATCTCGTCGAGCACGGCGACCGCCGAACATATCTGGCCGGGCGTGCAATAGCCGCACTGGTAGCCGTCATGCTTTACGAACGCCGCCTGCATGGGATGCAGCTTCTCGGGCGTGCCCAGGCCTTCGATGGTCGTGATCTTGTCACCCTCGTGCATCACGGCGAGGCTGAGGCAGGAATTGATGCGCACACCGTCCACCATCACCGTGCAGGCACCGCACTGGCCGTGATCGCAGCCCTTCTTCGATCCGGTCAGGTGCAGATGCTCGCGCAGCGCATCAAGCAGGGTAGTGCGCGGATCGAGCTTCAGCTCGCGCCTGGAGCCGTTGACCTCGAACGATACAGGTAGCGAAGCCGGGGCGGGAGAGGGAGGCAGTGGTGCTGCCTCAGCAGGGATCGGCGATGCAACGATGGCGGCCGTCGCGGCGCTTCCGGCAAGCAGTCCCCGACGGGACAGTTCAATTTCCGATATGCCGGCCATGGACCGCGTTTCCTCTTCTTCCGACTGCGTCTCGGTGAGCTTGAATTTCGGTAGCGATGTTACCGCTTGTCCTAATGTAACGCTTTCAAGTGCAGGACGCCCCTCGCACTTTGCTCATCGAAGCGGTGAGCAGCGTTCAACACCGACTCGAGTGGCCTTTCGGCTACTTTCCCCTCGAGTACTTCTTCGCAAACCTGAACGACTTGAGCCAGGATCGAAACGGCGAGCGTTTGCGGGTCCCGAGTGGCGGCAATGATCCCGACCGGCCCAACGACGCGGTCGATGGCGAGTGGGTCCGCGCCAGCCGCCAACAAACGATTTCGCCGCTCGGTGTGGGTTTGCCTGCTGCCCATCGCACCGATGAACAGCGGTTGCTGCTCGAGTGCCTGCAGCAGCAAGTCGGTCTCCCAGTCGTGATCATGGAATAAGGTAACGACCGCGGACCATGGGTCGAGCAAGAAGCTGTCCGCAGGCCCGACGATCCGCAGAAGGTGGGCCGGCCTGCCTCTCGCGTGCGCCTCGTCGACGAGCGAGGATTGCGGACTGAATAGCAGCGTCTCCGCGCCATAGGCTTCTGCCATCTGCAGAAGGGCGCCCGGTTCCGCGCCATGCCCGAGGACGATGAGGCGCAGTTGCGGATCGTGCCGCGCGATGAAGTCGTGCCCAGACCAACCCGTTCGATCCGTTTCCGCAGCTTCGGAGGCGGCGAATGTGCCGCTACGTGAAAGTCGCAGCTTCAGCGGTCGGCGCCGCTCCAGAATGTCCAGCGCCAGGTCGATCTGCGAGCGGTTGGGATCGGGCAGGAACAGAAGGTCGATGCCGCCGCCGCACGGAAGCCGAATGTCGATGTAAGGCGATCCTGCGCCATAGCGGACGTGCCGCGGCTGTCCCGCCGCCAGCACCTCTTGCGCTTCGGCGATAACCGCGGCCTCGACGCATCCACCAGAAAACGATCCTATTACGGCTCCGCTTTCGGCAACCGCCATGTGCTCGCCCGGCGCGCGGGTCGCGCTGCCGGTGACGTCGGTAAGAGTCACCAGCACGGCGCGTTCTCCCCGGTGCGCGCAGTCGCGCATGAAATGGAGGATGGAACGCGCCTGCTTCACGCGGTCGCAGTCCCTCGCGTAGCCGGAGCGCGGCTGTGCATGCGTGCCACCGCGAAGGCGGCCAGCGCTGCGAGGGCGAGGAGCGCACCGCTGGTGAGGAACTCGGGGACAGCGCCGGCAGTGTCGAACACGATGCCGCCGATTGTGGCCCCGAGGGTGATTGCAAGCTGGACGATCGCCACCATCAAACCGCCGCCGGCTTCCGCTTCGTCGGGAGCGGTGCGCGCGAGCCAGGTCCACCAGGCCACCGGTGCCGCCGTTCCGGCAAAGCCCCATACCGCGAGCAGCGCGGCGGTTGCGATCGTCGATCCGCCGAACAGTGTCAGGGCCACCGCTACGGCAGCCATGGCGGCCGGCAGCACGCCAAGGGTCACGTAGAGCCTGTGGTCGAGGACGCGGCCGATCAGCAGCGTGCCGATGAAGCCGGAGACACCGACGATCAGGAGCATGATAGACAGCATCGACACGCTGACGTGCGTCACCTGCTCCAGGAAGGGGCGCAGGTAGGTGAACAGCGAGAACTGCCCCACGAACAGCAGCGCAACCGTGCCGAGCCCGAACAGGACCGGCGGGCGGCGCAGCAGCGCGGCCATGCCGTTGCCGCCCTGTCGCGCGACAGCAGGCAGCTTGGGAAGGGCGAGAGCCTGCCAGATCACTGCGGCGGCCGCGACCGGCACAACGCAGAAGAAGGCGCCGCGCCAGCCGATAAGACTACCCATGAAGCTGCCGAGAGGGGCAGCAAGCACGGTAGCAAGAGCGTTGCCGCCGTTGATGACCGCCAAGGCCTTGGGAACGGAGGCGTCCGGCACCAGCCGCATCGCGATGGCCGCGGACATCGACCAGAAGCCGCCGATGGCGATGCCGAGCAGAGCTCGGCCACCCATGAAGATCAGGTAGCTCGGCGCGAACGCGACGATGACACCAGACACGATCAGCAGCCCGGTCAGCAGGAGCAGGACCAGTCGCCGGTCCAGATCGCCGAGGATGAAGGAGAGCGAAAGGCTCGTCACCACGGCGAACACGCCGGAGATGGCGATAGCCTGGCCCGCCTGTCCCTCGGTGAGCTGAAGCGTATGAGCGATCGGGCTCAACAGGCTGACGGGCATGAACTCGGATGCTACGAGCACGAAGCTGCACAGCGCCATCGCATAGACAGCACCCCAATGGGCCGGTTGATCGATTGCGCCGCGCTGGGCGCCGGTCGCCGCGGGAGCGGCCAAGCCTGTCATGATGGCTTCTCCTTATAGTGGTTCGAAGCGCCCGGATCGAAGCGAGGCCCGGGGGAGGAACGTCGCAGTCGTCCGGGCACACGCGGCATCACCGGGTTCGCGGAAGCGGTGAGCTGCGTACGAGCCTAAACTAAGGGGCGGGGGAACAGCCCACAACGCCGGGCGAGGTTGATGGAGCAGTGAACGCGCTTCATCGTTGCGCTACGATATTGGGGTATTCGCGATCCGGTAGCGAAGCCAGACGATACCATTGTCCAACACTTCGTGGCTTTCCAGTGTCAGCCGTTTCATGGCGGGAATCGCTGATGCGTCTGTTGCCGGACCGTCGAAGACTGCAGGAGCGCCCCCGATCCCGTCGATCGCGGGCACAAGCATCAAGCTGACTTCATCGACCAGCCCGGCGCGCAGGAACGCACCGTTGAGATGTCCGCCGCCTTCGAGGAGAAGGCGATCAAGCCCGAGCTCTTCGCCAAGTATGACCAGCGCCTGCCGAAGATCCAGCTCGTCCTTTCCGGCGAAAATATAGCCGACGCCGTCAGCGCGTAATCCCGCGAGATGCGCGTCCGACACCTGCTCGGTCAGGACGACGACGATCGGGTCGCCCCCGACGTCGCTGCGCCCCCACACGATCTTCCCGTGCGCATCGGTGACGATCCCGTAGGCGTCTGCTGACTTGTTCGGCAGCCAGGATATGCGTGGGAGCCGTTCGTCGGTCTGCGCGGGGTAGGTGTCACCTTTGGCAAACTCCTGCCCTGTGACGCGGCCGACGATCCATGATCCCCCACCGAGGCGGACATGCAGATCTTCGTAGGCAGCGTGCGAATGGGCATCGCTCGGTGTCCAGCGCTCGGGCAGGATGCGCCCGTCGAGACTGCTGGCCATGTGACAGATGATGTGTGGCTTCATGGCCATCCTGTTGGCTGCTGCGGTGGGGCGAACACAGAACACTTTCGCGCCACCTTCGTCTTCGTGAGATCGCTGCACTGGAACGATGAGCGTTCCTCATGGAGTAAGTCGGCCCGAAGTGCGTTGAAACCCTAACATTTTGGCAGCCGATGCCACCATCCCGAAAGGATCAACCCTATGAGCGCTCAACCCCAGTCCTATGCCGGCAAAGTCGCCTTCATTAGCGGCGGTGCCAATGGCATCGGCCGCGCCACCGCGCTCGCCTTTGCCGAAGCTGGCGCCAGCGTCGCTGTCGTGGACATCGCCGACGACGAGGTCGCAGACGTCGTCAAGGAGATCGAGGCGGCTGGCGGTACGGCGCTTGGCGTCCATTGCGACGTGTCCAAGAGCGAAGACATTAAGGCCGCTCTCGACAAGACAATCGAGGCATTCGGCGGTCTCGACATCGCGTTCAACAATGCCGGCGTCGAACAGCCGATGATCCCACTCGTCGAGATCGAGGAAGACGCCTTTGACCGGCTCGTCGCGATCGACTTGCGCGGCGTGTATCTCGCGATGAAGTACCAGATCCCGCTGATGAAGCAGCGCGGCGGCGGGTGCATCGTCAACACCTCGTCCGGCGCAGGCGTGGTCGGGATCAAGGGTCAGGCGGCGTATGTCGCGGTCAAGCATGCGGTCGTGGGCATCAGCAAGTCGGTCGCTCTCGAAGCGATCGGCGATAATATCCGGGTCAACGCGCTCTGCCCGGGCGTCATCGCGACGCCGATGATCCTCGACCGCGTGTCCGGTGGCACCGAGGAGGGCAGGAAGCAGATGGAGGGGCATGAGCCGATCGGCCGGTTGGGCAAGCCCGAAGAGATCGCGGCGGCGGTGCTCTACATGTGCTCCGATCTCGCCGCCTTCATGGTCGGCCACGCGATGGTCGTCGACGGCGGCCAGACGGCGGGCCTTCCCGAGTGAGCGCGCACCCGGCGATCGCGGCGGATCGTGTGGCCGTCGTCACTGGCGGAGCGAGTGGGATCGGCTTCGCCGTTGCCGAGCGGCTCGGCCATGCGGGTATGCGAGTCGTCCTCGCAGACCTGCCTGGCGAGGCACTTGAGCAAGCCTGCGAACGTCTAGCGGCGGTCGGCATCGTCTGCCGCGCAAAGGCGACCGACGTCGGTGATCCCGCCGCGGTCGCAGCACTGGCCGATGCGGCACAGGCCGTTGGCGAGGTGTCCCTGCTGATGAACAACGCGGGCCGCGAAGGTGGCGGGGGCATTCTCGCCGATCGCGCCATCTGGACGGGCACGCTCGATACCAACCTGATGGGACCGCTGCACGGGATTCAGTCCTTTCTGCCCGCCATGCTGGAAGCGGACTGGCCATGTACGATCGTCAACACCGGATCGAAGCAGGGGATCACTCTGCCCCCCGGCGACGCCACCTACAATGTCAGCAAGGCGGCGCTTAAGGCCCTCACGGAATCGCTTGCGCACGATCTGCTCAAGACAAATGGGCGGCTCAGCGCACACCTGCTGATTCCCGGCTTCACCTTCACCGGCTTCAGCACGCGGCGCGGCATCGCCAAGCGGCCAACCGGTGCCTGGTCTGCCGACCAGGTCGCGGAGTTCATGCTGGAGAGCATGGCGCGGGGCGACTTCTACATCCTGTGTCCCGACAACGACGTGCCGCGCGCGACCGACGAGAAGCGGATCGCCTGGGCGGCCGAGGACATCATCCGCAACCGCCCCGCCTTGTCGCGCTGGCACCCCGACCATGCCGAAGGCTTCGACGCCTTCATGCGCGCGCCCTGACCACCGGAGATCATCATGAACTGCACCCTCCTTGCAGCTACCGCAGTGGCAGCGCTGATCGCCGGCCCCGCGCTTGCACAGAACACCAACAGCGTTGGTCTGCCCGCGAGCGGCAAGCGCGCGCCCAACAGTGCACCGGCCCCCGGTCGTCCACTGCCGGTCAACGACCCGACCGCGCCCGCGCAGAAGCCCGCCTTTGCCGGGCAGATGCGTGCGCCCGCCGTGGTGACGCGGACGCCGATCGACGTGCAGGTCAAGACACGCGGGCTGGATCATCCCTGGGGGATGGCCTTCATCGGCGACGGCAAGCTGCTCGTCACCGAGAAGCCGGGCGCGATGCGCATCATCGACATGGTCAGCGGCGAGCCCATCGCTGGCGTCAGCGAAGTGCCAAGGGTCGTCTATGGCGGCGATGCCGGGCTGCTCGATGTGGTCGCCGATCCGAACTTCGCGCAGAACCGCACCATCTACTTCACCTATGTCGAACCCCGCGGCGAGAAGGACAGCGGGGTAATCGTCGCCAAGGCGCGGCTCGATCCCCCCGCGGGCGGCAATCAGGCACCGATGTACAAGCTGGCGGAGGTAACGACGCTTCTGCGAGTCGATCCCTCGCTGCCGCAGCAGGCGCACTACGGATCGCGCCTGGTGTTCGATAGTGACGGCTATCTCTATGTCTCGCTGGCGGAGCGGTTCTTCAGCCCCACTCGCGATGAGGCGCAGTCGCTTTATTCCTGGCTGGGAAAGGTGCTTCGCGTCGACACCAGCGGCAAACCGGCACCGGGCAACCCCTATGCCGCTAACCAGGAGGCGGAGAATCACATGCGCGCAGAGATCTGGAGCTATGGTCACCGCAACCCGCAGGGTCTGGCGATCAATCCCGTCGACGGCAGCCTGTGGGACGCCGAACACGGCCCGGACGGCGGCGACGAGATCAACCGTATCGCGCGCGGCGCGAACTACGGGTGGCCGCTCGTCGCATACGGCACCAACTACGATCACAGCGCCATCCAGGGTGGCCGTACCCGGATGCCGAACACCGTCCAGCCGCGCTACGTCTGGCAGGCGGCGGTCGCGCCGGGCGGCATCGCTTTCTACTCCGGTGATCTGATCTCCGAGTGGAAGAACAATCTGTTCGTCGCCGCGCTGGCCGGGCAGCACTTGGCGCGGTTGGTGATCGACGGCGACCGTATCGTCGGCGAGGAGCGTCTGCTGCAGGATCAGCACCAGCGTTTCCGGCATGTCGCCCAAGGACCCGATGGTGCGCTCTGGGCAATTACCGATGCCGCCGATGGCAGGTTGATCCGGCTGTCGACGCGCTGAGCTGACCAACCAGAGCACCACGCTTGACGCCAAGAGCGATGAACGATGCTCACTGCTGCATCGCACGCTACCGGGCTAACCCGCCGAGCCTGAGCGGCCTAGCTAACCCCTGACATCATCATCATTCAGGAGCCCGCCCATGCGTGCCACCGTCATGCACAATACCGGCGACGTCCGAATCGAGAACGTCCCGGATTCCGTCATTCAGAAGCCTACCGACGCGATCATCCGAGTTACTCGCGCTTGCATCTGCGGCAGCGATCTGTGGCCGTACAATCTCGGCCCCGCTGCGGGCGGGCAGCGCATGGGCCATGAAGCGATCGGTATCGTAGAGGAGGTCGGCAGTGACGTCCGCCGCGTCCGCAAGGGCCAGGTCGTGATCATGCCGTTCGCCAACTCCGACGGCACCTGCATGTTCTGTGAGGAAGGGCTGCCGACCGCCTGTGTTCAACTCAACTTCTTCGGGAATGGCGGCGGCATGGAAGGCGCGCAGGCGGAAGCACTACGCATCCCGAACGCTGACGGCACGCTCTATCCGATCGATGTGGATGCCGACGACGCGCTGATGCCGTCGCTCCTGACCCTGTCCGACGTAATGGGTACCGGACATCATGCCGCAGTGGCTGCACGGGTCGCGCGGGGCCACACCGTCGCAGTGGTCGGTGACGGGGCGGTCGGCTTGTGCGGGGTCATCGCCGCCAAGCGGCTGGGCGCCGAGCAAATCATCATTATGGGCCGGCATGCCGATCGCATCGCGCTCGCCAAGGAGTTCGGCGCTACCGATGTCGTCAGCGAGCGCGACGATGCCGCGGTGGAGCGGATCATGGTGCTGACAGGCGGTTTCGGCGCGCACTCGGTTCTGGAGTGCGTCGGTACCGCGCAAACGATCGCGACATCAATGTCGATCGCGCGGCCGGGCGGTGCCGTAGGACGCGTCGGCGTGCCGCACTATCAGGTAGTCCCAACCGCCGACCAGATGTTCTTCAAGAACATCAGTGTAGCAGGCGGCCCAGCGCCGTCGCGCGCTTATATCGCCGAGCTTCTTCCCGACATCATGAGCGGTGTGATTGATCCGGGTCGGGTATTTGATCGTACCGTAGACCTAGACGGCGTGTCGGACGGGTATCGTGCCATGAATGCACGCGAGGCAATCAAGGTCATGGTGCGACCATAGCCCCACCTAGTCCGAGCAACGGGCGAGAACCGGACGGGATTTAGGAGCGCGATTAAAGATGCGCGTAACTATAACGGTTGCGATCGCGACCTCTGTAGCCGCTGTCAGCGTGTCGGTTGCGATGAGACGAGATATCGGGAAGCCCTCAATGGCCATCATGCAGCCAGAAGCGATTCACAAGATCACGCTAACCATTGGTAAGACGACCCTGTCGGCGACGCTGTTCGAGAACCCAACCGCACGCGATTTCGCAACGACGTTACCATTCGAAGCGGACATGCGCGACCTGTTCTGGCAGGAAAAGGCCGGGCGAACAGCACGTGCGCTGTCAACCAGCGGGCCCGCCCAACGCGACTTCGAGGTCGGCGACATTGGCTATTGGTCACCCAGTACCGATGTCGCGATCTACTATCGTGACGGCGACAAATTGCCTTCGCCGGGCATTATTATGATTGGCAAGGTGGACGGCGACATTTCCGTGCTCAGGATATCTGGAAAAGTGAGGGTCAGGTTTGCCCGCGCCGACTAACGCTCAAGGCGAGCATGAGGCGTTGCCTATCGCTGCACTGCTGGCGCTGGCTATGGCTGGATTCCTCTCGATCGTAACGGAGACGCTACCCGCCGGCTTGCTACCTCAGATTGCTTGCGGTTTACATATTTCACAGGCGATGGCTGGTCAGCTGGTCACCATTTACGCGGCGGGGTCGCTCATTGCGGCACTGCCGTTAGTGACAATGACCCAAAGCTGGCCGCGTAAACCGCTGCTTCTTGCCGCGGTTGCCGGTTTCCTTGTTTCGAATTCGATCACGGGTCTATCGTCCGACCTTGCCCTAACAATGGCCGCACGTTTCCTAGCCGGCGTCTGCGCTGGCCTTTCTTGGGGCATGGTAGGGGGCTTTGCCCGACGTATGGTTATTGAGCCTTTAAAAGGACGCTCGCTCGCCATCGCAATGGTCGGCACACCGGTAGCGCTTTCGATTGGAGTGCCACTTGGAACCTTCGTCGGGAATGCTGTTGGTTGGCAAAACGGCTTCCTAGCAATCAGCGCGCTGGCTGCCGGGTTGATAGGATACATCTTCTGGCAGGTCCCAAATTTGCCTGGGCAACCTGCGGAACAGCGCTTATCGATACTGTCAGTGTTTCGAAGGCCGGGGGTCTGCCCTGTGCTAGCGACCGCGTTCACATGGGTGACGGCCCACTATATTCTGTACACCTACATCGCGCCGTTTTCAGTCATAATTGGCTTTGCGGGCCGGGTCGATCTGTTGTTACTGGTTTTTGGTTGCGCCTCGCTCGGCGGCATTTGGCTGGCTGGCATGATGGTAGACTGCAAGCTGCGCCTGCATGTGCTGACAAGTATTCTGCTGTTTGCAGCCAGCATTAGCGTGTTCTGGATGGTACCCAGCATTCCCGCCGTAGTGTTCTTGGCTGTTCTACTGTGGGGCGCAACGTTTGGTGGCGCTGCCACCTCGCTTCAAACTGCGGCGTCGGATGCCGCAGGTGAGGGTGTTGACATCGTAGGAGCTATGCTCACAACGGTATGGAACGCTGCAATCGCCGGGGGCGGTATTATTGGGGCAATGTTTTATCATAATGGGATCGCCAGAGACCTATTGCCTGCAATGCTTGCGCTCGTTGCTGCAGCATACGTGATCGCAGTCGCGGCTCGCCGGCATGGGTTTATTCCCGGCCCCCGTTCAAAACGGTGATGCGGAGATCAAGTTTTGAAACGTCGCCATGTATCATTCGATACGTTAATCGACCGCCCGTCGTTAATAACAACGTCCGCTTTATGCCAAAACGCTCTATTGTCTGTTAACGGCATCAATGGCATAAAATCGATCAGCGACCGAACGTAATTGCCTTGCTTTAGCACCTTCGGTAGTCAGTACGACGGGGGCTATGCTTCCGTCCTCGTTAAAATACATCCGTTCAATAGCAACTTGTCGATGATTGCCGTCGGTCTCGTTCAAAGGCCGTCGGTGGTACACGATGTACCAATCGTCTGTACCAGGGAAGCAGATTGCGGAGTGATGTCCGGCACCGCGGGCTATGCGGGGATCCTGCTGCATAATTTTGCCTCGAGCCGTGAACGGTCCGAGCGGACTTGAGCCCGTGGCATAGGCTACGCTGTACAGGGGGCCAGTCCACTCACCTTCAGACCACATTAAATAGTAAATGCCCCGCCGTTTCAGCATGAACGGTCCCTCGACGTAATCAGCAGAAGGCGTAATCGACTTGAAGGTCGCGCCGTCGTCGAACGGCGTAACACCAGTAAGGTCGTGCGAGAGGCGTACGACGTTGCAATGCTTCCAGCCGCCGTAGTACAGGTAGCATCTGCCGTCGTCGTCGCGAAACGCCATCTGATCGATCGGCTGAGCGCCGCCGACGATACTGCCGATTAGCGGCTTGCCGATGGCATCCCGAAACGGACCCTCCGGCCGTTCGCTAACGGCAACACCAATCCCGCCGCGCTGCTGATCGTTTTTAATGTCGTTAGCGCTGAAAAAGAGAAAATAGCGGCCATCCTGTTCGATCGCCGAAGGGGCCCACATCGCATAAGCTGCCCAACTCACATCCTTAACATCGAGTACGCGCGGGTGGCGCGTCCACGTTACAAGATCGGGTGAGGAGAAGGCGTCGAGGAAGGTCTGTTTAAGGAACGGACTCCAGATCTTCGTCGAAGCACGCTCCTGTGCTTGGCCCGCCGTGAAACGACTGGGTGGAACAGCGAGGGCTCCATCGGCAGAGTACGTTGGATAGATCCAATAGCGATTGCCGAAGATCCGTATTTCGGGATCCGCATACCATCCCGGCAACGCAGGGTTTTTTGACCATGCCGCGCGTGTAGAGACGATACCGGCGCCAATCCCGGTCAGCAGCATCCTGCGATCAAACAGTGGCACGAGACGTCCCCTTAGCAGCTACTCTGCACGCATACACCATTTCGGCATTCGGTCGGAGCCCTTCGTCGCACTACCGGTTGAGTGTTTTATCGTACCGTCTTTCGTAGGATTTCGAGAGTTCCTTGTGGGGACTGGTACACCGCGGAAGCACGAAGACCATGCGCGTCGTCCTGACACCAGCGCAGCGTGTCGAGCTTCGTTCGCGCCGCTGACGTGCGGACTGGAGGTCAACTTGAGAAGGTTGAAAAAACTGCAAAATAGGACAAAAATCGAGGTTATAGACCGGGAAAAGTATCTAAATCTACAAAACTCACTGGAGCGCATGAAGCCGAATTATTATATTACATTAAGTGCTTCTGCATAGCAAAGCGCCGACACTCAGTTGTCGGATGTCCAAGACCTTCCAACCACAATCGCCAGAGGCGTGACCTTGTGGCTATCGGATCGGGCCAACTCGACTGGGCGAGCGTTGCCGTCATGATAGCAACACGTGAGCCTTGAGCATTTCGTCGTCTTCGGTTGCAATGACGCCGTCGCGGGTCCTAGCTAGCCTCGGGCAAACAGACGGTGCGGGCTCAACGTAAGGAAAACACTTCTGCTGTATCGCTACTATCATTCAACCTTGAGCCATAAAATATACGATTGACTAGATCCAATTTTGAGTGCAAATTTTTATTCCCCAAGCGTTGGGAAACTGGTCCTGTTGCGGTTTCATTATCGCGCAGGGCCGCCATTTTGGGGTTTGCGGAGGCTCCGCAGGCCGAACGGTGGAAAGCGTAGCTTACTCAAGTAGAGACGGCTAACGCGCTGTTTGGGGCTTTCGACTTGCTCAGGGTCCGGTAGGTTGCCCATTTCCGTGCAACGGACTTACCATCCAGCGGATGAGTCGCGCCGAAATTGCGATCGGTTCCGCCTTTTCCATCTCTCAACCCGTAGCAATTAGTGGAATGTTAGAGCGTAAGTTCATCGACGGTTGTCAATCCCGTAATCTGCTCTTAACAGTGGTAGCGTTATCATAGAAATAAACGTGCGCCGATCAGGACGCATGAGGATGTGATAAACTAGGGGAGCTCGCATGAAAGCAATGAAAGAAGATTTGTGCCGTCGACAGCTGCGCCTACGGGCCGGTGTTTCGGCGGTAGCGCTGTTTGCAGCCGGACACAGCGCCAGCGCGATGGCACAGGCCGAAATTCAATCCATCGCGCCTGACGCAACCCAAGCTGCGGCGCCTAGTCAGGATGTCGGGGAGCCCGCTACGAACGCTAGCTCTGATGAAATCGTCGTCACTGGACGGCGCGCCGCGCTGGAAGCCGCAGTGGAGCGCAAGCGTCGAAGCGAAACGATCGTCGACTCAGTCGTAGCTGACGACGCCGGCAAGCTGCCGGACAATTCCATTACCGAAGTACTTCAGCGCGTATCGGGCGTCTCAATCGTTCGTTTTGCCGCGTTGGGCGATCCCGATCACTTTTCCGTCCAGGGCTCGGGCGTGCAGGTGCGTGGTCTGACTGGCGTAGCGTCGCGTCTTAACGGCCGCGAGATTTTCAGCGCGAACAACGGGCGGGCGATTCTTTGGAGCGACGTTACCCCGGAGCTGATGGCCGCAGTCGACGTCTATAAAGCCTCGACTGCCGATCTCATCGAGGGTGGCACTGGCGGCCAAATCGATCTACGCACCAAAATGCCATTCGATTTCAATGGCAAGTTCCACGTTGCCGGGACTGCCGAACTCAGCGTCGGCGACATGGCCAACAAAGCCGATCCCATGGGGTCGGTTCTGGTTACAGACTCGTTTGAAACGCCGATCGGGCGCATCGGACTACTTGCAGATATCGCTTTCAGCCAGTTCAGCTCACTGTCCCAGTTCATCCGCACAGAGCCCTATTACAAGACCCGGATCGGTGCGCAGGACCGATACATTCCTGGCGGCTTTACCTATGGCGATGAAGAATTTCAGTATCGACGCTACGGCATATACGGCGCCGCGCAGTGGGCACCGTCTGAAGAGCTGATATTTACGGCCACCTTCTTTCAATCACGCTACAAGAGCGAATCGAACGACTTCGGTGCGCAGGTGTCTTCTCAGTCGCTAGCGGTCGATCCTGCCAACAGCACGTTCGATTCCAACGGACTCCTGCTTGAGACCGGCTCGTTGTTCAACCGAGATACTGGGACGTTCCTGCCCGGTGGTCAGGTAACAAGCAGCGGCAACAAGGGGTTCGTCGAAAGCAACACGCGGACTCGTGATTATTCGCTGTCCTTCGCGTGGGCACCAGAAGACGGCCCCTTCACCGTCAAGGGCGCAATCCAGCGGGTGGATTCACGCCAGATCTACGACCGGATCGATATCTTCCGGGAAATCGGGTTCGGGCAGGGTTTCGGTATGGACCTGACCGGCAACCTGCCACGTATCACAGTTAGCCCCGCAACCCAGGCATCGTTCGCCAATCCCGCAAACTACTTCTGGTCGGCCTCGATGCCGCACAACGAACGCAATGAAGGGCGGCTGGATACTGCCCAGCTCGATGCCGAATACAAGTTCGATTCGAGCTTCTTCCGCTCGGTCAAGATCGGTGGTCGTTATGCCAAACGGACCGAGCGCGATTTGCAGAACGGCTACAACTGGACGCCGCTCGGCCGAGGCTGGAACGGCGATCCGCAGCTTACGTATGCGAATGCCGCGCCTGGCGACACTGCCACCCACGTATTCGATGACTTCTTCCGCGGCGAAACCCTGCTGCCGGGCAACCTGCAGTTCGCGACCAAGGCGCTGGCGGATCGTTTTAACGCCGATCGGACTGGTCTCGTCACACCGCCTCCGGCCGGCTTCTGCCCGCCCGGCACAGAATTTGACTGTTCGGCATCCGGACCACTCCCGCGGACTGGCTATGGCGGACTGTCAGGCATCCGTGCGCCTGGCTTCATTCTTCCAGGCGACCAGGTCGACAACCGTACGGAGAATCTGGCAGGCTATGCGCTGGTGCGGTTCGGACCGCAGGGCGACGATAACGGCATTTCTGGCAACGTCGGCGTGCGCGTGGTCAACCTGAAGAACGAGGGTAGTGGCTTCATTCAACAAAACGGCAACACGTTCATCCGCAATGGCCAAACCGTAACGCTCGGCCAGCAGTTCATCGCTCGCGGCGGCGAGGCGGAGTTCACGCGAGTGCTGCCGTCGATAAACCTGGTGTTCGCGCCGTCCGACCGCGTCAAGATTCGTGGCGGGTACAACATCACGCTGGATCTGCCGAGCTTCAATGCGCTCCGGGCATCCGGTGACGTCGGCGTGGCAACGACGGCCAATCCTGTCGCAGGCCAGCCGGGAATCTTCACGAACTTCACCGCCTCGACCGGAAACCCGCTTCTCAAGCCGACCATCTCCAACAATTTCGACCTGTCGTTCGAATATTACGGTGCGCGCGGCACGACCTTCCATGTAGCGCCGTTCTACAAGCGGATTACCGACCTGCCGATCTTCTCGCTCACGACCCGGCAAGTGCCGATAGCCTTCGCGAACGGTACGACGGAGATCGTCGATGCGACGGCGTCGGACTTCATCAATTCCGAAGAGGCTGCGGAGATCAAGGGGATCGAGGTCGGTGGACGATTCTTCCTCGACATGTTCACCGGTCCGATCAGCGGACTCGGCTTCGAAGGCAATTACACCTTCATCGACAGCAAGAACCCGGGAGACCTGTACCGCGACATCAACGGCGTGATCCGCAACGACGCGCCACTGGTCGGTTTGTCGAAGCACAATGCCAACGCCGCCCTACTGTATGAACGCAACCCGTTCTCGTTGAGAATCGCGTATTCCTGGCGATCGCGCTACCTGCAGTCCACCAACAGCAACGGCACGAACCCTACATATAACTACTACGCGACTCCCGGTGTAGCGACGCCTATCCAGATCGCATTGCCGGTCTACAGTGCACCGTACGGAACGCTGGACGCCGGCGTCCGCTTCAAGGTCACCGAGAACTTCTCGTTCGGTATCCAAGGCACCAATCTGACCGCGACCACGGCGAAGACGGTAATGGGCGGGTATCCCGACGGCGTGCGCGTCGGGCGTAGCTGGTTCCAGAGCGATCGCCGGATTAGTACCGGCATCAACCTGTCGTTCTAGACGATCGAGCCTTACCTCCGCCCCGGCCGGGGCGGAGGTTTTACCGAGCGCATCGCGTAGGGAATGTTGCGGTATGAGAAAGCGCGTGCTGATCGTCGGCGGAGGAACCGCAGGATGGCTGACCGCCGGCTATCTTGCCAAGCGGCTGAGTACCGATCTTCCCGGCGGTGCCGAGATTACCTTGGTGGAATCACGTGAAATAGGCGTGCTGGGCGTCGGGGAAGGCACATTTCCTACGATACGTCGGACGCTGGCTACGATCGGCATCGACGAGGCAGAACTGGTGCGACGTTGTGGCGCCACGTTCAAGCAAGGCGCCAAATTCGTGAATTGGCGGCATACGCCAGGCGATGGCGCGACGGATCACTATTCGCATCCGTTCCAAGGAGCCGATACCAAGACAGGGCTCGAACTGCTTCCCTATTGGCTGATCGGGGTAGGGGGCTCAGAGAACTGGGACGAAGTTGCCACGCCGCAGAAGAAAGCGTCGGACGCGCATCGTGCTCCCAAGCTTGCGAGCCATGCGGATTACGTCGGCCCGCTCAATTATGCATTCCACTTTGACGCTATCGCACTTGCGGGCCTGTTGCGCGAACACGGCGTTGCCAATGGCGTACGCCACCTGACCGATACGGTGACCGAGGTGACGTTGGCCGCCGACGGCGCGATCGCAGGCGTGCGAACCCAAGCCAATGGTGTACTCGATGCTGATCTCTACATCGATTGCACCGGGTTCCGTGCCGAACTCATCGGCAAGGCAATGGGCATACCGTTCAGGTCCTGTCGCGACGTGCTGTTCTGCAACCGGGCAATGGCGGCGCAGTTGCCTTACGCTGCGTCCGGCGATCCGATCGCATCCTACACCATCTCGACCGCCCAGAAGGCGGGCTGGACTTGGGACATAGGCTTGGATCGGCGGCGAGGGATCGGTCACGTGTATTCATCAGATCATACCGACGACGAAGCCGCAGAGCGCGCGTTGCGAACTTACCTTGGACCCGCAGGCGTCGGCGCGGAGGTCCGTCATTTCAGGTTCGAGGCCGGATACCGCGAAATCAACTGGCACAAGAACTGCGTTGCGGTGGGGCTTTCGAGCGGCTTCTTCGAACCGCTCGAGGCGACCGGAATCGTGTTCTCCGAGGTAGCCGCGGGATTGATCGCTAATCTGTTCCCATGGGGCGGCGACTACGAGACGTCCGCCCGCCAGTTCAATCTAAACCTGCGTCGCCGCTACGAGCGGGCGCGAGACTTCATCAAGTTGCATTACTGTATATCCGAACGGCGCGACACTGCGTTCTGGCAGGACAACGTAGCTACGTCCTCGATCCCCGACAGCTTACTTGAAATGCTCGATCGCTGGCGGCACCGCTGGCCTAGCGAGCTCGACATCGACAGCCAGATCGACATCTTCACTGAACCCAGTTGGCAGTACGTACTTTACGGCATGGGCTGGAGAACCGATCTGACCGCGAAGGCAGGCACTTTTCGGTATCATGACGATGCGCGGCGCGCCTTCGCTGAAGTGCGGCAACAGGCGCAGTTTGCCATCCGCAATCTGCCCAGCAACCGGGATCTGGTAGAATATGCGCAGACTCGTCGGTTCGGGGCAAAGGCTGCAGCATGACCCGGGCAGCCCCGATCCGAAAGGTCGTGATAGTCGGCGGCGGTACTGCGGGATGGATGACCGCAGCGGCGATCGGCCGCGCAGTCGCAGCCGACGTGTCAGTCACGCTCATTGAATCGGACGCGATCGGGACGGTGGGCGTCGGCGAAGCGACGATCCCGTCGCTGCTTGATTTCAACCGGATGCTCGGTATCGATGAGGATGCGTTTGTTCGCGCCACGCAGGCGACCTTCAAGCTCGGTATCGAGTTCCGCGACTGGGGGAGTATAGGCGACGCCTATATCCACCCATTCGGCAAGTACGGCCGTGATATCGCGGGCGTGTCGTTCCACCAACTTTGGTTACGGCAAACCGCTCGGTCAGACGGAGTCGATCCGGGTGCTATTGGTGATTATTGCCTGCCGCATGTCGCGGCGCAGCTCGGTCGCTTTAATCGGCCAGTTGCCGATCCGTCAGCAGTGCTGTCCACGCTATTCTATGCCTTTCACTTCGACGCCGGCCTGTATGCCGCATTCCTACGCGACTTTTCCGAAGCAGTCGGCGTAACACGCGTTGAGGGGCGCATCGCGTCAGTCAGACGCAACGTGGAGAACGGCTTCATCGAGGCGTTGGCGTTGGACGACGGACGTCGGATCGATGGCGAACTGTTCATTGACTGCAGCGGCTTCCGCTCGCTGCTGCTCGGCGATGCTCTGGAGGTTCCTTTCAACAGCTGGCAGGACTGGCTGCCATGCGATCGCGCCTGGGCGGTCCCTTGCCGTCGTGGCGCAGCGCTTACGCCATATACTCGTGCCACCGCAGACCGTGCCGGCTGGCGGTGGCGGATTCCGCTTCAGCATCGTGTCGGCAACGGCCACGTCTATTCCAGCGCGTACATCGACGACGATGCGGCACTACGCTCGCTGCTGGATGGTCTGGAAGGCGAGCAGTTGGCTGATCCGCGCCAGTTGCATTTCGTGGCAGGGCGGCGCGCTCGCCTATGGGAGAAGAATTGCGTCGCGATCGGTTTGTCCGGCGGGTTTCTGGAGCCACTGGAATCGACCAGCATTCACCTGATCCAGTCCGGTATCACCCGTTTGCTCACCCTTTTCCCGGATCGCTCGTTCAATCCTGTCGAGATCGCGGAGTATAATCGCGTTCTACTGCGCGAATATGATCAGGTTCGGGACTTCGTCATTCTACATTACCACGCGACCATGCGGAACGACTCCCCGTTCTGGAACCACTGCCGAACGATGACGCTGCCGCAGTCGCTTACCGACAAGCTGGCACTGTGGGCGGACAAAGCACGTCTGTTTCGCGAGAATGGCGAGTTGTTTACTCCCGACAGCTGGATCGCGGTATTGCTTGGGCAGGGAACTCGGCCGGCGTCGTTCGATCCGTTGGTTGACGCGCTTTCAATCGAGGACGCTGAGCGGTTCCTCGCCCATCTTCGTGACGTCATTGGCAAGACGGCAGCGGCCATGCCGACCCACGAGCAGTTCATCTCGCAGCATTGCGCCTCCAACATGCTCAGAGCCGCGTAGTGCGGAGGCCTAGCGCGGTTCGTTCGTCGACGTCGCGTAGCAATGCAGCACTATGAGACAAGCTTGCCACGGAATTTTTCACGTGTGCGGCGCCGTCGGTGGACGTAGCACTACCATTGATGTCGCGCTACGCTCGCTGCGAGCAAAGCAGTTGCGCTATCTACGCACCACTTTCGTCTAAGGATTGGTTCGATCCACGTTGGGCCCATCTCACACGGATCAGAATGACGCGCCCGATCGCTGCTGTAGAGAGACAAACGATGTGCCGGCGCTCTGCCGCACCATGTTACGGCGCGGGTGCAGCAGAGTAGCGGAAATCGCGCAGACGCACTTCGCCACTACCCGCTGCATAGACACCCAGCCTCAAGCTCAGGAAGCCGCCGAACACGTTGTGGTGCATGCCTGACACTTCCATACGTGTGTCGTGTCGGGTCCAGGTCCGCCCTTCGTCAAGCGAGTAGGACTGGGTGATGACGTTCTCGTCATTGTGTATGCGCAGACGCAAAGTTCGCGTCCGAAGCGGTCGACGAGCCCAGGTCAGTTCCTCGGAATATTCAAAGATTTTAAGCGTATCCGGCGTGAAGCCGATCCCGACGAATGCCTTGTGATTGTAGAACAGCAGTAGCCCAGCCTCGGCGTTGCCGATCAGATCGAGCGACAGTTCGGCCTGATACGATCGATCGCCGACAATACAGGTAAGCGGCGACGAGTTGGCGGGCGACGTTCCGCTAGCCTGAACGCGGATACTGGCACCATCGTAGCGGGCACGACCTGCTCCTCCTGCAGCCGGCTCGTGAAAGCTCCATTGAGTGCCCATGCGATTGCGCGAAAAATCGTCGCTCAGCGGCGGGGCTGAAGGGCTCGCTCGGCCCCGACCCGGCTTGCGCATCGGCTTCGAAAGGTCACCGCCCTTCGCTTGGAACCACCCGTCTGCAGTCCACTCGATCGGCTCGAGCAAAGTCTGACGACCGAGCGTTCGAAACCCGTTCTCGTAGCCGTGGTAGACCATCCACCAGTCGCCCGCCGGGCCCTCGATCAACGTGGCGTGGCCACGCGACCACCAGGGCTCTTCCACCGACGTGGTACGCACGAGTGGATTATGTGGACAGTGTTCCCACGGGCCATGGACCGATCGCGACCGTGCTGTGATTACCATGTGTCCCGTGGCAGGGCCGGCTGTGCCGCCCACTGCAGTGACCAGATAACACCAGCCATTGTGCCAGAGTAGTTTAGGACCCTCTGGGGCGAAATTCTCCACTACCCAATCGTCTGGATACCGCCACGGCGCATAGGCCTGTTCAAGAACCCCGTCCGTCGCCAGGCCGTTGTCGGTCAGCCGGATCTTCTTGATGCCGTTGGTAAACAGATAACGCTTGCCGTCTTCGCCTACGATGTGGCCAGGGTCGATCTGGCCCTCAATCCTCAGATCGATCGGGTCGCTCCATGGCCCACGAATATCATCTGCCCAGATCACGAAAATCGACCAGCCGTCGCCCTTAGGATCGGCAGGAATGTAAATGAAGTAGCGGTTGTCGTGTTTAACCAAGTCCACCGCCCAGATCACACCTAGGTTCTTCTGGAGAGCAGGCGCGATCGGAGCCCAGTTCACTAGGTCGGTGGAATGCCAGATAACGAGGGCCGGGTAGGACTGGAACGAGGAGAAGGTCATATAGTAGTCCGCACCATCCTTCAGGATGGTGGGATCGGGATGGTCACCGGCGACGATGGGGTTGCGGAAGGTGCCGTTACCAAGGTCAGCCTTTCGTTGCCCATCCGCGCCGCTGCCCCAAGGGACTTTACCCCGAGGCGCGGGAAGGGCCAGGAGAGGTGCCGCCGCAGGTGCAAGGGATCCGGCGAGCATGGCCGTTAGAAGATTTCGTCTGGGTAGAGGCACGGGTCAACTCCGCAACGTGCGAGGATCAGGGTAAGACGGCGCGACTGTCAGCGAGGGCTGAGCTCGACCATTACGACATCATGGTCACGCATAGGCAGGTTTAGCGTGGTTTTGCCGTCGGCACGTACGGATACTTTGGTAATTATGGGAGTATCGGTCGTAAGCGATTGTAGCTGGTCGAGCTGTGCCGCAGACAGTTTGGTCGGACGACCCAACTCGAGATACGCTGTATAGGCGTCGTTCTGCCTGAACCCGGTACGGCGTACGGAGAGCTGATACGATCCGGGTTTCAAGCCGGCGATGTTGAGCGCAAGCGGCATTGCCTGAGCAGGTGGACGCACTTTGGTGAAGAATGGCCGGTTGCTGACGGGCTGATCCGGCAGCACGTCCCGCCATGCCAAAACCTGCACCGTTTCCCCTTTCAATGCCGCAATGCTTTGCTCGTCCGCCGTTGGTAGCTCACGCTCACCCAGGTCGGCGAGGTACTTGTATGCGAACCAGCTCGCCTTGCGGATCCCATCCGGACTCATGAGCCCGAAACCACCCTCGAACGGCCTCGTTTGGGGGCCGGGTTCCTCGAACAGATCGCTGAACGTCCAGTAGCTCATGCCCTGGGCAAGTCCTTCGGTCCGGCGTAGCTTTGACAGGATGTATGCGGCGCCGAAATAATCGTCATGGATTGGATCGCGCGGATTATAGCTTGTGCTCCACTCAGTGAAGAATAAAGGAAGATCTGGACGTCCTGCTGCCACCATCTGGCTTCGTACCTTGCGTACGTCCTGTACTACCGCGTCCTGATCGCGGGACAGTTTGTTGTCACCTTCGCCCTTCTCGTCGAGGAACCCGCCTTCCACGCCGTAAGTGTGAGTGGCAATGAAATCGACCGGCAGCCTGTTCTTATCGGCATAGGCGAAGAGTTCGGGGACCCACGCGGCACCCGCGCTGGCAGGTCCGCCAACCCGCAGTTTCGGGTCAATCGCCTTGATCGCACGTGCCGAGCGAGCATACAGATCGAAATAGGCTGCTTGGTCGGCTTTCTCCCAGAAGCCGTCAAGGTTCGGCTCGTTCCATACCTCGAAATACCAGTTTCGGACTTCCTGTTCGCCGTAGCGCTGCACCACGTGACGTATGAACGCGTCCACTAACGCCGTCCACTTCTCTGGTTGAGGATGTGACGTATTCCCCTTCCAGTAGAAGATCGTCTGGTCGGACTGCTTCATCGCATCCGGTGTGAAGCCTAGTTCGACAAACGGCTTCAGGCCCATCCCGAGAAGCTGGTCGTACAGGTAATCGATGCGCCGCCAGTCATAGACCGGCTTTCCGTCAATTTCGCGATACGTACCCAACTGGTCGGCAAAGATGTGGTGGAAACGAATGTAGCGGAACCGCAACTCCTTTTGTACCGTCCTGAGCTGCGCCAGACTGTCATCCCGGATGAGCGTGCCGGGGAAGTCGGAGCCAATAGAGAGCTGCGCCATCCGGTTCCGCGGCTTGGACTGGCCAGCGGTATCAACCGTAATGCGGCGAACGGTGGATGTTTGTGCAGCGGAAGGTTCTGGCGATATGATCGCTGAAGTCATGCTCAGCATCAGCGCGGCTGTCATCGCCGTTTGTAGCATCGGCATGTCTGTATTCCCCTCGTCTACGAGCTCCGATCGGCGCGTGAGCGAGGCAATGCCTGCACAATGGCCAGGTTGGAAGCGCCAACGGTTCAGTCGTCTATCTATTCGATCGGAAGGCAGTAGCATGGAGGTTAAGCGCACTCTGCTTTCCGGCTACGACAGGGGCCACTACAGGTCCAAGGATCTCATAATCGCGACTTCACCCGCTGGACTTCAGCGCGCACGAGAGCGACAGCATGGCCTTGAGCCGCACGCCCGAAAGCGTGTCGGCGAAGCCCTGACCGGTACGACCGGCAGGGCTGTAACTGGTGGCAGCGGCAATGGCGCCGCTGGAGATGAGGCCACCACCATGCCCAGACTGAACGACACCCAGTCCATCCTGCTGGCGCACGCCGCGCAGAACGATACCGCCAGCGTGTATCCACTGCCGCTGGCGTTTGCCGACGGCGCCGACCGCGCACGCCGGGCGATTGCGACACTGCTCAGACACGGCTTCGTCGAGGAGCGCGAGGCGGTGGATGCGAAAGCGGTACACCGCACCGACGGTGACCTGCGCTACGGCATGTTCGCTACTGCCGCCGGGCTCGCGGCTATTGGTATCGGGGAGGCCGGGGAGGGGGGTGCCGTCGCAGTGCCAGAGGCTGCCGTGCCTGCGCCCGCCGCAGCAACACCACGCGCAACCAAGGCAGGCGCAGTGCTGGCGCTGCTGTCGCAACCAGCTGGCGCTACGCTGGGCGAACTGATCAGCCTCACCGGCTGGCTGCCACACACGACACGCGCCGCACTG
>NZ_JACYVA010000016.1 GCF_014842075.1 Sphingomonas sp. CFBP 13720
CCGCCGGTTGCATGGGCGCACGACGGCGGTGGCGTTGTACTCGTCGATAAAGGCCCCGCAGGCTATGCCATAGGTCGCGATGCCGGCTCGCCGAAGCCAGTTGACCGGTGGACGCTAGCCGATCGGGAGAAGGCGGCCATCGCGCTTGGCAAACCAGCAATGCCAATATTCATGATGCCCAACATGGCCGCCGGTTTGTGGACCACCGCCGGCGACTACGCGCGGTTCCTGGCTTTCGCGAAGCGCTATCCGGAACTTTCGACAAAGACCATTCGCGTGAAGGGAACGCTCGACTGGGGTCTGGGCTGGGGGATCGAGAGTGATGGTGCGCGGCGTTTCGCCTGGCACTGGGGCGCTAACGACGGCGTCGCGAACGTGTTCGTCATGGACCTCGCGTCGGGTGCGGCTGTCGTGGTCCTCACCAACGGCGATGCTGGGCGCAAAGTTTACGAGCGAGCCGCCCGGGCAATCTTCGCACGTGAGTTCGATGCGTTTGCTTGGCTCAAATGATCTTTGCCGGCCCATCGGGTTTCGTTCGCGATATAGGGGTAGCCATTTTGGGGGCGTACCCCTGTCTCTCGGGGCGCGGAGGTCCGTTTCAGCCCTGGGATGGAACTTGAATGGGCGTCCGCTTCAAGGATACGAACGAGATGCTCTAAATGGCCGAAATTGGGTCTGCCTGGCTGCGAAGCTGCCAGTCGGCTCGCGACCCAAAAGCGGTCGTAGCCGAGGCACGTTGTCGATCTCGCGAGCGGACATTCTGAACCGGGGTTCTGACACACGCAAATCGTTGGAATACCGTGGTAGGTTTTAGAGCGTCACAACCGACCGGTTGTGACACCACTAAGATAAGTCCCAGTAGATCCAAGATAGAAGTCACACAGGCATGATCGCTATTTCTGCACTTGAACGGCAGTTCCCAGCGTCATCGGATCACCTGGCGCGATAACGAGATAGCGGCGCATGTCTCCTTTCGCATCGCTGACGATCTGGCGCAGCGGTCCGACCGTATTGACGATCGCCCCGCCTGCCGGGTTGGTCATGAACTTCGCCAGCGGTTGGATCGGGCCGCTGCCATCGGCACGTGTCGATAGACCGAGCACATAGGGCATCTTGGGGCTTAAACCCGCGACCGCTGCTTGCAGGATTTGAACCTGACCCTGGTCGAACAGCGTCACCTGGCTGCGTCCAGTGCCAGCCAGCGTCAACTGAACCTTCATCCCTGCCTGCGCGAGCGGCACGAGGTTTGCCCTGCCGTCGCCGACCGGCACCGCGCCAGGCACATACGCGACTCCCTGCGGTCCCTGGCCGATTGGGATCGTCGCGAGGACGGTGTTGCTCGCCGTGTCGATCGCCGCGACTGCGTCGGCGTTTTCGAGCCCGACATACATCCGCGTACCGTCGCCCGACGGCCAAAGGCCATGCGGAAGCGCGCCGACCGGAATGCTTGCGACCTGCACGAAGTCGGTGGTGCGGAACACCTTCACGACGTTCTCGGTGCCGACAGTCACATAGGCGAACTGGCCGGTCTTAGTGCGGGCGACGTTGACGTGGTTGGTGATCGCGCCGGTGTCGAACGTCTTCAGGATCGCGAACGGTGGCTTGGCATCGAACACCATGACCTTGCCGACGTCCTTCAGCGTCAACCAGACCTGCTTGCCATCGGGCGTCGCGGCGATGTCAGGGCAGAACGGGCTGGCCTGCTTGACGCGACCGACGATCTTCTTCGAGGCGGTGTCGATCACCACGGTCTCGGGTGTGAAGCTCGAACAGACGTAACCGTATTTTCCGTTCGGCGAGAAGATCGTCATGCCGGGGCCGTTGGGGACGGGGATGCGCGTGGTCGGCGCGAAGGTCTTGCCGTCGAGCACCTGGATATAATCCTCGCCGCGCACCGCGACCCAGACTTCGCGACCGTCGGGGCGGAAGAACGCTTCGTGCGGCGATCGGCCCACATAGGTCGTGTGCTTCACGGCATTGGTCGCAGTGTCGATGAACGTCACCGAGTTCGAGCCGATCGAGATTACCGCCAGCGTCTTGCGATCGGGCGAGAAGCCCATGCCGTGGACGAGCAGCTGTCCCTTGTAGAGCGGGCTGAGGTTCGCGGGGGTCTGGTCGCCGAGCTTGATGACGCCAAGCAGCATGTTGGTCGATGGATCGATCACCGACACGGTGTTGGAGAACTGGTCCGAGGTGTAGAACCGGTCCTGCGCGCTGACGGGGACGTCGGGGGTCGCGTTCGGCACTTGCTGCGCCAACGCGGAACCTGAGAAACACAACGCGGCGCAGGCGGTCAGGGTGGAACGCTTCATGGACGGTCTCCGTGATGGGGGTGACCGGTCGCGGTCGGTTCGGTTCTTGGTGGCAACGTGCCGCCATCGGATAGGATGCCCTCCATCACCGCGATTTCCTGGCGCTGTTCGACGATGATTCCTTGGGCGAGCCGACGCAGGCGTTCGTCCTTGCCGTAGCGCAGTTCGATCTCGGCCATGTCGATCGCGCCTTGATGATGTGGGATCATCATTTTTGCGAAGTCGCGGTCGGGATCGCCCGAATAGCCGGTCATCATCGCGCCGTGCATCCGCGTCATCGCCGCATCCATTGCCGTCGCAAAGCCGCCCATCTGGGCCAGCGTCGCAGTTGAAACCGACAATGCCGCGATTCCAAGCAGGGCCATTCCAAGTCTCATCGATTTCTCCAATGCGCTCAACCTGTTCTGGCGAGGCCATAGTGTCCAACGCGTGGTTGTGATGATTCGTATCGGCGGGGGCGATCGATCGGCTATTCGTATTGAAACGATAATAACAATGCGTTGGTTAGATCGATCGGTGGGGCGTATCTCGGGAATCAAGGAGAGCGGGCATGACCCTCGAACAACTCAGGATTTTCGTCGGTGTCGCAGAGCGCGAGCACATGACGCGCGCTGCCGAAGCTCTCAATGTTACGCAGTCAGCCGCAAGCGCTGCCATCGCCGCGCTGGAAGCCCGGCATGGCGTGCCGCTGTTCCACCGGGTCGGCCGCGGGATCGAACTGTCCGAAGCGGGCCGCATGTTTCTGGTCGACGCACGCGCAGTGCTTGGCCGTGCTGCCAGTGCAGAACTTGCGCTGGCCGAATATGCTGGGCTCGAGCGCGGCACACTGCGGCTGGTCGCGAGCCAGACGATCGCGGGCTATTGGCTGCCCCGCCAGCTGGCGGCGTTCCATGCGCGCTACCCGTCCATCACGATAGAACTGGCGATCGACAACACGGAAGGGGCCGCAGCGCGCGTGCTTGACGGTGCCGTCGAGCTCGGCTTTGTCGAGGGTGTGATCGACGAGCCCGCGCTCGCGCATTGGACGGTTGCGAACGACCGCATGGTGCTGGTGAGCGACCGCGCTGCCGACACGATCGACGAGGACTGGATCCGCGCCGCGCGTTGGATCGTCCGCGAACAGGGATCGGGCACTCGCTCGTCGTTCGAAGAGGTGTTGCGTCAGCGCGGCATCGATCCGTCGGGCCTCACCACCGCGTTGACCCTGCCGTCGAACGAGGCGGTACGTAGCGCGGTCGAGGCTGGCGCAGGCGTCGCGGTGCTATCGCAGCATGTCGTCGCACCTGCAATCGCGGCCGGCACGTTGCACGATCTGCCGCTCGGTCTGCCGCTCGGTCTGCCGCTCGGTCTGCCGCGGCGTCCATTCTACGCGCTGCGGCACAAGGAACGCTATCGTACCCGGGCGGCCGACGCGCTGACCGATCTCATCAAGGAGACTGGGAAGTGACTGCCGATCTGAAACCCCTTCTCGATGGTCTGAAGCCGCTCAGCCGGCTTGATTCTCCGCGCGAGATGGTTCGCCAGTTCACCCCCAACTGGTTCGCCGCGACGATGGGCACGGGCATTCTCGCGCTGGCCTTGCCGCAGGTGCCGGGCGTCGGCGCATCACTGCACCCGGTCGGCGAGGCGCTGTGGTATTTCAACATCGCGCTCTTCACGCTGTTCGCCGGGCTCTACACCGCGCGCTGGACGATGTTCGGGCACGAGGCACGGCGGATCTTCGGGCACAATACCGTCTCGATGTTCATCGGCACGATCCCGATGGGACTGGCGACGATCATCAACGGATGTCTCGCGTTCGGCCTGCCGCGCTTCGGCGCGGGCGTGATCCCGATCGCCGAGACATTGTGGTGGATCGACGTCGCGATGTCGCTCGCCTGCGGTGTGGCGATCCCGTATCTGATGTTCACGCGGCACCAGCACAGTCTCGATGCGATGACCGCGGTCTGGCTGCTGCCGGTGGTCGCGGCTGAGGTCGCAGGCGCGAGCGGTGGCCTGCTCGCCCCGCATCTGGCGGACGCGCATCACCAGTTCGTCGTGCTTGCGACGTCCTATGTCCTGTGGGCCTATTCGGTGCCGGTCGCGTTCGGCATCCTCGCGATCCTGATCCTGCGGATGGCGCTCCACAAGCTGCCGCACGAGAGCATGGCCGCCTCGAGCTGGCTCGCGCTCGGTCCGATCGGCACCGGCGCGCTCGGGATGCTAATGCTCGGCAGCGACGCGCCCGCGATCCTCGCCGCCAACGGGCTTGGCTCGATCGGCGCGGTGGCGCAGGGGATCGGCACGATCGCCGGGCTGCTGCTGTGGGGCTTTGGCCTGTGGTGGCTCGCGCTCGCGACGCTCATCACGATCCGCTACTGGCGCGCAGGCATTCCGTTCAACCTCGGCTGGTGGGGCTACACCTTCCCGCTCGGCGTCTACACGGTCGCCACCTTCAAGCTCGGCACGACGCTCCATCTCAGCTTTTTCGGGATCTTAGGCACCGTCCTCACGGTGGCGCTCGCAGCTATGTGGCTGCTGGTCGGCGCCAAGACGGTCGCAGGCGGCTGGCGCGGCAACCTGTTCGTGTCGCCCTGCATCGCCACGCCGAACTGATTATCCGTGACCGATCATGCTGCCGGATCGAACTGGCACGTCCGATCGACCTGTACCGGGCAGACCGGCGGACGGGTCGCGCATACAGATCATGACATAAACAGGAGAATGCTGGTGAACATGCGGCGAGCGCTCAGACTAGCTGGCCGTTAGCGTATATCTGAGTTCGTTATATGTACCGGCTCCGAATTGTGGATGTGATGGAAGAGCTAGTGCGATCCACCGCGCTGCTGCGCCTCCACGCCGCCCAGCTTGTCGACCGCTACTCCGAGCGCAAGGCGGCTGGGGTGGCGATTGACCGAACGACGGGCCTGTCGAGCATTGCTACAGTCACACAAGGTGTCAGAACCGGTCGGGTTTGACACCGGCGCCTAATCGCTCAGCTCCGTAGGGGCTGTACCTCTTTGATAAGATCGATCAGCAGGCGCAGCCCGGTCGGAAGGTGTCGGCGTCCAGAATAGTAGGCGTGGAAGCCGCTGCCTGCGCTCGCCCAATCCTTCAAAATCGGTTGCAATGCTCCGCTGTCGAGGTGCGGGCGAAGGGCGGCCTCCGTCGCGTAGATGATGCCCGCGCCACACAGTCCAAACGCGATGGCAGCGTGGCTGGCATCGACAGTCAGCGGGCCGGGTGTCGCAATGGCGCATTCGCTACCGCCGCGCTCGAACTCCCATTGATAGACCTGATCGTTCCCCAGGCGGATGCCGACGCATCGATGGTTTTGCAAGTCCTGCGGATCAGTCGGGGCACCGAAACGGGAAAGGTATGCCGGTGACGCTGCCGCGATCCAGCTTAGGTCCGGAGACAGCCGTTGTGCGATCATGTCCTCGGGCACCGTGCCGCCATAGCGGATGCCGGCATCGAAGCCGCTGCCGACGACATCGATCATCCGATTGCTCACGCTGATATCGATTGCGACCTCTGGATAGCGGTCCACGAAGATCGGCATGACCGGCTTGAGCAGCAGCTCGACGGCATCCTCAAGAACGTTGATTCTGACGCGGCCTGCCGGGGCGTCGCGATACCGGTCCAGGGTCTCGCCCGCCGCAGCTATGACCTGCATGGGAGCTTCGATGGCGGCACGAAGCTCCTCACCCGCTGCGGTAAGAGTGACGCTGCGCGTCGTCCTGTTCAATAGTCGAACGCCGCGACGCCCCTCCAGTGCCATGATCGCGTGGCTAAGGGCAGAGGTAGTAACGCCAATTGAGGTCGCCGCCCGACGAAAGCTGCCGTGCTTGGAAATCGCCAGGAAATAGGCGAAGTCCGCCAGGTCTGCTCGGCTCAGTTGCATGACGACCCCCTACACCATTGTTGAGCATCGTTCATCGGCTCGTTGCGGGCGGGGCTGGTAATGCTGGCGTGTACAGCACCTTAGATTGTGGTCCGAGACGCTCGTCATCGTGACGATCGGCTGATTGGAAGGGCGGCAACCATGATGAGGATCGGCATGTGCCTCGCCACGCTGCTGCTGCCCGTGGGCGCGCAGGCGCGGCAAGGAGCGACTGACATGAGCATCGAACGCAAAGCGGACATGAAGACCGTCGACGGTCCGGCGGAGTATTTTACCGGCAAGGCCACCATCACCGGTCAATTCCAGCGCGATGAGCCGTCGCGCGTTTCCGGGGCCATCGTTCACTTCGAGCCCGGTGCGCGTACCGCGTGGCACACCCACCCCGCCGGTCAGACGCTGATCGTGACCAAGGGCGTTGGCTGGACCCAGATCGCGGGCGGGCCGAAGCTGGAGTTTCGTGCGGGTGACATCCTGTGGTGCCCCGCCGAACACAAGCATTGGCATGGCGCCACGCCGCATGAAGGTATGACCCACGTCGCCATCCAGGAGTCGGTCAACGGCACGCCCGTGACGTGGATGGAGAAGGTGACGGACGAGGAATATCTCGCGCCGCTCGGCACGGAGTGATCGGATGCCGCACGTCATTGTGAAGCTCTGGCCCGGCAAATCCGACGACCAGAAGCAGCGTCTGACCGAGACCATCACCCGCGGCGTTATGGAGACGCTTGGATATGGCGAAGACGCGGTGTCGGTCGGGTTCGAGGAGGTCGCTCCCGCCGAGTGGACGCCCAAGGTTTACGACCCCGACATTGCTGGAAAGTGGGCCACCCTGACGAAGCAGCCCGGCTACGGCGAGCAGCCAGCCGGACGGAGGAAAGAACGATGACCCTGAACGAAACGTTCGCGCTTGCCGATGGCGTCGTGATCCCCAAGCTGGGGCTCGGCACTTGGCGGATAGATGACGCCGCGGTGTCACATGTCGTTCGCGATGCCGCAGCGATCGGCTACCGCCACTTCGACACGGCCCAAGCCTATGAGAACGAGCGCGGTGTCGGCGAAGGGCTGCGTGCCAGCGGCATTCCGCGCGACAATCTGTTCGTCACCACCAAACTCGTGGCGGAGTCCAAGCGGTACGCCGATGCGAAGAACCGCATCGATGGTTCGCTTCAGGCGCTCGGATCCGATCATATCGACCTGATGCTGATCCACAGTCCGCAGCCGTGGACCGAGTTCCGCGAGGGCGGCGATTTCGACGCCGGCAACCTTGAGGCGTGGCGCGCGCTGGAAGAGGCGCAGCAGGCCGGCAAAATCCGTGCGATCGGCGTGTCCAACTTCGAACGCGCCGACCTCGACAACATCCTGCGGCATGGCTCGGTGAAGCCCGCGGTCAACCAGGTGCTTGCGCATGTCGGCAATACGCCGTTCGATCTCATCGACTATTGCCGTGAGCAGGACGTGCTGATCGAGGCATATTCGCCGGTTGCACATGGTGCGGCGTTACAGCATCCCGTGCTTGTCGAGCTGGCGGCAAGGTACGGCGTCGGCGTAGCGCAACTCTGCATCCGCTACTGTCTGCAACTCGGACTGCTCCCACTGCCCAAATCGACCAACGCCGATCACATGCGCAGCAATGCGGCCGTCGATTTCGAGATCGGCGAGGACGACATGGCGATGCTCACAGGCTTGTCGGACGCCATCGACTACGGCGAGGCGAGCGCCTTTCCCGTGTTCGGCAAGTCGCGCCAGGCCGCAGGATCGAACGCGGCCGCCTGATCGAACGCGGCCGCCTGATCGTCCGACTCTTCCCCATACAACCGGAGAGGTTCTCTCATGTCTGATCACCATCGTTTCGCCGGCAAGGTCGCCTTCATTACCGGTGCCGCCAGTGGCATCGGCCGTGCCACGGCCATCGCCTTTGCGGCCGAGGGCGCGCGCATCGCCATCCTGGACCGCACCGAGGACGCTCTGGCCGAAACGGCCGAGGCTGTGAGGAAGGCGGGGGCTGAAACCCTGGTCATCGCCTGCGACGTGTCCCAGCCCGATCAGGTCGAGGCGGCGGTCGGCCGGGTGGTCGAGATCTTCGGACAGCTCGACATTGCCTTCAATAATGCCGGCGTCGAGAACAAGGCCGCGCCTGTCCACGAGATCGAACTGGCCGAGTGGGACCGCATCCTTGACATCAACCTGCGCGGCACCTTCGTCTGCATGAAGCACGAGCTGGCGCAAATGGTGCGTCAGGACAGCGGTGTGATCGTCAACACGTCCTCAGGTGCCGGCGTCCGCGGGGTGGCGGGTGGTGCCTCCTACACTGCATCCAAGCACGCGATCATCGGCCTGACCAAGGCCGCGGCGCTCGATTATGCCAAACAGAACATCCGCGTGAACGCGGTGCTGCCGGGCAATATTGAGACGCCGATGATGGATCGTTTCACGGATGGCGACATCCAGAAGGCGATTGATCTTGAGCCGGTCGGGCGCTTGGGTAAGCCGGAGGAAATTGCGGATGCCGTTCTCTGGATGAGCGCTGATCTGGGCGCGTTCGTCACCGGCGCCGCAGTGTCCGTTGATGGGGGTTGGTCTCTCTGACCCGCACCATCCGATCGACGGTGGCTGATCTAAAAGATAGTGCCGGTGTCAAAACCGAACGGTTGTGACACCCCGCACCGGCGGCTTTCGACCGTTCCAATTCTGAAAGCTGACCGGCAGAAAAGTCCCCAATGTCGGTCGTTCCGAGCGGCTAGCTGGGCTCGCCCAAGCGGTCGGTCCGCTCACGTGAACGAGCGGCAGGTTTTGGTCATCGGAAGAGGCCGTGTGACGTGGGATGGCCGGGATTGGGTCGTCCCACCGTAATTGGTTCGTTTCATGACGACTCGAACAGGTTGCGGAAGCGACTTGGCTGCGAGCGCAGATACTGGGCCGGGGCCTTCACCTGAGCACCGAGATGCGCGGCCGCGTGCCAAGGCCAGCGCGGGTCGTAAAGAATAGTACGGGCGAGCGCGATCATGTCGGCATCTCCGGTGCCGACGATCGCTTCCGCCTGCTCATAGTCGCTAATCAGGCCAACGGCGACGACGGGCATGCCGCATGCCCGTTTGACGGCGCGTGCCAGCGGCACTTGATAGCCCGGGCCGACCGGGATGTCCTGACGTGGGTCGAGCCCGCCACTGGAAACGTGGATGGCAGCACACCCGCGTGCTTCAAGCGCCTGTGCAAAGGCGATCGTGCCTGCAATATCCCAGCCACCTTCTACCCAGTCGGTGCCTGACACACGCATGGTGACGCCTTGGTCAGCTGGAAAGACGGCACGGACCGCGTCGAATACCTCGAGCGGAAACCGCAGTCGGTTCTCCAGACTGCCCCCATATTCGTCGTTGCGGCGGTTCGAAAGCGGCGACAGGAACTGGTGAAGAAGGTAGCCATGCGCGGCGTGAATCTGAATTACGTCGATGCCCAACCGTGCTGCCCGTCGGGCGGCGTCAGCGAACCCGTCGCGGACCCGTTTCAGACCATCATAATCAAGCGCTGTCGGCGGCGTCCCATCGGTCGCGAAGGGAAAGGCCGATGGCGCCTCTGTCTGCCAGCTATGGGCGCTGTCAGGCGGAAGTTGCGCGCCCCCCTTCCACGGCACTTCAGTGGACGATTTGCGCCCGGCATGCGAGAGTTGGATCGCGATCGGTATGTCGGACCACCGGCGGACGCTGTCCAACACCCGTCCCATCGCTGCCTCAGTAGTATCATCCCAAAGGCCGGCATCGCCGTACGTGATGCGCCCTTCAGGCACGACGGCGGTCGCCTCGATCGTCAACAGCGCTGCGCCCGAAAGCGCCAACTGACCAAGATGGATAATATGCCAGTCGTTCATGCACCCATCCTGCGCTGAATACTGGCACATTGGGGCGATAACGATCCGGTTCGCCAGGGTCAGCTGACCGACCGTCAGCGGGCGGAACAGTGCTGGCGTCGTCATGACACTACTCCCGTATCCGATCTAATCGTATCTTTGCTGCGCAGATGTTTCATGCCTCGGCACTCCGGTACCTTATGCTCCAGTGATGCCAACGGCGGAGCTGGGAAAGGGTTTCTGGCAGCGTCCGCATCGACAAGAGCGATTGATCCGATGCGAGCCCTTTCGTCCACGTTCAGCGACCGGGCATCGTCCGAGGTTAGCTGTCAAACATCGAAATGAACGAATTGCGGAAAGCGGAAAGGTCGCACGTAGGCTTGGAACGGCCGTAATCTAGCCAACCATCCCGGGCGACTTTCCCCGCCGAAAACGCTTTCGTGCCGGCATTAACCAGCCCAGTTGGCTACGCCTCAATGCATAATCTTATACAGGACCCGCCCAATCGCAATTGCTGCTACAGCCAAAAGGGCAACGCCAGCTATTAGAACAAGCGGTTTGTGAGCCTTGATTGAATCACGGTATCGTTTAAACTGAGACATTATCGATATATTCCCGATATGGATTTCTAGAAGATTAAAGTAGTGGATCAGGTATTATCTATTATAGCACCATCATTGGAGCTGCTCGCTAAAATAGCGAACAACGTCCTCACGATAGGTGTCTTCGTCCCGCCCGTCCGGATCATGTCCGACACCTGGCATTAGTAGAAGATCGACCGGCTTGTCCGCGCGCATCAAAGCCTGAACCAGGCGCATGGTGCTGGACAGCGGAGCATTCACGTCAGCGGTGCCGTGCATGATCCGCAACGATCCCTTTAGGCGATCCGCCAAAAGCAGGTTTGAGCCGGCGGCATAACCGGATGGATTGGACTCGCGTAGTCCCATGTTGGGTTCGTTCACCAAGGCGTCCTCATCGAGCGCGCCGGGTGCCCCGGCATAGCCCGCCTTGAAGACGTCCGGTGCGGTCAGCATCGCACGGATCGCGAAATAGCCGCCCCAACTGTGCCCATGGATACCAACGCGGGTGAAATCCATCCAGGGTCGGGTGGAGGCCGTCTGCCGCAAGGCCGTGACGTAATCAGCGATTTCGCTCTGTCCGATACGGCCGTAGGTTGCGTCGCCGAATGCCTTGCTGCGTCCCGCGCTTCCCCGGACATCGACTGCGATGACCACAAAACCTGCTGCGGCAAGCGCTTCCGCGCGGCGCATCATCGTATTGCCGGTAAAGGTGCGTGACAGCACCGTGCCGAACGGCCCACCGTAGATATAGGCGACTACCGGATAACGCTTGGCCGGATCGAAACCGTATGGTCGGAAGAGCGCGCCATGGAGCGACGTGCTGCCATCCGCTGCCAGAACGGTGATCGGCTCGAGCGGAGTCCGGGGCGTCGTTTGAACGGCACGCGCATCGGCCGTCGTCAGGCGCGTGACGACCGTGCCGTCCACCCTACGCAAATCACGCACGCGCGGATTAGTCCAGGATGATCGACTGTCGATCAGGTAACGACCCGACGGTGACGGCTGTGCCCCGTGGACGCCGGGCTCGGTCGCGACGGCATACCAATCGCGTGCGACGGGTCCGACGCTGTAAAGCAGTTCGTCATAGGGATTTGCCGGATCCGTGCTGGCGGTGACTAATAAGCCGCCGTCCGCCGCAACATGGTCGATGCGCGCTACGGAGAAAGCGCCGCGCGTCCGCTGAGCGATCAGGCGACCGTCGTCATCATACTGATAAACGTGGCGCCAGCCGTCCCGGTCCGACATCCACAAGAACCCGCTTTTCTGAGGTAGCTGTGTAACCTGGGCGGCCCAGCCGGTGGCCGCGAAATTGAGGTCGACGACCTTGGTGTCGCGCCGCTCTTCTCGTAGCAGTCGCCGCACCATACCATCTCGGGCGATCGCCAGCAGATCGAGCTGTTTACCGTCACGCGCCATCCGCAGAACGAGCGCACTGTCGTCCCTGTGCCACCCAGCCAGCCAGTAATACCCTTCGTCCGGCGCCACTTGCACCGGCGCCACCGAGCCGGACCCGGGATCGAAAAGGTACAGCACCGAACGTGCGATAGGTGTGCCGACCTTGGCATAGGGAACCAGCGAGACCCGCTCGGTCGAACTGGCATAATCGACGATTGGAATATGGTGGACCTCGCGCTGATCGACTTGCCAAACTGCTATTCGACCGTCCGGAGACCATGCCTGGTCCGGTAAGATCCAAGCGAGATCGGTTTCTCCGGTTCTCGCGAATACTCGTTTGCCTCTAGCATCGATTACCGCAAAGCCGTCGCCATCCTGCACCGCCAAGCGATCGCCTTGCGGCGACAGCTGCCCTCCCGCTAACATGAGGGCATCGATCGCGCCGTCCTCGACATGCCGCACCGCTCCGGTCGCAATATCCAGGCGGTAACCCTCACCGTCATAGCGGAACAGGAGTCCCCGGTTGTCATAGGTGAGCTCGAAGGGCATTTGCATTGGCAAGGCAGCCGTTTTACCAGTCAGCTCCGTCAACCGGGCGCAAAGCACCGCGTGCGAGATCAGCGTCTTGTGCTCGCCCGTCGCGGCTTCGACCATCGTCCATGTGCCTGCGGCGGACCCGACTGCGTTCCAAACAATGAGCCGTTCGCCTTGTGGCAACCATCGGGGTGTGACCAGACTGTCACGGATTAGTTCGGGCCATCCCGCGACCTGGCGCGCACGTTCGAGCCGTCCGGCAATTTCGGTTTGCGCGGATGCCTGCGACACGACGCTCGCGAGAATCCAGAAGGGCAGCACCGCAAACAGCGAGATCGAACGAAGCATGCTCTATTGCTAGCGCCGCACCGTGCGCTATTACCAATATATCGTTAGCCCCGCATCAAGACCGAATCTGTCATGATCGATATTCGTCGACTGCAACTGTTTGTCGCTGTGGCCGAGGAACTGCATTTTGGCCGTGCCGCAGCACGGGTCGGCATGGCGCAACCACCCTTTAGCCAGCAGATACGCCGGCTTGAACAGGAGTTGGGGGTCGATCTGCTGGTCCGTACCAGCCGTCACGTTTCCCTCACCAATGCCGGTTCCGAACTGCTGGTCTCAGCACGAGATCTGATTGCGCGTCGTGATCAGATCGTAGGTCGCGTTCAGCGCACTGCTATCGGTGAGGCGGGAACATTGCGGCTAGGATTTGCAGCATCGTCGGCGATCGGCATCCTGCCCAGGATCATACGACGCTTTCGAGAGGCCCTGCCCGACGTCCTACTCGAACTCGACGACCGCGATGGGACCGACGTCGCTGCGGCGATCCGTACGCGGGCACTGGACGTTGCGGTTGTGCGCGCTCCCTTCGAAGCGGACCAGATCATGGTTGAACTGCTCCATAGCGAAGCGTTCGTGGCCGTCCTTCCCGCTGCTCATCGCCTGGCAACGCGGGCCTCTGTCACGCCTGCTGACTTAGCTGGCATCCCACTGATCCTGTTTCCCAGACCTGCATCGCCGGGGCTGCATGACACCATCATTGGCATGTGCATCGGCGCCGGCTTCTCGCCTGTTATCGTTCAGGAAGCCAATGCCTGGCTGTCGATCATGGGGCTGGTAGATAGTGGCTTTGGCGTAACGATCGCGCCGAAATCTGCTGCGTCAATCTGTCCTTCGACCATCGCTTGTGTCCCTGTCGTCGGCACTAGCGACCGCGCCCAATTGGCGATGGCGTACTTAAGAGATCTGCCCGTTCCTTTGGTAATTCGCTTTCGCGAGATCGCGCGTAGCTGTATCGACCAACAGGACTAGATGCATCAACGCCTTCCGTCGCTTCTGCTATTCATCTTGCTGTTTTAAGCAACAGCTCGGCTTCCCGTTTGCTGATACTTTTTGGAAAAAGCGTTTTGGCAGCGTACACTCAGCATAGCCTTTGCGTCTAAAGTGAACGAATGCCTGAAGTTCGGATGCGGGATGGGGCTTTAAATGGCTGCTTGTGGGTCTAATTGGTAGGCGGCGAGACAGAGATGCGCTGCATGCCGTTGCAGTGAGCGCGGCACGTGGTGGCGACCGCACATACCGGTTCGAGCTTACGCTGCCAAAGCCGTCGGCGTTTCAGCGACCGGCTCGGACAGCATGTAGCCGCGTCCCCAAACCGTCTCGATGTAATTCTCGCCGTCGCACGCGAGGGTGAGCTTCTTGCGCAGCTTGCAGATGAACACGTCGATGATCTTGATCTCCGGTTCGTCCATCCCGCCATACAGATGGTTGAGGAACATCTCCTTGGTAAGCGTCGTGCCCTTCCGCAGGGTAAGCAGCTCGATCATGGCGTACTCCTTACCGGTCAGATGCAGGCGCGCACCGTCAACCTCGACCGTTTTTGCGTCCAAATTGACCGCGAGCCTGCCCGTACGGACGACGGACTGGCTATGCCCTTTGGACCGACGAACGACCGCCTGAATGCGTGCAACCAGCTCCTCGCGGTGAAACGGTTTGGTCACGTAATCGTCTGCGCCAGAGCCGAACGAACGGACCTTACTGTCCATATGGTTATCCCCCGACAGGATCATGACCGGCGTGGTGATGCGGCCAACCCTCAGCTTCTTCAACACGTCGTAGCCGTGCATGTCGGGCAGGTTCAGATCGAGAAGGATGATGTCGTAGTCGTAGAGCTTGCCGAGATCCACGCCCTCCTCGCCAAGGTCCGTAGTGTAGACGTTGAACCCTTCCGTGCCGAGCATCAGCTCAATGGCCCGGGCTGTGTTCGGCTCGTCCTCGATCAGCAAAACCCGCATTACACGTTCCCTGTCTACGCCTGTTGAACCGGTAAACGACTAGGGTTGCTGATCCTTTAGTTTAATCATGATAGGTGTCGGTTTGATTTAGGTGATCCATAGAACGCTACTCTGACGAGGGGAACGACCGTCCGTGCTGGGAAGCTGGAAACAGCCTGCGAATTTCCGGTTCAGGCCCTCACCTCATGCAACAACGGTCCGTGGCAGCAACGCGCCAACCTGCTCCGACCACAACGTCGGAATGGCACCGGTAGCCGTAAGCACTGTCCCATCCACTCCGCTACGGATGGTGCTGCCGAGGATCGCCTCCACCACAGACGGTGCCAGAAACGCCAGCCGCAGCACGCGGGTGACGTAAGCTGGCTGGACGCCTTCGCGTGCTGCCAGCATGGTAATGTCGAGCTCGTTGCCCCTGAGCATGTCCCACCAGCGCCGCGCCTTGAGCACAAGCTGGACCAGCGAGGCATTGCCGGCGGGCGTCACCCCTGCCCCACTGGCCTGCACCAGTCGCATGACCCGACCCGAGCGGGTCAACCGGACATCGGAGACAACCGTCACCGTTGCCGGCGCGTGCGGCGCAAGCGTTGCCTGCAGCAGTTCGGCAATGGCGGCGGCGGCGCAGTCTACCTCGATGCGCCCGTCGTGAATGCGCACCGTGGTGACGACGGCGTGGGTGGCAGTGCGCAGGTCCGCCGGTGAGGCGCTGGCAATGGTGGCCGCCCGGGCGG
>NZ_JACYVA010000017.1 GCF_014842075.1 Sphingomonas sp. CFBP 13720
GACGGTCGAGAAGGCGCCGGTCGTGCCGGTCGTGACGATCGATCCGCTGCTCGACCTGCTCAAGCTACCCGACCTCGTCAACGGTTCGTCGTCCGCGGCGCAGGTGCTGACCGGTGTCGACGGTTCGAACGTCTTCTACTTTGCATCGGCGGCCACCACCGGCAACGATCGCGTCACCAACTTCGGTCATTCCGACCTGCTGGTGGTCGATACCAAGCTGTATGACGGCAACAACGACGGCATCATCGCACTGTCGGGCAACAAGGTGTCGATCGACGCACCGGAAGTTGGCGACTTCGTCCAGCTCGACGGCGTCAACGCCCTGCGCTTCCTCGGCACCGACGTCGCTGGTCATTCGGTCTATGGCGATGCCGCAGTTCGCCCGAACGGCGCGGAAGAGGGTACGTTCGTTAACAACGTCCTTAACGGCGATATCGGTGACGAGACGGCGAACGTATTCTTGTTCGACACCGGCCTTGGCCTCGACCTCGGCGACGACTCAATCGGTCGCTTCGGCAAGCGCGATCTGGTCGTCACGACCAGCAAGCTGGTCGACGGCAACAACGACGGTATCATCGTCGGGACCGCGGGCAAGTTCGGCCTGCCCAACGATACCGGTTCGATCCTGCTCAAGGGCACGACGGGGGCCGCAGTCGACTCGCTGGAGTTCGACGGTTCGATCCTGCGCGATGGCGTGACCTACTATGTCTACTCCCTAGTCGGCACGACCGGCACCGACACGACCGACATCAGCTTCTGATCCGACTGTCAGAAGCTGATACTCTCGGGCAGCGATCCAGCAGGATCGCTGCCCGTTCTGTTTTATCAGTTGCCTTGGTCGACTCGCCTTCGTTCTGTAGCGAGGCGTGATCAACCGTTCGTGGGGCTTGTCGGAGTAACGTGGCGAAGCGGTTTGGCTGACGATAGTTGCAGGGTGGATGCCGTGCGGTGCGCCTTCAGGTAACCCAATTCGATCAGGAAGCTCCTCGGATCAGTATCTGGAGAAGCCGGCCTCTCCATCATCCGCGTGAACACGCCCACATTGCGCCAACGCGTCCACCGGTTGCAGAACATTCTGTGCGAGCCATACTCGCCGACGAAACGCGTTTCGATTGACGAACACGGTGCCGCGCAACGCCCGACGCTCGTGAACGTGCAGCTTGCCGTGTCGCTTAAGGAAGAACCGTCGCACCAGCTCCAGCTGGTTATGCGTCAGCCAGAACGGGTCGCTTATGCAAGTTTCCCGACGACGCCTGAAGCAGATCACGCCTCTCATATAAACGGTTCATAACGCCGGCAGCTTCACGGTCGGCAAGTATAAGCAAGTACAGATTAGTTGCAAAACTGTCCCATTTGAGGAATTGCAGATAGCCCTATTTGACTCCTGCCTTAACGTAGCAGTAACGATATTACTCGGTACTTGGGGGAGGATAATAATGTCGACGTTCACTATATCGTTCGGAATGAGGGGCAGCGAGGACGCCTGGTATCTTCGCAATGGTCCATCGGGCTTCACCCCGATCGATATTTCCGCCCTCCCCGGTGACCAGCCCACATTCGCCAAAGTCTCTAACCAGATAGCGGTTTCTTATGTGCGCGAGAGCTTCACCGGAGGCTTCCTTTACGGTGGACGCGTCGGCACGATGACCTATCTCGACGGCCGTACCGTCCTTGATCAGATCCCGGATTGGAACGTCGTCAAGAACGCGCAATTACTGTCGAGCGGAGCACAGAATTTCTTCTTCGACGGCTTCGTCCATGTCGATGCGCAGATCGGGCTCGACGACACTGCCGGCAGCACGCTGGTCCTGAACGGGACCAAACGTGGAAACATCATCACGGGCGCCGGCGACGACGTGATCGATATTCGTGTCGTCGAGGACCAGAACAGCGTGTGGGTCACGAGCTTCCGGATCAATACCGGTGGCGGCGACGATCTTGTCAGCTTCAAGCCGCTCGACATCGCAGCCGAATTGGCCGCAGGTGACCTGACCTTCCTTGAAGCTGTGAACAAGCCCGGTCTTCCGCTGATCGCGAGCGGAGAAGGCCGCACGACCTTCACTGCGCTTGGCAGCGGCGACGACCGGTTCGAAGGTTTCAACAGCAACGATCAGATAGCCGGTCAAAGCGACGACGGAACGGTCACCGCGGTCTACGAGAATGCGGCCCCGAGCGGCTACGCCTACAGCATCGGCGGTGCGACCAGCGGCGGGCATAATAGCAAACTGTATCGCATCGAGCTCGCAACGGGCGTGACCACCGAAGTTGGCGCCGTGACGGTTCCCGCACCGGGCAAAAGCGGGAGCAATCTCGATGTCGAATCGCTCGCACTCAATCCCGTCGATGGCATGCTCTATGGCTTCGTGGTGAGCACCGGCAACGTCACTGGGCTGATCAAGGTGGACCCGCTCACGGCGGCAACGACCTATATTGGGGGGACCATCGGCGCGTACAAATCGGCGTTGCAGGACTTCACGTTCGGGACCGACGGCAAGCTGTACTTCGCCTCCGAAGGCGACCTGGTTTCAGTAGATCCCGCAACCGGCGCGTTCACGATCATAGGCGACAACACGCTTTCAAAGAAGGTTGGAGCGCTTGCTTCCGACCCGATGAGCGGCAAGCTGTTCGGGCTGGTTGAGGACGGTGCAAAGACGTTGCTGGTCGAGATCAGCAGCGCGAACGGGACCGTACTGAAGACTACGCAGGTTGCCAATCTGCCGACCAACTCGAAGCTGGAAGGCGCATCGTTCGACAGTGCGGGCACGCTTTGGGCGGTCGATCGCGTGTCGGGGGATCTCGTGAAAATCGATCCGGTTGCATCGGCCGCCACCAAGGTTTCCCGGACGCTATCGGTATCGCAGCAAACGGGCGACGGCTTCGAAGCGCTGGCGATCGACACTGGTCAGAAAAAGATTCTGACCGATCTCGTTGCAAACGGCGGCGACCACATCACGACCGGCGCCGGCTTCGATCGCGTCAATTATTCCGCAGGTGACGGTGTCGATGTGATCACCGACTTCGATCTGGTCAACGATACGCTGCATATCGCGGGCTATGACGCGTCGCATATCAGGATCGACGTTTTCGGCGGCGATACGTTCATCCGGTTCACGGACGCCAGCGCGGACGGTTTCGTCGATAACGTGATGATCGAACTGTCCGGCGTCACTGGCTTCAACGCCTCGATGATCGTCTATGGCCTCTCGACCGCTTTTCCCGAGATAGGCTGAAGCGGGCTGGGCTACCGATGCGGATCAATCTGCGCCGGTAGCCCCAAGCGGCTCTGTCAGACTAACGTGACACGGTAGCTCAGCATGCAATTTTGCGGTGCCATGAGCCTACAATCACGAGCGAAACCGGCAAGCCCGTTCCGCCGGTTCAACTCGTCGCCTGAGGTAATCCGGCTGGTAGTCATGATGTACGTGCGGTTTCCACTGTCGCTGCGGAACGTCGAGGACCTGCTGTTCGAGCGCGGCATCGACATCTGCTATGAGACGGTACGTATGTGGTGGAACAGGCTTGGTCCGATGTTCGCAGGGAACATCCGGCGTCAGCGCGTGTCGCGCATGCGAATGAGTTCGTTACAGAAGTTGGCTTCGGTGCACGCCAACGTCCACAATCATTTCAACCTCGAAGGCCATCTCGTCGACCGCCAGACCACCGAGAACGCCGCTTTGCGGCTTCGGCAGAGTGGCAGGTAATTGCGAGCTAGCCCTGCCGTTAAAGACCGACCTGTATCGTGCAGAGAGCGGTTCACGTTAGTCTGACAGCACCCGGCCAATCGTTTGATGCAATAACATCGCCTGAACGAACGGCGCATCACCGCCGATCGGTCGCGGAAAGCGGCCATTCTGCTTTCCACCAGTTTTGGCCCGGTCAGGGAAACTTCGGCAGGCTGGAATACGGACAGGGTGCGCCTTTCTGCATCGCTGCCGTCCGGGTTTGATCATTTCGACACTTCACCACCAACATCGCCGAGAGGACCGGCACCGCTCTGGCTCGCGCTCCTGCGGATAAAGCCAGAAACATCATCCAGTACCGGCGCGCGGCCGCGAAACGGTCGGGCGAGTGCCAGCACGATCCCGACATGGCCCAGCTTGCGGTAAGCGTGCTGGTCCACGGCCACGCCGCCCGCGCGCAGCCGGGCGGCCAGCGCCTCGCTGTTGCGCGGACGCACGACGGTATCGTCCCTGCCGTAAAGCAGCAGCGCGGGCGGGTCGCCAACGCCAGCCCACGTCACTGGCTGTGTTTCTGCCGGGTCGGACACCTGCCCGAAGGCGGCACGGCTCGCGTCCACGTCGAAGGGTGCGAAGTCATAAGGGCCGGCGAGCCCGACGAATCCCTTTAACGACGTCCGGGTGTCTCCCAGCCAGCGCGGGTCTACCGCCAGCATCGCCGCGATATAGGCACCTGCCGAATGGCCCATCAGCACGACCGTTTCGCCGTTGCCGCAATAGTCTCCGGCGTGCGCCGTTACCCAGCGCACCGCAGCCGCACCGTCCTCGACAAACGCTGGATAACGAACTTCGGGAACCAGTCGATAATCCGGCACGACCGTTACGAAACCCTGCGCCGCAAGGGCACGTCCTACGAAAGCGTAGCCGGCACGTGTCCCGCTGCTCCAGCTACCGCCGTAGAAAAACACCACCACCGGTCGTCGTTGCCGGCACCCCCCGCGCGGTGCGTAGACATCCATTCGCTGGCGCGGGTCTGGACCGTATGCGAGGTCGCCTGCCACGAGCACGCCACCACGATCCTTCGGCACCAGTCTGTCGAAGGTGTTCAGCGGCGAACAGGCCGCGGCAAGCGACCCGAGCAGCGCGGCGACACGCAGGCGTGCACTGCCAGGCATCATGCGGTCGTTGACCGGGTTGCCTGCAGGATAACAGCCGTCGCTTCGCGTGGCATGTCCCACATCGGAAAATGGCCGCTATGCTCAAACCAGTGCAGGGTCGCGGAGGGGAACGCCGCAACTGCCCGGGCTGCCTGTCGGGGCAGACACAGGCGATCCTGTCGGCCCCAACCGATGACGATGCGTTGCGTCGGGTCAGCGGCGGGGCCTTGCTGCGCAGGGCCGTCGGCAAGGTCGCGGACAAGGGCATCGAACCTCAGCGTGTCGGCGATGCCGGTCAACTCTGCACACACCAGTTCAGGCGACAGCGCGGAAGGTTTTGCCGATAGCTGAGCTAGCAGCGCGCTGCGCGCCGCAGCGCTGCGACTGATAGCCGGAAGGCGCGATCGCAAGGCGCGCAGCAGTCGTGCGGACAGGCCGATGGTGGTGCGGAAAAAGGCACGCTCCCAGCCACGCCAGAACCCGCCCGGATCGAGCGCGACGACGTTGCCAACCTTCCCCCGCCGCGCCAGCTCCAGCACGATCCGGGCGCCCAGAGAGCTGCCTGCGGCATCGATACCAACAAGGCTGTTCGCGACAAGGTAGCGCTCGACACTGCCGACAAGCCCTTCGAAAGTGCCGCTATCCTGTTCGGCCGGCGTTGCGCCGTGACCCGGCAGGTCGACAGCGATGACCGATCGTTCTGCCGCCAGACCATCGAGGATCGGCTGCCAGGCACGCCAGCTGCTACCCAATCCATGGATCAGGAGGAGCGGCTTCCCGGTGCCGCGGGTGATATGATGCATGCGAAGCTCCGTCCTGTTCGCGCTACTCAACGATCGAAGTGACGTAACGGCGTCGGATACTCTTGTACGTCAGTGCAAGGTGATGCCGGACTGGATACGTCGACTTCGCTGGCTGCGACCCCGCCCCGCGTACGCCATCGGTCGGGATCAGTTCGCCTCACTACATCACAAACCGAACTTTCCTACAGCAACCCATATAGGCACATACCGGGAACAAGGAGTCGCGTCATGCCTGTCTTCGATCCCCCGATGCTGCTCGCAATCGCTGCCGTGATTTCGAGCGTTTCCAATCTTGTCTGGGCGCTTCGTCGCCGTGCCAGCACGGACACCCCGTCGCTCGATGACCGTAGATCGTCGAAGACACGGCACTCACCGAACGTTCGATAGCTGGAGACGAGAATGGCCCTGCCAACGCAGCGCCTGTACGCAGAAGAGGGCTGCCATGCCGGCCCGATGATCCTGATCCGCATGATCGCCCTGCGCTTGCCTCAGTTTCGAACATCTCCGCCGCCGAAGACAATCTGGTTGCGCGCGGCCTGTTCGAACAGGCCATACAGAAATGGCTGATTGCCGCCGCTCGCCGCATCAAGCGTGGCGCGATGATCCGGCGACAGGTGAAGACCGAGTGCAGCGACGTTGTCAGTCACCTGTTCGGGCCGACTTACCCCCATCAGCGTCGATGCGACGCCCGGCTGTCCAACCACCCAGGCCAATGCAACGCGCGCGGGCGTCTCACCAATTTCCTCTGCGACACTCTTCAGGACGTTGAGGATCTGCCAGTTACGGTCGGTGAATAGCGTGTCGCCGAACGGGTTGTCGCCATCAAGGCGCCTGTCGTCCGCAGGCCGGACCGCGTCGTCCTGTCCAGCCTGGTTGGGGACGCCGCCCGCCCGCTTCGGAGCCGCCTCGACGGTGGCGCGGTCGTATTTGCCGGTCAGCAGGCCGTAGGCAAGTGGACTCCACGGAACGAGGCCCATGCCGGCTGACCGCGCAAGCGGCAGATGCTCGGCTTCGACGCCGCGTTCAACCAGCGAATAGAAATACTGCAGCCCGATCGGCGCTGGATCACCCTGGACCCGTGCGAGTGTCGCAAGCTCCGCGACATACCAGGCAGGTGAATTGGACATGCCCCAGTAGCGGATCTTACCCGCAGCGACGAGGCCGGTCATGGTCCGCAGGAGCTCGTCGGCCGGAGTGATTCCGTCCCAGACATGCACCCAGTACAGGTCGATGAAGTCCGTGCGAAGCCGACGGAGTGATCCTTCGACGGACGCCAGGACGTGGCGCGTGCCGTTGCCGCCAGCATGATAGCCGCGGCCGGTCGCAAACCCGCTCTTGGTCGCGATGATCATCCGATCGCGCGCGGATTGTTCGGCGATGAACGAGCCGACCATCTCCTCGGATCGCCCGTCTGCATAAACGTCGGCTGTGTCGACGAAATTGCCGCCCAGGTCGGTATAGCGTTCGAACACGGCACGGCTGCCGCCCTCGTCAAGGCCCCAGCGTCGCGTACCGAAGGTCATCGTGCCGAGTGCCAGCGGGCTGACCAGCAGTCCGGAGCGGCCCAGCGGGCGATAGGTATCGAGGTTCATGGTCGCATCCTGTACTGTGTTGCCCCTAGATGGACGCCACGCCGCTTACGGATTAGACGGTCCACAGCGCATGGGCTCCTGAAGGACATTCAGCAATGGATCGTGATCTCTGGTCCGGCCTCGCGGTATTCGAAGCGATTGTCGAGGCCGGCAGCTTCGCGCGCGCGGCAACGCGCCTTGGGCTGTCCGCCTCTGCGTTGAGCCATGCGATGCGGTCTCTGGAGACAAAACTCGGTGTCCGGTTGCTTGACCGTACTACCCGGTCCCTGGCGCCGACGCCCGCGGGAGAGGAGCTGCTGGGGCGATTGAGGCCGGCAATAGCCTCGGTCGCAAGTGCGCTGGAGGAAATGGACGGTGCGCGCGAACGGCCGGCGGGGCGTATCCGGGTCAGTGCGCACCGGGTTGCCGCCATATATGCCATTCTGCCGCGACTTCCCGACTTCGCTCGCGCGTATCCCGACATCGCAGTCGAACTGGTTGTCGACGACGGGTTCGTCGACATCGTCGCCGATCGCTTCGACTGCGGGGTACGACATGCACAGACCCTGCAGGCCGACATGATATCTGTTCCCGTCAGCGCGCCGGTGCCGCTCGTCTTCGTCGCCGGCCCCGCCTATCTCGCCAACTGTAGCGCACCGGTCGATCCGGACGACCTCGGCGGGCACCGGTGTTTGTGTTACCGATACACCTCTTCCGGTGTCGTTCACCGATGGCAGTTTGAGCGAGATGGCCAGACGTCAGAGCGTTCGGTTCGTGGCGACTTCATCACCAACGACATTGACGTGATGCGCGACGCCGCGCTGGCTGGGTTGGGTGTTACCTGCCTTCCGTTGCCGCATGCCGCGCAACAGCTGGCTGATGGCACGCTGGTCGAGGTGCTGGCCGGCTGGGCCCCCACCCTGCCGCCGAATCACCTGTATTACCCCAGCCGTCGCCAGCCCAGTGCCGCCTTCCGCGCATTCATGATGGCGATGCGCGTCTGATCACCGCAGCACGTTCCGGTAACGGGCCTGGAACGACGATGAAACCAGTGTCCGCTTTCGAAGAGCGTTAGGGAGGAGCTGAACGTCTGAGGTGGGTCATCGCCTCATCGTGCCGTCCGGTGCTAAGCGCACCGTTCGTCCGGTTTCGGCTGATGCGTAGATTGCCTCGATCAGCCGCAGGTCGCGCAGGCCCATTTCCCCCGGCGTCCTGATCGGAACGTTATCCCGAACGGCGTCGGCAAAATGGTCGAGCTGACGGGCAAACTGGACGCTCGGATCGCCGGGAGTAAGATCGCGACCGTCACGCCCCTCAATCCGCATTTTCTGCCCGACATAGCTGGTTGCAGGATCCATCATCAGGGCACCGGTTGTACCCCGCACCTGCGCGAAGTTGATGCCCGCCGAGTCATACGACGTAACAAGCTGCGCCACCGCACCTGATGGAAACCGCCACTGCGAAGACAGATGCGCGAAAATCTCCTGGAAGCGCGGATCGTCGGTCGGGCGGAAGGTGGTCGCGCTGATGCTTTCCGGCATCTCGCCCGTCAGATAGAGGGCCGACTGGAGGCCGTATATCCCGTAATCTTCCAACGGACCGCCACCTGCTAGGGCGCGACTTGCCCGCCAGTTCTCGCGCGGGGTTGTCGGTCCCATACGGGACGACTGCTCCGTGCGCACGAGCCGGATATCCCCGATCGCCTTTTGCGCCATCAACCGCATTGCTTCTAGATTGTACGGTTCGAAATGCGATCGATAGGCGATCATCAGCTTGCGGTCGGCGCGGCTGCTGGCGGCGATCATCCGCTCGCAGTCGGCACTGGAGAGCGCCATGGGCTTTTCGCACAGGACGTGCTTGCCTGCCGCAAAGGCACGGATTGCCCATTCGGCATGCAGGCCGGTTGGCAGAACAATGTACGCCGCGTCGATGCGCCTGTCGGATGCGATTTTGGCAAAGTTTTCGTAGGAATAGCGTGCGTCAGGGGGAATACCATAGGCGTCGCCGACACGGCGCAGCTTGTCTGGGTTTCCCGACACGATCGCAGCGATATGGGTCCGCTCCGTCTCCGCAAAACGCGGCATCATCTGGTTGAGCGCATAGCCACCAAGTCCGACGATTGCGATTCCCACGCTGTCCGCACGCTTGCGACGCGGTGGCGTGGAGGGCAGCTTCAGACCATCCGGCAAAGGCTGACCCTTCACTCGCGCACCACCGGTAGCCTGAACGATGGTTGATGCTGGCGCTGCTATTGCAGCGAGCGATGCCGCTGCGGCTGCGCTACCGGCATCGATGAACCCACGCCGTGTCATTTCGATGCCAACCATCGCCGACCTCCCTTTGCACGCGCCAGTCACCCTTGCGCCCGTTGCTATGTAATGTTCGACTGGCACGCTTGGTCCAACAGGTCATACGAAGCGAGACGATTCCCCCGTGATGTCTGAATGCGGCAGCCACTGGTATCGCTAACCGGATCGATGATGCACGTGACCAGACCGCTGCATCAGCGCGCGGACGTCGTCTGGAAGATCCGAGTGCATGGACACCTGCTCGGGGTCTTGGCTGTCTGGAGTAGGCAGTTGTTATTCCGGGTTTGCAGCCGCCGCGCTTACGTCTGGAGCCGTCCGGAACTGTCCTGCAGCAACCAGAAGCGGGTATATCGCTGCAGGCGGGGAAGGATGATCCACTGCAGCGTTGCTGTCAGTATCAGCGATGACGGCAGGAGCTGGAGCGGCAATGGTGCATCCTTCAGCACCGTGCGGACGATCGTGCTGATGACGAGAAGGATTGGAAAGACAGTCAGCCACGTCGTTACAAAGCGCTTCCACTTGCTGGCACTCGCATCGCTGGGCAGATCGAATGCGACTGCGTCGCCTTCGCTGGTTTGCCGAAGCATTGTGGAATAAGCGTCGGCGGCAGCGGCATGAGCCTTGAGAGCATTGTCAGCCTGCCATGCATCGACCGCGTCCTGGTCATCAAAGCGAAACAGCAGATGCTGGAAGCCGGCAGTCTGCCCGAGCCGGATAGCGGCACGATACCCCGGGGCTGCGTGTGCAAGGCGGTTGAGCTCTTTGACCCACTGTTCGAAGTCCTCTTCATGACCGGCACGAATAGCCCGGCTGGTAACGACGGTAACGGTCTGATCTGGATCTGCTGGCATGGCGCAGGAACGTACCGCCGATCCCGTTAGTGCCGGCTGACTGCCAGATCAGCGCTCGGACCACAGTACCGCAGAAGCGCTTACGTGAAACGGCGGGCAACTCCCCAGGAAGCGGATGTGGGTCTAACCATCCCTTCCCCTCCCCGCGGTACCCGGCAGCAGGGTCGCAACCTGCTCCGACCACAGCGGCGGAATGGCACCGGTAGCCGTAAGCGCTGTCCCATCCACCCCGGTACGGATGGCGCCGCCGAGGATCGCGTCGACCACAGCCGGCGCCAGAAACGCCAGCCGCAGCACGCGGGTGACGTAAGCTGGCTGGACGCCTTCGCGTGCCGCCAGCGTGGTGATGTCGAGCTCGCCGCCTCTTAGCATGCCCCACCAGCGCCGCGCCTTGAGCACAAGCCGGACGAGCGAGGCGTTGCCAGTAGGCGTAACACCTGCCCCACTGGCCTGCACCAGTCGCATGACCCGGCCCGAACGTGTCAGCCGGACATCGGAGACGAATGTCACCGTTGCCGGCGCGTGCGGCGCAAGCGTTGCCTGCAGCAGTTCGGCAATGGCGGCGGCGGCGCAGTCTACCTCGATGCGCCCGTCGTGGATGCGCACCATGGTCACGATGGCGTGGGTGGCAGTGCGCAGGTCCGCCGGTGAGGCGCTGGCAATGGTGGCCGCCCGGGCGGATAG
>NZ_JACYVA010000018.1 GCF_014842075.1 Sphingomonas sp. CFBP 13720
CGCTAGAGTGGGATAGCAGGTGGCGAGGCGTAATTGATCGCGTCGCGGCATCGGCGGTGAAGGCGACATCCTCGGCCACTGGTTGGTCGAGGTCGATCAGGCCCTCCCGCACCATGTCATGAATTGCGACCGCCAGAACTACCTTGGACAGCGATGCGGCTTCGAACAAAGTATTAGGTGTCGCGGGCTCGGCATTGGCCTTCGCATAGCCGATCGCACCGGATGAAATTGCGCCGGAGCCGTCCAGCATTGCCCAGCTCGCGCCCGGGACGGACGCCAAGTCCATCCAGGTTGACAGGTTGGCAAGGGCGCCGGGCGTCGTCGCGGTTGCTGCACCTGCCGCCGCGGCTATGGCGAGCGTTCCAAGACACGGGGCAGTGAGCATCGTCCGCCTGGACACCAAATCCATTATCAATTCCTGTCAGCGACCTGCTTACGGACATACAGGTTCGACGCGACTAGGCTAGCCGAGACCACCACCACGGAAGACCCCCAACCGATCCGCGAGAGCGACGACCCATAAGGCGACATTCGCCAGCGATTGACACTTCCTCCAACGCCGCCGTTTGTTCATGCCATTCCAGCGGTCGTCGAGCCGTGTTGGGTTGAACCATGTTGCTACTGTTTGGCTACGACGTTGCAGCGACACGGTAGCTGCCCCACCTGTGATCCGTGAGCAGCCAGTCGACCCTCCTCAACGTCCACGCGCTTGGCAAGCTGGTGCCGGGGCCGCGGCGTTTGTTCCGGACGCTCGACCTCCACGTCGGTCCGGGCGAACTAGTTGCGATCATTGGCGAGTCGGGAGTCGGCAAATCGACACTCCTCAACATCCTCGCTGGGCTAGACGATGCCGACGAGGGCAGCGTCGCGATCGATGGCACGGTGCTGGGCACGCTCGACGAAACCGCGCGGACGCGGCTGCGGCGCGAAAGGATCGGCTTCGTCTTCCAGGCCTTCCATATCCTTCCCTACCTCACACTTCTTCAGAACGTTGCACTGCCGCTTGCGCTGATATCGCCGGACGCGGGAGCCGCAAAGGCGCGCGCCGGCGCGATGCTGGCGGCAGTGGGGCTCAGCGATCGCGGTGACGGCTATGCGCGCGACCTGTCGGGCGGCGAGCTTCAGCGCGTCGCGATCGCCCGCGCGCTGGTCCATCGCCCCGCCCTGATCTTAGCGGATGAGCCGACCGGCAATCTCGATCCCGACACTGCTGCGCGCGTCTTGGCAGTGTTTGCTGCCGCCGTGCGTGACAATGTCGCGGCAGGGGTGATGGTGACGCATTCCGACGCGACCGCAGCGGTCGCCGACCGGGTGCTAACGCTGGGTGCGGACGGGCTGACGGAACGACGTGCCCGCTGAACCCGGTCTGTTGTCGGCGCGGCTCGCGCTTGGCTGGCTGATCGGTGGTGAGTGGCGGTTCCACCCTGCCCGCTTCGTCACCACCGCAGTTGCGATCGCGGTCGGCGTCGCACTGGGATTTGCCGTCCACCTCGTCAACGGATCGGCACTCGCCTCGTTCGACGGCGCGGTGCGCGGCGTGAACGGCGCGGCTGAGTTGTCGGTTGGCGCGACGAGCACGCTCGGGACCGATGAAGAGCTCTATCCGCGTGTGGCGCGTGCCGCCGGCGTCGCCGATGCCAGCCCGGTGGTGCGGCTGGACGCCCGGATCGGCAAGGCGCGGCTGACATTGCTGGGGCTCGATGTTATCCGCGCAGGCGCGGTGACGCCCTCGCTGACCGGGTTGCCACCACGCGGCCCCGATGCTGGCAGCGATGTCGTGTTCGACGAGACGTCGCTGTTCCTGTCGCGTGCTGCGTTTGTCCAGATGCGCGTAGCGGTAGGCGCGCGGGTGGACGTCACCGCCAACGGCCGTACGGTGCCGCTCCGAATTGCCGGTACGCTGCCCGCCGCGGACGCAGAGGCAGACATTGGAGTGATGGACATAGCTGCCGCACAGTGGCGGTTCGGCCGGCTTGGCAAGATCGATCGGATCGACCTGGCCTTGTCGGATCGCCAGATTGCCGAGGCGTCGCTAGCCAAACTGCTTCCCGACGACGCCATCCTGTCGACGGCGGAGGCCCGCGGTGCGCAGGGGTCAGCACTGTCGCACGCCTACCGCGTCAACCTGGACATGCTAGCGCTCGTCGCGCTGCTGACGGGCGGCTTTCTGGTCTATTCGGCTCAGTCGCTGTCGGTTGCGCGGCGGCAGCGCGCGTTCGCGCTGCTGCGCACGCTGGGAATGCCGCGGGGCGGCGTCGTTGCCGCGGTGGTGGTTGAGGGGCTGGTGATTGGGATCGTCGGTGCGGTTGCCGGGCTCGCGATAGGCTATGGCCTCGCCCGGGCGGCATTGCACTGGTTCGGCGGTGATCTGGGCGCAGGCTATTTCGACGGCGGTACATCGCGCGTCGTGTTCCAACCGATGGCGGCGGCTGGGTTCTTCGCACTCGGCCTGCTCGCCGCCGTCCTCGGCAGCGCGATCCCCGCGCGCTCCGCTGCGCGCGCCAAGCCTGCTGCGGCGCTAAAAAATGCGGGCGATGTGCTCGATCCGCGCCGCTCGGTTCCATGGTGGCCTGCGGTGGTACTGCTGATGGTCGGCGGAGGTGCGGCGCTGCTGCCCGCGGTCGGTGGCATTCCGCTATTCGGTTTTGCCGGCATGGCGCTGATGCTGGCAGGCGGCGTCGCTGGCGTGCCGTGGTTCGCTCGGACGTTGCTCGGCCCGCTCGCCCGGCGGACGCGCGGCAGCATACCTGTGCTGTTGGCCGTCCGCCACCTCCATGGTGCCCCGGGCCAGGCTGCGACCGCGCTCTGCGGTATCGTTGCCTCCACCGCGCTGATGATCGCGATGGCGACGATGGTGACCAGCTTCCGCGGCGCCGTTGACACCTGGCTGGGGCAGGTTCTCAGTGCCGACCTTTACCTGCGCACGACTACCGGCGCGAGCTTCGATCCAGCGACCCGTGCCCGCCTGGCGACGACACCCGGCGTTGAGCGACTGGCGTTCAGTCGTCAGTTGCCGCTGACCGTCGCTGCAGACCGCCCGCCAATCAGCCTGATCGCGCGGCCCGAGCGCGACGGGCGCGATCCGCTGCTCGTCTTGATCGACCGCGCGCCCCCACTACCGGCAGACGCACTTCCGGTGTGGGTGTCGGAACCTGCGCAACGACTCTACGGCTGGGACCCCGGTGAGACGATCGCGCTACCTATCGCCGGCCGCACACGCTTCACGGTCGCAGGCGTCTGGCGCGACTATGGCCGGCAGGGGGGTGCGGTGTTGATCGACGAGGCGGACTATGAGCGGCTGACGGGCGACACCGGGCGTGACGAGGCATCGGCGATGCTCACGCGCGGCAGCGATGCGGTCGCGGTAAGTGAGGCGATGACCGCACGCCTGCCGGAGACCCTGCGTGGTCAGGTCGAGGTCACGCAGCCTGCGACCCTTCGCCGCTTCGCACTGACGCTGTTCGATCGCAGCTTCGCAGTCACCTATCTGCTAGAGGCGGTAGCGATCCTGGTCGGGTTGGCGGGGGTCGCCGCGACCATGTCGGCGCAGACAATCGCGCGCGAACGCGAGTTCGGGATGCTGCGCCATCTCGGCCTGACGCGCGGCCAGCTTGGCCAGATGCTAGCGACCGAGGGAGCGATGGTCGGCCTGACCGGAGCGCTCGCTGGGGTTGGATTGGGCTTGCTGCTAGCGCAGGTGCTGATCCACGTCATCAACCCACAATCGTTCAACTGGACGATGACAACGCAGGTGCCGATAGGCACGCTGCTTGGTGTTGCGGCCGCACTGACCGGGGCGGCGGCGGCCACGGCGGTGCTGGCAGGTCGCCGCGCCACTGCGCGGGATGCGGTGCAGTCGGTGCGGGAGGATTGGTGATGCGCGTGCTACTCTTCGCTTGGCTTGCCGCTGTCACGGTCGCCGCCCCCGCTGCGGTCCCCTACCCTGTCGTCCGCCCCGGGATCGTGCTGCGCTTTCCTGGCGACCACGGAGCTCATCCCGAATTTCGGACCGAATGGTGGTACGTCACGGGCTGGCTACGCACTGATGCCGGCGAAGATCTGGGCTTTCAGGTGACCTTCTTCCGCACGCGACCACCCGTCGGTGACAGCAACCCCAGCCGTTTCGCTGCGCGGCAGGTGCTGTTTGCTCACGCTGCGCTGTCCGACCCAGCCACCGGCCGCTTGCTCCACGGCGAGCGCGCCGGGCGGCAGGGCTTCGGGCTTGCAGGCGCGCGCACCAGCGACGCCGATGTTGCGATCCGCGACTGGAGGCTGCGCCGTGCCGCCGATGGTCGCTGGGCGACGCGGGTCGAGGCGAAGGACTTCGCGCTCGCTCTCAACTTCCAGCCGACCCAGGCGCCGTTGCCGCAGGGATTGGGCGGCTACAGCCGCAAGGGACCGCGTCCGGAGCAGGCAAGCTACTATTATTCGGTCCCGCACCTGCGCGTTGCCGGGCGTGTGCGGCGCGGCGACCGCATCGTCGCGGTGACGGGCGAGGCGTGGCTCGATCGCGAATGGTCGTCGGACTATCTTGCCCCGGCGGCGCAGGGGTGGGACTGGACCGGCCTCAACTTCGACGACGGCTCTGCCCTCATGGCATTCCGCATCCGGCGCAAGGGCGGAGGCACACTGTGGGCGGGCGGTGCCCTCCGTAGGCCGGACGGCACCACCACCGCGCTGGGGCCGCGGGACGTGGCGTTCCGACCGCTCGCGACGTGGCGAAGCGGCGCGACTGGCGCCGTATATCCGGTGTCGCAGGAGGTAAGCATCCGGATCAATGGTCGCGTTGCGCGCTGGCGGCTGACCCCGATGTTCGCCGCGCAAGAACTCGACGCACGCCGTGGCGGGCTACCTGTTTATTGGGAGGGCGCCGTGCGGACGCGGGGCGGGCGCGGCTATCTCGAACTGACCGGCTATGACCAAGCGCTTAGGATGTGACATGACCCAGGATTCCTTGCCCGAGTTGCCCGCTGGTGCTTTCGCGCGGCAGGACGAGGGCGACGACCTTGCCTTCTACGCCCCGCCCCGTCTCGTCACACATATCGACGAGACAGCGGTAGTGGCGTTGTCAGCCCGCTACGGTACCCTCCTGCCATCAGGCGGCCGCATCCTCGACCTCATGTCAAGTTGGGTCAGTCACCTGCCCACCGATCGCACCTATGCCGAAGTCGTCTGTCACGGCATGAACACGCGCGAACTTGCCGCCAACCGCCAGGCAGACCGCTGGTTCGTCCAGGACCTCAACCACGATCCTGTTCTACCGCTGGACGACAGCGTATTCGATGCGGCGCTGTGCTGCGTCGGTGTCCAGTATCTGCAGCGGCCGGTTGAAGTCTTTGCCGAGGTCCATCGCGTGCTTCGTCCTGATGCACCCTTCATCATCAGCTTCTCCAATCGCTGCTTTCCGACCAAGGCTGTGGCGATCTGGCGCGCACTTGATGCAGCGGGGCACGCCGCACTCATCGAAATGTACCTCACACGTGCGGGTTTCCGGGCCAGCACAGTTGAGACACTTGCGGATGGACGACGAAGCGATCCGCTCACTATCGTGATAGGCCACGCCTGATGTTACAATTTGATCCTGACGTCACTCTGCTATGACCCACCTGCAGACGTTCAGGGCCTGTTTGTCGCTGCTCGGAACCTGCCGTTCATTCACCTCGGTTGCATGGCTCAGTTCAACTTGGCTTTGGTCTGAAGAACAGAACTCGCCAACCTGACCAGATTACAACCCGGCTCGATCAATCATAGAGGCGACCTCATTAGGCAGTGCAAACTCCAGCTTGGGCAGGAACCGGTTATACGCACGAACAGTCGCCAACGTACGCTCCTCGGTTTCATGCGAACGCTTGGATGGCGAACGATTGCAAATCTCGGCGAGCGTGGCAAAACCCGATGTGCGGTTGTCCTACGCCGTGGCCGGCGGGCTAGTTTTGCATTCCCTTGCAGCTCGCCGGCCGATCGGTCCCGAAGCGCCAAGCAGCGGCAGCGCTTATTCGTAATGCCCGAAATGTTCGCTTGATTAGCGCAGGTTTCAACAAGCGGTTCGCGGTAGACTGACGGCACCCAACCATGGTCCTGAAAGCTATCTGTCGAGGCAACGATCGACGACTGCCAAGAACGATCCATCTAAAATATTAGACTGGTCGCGCATGTAACACGGTTCGCCGCGAATGACTCGACGGCTGGAATTAACCATGTTGAGCGAATTTAGAGGAGGCCACCTGGCGACATCTCTAACCGTTAGACCTCATCTGCTTACCAAAGATACGAGCATGCCCAACCTTACCGATCGAAGGTCGGCGAGTTGCTGCCAACTGCCAAAAGGTAACCGCAGCAAGCGCCTGGCCTGCTAATTTGAATTTGCTGGAGAAAACATGGCAATCACTAGCGGCGCAGCAAATGGCGAAGTCTTTCTGCAGGCGAAGTATCTCAGCATTGGGATCAACGTCGACGGAACTTTGGGAACGATGTACAACGCTACAAACGGCATCAAGACCGACATTGATACCGGCCTTCGCCGTGTCGGTTTGTTTGCCGACTTCGACGGCTTTGGTCAGGGCAAGGAAACGACCCTGAACGACGTGCTGTTGCAGGGGCGCGCGATCGAAGGCTTCAACGTCGGATACAAGCTGGGAGCGACCACCGTCGTGCGCAGCAACCAGACGCTGACCGGCTATTCGCAGATCAAGGGCTCGCTGAGCAATGCCAGCACGTCCGAAGCCGCCGCAGCCAACTGGAGCGGCGCGACCGCCGACAAGCTGGGCATCGCACAGAAGATCACGCTGGCCGACGATGCGAAGTACATCCGCATCGACGTCACGCTGACCAACAATTCGTCGGCGACGATGAACGACGTGCGGTACATGCGGACCGCCGATCCCGACCAGTCGGACAAGTTCGTCACCGCGAACAAGATCGAACGTCAGGGCGACAACGGCGCGCTGGTGACGGCGCAGGTCGCACCGTCGACCCCGTTCTTCCTCTACACGCCGGATCAGCGCGCGGTCGCATCCTTCTACGGCTTCGTGAACACCGATCCCTATGCCGCTGCCGCCTATGCGACCGAACAGGCGGTCGGATACGCCAAGACCGTCGACCAGACGCTGAACCTGACCTTCGGCCTCGGCGCGCTGAAGCCCGGTGAATCGACCAAGATCACCATGTATCTGGGCGTGACCGACAATCTTGCCGCCACGCTGTCGCAGATCGACTCGGGTGTCATCACCGCACCGCGTCCGCCGGTGCCGGTGAACCTCGCGCCG
>NZ_JACYVA010000019.1 GCF_014842075.1 Sphingomonas sp. CFBP 13720
TGGTGTTGGTTGCGGGGACAGGATTTGAACCTGTGACCTTCAGGTTATGAGCCTGACGAGCTACCGGGCTGCTCCACCCCGCGCCACCGTGTGCGTCCGAGTAGTGGACGAAGGGGGTAGGGACATTGTGTATGGGTTATGTGCACCGGCTTCAATGCCTGGCGACGACCTACTCTTCCATTGCTTGAGCAATAGTACCATTGGCGCAGGCTGGTTTCACGGCCGAGTTCGGGATGGGATCGGGTGGTTCACAGACGCTATAGCCACCAGGCAATGAAGCGGGTGCACATGTTTTTCAAATCGATTTGTTCAGGGCTGAGGGTGTCGACCACGTCGGACGTTAGCCAGTGCTGACGTTGATGGTGGGACTCTACAAGCGCGAATAGGACAATTAGTATCGGTTAGCTTCACGCATTACTGCGCTTCCACATCCAATCTATCAAGGTCGTGGTCTCCGACCGTCCTAAGAAATCTTATCTCGAGGGAGGCTTCCCGCTTAGATGCTTTCAGCGGTTATCCCGTCCGTACATAGCTACCCTGCTGCGCCGTTGGCACGACGACAGGTACACCAGAGGTACGTTCACCCCGGTCCTCTCGTACTAGGGGCAACTCCTCTCAAATTTCGACGCCCACGGCAGATAGGGACCAAACTGTCTCGCGACGTTCTGAACCCAGCTCACGTACCACTTTAATTGGCGAACAGCCAAACCCTTGGGACCTGCTCCAGCCCCAGGATGTGATGAGCCGACATCGAGGTGCCAAACAACCCCGTCGATATGAGCTCTTGGGGGTTATCAGCCTGTTATCCCCGGCGTACCTTTTATCCGTTGAGCGATGGCCCTTCCACGAGGGACCACCGGATCACTATGACCGACTTTCGTCTCTGCTCGACTTGTCAGTCTCGCAGTCAGGCTGGCTTATGCCATTGCACTCTAACAGACGGTTTCCAACCGTCCTGAGCCAACCTTCGCGCGCCTCCGTTACTCTTTAGGAGGCGACCGCCCCAGTCAAACTACCCGCCACAGAGGGTCCCTCGCCCAGTTTCATGGGCGCAGGTTAGACATCAGAAAACAACAGGGTGGTATTTCACCTATGGCTCCACGTCAGCTGGCGCCGACGCTTCAAAGCCTCCCACCTATGCTACACAGTTCTTTCCTAATGCCACTCTGAAGCTGCAGTAAAGGTGCACGGGGTCTTTCCGTCTAACCGCGGGTACTCCGCATCTTCACGGAGAATTCAATTTCGCTGAGCATGTCCTGGAGACAGTGGGGAAGTCGTTACGCCATTCGTGCAGGTCGGAACTTACCCGACAAGGAATTTCGCTACCTTAGGACCGTTATAGTTACGGCCGCCGTTTACCTGGGCTTCATTTCAGAGCTTGCACCCCTCCACTTAACCTTCAGGCACCGGGCAGGCGTCAGGCCCTATACGTCGTCTTGAAGCCGACTTAGCAGAGCCCTGTGTTTTTGCTAAACAGTCGCTACCCCCTGGCCTGTGCCCCCCACAAGAGCTTGCGCCTATGTGGGGCCTCCTTCTTCCGAAGGTACGGAGGCAATTTGCCGAGTTCCTTCAGGACACTTCTCTCAAGCGCCTTGGTATACTCTACCTGACCACCTGTGTCGGTTTCGGGTACGGTCTATACGGTGGGGCTATTTCCCGGGACAACTTCGAAGCCAGCTCAATCCGATAAGAGCTGACAACACACGTCATCCGTCACACACCACCAGGCCCACGAATATTAACGTGGTTCCCATCGACTACCCCCTTCGGGCTCGTCTTAGGGGCCGGCTCACCCTGCGCGGATTAGCCTTGCGCAGGAACCCTTGGTCTTTCGGCGAAAGGGCATCTCACCCTTTTTATCGCTACTCATGTCTGCATTCGCACTTCCGATACCTCCACGACCCATTACCAGATCGCTTCTCAGGCGTACGGAACGCTCCGCTACCGCGTGGATATAAATCCACACCCTAAGCTTCGGTGCGTGTCTTGAGCCCCGTTACATCTTCGCCGCAGGAACCCTTGTTTAGACCAGTGAGCTGTTACGCTTTCTTTAAAGGATGGCTGCTTCTAAGCCAACCTCCTGGTTGTTTTGGGATTCCCACATGCTTTCCCACTTAGACACGACTTGGGGACCTTAGCTGTAGGTCAGGGCTGTTTCCCTTTTGACGACGGACCTTAGCACCCGCCGTCTGTCTCCCGGATATCACTCTTGGGTATTCGGAGTTTGGTTAGTGTTGGTAGATCTCGCGACCCCCGCAACCATCCAGTGCTCTACCCCCCAAGGTGTCCATCCGAGGCACTACCTCAATAGTTTTCGCGGAGAACCAGCTATTTCCCGGCTTGATTGGCCTTTCACCCCTAAACACAACTCATCCGGTAACTTTTCAACGTTAATCGGTTCGGACCTCCAGTGGGTGTTACCCCACCTTCATCCTGGTCATGCCTAGATCGCCGGGTTTCGGGTCTAATCCGTCAAACTATGGTCGCCCTATTCAGACTCGCTTTCGCTGCGCCTACACCTAACGGCTTAAGCTTGCTTGACAGATTAAGTCACAGACCCATTATGCAAGAGGTACGCTGTCACCCCATAAAAGGGCTCCAACTGCTTGTAGGCAATCCGTTTCAGGTACTGTTTCACTCCCCTCATCGGGGTGCTTTTCACCTTTCCCTCACGGTACTAGTTCGCTATCGGTCATGTACGAGTATTTAGGCTTGGAGGGTGGTCCCCCCATGTTCAGACAGAATTACACGTGTTCCGCCCTACTCGAGTCCTGATGTTTCATTTTCGCATACGGGGCTGTCACCCGCTATGGCCACACTTTCCAGAGTGTTCTGCTAATTCACCATCAGGCACTGGCCTGGTCCGCGTTCGCTCGCCACTACTAACGGAATCTCGGTTGATGTCTTTTCCTCCGGGTACTGAGATGTTTCAGTTCGCCGGGTTCGCTTCTCGAAACCTATGTATTCAGTCTCAAGATACCTTGTCCACCTAACCCTGCATGCCGTTGCCGACATTCAGGATTAAACGGATAGGTGGGTTTCCCCATTCGGAAATCGTCGGGTCAAAGGTTGCTCACACCTCACCGACGCTTATCGCAGCGTGCCACGTCCTTCATCGCCTGTACATGCCAAGGCATCCACGAATTGCCCTTACCTCACGCTTGAGAGTCCACACCACCAACGACAACACTGGATCGGCCTTGCGGCCGACACGAAACTCGGCAGAGCAGCGCGTCGTGGTTGTTTTGGTGTGGTCAACATACTCAGCCTTGAATGTGAGGTCGTGTCCCGAAGCCCCATGCCGGCAAACCTTGCGGCCTGCTGCCATGTGTCCGAACCCACGCCTCACGGCATCGATTTGAAAAACCCATTCACAATGTCAAATACCGGAAGCGGCGATCTAACGCCCTTCCTCCCCGTGTCAATCACGGGGATCTCGTTCTCTTCATCAATCTATCTAAGCAGCAGATGCGTGGTGGAGCCTATCGGGATCGAACCGATGACCTGATGCTTGCAAAGCAACCGCTCTCCCAGCTGAGCTAAGGCCCCATCGCGCCGCGTCACGATGAAATAGCAAATCGCTATTTCACGAGGACGCCAGCGCGGCCGGCGTAGCATCCGCTACGACCGACGACGCAGGCTTTGCCTGCGGCGCTGACTCAAGCACCCGTCTATATGGTGGGCCGAGTAGGAGTTGAACCTACGACCTCACGCTTATCAGGCGTGCGCTCTAACCACCTGAGCTACCGGCCCAAACGTGCCCGCACGCCCGTCAGTCGCAGCAAAGCTGCGCCTTGTGGGCGCGCTCTGCAGCGCTGGCCGAGCTTGTCGGCGTCCAAAATAGCTTGTCGCTATTTCGTCTCGCCGACTGCGCTTTAGATTGATGAAGGGACATGAGGACGGCGGCTTAATGTTCTGCGGAAGGTACGAAGCTCTTCCTCACATCAAGCGAGGCGCTTTCGGACCATACCTTAGAAAGGAGGTGATCCAGCCGCAGGTTCCCCTACGGCTACCTTGTTACGACTTCACCCCAGTCGCTGAACCCACCGTGGTCGCCTGCTTCCCTTGCGGGTTGGCGCAACGCCTTCGGGTGAATCCAACTCCCATGGTGTGACGGGCGGTGTGTACAAGGCCTGGGAACGTATTCACCGCGGCATGCTGATCCGCGATTACTAGCGATTCCGCCTTCATGCTCTCGAGTTGCAGAGAACAATCCGAACTGAGACGACTTTTGGAGATTAGCTCACCCTCGCGGGATTGCTGCCCACTGTAGTCGCCATTGTAGCACGTGTGTAGCCCAGCGCGTAAGGGCCATGAGGACTTGACGTCATCCCCACCTTCCTCCGGCTTATCACCGGCGGTTATCTTAGAGTCCCCAACTAAATGATGGTAACTAAGATCGAGGGTTGCGCTCGTTGCGGGACTTAACCCAACATCTCACGACACGAGCTGACGACAGCCATGCAGCACCTGTGTTCCAGTCCCCGAAGGGAAGAAATCGATCTCTCGAAGTCGTCCGGACATGTCAAACGCTGGTAAGGTTCTGCGCGTTGCTTCGAATTAAACCACATGCTCCACCGCTTGTGCAGGCCCCCGTCAATTCCTTTGAGTTTTAATCTTGCGACCGTACTCCCCAGGCGGATAACTTAATGCGTTAGCTGCGCCACCCAAAGACCAAGTCCCCGGACAGCTAGTTATCATCGTTTACGGCGTGGACTACCAGGGTATCTAATCCTGTTTGCTCCCCACGCTTTCGTACCTCAGCGTCAATACCAGTCCAGTGAGCCGCCTTCGCCACTGGTGTTCTTCCGAATATCTACGAATTTCACCTCTACACTCGGAATTCCACTCACCTCTCCTGGATTCAAGCGATGCAGTCTTAAAGGCAGTTCTGGAGTTGAGCTCCAGGCTTTCACCTCTAACTTACAAAGCCGCCTACGTACGCTTTACGCCCAGTAATTCCGAACAACGCTAGCCCCCTCCGTATTACCGCGGCTGCTGGCACGGAGTTAGCCGGGGCTTATTCTCCCGGTACTGTCATTATCATCCCGGGTAAAAGAGCTTTACAACCCTAAGGCCTTCATCACTCACGCGGCATTGCTGGATCAGGCTTGCGCCCATTGTCCAATATTCCCCACTGCTGCCTCCCGTAGGAGTCTGGGCCGTGTCTCAGTCCCAGTGTGGCTGATCATCCTCTCAGACCAGCTAAGGATCGTCGCCTTGGTGCGCCTTTACCACACCAACTAGCTAATCCTACGCGGGCTCATCCCTAGGCGATAAATCTTTGGACTTACGTCATCATCCGGTATTAGCAGCAATTTCTCGCTGTTATTCCGAACCTAAGGGCAGATTCCCACGCGTTACGCACCCGTGCGCCACTATGCCCGAAAGCATCGTTCGACTTGCATGTGTTAGGCATGCCGCCAGCGTTCGTTCTGAGCCAGGATCAAACTCTCAAGTTTGATGTTCCAAATACATCCAGTGGAATAACCAGACATACTCGGCTCACTTCAAGGAGCCGGCTCTGCACATTACAATATGGTGGTTGTAACGAGACATATGAACCGACTTAGCTTTAAACGATACCATGACACCTTGTATGCCATGAACCGCAAGCCGCCGCCCACATGTCCCTTCATCTCATCAACAATGTCAAAGAACC
>NZ_JACYVA010000020.1 GCF_014842075.1 Sphingomonas sp. CFBP 13720
GGCGCTACGCTGGGCGAACTGATCAGCCTCACCGGCTGGCTGCCACACACGACACGCGCCGCACTGACTGGTCTGCGAAAGAAGGGCCATGCCATCGTCCGCGATACGCGTGATGGCGCCACCTGTTACCGGATCGACGCGGGTGCTGTGGCATGACCACGGTGGAAGCGCAGGTCGCCGCGCTGGACGACCTGTCCTCCAGCGCCCTTCGCGAACGCTGGAGCGCGCTGACCGGCACCGCGGTGCCACGGATCAGCCCGAAGCTGCTGCGGCTGGCGCTCAGCTGGGAGCTGCAGGCACGCAGTCTGGGCGGCCTGTCGCGCGCAACCATCCGCACGCTCGACCAGCTTGGCCGCGGCGAGACGCGCACGACCCCGGCCCGCCCCGGCATGCGGCTGGTGCGCGAATGGCAGGGCAGGGTGCATGTCGTCACCATCGGTGAGGATCAGGTCATCCGCTGGGAGGAGCGCAGCTACCGTTCGCTAAGCGAAGTCGCCCGCGCCATCACCGGCACCCGCTGGTCGGGCCCGGCCTTCTTCGGCCTCAAAAAGGCAGCAGCAGCATGAAGGGGCAGATCGTGCGCTGTGCGATCTACACCCGCAAGTCGAGCGAGGAGGGTCTCGAACAGGACTTCAACTCACTCGATGCCCAGCACGAGGCGTGCAGCGCCTACATCCTCAGTCAGGCCAGCGAAGGCTGGGTGCAGGGGGAACACCGCTATGACGATGGCGGTATCTCCGGGGGAACGCTGGCCCGCCCGGCACTGCAGCGGCTGCTGGCCGATGTTGCCGCAAAACGGATCGATATCATCGTCGTCTACAAGGTCGACCGGCTGACCCGCTCGCTGCTCGACTTCTCGAAACTGGTCGAGGCGTTCGATGCGTCCGACACCTCGTTCGTCTCGGTCACCCAGTCGTTCAACACCACGACCAGCATGGGGCGCCTCACGCTCAACATGCTGCTGTCCTTTGCCCAGTTCGAGCGCGAGGTCACCGCCGAGCGGATCCGCGACAAGATCGCTGCCTCCAAGGCACGTGGCATGTGGATGGGAGGCACCCCGCCGCTGGGCTATGCCCCCAACGGGCGCAGCCTCCAGATCATCGCCGAACATGCCGCCATCATCCGTCACGTCTACCAGCGCTATCTCACGCTTCGCTCGGTACGGCTGCTGGCGCACGAACTGGAGCGGGACGGGATCGGTGCTCCCAGACGGACCACCGCTACGGGTAAGGCGTTTGGCGGGGTCACCTTCTCACGCGGACAGCTCTACGCGATGCTGCGCTGTGCGACCTATGTCGGTGAGATCCACCATCAGGGACGGGTGCATGTCGCACTGCATCCACCCATCATCGAGCGCGCGCTGTGGGACGCGGTTCAGGCAATGCTGACCGACAACCGGCAGGGCGAACAGCGCAAGGGGGGCAGGGCGGCGCCCAGCCTGCTGGCTGGCCGGGTAGTCGATCCACAGGGGGCACCGCTTCTCGCCACCCATGCCGCCAAAGGCAAGGCACGCTACCGCTACTATGTCAGCCGTGACCTGCAGACCGGCAGCGGCACCACCGGCATCCGCATCCCCGCCACCGAACTGGAGGCTGCGGTCAGCCAGCGGATTGCCGCGCTCTTTGCCGATCCACTCGAGCTTGCCGCAATTGCACGCATCGAGCTTTCTCCGTCGGACTATACCCAGCTATCCGCCCGGGCGGCCACCATTGCCAGCGCCTCACCGGCGGACCTGCGCACTGCCACCCACGCC
>NZ_JACYVA010000021.1 GCF_014842075.1 Sphingomonas sp. CFBP 13720
TAGAGCGGTTTTCGATCAGTCTGCATCATATCCGCATGCGGCGAAGTAGTTGGCGCATTCCTGTGGCGAGTAGAGGTCGAGGATACGGCCGATGGCGTTCCACAGGCCATGGATGGTCCGTTCGGCGGCTTTTCGCAGATGCGCCTTCAGCTTTGAGAAGGCCTGCTCGATCGGGTTGAAATCGGGACTGTATGGCGGGAGGAACAGGAGCGTTGCGCCGATGCTCTCGATAGCGGCGCGAACGGCTGGTGTCTTATGGCTCGACAGGTTGTCCATGATGACGACGTCGCCGGGCGAGAGTTCGGGCACGAGGACACGGGTCACATAGGTGAGGAACGCATCGGCGTTCATCGGCCCGTCGAGCACCCATGGCGCGACCATGCCGGTGCGGCGCAGGCCGGCTGTGAAGGTGGTGGTCTTCCAGTGGCCGAAGGGAATGCCGGCCCGCAATCGCTGGCCGCGTCGACATCGTCCATGGCGGCGGGCCATGTTGGTGGACGCCCAGGTTTCGTCGATGAAGACCAGCGTGTCGGGATCGAGGTCGAGCTGTCCTTCGAACCATTCCTCGCGACGCTTCATGACGTCGGGGCGGTCCTGCTCGCTCGCGTGGCCGGTCTTTTTTTACGCGTGATCCCGTGCCGGGCGAAGAAGCGCCACAGCGTGGCGATGCTGACGCTTGCGCCGCGTGTCGCCAGCATCTCCCGCAACTCGGCCAGCGTCGGATCGGGTTGCTGCTCGATCGCCTTCAGGATGAAAGCGGCATGATCCTCGATCTTCGCCGTTCGGCGATCACCACCTCTGATCTTCCCCGCTGGCGTGCCATGCGCGAGCACCAGTTGCCGCCAGCGGATCGCGCTCGCCGGGCTGACCCCGAACCGCCGCGCTGCCTGTCGGCACGACAGCCCGCCCTCGACAGCAGCAACGACACGGTCCCGCAGATCACGCGATAAGGCTCGACCCATTCCATGCCAGCCTCCTTCGCCAGCACGGATCGTGAATCAGAAAACCGTCACCGTGTGAATCCCTGATGATTCAGCTCGGCTGAAAAACGCTCTA
>NZ_JACYVA010000022.1 GCF_014842075.1 Sphingomonas sp. CFBP 13720
CGGTCGCGCAAGTCGTTGCCATCATAGGCCTTGTCGGCCAGCACCGCCCCGGCTTGCTGGCCATCGAGCAGATCGGGTGCAGAGGCGATGTCGCTGACCTGTCCCGGCGTGATGCGGAACCGTAAAGGGCGACCGAACGTGTCGGCGAGCATGTGGATCTTGGTCGTCAGTCCGCCTCGGGAACGCCCCAGCGCCTGATCCTTGGCCCCCCTTTTCCGGTCGCGGCCTGCTGGTGGGCGCGAACGATGGTGCTGTCGATCATCAGATACTGGTTGTCCCGGTCGGCCGTCAGCGCCTCGAATACCCGCTCCCACACACCGGCATGACACCAACGGCTGAAACGCCGGTGCACCGTCTTCCACTTGCCATAGCGTTCCGGCAGGTCGCACCAGTGCGCGCCTGAGCGCAACACCCACAAACATCCGTTCACGAACAAGCGGTTATCTGCGCCCGTCCGACCAGGATCAGCCGCCTTGCCCGGAACCAGCGACGCAATCCGAAACCATTGCGCCTCACTCAACTCGTATCGCTTGATCCCCATCATCTGCTCCGCGCCTCAGCACGGATGACTATGAATCAGCCTTCAACACATTTGGGAATCCTGAATGTCGATC
>NZ_JACYVA010000023.1 GCF_014842075.1 Sphingomonas sp. CFBP 13720
ATCAAGCTTGGCCTGTGAGGGCTCGCGAGCCTGAACTCAAGCTATCCAGATGTTAAGAAACTACAGCGTGTTTACCATCGCCAACGAAAACATACAACCTCACTATCCTTCCGCCAACACAAACAATTTGAACACTCTTCTGACGGTCATTTATCGCAATAGAAACGTAAGGATGCAAGCGGCCTGTGTTCCTCAGGGTTCGTAATACATCCCGACACAAACGGCTCATGTACCGGTAAACGCACATCAGCGCTTCATTGAGGAAAACTCTGTAGTATTTAAGAAATTCGTTGTGGCTGATACAATCTATTTCCTACACTCCAATATTGTACGCATCCACGTGTAAACAAACAAATTATTCATCTCTAGTGTTACCTGACTAAGAATAGCAAAATTATTAACCATCGCGAGGCCTCACTGGCCCTCGAGG
>NZ_JACYVA010000024.1 GCF_014842075.1 Sphingomonas sp. CFBP 13720
AGCTTGAGCAGGTCGAGCAGCGGATCGATCGTCACGACCGGCACGACCGGCGCCTTCTCGACCGTCAGGCGGACCACTGCATCGCTGCTGGTGTTCACGCCGTCCGACGCGACATACAGGAAGCTGTCCGAACCGCTGAACCCGGCCTTCGGGGTGTAGATGAACGATCCGTCGGCCGAGAATTCGATCGTGCCGTTCGCCGGACCCGACTTGACCTTGGCAGTCAGCGCGCCGCCTTCCGGGTCGCTGTCGTTCTTCAGCACGTTGCCGGTCAGCTTCGAACCTTCGCCGCCGCTGAAGCTGTCGGCTGCGACGATCGGCGCGAGGTTCACCGGCACCGGCGGACGCGGTGCGGTGATGACACCCGAGTCGATCTGCGACAG
>NZ_JACYVA010000025.1 GCF_014842075.1 Sphingomonas sp. CFBP 13720
ACGCCCAGATACATGGTGATCTTGGTCGATTCACCGGGCTTGAGCGCGCCGAGGCCGAAGGTCAGGTTCAGCGTCTGGTCGACGGTCTTGGCATATCCGACCGCCTGTTCGGTCGCATAGGCGGCAGCGGCATAGGGATCGGTGTTCACGAAGCCGTAGAAGGATGCGACCGCGCGCTGATCCGGGGTGTAGAGGAAGAACGGGGTCGACGGTGCGACCTGCGCCGTCACCAGCGCGCCATTGTCGCCCTGACGTTCGATCTTGTTCGCCGTGGCGAACTTGTCCGACTGGTCGGGATCGGCGGTCCGCATGTACCGCACGTCGTTCATCGT
>NZ_JACYVA010000026.1 GCF_014842075.1 Sphingomonas sp. CFBP 13720
TCGCCTTCACCGCCGATGCCGCGACGCGATCAATTACGCCTCGCCACCTGCTATCCCACTCTAGCGGCCTGCCTAACTGGCGCGACGAAGCGGACGAGCCGCTAACAAGCGCGTTCGCTCCCGGCACACGATTCCGCTACTCCGGCGAGGGTTTCGTCCTGCTCGGCCGGTTGGTCGAGGCAGTTTCAGGCCAGACCGCCGCTCAGGTGGTCGAGACGCGGATCCTGCGACCGGCAGGAATGGGCCGAAGTACCTACGGATGGGCGCGGGGCACCGCGCCGCCGGTTGCATGGGCGCACGACGGCGGTGGCGTTGTACTCGTCGA
>NZ_JACYVA010000027.1 GCF_014842075.1 Sphingomonas sp. CFBP 13720
CGATGGCCAGCAAGCCGGGGCGGGGCTGGCCGACAAGGCCTATGATGGCAACGACTTGCGCGACCGGATCGCAGCCATGAACGCCACCGCCGTCATCCCGTCAAAACGCAACCGCAAGGTCGCCATCCCGCACGACGCCAGCATCTACAAACATCGCAATCAGATCGAGCGATGCTTCAGCCGCCTCAAACACTTCCGCCGCTTCGCCACTCGCTACGACCGACGCACCGTCCACTTCACCGGCTTCGTCCACCTCGCCGCCGCCATGATCTGGCTACGGTGAATGTCGATCCCGCCTAG